>NZ_CP136187.1:2797500-4005854 GCF_033193315.1 Agathobaculum sp. NTUH-O15-33
ACTCACCCGTCCGCCACTAGGTTAAAGATTCCTATCCCCGAAGGAATATTCCAAAATAACCTCGTTCGACTTGCATGTGTTAGGCACGCCGCCAGCGTTCATCCTGAGCCAGGATCAAACTCTCTAAAAATTGTATTAACAGAGCCAAAGCTCAATTAATCGACTTCTTAGAGTCTGACGATATGGTTTGTTTTAAGTGGAGTTCCATATGTCCACCGATTTACTTTATAGAGTGTTTACTCTTAAAAGAATTTTCAGGTTCACATTCCTACACCAGTCTTTCAACCGATGCAGTCAAGCTTTCTCGTTGTTTAATTTACAAGGTGCAATTTCGCTGTTTCGGAGAGTTTTCAGAACTTTTCAGGCTCTTTCGTTTCTCGGTGACAGCTTATTTAGTATATCAGGTTCGGAATCGTTTGTCAAGAACTTTTTTCAACTTTTTTCGTTTTCAAAGTCTTGCTCAGTTCCTCGCCGCCGCTCTCTCAGAAGCAGCTTATTTAGTATATCGCACACCCCTCCTTTTGTCAACACCTTTTTTAGCGAAAAAAGAAGAAATTTGCGGCCTCCCCAATCTTCGGGGTGGTTTTTATATTTTACTGCAATTTCACGCGGATTGTCAAGGATATTTTCACACAAAAATCCCGTCCGCTTTCTGTGGAAGCAGACGGGATTCTTGTACTTTTTGATCGGAAAGACTTACTGCTTGAGCAATTCGGCCAAGACCATAACCTTGTCCACATTACCCTCGACCTTGATCTTTCCTTCCGCCATGGCAACCTGAGGAACCAGTTTGCCGGTGAAAACCTTTTCGATGTTAGTCATGGTGCCGCATACGCTGGCATCGCGATCGATGTACTCATAAGGCATTACAGAAAGCACGCCGTTGAGGATTTCCACATAGAAAACGCCCCCAACCTTACCGGTCAGGTTGAACTGTACCGCAACCTTCCCCTGCGTACCGCTGATATCGGCCTTGCTGAGCCTGTTGTAAATCTTTCCGATCAGCTGATCCATTGTCATTGGCTTCGCCCCCTTATACACTATAGGTTAACTATATTATAAGACTTTTTCAAAAAATTGCAACAGTATTTTCCCACTTTATCAGACAACATTTCTAAAAAGTAACATTTTTAGCTTTTACGGATAAATTGCGTGCGGCATTGGGGACAAGTAATGTTTATTTTGCCACGTCCACGCGGCACGCGCAGGCGCTTGCCACACTGCGGGCACTTATAATACCGGTGCGTTTTACGGTCGGCAAAGCGTGCGGAGGCATCGCGCAGCCGCTGGCGAATCGGATTCCAAAAGCCCATAAAGCGTTGGTTCTCCATATAGCGCGCGTTAATATTGCGCGAAAACATGCGGAAATAGCAAAGGAAAAGCAAGGCCACCGCCAGCCAGCCCATAACGGCCCAGCCGGTCGCCCAGCGTAGAGCGATCAGCAAAAGACACAGCAGGAGCAGGGCGTTATTCAACGGATCCCCGCCGTAGCGACCCATCATCATGCGGCGCAAAAAATTCATGATTTATACGCATCCTTTCCCATATGCGCGATCAGCATGTCTAAAACGGTCTCTCTGCCATCGCCTTTTTCTGCGGAAAACGGAATGACGGGGACCTCTTCCGGCAGCAGCAGTGTCTGCCGGATCACATCAAGACAGCCCTGTAATTGGCTTTTCTTGATCTTATCCAGCTTATTGGCGATCACGAGCCAAGGCATGCCCGAAGCGCGGAACCAGTTCGCCATCGTCGCGTCGTCCTTCGTTGGCGCATGACGGATGTCGACGATCTGCACCCCGCAGGAGAGCAGGCCGGAATCGAAATATATCTGCATCAGCTCGCCCCAGCGGTTCTGTTCCGCCTTGGATACCTTGGCGAAGCCATAGCCGGGCAGATCGACAAAATAAGTCTGTTTGTCGATCAGAAAGAAGTTGATGTGTACCGTTTTGCCCGGCTGCGCGCCGACGCGCGCAAAGTTTTTGCGCCGCAGCAAACGATTGAGCACAGAGGACTTGCCGACGTTGGATTTGCCCGCAAAGACAAATTGCGGCAAACCATCCCTCGGAAAATCCTTTTCACTCACAGCGGATCGAATAAATTCTGCTTGTTGCAGATTGAGCATGTAGCTGCCCTTCCCTTCTGTTTACTGTACCACGGTCGGCACTGACGGATCCGTGCAGGGCACGGCCCGCCGGGTCGTTTTTTTCTTTTTCTTGGGACGGCGCGAAAAATCGATTGCGGTCTCCATCACCGTATCCATATGAGCGGCAGGCACAAACTGCAGCTTCTCGCGCACGACCGGTTCGATATCCTGCAAATCAGACTCGTTCTCCTTGGGTATCACAACGGTCTTGATGCCGGCGCGGAACGCCGCCATGGTTTTCTCCCGCAGGCCGCCGATCGGCAGCACGCGGCCGCGCAGCGTCACCTCGCCCGTCATGGCGACGTCGTGCCGCACCGGGGCTTCGGTCAAGGCGGAGATGAGCGCGGTGGTGATCGTCACACCGGCGGAGGGGCCATCCTTCGGGATAGCGGCCTCCGGGAAGTGGATATGCAGGTCGTTGACCTTATAGAACATCGGATCAATCGCCAGCTCTTCTGAACGGGAGCGCACGAAGGTAACGGCAGCCTTGGCGCTTTCCTGCATGACGGTGCCCAAATTGCCGGTCACCTCGATCTTGCCCGTGCCGGGCACGACGGCGACTTCGACCTCCAGCATCTCGCCGCCCACGCTGGTCCACGCAAGGCCGTTGACGATGCCGACCTCATCATTATGCGAGATCAAGTCTTCCTTATACGGGGCCACGCCCAGCAGGTCCTCCAGCTTGTCCTCTGTCACGGTAAGGCCCGTTTCGCCGTCCGCGATCTTCTTGGCCGCCTTGCGGCACACACGCGCGATCAACTGCTCCAAGCGGCGCACGCCCGCCTCACGGGTATAGCCCACGATGATGGCGCGCAGCATCTCCTCAGGCAGCGTAAGCTGTTCTTCCTTTATGCCGTGCTTTTTCATCTGCTTGCCGATCAGGTGGCGCGTAGCGATCTGCACCTTTTCCTCTTCGGTATAGGAAGAAAGCTCGATCACCTCCATGCGGTCGAGCAGCGGACGCGGAACGCCGCCAAGGTCGTTCGCGGTCGTCAGGAACAATACATCGGACAGGTCGAACGGCAGTTCGATATAATGGTCGCGGAACGCGACGTTCTGCTCGGTGTCCAGCACCTCGAGCATGGCGGAAGCCGGGTCGCCCCTAAAATCGTTGCCCATCTTATCGATCTCATCGAGCAGGATCAACGGGTTGGACGTGCCCGCGCGGCGCAGCGCGTCCATGATACGGCCGGGCATCGCGCCGATGTAGGTCTTGCGGTGGCCGCGGATGTCCGCCTCGTCGCGCACACCGCCCAGCGACATGCGCGCATAGCTTCTGCCCATTGCCTCCGCGATCGATCGCGCGATCGAGGTCTTGCCCACGCCGGGCGGGCCGACCAGACACAGCACCTGCCCCTTTAGCTCGGGCGACAGCGCCTTGACCGCCAAGAATTCCAAAATACGCTCCTTGACCTTGGTCAGACCAAAGTGATCACGATTCAAAACCGCTTCGGCTTCCGTTAGGTCGATGCGCTCCTCGCTCTTTTTATCCCAGGGCAGCTCAAGCACCGTGTCCAGATATGTACGCACCACGCCCTGCTCGGCCTGTGAGCCGCTGAGCTTGGCCAGCCGGTCAGTTTCCTTAAGGAGCTTCTCCTCGGATTCCGCGGGCAGGTGGAGCTTCTGGATGCGCTCGCGGTAGCTGTCGGCTTCGGCCGCGATGTCCTGCTCGCCCAGCTCGCCCTGAATGACCTTGATCTGTTCGCGCAGATAATATTCGCGCTGGTTTTTATCGATCTGCGTTTTCAGCTCGTCCTGAATTTCGTTTTCAATTTTTAGGATTTCCGTCTCTTCGCCCAGCAGCCGGATGATCATGGTCAGGCGGCGCGTCACGTTGAGTTCCTCCAATATCTCCTGCTTGACCTCGACGTCGACCGCGAGATTCTGGGCGATAAAGTCCGCCAGAAAGCCGGCGTCGCCGCCAGCCGCCACCGACATTTCCACATCGGCTGAAACGCGCGCGGCATACTGCGCGTATTCGGAAAAGCGTTCCTGCGCGGTGCGGATCAGCGCCTGTGAGCGGCGCTCGGCAGCGCCCAGCGCATAATCGATCAGCTCCGAAACCTCGGCGAACAGGCAGTCCTCCTCGTCCTCCGGATGGTTGAACTGATACGCGGCGGCGCGCGCTTTGCCCTCGACAAGCACGCGGATATTGTCGCCCGGCAGGCGCAGAATCTGCTTGATCACGCAGATCGTGCCGATCTGGTACAGATCGCCCGGCCCGGGCGCATCGGTCTTCAGTTCGCGCTGCGCGGTAAGGAAGATCATCTGCTCATTCTTCATTGCCGCTTCCAGCGCGCGAATCGACATTGTCCGCCCCACGTCGAAGTGGATCAGCATCCGCGGAAACGCGACCAAGCCGCGCAGCGGCAGCACAGGCAGCAGGCGCAGGGTAGTTTCTTCGGTTTGTAACATGTATTTTTCTCTCCTGTATACGGGGGATGTGCGTCGCACGGCGCTATTTTTCGCTTCTGTGCGGCGTTAATAGGGTTAGTATAGTCTATTTTTCGCGTTTTGGCAAGCGGTAATGCCTGTTCAGAATAGCAAAACGCAGGCGGAAACACACGTCCCGCCCACGTTTTCCATCGTCCACCGGTCAGGGATCGGCGGACGCCGTTTTATGCGCTTTTGTTATTTTTGCCCGGTTTTGCCACAGGCCGCGCGCGCCCTTTCCCCTCGGGCAGGCGCAGCCGCTCGCCGTGTTCCAGCACCGGTTCGCTCTCGCCCGTGACCGTACCGCGCGTGATCGTCACCTTGGTGATGGTCTCGTCGGACGGGATGCGGAACATGATATCGGTCATCATCGTTTCCAGCACGCCGCGCAGGCCCCGCGCGCCCGTTTTGCGCTTGAGCGCGATCTGCGCCACCTCGGTCAGCGCTTCCGGCTCGAAGACGAGCTCGGCGCCGTCCATCTTGAGCAGCGCCTGATACTGCTTGACCAGTGCGTTTTTCGGTTCCTGCAAAATGCGGACCAACGCCGATTCATCGAGCGTTGAAAGCGCCACGAGCATCGGCATACGCCCGATCAGTTCAGGAATCAGACCGTACTTCATCAAATCGTGCGGCTCAATACGGGCCAGCAGTTCATCGTTGTTGTCCGCCTCGTTGCTGTGCACCTCCGCGCCAAAGCCAAGGCCCTGCTTACCCACGCGCTTTTGGATGATGCCCTCGATGCCGTCAAACGCACCGCCGCAGATAAACAGGATATTGGTCGTATCGATCTGGATAAAATCCTGATGCGGGTGCTTGCGGCCGCCCTGCGGCGGCACGTTGGCCGTTGTGCCTTCCAGCATTTTCAGCAGCGCCTGCTGCACGCCCTCACCCGAAACGTCGCGGGTAATGGACGGATTTTCGCTCTTGCGGGCGATCTTGTCGATTTCATCGACATAGATGATGCCATGCTCGGCCAGCTCGATGTCAAAATCCGCCGCCTGAATCAGGCGCAGCAGGATATTCTCAACATCCTCACCGACATAGCCGGCTTCGGTCAGGGTGGTGGCGTCCGCGATGGCGAACGGCACCTTAAGCGTTTTGGCCAGCGTCTGCGCGAGCAGCGTTTTACCCGAACCGGAAGGGCCGAGCATCAGGATGTTCGACTTTTGCAGTTCGATATCGCTCTCGCCGCTGTAGATACGCTTGTAGTGGTTATACACGGCCACCGACAGAGCGACCTTGGCGCGTTCCTGCCCGATGACATATTCATCGAGCGTGGCCTTAAGCTCCTGCGGGGTTGGCAGCTTTTCGGGTTCGAGCACCGCCTCGTCCTCGCGCAGCGAAGGCGCAAAATCCAGCTCATCGTCCAAAATGCTGGTGCATACGCCAATACATTCGTCGCAGATATACACGCCCGGCCCCGCGATAAGCTTGCGGACGCGGTTCTGCGGCTTGCCGCAGAACGAACACTTCAGCGTCTTATCATCATCAAAATTTGGCATCTTGCACCCCTAAAATACTGTGACATTTCGATCGCTTTTATCTCTTATCGAAGATACGGTCGATCAGGCCGTATTCCAGCGCTTCCTCCGCGGACATGAAATTGTCGCGCTCGGTATCGTGCGCGATGATCTCAAGCGGTTTGCCGGTGTTTTCGGCAAGGATGCGGTTGAGCTTGTCGCGCGTCTTGAGAATCCAATCGGTATGGATCTTCATATCGGAGGCTTGACCCTGCGCGCCGCCCGAAGGCTGGTGGATCATGATCTCCGCGTTGGGCAGCGCGAAGCGCTTGCCCTTGGCGCCCGCCGCCAGCAGGAACGCGCCCATCGAAGCCGCCAGACCGACGCAAATGGTCGATACATCGGGCTTGATATAGTTCATTGTGTCAAAGATCGCCATGCCCGCGGTAACAGAGCCGCCGGGGCTGTTGATATAGAACGAAATGTCCTTATCAGGGTCCTGCCCCTCCAGATAGAGGAGCTGCGCGACGACGAGCGAGGCCGTCACATCGTTGACCTCTTCGCCGAGCATAACGATCCGATCGTTGAGCAGACGCGAATAAATATCGTAGGAACGCTCGCCGCGCCCGGTCTGCTCAATGACCATTGGTACCAAACTCACGAAAAAAGACTCCTTTCCTTATTGAAAAGAAACTGCTTTGTAATTACTCTTCGCCCTCGGCGGCGTCGTCCGCCTTTTTCTTGGCAGCGGCCTTCTTCTTAACCTTGGCGTTGGTGGTCAGGAATTCAAGCGCGCGGTCGATCTTCATGTCGGCCGTGAGAGCGTCGGCATTGACAGCGGCGCGGACCTTTTCGGCCTCCATGCCATACTGCTCTGCCATTTTAGCATACTGCTCATCAAGATCGGTGTCGGAAACGGTCAGGTTCTCCAATTCGGCAACCTTTTTCAGCGCAAGGCGCACCTTGACCTGACGCTCGGCCTGATCGCGGAACATCGAGCGGAAGGTGGTCATGTCCATATTGTTCATGGCCAGATAGCGGTCGAGCTGCATGCCCTGCATCTGCAGGCGGTAGCCAAAGTCCTGAATGATCGTGTTGATCTGGTTTTCATACATGGCTTCCGGGATATCAGCCTTCATGTTTTCCAGTACGGCGTCCAGCACTTTTTCTTCAAAGTCGCGGTCGGCGGCCTGCTGGCGCTCGTTCTTCAGGCGCTCGGCGATCTCTTTCTTCAGGTCGTCAAGAGTCTCGCTGGTTTCGGATACGTCCTTGGCGAACTCATCGTCGATCTCGGGCAGAATGGTCTCCTGCACCTTGTGCACCTTGCACTTAAACACGGCTTCCTTGCCGGCCAGATCGCTGGCATGGTACTCCTCGGGGAAGGAAACGACAACGTCCTTTTCCTCGCCGGCCTTCACGCCGATCAGCTGATCCTCAAAGCCCGGGATAAAGGAACCGGAGCCAAGCGTCAGCTCGTAGTTTTCAGCCTTGCCGCCGTCGAACGGCGTACCGTCCACAAAGCCTTCAAAATCGATTTCGACCGTGTCGTTCTTCTTGGCCTTGCGGTCAACGGTCTCGGTGCGGCCGCCGCGCTCGGCCATACGGGTCAGCTCCGCCTTCACGTCGGCCGCGGGAACCTTTACGGTCTCCTTCTCGGCTTCGACGCCCTTGTATTCGCCCAGCTCTACTTCGGGCTCGACCGGCACCTTGGCCACGATCGTCAGGCCGCCTTCTTCCTCGGCGTCGCCCAGATCGACGTCCGCGCGGCCCACAGGCTCGATGCCGGCTTCCTTGACCGCCATGTCCATCGCGTCCGGATATACGATATTAAAAGCATCCTCAAAGAAAACGCCTTCGCCATAAAGCTTTTCGATCATCTTGCGGGGGGCCTTGCCCTTGCGGAAGCCGGGTACCGTAATGTTCTTGCCGGACTTCTTGAACGCCTTATCCTTTGCGGCGTCAAACTCCTGAGCCGAAACAGCGATGGTCAGCTCCACCATGCTGTGTTCCAGCTTTTCTGTCTTTTTCAGTTCCATGTTGCCAAACTCCTTACTATCAATACTTCGATTGTATCCAATCTATTTTATCAGATATACTTTCGGATTTCCACACTTTTTTTATTTTTTAAGCAAAACCGGTGTAAAATCCACATGATCTCCCGAAACCAGCCGCCATTCGATGCCGTCGTACACCCCTTCCACCGCGTACCGCAGGCTTTCCGAGTGCAGGTGACCGTAAAAACAGCGCCGCACGCCGTACTTTTGCAGCATGGAAACGATCGCTTCGCAGCGAAACGAGGCGTAAAGCGGCGGGTAATGGAGAAAACAGACGATCTCCTCCGGCGCGGCCGCGGCCCCCTGCCGGAGCGAGGCCTCCAGCCGCATCAGCTCCCGCCGGAATATTTTTTCGTTGTGCGGATCGGCAAAGTCCTGCTCAAAGGGCCAGCCGCGCGTGCCGCACAGCGCGGTGTTTTCGTAAAAGAAGCAGTTATTATGCAGAAAATCGATGCTTTGCATGCCGTGCTCCTCAAGGAACCGGTGCATCTTGGCCGCCGTTTCCCACCAAAGATCGTGGTTGCCCTTTAAAATGAGCTTACGCCCGGGCAGGCTTTCGAGCAGTTCAAAATCCGTGCGCGCTTCGCTCAGGCTAATGCCCCACGAGATATCGCCGCCCAGAACGACCGTGTCCTCCGGCGCGATCAGCGCGCGCCAGTTTTTGACGATCTTTTCCGTGTAGCCCTGCCACCTGCCGCCAAATATATCCATCGACTTGGGCACGGCGGTGGAGAGATGCAGATCGGCCAGCGTAAAAAGCGCCATCCGTCTTACCGCGCCTTCAGCAGCTCGATTGTCTGAAAGATCGCTTCCTTGTCCACCACGCGGTCAAAGCGCGGCGTCTTGCCCGCGAGCGCGGCAAGCGGCGCGGGAGCCTTTTCGCCCGTCAGCTGTTCCAGAACGCCGAGCTGCGTCACATCGTCCCGCTCGAGCGAACCGCCCAGCGCTTCGATCACCGAACGGCAGAACTTAAACGGCGACGCGGTGGAAGCAATGACGACCGGCGTCTCGTCGCCGGTGCGCGCGCGGTAGTCCTCGTACACCCGCACGGCGACCGCCGTGTGCGTATCGGCCAGATAGTGCTCCTTTTCCCACAGTGCGCGGATGGTCTCGGCGGTCTCGGCATCGTCGCAGCAGCCCGCGTCGAAATCCGCGGCGATACCGGAGAACATTTCCGCCGTCAGCGCGTAGCGGCCCTCGGTCCCCAGCTTGTCCATCAGTTCGGCGACCAGCTTGTCGTTCTGTCCCGAGGCGAGGAACAGCAGGCGTTCCAGATTGGACGAGATCAGGATATCCATCGACGGCGAGGCGGTGGTGTAAAACGCGCGGTTCTTATCATAGCTGCCGCCCTTTTTGAAAAAGTCGGTCAGCACATTGTTGCGGTTGGAGGCGCAGATGAACTTGTTCACCGGCAGGCCCATCTGCTTTGCGATGTACGCCGCGAGGATATTGCCGAAGTTGCCCGTGGGCACGCAGATATTGATCTGATCGCCATGCGCGATCTTACCTTCGGCGAGCAGATCGCAATACGCCGAAATATAGTAGGCGATCTGCGGGGCCAGCCGCCCCCAGTTGATCGAATTGGCGGAGGACAGCATCATACCGTCGCGGTCCAGCGCCTCGCGCGTCGCCGCATCGGTAAAGATTTGCTTGACGGCGGACTGGGCGTCGTCGAAGTTGCCGCGAATGGCGACCACCTCAACGTTTTCCCCTGTCTGCGTGTTCATTTGCAGCTTTTGCATCGGGGACACGCCGTTTTCCGGATAGTATACCATGATCTTGGTGCCCGGCACATCGGCGAAGCCGTCGAGCGCGGCCTTGCCCGTATCGCCCGAGGTCGCGACGAGGATGCACGCGGTGCGCTTTTCGCCGATCTTGCGGAGCGACGCGGTCAGCAAATGCGGCAGGATTTGCAGCGCCATGTCCTTGAACGCGCAGGTGGGGCCGTGCCACAGCTCCAACAGATGCTTGCCGTCCGCGAGCGATACGACGGGCGCGGTATTCGCGCCGCCGAATTTTTCATCCGCATACGCCTTCGCGGCAAAGTCCGTAAGCTCTTCCGCCGAAAAATCGGTCAGGAACCGGCCGAGTATCATGGCCGCGCGGCCTTTGTAGTCCATTTTCGCCAGCGCGTGCCAATCCTCCGCGGAAAGCGACGGGAATTCGGTCGGGCAATACAGGCCGCCGTCCGGCGCGATGCCGTTCGCGATCGCGTAGGCCGACGAGACCGCACGGCTCTTGTCTCTCGTGCTTACATATTCCATTTACGTTAAACCTCCGAATTTTTAATTACAGCATTTTTTCTATAAACGCGAACGCATTGTCGTAAAACAGCCCGTTCACGGTGCTTTCCTTATACCCCTTGCGCAGCATCAGTTCGCCCAGCTTATACAGGTCGCCCAGACCTCCCACCCCGGCGGGCAGCTCGTCGCACCCGTCCAGATCGCAGCCAAGCGCCAAATGGCCCTCGCCGTAAAGGCCGAGAAAATGCTCGATATGGTCGAGCGCGTCCTCCAAGACCGAATCGCTCTGACGCACCAAAAACGGCGTGTACAGGTTGACGCCCACCAGACCGCCCCCCGAAACAATCGCGGCAAACTGCCGGTCGGTCAGGTTACGCGGATGGCGGCAAAGCGCGCGCGAATCGCTGTGCGTGGCCACAAAGGGCTTCGCCGCCGTTTCACATACGTCCCAAAAGCCCTGTTCGGACAGGTGGGACACATCGACAATAATCCCCTTTTGTTCGCAATCCCGCACCAGCTTGCGCCCTTCCTCCGTCAGCCCCTCGGCTTGATCGACCGACGCCGGGCAGCCGAATTTGCTGCGGTAATTCCATGTCAGCGTCAGCAGGCGCACGCCCGCGTCATAGGCCAAATCCAGTCCGTCCGGAGTGTCGGGCAGCAGTTCTGCGCCCTCGACTGAAAGGAACGCCGCCGCCTTGCCTTCGGCCGCCGCGCGCGCCAAATCCTCCGATGTACGGCAAAACGTCAGCCAATCGGCGTTTTTTTCAAATTCGCCCATCGCGGTTTTTACCATGCGGGCAAAGCGCTCGTTTGGCGGCGTATCCAAAAGCGATGCCCGACCGGCCGCCAGCTCGGCGCTCGGCGCGCGCGCGCCGCAGAACAGCGCAAAAAACTGTGCGTAATGCGTATACCGCCGCGCGCCGGCCAAATTCACGTGCAGGTCGTTTTCCCGCAGGACCTTGCCGGTCTCGCAGCATTCATAGATCGTGTCGCAGTGCAGGTCAAAAAGCTTCATACTATCCCCCAAAGGCGTCTATGAGGTGGCAGATATCCCGCGGGGCCGCGCCTTCCTCCCCGTATACCTCGATCACATCGAAGCGCGGCTGCCCCGCGCCGGGGTTTCGCTGCAGCCACTGTTCGGCCGTGACGCAAATGCGCTGCCGCTTGGCAGCCGTCACATGCTCGCGCGGCAGCGCAAAGCGGCTGTCCCTTCGCGTTTTCACCTCGGCGAATACAATATATGGGCCGTCGCGCGCAATAATGTCGATCTCACCCAGCCGGGTGCGAAAATTCGTTTCCACGATACGGTAGCCCTTGCGCTTCAAATACGCCTGCGCTTGCCGCTCGCCCCATGCGCCCTTCATCGCGGCGCCTCCGGGTGCTGCTCGTAGAACTTGCGCAAAAATGTGCGCCGATGGATCGGGCACGGGCCGTATCGCAGCAGCGCTTCGTAATGCGCCCGGCTGCCGTAGCCCTTGTGCTTTGCAAAGCCGTACTGGGGATAGGTTTCGTCATACTGACGCAGCAGCCGGTCCCTCGTCACCTTGGCAATGATCGACGCGGCCGCGATTGAGGGCGATAGGCCGTCTCCGCCCGCGATACAGCGGTGCGGTACCGCCAGCCCTTCCGAGCGGTTGCCGTCCACCAGCACAAAATCCGCCGGAACGGAAAGCCCCTCCACCGCCTGCCGCATCACGCGGTAAGTCGCCTGTAAAATATTGATCTCATCGATCACCTGCTCATCCACCAGCGCCGCCGACCACGCGACCGCGTTCTCGCAAATGACGGAGTAGAGCGCTTCGCGCTTTTTTTCCGTCAGCTTCTTGCTGTCGTTCAGGCCATCGATCACAAGGCCCGGCGGCAAAATGACCGCCGCCGCGCACACCGGTCCCGCGAGCGGCCCGCGCCCGGCTTCGTCCACGCCGCAGACCGCCCGGTAACCATCCGCCGCAGCCTGTTCTTCATATTCCCAGATCATGCGTATTCCTCCGGTGTTTCCAGCGTGATGCGGCCCAAAACGCCGCCGCGGAACTCGTCCAGCAAAATACGCGCCATACGCTCGGTATCGATCTCGCCGCCGCGCAGCAAAAAGCCGCGCTTCTTACCGGCCTGTTGCAATAGATCATAGCCGGGAAAATCGCTGTCCGCCGGCGCCGCCACGCCATATCGCGCGGCGATCGTCTCCGGGGCGCGCGCCGCGAGCAGCTCCATCAGCTTGCAGCCAAGCGTTTCCACATCCAATATATCGTCCTTGATCGCGCCGGTGACCGCCAGCAGCAGGCCAACGCGTTCGTCGTCAAATTTGGGCCAGAGTATGCCCGGCGTATCCAGCAAATCGATGCCGCTTTCCACACGGAACCACTGGCTGCCGCGCGTCACGCCCGGCTTGTCCGCCGCCTTGGCCGACTTGCGGCCCAGAATACGGTTGATGAACGTGGATTTGCCGACATTCGGAATGCCGACCACCATCACGCGCACCGACTTGCCGATCTGTCCCTTTTCGTTCCACTGCGCGATCTTATCCGCGAGCAGCGCGCGCACCGCGGACGCGAACGCCTGCGTGCCTTGTCCCAAGCGACTGTCCGTCTCTATGACCGCCCAGCCCTTTTCACGGAACCAGCGAGCCCACGACGCCGTTGCGGCGGGATCGGCCAGATCGATCCGGTTTAAAATGATCAGGCGCGGCTTGCCCGCGGCGATCTCTTCCATGTCCGGGTTGCGGGACACCTGCGGGATGCGGGCGTCCACCACCTCGCACACCGCGTCCACCTGCTTGATATACTCCGCCATTTGCCGGCGGGTCTTGGTCATGTGACCGGGATACCACTGAATATTCATACTTACTCCACCGAGCCAAACTGGCTGAACGGGAACAGCACCGAAAGCACATGGCCGAGCACATAGCGCTCATCCACCATGCCCAGATCGCTCCGTCGGCTGTCGGACGAGTGGTTGCGGTTATCGCCCATCACGAAAATACAGCCCTCCGGCACGGTCTGCGGGTAGGTCATATCGCCCAAGTGCTCGAACGTGTTGATCTTCTCCGCGATATAAGGTTCGTCCAGCACGGTTCCATTGACGATCACATCGCCGGTGTCGGCGCTGATTTCAATCGTATCGCCGCCGGTCGCAATGACGCGCTTCACGATCGGCTGGCCGTGATAAAAATTCGGCTTGTTCAAAACCACGATATCGCCTTTTTCGGGCGTATAATTCAGGTTGCTCACCAACATGATGTTGTGATCCTGCAGCGTCGGCACCATTGAGGAACCGTCCACGCCAATCAATCGGGCAAAAAAGGTAAAAACGATCACAAAAAAGATCAAAACGGTCAGCAGAGACTCGCCCCAGCCGAACAACTCGCTTTTGAAGCGGCCTTCCTGCTTTTCGTGCTTGCCCGCGCCGTTTTCCTGTATTTCCTGCATAATCAGTCCTCCAAACAATACATACTTTGTTATTATAGCTTTTAAATGCTGCAAACGCAAGCCTTCACGCGGCATTTCCGCCCGATAAACAAACAAAAACGGGAAGCATAAAGCTCCCCGTTTTGTTTGATCCTATTAAACCTTTTCCGCAACCTTGGCAGCCTTGCCGACTCTGCCGCGCAGATAGTACAGCTTGGCGCGGCGAACCTTACCACGGCGCACGATCTCGAACTTCGCAACGTTCGGGGAATGCACCGGGAACGTCTTCTCAACGCCTACGCCGTAAGAAATGCGGCGAACCGTAATCGTCTGGTTGACGCCGGAGTGCTTTCTGGCAATAATGATACCCTCGAACACCTGAATGCGCTCGCGGTTACCTTCCTTGATCTTTGCGTGCACCTTAACGGTGTCGCCGATCTTCAGATCGGGCAGATCGCTTTTCAGCTGCTGCTCGGACAGTACCTTGACTAAATCCATTTTCAAGTCATCCTTTCGTCTTAGACATTCTTACCCCGTTTCACCGCGAAACAGACAGAGGAATGCCCGTGTTACCGATATATTCTACCATATCGCCCAGCCGCACGCAAGTGTTTTTTTCGTTAAATTATATTCTTTCGGCATTTTACTTGTAATTCCAAATATCCATAGTATACTTAAACTATCCCCAAATTGTAAAGGAGGATAATCAATTTATGTGGGCATACGAAAGCGTGTTCTATCAGATCTATCCGATCGGTTTCTGCGGCGCGCCGCGTGAAAACGACGGTGTCGCCGTTCCACGCATCGCCAAGGTGGGCGACTGGGCGGCGCATATCGAAAAGCTCGGCTGCGACGCCGTGTACTTCTCCCCCCTGTTTGAATCCGACTCGCACGGCTACGACACCCGTGATTACCGCAAGCTGGACTGCCGCCTTGGCACGAACGCGGATTTTGCAAAGGTGTGCGATACCCTGCACGAGCATAACGTCCGCGTCGTGCTGGACGGCGTGTTCAACCATGTCGGCCGCGGCTTCTGGGCCTTCCGCGACGTGCAGGAGAAAAAGCGGGACTCCCCCTACAAGGACTGGTTCCATATTTCGTTCGACGGCAACTCGAATTACAACGACGGCTTTTGGTACGAGGGTTGGGAGGGCCACTATGAGCTGGTGCGCCTGAACCTGCAAAACCCTGAAGTCGTGGCGCATCTGTTCGATTGTATCCGCCTGTGGGTGGACGAGTTCGATATCGACGGCCTGCGGCTCGATGTCGCCTATTGTTTGGACAAGGATTTTATTCGGCAGCTGCGCGCGTTTTGCGACGGCTTGAAGCCCGGCTTTTTCCTTGTCGGCGAGCTGCTCCACGGCGATTACAATCAATTTGTCGGGAACGAGATGCTGCACTCCTGCACCAATTACGAATGCTACAAGGGCCTGTATTCTTCGCTCAACTCCATGAACCTGTTTGAAATCACGCATTCGCTGCTGCGTCAGTTCGGCCCGGAAAACTGGACGCTTTACCGCGGCAAGCATCTGCTGTCCTTTGTCGATAACCACGATGTGACGCGCGCAGCCTCTATCCTGTCCGACCCTAAGCACCTGCCGCTGCTCTACGGCATGCTGTTTGGCATGCCGGGCATTCCCTGTGTATACTACGGCAGCGAATGGGGCATTACGGGAGAAAAATCGCATGGCGACGACGCGCTGCGTCCCTCCTTCGACGCGCCTGAATGGAACGACCTGACCGACCGGATCGCCGCCATGGCGGGGGCGCACCGCGCGAGCAAGGCCCTCTGCTACGGCGATTTCAAGCAGCTTGTACTCACCAATAAACAGTGTATCTGGGAGCGGGTATGCGAGGAGGAACGCGTTCTCGTCGCCCTCAACATCGATTCCGAACCCTTCACCGCGCACTTCAACGCAAACGCCGGCCGCGGCGTCGACCTGATCACCGGCGAGATGCACGATTTCGGCGGCGGCAGCGAACTGCCCCCCTACTCCGTCGCGTTCTGGAAGACCGAGTAAAAACAGCATACGATCACGCAAGGCCGCCCCGCTGATAAGCGGGGCGGCCTTTATAATAGTATTAAATGTAGTCGACAACCAGAACCACCACTGAATTATCGTTCATCGTAATGGTGAACTCCACAAGGCCCTTGCTCTGGCGGAAGGCCTCCAGCGTTGTCTTTTTAAAGGTCATCTTCGTCTTATCGACCGTATAATCGGTATTCTGCACGAGCGTTTGCACGGCGTTGTTCCGGATCGCGGTCACGCTGCGCACATTGAGCCGATCGAGATCGAGCGGCACGCTCACCTCCACCGGGTCAAAGGTGTCGTATTCGGCCACCTGCGCCGTCAAGCCGGAGGGCGTCGAATCGGATACCGTCAGCTGCGCCTGCTCCTCGGTGCCGGTTTTCAGGTTGACCGTGATCGTATACAGGCCCTCGGGCAGCTGCGCCAACAGACCGCGCCGCAGGATAATGCTGCGCGTCGCGCTGTCAAACTCGTAATCCAGATTGGTCAGCCCCAGCACGACCGAACGGATATCACTCGCGGCGTTGATTGAAGACAGACGAAGCGACAAATCCTTAAAGCCGGCGGATTTATAGTACCGGTCGAACGAAAGCTCCGATGCGCCGGCCAGACTGTTGGAATTGGTCACCGCGACGGCGATCGAATACTTATGTCCATCCGACGAGGTGATCAGCAGCGTGTGGTTGCCGCGCGCCAGCGTGGCAAGGTACGAAGTCTGCACGCGGATGCCGTTCGCGGTTTCCGTATAGGCGACCGACGGCGAAAGGATCAGCCCGTCGCAAGTGACGGTTTGCACCTTGGCGCCTGTCGGCAGCGAAATATCGACCGCCGCGCCCAGCGGCGAAAGATCGTTTAAATCAACCGAGATCGAGGTAGGCGTCACGCTCGCGGCGGAAGAAGTGTTCACCGTTTCGCCGCCGATGTTCGCGGTCACGCCGCTTGCGAGCGTATAGCCGGAAACCGCGATATCCTTTGCAATGGTCACGCCGTTTACATTGATCTCCGCCTGATAGATCGAGCCGTAGCCCGTGATGGATGCCGCCTTATCCGCCGTCAGGTGATAAATCGAGGTGCCCGCGGTCGTGTTGACGGAAGCTTCGCCCGCAAGGTGCAGGTTGCTTACCGCCGCGTCCAGCGTCAGCGACACGCGGCTGCCGCCGTCCACCGCTACGTTGGCAAAGCCTTCATAGCCGGTCGTCGTCAGCCCGCGCTCGTAAAGGGTCGCGTTGGAGTCGATCTCGGTCTCACGGATATGGCTAGCGCCCGTTGCAGTTACTTGCAGCAGGCGCCCCATCGGAGACGAAACGATCATGTGATCGCTCGTCGTATTTACCATTGTAACCGTACCACCGGACACGATGACAGAACCCTCAACCTTCACATTTGTGAGGGTCACAGCGTCGGCCCCGAGGCCTTCGGTGATGTACAGATCGCCAGTGATCGTCGCGTCGGACAGCGTGCAGTTTTCCGAAATCGTCACATTGGCGGTATCGCTCTTCAGATCGGCTCCCGTGTAGGCCTTGCCGGCCGTGGACAGCGAGGTGCCGAGGTAGAAATACAGTATTTTAGCCACTTCGCCGCGGGACACGACCTGATCCGGCTTAAAGGAACCGTCCGTATAGCCCGCCAAAAAGCCCTTATCGGTCGCGGCCTTGATATAGCCCGCGCTCCATTTCGATATCTTGTCCTTATCGGTAAAGGAAAGCGACTCCGGATCGATATCGCCGGGGTCCGCCTTGAACAGACGGCCGATCAGCGTCGCGGCCTGTTCACGCGTAACCGGGCCTTCGGGCTCCATCTTGTTGTCGCCCACGCCGTTGATGTAACCGTACTTGGCCGCGATGCGCACGGTATCGTAGTACCACGCGTTGCTCTTTACGTCGTCGTAATTGATGGCCGCGGTCTCGGTAAAATGAAACGCGCGGTTAATATAGCGCATAAATTCAGCGCGCGTCATATCCCGGTCGGGCTCAAAGTCGCCGGTCGTCGCGCTTGGCTTATACACGCCCTCTTCATTTAAATATTCAATATAGGTTTTCGCCCAGTGCTTGTCGATATCGCTCGCGGCAAAGGCCGCAGGAGCCAGACCGACCATCAGTGATGCGGATAGCATAAAGGCTATCAATCTTTTTTTCATGGATGCAACCACCCCTCAAAGTTCCTGACTTTAGTATAGCATAGTTTGCGAAACGTGACAATCCCTAAAAAAAACCTTAACAGGCCGTTTATAACACACTTTTTGCATAGGTGACAAATAAGCGGCCTTTTCGGCTGATTCCTCCAAACGACACGATCCGCGCCCTGCCGCGGCCGCGCACGGTCAGCCGGTCGCCCTCGCGCAGCTCGCGCTCATCTTTCAGGCAGGGCGCTCCATTGACGAACACCGTTCCCCGCGCGATCTCCGCCTGCGCGTTCGCGCGGGACAGGCCGAAGATAAGCGCGATCACGCTGTCCAGCCGGGGCGACGCCACCGAGCCTTGCCCTTCCTCCTCCCGCTGCTCGGAAATGCGCAGGCTTTCGATCGGCTCGCGCGTCAATTCGATCCGTTTGCGGCCCGCCTTATCAAAGTGCATGAGCAAGAAATCCGCGATCTCCTCGCTTACCAATAAATCCGCGCCCGCTTCATGCACCACGATATCGCCGATCATCGCCCGGTCGATCTGCAAGCCCATCAGCGCGCCCAGATAGTCGCGGTGCGTCAGCTCGTCCCCCGGCCTTTTGTGCGCCCTCAGCAACGCGACCGGCGCGGCCTGTTTGGCGCTTTCCTCATCCAGATAATCGGGATAAAACACGGCCATGGCTCGCTCGGCCCCCTCGTAGCCGCCCCAGAACAACGCGCCGCCGCCCATTTGGCGCGCCGCCGCCTCCGCCATGGCGCGCTCGGCCATGTTCAAAAACCGCGTGTGCGTCAGGTAGCCGCGGGTCTCGCACTCCTGCGCCTTGTCCAATACCTGCGCCAACAGCAGCCGGTCGTCCTCTGTGCGCGCCAGCGCGCTTATGATCTCCTTTTTGGTCTTCAATGTCCTTCCTCCCAATCTCCACTTTTCCCATTGTACAATTTACCGCTTTGGTTTACAATAGGAATATCGTTTTATAAGGGGGCAAGCAATGTTATGTCTGTCAAAGATGCGGTACTGAAAGCGCTGGAGGAGGCGCGCGGCGAACAAATATCCGGCGCCGCGCTCGCCCGCACGCTCGGCGTTTCGCGCGCCGCGGTGTGGAAGGCGGTCGGCGCGCTGCGGGAAGCGGGCGTAGCGATTGACGCCGCGCCCGGCGGCGGTTATCTGCTCCGCACCGAGGACGACAGCCTGACCGCCGCCGGTGTAGGCGCGCTGCTGGAGACCGAAGCCTTTGGCCGCGAGCTGCTCGTTATGCCCAGCCTTACCTCCACCAACACGGTACTCAAGCAGGAGTATACGGCAAAGCCTCACGGCTTTACGCTGATCGCGCTTGAGCAGTCGGGCGGGCGCGGCCGTCTGGGCCGGTCGTTCGCTTCGCCGCCCGGCTCCGGACTTTATATCAGCGTGCTGATGCATCCCCGCTTTCCGCTGGACAAGCTGCATTTTGTCACGGTGGCAGCCGCCGTCGCGGTTTGCGAAGCGATCGAGCAGACCGCCGGTTTCACCCCCGGAATCAAATGGGTCAACGACGTGCTGATGGAGGAAAAAAGCTCTGTGGTATCCTGACCGAGGCCGTGATCGAAGGCGAGACTGGCGCGGTGGACGCGGTCGTCACCGGCTTCGGCATCAATTTGTTCCCCAGCCCCGCGTGGCCGGAGGAGGTACGCGCGGTTGCCGGGGCGCTCAGCGAATTTTCCGCCGCGCCGCGCCGCGCCGCGCTGGCCGCCGCCCTGCTCGGCGCGTTCGAACGCGGCATCCGCCTGCTGAGCGAAGGCGGCACCGCCGCGCTGATCGCGGCGTACCGCAGCCGCCTGTGCTGCCTCGGCAAACCGGTTACCGTGCACAGCCCCGCCACGCAGTACCACGCCGTCTGCGTGGGCCTGACCGAGGAGGGGCACCTGCTGGTCCGCGACGACGCGGGGCAAACACACACGCTTTCCACCGGCGAGATCAGCATCCGCCTGTCCCCATCGTAAAAAACAAGACCACACGATTATAAAGGAGAAGCCCTTATGTTTGAAACCGCCTCCGGCGTCACCGTTCCCCATCCCGAGCGACTGCGCGAGGAATATGAGCTCGCCGGCGATACCCTGACCATGAACCTCAGCTTTGAAAAACTGCCCGCCTTTGTACAGGCCTTTTACGAGCTGCTTCCCGAACCGCTTTTTCTCGCCGTCCACCCGGACGCGGATAACGAAAACCTCGTCTATTATCTGGACGGCATGACCAAATCGCAGCTTGAAACCGTACTCGGCGGCTACGGCGAGCTGCTCTATCAGGACGGCCTCTCCTCCTTTGCGATCGCCTCGCACGAAACGGAGGAAGAACTGTTCGTGCAAAAGTACAAGGTGCTGTCCCTTTACAGCACCAAGCTGCCCCGTTTCTTCCCGCTGCTCCAGCAATTCGGCGTGGCCCCCACCGCCAAGCTCGTCACCGCGTGGGATACCTTTTCCGAGGCGGAACCCGGCTCCGCATCCCGTTTGCAGGTCGCGGGCGAGACCGTGGAGGACATGATCAAGGAACTGCAAAAGATTGGTATGTATCAGGCGAAATAAAAAAGGTCACAGGAAAGGCGCGTCGCATCATTGTATGCAACGCGCCTTTGCTTTATGACCGTCTTTTAGAGAAACACCGCGTTTTCCGCGCGGCGCGCATAAGCGGCTTCCAGCTCGCTTTTATGGTATAAGTAGCCCGGATCGTCAAAATACTTGGCGTTTTGCGGGCATTTTTTCACGCAAGCGCAACACTTTATGCATATTCCGCGAATCTCCCGCACATCGTCCGGATCGATCGAACCCATGGGGCACAGCGCCGCGCACAGGCCGCAGTTGTCGCACGCGTCGCTCGTCTTGGGCTTTACCTTGCGGATATCAATCGGGTTGCCCGCGCGGTCGCGCGGCTGGTAATAGCCGCGGTACGGCTTTGGCGTTCCCGCGACCGCGACCAGACCATCCATGCCCGCGCGCGCTTTTTCAGCGGCCTGCGCGGAAAACCGGCGCAAAGCCGCGAGGTCGTCCTCATCCGGCCGCCCGGCGGCCAGCGTTTCGGAAAAGGCGTGCTGGCAGGCGAACGCCCCGGCGGCAAACGGCCGGAACCCGTCTTCCTCTAAAAGGTCGCGCAGCTCGATCAGCGCGTCGTCAAAGTCGCGGTTGCCAAAGGTGACGAGCGGCACGGCCAGCGCGCCGCCGCCCCGCACGGTTTTCACATACGGCAGCAGGAGATTGGGCACCCGCCCCGCATAGGTCGGCGTGCCGAACACCACCAGATCATCCTTCTCAAAAGCGGGCGCGCGCTCCCGCGCGGCCGGCTCCGTAAAATCATAATACTGGACCGGCGCGCCGAGCCGTTCGCCAATTTCCCGCGCCGCCGTGCGCACGATCGTCTCCGTCGTTCCCGCCGCGCTCCAATACATGCCCCATATCTGTTTGATCGGCATCTGCCCATCCCTGCTTCCTTATATATAATAAGGTAAGTATATCAAAAAAGCCTTCCCCTGTCTATGCACAAAAAAGGCGGCCATGCGGCCGCCTTTTTGAATCTTTTATATTTCCATAATGATCGGCAGCACCATGGGGCTGCGCTTGGTCTTTTTGAAGAGGAAATCGCTCAGGTCGCCCTTGATCGCGCTCTTCAGGCCGTTCCATTCGCGCACGCCCTCGGTGGCGCAGCGGTCGAGCGCCGCCTGCGACAGCTTGCGCAGCTCTTCCATCAGATCCTCGGCTTCCTTGACATAGACAAAGCCGCGGGACACGATATCCGGCCCGGCGATCACCACGCCGGTCGTCGCGTCCACCGTGACGACCACAACGAGCAGGCCGTCCTCGGACAGATGCTTGCGGTCGCGCAGCACCGCGGTGCCCACGTCGCCGATGCCAAGGCCATCCACCAGAAGCCGTCCGGCGGGCACGGGATTTGCCAGCCGGGCCGTGCCCTCGCCGATCTCGATCGGCCGCCCGATCTCGGAGATCAGAACATTTTTCGGATTGACGCCCATTTCGCGCGCAATGTTCGCGTGCTGCACCAGCATGCGGTATTCGCCGTGTACCGGAATGAAGTACTTCGGCTTGCAAAGGCCGATCATCAGCTTTTGCTCTTCCTGACAGGCGTGGCCGGATACGTGAATCGCGGCCGAGCGGTCATAAATGACCTCCGCCCCCTGCTTGTAGAGCTCGTTAACCATATTGTTGACCGACTTTTCGTTGCCCGGGATGGCGGAAGCGGCGATCAGGATACGGTCGCCCGCCGAAACCTCGACCTGCTTGTGGCTGCCGTAGGCCATGCGGTAAAGGGCGGACATGGTCTCGCCCTGCGACCCGGTGGATACAATGATCAGCTGGTTGCGCGGATAACGCCGGATATCGCTGATATCGATCATCGTCTTGCCCGTGTCCTGTAAATAACCGAGCTCTGTCGCGACCGAGGATATCTTCTCCATGCTGCGGCCGCATACCGCGACCTTGCGGCCCGCCAGCGCGGCGATGTCGAGGATCTGCTGCAAACGCGATACGTTCGAGGCGAACGTCGCGATAATGATGCGCTGATCGCTCTCCATGATGAACTTCTCCAGCGATTTGCGCACGGTCTTTTCGCTCGGCGTATAGCCCGGACGTTCGACGTTGGTCGAATCGCTCATCAGCGCGAGGATGCCCTTCTTGCCCAGCTCGCCGATGCGGACCAGATCGATCATTTCGCCCAAATCAGGCGTCAGGTCGATCTTGAAGTCGCCCGTGTGGAACAGCACGCCAAGCGGCGTGGTGATGGCAAGCGCGACCGAATCCGCGATCGAGTGGTTGGTGTGGATAAATTCCACCTTAAAGCAACCAAGCTTGATCGTATCGCCCGCGCGCACACGGCTGAGCTTTACCTTCTGCGGCATGCGGTGCTCGGACAGCTTCGCCTCGATGATGCCGCAGGTCAGCTTAGTCGCATAGACCGGCGCGTTGCATTCGCGCAGCACATACGGAATCGCGCCGATGTGGTCCTCATGACCGTGGGTGATGACGTAGCCG
Source organism: Agathobaculum sp. NTUH-O15-33 (assembly GCF_033193315.1). NCBI lineage: Bacteria > Bacillati > Bacillota > Clostridia > Eubacteriales > Butyricicoccaceae > Agathobaculum > Agathobaculum sp. NTUH-O15-33. The sequence goes on from NZ_CP136187.1 coordinate 2,820,397, forward strand.
CGCAGCTTTGCAAGATTGCGCTTGATATACGTCGTGTCCGGGATGACCAGATCGACGCCCAGCATGTCGTCGTCCGGAAACGCGATGCCGCAGTCTATGACCAGCATGTCGTTACCGTACTCGATCACCGTCATGTTCTTGCCGATCTCGTTGAGGCCGCCGAGCGGTATGATTTTCAGTTTTTCTTTCATAATAGAACTATCACTTTCCTTATTATATTAAAAATTAATTTCATGATCGAAGCGGGTTCCTGCCCGCATTTCAAAAAGGTGAAAATTCCCGTTTCTTCACCTTTTCTTTCAAATCATATCAAACAGTGACAACACAGGCTGGTTTTACCACGAAAACCGCGGCACATTCCGTACGCAGCCTGCAAACACTTATTATTAGCATACCACAACCGAAAGGGACTGTAAAGAAATTTCTGTCCGGCGGACCGTAAAGCGGATATTCCACGCAGGGCTGCTTTCTAAATGTAGTATCGTCTGCCTTTCGCCGTCCTATACCTTGGACCTTCTGCGAAATCCGGCCGATTCGACATCCCGGTATTTTTTCAACTGGATAAATTTTGGATGTATTTTCTTATCGAATATGCTGAAAACTTTAGAAGCCTTCACAGCTTTCTGTCCACGACCGAAAAACTATTGTGCACATTACACTAATTTCCTCAAAACCATTTGACAAATCAGCTCCGATGCAGTATCATTGGTTACAGATCGGAAACAGACCGACAACAAAACAGTAACAACCTGAGAACAAATCGGTAACACGGTGCCGCGACCACGCGGGTTCTCACGACGATTTAGGAGTGTTTCAATGACTACGACCTTGAGAAAGCATGCAGTGAAGCTGCTTGCCGCCGCGGTGGCGATCAGTTCTCTGGCGACAGTCGGCGCCGCTGCTGTGTCCACGACGGACGCGCCGGTACCCACCGCCGTGCTCACCTCAAATCTGAATTCCACTGTCGGCAACGCGCTGACGAGCGACGAAGTCCTTACTGCCGAGCAAGCGCTGAACAAGGCCAAGGCGGAAGCCGAAGCCAAGGAAAAGGCCGAAGCGGCTGCAAAGGCCAAGGCGGAAGCCGAAGCAAAGGCCGCGGCACAGGCCAAGCAGCAATCCGAGCAGGCGTACAGCGCGCTGCTGAACGATCCCATCGCTGCTAAGACCGTTGCCTACTCCTCTTCCCTTACGGCCGACAGCGTCGTTAAGAACAACGCCACGTCGCTCGGCAACTACAAGCTCACCTTCTACTGCCCCTGCGCGATCTGCAACGGCAACGACAGCGGCAAGACCGCTTCCGGCACCTACGCAGAGGAAGGCCGCACCATCGCGGTGGACAGCTCGATCATCCCGCTTGGCAGCCGCGTTTATATCGACGGCTACGGCGTCTTCATCGCCGAGGATACCGGCGGAGCGATCAAGAGCAACAAGATTGACGTATTCGTTGGTTCCCATGAGCGTGCGTACGACCTCGGCGTCAGCTATGCCGATGTTTACCTGCTCGCCTAATTTCATCTGACCGCAAAGGACTATGCTTGCATAGTCCTTTGCTTTTTGCTATGATAAGGTAAGATAGCGCAAGCCACAGGCAACAAAGGGAGGAAACCGCACATGAACGCAGCCGAACGCCGCCAGCATATCACCCATCTGCTCTCTGATGCAAAGGATCCGGTCTCGGCCACGGCGCTCGCGGCGCAGTGCGGCGTCAGCCGGCAGATCATCGTGGGCGATATCGCCCTGCTGCGCGCAGGCGGCCTATGCGTGCTTGCCACGCCGCGCGGCTATGTGCTGGAAGCGCCGCCCGCCGTGCCCGCGTATGCGTCGTGCAGCGTGGTGTGCCGCCACGGCGACGAGCGTATGATGCAAGAGCTCTATACCGTTGTCGATCTGGGCGGCGCGCTGATCGATGTAACGGTCGAGCATTCGGTCTACGGCGAGATCTGCGCGCCGCTGCGGATTTTTTCCCGCTTCGACGCGGATGCGTTCCATGATAAGATTCTTTCCTCCGGCGCCCGCCCACTATGCGACCTGACGGGCGGCATCCACCTGCATACCCTGCGCGCGCCGGATCAGCAGACACTGGACCGTGTTGTCGAAGGCCTTCGCGGCGAGGGCTTCCTTCTTTCCGAAACTTAAAAAAAGCCGCCGACCCGTCATGGGCCGGCGGCTTTTTTAAAGCTCGTCCTTTTTCGCCGCGCGATAGGCCGCGATCTGCTCTTCATCCCACACCTCCAGATCGCGCACGCCCGCGCGCCCTTCCACATGGTGGCGGAATTCATGCCGCAGCACTTTTCGCATTTCCTCGGTCAGCGCCTGTTCGTCCAGATCGCCGAACACCCGGCGAAAGGAACCGTAAAACATCACGATATACTTGCCCATAGCCGGGTCTATCCGGTATTCGCCCAGAATATACAGGCTGCCGTCCTGATCCGCCGGATGCAGCAAACGGCCGGGATCGACGATGATCCCGCCGTTGAGCTCCTCATAAAACGCCGCGGGCAGCTCTTCCGCGAGCAGACCCAATATCTCTTCAAATCGATCGATCGAAATCATGCTGAAAGTCCATCCTTTCCGCCCTTACTATAACACAGCGCACCGTCCGCCGCAACCGTGTATTTTTTCTTTTATAGGTGTCTTGACAGGTGTTTTATTTTGCTGTATACTAGGCTACAGTAACAAAAGATCGGAAAGGAATTTAAACATTATGACGAAAAGCAAGAGCCTGTACCATCTGGTACTCGCCGGCGTGCTCTGCGCGATCGGCATTATCATTCCAATGTTTTCTCCCATCAAGATTCGCCTCGATCCCATGTCCTTCACGTTGGCCAGCCATGTAGCTGTATTTCTGGCGATGTTCATTTCCCCCGCTGTCGGCGTTGCGGTATCGCTCGGCACTACACTCGGTTTTTTCCTTGGCGGTTTCCCGTTGCCGGTTGTACTACGTGCACTGTCTCATATCATTTTTGCGGCTGCTGGTGCGATTTATCTGCGCAAGCGTCCCGAACTTGTTGATTTTCATCAGCCGGTCGAAAATCGTGGTCTTAAGCTTACTGTTTTCGGCTGTTGGACCAGCCTGATCCATGGTGTGTGTGAAGCGTTGATTGTTATTCCCTTCTATGCCGCTACCCTGTCCGGCGGCGAGCTGATCCGCGTTGTACTACTGCTCGTGTGCGTGGGTTCTTTTGTTCACTCTATGATCGACTATGCAATCTCCCTAATCATCTGGAAACCGCTGAGCGGCACCATGCGCAAGTCCTCGGTCACTGCATAAATTACATAACAGCGAGTCTGGCGCAGTCCAGCCTCGCTGTTTTTTTCTAAGGCAAACAAGACCGTCGGTTTAAACCGACGGTCTTGCTTTGTTTGTTCTACGCGGTCACCGGCTCCCATTGCCCAGTCTGCTGCGCGTGGATGAGGGCTCCCGCCGCCACGCAGGCCGCGTAGCCGTCTTGCGTGCCCGGCCCCGGCTCGGCGACAAGGCCGCGCAGGTGATCCACCCAGTGCTGTAATTCCGCGCGGTAGGCTGTGACAAAGCGGTTTGTCCAATCCTCCGGAATGGCCTGCGCGCACTGTAGATACGACCGTACGAGAGGTTCCGCGCTTACCGGAAGGCGGATAGTGCCCTTTTCACAGACCAACTCGCACAAAATCTCGTAGCCGTAATAGCTGTTGCCCGATACCTCCACATCGATCAGCACGCCGCTTTCGGATTGCATCAGCACCAGCTGCGGGTCTTTCAGTTCGGGACCGGCAAACTGCGTGGACCGTGGAAAGCGCACCGAGACCTCGCTTAGATCCTCGCCCAGCAGCCACCGGCAGATGTCGATCTCATGAATGGCGATGTTGGTGATATGCTGCGCCGTGGTATGGTGCGCCGGATGGCTGCGCGTACGGCTGATGCAGTGCGCCATCAGCGGCGCGCCCAGCTCGCCGGAATCCAGTATTTTTTTCATCTTGATGTAATCCGGGTCAAAGCGGCGCATAAAGCCCACCTGTACCAGCCGCTTACCGGCCGCCCGCTCCGCCTCCACGACTTTTTTTGCATCCTCCAGCGTGGTGGCAAGCGGTTTTTCGCAAAATACCGGTTTGCCCGCCTCAATGCATTTCACCGCCAGATCGGCGTGCGTGCCGTCCCAAGAAGCGATCAGCACCGCATCCACCTCAGGCGAAGCGATCAGCGCCTCCGCGCTGTCCATGACCTTTGCGCCGTATGGTTCTGCGAAGGCCGTTGTTTTTTCCGCGTCCAGATCATATACGGCGGTCAGCCGCGCGCCGTCCACATAGGTCGCAATATTGTGCGCGTGCGTCCGGCCGATGTTGCCGCATGCGCCGAGCACGCCGACCGCGATTTCCTTCTTTTGCATCATTGCTCGCGTCCCTTCTTATTTTTTGCCGTCCAAATACGCCTGATGAAGCTGTAAGCAGAATTTCAAACTCATGGTGCCGTCGTGCGCGGTGGTCTCCGGCTTGCGGCCGGTCAGCACACAGTCGACAAAGTCATTCATCTCGCCCGCGAAAGCGTCGCCCCAGCGCGCGATAAAGCTTTCCTGACACTCCTCTACATAGCCCGCGTCCGTAAACGAGGAAAGATAGTTTTTACGCGGCACGGAATTGACGCGGATGGTACCCTTGGTGCCGACGATCTCGCTCTCCACATGGCTGCACGTCGCCGTGCGGCCCACTTGAATAAACGCGGTCGAATCGTTGTTGAACTTGGTCAGCGAAAAACCGTTGTCATAGTCGTTATACGCGGCAAGGCCAGTGCAAACATACGCATCGCCGGTCGCAAAGGATTCTACCGGGTCTCCCTCCAAAAACCAGCGCGCCAGATCGGCGTCGTGACTGCCCATCTCGATAAACCACGGCACATAAATGCCCTTTTTAACCCCTTCCAGATGCGCGTCCAGCACGCTGGCCGGGTCGAGCGATACGCCCTTGAACAGAATCGGCTTGCCGATCTCGCCCGCGCGGATCTTTTGTTTCGCTTCCGCGTAGGAGGGATCAAAACGGCGCATGAAACCTACGGTAAAGCACAAGTCCGGGTTTTCATCGACCGCTTTTTCTATTTCCTCGCAGTCCTCCACCGTCTTGGCCAGCGGTTTCTCACAGAAAATATGTTTCTTTGCCTTTAAAGCCGCAAGGCAGGCTTCCTTGTGCGCGTCCGCGCCGGTTGCAATGACAAGCGCGTCCAGTTCGGGATTGCGCAGCATCTCATCCAGATCGGTATAGCCGTAGGGAATACCGAATTCCTCTTGCGTTTTCTTGACCTTGCTTTCGGTGCGGGCGCAAACGGCAATCACTTCCGCGTTCGGGTTGCGCTGCAGATCGGTCAGATGCTGCCGCCCCATGCTGCCAATGCCAATGATACCAAAGCGAATCTTTTTCACGGTCAGCCCTCCTTACAGCTCCGCCGTACGGCGGATATAATCACACGCCATGAGCGCATACTCAAACGGATTGGCCTTGGCCGGGTCTTGCTCAGCCTCAACGATAAACCAGCCTTCATAATGCGCGTCGCGCAGCGCCGCAAACACGCCTGGGTAATCCACGCAGCCATCGCCCGGAATGGTGAAGCAGCCTTCCAAAACGGCCTTGCGGAATTTAAAGCCCTCGGCATAGGCCTGTTGCATCTTGTCACGGCGGATATCCTTCAGATGCACATGGCCGATGCGCGGCCCGAACGCCTTAGCCGCCTCGACCGCGTCCTCGCCCGAAAAGGTGAAGTGACCCGTATCATAGCACAGCCATACATAGCGCGGATCGGTATTTTCCATCAGGCGGCGGGTCTCGGCAAAGGTCTGCACCACGGTCGCCATATGGTGGTGAAAGCACAGCTTAAAGCCGCGGTCCGCCGCGATCTTACCCAGCTTATTAAGGCCGGTGCACAGCTTTTGCCATTCCTCGTCGGTGGCTACCGGCTTGTTGTCGCCAAACATCGAGCATTCCTCGGCGAACAGGCAGCGGGTCAATTCGCATACGTTGATGCGGCTCGCGCCCATCGCCTCAAGAAAGTCCAGCTGTTCTAGAAACGCCTTTTCGTTTTCCTCATAGGGCGAGGAGCACAGGAAGCTGGAAAACCACTGGCTGGCGATCTTGACGCCGCGCAGATTGAGCGCCTTGTTCAGCACCTTGGGGTCGGTCGGGAATTTGCCGCCGACCTCGGTGCCTTCAAAGCCCGCGAGCTTTGCTTCCGAGATCATCTGTTCAAAGGTCAGCTCCCCGCCGAGCTGCGGCATATCGTCGTTCGTCCAACCGATCGGCGCGATGCCGAGCTTTACGTTATTAAACATGCTTTTTCCTCCTCAGCACTTTTCCCACTGGCCGGATCGCACGCTCTTCAGCACCGCGCCGATCACGCCGTCCACCTTGGCGCCCATTTCAAAATCGCAGAGATAGGATGCGCCGTGCATCGCCTGCATCAGCGCGTGCGCCTGCAGCGTCTTCATATCGTCGAAAGCGATCGCAATGCCGCCCGCGGGCTGGAACCATTTAAAGCCCTCGTGCTCCGGGTTGAGCAGTACGGTGCGGAAGCCGCAGTCACGGCCGTTGTCTCGGTCGGCGTCGGCCTTGAAGTAGACCTGCACCTCGCCCATGCGCTGTAAATCGTACACGACCGTGCCCTCTGTTCCCTGTATCTCATAGTAGAAATAATTCTTGCGGCCGGTCGCCACACGGGAGGATGAAAAATCGCCGATCGCGCCGTTTTTGTATTTTACCAAGAAAGTGATCAGGTCGTCGTTCTCGACCTTGCCCATCTCCGTGGAGTCGGGCTTTAGCGGGCGCTCCGGAATGACGATGGACTGTACCGCGCTGACTTCGTCCATATCGCCCATCAGCATCTGTGAAACCGAAAGCAGATGGCTGCACAGGTCGCCAAGCGCACCGGAACCAGCCAGCTTGTTGATGTGGCGCCATGCCAGCGGAATCGAAGGATCGAGCAGCATATCCTGATCGTATGTAGCGTGTACGCGCATGATCTTGCCCAGACGGCCGGACTGGATCAGCTCTCTGACATACTGGTTGGCCGGGTTCATTATGTTGGAAAATCCGCAGTAGTTGACCACGCCCTTCTCCTTCGCCAGATCGGCAAGGATGCGGGATTGTTCCGCCGAAAGGCTGAGCGGCTTTTCGCAGAACACGTGCTTGCCATGCTCAAGCGCCGCCTTTGCCATTTCAAAGTGCATGGAGTTCGGCGTCGCCACATCGACCAGATCGACGTTCGGATCGGTCACAACCTCCATCCAATTCGTGGTATGGCGGTTATAGCCCATGCTTTCGGCAAAGGCCGAAACCTGCTCCTCGCTCACGTCGCTCACCAGCTCAAACACCGGCATATCGTCGCCAAAAATCATTTTTGCGTTGTGGAACGCGGTGGTGTGCGCCTTGCCCATCCAGCCCGCGCCAATCAAACCAATGCGAATTTCTTTCATGTCATATTCCTCCCAAATGATCGCTCTCTCAAATTTTCCTCTTCGTTATATCAAGAAATGATATTGGCATCTTTTCCGTGTGCTCTTCTTTTTACCAATGGACAATCAGAAAAAAGGCCTGCAAACCGGTGCTTTTTTGCTTGCTTTTGTTTGCAGCCCTATCGTATAATATTTACTATCAGAAATCACTACATAATCTTGATATAAAACATCAAAAAATTATACTGTTTTATGGAAGCGCGAAAGGGAGGTTTTCTTTATGCTGAAGGACGTTGGCGTACTGCCCGATTCCATCCGCTTTTACCGCGAACCGGATGCCTTTACCGCCGCTAACCTTTGCCATGCGCCGCACGCCGGGATCTACCACTGCGACCGCCAGTATGTGGTACAGCGAGACGAGCCGCTCCATGCCTGCCAGATCATCATTGTGGACGCGGGCGAGCTTGGCTGCGAATATTTGGGCCAGCACAAGACCGTGCCCTCCGGCGCGATCCTGCTGCTCGACTGCCGTACGCCGCACCGCTATTACGCCGTGACGGACGACCTGCGCATGCGCTGGTTCCATATGGTCGGCGGCGGAAGCGAAGCCTATACCCAGCTGATCCTGCAAAGCCAAGGCTTTGTGCTGCCCATCGCCCACAGCGCCGCGATAGAGACCTGCTGCGAGCGCGTGCTCACCGTAATTCGCCGCAAGGTAGACGAACCGCACATGCTTTCCGTCGCGCTGAACGATCTGCTGGCGCATTTGGCGATCATGGCGAACGCCAGCCCCAAGAGCGAGTTGGAACAAGCGATTCAGTCCTCCGCCGCATATATGGATACGCACTTTGCGGATAAAACCACCTCGGTAGAGCAGCTTGCCCACCGGGCCGCCATGAGCACGTGCTATTATCTGCGCAAATTCAAGGAATACCGCGCGGTCACCCCGCACCAATATTTACTGAACGTCCGTCTGCGCGCGGCCAAGGAGCAGCTGACCACCACCTCCCGCAGCGTTGAGGAGATCGCCGAAGCATGTGGTTTTTGCAGCACCTCCCACCTTGTTTCGGCCTTTCGCAAAGGCACCGGCCTTACCCCCCTGCAATTTCGCATCAAATGGCGATAAAATGCGCGAAGGCCGCGCCCCAATGGGGCGCGGCCTTCACGTTCTTCTCTTCTCTCTTCTTTATGATACGCTCACTTCTTGAGCTTATCAACATAGGACATAATGACTTCCACTGCATTTTCCACGCCCAGACGGCCCGCGTTGATGCAAAGGTCGTAATGGTCGCACTTGCCCCACACCTTGCCGGTGTAGTAGTTGTAATAAGTAGAACGCTGTTTATCCATCTTTTCGAGCGCAGCCTCCGGCGTTTTGCCTTCGATCTCGTAATCGCCGCAGGTCTGTATGCGTTTGACGCGGTCTTCGATGGAACCATGGATGAAGAAATCGAACCGGTTTTCAAAATCCCGTAGGACGTGGTCGGCGCAGCGGCCAACGACAACACAGGGGCCCGCCTCCGCGAGTTCGCGGATGGTGTTGGCTTGCGCCAGATAAAGCTGATCGGTCAGGCTCATGCCGTTCAGGCCGACCGAACCAAACATGGTAAGCGAATACAGGAAGCTGTTGGTGGCCCGCTTGTCGAGCTGTTCAAACAGCTTTTCATCAAAGCCGGTTTTCTTGGCTGCGCGCGTGATGAGCTCGCGGTCGTAGAACGCAATGCCCAGACGGAGGGCCAATTTCTGGCCGATTTCCCGACCACCTGTGCCATATTCACGGCCTATCGTGATAACTAAGTTCTGATTCATAACGCACCCTCCTTTTGTCCTGCCAACTATACAAAGTGTACAATCTTGATAACCATAGTATGCACCAGTTTATGATTTTTGTCAAGAGGATTTCACTATTTTATTCTAATTCATGGAAACGCATAGCGTTTCATCCAGTTTCCACTTTATAGCAGCATTTGTTCCGCATCCGCCTGCTGGATTTCTTAAATAATTGCGTGTATTTTATTGGCCACATGCATACGAACGCTCATAGATTCCCGCACATTCCCCGGCACTGAGCGGAACCCGGTCACATGCGAACAGGCCGCCCATGGTAGCGCGGGCATTTTCAGCTAAGGTCATAAACTCGTCGCTCCGGATACCGTAATCGGACATTTTAAGGTTTTCTACGCCGCATTCCTTTTGAAGCTGCCCCAACCGCTTGACAAAGTCCATCGGTTCCTTGGCTTCGGCCATGCCCAAAGCTTTCGCCATACGGACAAACCGCTCGTCACAGGCGTGATGGTCGATGAACCATGTATAATACTCTTTGGAGATCATGATAAGACCCGCGCCATGGGGCAGTTCCGGGTGATAGGCGCTCATCGCATGCTCCATAGAGTGCTCGCTGGTGCAGGCGCTCACTGTCATCACCACGCCGGACAGGGTATTGGCAAAGGCCACGCCCGCTCTTGCTTCTCGGTCGCCACCATTCTTCACCGCCCGTGCTAGATATTTACCGATATGCTCAATCGCCGTGAGCGCATACATATCCCCCATGGGGTTGGCTGCGGCGGATATATAGCATTCGGTGGCGTGAAACAGCGCGTCGAAGCCCTGATAGGCGGTGAACTTGGGGGGAACGGTTGCCATCAGTTCCGGATCTACGACAGCCAATACGGGAAACAGGCTGTCCATGCCGCCGCAGCCGATCTTTTCATTGGTTTCCGGATTGGTGACCACGCCCCACTGATCCACCTCAGATCCGGTGCCCGCGGTGGTGGTGATACAGATCACGGGCAAAGCCGCCTCCTCTAAGGGGCGGTTTTTGCCTGTCGCTCCCGCGACATAGTCCCAAAGCTCGCCGGGCTGGAGCGCGTACATCGCCATGATCTTCGCCGCGTCCATCACGGAGCCCCCGCCCAGCGCTGTGACGAAATCGCAGCCACTGTCCTTTGCTAATTTAGCCCCTTCTTCCACTGTGGATTTGAGCGGATTGGCGCCTACCTTGTCAAACAAAACGGTCTCCACACCGGCCATACGCAGCTGCTCTTCCGTACGCTTCAGTGCGCCGTTCTTCCGGACAGATCTCCCGTTAGAAATGACCAGCAGGGTCTTTTTACCCGGCATGGTCTGGTTGTGCAGCTCATTCAGTTTTCCCTCGCCGAACAAAATGCGGGTCGGTACATACATTTCAAAATTCATGTCATAGTCCTCCATTAACGAAAATCATAGGTTTATTACTATCAGCCGTATCAGTCCGCCTTTCCCTGATCGACATGCTGCTTATGTTCCCTCCTTTTCGGCAGCCTCGTTGACACAACGAAGTGCGTTTAAACTGCGAGGATAGCCGATGTAGGGAAGGCACTGTGAAACGATTTTGATCAAAAACGCCTTATCGTTGCCCACTCTCAGATTGGCGGCGGCATGGCTGACGAGTTGCGGCTCACACCCGCCCTGCGCAGCCAGAAAACAGAACGTAATCATCTCACGCTGTCGGTAATCCAATCCCCCGCGGGTATAGAAATCGCCAAAACAGTTGGCGGCCAACCAGCGGTTGATGTGGCGGCTTTCCTCAGGACCGGACTGCCAGAAATCCCGCATCCCTTCGCCAAAGATGTCCACTTGCGCCTGAATACCGGCTGCCAACCGGGTGTCCATGGTGGTTTTTGCCTGCGCCTCTAGGGGCAGACGTTCACCGCGCGCCGTCAGCGCCTCGTTCAGCGTGTTTAGAAAAGGAAACACCCTTCCCATTCCCAGATAGTCCACGGCCTGATAGACGATCTCCCGAATTTCTATCGGTGTAACGCCAAAGTTTAACGCCGCGGGAAGCATATCCCGAAACAGGTCCGTACCCTGACAGCCCAACAGCGCCGACAGGATCGCTATAAAACGGGTACGCCCATCTAAATCGTCGCTATTCACCACCTCGTCAAAAGCAAAGTTTTGAAACCGTTCGATCAACTCCGGATCGGTCGTGCATAGGTGCGTTTGATGACCGGGAAACATTTTTTCATAGTAGTGTTTTGAATAATCCGAGAGCTCCATACGCTTTCCTCCTGCCTCTTTATTCTTTTGAAGATTTCTTGCTCACAGCTTTCTGATATGACTGTACCACTTGGAGTAAACTCCATGTCAAGAGAAAATTTGAAATTTATTTTCCGCACAGCGTTGTTCTTTTCCTGACCATATGAAAACCTCCAGTCATAGTTTGATCCTACGACTGGAGGTTTTTTACTGGATTCATTACTATGTCGAAACCTGATACAGCGCCTTAAACGCATGGCCAAAGCCTTTTCCCACTACGAATTCAGACCGACCGGCAGCCAATAATCGCCGTCCTTGTGCATATGTACATCGACTGAGCCGCTGCTGTCGTCAAATGTGAGCCGCACGACGGCGTCGCTCTCATTTTGGGATAGGATTAAAGTTTCACCATGAAATTGACTATACCATTCTAAATTCGTATAAGTAGTGGATTGCAGCGCGGTATCCGGCTGGCGCAATGTGGAAAGATCGGGCCCATTATAACATCCGGCATCACCCGCTCGGATATTTAAAGCATATTCCAGCAACGGCCAACCCAATCCCGTTCCGTAATATAAGTTAAATTTATCACTTTGCGTATATTCCAAATCACTTATATTTTCTATAGCGGTAATGACCGAGCGGCCGTTTTCCTGTCCGGTTGTGACGCGGTACGCCACTCGCCCATCGCTGGACCCTCCGCCATAGCTTTGCAGCACGGCGATACAGGCTTTGGGGTCGTCCGTCGATACAATGACATAATCCCGGAACGCGGGCGACGAACCGCCCAGTTTCGTATACCATACTTCTTTTTTGTCCGGCGTGGCATCAGCCGACAAACGCAACTGATAATTGACCAATTTCTGCCGCTGTTCCTTGGATTGTACGGTGTAAAGGGGCCATACCGACTTATGATAAGCCGATCGTGCAAACTGCCGTGTCAAATCTGCGGCGGTGCGGCTGTTCTCGCCCTTTTCGGTCGTCCAGTCCTGCGACAACCATACCTTCTTATCACCGTTTGAAGAAGTGGCTAGCACCGGAGCCATGGTCAAGCACACGACGCTATTATCTGCAAAAGCATAGCGAACCTCGGCAAGGTCGTTCGTTCCGTCGTTCGTTGCATCCCACATACGGATTAACGATCCCTCGCCGCCATCAAGCTGTAATATGGCAACCGCCGCCTGCACGGGATCGCGCATCGCTTCCGGCGGTTCGTCCCAAATGTGCTGTCCGGAACTTCCCGGCGCATGGTCTGGCAAACCAAGATCATTTTGGTACAAAGTACAGAATGCTTCCAAGCTATTCGCCTTTTGCATAAACGGCGTGTCATTGATATAAGGGTTGCCTTCCACCTTATCTACCTTCCATGTACCGTTTTGTTGCCGAAAATGCAGTCGCTCGGCAATCCGCGTCAGCACGCTGTCAGTCCCGCCCCACTCCGTTACCAAAATCACCTGTTGCGTTATTTCATCCGGAAATACGGTAAACCGTTCCACATGCGGGTTGGACGCACCGATGCGCCACAAAGGCTCGCCCGGTATCGCACCCCCCAATTCACCGACTTGCTTGCCGTATTCCACTTGCTTATCGTACAACTGTTTTGCCAGATCATCGGTCAGCAGCCGATACCACGGCTCTGCGTCACGGTAGCTTCCGCTCATCCATTGTCGTCCAAGCTCAACCAATTCTGCATCCGTCAAGCTTTCCGTTTTCTCACGGATCGAAAAACCGCAGCCCAACGTGCCGACCAGCACGGCGGCCGCGACGACCAGCGCAGCGCCGCGTTTTTTCACCCGCGTATCAAACAAACCCTCAAACCGCCGCATCAGCGTTTTCTTATCCCCGGTAAAGCACGATACCAGTGAACGGCGTTTGGCCTTATCGATCGCCGAGCGCAAGATCGTCTCACCGTACGCACGGCGTTCGGCGCTGTCCAAATTCTTTGCGACCGCGTCGTCACACGCCATTTCGATATCCTCACAGGCAAACCGCGCCATTAGATGGATCAGCGGATTGAACCACTGCATGGATCGTGCCAGCACGAGCAGCAGCTTGATCCACAGATCGCCGTGCCGATAGTGTATCAGCTCATGCCGGAAGATGAACGCCGCGTCCTCACGCAAAAGCGCCTCCCCCGGCAAGTAGAGCGTGGGACTGATCAATCCGGCCAGCATGGGACAGTCCGCCGCGCCGCTGACCAACAGCGGAATGTCCCGCGAAATGCCAAGCGCTTGCTTTTCCCGCATGAACACTGCGTTAAGGAATTCATTTTTCATCACGCGCGCGTTTTTCCTCAGCCGCCGGCGGAATAACAAATACATGACCGCCTGCCAAGCAGCGAAGCCCATAGCGCCCGCAAGCCATATCCAAGCGACCATCGGCCCCACATGAAGAGTGGTGATGGAAGCCGTGTCTTGCTCGCCCAGCGCTGCCGCCTGCCGCTTATCCAGCCAGTGGTTGTCCAGCGGGTCCAATGTCGTTTCGTTCTGCTGCGGTAACGCCACCTCATGCAGCAAATAATAGGTGTGCGGCGTCACCTGTACCGGCGGTTCAGGCAATGTCAGCTGCACTGGTATAAGCAGACGAACCGCGAGCAACGCCCACACCAGACACATGGCCCGCGCGGGGTAGCGTTTTTTCAGCACCCGGCGCAGCACGATCGGAATCAGCGCGACCGCCGAAACGGTTAGCCCGATTTGCAATAGATCAAAAAGTAGGTTCTCCCACATTTTACGCCCCTCCGTCTCTTGGGTTCAGGCCGCTTTTTTATGTGCTTCCCATAGCTCACGCAGCGCACTGTTCCCCGACCAATCGATGGACGCATCGACCGCGTCGTCCACCTCTTCCGGGTCGCTGGCATACCGGCGGTCCAGTTCTGCAAGGATGTCATCGGTGTATGGGTCAGCCCAGCCCATATCCAAATACCAGAGCAGTTCATTCGTATCACGGTAGGGATAATAATCGACCGCTTCCGCAAGCAGCACATCGTAGGGACTGTATTGGCGGCCCAGCATGCCGATCGTTTCACCTTTTGCGTTATAAAGCGACCAATCATCTGGTACGTAGATTGCAGGGCGTTCCGTCGTCAACTGTATGCGGCGTAGGTTGAGCCGCAGCGTCGGCCCATCGGACAGCTTACCGGTCAACGTTACATTCTCTTCGTCCGCCGCTGTCGTATCGCGTGACCATTTGATGTTCCGTGTGCCGAGCACGGTATCCGCCGCATGCTCAGGCGTATCCAGACCACCCGCTTGCAGATCGGTCTGCGCATATCCCAGCACCATCGGGCTAAGCGTTGGGAACCACGAGCCCCCTCGGTACAGCGTTAAAAAATCCGCTGAAGAGGTCACGCCGTCGCGACTGTCGCCCAGCGGCTCAGTGCGCGCGATCTCCCCGTTTTCCTGAAAGTATACCCGTTCGGCGGTATAAAGCAGCACTTTTTCTCCACTTTCGCTGCTCCATTGCACGCGTACTGTGCAGGCGTTTGCATCCGGCTCCGGCGTAATCTCCCAGCTATCAATAAATACCCCCTCTGCCGTTCTGTCTTGGCTATACATGTACTGTTCTCCCTGCTTTTTCAGGCGAAGCGTCTTGCACGCTTGTTTCTGCGCCTCTGTCTGGCTGGCAAAGGAAAGGGATTGCGGACCCAGCCGCGCCGCATCGCGCCGCATGGTCTGATAAGCTGCAGCTATATCTGAATTATGCGTATCATACTGTACATCGGAAGCAAAGGCCAGAAAATAGGTCAAACCGTCCCGTTCGGCAAGCTTGGTACAAGGCACCGGATAGTTAGCTTCCCAGTTTTCTCCAAAATTTTCATAAAGCGCTGCTGTTAAATCCATGTTCAGCCACATGATAGCGCCGTAGTCGGTCTCATTTTCCACATCCTTACCCATTGCGTATTGCAGCCCGAACCGCGGCAATCCCTCTTTAACCAGTAGATAGCCGCGCTCAAGGAAGCTTTCAGGCAGAGTAAGCGTGTAGCCATAGGTCGGATCGTAATACGTGGCTGAAGAAATGGAATGGTCTTCCTCTACCGGTGCGTTTTCATTTTCCGTGCGGAACACAAAGGAGGCCGTATAGCGTGTGCCTTCCGCTTCGTACCGGACGGTCACGCCGCGATAGGTATATCGTTTGATCGTGGAGGCCAATAATTCAGCAAAATTCGGTTCCACAACAAACTGACATCCGCTTCCGTCCTGCGCAAACTGGATTTCTTTGTGCTCCGTCACGCGCTCGTCATATTGCAGGGTGCCGTCCTCGCGAACGACCGCGTCCGTCACCGTAGCGTTTATGGGAGCCGCTTTTCCGTCAAGCGGCTCCAGCTTGATCTTCACGCCTTCAGGCAGGATCGGGATATCTCCGGCAGCGGCTGCCACAGCTTCTTCTACTGTCGCGCCGGTTGGCAGGGCTTTGCCGTCGATCCACGCGTGAAAGCTTTCGTCAAACCGGTCGACAAGGCCGGTCGGCAGCCAATAATCGCCAGCCTTCTGCATGCCGATATCGACCGATCCGCTGCCGTCGTCAAACGTGAGCCGCACGACCGCATTGCTTGCGGTTTGGGAAAGAAGCTCTACCCCGGCGAGCCACGACCGAAACGAGGTGTCCGCGCCGTTTTCCGTTTGCTTCGTAACCCATTCGCCAAAGTAGCCGAATACGGTTTCCGCCGCGCTCAGCGGCTGCGCCAAATCGGCGTAATGACCGCTGTTATAACTGTATTCCAACGGAATATCTGCTTTCGCCGTGGGCCACGGCAGGCCGGTATTGTAATATATATCAAACAATTCATTTCGCGTGAGCCCGGTTATTCGCGCCGCCATGTCGTCCATATCTTCCAATAGGAAGGTCAGATGGGTATCGTATTCTTCAAAGCCGGTGATGACCGAGCGGCCGTTCTCCTTGCCCACAATCACTTTTACCGCGGTGCGGAAGTCTGTCGTACCGCCGCCGTGTCCCTGAAAAACAGCAATACAGGCATTTGGGTCTTCCGTCGGTACGATGACGAACGCATCAAACGTCGGCGACGAACCGCCGAACTTGCTATACCAAACGCCGCCCGGCTCGCTATCCGCCCATCTCCGTTGATGGTTCGCCAAGGCTTGCCCTTCATTGGGCAGCACCGGATACAGCGGCCACACCGATTTGTACGAGACCGCGCGGGCAAACTGCTGTGTGAGGTCGGCGGCCGTGCGGTTATTCGTACCATCCGCCGCCGTCCAATCCCCTCCCACGAAGATCACGACGCTGCCGTCGGCAAAGGTATACCGCGTTTCGGCCATATCGTCTTCCCCGTTGCCCGTTGCGTCCCATTCCCGGATCACTTCCGCCGTAGCGCCTTGCAGGAAATCGGATTCTGAAACACGGTCGGGCAGGCCAAGGTCATTTTCATACAGCATACGGAAGGTTTCCAGACTGTCCGCCTTGGTGGCGACGGTTTCGCTTCTCGCAACGCTCCAGCTGTCACCGTTTTTTTCAAAATACAGCCGCTCCGCAACGCGCGGCTCTGCGCCCACGGTTTCGTCTTCCCTTGCTAGAATAAGCAGCGCCGTATCCTCTTCCGGTACGACCGTATAGCGGGTATAGCCGCTTTGCTGCTTTTCCACGGCCACAGCGGCTGCCAAACGCAGCATTTCTTCTTTTTCCGGGCCGCCGCTGCCCGCGCGCACGGAAAACGCGCACCCCAGCGTGCCGACCAACACGGCGACCGCGACGACAAGGGCCACGCCGCGTTTTTTCACCCGCGTATCAAACAGCCCCTCAAACCGCCGCATCAGCGTTTTTTTATCCCCGGTAAAGCATGAAACCAGCACGCGGCGTTTGGCCTGCGCCACAGCCGAGCGCAAAATAGCCTCGCCGTACGCGCGGCGTTCGGCGCCGTCCATCTCCTTTGCGACCGCGTCGTCGCACGCCAGCTCAATATCCTCATAAGCAAACCGCGCCATCAGATGAACCAGCGGATTAAACCACTGCATCGCCCGCGCCAGCACGAGCAGCAATTTGAGCCATAGATCCCCGCGCTTGCAATGCGTCAGTTCATGCCGAAAGATAAACGCCGCATCGGGCGCGCTAAGGCTTTCATCCGGCAGGAAGATCGCAGGCCTTGCAAACCCCGCCAGCATGGGGCAATCCGCCGCGCCGCTGACCAGCAAAGGAATCTCCCGTGCAATGCCGAGCGACTGCTTTTCTTCCTCAAAGACCGCCCGCAGTATAGGATTTTTTCACATCCGTTGCTTGTTCATTCAGCGCCTGCCTAAAGCGAAGGTAGCCGCGCCACTGCCGAAAGACGAACAGCGCCATGCCAAGCAGCCATATGTAAAACAAGATATTGCCCCAATAGGTTCTGATCCAGCTATTTTCCCCAGCCGCGCCGACATACTGATCGGCTTCGGCGGCCGTCATCCAACGGCCTGTAAGTTCGATCTGCTGAAGCTGTTGATTGGCGGCCTGCGGCTGCGTCATCCGCACATAATTGACGCGCGGCGTGACCTGTACCGGCGGTTCGGGCAGCGTCAGCTGCACCGGGATAAGCAGCCGTATCGCGAGCAGCGCCCACACCAGACACATGGCCCGCGCGGGGTAGCGCTTTTTCAGTACCCGGCGCAGTGCGATCGGGATCAGCGCCACCAATGAAACCGTCAGCCCAATTTGCAACAAATTAAAAAGAAGGTTTTCCCACATTATGTCCACCCCTCCGTTCTTATCGTCCCTGCGCGTCAAGGAAGGCGCGCAGTTCGTCGATATCGCTGTCGGTCAGCTCGCCCGCGTCCGACAGACTGGCCACCAAATTTTTGACCGACCCACCGCACAGCCGCCTGACAAAGCTGGCGCTCTCGCGCTGCAAATAAGCATCTCGTCCGATCAACGGCGTGTAAAAGTTCTGCCGCCCCTCTTTCTCGCACCGCAAGAAGCCTTTTTCACACAGGCGCGATAAAAAGGTAAGCACGCTTGTGGCCTTCCAGTCCTTCGCGGCGTTCTGCTGTACGTCAGCCGCGGTGATCGGCGGCGAATGCGCCCATATGATCTGCATGACCTCCAGCTCGGCGTCGGATAACCGCTTGATCTCCTGCATCCCGTCCCCTCCTTTTCTATGTTTGTAGAATTCTTTCTGGTTATATTCTACATCAGTAGAATATAGCTGTCAAGTATGCGCAGTTTACAATTTGGAAGCACGCAAACAGCCCGCGTTCGGTCAAGCCGAATGCGGGCTGTTTGCGTTGTATGGATATCGGTACGTCAAACCACCAAGATTGTAATGCCGTTGTTATGTCGCTCTAAATCGCGGTCCTGCCGCAGCGCGGGCGCGAGGTCGAGCGCCCGCCGGGTGTCCGCGTCGAAAATAGAGAGCTTCTCGCCCGTAATAAAAAAGGAAATACGTCCGGACTGCTGCATCCGTTCCAGCTTACGCCGTACCTCGATACGGATGCGGCCGCCGGTGCCCGAAGAGCCGTAACCGTGGATCAGCTTGATTACCTGACCCCGGCGGCAGCTTTCCAGCGTGTGCAGCAGCCTGCCGATGGCCTGCGCGGCGGTCGGCAGACCCTCTTCCAAATTTAATACCTGATAATTTTCAGCCATGTCCCTGCCCTTACGAAGCGCCTGAGACCAGCATCGGGCCCACCTCGTTGATGTTGCCCGCGCCCATCGTCAGCACCAGATCGTTCGGGCCCGCTTCGCGCGCAAGATAAGCCGCGATCTCCTCAAAGCTGTCCAGCGCGACCGCGCCGGGCACCTTTTCCGCCAGATCGTGCGAAGAAATGCCCACGGTATTTTTTTCCCGCGCGGCGTAAATCGGCGCGAGCACCGCCTGATCGCATAGGGAAAGCGAATGCACGAATTCATCAAACAGCGCCTTGGTGCGGGTATAGGTGTGCGGCTGGAACGCGCACAGAATGCGGTCGAAGTTCATTTGGCGCGCGGCGTCCAGCGTGGCGCGCATTTCGCTCGGGTGGTGCGCGTAATCGTCCACCACCGTCGCGCCGCAGGGCATTTTGCCCATCAGCTGGAACCGGCGGGAAGAGCCGGTAAACGCCGAAAGTCCCGCCGCGGCCTTATCGCCGGGCACGCCGAGATATTCAGCCGCCGCGCAGCAAGCCAGCGCGTTCATCATATTATGCCGCCCCGGCACGGAAAGGCGCACCTTTGCGTAGGGGGCGCCGTCCACCAGTACGGTAAAACGATAGTATCCGTTTTCCTCCAATATCTCAGCGGCGCGCACATCGGCGTTTTCCGAAAGGCCAAAGGTGCGCACGCGGCGCTTCAGCCCATCGATGCAGCGCATGACGTTTGCATCGTCCGCGTTCGCAACAACGAGACCGCCCTCCGGCGTCAGCTCGCAGAACGAACGGAACGAATGGATGATGTCGCTGAGATCCTTGAAGAAGTCTAAGTGATCCTCCTCAATATTGAGCACGACCGTGACCGTGGGCGCGAAATTCAAAAAGGAGTTGCAGTATTCGCAGCTTTCCGCGACAAAGTAGCCCTTACCGCCAATGCGCAGCGTGCCGTCGATCGCGGGCAGGCGGCTGCCGACCATAACGGTCGGATCGAGGCCGCCCTCAAGCGAAACGAGCGTCATCATCGAGGTCGAGGTGGTCTTGCCGTGCGTGCCGGAAAAGCATACGACGTTTTCATAATCGCGCATCAGATGGCCCCAAGCCTCGGCCCGCTCCATCACGGGAATGCCCTTTTCATGCGCGCGCACCATTTCGGGGTTATCGTCGTGCACAGCGGCCGTGCGGACGACCAGCGCCGCCCCTTCGACGTTTTCAGCCAGATGCGCGTAGGTGATTTTTGCGCCCAGCTGTTCCAGCCGGTCGGTCACTTCGGTATGGAGGCGGTCGGAGCCGGTGACCGGCACCCCCATAGAGAGCAGCAGCTCGGCCAGCGAGTTCATGGATACGCCGCCGATACCGGTCAGATGGATCGTTTCTTTCCGGTCGATATACGGTTTGATTGAAAGGGCCATTCGTGAGAGCCTCCCAGATTTTTTCATTCTTTTTATTGGTCTACGGTATATTATAATGCAGGATGCCCAAAATATATATAGGCAAACAGACGAAATTGACATTTTATTTGGTAGCAAAGGAGTATACTATGGAGATCACGGATATCAAATTTCGCCACCTTGAGGAATACGGGCGGTTGAAAGCGCTGGTTTCGGTTACATTCGACGGCGTGTTTGCGGTGCATGACATTAAGATCATCGACGGGCACGACCGTCTTTTTCTTGCTATGCCCTCGCGGCGAATGCCGGACGGCAAGTTCCGCGACATCGCGCATCCGGTCGGCAATGAGCTGCGCGAGGAACTGGAGCACCGCGTGCTGGACGCCTACCGCGCGACCATTATGGAATGAGCCTTGATCGGGCGCGCCATCACGGGTTGAATCGGTTTATTTGCATTTTTCCCCACCTTCGTGTAAAATAGCCTTATATGAGGTGGAGTTTAAATGAGAGTATTGATTTTATCGGTAACGGCGGGCTTTGGCCACCACGCCACCGCCAAAGCGATCGGCGACATGCTTACCGCCAAGGGCGCGGAGGTGCACACGCTCGATGTTTACGCCTATATCAGCGGTCTTGTCAAAACAACGATTGACAAGGGCTATCTGTTTTCTTCCAAGCATATGCAAACGCTTTACCGCCTAGTCTATCAGCTGGCGGAAAATAACGGGCAGAGCTATCTTTCCGCGGGGCCGAGCATGATTAACGTTATCAACGCGCTCGGCGCTTCCAAGTTTGCCAAGGTACTGGCGGGCTACGCGCCGGATGTGATCCTGTGCACCCATGTTTTTGCCGCGCAAATGGTGGACGAGCTGAAAAAGCGGAAAAAGCTGCCCGATATCATGACCATCGGCATCGTGACGGATTACACCCTCCATCCCTATTGGGAGGATGTGCCGCGCGTGCAGTATATCGTCACCGCGAGCGAGCTATTAACCTACCGCTGCGTGGGGCGCGGCATACCGGCTTCGCGCATCCTGCCGTTCGGCATCCCGGTGCACCCTAAATTCAACCAGCCGCTCTCGCGCGAGGACGCGGCGGGGCAGCTCGGCATCGATCCAGCCCGGCCCACCATCCTGCTGATGGGCGGCTCAATGGGCTACGCGGACAATGCCAAGAATCTCGAAAAGCTGACCGAGATCGGCCTCCCCTTCCAGTTCCTTGTCGTATGCGGCAACAACAAAAAGCAGCTGCTCCGCGTTGAACAATACGCTTCCCGGTACGAGGGCGACTGTCTGGTAAAGCCCTACGGCTTTGTCGGCAATGTGGAAGTGATGATGAGCGCGGCGGACTGCATCGTATCCAAGCCGGGCGGACTGACCGTGAGCGAAGCGCTGGCCAAAAACCTGCCCATGCTTCTGGTCGACCCGATTCCGGGCCACGAGGAGCGCAACGTCGATTTTCTGGTCAACAACGGCATGGCCGCGCTGATCACCAAGCATTTCCCCATTGACGAAGCGGTCTATCAGCTGTTTCACAGCCCCGGCCGCTTAAACACGATTCGGCAAACCATGAACGCCGTCGCCCACCCGGACGCCACCGAGCGGCTGGCGGACTTTGTTCTAAACCTGAAAACGAAATAAAAGAGGGAGCGCAGCCTTTTTAGGGCCGCGCTCCCTTGTTATAACCTCTGTCATTCTGAATGTAACGGAGTGAAATGAAGAATCCCGCGCGTACAGCGTCACGGCAAGTCATATCAAAACAAACGGACGGCAAGCCTCGCCCCAGACAGCGCACGGTTTTTCCCTTCCCCTTTTGTTCCCGCGGCGGACGCCGCACGCTATTTCTCCAACTGGATGAGCGGCGAGAGCACATGCTCCATCAGTACGACGATATCCCTGCTTGAAATTTCGTCGCCGCTGCTGATCCACTTTTCCAGCATGCCGATCACGCCGCTGGCGATGAAGCGCGCCACATACCGGTCCTCCACCGTCCGCCCGGGCGTGATGGCAAGGCGGCATTCCTCCACTACCTCGATCAGCTTGCGGCCAAAGCCCTCCGGGGCGGATGTGCGCATCAGCACGGTCACCGCGTCGCGGTTTTCCTCTAGATAATCGACCGCGCGCGCCAGCATGGGGCGCAGCGAGGTATTGCGCTCGGTCGGTCGGAAGCCGTCGATCATGGCGCGGAAATCCGCGATCATCTCCTCCTCGATGCGTTCGCGCAGGTCATATACATCCCGGTAATGCGCATAGAAGGTACCGCGGTTGATATCGGCTTCGCGCACGACATCGGTCACAGTGATGCTCTGAAAATCCTTTTGCTGCATCAATGTGGTCAGCGCCTGCCGCAGCAGCTTTTTGGTACGCCGGATTCGTTTGTCCTCTTGTGGTTCCATAGGTGCGCCATCCTCCTTTTGCTGTGAAAATATTTGTCCGCAAACATACATTAACTATACATTTTGTTCATTATCATATATTTAATACATATTTAGCTCTTGTGTTCAGTAATCTTATGCTATATACTATAACACGAAAAGAAAACGAACGCAACGTCTATTTTTCGGAAGAGTGGTGTTTTTCTTGTGAAACTTAAGGGACATAGCCCTGTCGACCTGATCATTAACCATCGCAAGCTGATCGAAAAGATCTTTACCATATGCGTGTTGTTCAGCCTGCTCAGCGTGCCTTTCGTGGGCGTTAACTACGATTTGACCAAATACCTGCCGGATTCCACGCCCTCCGCGCAGGCGCTCGATATCATGAAAGAGGAATTCACTTACCCCGGCATCGGCCGCGTCATGCTAAACGATGTAACGCTGTATGAAGCCAAATCCATCAAGGACCGCATTGCCGATGTGGACGGCGTAGACCTAATCCTTTGGTGCGATACCTCGACCAACATTTACGGTTCCAGCCAGTTTATCGACTATTCCAAGATAGATGATTACTACAAAGACGGTTCAGCCTATATGGACCTCACCTTTGCGGAGAGCGACTCCTCCTCCCGCACACACCGCGCGGTAAAGGAGATTCGCGAGATCGTGGGCGACCGGGGGCTCGTCGCGGGCTCGGCCGCGTCGGACACCGATTTAGGGCCGACGATCAACGGCGAGGTCGCGCGCGTGATGGTGCTCGCGGTCATATTCATCTTTATCATCCTGACGCTCACCACCACTTCGTGGTTCGAGCCGGTGCTCTTTCTCTCGGTCATGGGCATTGCGATCGTGATGAATATGGGCTCGAACATTATATTCGGCGAGATCTCGTTCCTGTCCAACGCGGTGGGCGCGGTGTTGCAGCTCGCTTGCTCAATGGACTATTCCATCTTCCTGCTGCACTCGTTCACGCACGAAAAGGCCAACGGCATCGAACCCGAGCAAGCCATGGCCAACGCGCTGCGCAGCGCCTTTACCTCGATCGGCGCGTCCGGCGCGACCACCGTCGTCGGCTTTCTGGCGCTGGCGCTCATGCGCTTCGGTATCGGACCGGATATGGGCTTTGTGCTGGCCAAGGGCATTATCCTAAGCCTTGTCACCGTCCTGCTGCTCATGCCCGCGCTCATCCTTCGTTTTCAAAAGCTGATCGACCGAACGCAGCACCGCTCCTTCATGCCGTCGTTTCGGCGTTTCGGCGAATTCGCGTATAAAATCCGCAAGCCGGTCTTTATCCTTGTGATGCTGCTGGTGCTCCCTTGCTACATCGGGCAGGGCATGGCGGATTTTACATATGGCAACGAAGCGGTATCCAATTCGCCCGGCACGCCCGTGTACGCGGCGGAACAGCAAATGAACGCCAAGTTTGGGCAAAGTAATATGATGCTCGCCCTCATTCCCGCCGGCGACAACGTGACCGAAAAAGAAATGTCAGACGAGATAGGCGACCTGCCCTATGTCAAGGCGGCGCTCGGCCTGTCCTCTGTTTTGCCGGACGGCATTCCCGAAAGCTTTTTGCCGCACAGCTTGACCAGCCAGCTCCACGGCGATAATTGGGCGCGCGTTATCGTGAACGTCCGTTCCGCAGGCGAGAGCGACGCCGCGTTCCGCTATTCGGACGAGATCCGCGCCATCATCGAGCGGTATTACCCCGAGCAGCAGACCTATCTTGTCGGCGTCACGCCCTCGACGCAGGATATCAAGGCCATCATTACCACGGACTATTCGTTCGTCAATATCATTTCGCTGCTCGGCGTTGCGATCGTCGTCGCGATCACGTTTAAATCCATCGTGCTGCCGCTCGTCGTGCTGATCCCAATCGAGGCCGCCGTGTTCATCAACACCGCGCTGCCCTACATCACCGGCACGCGGACCATGTTCCTCGGCTTTATCATTGTTTCTTGTGTGCAGCTCGGCGCGACGATCGACTATTCCATTTTACTTACCAACAACTATCTGGACGCCCGCGCGCAGGGCGACAAAAAGGAAGCCGCCATTCGCGCCGTCACGTCGAGCGCGCTGTCCGTGCTCACCTCGGGCATTATCCTGATGACGGTGGCCTACGGCCTGTATTTCATGTCCTCGATCGAAGCGATCGGCGGGCTCGGTCATTTGATTGGCCGCGGCGCGCTGCTTTCCATGATCTTGGTGCTGCTGATGCTGCCCGTCTGCCTGATGTTGTTTGACCGCTTCATCGTCAAGCCGGACTACGCGCAGAAGAAGCACGCCCGCATGAACCGTATCCGCGCGCGCAAGATCAAGCTGCCCACGATCGACAAGCTGCGCGAGCAACGCTTGCAGCTGCAATCCCAGATCCGCGAAAACCGCCGCGCGCGGCATAAGGCCATCCGCGACCGGTTGGCGCGATATACCAAGTCCGCCAAACAGGACGCTCCGCCCGATCCGCCCCAAAACGACTCCACCCCTACCGCCGAGGAGGAAAACGACCATGAAAAGAAATAAAACGCGCCTGACCGCCATGGCGCTCGCCCTGATCCTGCTGTTCACCAGCGCGGCCACCGCCGCGCCGCCGACGGTGGAGACCGACGAGGTCGTATACGTTAACCTTGACTATTACGGCGTGCCGCACGACACGCGCATCGTCAAGGGCGTCAGCCTGAACGGACAGGATACCTTTACCGATTACGGCAATTATGCCGATGTATACAACATGACCTCGCACGACCAGCCGGAGCTGGCGGACGGTTCGGTGACTTGGAACCTGAACAGCGACGAGCGCCAGCGTTTTTACTATGAATGCATCCCGAACGAGACCGAAACCATGCAAATGCCGTGGGATTTCGACGTATCCTACAAGCTGAACGGCGTGCCCACCACGGCGGAAAAGTGCGCCGGGGCGGACGGTCTGGTGGAGATCACTCTGCACGCGCTGCCGAACGACGCGGCCAGCGAATACTACAAAAACAATATGATGCTGATCGCCGCGACCGGTATCGACACCTCCAAGGCCCTTTCGATCGACGCGCCCGGCGCGCAGATTCAATCGGTCGGCACGTACAAGATCGTCTTCTTCATGGGCCTGCCCGGCGAAGAAAACACCTTTACCGTGCGCATCGGCTCAAACAGCTTTGAAAGCATGGGTCTGATCCTGTTCATGGCGCCCGCCACGCTTTCCTCGCTGAATCTGCTTTCCGATATGCGCGATATCAAGGACCGCATCGGCGATTCTGGCGACAGCCTGTATCAGGGCTTATCCGACATGCTCAAGACCATGCAGTCGATGCAGGGCGGACTGAACACCATGAGTCAGGGCATCGCGGGCATCAACGAGGTGCGCCGCCAGCTAATCGATTCGCGCGGCACGCTCGACCCGGAGGCCGATGAAGCCCTCGCCGCGCTGGACGCGCTCGCGGGGCAGTCCGATTCCCTGATCCCGGAGCTGAACTCCATGCAAACCACGCTTACCTCGCTCAACGCGACGGTAAACAGCATGCTTGGCACGCTTTCCGATTCTAACCCCACGGTATCCGGCTATCAAAAGCTGTTGCAGGACCTGTATAAGACGCTCGGCAATCTGGACGATATGCTGGAAGAGTTACGGGAGAAAAAGGAAGCGAACGACTGGCTTTACATCAATGATTTACAGGAATCGATCAGCGGTCTGGAAAAAGATCTGACCACGCTGCAAGGCGATATGAAGACCATGCGCGAGCGGCTGGACAGCCTCGCCGGCCGGCTTGTCGCTCTGCGCGGCCAAATCGACGACGCGCCGCTCGGCGACGAGCTGCGCGGCCTGCTGGATGTTTTTCTCGGAAGCGCGGAAGACCTGACCGATTCGCTCATGGGTACGCTGAAGACACTGTCCGACGCGACCGGCAGGCTCAGTTCTTTGATGGGCACGTCGGATTCGATGCTGGATACTCTGGATGATATGAACGACATTCTGACCGATTACGACGGTATCTCCGGCGATCTGATTGGCGAAGGACAGGATTTCACCCGTCTGGCCGAAAGCTCGCTGGAAATGGTCGGCAAGCTGCTGGCCGATATCCCCGCGCTGTCCGTTTCGCTGGAACAGCTCACCTCGGACGCGAACGCAATGGCGGATAAAGGCTCCAATATGATGGTATCCCTCACCAAAACGCTCGCTTCCGCGACCAAGTTGATGCAATCCGCGCAGGACACGCTGCGCTCGGTGCGGGATAAGTCGGACGCAAGCATGCAGACCTCAATCGACGGCCTGCTCGACGTATTGGAGCGCGCGGCCGGTTCCAGCTCTTCCAGCAGCCTGCAATCCGCGACCGATTCCATCCACAACGCGATCGACGAGGGCAAAAAGGATCTGGAAGAGGACACCAACGTTCTCAACATCGACGCCGAAGCCGATCTGCAATCGGTCACCTCGTCGGAAAACCCCTCTCCCGCCAGCCTGCAATTCATTTTACGCACCGATGAAATATCGGTGGATGAACTGGAAGACGACGCGCAAAACGAACCCGAAGCCGCAGACGAAGGCGTGTTCGCCCGCATCGCCAACATCTTCAAAAAGCTCTTCTCCGCCATAGCGGGCGTATTCACATCGGAGCAGTAAGAAAATCAAACAAATAAAAACGCCGCATGGTAGCGGCGTTTTTATTTGTTTCACCCCTTTATATCATCTTTCCGCTTTCTTTAAGCGTAAAGATCCCATCATAATCACAGTCTAACGCCGCCGCGATCTCGCGCAGCTCTTTTTCGGAAAAATTGTCACGCGCCAGCTTATTGCTCAGGTTGTTTCCGTTTGTCCCAAGCCTTGTGACAAGCTCCTTGATCGTCATATCCCGCTCCAGCAGCACCGTTCTGATTTTCTTTGCCATTCCCATTTGTGTAATCCTCCATCTATATGTCACAAATTGTATACCAAAATAGCGATTCTTCAACAAATCTTGTTATTCATATATAAAAGCGGGTTTCACCATATGACATTCTCTCGTATTCAACTGTAAAATATTATATCGCACAAAATAGCTATAGTTAATATTATTGATAACTACTCTTCGACAAACGTAAAAATTATCGGTATAGTAAAACAAAAAGATAAGTTGTAGGAATGAATAAACAATAGAACTAAAAAGAGGGGTTAAACATGAAGCTATTGATGGGACAGCGCTTGAAAAAAGCGCGAATCAGCCGTGGACTGACCGGCGAACAATTAGCGGAATTATGTCACATCAATGCGACTTATCTTCGCCAAATCGAAGCAGAGCGAAAGACGCCCAGTCTGCCGGTATTTATCAGCTTATGCGACGAACTTAAAGTATCGCCAACCTACTTACTTACCGAAGTGCTGATAGAAAACGAACTAAGCGATTTTGGCGTACTTTCGGATCTATGGCAGAGCGCCACGCCTATTCAAATTCAAATTGTGACCGCTATGGTGCGCAGTGCATTGGAGCAACTGTAGTTTGGCATACCAAGAATCGGCAGAGTGGGGTCACTCCGCCCTACAAGCGGGGGACGCTTGGCTGGCGTAGGGCGGCGTGACTCACGCCGCCGCACGCGGCTACCGCCGCGCATCAAATCGTGAGCGAAGCGAACCACCAATCAAACGGAGCGCCGGCAAATGTGGGCGCGCAAAGCAGGCCGGTCCGGCCGAGCAGAGGCACCCGTCCACTGAATCCCTAGGCACCCGGTACAGCGCCACAAAACGTCACACAGGTACAAAGGGGCGGCGCGCGCCGCCCCAAACGGCATAAGGGAAAAGCGTGGAAGTCAAGAGGGAAGGGAAAACCGTTTAGGTTGTCCCCTCCCTTTTGCCCCCGCGGCGGGCGCCGCAACGTTCCCCCGCGGCTCATGCCGCGCATTAAATCGCGAGCAAAGCGAGCCACCAATACAAAAAGGACGCGCCAAAACGCGTCCTTTTCGTTTCATCAGTTGGCCGCTTCGATCGCGTCCACCTGCGTTAAATATTTTTGCTGGTAGTATTTCAGCTTGTCCGCAAACTGGCGGGTCTTCTTGTACTCCTCCTTGGCGTACTGGTGCGTATCGAATTCGGACGCGCCCTCGCCGAGCTGGATGGTATAGATCGCGATGTTGGAGCAGTGATCGCTGATCTTCTCCAAATCGTGTACGATATCGAGGAAATGGATGCCGGTCTGCATCGTGCAGTCGCCCGCGCCAAGCCGCTCGATATGGCGGCTCTTGAGGCGCTCCTTGAGCGTATCGACAACCTCTTCGACCGGCTCGACCGTACGGGCCACGGAGACCGAACGGGTCACATAGCCCTCTACCGTCAAATCAAGCGCTTCGCCCACTGCCTGACACATGACGTGCAGCTCCTGCGAAGCGGAATCGGAAAAGCTGAGTTCGCTTTGGCGGAACGCTTCCATGCGGTCGAAAATATTCTGCGCATAGTCGCCGATCTTTTCAAAATCAGAAAGCGAATGCATCATCTCCGCCGACTGGCGGCGCTGATCCACCGAACGGATGTTATGAACATTCAGCAGATACTTGCCGATCTCGACTTCGGCACGGTCCAAAAACGCCTCGTGCTCGCGGAAGGTCTCATCATCCGGCTGCTCGTTGCCAAACAGCGGATCGGTTGCAAGGCGGAAGTTGCGCTTGGCCGCGTCGCCCATTTCGGCGATGCAGCGCTGCGCCTGCTCCAGCGCCAGCGACGGCGTGGTCAGGAAGCGAGGCTCCAGCTTGGAGAGCGGGTCCTCCTTCTGCTCGCCCGTGGGCACGCTCCACTCCGCCAGACGAACCAAAAACCCGGTAAAGGGCAGGAACACCAACGTACAGGCCACGTTGAACAGCGTGTGGAAGTTTGCAATGCCGCCCTTATCGATCGCCGTGTCCCAGAAGGAGAAGCCGATCGCGGCGTTTAGCCCGTATATCGCGGTTAAAAAGACGATGGAACCGATTAGGTTGAAGTAAAAGTGCACCATCGCCGTGCGGCGCGCGTTTTTCGAGCCGCCGAGCGAGGACAGAAACGCGGTAATACAGGTACCGATATTCTGGCCCAGAATGATCGGCACGGCGGCGGCATAGGTAATTACGCCCGTGGTGGACAGCGCCTGCAAAATACCGACCGACGCGGAGGAGGACTGGATGATCGCGGTAACGCCCGCGCCGACCAGCACGCCCAGAATCGGGTTGGAAATCGCGGCGAACAGCTGCGAGAACTGCGGCAGGTCGGCCAGCGGCGCGACCGATTTTTCCATAATCGACATACCGATAAACAGAATACCGAAGCCGGAGAAAATATCCGCAATATCGCGCGTGCGGCGTTTCTTCGCCAGCATCATCACGATAACGCCGACCAAAACGATAACATAGGCGAGGTTGGCCGGCTTTAGCATTTGCATAAACAGGTTGCCGCTCAACCCGCCGCCCGAATCGAGCCGCAGGATCTGCGCGGTGATGGTGGTGCCGATATTGGCGCCGAGAATGACGCCGACCGACTGCCGCAGTGTCATAATGCCGGCGTTAACAAAACCGACCACCATAACGGTCGTCGCCGAGGACGACTGAATGACCATGGTGACGACCATGCCCATCAGCAATGCTTTGCCGACGTTGCTGGTCATTTTTTCAAGCGTTTTTTCCAGTTTGGCGCCCGCGGCGCGTTCGAGGCCCTTCCCCATTGTCGTCATGCCGTAGATAAACAGCGCCAAACCGCCTACCAACTGCACGAGCGAGAGCACATTGAACTCCATGCGCTTCCTCCGTTTCACACATTCCTTACACGTTTCTTACCATTTCTCCATACGTTATAAGTATACAGTACTACGCAAACCCAGTCAACGGGTAAACGTGGAAGGAGGAAAAACATGGCGAAATGCCCACTGATCTTAGTATCCACCGGCCGCGGGATGGGAGAATTGTCAGTTTTTCGCCGTCAAAGTGAGCTTTACGGCGATTCTGTCGACCGCGCGGGCGGCGTGGCGGTGCTTGCGAGCGGCGGCAGCGCGCACATTTTGGCCGCACGGATGGACGGCCTGCTGCTCGCGGGCGGCGGCGATCTGCACCCAGCCCTATACGGCGAAGCGCGCAATAGCGACCGGCTTTCCATCGACACCGCGCGCGACGCGGAAGAGCTGGCGCTTTTCGAGGCCTTTTATGCCTGCGGCAAGCCCATCTTCGGCATCTGTCGCGGCATACAAGCCATCAACGTTTTTTTAGGCGGCACGCTGCACCAGCATATCGAGGATCACGGCGAGGGCTGTCATCCCGTATGCTGCACAGCCCTTCTCGGCGCGCGTATCGGCGCGGCGCCCATGGTGAACAGCTACCACCACCAAGCCTGCGCGCGCATCGCGCCGGGGCTGACGGTTGCCGCCCGCGCGTCGGACGGCACAGTGGAGGCGCTGGTGGGCGGCAGCGCGCCCTTGCTCGGCGTACAGTGGCACCCGGAGCGCATGGCGCCGCCCCTTTGCGAGGACGTCAAAGGGGCCGACCATCTGCCGCTGTTTACCTTGATTGATCGAGCGCTGCTGACACACCTTCCAAAAAAGGACCCGCGCGGCGTTCTGTCAGCCGCGCGGGTCTCAGACTGTCAAAAATAATTTTTTGACAGTCTGGCGGCCTGCTCCCAACGGAGCAAGCCGCTTTACCATAATTGTATCGTTTAGTTTAAAAAATCCTTTAGCTTCTTGCTTCTGGACGGATGGCGCAGCTTGCGCAGCGCCTTGGCTTCGATCTGGCGGATGCGTTCGCGGGTGACGTTGAATTCCTTGCCCACCTCTTCCAGCGTGCGGGTGTGGCCGTCCTCGATGCCGAAGCGCAGACGCAGCACCTTTTTCCTCACGCGGGGTCAGCGTTTTGAGCACCTCGACCAGCTGCTCCTTGAGCAGCATAAAGGATGCGGCCTCCGCCGGTTCGGGCGCGTCGTCGTCCGGGATAAAATCGCCCAGATGGGAATCCTCTTCCTCGCCGATCGGCGTTTCAAGCGAAACCGGCTCCTGCGCGATCTTCAAAATATCGCGCACGCGGTCCACCGGCATCGACATTTCCTTGGCGATCTCCTCCGGGCTGGGGTCGTGTCCCAGCTCCTGCAGCAGCTGGCGGGAAACGCGGATGACCTTATTGATCGTTTCCACCATGTGCACCGGAATGCGGATGGTACGCGCCTGATCCGCGATCGCGCGGGTGATGGCCTGACGGATCCACCACGTCGCATAGGTGGAGAACTTAAAGCCCTTGGTACTGTCGAACTTTTCGACCGCCTTGATCAGGCCAAGGTTGCCTTCTTGGATCAGGTCGAGGAACAGCATGCCGCGGCCCACATAACGCTTGGCAATAGAAACGACCAGACGAAGATTTGCCTCGGCCAGACGCTTTTTGGCCTGCTCGCCGGGATAGCCGCCGGCGGCCATTTTTTCCGCCAGCGCGATCTCTTCCTCCGGCGAGAGGAGATCGACCTTGCCGATCTCCTTCAAATACATACGCACCGGGTCGTCGATCGCAAAGGTCTCGGCCATGGCGGAGGTGTCAACCAGCTCCTCCTCGGGGACCTCTTCCACTTCCTCGGGCTCGAACACCTCGTCGTCGTCATTACCCAGCGCCTTTTCCAAAACGCCCTCGGCTTCGATCTCGATGCCCATGCCTTCCATGGTTTCGTACAGCTTATCGATGTCCTCGCTCTCCAGCTCCAGCTGGGAGAGCGCGTCGGCGATCTCCTTGAGCGTCAGCTTGCCGTTTTTCTTGCCCAGCGCGAGCAGATCGGTCAAAACCTTCTGCTGCTGCTCCATATCCGGCGCGCCGCCCTTTGCGTTCGTATTGCTCATCGTCATATCGTTTGTCCTCCAGCGTTTTGTTTTTTCATGCGTCCAAAGGTCAGCAGCGGATCCTCGCCCTGCTCGGCGGTCGTGCCGTCCTTGACACGCTGCAGCCTGATGGTATTTATGTATTCTAATAGCGCTTTTTGTTGCTCCGCGGCGGGAACGCCTTCGTTCAGCACACGGGTCAGGTGGCTCATTTCTCCCGGCTCCAGATAGCCTTCAAAGGCCACGACGTCCACCATGTGCCCTTCGGCGTCCAGTTCCAGTGCGCGCTCGTATATCTTACGCAGCACCGGCGCGGAGAACCACGCGGCAGGCAAATCTTTTTTCAGCCCCGCCACCAGCTTTTGATCGGAAAAGATCAGGCGCAGCACGCCCTCCTCCGCCTTGGCCGATTTAATATCCGGATAGGTGAGGGAGCGGTCCTTGGGCTGCGCCATGCCCACGGGCGAGCGGATCTCGCGCCGCTCGGCGGTTTTCCGTTTTTTCAGGCGAATGCCAAGCTCGCGCTTGACTTCGACCAGCATGGCTTCCGGCGTGACGCCCGCCATGCGCGCCGCCTTGCTCGCGTACACTTCGCGCTCGACTCCGCTGTCGATACCCGCGAGCATGCGCGCCGCGTCCTTCAGGAACAGCACGCGCGCCTCGTCGTCCTCCAAATCGTACTTGGAGGCGATCTGCTCCAGCCGGTAAGCGTTGTGGTTCTCGCTCCGCTCGATCAGATTGCGGAACGCATCCGGCCCTTTTTCGCGCAGAAACTCGTCCGGGTCCTTAGCGCCCGGTATTTTCAGCACCTTGACTTGCAAATCGCAGCGCCCCAGAATATCGATCGCGCGCTGGGCGGCGGCCTGTCCGGCCCCGTCCGCGTCGTAGGAGATCACGATCTCGCTCGTATGCCGCGCCATCATGCGGGCCTGATCCTCGGTCAGCGAGGTGCCGAGCGAGGCGACCGCCGAATCGAACCCCGCCTGATGCAGGGCAATGACGTCCATATACCCTTCCGCCAATATAAAGTAACCGTTTCGCGTGGTTTTAGCCAAATTCAGCGCAAAAAGGTTGCGGCTCTTGTGAAAAATCGGCGTTTCGGGTGAATTCAGGTACTTTGGTTTGGAATCATCCATCACGCGGCCGCCGAAGGCGATCACATTGCCGCGCACATCGATGATGGGAAACATCACGCGGCCCCGGAACCGGTCGTACACGCGGCCCTTTTCCGATTTGCTTAAAAGCCCGGCGTCCAGCATTTCCTCCCGCGTGTAGCCCTTGGCCTTCATCGCGTCCAAAAGCGCGGAAAAGTTGTCCGGCGCATAACCCAGACCAAAACGGTTCATCGTACGCCGGTGCAGGCCGCGGTTGAAAAAATATTGCTGCACCGCCCGGTTTTCGGGCTGCCAAAGCGTATCGTAAAAAAAGCGCGCGGCGTCCTTGCACAGGGCGTACAGCCGGTCGCGGCGGCGGGCCGCCTGCCGGTCGGCCTCGCCCTGCGTGGGCACCTCCATACCGGCCTTTCCTGCCAAAAAGCGTACGGCGTCCGGGAATTCCAGCCCCTCCGCCTTCATCACAAAGGTGATAACGCTGCCGCCCGCCCCGCAGCCAAAGCAGTGAAAAATCTGCTTATCCGGTGCAACGGAAAACGACGCCGTTTTTTCATTGTGAAACGGACACAAGCCGAAATAGTTTGCTCCGCTCTTTTTCAGCTGTACATACTGAGAGACGATATCGACGATATCGTTTCGTGCGGCCAGCTCGTCCAAAAACACACGGTCGAACGGCACTTCCCGTCACCTCTTTTCTCTATAGCATACCCATTTCGTCAGGCTTCTATTTTATTCCAGCTTTTCGGGATGAATATTCGCTTATAGGTCGCGATCGAGTAGCGGTCCGTCATGCAGGCGATATAATCGCAAACGGCGCGCTCCCGTGGGTCGCCCTCGCGCATCAGGCGCTGGTAATCCTCCGGCAGCTCCTCCGGGTGGGCGTCAAAGTATTCATAGAGCATGCGCAGCATATTTCTGGCGCGCTGCTCCTCGCTCTGCGCCTCGGTGCCCTGATAGACATGGTTAAACATGAACTCGCGCAGCGCCATCATATCGTCATGTACGCGGCTGTCCATGCCGATTTCGCGGTGCTGCTGCCCGTAGGAGATCATCGCGGTCACCATGGTGTCGATACGGCGGCCGTGCGAATCCCCCAAGCTATCAAGCAGCGAGCCCGGGATATCCTCGGCGGCGATTAGCCCGCCGCGCACCGCGTCGTCGATATCGTGATTGATATAGGCGATGCGGTCGGCGTAATGGATGATGCGCCCTTCCGGCGTATCCGCTTTTTTCGCGCCGGTGTGGCAAACGATGCCGTCCCGCACCTCATAGGTAAGGTTCAGTTCCTCCAGCCGGTCCACCATGCGCAGGCTCTGTTCGTTATGGTGGAAGCCGAGGGGGCACACCTCGTCCAGCGCGCGCTCGCCCGCGTGGCCGAAGGGCGTATGGCCAAGATCGTGGCCAAGGGCGATCGCCTCGGTCAGATCCTCGTTCAGGCCCAGCGCGCGCGCGACCGTGCGCGCGATCTGCGCCACCTCCAACGTATGCGTCAGCCGGGCGCGGTAGTGGTCGCCTTCGGGCGAAATAAAAACCTGCGTTTTATTCGAGAGCCGGCGAAACGCCTTGGAGTGGATGATCCGGTCCCGGTCGCGCTGAAAGCAGGTGCGGTAGGGGCACTCGGCCATCGGCCGCTGCCGCCCATGCGAGGCGGAGGACGGCGTGGCCCAGTCCGCTAAAATAAGCGCTTCCCGCTCCTGCTGCTGTTCCCTGACGGTCATAGGATTTCCTCCCTTTTGACACAGCGAAAATGTCTTGCATATTGGTTATACCGCGCGCGCGGAGAAAATCCTCTTTTTTCGTAAAGAATATTTTTAGAAAATTTTGCGGCCCATGAACCGGGTCTCAATGGTCTCCGCATAGACCGCGCCCGCCGTCGCCTCGGCCAGCGCCTCGTTCAGCGCCGTTTCTCCGCCCGCGGGCACGGTGGCGGTCAGCGTCACATCCGCGCCGAAATCGGTATCCTGCACCGCGCAGTCAAAATCGGGCAGCAGGCGCTGCACCTTGTCAAAAAGCGGATACGGGCAGGCGATGAGCACCTCGGCGTAAAGGCTCATCCGCTGTACGCCCGCCGCTTCCACGGCCACTTGCGCGCCCTTGGTGTACGCGCGCACCAGTCCGCCCGTGCCAAGCAAAACGCCGCCGAAATACCGCGTTACCACGCAGAGCACGTTTGTCAGCTCCATATGGCGCAGCACGTCCAGAATGGGCATGCCCGCCGTGCCCTGCGGTTCGCCGTCGTCCGAGTATCGCATCAAATTGCCTTCGCGGATCAGGTAGGCCCAGCAGTGGTGGTTGGCGTCCCGGTGCGCCTCGCGCACCTCGCGCAAACGGGCGAGCGCCTCGTCCGCCGTTTCCACCCGCCATAGCCTGCCGATGAATTTTGAGCGTTTTTCCTCAAACCCATCCTCGCCAAACGGGGCGGCGGGTACAAAATAATCTTTTTCCGTCATAAGGGCACCACCGGTCACTCTTCAATTAAATATGCGGCCACGCGGCCGAACGTTTTATCATCCACCACGGCTTCGACCAGCGTGCCGTTTTCGACGTATTCCGTGCGCTCAATCTGCGCCTCGCGGTGCAGCAGGTCGAGCACCGCGCCCTCGCTGTAAGGAACGAGCAGCCGGACCGGATGCTTACCCCGGCCGAGCGCCTGCTCGACCGCCGCCAGCAGCCCGTCCAGTCCCGCGCCTGTTTTGGCCGAAATTTTCACGCCCTCCTTGGGGTCTATAAAGGGCAGCACATCCGGATCGCACCTATCCGCCTTGTTAAAAACAAGGATGCGCGGGATCTCCTTCGCGCCCAGCTGGCCGATGACCTTTTCCACCGTTTCGGCCTGCCCGCGCCAATCCTCGTCGGATACGTCGATGACGTGCAGCAGCAGATCGGCATAGGTCAGCTCCTCAAGCGTTGCCTTGAAGGCCGAGATCAAATGGTGCGGCAGCTTGCGGATAAAGCCCACCGTATCGGACAGCAGGATCTCCTGCGTATCCGAAATGCGCTTTTTGCGCGTCGTCGGATCGAGCGTGTCAAACAGGCGGTCGTTCGCTTCGATGCCCGCGCCCGTCAACTGATTGAGCAGCGTGCTTTTGCCCGCGTTTGTGTAGCCGACGATCGCCACCATGGGCAGCTCGGTCTTTTTGCGCTGGCGGCGCTGTACGGCGCGCACCTGACGCACCTGCTCCAGCTCCTCCTTCAGCTTATCGATACGGCGGCGGATATGCCGCCGGTCGCTTTCCAGCTTGCTTTCGCCCGGGCCGCGCGTGCCGATGCCGCCGCCAAGGCGGCTCATCGTTTTGCCGAGACCGGCAAGGCGCGGCAGGATATACTGGTACTGCGCCAGCTCGACCTGCAGCTTGCCCTCGCCCGTGCGGGCGCGTTGGGCGAAAATATCAAGAATCAGCCCCGAGCGGTCGAGCACCGGCAGGCCGGTCTCCTCTTCGAGCACGCGCATCTGCGAGGGGGACAGCTCGTTGTCAAACACGATCAGCTCGGCCCCCTCGGCCTCGGCCAGCTGCCGTACCTCGAGCGCCTTGCCCTCGCCGATAAACGTGCGCGCATCGGGCGCGGGACGGCGCTGCAGCGTCATCGCGGCGGCTTCGCCGCCCGCTGTTTCCACCAGCGCGCGCAGCTCGTCCATCGTGCGCTCGTCCGTGTCCTCCTCCCGGCTAAAGCCGGGGCAGGACAGGCCGACCAGCACCGCCCGTTCTATTTTTTTCTCTTCTTTTCTTTCGTTCATAAAAAAATCCTCCCTTTCGGGACGCCGCGCGCATAAGGCGCGCATGTTAAAAATCGCAAAGCGACCGCATCTGTTCCGACCGAAACAAAAAACCATCGAAAACAGACGTTTCGATGGTTTCCCGTAATTACTTATCCAGATTGAAACGCTTCTTGAAGCGATCAACACGTCCGCCGGTGTCTACCAGCTTCTGCTTACCCGTGAAGAAGGGGTGGCACTTGGAGCAAACGTCAACGACGATGTTCTCCTTGGTGGAGCCGGTCTCAATGACATTGCCGCAGGCACAGCGGATGGTCGTCTGCTTGTACTCGGGATGGATGCCCTGTTTCATGTTGTTTCACCTCTTTCCACGATAAATATCTCAAAGTCGTAAAATCATGATATCACATATGTTTGCAAAATGCAAGAATTATTTTTGATAAACGAGTTTTTCCTCGCTCCAATCCTGCAATACCGGTATCATGGACGCGGCCAGCTTTTTCGCTCCGGCCAGATCGTGCAGCAGGTAATTGCCGCATTCCACGCGGCTCGCGCCCGGGATCTCGCCCTCGTACGCCGCGACAAAGTCCATCGTTTCGCGTACCAGCGCGATCGCGTCGGCCGTCTTAAGATCGCGCACCAGAAAATAAAAGCCGGTCTGGCAGCCCATGGGCCCGCAGTAAATAATGTTTTCCGCAAACCGCGAATTGCGCGCATAGGTTGCGAACAAATGCTCAAACGTATGGCTGGCGGCGGGCGAAAGATACGTGCCCGCGTTCGGATAGACCATGCGGATGTCATAGGTCGTGATATCGCCGTCCACACGGGAAATATACATGCCCGGCGTGAGCTTATCATGGTTTACTTCAAAGCTTGCAATGCGTTTCATGCTACCGTCTCCTTTTCCGTACTGGAAAATTTAAAATAAAATAAGTATTGACTCTCACGCATCGTGATAGTGTACAGTAGTAGTTGTAAAACCGGTTTACAAAGCCCTCCCCATTCTGCTGGAAAGAAGGTATGCCCTTTTTATGATGACGGTCAAACAAGTCTCTTTGCTGACAGGCGTCAGCATCCGCTCGCTGCAGTTTTACGACGAAATCGGCTTATTAAAGCCAACGCAAACCACCGCCGCGGGATACCGCCTGTATGACGACGCTGCGCTCGAAAAGCTGCAGCAAATCCTATTTTTCAAAGAACTTGATTTCACGCTCAAGGAAATCAAAACGATCATGTCAGACCCCGCGTTCGACAAAGCGGCCGCCTTTGCAAAGCAGCGCGAGCTGCTCGAACTCAAACGCGACCGGCTCTCCGCCATGCTGGGGCTGCTTGACAAACTGATCAAAGGAGAAGATTGTATGGATTTCAAAACGTTTGATATGCGAGAATACTACCGTATCCTAGACGATTTCAAACGCACCCACACCGAGGCCATCACCACGCGGCTCGGCAGTATGGAGCGTTTTGACGAAATGGTGCGGGAGCTGCAGGGCAATGAAAACGAGATCGCCGAAATGGCAGAAAAGCAATTCGGCAGTCTGAGCGGCTACACCAACGCCATGGAAAAAAACCTTGCCGCGTTTTTGGAGAACGGCCCTTCCGTGTCCCCGGCGGACGTGGAAGGCCTCAGCCGCAAAACGGATGAACTGACCCAAAGGCTGACCGCGCTTCAGGACCGCGACGAAAACGCCGCGGAAGTGCGGTCGGCGGTCGGTGAGCTGATTGAATTCGTAAACGCCTGCAACGGCGATATGGAAATGGGCGAAAACTATTGGCCCTTTATGGCGGAGCTCTATCTCTCAAACCCCGCCTTTATCCAAGCGACGGATCAGAAATACGGCGCCGGCGCGTCCCGTTTTATCGGGCGCGCCATCCGGGCGTATCTCGGCGGGTAGGCCCTGTCAGTCGCCGTCGCCGAGCGTGCGCAGCTCGGTACGGTAAATACGGTAAAGTAGCGCGTAGGAGATAAAGAAGGCCGCGATCTCCGCGATCGGGAACGAATACCAAATGGCCGAAAGACCTTTCCACTGTCCCAGCAGCCAAGCCACGGGCAGAATGATGACGAGCTGGCGGCAGACCGAAACGATCAAACTGGCCATGCCCCGGCCAACCGCCTGAAAGATGGTCGAGTTGATGATACCGAACGCCGCGCCAAGGAAGGATAGGCTGATGATTTTCAGCGCGGGCACGCCCACCGCCAGCATTTCCTGCGCGGCCGCCGCGTCGTTCTTGTCCACAAACATCATCAGCATGTTTTCGGAAAACAGCTGGAACACGATCAGACCCAGCACCATGATGGCGACCGCCCCGCCGAGCGTAATTTTATACGCGCTGCCCAGCCGCTTTTTGTTGCGCGCGCCGTAGTTGTAGCCCATGACGGGCAGCGCGCCCTGATTGAGGCCGAACACCGGCATAAACACAAAGGTTTGCAGCTTAAAGTACACGCCGAGCACGTTGACGGCGGTTTGCGAAAAACCGATAAGGATGCCGTTCAGGCCCGCCGTCATCACGGAAACGACGCTTTGCATGACGATGCCGGGCAGGCCGACGCGGTAAATATCCTGCACGGTGCGCGCGCGCCACTTGAACTCGCGCATTTTTACCTGCAAGATTTTCTGGTGCACAAACACCCCCCACAGGCCGATCACCATGCCCGCGATCTGGCCGACGACGGTCGCGATCGCCGCGCCCTGCACGCCCAGACGCGGGAACGGGCCGATGCCGAAGATCAGCAGCGGGTCGAGGATGATGTTGATGATCGCGCCGGTCAGGCCCTGCACCATCGGGATCATCATGTTGCCCGTGGACTGCTGGATCTTTTCACACATCATGGAGATCAGCACGAATACGCTGAGGCCCACCGCGATATGCGAATACTGCACCGCCTGCGTGTATACCTCCTCCGAGGCTTTGAACGCGCCGAGGAACGGCCCGGCCAGCACGAAGCCGATGATGATGAACGCCGCGCCGCCGATCACCGATAGCGCGATGCCGTGCTCCGCGGCGGAGTTGGCGTGCAGCTGGCGCTTTTCGCCGAGCCGTCTGGCGATCAGTGAGTTGACGCCCACGCCGGTGCCGACGCCCAGTGCGATCACCAGCGTTTGCAGCGGAAATACCAGCGAGACCGCGGCCAGCGCGCTCTGCGAATACTGGGCCACAAAGATACTGTCTACGATGTTGTACAGCGCGTTGATCAGCATCGAGATCATCGCGGGCAGCGCCATCGAAAAAATCAGCGGACCCATACGGGCGGTGCCCATCTTATTGGTTTGTTCCAAACAAAAACCCTCCTGTCAAAATGCGGCTGCGGCGGAATTCTCCGCCGCAGCCGTCAAGCTTTTCTCATACGTATAGTGTAAGGCATAATCCTACGCTTTTCAAGGGGTTTTTTACATTTTCCCTGAAAGTTCGTCAAAAGAACGCTCGACGAACCAGTCGCTCGCCGCGCGGAGCAGGCGCTCCCCTTCGGCGTAGGCCGGTTCGGCCATGCCGCACACGCGAAAGCCCGCTTTCTTCGCGGTCTGCCCCGCATAGGGCGCATCCTCGAATACGACGCAGCAAGCGGGGCGCAGCCCCAGCCGGTCCGCCGCCGCAAGATAAATATCCGGCTCGCGTTTGGATACGCCCACATCCTCGATCGTGAGCATGAACTCAAAATATTGCAAAAGGCCCCGGTCGCGCAGCGCCTTTTCCGCGTGGTGGCGCGCGGTCAGCGTCGCGATCGCCAGCTTTACGCCGCGCGCCCGCAGCCCTTCAAGAAAGGGGCGCACGCCGTCCTTGGGCCGCGCAAGCTGCTCGTACCGCGCGGTGATCAGCTGATCCAGCCCGGCAATCAGCGTTTCCGCGGTCAGCGGCAGAAAGGGATAGGTATCGATAAAGTACTGCGCGCCTTGCAGCTGGGTCGTGCCCTCGATCGCTTCGTAATCCGCCTTGGTCACGTCAACGCCGTACTGTCCCAAAAAACGCTGGCTGAGCTGATCCCAAACCGGCATAGAATCCAAAAGGGTGCCGTCCATATCAAAAATCGCACCCTGTATTTCGGTCATTCTTCACTTCCCCCTTCTTTTGATAATTAGTAGTTAGTAATTAGTAATTTGGTGACGAACGGTCAGTAGCTGACACTGAAGCCGACTTGTCCTTATTCTAATTACAGCGAGCATACGCGAGCTTCCTCAACTACTAATTCCTAACTACTAATTCCTAATTATTTGTCACTTCGTTTTCCGGTCGATAAACTGCGGCCGCATTTTGGAGTAGATGATCTTCTGTTCGCTGTACAGGCCGTAATAGCCGGACAGCATGTAGGCGATCGCGATCACGTACGCATACATCGGCAGGCCCGAGCCGCCGAACAGCTCATAGGCCAAAAACATCGAGGTCAGCGGCGAGTTGGTCACCCCGCAGAACACCGCCACCATGCCAAGCGCCGCGCTGAACGAGGGGGTAAGGCCCAGCAGCCCGCCCGCCACGCAGCCGAACGTCGCGCCCATGAAGAACACGGGCACAATCTCGCCGCCCTTGTAGCCCACGCCGATGGTCACGGCGGTAAACAGCAGCTTCCAGAAAAACGCGAGCGGCGAAGCCTGCCCTAAGAGCGCCCGCTCGATCACCTGCATGCCCGCGCCGTTGTAATCGTGCGTCTGCAAAAGAAGCGTCAGCGCGATCACGATCACGCCGCCCAGCGCGATACACAGGTACCGGTTCGGGCACGCCCGCTTTAACAGTCCGCCGATGCGGTGGAACAGAATGCAGACCAGCGCCGCGAACACCGCGCACAAAACGCCCAGCACGGTAAGCCGCACCAGCACGGCAACGCCCACTGCGTCGCCCGAAGGCACGCCCATGATGGCGTATTCCTTCGCGAACACGCCAAGGCGGGCGGCCACCAATCTGGCGATCATGGCGGAAAGCACACACGGAAACAGCGCGGCGTAGTACATCACGCCCACGCTGATGACCTCCATTGCGAAAACGACGGCCGCGAGCGGCGTGCCGAACAGCGCGGTAAAGCCCGCCGCCATGCCGCACATGGTGATTGTGCGGGCGTCCCGGTCGTCCAGCCGCATCCAGTGGCCGATGTTGCCCGAAATAGAGCCGCCCAGCTGCAGCGCCGCGCCCTCGCGCCCCGCCGAACCGCCGCACAGGTGCGTGAGCACCGTGCCCACGACGATCAGCGGCGCCATACGCAGCCGCACCGGGTGGTTTTCCCGCACCGAGGTCAAAATAAAATTGGTGCCGCGCTCGAGCGGCAGATCGGCCTTTTCATACAAAAAAGCGATTATGATGCCGACGACCGGCAGCAGATACAGCAGCGCCCAATGGTGATCCCTCGTTTCGCCCGCCCAGTCGAGCGCATGGTGGAACCCCGCGCCCGCCGCGCCGACGGTCACGCCGATGATCGCCCCGAACACACACCATCGCAAAAAAATAAGCCCGTTTTTCGCCTGCCGTTTGAAATACTCCCTCGGCGTCTCCATGATTATCCCCCATTTCGGCCAAAATTGCCCCGCGGCCAAGGCTGCGGGGCAAAAAAATGTTTTATTTAGAAGTGGAAGCAGTTTCCTTCGGCACCACGTCGTGCGCGCCGCCCTCGACGATCGAGGTGGCGGAAACGAGCGTGATCTTGGCCTTCTTCTGAAAATCCGCAATGTTCAGCGCGCCGCAGTTGCACATGGTGGAACGCACCTTATTGAGCGTCAGCGTCACGTTGTCCTTCAAAGAACCTGCGTACGGCACGTAGGAATCGACGCCCTCCTCGAAGGAAAGCTTTTTATCGCCGCCCATATCGTAGCGCTGCCAGTTGCGCGCACGGGAAGAGCCCTCGCCCCAGTACTCCTTCATATAGCTGCCGTTTACATTGACCTTGTTGGTCGGCGATTCGTCGAATCGGGAGAAATAGCGGCCCAGCATCAGGAAATCCGCGCCCATGGCGAGCGCCATGGTGCAGTGGTAATCGTGCACGATACCGCCGTCCGAGCAAACGGGAATATAAATGCCGGTCTCAAGGAAGTACTCGTCACGCGCGGCGGCTACCTCGATCAATGCGGTGGCCTGTCCGCGGCCAATGCCCTTTTGCTCGCGCGTGATGCAGATCGAACCGCCGCCGATACCGACCTTGATGAAATCCGCCCCGGCTTCGGCCAAAAAGCGGAAGCCC
Source organism: Agathobaculum sp. NTUH-O15-33 (assembly GCF_033193315.1). Lineage (NCBI taxonomy): Bacteria > Bacillati > Bacillota > Clostridia > Eubacteriales > Butyricicoccaceae > Agathobaculum > Agathobaculum sp. NTUH-O15-33. Next base: position 2,863,889 of record NZ_CP136187.1, read on the forward strand.
TCGCGGTCCACCACGTTGCCCGCGCCGATCTTGACGCTTTCGCCGTAGTTCTCGCGGACCCAAGCGATCGTGCGGCTCTGCCATTCGGAAAAGCCCTCGGAGGAGTCGATGCAGAGCACATCGGCCCCGGCTTCGACCAGCGCCGGCACGCGCTCGGTAAAATCGCGGGTGTTGACGCCCGCGCCGACCACGTAACGCTTTTGCGCGTCGAGCAGCTCAAGGGAGTTGGCCTTGTGGCTGTCGTAATCCTTGCGGAAAACCATATAGACAAGGCGCTGGTTTTCATCGACCAGCGGCAGCGCGTTAAGCTTGTGATCCCAAATGATGTCGTTGGCCGTTTTCAGGCTGGTGTCCGCCGGGGCGGTGATCAGCTTTTCAAACGGAGTCATGAACTCGGTGACCGGCACGTTTTTCTCCATGCGGGAAACGCGGTAATCGCGGCTGGTGATGATGCCGAGCAGCTTGCCGGTGGCCGTGCCGTCCTCGGTCACGGCGACGGTGGAGTGGCCGGTGCGCTCCTTGAGCGCCAAAACGTCCGCCAAGGTCTGGTTCGGCATGACGTTGGAATCGGATACGATAAAGCCCGCCTTGTAGCTCTTGACGCGGGCGACCATGGCGGCCTCGCTCTCGATGGACTGCGAGCCGTAAATGAAGGAAATGCCGCCTTCCTGCGCCAAGGCGATGGCCATACGGTCGTCCGAGACCGCCTGCATGATGGCTGAGACCAGCGGGATGTTGGCGTACAGGGCGGATTCTCCGCCCTTTTTAAACTTGACGATCGGCGTGCGCAGGCTCACGTTCGCGGGGATACATTCCGCGGAGGAATAGCCGGGCACGAGCAGATATTCGCTGAAGGTGCGCGATGGTTCCTTGAAGTAAAAAGCCATGGATACTGCTCCTTTTCTCTTTCCTGTCTTAAAGTTATTATTGGTATTTATTATATCCTTTTCCCCGCGCAAAGTAAAGCATGCTTGTGACGGTTTTTGCGGCCTTTTGTCACTTACCGCTTATGCAATCGGCATAAAGCTATACTTCACACTGCGCGCCCGTATGCAGGAAATACAAAAGCTTTTGATACGCGGGCTTGCCGAATATCTCATTTACCGCGAGCGCGTAGGCCTCCATCTGAGGGCGGTAGCGCGCGGCGCGGGCGGCAACGCCGTCCGCCGCGACCCGGTCGGTCTTAAAATCGAGAAGGACAAAGCCCGCGTCCGTTTCGATCAAACAGTCGATGACGCCTTGCAGCAGCACGCGCTCGTCCGGGGCCGCCTTGGCTTCCGGCCAATACAGTGCCGCCGGCACAAGAATGGAAAATTTGAATTCCCGCCGCACCCGGCCCTTCCGCATGGTCTCGCGGAAAAGGGGGCTTTCAAAAAAGCGGGCTATTTTTGCGGCGTCCACCGCATCCGCCTGCGCGGACGACAGGATGGCGCGCTCGCGCAGGCGCTGCCGCTCCCGCTCGATCCCGCCCGGCGTTTGCGCGGTTTCAAAATCGCAAAACTGTAAAAACAGGTGGTGGGCCGTGCCGATCTCCGCCGGGGAAAGCTTTACCTGCCCCGCCTCAAACAGCGGCACGCGCAGCTGTTTTTCGCGCCGGGGCGCGGGCGTTTGCTCGGCCGCCTCCGCCGCCCGGTACCCCCGGCCGATGCCGGTCGCGGTCAGCTTGCTGGGCAGGTCGCTCAAAAACGCCTGCGGATAGGGCTTTGCAGGCGGCACTTGAAGCGTTTCCCCCACACCGTCCGCAAAGCGTAAAACCTCCGCTTCGGCGGGCGGCGCGATCTCGCCCGCCGGGATTACGCGCACGGTGAAAACATCCGGCGCGCCCGGCGCTTCGGGCACGGTTAGTCCGTACTGCTCGCGCAATTCGCGTGTGCACGGGTGGCGCAGCAGCGGCGCCATCAGCCAAGCGAGCGGCGCGCGCACCGCGCCCATCGCGTATTGCGGCAAGCGGGGCAGCGCGGCGAGCAGCGCCCACTTTTGCAGGTTTGCCGAGAGCGTGCCGCTCGCGCAGGTGACGATCAGCTTTTCCTTGGCCCGCGTCATGGCGACGTACAAAACGCGCAGCTCCTCGGATACCATCTCGCGCCGCTGCGCGGCGGCGACCGCCGCGCGCTCGGCCGTGTCGTACTGCACGCCGCGCGCCGTATCGCGGCACTTGCAGCCAAAGCCCAGTTCGCTGTGCACCAGCACCGCCTGCCGCAGGTCGCTTTCGTTAAAGCGCTTGGCGCAGTCCGCGAGCAAAACGATGGGAAATTCCAAGCCCTTGGATTTATGGATGGACATGATGCGCACCACGCCGCCCGAAGCGGCGGTGTCCACCCGCTGGTAATCCTCGCCGGTCTCCAGCATGCCGCGCAGGCGGCGCACAAAGGCGAACAGCCCGCGGCTGCCCGCGGCCTCGAACGCGCGCGCCCGCTCGAAAAAGGCGTATAGGTTCTGCCGCCGCTGCACGCCGTTCGGCTGGGCGGCCACAAAACCCAGCGCGCCGGTATCCTGATACAGCCGCCAGATCAGGCGGCACACAGGCGCGTCGCACGCATAGTCGCGCCACGCGGCAAGGTGCGCGAGAAAGGAAGCGCACGCCGCATCGTCCGCCGCCGCGCGCCGCACCGCGTCGTAAAAGCTGGCCGATCGATCAAGCAGCCGGATATCGGCCAAATGCTGCTCGGTAAAGCCCATAAGAGGCGAGCGCATCACGCCGATCAGCTCCACATCCTGCCGGGGATTGTCAATCACCGAAAGGAGCGATACCATGAGCGACACCTCGCTCGTTTCCAAAAGCCCGCCGCGCTCCTCCGCCGAGGCCGCGACGCCGTACGCCTCCAGCGCGTCGACATAGACGCGCGCCTTGGTCCGGGGCGAGCGCAGCAAAATCACCACATCGCCCGGCGAAGCGGGCCGGAGGGCTCCGGTCTCCTTGTCCAGCACGGGAAAGCCCTCGTCCAGCAGCGCGCGGATACGGCGGGCGGCCAAACGCGCCTCCAGCGCGGTCTTATCCTCCGCATCGTCGTCCTCGCCCGCGGCGGCGGCGTCCGCGAGCAGCACCTCGGTCTTATAGCGCGCCTCGCCCGGTTCCGGAAAGGCCGCGCCGAGATACAGCGCTTCGCGCGCCGTATAGGTAAGACCGCCCACCGTGTCGCCCATCACGGCTTCAAAGATAAAATTGCAGGCGTCCAATACGGAGGCGCGGGAGCGAAAGTTTTGCCCCAGCACAACGCGGCGCGGCGCGCCGTCCGCCGCCTCGCCCGCGTCTGAAAACGCGCGGTATTTAGCCAGAAAGATCGAAGGGTCGGCCAGTCGGAAGCCGTATATGCTCTGCTTGACGTCGCCCACCATGAACAGGTTGCGTCCCTCCTGCGACAGCGCGCCGAAGATCGCGTCCTGCACGGCGTTGGTATCCTGATATTCATCCACCAGTATTTCCGCGTAGCGCTCGCGCAGCGAAAGGGCCAGCGCGCTCGGCGCGCCGTCCTTCAGCAGCAGGCGCACCGCGAAATGCTCCAGATCGTTAAAATCCGCGGCGTTCCGCTGCCGCTTGGCGGCGGCGAACGCTTCGTCAAAGGCGTTTACCGTGTCGATCAGCGCGTTCATCGCCGGGGCGATCAGGCTGCGGTCGTACACCGCGTCGTTCGTACCCACGGCGAGCCATTTGCCTGAAATCGTCTTGGCCGCGGTTTTCCACTCCTCGCGCAGCGCCTTGATATGCTCCAAAAACGCCTTGTCCTCAAAGCCGCGCGCGGCTTTGAGCCGGTCGAAGGATATCTCCTGCGCGGCGGATACCGCCGCGTCCCAATCCCCGGAATCGATCGCCGCGAGCAGGCTTTCGGCCCCGCGCAGGTCGCTTGTCAGCGCGGGCAAATACGCGTCCTGTAGCTGGTCTATGCCAGCCAGCTCCTCCACCGCCTGCCGCAAAAACGCCGCGCCGTGCGCCGCCGCCTCGCGCGACTGGGTGAGCAGCACGCGCGCGTGCGGGGTGTTCATGTCGCCCGCGTACAGGCCGCGCCGCACGGCTTCCAAAAACGCGCGCGGGTCGGGGTGCGCCTGTATCTTTTCATGGGTGGCGAGCACGGTCTCGGCAAGCCGCGCGTCGTCCCGCCCGGCGGAGAGCAGGTCGGACAGGGCGAAAAAGCCCGCGTCCTCGCGCTCATACGCGGCTTCCAGCACGGTTTCGAGCACCTCGGCGCGCAGCAGCTTGCTTTCCTGCTCGTCCAGCACGCGAAAATCCGGCGCGATGCCAAGCTCCGCCGCCTGCTCGCGCGCCAGCCGCTGGCACAGCGCGTGCACGGTCGTGATCTGCGCGCGGTGCGTCAAAAACAGTTGGCGGCGCAGCCGCGTGTCGGACGGGCGCCCCGCCGCCGCTTGGGCGATCGCGGCGGCGATGCGCTCTCGCATCTCGGCCGCGGCGGCCGAGGTAAAGGTCATTAGCAGCAGCCGGTCGATATCCACGGGGTCGCGCTCGTCGGTCAGGCGGCGCAGCACCCGTTCGACCAGCACGGCGGTCTTGCCGGAGCCCGCCGCCGCCGAGACCAGCAGCGCGCCGCCCCGGTCCTCGATCGCGCGGCGTTGGTCACTTGTCCACTGCGGCATCCGGCGTTCCCCCAATCTCGTCCCAAAATTCCTCGTTCGTCAAATGGCGCAGCAGGCGCGCGCGGTCGCCCGCGCTCTCATCGAACCGGCAGGCCGCGCGGTAATCGCACCAATCGCAATAGCTCGATACCTTGTCCTTTTTGCGCGGATCGGCACCTATGCTGCCCGCGCGCAGCTCGCGCCCCATTTCCAGCAGCTTTTGCCGCGTGTAGCGCGCCAGTCTGCCGAACTTCGCCAGATCGGCCACAGCCGAACGGGCGGTGAGCGTCGGCTCGTCCTCGCCCTTTTTCACCTTAACGGAAACGGGCAAAAAACGTCCGTCGCCCGAAAGGCCGCGCTCCATCGCGTCCAGCAGCTCCATATCGTCGGATACCAGACCGGAACGGCGCAGCGCCTTGTCGCGCATGTCGCGCAGCGTTTCTTCATCCACAACCCGGGCGGCTTCGGGCAGCTCGTCCCTGACAGGTACGTACAGAATGCCCGCGGGCACGATCTCGTTTAGCTCGGCCGCCAGCCGTTCGCGGTAGCGGTCCAGCCCCTCCTGCTGCAAGGCGTACAGATAGATGATCATCTGCATGTTCAGGCCGTACCACACGTCGGACAGCGAAAACGACTTTTTGCCGCTTTTATAGTCCATCACGCGCAGATACAGGCGGCCGTCCTTTACATAGCCGTCCACCCGGTCGACCTTGCCGGAAAGCGCGACCTCCACGCCCGCGTCCTCGCACGAGATGGGCGGCAGATCGCCGGAGCGCGAAAAGTCCACCTCGTAATCGATGGGCGCGAAGTCGGAAACGCGCAATTCCTCCAGCACATTATCCAAAATTTCCTCTGCGGTTTTGGTCAGCCTGCGGAAGAGATAGCGAAAGCGCGCGGTCTGCCCTTCCAGTCCGCCCAGCTCGTCCCGCACATAAGCGCGCACCGCCTCGCGGCAGGCGCGCTTTGCCTGCTCGGCCGTGGCCGCCGCCGCGCCGCCCGGATTTTCGCCCAGCGCGGTGAGCGCGTGTTCCAGCACATAATGGAGAAAAGTGCCGGTCTGCATCGCGTCGAATTTCGCCACGCGGCGCTTTTTCGCCTTCAGACCGTACTGCATGAAAAACGCGAACCGGCAGGAATAGAACGTATCCACGCGCGACGCGGTCAGGTTCAGCTGCTTGCCGTACAGCCCGTCGATCGTGTGCCGGCTTTCGAGCGGGCCGCGCGCAAGCCGCTGGCTTTTCGCGGCGAGCACCCGTTCCTCTCCCCGGTAGGCTTCAAAGGCCGCGCGCGCGGCGGGCGTATGGTCGCCCGCGAGATAGGCGCAGGCCAGCTCGATCGCCGGGCCCTCGGCCTCCAGCCGGTCGGCGCTGCCGTGAAAATCCTTCATCGGCACGCCCGGCAGCAGGCTGCGCACCGCGCCGATGAAGTACGAGGGCCGCGCCTCCTTGCCCGCCGCGTCCGCCGCGTGCCAACAAAGGGTTAGGCTCTCCGTTGGGCAGGCCAGCGCGCGGTAAAGCGTTTCCTGCTCCATCAGCAGCCGTTCCGCCCCGTAGCTTTTCAGTTCCACGCCGAGGGCGTCCAGCTTTTCCCGGTCAAAATCCGTCAGCAGTCCCGCGCCCGCGCCGGTGCGCGGAATCAGCCCGTCGTTCACGCCAAGCAGGATCACATGCTTGGCGTTTTCGCCGCAGGCGCGGTCGATATCGCCGCAGGTCACCCGGTCGAGCGATACCGGGATGGTGCCCACTTCGTACTCGCCCAGCACCAGCCGAAACAGGGCGGAGAACCGCTCGGCCGTAAGCGGTATCTCTCCGCATACCCAAGCAAATTGCTCCATCGCGGAAACCAGGATGTCCCATAGCTGGCGGTATTCATCGGCCAGCTGCGGCCGCCCGGCCTCCTCGTGCGCTTCGGCGCGCTGCGCAAGGCGCTCGGGCGCGCGCACCGCGCACAAAAAGGCGTAGAGCGCGCGCACGCAATCCACCGCCGTGTTTTCGCCCGCAAGGGACGCGCGCAGCGCCGCAAACGGCGCGATCGCTTTTTCCCGCAGCGCGTTCAGTTCGGCCAAACGCGCGGAGGCGGCCTCGTCCATGGGCAGGCCGTAGCCGTCCGGATGCGCTTCCCACGGGCGCTCCCACGCGCCGCCGCGCAGGCCCCAAGTGAGCGCATAGTTTTCCAGCTTGTCGATCTCGTCCCAAGAAAGCGCGGTCAGGCCGGTCTTAAAGCAGCCGAACAGCTCCTCATAGTGGTAATGCGTGCGCACCGCCTCAAGCGCGAGGGCAACCAGCGCGATCGGCGGGCGGGAAAGCAGATCGGGCTTTTCGGCCAAAAAGCAGGGCACGCCGTACCGCTCCATCGCCATGGCGAGCGGAGCCTCGTACCCCGCCATATCGCGCGCGGCCACCACAAAATCACGGTACCGAAGTCCCTCCTCCCGCACGCGGCGGCGGATGAGCGCGGCCGCGTGCTCGCATTCCTCAAACACGGTCTCGGCGGCATAGATGCAAACGCCCTGCCCCTCTGCCGGACGCGGTGTGCGCAGCGGCAGCAGACCTTCCGCTTCCAGCGCCGCCAAATCGGCCGGGCGGGGTATTTTGCTTTCACCCAAGTCTATTTTTTCGGCTTCCTTGCCATGCCGCGCGGCCATGCGCGAAAGGGCCTTTACCGTGCGGCAGCCGGTCACGAACACATCGGGGTAGCGCAAATCGCCCGTCACCGCCACGGTGAGCGGCACGCCGCAGGCAAGCATCGTGTCCAGCACCTGTGTTTCCTGCGGGGTGAAGCTCAAAAAGCCATCCAGATAGGCGGCAGCGCCGTCCAGCACGCCCGACGCCGCAAGGCCGTCCCGCAGCAGGGTCAGCCGGTCGCGCGGATCGGGCAGCGACTCGTCGCACAGCCGGTCGTAGGCGGTGAGCAGCACCGCCAGATCGGATAGCTTGGCCGCAAGCGCAGCGTCCTCCGCCTCGCCCGAAGCTTCAAAAAGCGACTGCGGCGGCACGGCGCAGGTCTTGCACTCATCGATCAGCGACAGCGCCTCGCGCAGCAGCTCAGGCTTATCCGCAAGGCCGGGCCACGCTTGGATGCTGGTTTGTACGGTAAGCGCGGCGCGCTGCAGGGTGAGCAGCCGCCCCGCGTCCGTCAGCGCCTGCTGCGCCAAGCCGCCCACGGCGGCCAGCACCCGGTCGGTCAGCCGCGAAAAGGTAAGCACTTCGGCGGTGCGCGCGCCATGGTTATTCGTGAATTTCGCGAGCCTCCGTTCGTATACGTGGGAATTTAGCTCAGGCACCAGAAGAATCTGCCGCCCCTCGCCCCGCTCGCAGCATCCGGCGATCTCGCGGAGCAGAAAGGTGCTTTTCCCGCTGCCCGCCCGGCCGGTCAGGATACGCATACCGCCGCCTCCTTTCAAAAACATGATATTTCTTTATATGGTAGCACGGAACAGAAAAAGAAGCAAGGTATAGTGTTTTCCACTATACCTTGCCTCACAGCGTATCAAAGAACTCCCTCGCGCCGCAGCGCGCATAAAATAGAATTTTGCCGTTTGCGGCAAAATTCATAAAAACCGGGAGCATGTATCTCGGTTTTTATACAAACCGACTTCAAGTGTGCCTGTAAGGCGCGCGCAGAAGTCGGAATTCTCGATCGAAATGGGGCTTTGTTTCGATCGACAGACTGTCAAAACTTGTTTTTTGACAGTCTGAGAGGCAAGGTATAGTGTTTTCCACTATCCCTTGCTTCAGGCTGTCACCTATAAGTACCGTGATTCGTATTCCTCTATGGGGATCGGCTTGCTGAACAGATATCCCTGCACCAGCTCCACGCCGCAAGCGCGCAAAGCGCCCAGCTGTTCCTCTTGCTCAATGCCTTCGGCCACCAGTTGGATCCCCATCTTCTTGCAGCTATCCACGATCGATGTGATCATGGCCTGCGTTTTGGCGTTGCTCGCCACATCCTGCACCATGCTTTTATCCAGCTTTAGCACGTCGAATTCCACCGCCGTCAGCAACGCCAAGTTGGCGTAATCGGTGCCAAAATCGTCTATCGTGACCGCAAAGCCCTTCCGTCGCAGCTCCGTGACCAGACGGCTGATGTCGATCCCATCCACTTCCCGCACGCTTTCCGTGATCTCGATCTCCAAGTAAGTGGGCGAAATACCGTATTTCCGGCATATCTCGACCAACCGCTCGACAAAGTGCGGCTGAATCAGCGAGTAGCGGGAAAAGTTGATGGCAACCGGAAAACCGCTTTTGCCTTCCTTAAACCAAGAATCGATCTTGGAGCAGACCAGCTCGAAAACGTAAAAATCGATCTGGCTGATCGTCTTCGCTTCTTCCAAAAGCGGGAGAAAATTGCCCGGCAAAACCAACGCGCCGTCGCTGGACTGGTAACGGATCAGCGCCTCCGCGCCCACCGCCGTGCGGTCGGAGGACGATACCTTGGGCTGCAAGTAAACCACAAAACGTTCCCGGTTTATTTCTTCCCGCAGGATGTTCGGATCCGCGAGCTGCAGCACGTCGTCGCTGTGATAACGATAGCGGTTTGCCGCTTTGTTTTTTCTGTAAAACTCTTTTTTGTCTTCATACATTTTGGCGTCCGCATCGGCCACGATTTGGTTGGGATTTTGGAAGCTTTTCGCCCAATGGGTGCCGATGGCCGCTTTACAGCGGGCATCAAACGCAAAGCTTTGTTTAAGCTGCGCCACCTTTTCTTCAAACCGATCCTCGGGTATATTCAGGCAGATGACGACAAATTCATCGCCGCCCACCCGGTAACAATCCGATTGCCGGAACACCGCCTTTATTTTACCGGCCGCCTCGATCAGCAGCTGGTCGCCTCTGGCGTGCCCCTGCTTGTCATTGACCGCCTTTAACCCGTTTACGTCGAGATAGACGATGCCGACAGACACGTTTTCATCCGCCAGCAAATCCAGATCTTTGATAAACCGGTTGCGGTTATAAAACGAAGTCAGGGTATCGTAAAAGCTCAAATGCGAAAGCTGCTGTTCATTTTCCGCGCGGCGAAACGCCAGCATCATGAAGTAGCAGAGCGTTTGCAGCAGCGACGCAATATTCCACAGCTTATCCTTCGGCGGATTATCCACACCCAGACAGCCGGTAAGCTTGCCGTCGCGTTCCAGCGGCGCCACAACAAGGCTATTGATGCCCTGCACCGCAAGCGTTTGGTATTCCTCCGGATCGCTTACGCGGTAATCCTCCACATCCTCGATCACGACGCATTCCTGCTTTTCAAACGTCGGGATCCAGCGGCCGAAGGCGGACATCGGCACAGCCTGCAGGTTTTCCTTTTGCGGTGCAACGCCGGGCGCGCACCATTCATAATCATTAGAACTCGAACCGCTGTGGAAACTGAATATATAGGCGCGCTCCGCCCCTAAAAAAGTAGTGACCTGTTCCAGCATCCGGTGGATATCGTTATCCAGATCGCGCCCTTGGTAAAGAATCCGGATGCATTCCATCACCATATTTTCCGTGTCCAGCGCGTATTTCAGCTTTTGCTTCTCTTGCTCCACCTGCGTCATATCAAAGGCGATTTCCAGACGGGCCATGCGTCCATCCCATTCGACCAGCCTGTCCTTGAGCATATAATGGCGCTTGGTCAACGGATTGGTGGTTTCCCAGCTATAATTTTCTCCCGGCTTCAGCTTTGCGTTCGTGCAGTAGGGACACGGGCTGTCCCTGCCTTGCAGCGCCTGATAGCACATCTGGCCGTTCACCTCGTCCAGATGGAACGTTTTTTTGCCCGCCTCGTTGACAAACAGCAACTCGTAGGTTTCAATATCCGACACGTAGATGAGTTCGGATATTTCATTGATGGGCGCCTGCAGCGCCTTGGTCATCTGCGTCAGATGCTCGCTTCTCTTTTCGTTTTCATTCTGTGCTTTTTCAAGCGCCTTTTCCCGTTTATTTTGCACCGAGCTGAGCCAGATCAGAAATACCGCCACGACCATAAAGACAGCAGCCAAGATTAAAAAGCAGATCTTGACGATGCGCGCGTTGCGCGCCGAATACGCCTCCGCCTCGGATACCGTACGGTCCGCAAGGTCGAAATACTGTTCGCTCAGCTCGAACAGCCGCCGGTCGTCCGCGCCCTGCCGCACATGTAGAATCTCGGTTTTCAGCTCCGCCCATTCGCCTTCCATTTCGAGCATCAGCTGCTGGAACGCCGCGTCATTGAGCCGGATCAGCCCAAGCTCGCCTTCACCGGTTTTCAGTTCCTCTATGATGGCGTCCAGACGCCGTATCAGCGCGTCGTTGTTCATGCCCTGCATTTCCTGCTTGATCAGCCTTTGCGTCGCGCCGCGCACCACGCCCGCGTAATTGATGACGCGGGCGTTGCCTTGCAGCCTTTCAATGAATACAATGGACAGCAAGCCCACCGCAGCCAAAGCGATTGATAAAACAATGGCAATTAGTTTCTTTCGCCATGCATTGCCGCTCGTCATGCCGCTCCCCCCATGTATCCTAAATCTGTTTATAGCAAAAAACCGCCTGTCACATAGCGCGAAACAGGCCGGTAAAGATGCGTTAAAATACGATAAGCGGGAACAATATCCCCGCCAATTTGTATACTATTTTAGTATGCAAATGGATGCCATCCTAAAAACTGATACCGTTTTCAAGACTCAGTATAGCACAGGAAACAAGCTTTTGCAAACATTGATTATGCCCCCGGAAACGCGGCGCGCGCCGCAGGCTAAAACCTGCGGCGCGCCTGTTCTTCCGCCTTATTGCGCGGCGGAGCCTTCCATCGTTTGCTTGACGATGCTTTCCATCATATCCGCGGAAAGAGACTGCACAATATAGCCGAAAACATTGCCGTCCTTATCGATCATAAAGGTGGTCGGAAACGCGCTGACCGCGTAATCGGCGAACACATCGCCCGTTGTATCCATCACGACCGGATAGGAATAACCGTTATCCGTCAAAAACTGCGTCACCTCGGCCTCGCTCACATCCTGATTGTACGGATGTTCGTCGGTTTTTGGATTGGCTACGCCCAGCACCACCAAATCCTCCGCGTTTTTTCCGTAGCTTTCATAAAGCGCCTGAATATCCGGCATTTCGCGGCGGCACGGCGGGCACCAAGTGGCCCAAAAGTTGAGGAACACGGTCTTGCCCTTGTAATCCGATAGCGTATGCGTTTCGCCGAACTGATCGGTCAGCGTAAAATCGGGCGCTACGATAACGTCCTTATCCTCCGGCTGCGCGGCTGTGCCGTCCTGCGTTTCGCTCTCGTCCGGAGCGGGCTCGGCCGGCTCCGGCTCCTTGGGCTCGTTCGTTGTTGTTTGATCTTGCTGTCCCGCCAGCGAGCCCACGTTCGACAAGTAACTGGTCACGCCGTTCATGAAGCCTGTGAGCGTCATCACGCCCATCAGGATGAGCAGCGCGCCGCCTACCTTGACGGTGTAGCGCACCACCTGACCGTGCTTTTTGAAAAAGTCCAGCACCGCGCCGGTGAACAGGCCGACCGCGATAAACGGCAGCACAAAGCCCAGCGTATACACGCCGATGAGCAGAAAGCCCATGGCGGAGGTGCCCGCGGAGGACGCCATCAGCAGCACGCTGCCCAGCGCGGGGCCGACGCACGGCGTCCATGCAAAGCTGAACGTAAAGCCCAAAACAAAGGCCACGGCGGGGTTCATGGCGAACCGGTCGAGCCGGAACGGCAGCCGCCGCTCGCGCTCGATCGCGTTCGCGTGGCCAAACACGCCGAACTGGTACAGGCCGAACAGCACCATGATGATGCCGCTGATGCGCGCGAACCACGCGCGGTTACTGCTGAAAAACCGGCCCAGCGCCGTGAAGCCGAAGCCCAGCAAAAAGAAGGTGAAACTGACGCCGAGCACGAAAAACAGCGTATTAAGCAGCACCCGGCGGCGCGGGTAATGCACGGTGCCGTCCTCGTCCACAGTTTTTGCGCCGCCCGCGAGGTAGCCGACATAAAGCGGCACCAGCGGCAGCACACAGGGCGAGAAAAAGCTTAAAATGCCCTGCAAGAATACGGTCAGCGCCGGCACGCCGGCGGATACGGTAAAGCCCATAGGGTTAACTCCTTATTCCATCGTTTCGGGTGGAAAGCGGTGCGCTGTCGCTCAGGAAAGAGCGGCAAACAGATCGTTCAGCGCCTCACTCATCGTCGGGTGGGTGTAGATCGCGTCGCGCAGCACGGTGTACGGCAGCTTTGCGTCCATTGCCAGCTTAATCAGGTTGATCATCTCATGCGATTCCGCGCAAAACAGATGCGCGCCGAGAATCAGGCCGGTGTCCGCGTCCACGATCGCCTTTAAAAAGCCGGTGGGCTGACGCAGCACCTGCGCCTTCGGGATCGCGGCGGCGGGCAGACGGGCGACCTTGATCGCATGGCCCTGCTTTTTCGCTTCGTCCTCGGTCATGCCGACGCGGGACAGCGGCGGATCGAGGAACACGCTGTAAGGAACCGCGCCGCGGTTCTCCGTGGTGCGCGTTCCGTCGCCCATGAGCTGGGATTTCACGATGCGGGAATCATCCAGCGAAATATAGGTGAACTGCAAGCCGCCTACCACGTCGCCCATAGCCCAAATATTGTCCGCCGTGGTGCGTAACGTTTCATCCACCTGCACCGCGCCGCGCGGGGTAAGCTGCACGCCCGCCGCTTCCAGATTCAGACCGCCCACGTTAGGCCGGCGGCCGGTCGCGATCAGCACGGCTTCCGCCGGGTATTCGTCCGGCGCGCCGTCGCGCAAAACCGTGACGACGGCGTGACCCGTTTCATCCCGCACGCCCGCTACCTTAACGCCGCGCAGCACCTTGGCGCCGCGCGCTTCCAGACTTTCCAGTACCTTGGCGGCTACCTCGGCGTCCTCGCGCGGAATAAACGTCTCACCGTCCTGCGCGATGGTCACTTCGGAGCCAAAGTTCAGGTAGTAGGAAGCAAACTCAAGGCCGATGTAGCCGCCGCCGACGATAAACAGGCGGCGGGGCAATTCTTCCAGCTCCATCATGGCTTCGCTCACACGGGCGAAGCGGCTTTCGACCAGCCCTTCGATCGGCGGCACGAACGGACGCGCGCCGGTGTTGATCAATATCTTATCCGCGTTTAGCCGCTCTTCGCCGCCATCCGCAAGCTTTACCGAAATCGTGTGCGCGTCGACGAACGAAGCCGTGCCGACGATGACGGACACGCCCGCGCCAGCCGCCTTATCATAGTTCTTTTGGCGCAGCATGGCGGTCAGTCTGCGCTTTTCCTCAATCGCGGCGCGGTAACGGGCCGCCTTGGCCGCAAAATCGCCGCCCTGCGCCGCGCTTAGGCGCGCCGCGTGCTCGAGCGACTTGGTCGGGATGCAGGCCACGTTGATGCAGGTGCCGCCGAACATTTGATCGCTCTGCTCCACAAGGGCCACCTTTTGTCCCGCTCCGGCGAGCGCGCCCGCCATCGTCTTGCCGCCCTTGCCAAAACCGATCACTACGGTATCAAACTGTTTCATGCAAAATCGCTCCTCACTTGTTGTCCGCGCCGGAAACCGGCTTTATGAATATCTTTTCGTCCAAATCCGCGATCGTGATCTGCCCCAGCCGCTCCATGCAGCGCGTGTTCAGATCGTCGAACACATCCGCCATCAGATCGCCCATACCGCTCGCGATCAGGCACTCGAGCTCCTTGTCGCCGCTTTTCCACGCGGTATCGACAAACCGGATATCGAGCGCCTCAGCCAGCGCCGCGAGCGTTACGCCCGCCGGGTCGCGCTCAAAACGGTACCCGCCGGAAGAGCCCTCCCGGGTTTCCAAAAAGCCGCTCTTTTTCAGCTTTGCCATCACCTTGCGCACGCGCGCCGGGTTGGTGCAGATGTTTTGCGCCAGCTCCTCGCTGGATAAAACACACGCCTTATGATTCAAATAGACCAGCGCGTGCACCGCCACGCAAAAATCACTCGTCATATCGTTCCCCCCAATTATTCTTCACTGACCGTATCGTACGGCCAATCGGCGATCCCGCCGAAATCGTAAACGTTTTGATACCCCAGCTCGACCAGCTTGTCGGAGGCCTGCTTGCTCCGCACGCCCGTGCGGCAATGCACCAGCAGCACCGCGTCCTTATCCGGCAGGGCCTCGGGCGCTTCGTCTCCGATCGACTCATTCGGTACAAGGATGGAATCCGGTATGTGTTCGGCGTTATACTCCTCCTCGGTGCGTACGTCGACAATGGTCACGCCGCCCTCGTCGATCATCTTTTTGGCTTGCTCCGCGTCGATCTTGTGGTACGCTTCGCTCGCTCCGGATTCCGTTTGATCCGCCGTGGCGGTATCCTGCTGCGCCGGTGCGCCGCAAGCGGCGAGCAACAGCAGTGTCAGCGCAGCTACGCCGCTGAAAAGTCGTTTCATGGGGTCATCTCCTTAACTGTAATTTTCTCTGTTACATTTTGTACTGTAACTATAACATATACAGATAAGGCTGTCAAGCGTTTGGTGAAAATTTTTACCTTTACATTGACGCTGCGCCGAACCGCGCTTATAATGAAGCTTATATAAACCCGAAACGGAGGCTGCTATTATGAACGGAACGGTTTACGCCTTATATTTTAGTCCGACGCATACTTCCCGCGCGGTTTCGCGCCGCGCGGCCCAATCGCTGGCGGAAGCGCTGAACCTGCCCTTTGAAGAGATCGATCTGACGCCGCCAGCCGCGCGCGGCAAGGCTTATCCCTTTGCCGCGGCGGATATCGTCGTGTTCAGTTTCCCGGTATACGGCGGCCGTATCCCCGCGCTTTTGGAGGATACGCTCTCGCTGATCGAGGGAAACGGCGCGGCCGCCGTGCCGGTGGCGGTATACGGCAACCGCGCGGTGGAGGACGCCCTCGCCGAGGCGGCGGACTGGCTCGAAGCGCGGCAGATGACGGTAATCGCGGCGGGCTCGTTCATTGGAGAGCATTCGTATACCGCCAAGGTGGGACACGCCCGGCCCGATGAAAGCGACCTTTCGCAGGCCGCCGCCTTTGGCGCGGCGATCGCGGAAAAGCTGGGGCGCGGCGACCGGTCTCCCGTGGCGGTGCCCGGCAACCGGCCCTATAAGGATCGCGCGCCCGCATCCCCCGGCGCGCCGGTCACGGCGGATACCTGCACCAAATGCGGCCTATGCGTCACCGGCTGCCCGATGGGCGTGATTGATAAGGACGATCCCGCGAAAATCGCGCCGGGCTGCATCAAGTGCTGCGCCTGCGTCAAGGTATGTCCGCTCGGCGCGAAGTCCTTTAAAGACGCGCGCGTGACCGCCATCACCAAAATGCTGGAACTGACCTGCAAAAAGCCCAAGACTCCCGCATGGTTCGTCTAACCCCTTACATAGCCAAAAAACAGATGGAAGAGAAACTTGTTCTCTTCCATCTGCTTTTTTGGTTTGTTATTCCTCGCCGTCCTTGCGGCGGCCGAGCAGCGCGCCGACAGCGGCGGTGAGCAGGCCGAGCGGGAACAGCAGGCCCGGGGTAAGGCCGCCGGTCTGCGGCAGCTTTGCCGCCGCTTTCGGTACCTCTTCGTCGGGAAGCTCGACGATTTTGCCGTCCTCTTCCTCCGCGCCGGGCGAGAGAGGCGTATACCCTTCCGGAATCTCCGTGGTATCGCCGGGGGAAAGCGGCACCTCGCCGTCCGGGATCTCGGTGGTATCGCCGGGCGAGAGCGGTATTTCACCATCCGGGATATCGATCCCGCCGTCGGGTTGGCCCGGCTTATGGTTGTTATGGCCGCCGTCGTTACGGCTGGGCTCGCGTTCATTCATGACGGTCAGCGCTGCGCCATCGGCATGCGCCGTACCTTCCGTATCCAGACGGCGCACGGATATAGAACCGTTTTGCTCAAAAAGCTCGATGGGCCAAACGGTCTTTCGCTCGCTCTGTCCGGCGATCGATTCGCCCAAATAGTAACCGTCCGGCGCCTTGGTCTCGGTCAGCGTATACGCGCCTGTCGGCAGGTTCTGAAAGACGATGCGCCCGTTTTCATCGGTCGTGAGCGGCTTTTCCTCTGTGTATTTCGCGCCCGTTACGTCGTAATACGCGCCCGCGGCGTCTTTCAGGGTAAACACCGCGCCCGCGAGCGTATTGCCCAACTGGCTGTTCTCCTGCTCCGCATCACGCTTGACAATGGAAAGCGCGCCAAAGCGAACGTTTGTAATCGTAATCGCGCCGTTTTCCACCGCGGCCGCGCCTTCGCCGTCCGCCCGCTCGACAATGGGCGCGCCGTTCTCATCGCGCTTTACATTCAGCTTCCAAACGGTCTTGCGCGCGGTCTGCCCCTCCACCTGTTCACCGAGGTGATAGCCCGCGGGAGCGACGGTCTCGGTCAGCGTATAGCCGCCCATGGGCAGGTTTCCGAAAACAAGCTTGCCGTCCGCCTGCGTTTCCAGTTCGCGCGTTTCGCCTTCGCCGAGCTTGCCGGAAGCGCCGTAATAGTTCCCCTCGTCGTCCGCAAGCGTGAATTTCGCGCCAGCCAGAGCGCCAGCCGTTTCCGCATCGCGCTTCACGACGGTGATCGAGCCGTAGCGCTCGTTCGTAATGACCAGCTTGCCGTCCGTAAGCTGCATGTCTTCGCTGAAAACTATCGTATCGCCGTTTGCGTTTTGCTCCACCGCCAGCTTCCAGCTGGTCTTGCGCGTCGTTTGTCCATTCGCCATGCCAAGCTGGTAACCGTGCGGGGCGGCGGTCTCGGTCAGCGTATATGTGCCTATCGGCAGCTTGCCGAAGGCGATACGGCCGGCAGCGTCGGTCGCAAGCTCCTTTTTATCCGCCGATACCGCGCCGGTGGCATCGTAATACTTGCCGTGCGCGTCGGTCAGCGTAAACTTTGCGCCCGCAAGGACCGCGCCGTTTTCCGCATCCTGTTTTTCCACGGTCAGCGAACCGACCGGATCGTTTTTAATCGTTGCGGTAAGCGTCTTTTCGCCGTCGAATGCAAATACGTGTTCCGCGTTCTCCGGCAGTTGATAGCCGTCCGGCGCCTGTGTCTCCGTTAGCTTGACGAACTGGGTATCCTTCGGCAAGCCGCTGATCTTCAGCGTGCCGTCCGCCTTGGTTTTTAAGCCCGCCGCGAACGTGGTATAGGTTTGACCGTCCGCGGAATAGGCGGCGTCAAATTTCGCGCCCGCAAGCTTTAGTTCGGTGTTTTGGGAAGAAACCTTGGTCAATGTCAGGCTTTTGCGTTCGGCGGCCGTGCCGCCGTCGGCGCCGCTGCCGCCCGCGCCGAACTGCCGGATCTCCACGGTGCCGCTGCCGCCGCCGATCTCGCCGGTCTGCGCCGAATAGGAAACCTTGTTCGTAATCGACTGGCCCGCAAGCTCCGGGTCCACGTCGGTGGTCAGTACAAGGCGGTAAGCGTCATAATTGCCGCTTTCGTTTTTCGGCAGTTCAAAGGTAAAGGTGTTTTCCGCTTCGTCGTAGCGCCACTGCGTGCGAAGCGCCTGCGCCAGCTCCGTTTGCTCCGCGACGAACGCCTTTCCGTTCCACCGCAGCCGCTTGATCGACACGGCGTAATCGCCATTCTCCCACCGGAGGGACAGGCCGGTTTCCAGCTTATCGATTACCGCCGGCTTTTCATAGCCGTTGGCCTTGCCGTCCTTATTCACGTCGATCGTCCAGTCGACCGCGAGAAGCGCGCCGCCGTCCGCGTCGGTCTGCTGCTTGCCGGATTTGGTGACGGACCGTTTGTCAATCGTATAGTCTTGATAGTCCTTGGCAAACAGATCGTGCCCGTCTTCTTTGCCGTTTATCGCGGCAATGTTTCTAAGCGTTAATTTACCGTTTAGCTTTTGCGGGTCAACGCGCGTTTTGACATAAAGGATGTACCGCTCGCCGTTTCGCATGAGGTCGCCGAAATGGAACGTTACTTGATTTCCGTTGACCGACGGCGACAGATCGGCCTGTACGGCCTTGACTCTTTGGAGCGTATCCGAAGTGCTCAGCTTGCCGGTATAGAGCTTATACTCCTCCGCATAGCTGAGCGCCGCGGGCAGCGTATCGGTTACGGTCGCTTCATCCAGATGGCGGCCGTCCATATTGAGATGGATCATCCACCAAAGGGTGTTGTCTTGCGGATTATACGCCGCGGACTCTCCCACGGGCGCGCCCATGGTCTTGTTGATTTCCTGACTTACCACGTCTTTGGATACCTGATCCGTGGCCTCCACCCCGTTTGCGTACAGCGTTGCATGGTTCGTTACATTCTTTACCATATTGCTGGTATACCAAACGTTTTGCAGCCCAAAGAACGTTTTGCCCACGCCCTCGGTCTCGAACGAGAAATGGTAGGTCTCGCCCTTCATTTCCTGCACGTAGATCGTCAGCAGTTCCGTTTCCGCGTCGTAGAAATAGGCTGGTTCCATAGGGTAAGAAGTCTTGTCGGTCGGCGGCGCATCCAGCTTTTCGACCGCTGCGGGCGATCCGCCGTCCTTCCACCACTTGAGGGTCTCCGGCCTGAATTCGCTCTTTTCTTTTGCGTTGGCTGATTTGAGCGCTTGCTTTAAATTGTCCTCGATCCGAATGCCGCCGGTCAGCTTTTGCTTGTTGTTGTTCACATCGATTGTCCACTTGAAGCGGCGGGTCGAACGGTCATAGCTTACGTTTTTATCGATCGCAGCCTGCACAAAACCCACGTTATTGGAAGCCGCGCCCGGCTCGGTCACATGATGTCCGCCGTCGCCGTCGCCAACACCCGGGATGTCATAGGTCAGATAGGCCGTGTTTTTTGTCGCGTAGCCCGAACCGACGTCTGGCAGCACCTTGGTCGTAAACTGGAACGTATAACTGCCCGCCGACAAGCTTTCTCCCTTTTGAGAAAGGACGACCAGTTGGCGGGGATGTTCGCCGGTCGTGGAAATCTCGTCGCGAAGCGCCTGCGGCAGTTCTTCCTTTGCCGCCCATTCCGCTTTGTTCCCCGCATCGATCTTGAATATCTCTGTCTGAAATGCGGTGTTGATCTGCGCCTTCTCGTCTATCTGCACATCCGCGGGCAGCAGGTCGTAAATTTTTAGATTTTTCACCGAAAACGGGATACTATTGATTTTGATCGTCCAAGTGATCGTGTTGGACGCCGCGCCGTCGTATGTGCCGGCTTTAGTCAAAAACTTCGTTTTAAACGTTTTTTCCGCCGTTGCAGGCGCCGGTTCGGAAAACTGATTGGTTTCCGAACTTTTAATGGACGCCGTATTGGTGATATCCCATTGGCTCGCGCCATCCGCAAAAAAGCCTGATTTCAGCTGCGTTTTGATCTGTGCGGTGGCCGCCTTGTTTTTGGGCCAGACCTGCTCATCGTCCGCAAACGTAAAGGTCAGCTTATTGCCTTCGATCCGCACAGCGCTATTGTCGTTCAGCGCGATCTCCGCATCGTTCACACGCAGGCCAGTAAACTCCGCTTCAGCCGTCGACAGCTCGTCGGTCAACGTCGCACCCGCGAGGGACGCGCCGTTTTGCGGCGTCAGAACGATTTCCCAGGTGATCGTGCGCGTTGCCGCATCATAAGTCTTTACTTTTTTGCTGATCGTGCAAAGCGGCTGCTTTTGTACTACATTGTCCCAATCCAGCTCGATCGTCGTATCGCCCAGATGGATGGAATCCGGCTTTTCGCCCTGTCCGGCGTCGTCTTTCATCGAGCAGCTCATCCAGAAGTAGAAGGACAGCGAACGCTTATTTTCAACAAACTCGCTGTTGAACGCGATCGTTGCGGTCGAATTTGCGGTATCGACCGTGATCGTGCCGAGCGCAGTCCCATCCTTCAGTTTCAGCGGCGCGGCGCCGTTATTGTTCGCGCCGTCCAGACCGTTCAGCTCGAATATTTTGCCAAAGTCCGTCAGGTCGACGGTTATGCGCTTTCCCGCAATGTCGTTTAAGGTTACAAAGGGATCGAGCACGCAGTCATAGCGAATGCCGAATACCTTTTGGGGATCGATTTTACCGGTGAGCGCGTTATCCGGTTGCTCATCCGGCCGTACATTTTCGCCGTACAGGCGCACCGTCTGGCTGGCATGACTGCCGTTTACAGTAAAGGTGTATCCGCTCACGCCGCCCGGCTGAATGACCCAACCGGAAGCAAGCGGTACGCCGTCTTCCCCTGCCACGCCCACGTCCGTTCCGTTTGTCATCACGGCGCGCGGCCCGATCACACGAGTGCGCGGGGTGAAAAACGCCACCGCGGGCGATGGCTCTCCTTCGGGTGCGGGCGCTGTTTCCGGCGCGAGCTCGGGCGTGGGTTCCGGCGTGGGCTCCGGGGTCGGTTCGGGCGCGGGTTCTGGGGCTGGAACGGACTCCGGCGCAGGCGTGGATTCCGGTTGCGGTTCCACGGGCGCGGGCGCCGCGTCGCTTTGCTGCGGCGCTTCCGGCTCTACCGTCATATCGGGATCGATAGCGGCGGACGGATCAGCGGGCTGTGCGGGCTGCGCGTCGATCGACGGTTCATCCGGAACTGTGGGTTCATCCGGGTTTGCCGGATCGCTTGGAGCTTGCGGTCCGTCCGGCGTTTCGCCCTGCTCCTGATCGGCCCGCTCTTCCGCGGGTGCCTTAAGCTCGTTCGAGATATTCTGTACGGGCGCTTCCCCTTCCGTATACACCACGGTATCAGAGGGCGGCATCCCGTTCACGGTATCAATAACAGCCGGTTTTCCCCCCAGATTCTCCGCAATGAGCAGGAACTGATACGAGGGCGCGGCGGTCACATCGCCGCCCACCAGCCGCCTATAGGCGGTGTAGAACTGCACGCCGTTTTGTGGCGCGCTGTGATCCACGAGGGTATAGCCGTCAAGCGCCGCTTGCGCATCAGACGGTGCTTCGGCAGCGTCCA
Organism: Agathobaculum sp. NTUH-O15-33; assembly: GCF_033193315.1. Classification (NCBI taxonomy): domain Bacteria; kingdom Bacillati; phylum Bacillota; class Clostridia; order Eubacteriales; family Butyricicoccaceae; genus Agathobaculum; species Agathobaculum sp. NTUH-O15-33. Next base: position 2,885,262 of record NZ_CP136187.1, read on the forward strand.
ACCCTTGAAAGATATTAAGCGCGGCTTCGGTATGCACCGAGACCGCCGAACCATCATACGTCACAATTTCGCCGCCCGCAGCGCCGGCGACAGGAATGCCGGTGCCCGAGATCAGCGTCGCCGCCGCGAGGGCCAGCGCGCCGAAACGGCGAATGAAATACTTGGTACGCATAAGAAAGAACTCCCTTTCCAAAAAGGCCGGATACACCGGTAAAAAATTTTAATTGACAGCGCCCCCATTCCCGGGTACGCTAAAATTGTGAAGGTGATTAAATGACTAAAAGAAGATGGGGAAAGTGGATATTAATGTTAGGCCTATCCCTCGCTGCGGCCGGTTTGCTATATGAAGGCATGCACTACCCTTGGGGCGCGCTGCTTGGGCGGCAAGCCGTGCCGGACGATCCCGCTCCGGTTTCCGATACATGGGTGGAAACCAGCGCCCCGGAACAGCCGCTGGCTGTTCTGCCCGGTGAAGAAGCGGAAAACGAGCCCGCAGCCGATGCCGAGCCGATGCAGGCGGGCATTATCAAGATACCGCGCCTGCAAGCGGCGGACAATATCGTCGAAGGGGTGGACCAGCCCGCGCTCCGCCTTGGCGTGGGGCATATGGGCGGCACGGCGCTGCCCGGGCAAACGGGCAACTGCGTGTTGGCCGGGCACCGGCCGCGCGACCTGCTGCGCCATTTGGATCTGGTCGAAACCGGGGACACCATTTTGTTGTCCGATCAGGAAAATCGCTATACCTACGAGGTGTTCCGCACCATGACGGTAGAGCCGACCGAGTTTTGGATCACCGAACCGGTAGAGGGCCGCGACGCGGTCATAACGCTGTTTACCTGCACGCCTTACATGGTATCCACGCACCGCCTAGTCGTTCAGGCCGAACTGACGGAAACCGCGCCGCTTTCGTAGGCGGGCCTCAGCTTCCCGCAAGCTCCTGCCGCTCGGCCTGTGCCTGCATGGCGGAATCGATCAGGAACAAAAGCTCCAACGCGCTGCGGAAGCAGCGGGTCTTCTTCTCTTCCATCCACACCGCTTCGCCCTGCCAAGTGGCGTTTTGCCGGAAGTGCACGCGCACGATTACCGTGGCGATCCGTCCCGGGGTGTGCGATACCTCGCGCCACTCCCCCGCCCGCACCTGATCGGTCGGGCCAAAAGAACGGTACGTATCAAACCGCTCGGCGGCTGTTTCACGGTCCAGCGTGCCGTCCAGCTCGCGCAGTAGGGGCAGCAGCGCGCTAAAACGGAATGTTTTCTGGCTCACGCCGCTGTATAGCCTTCCGGCGGGCTCCCCATTGTTATATTCATCGATACAGAGGAAGAACTGTCGGTTTTGGTAGGGCATCGCGTTAGGCATTGCCAACATGACGCATCCGCTCCTTTCATACTGCTCTTAGGTTATAGGTACAGTATAGCGCGGCCCGGTTATATCCCGGTTACATTCTTGCGCGCCATGCAAAGATTTTTGCCATTTCCCAAACAGTTTGTGTGCATTTTTCATATAAATAACCATTCCAACTTATCTAAACGGACAAAAAAGCGTTACCGCTTTATAAGCGGTAACGCTTTTTATTTTTTCTTATCCCGCCTGCCCGTTTTCCTCGTGCGAGGGGCGCAGGGGGCGCAGCTTGCAGGAAACGCTGACCGGAATACGCGGGTTATCGCGCCGGAACAGCTTCTGAATGCGCTCTAGCACCATACTGCCGGTTTCATATGTAACCGTAGAAAGCAGCACCACATACTGCGCCTGACTATACCGCGCGATCACATCGCTGCGGCGCAGGCTTTGGCAGGCGGCGGCAAGCAGCCGGTCCATCGCTTTGGTCAGCACATCGGGCGTAGGGGTCTCGCATTTTGCGCCGGTCACCGTGAGCAGGCCCAGAAAAATGCGGCCGCCGTACCGCGCGAGGCATCGTTCCTCGATGCGGAAAATATCCTGAAAGATGCCGTATTCGCATACGTACGCGCCGGATGAAGAGGAATCCTTCTCCTCCAAAACGCCGCGCACATTGTCAATATCAAGGTCCATCGATTGCTCTGCTTCGGCAATGCGGCGGTAAAGAGCGCGCAGCTCGTCGGAAACCTGCACGCCAAGCTCGGAATAATACAGCTCGGTCACGTGCTGATACTGGGTGAGCGCGTCCTGCGAGCGGCCCGCGTCGGTCAGCGCGAGGATGAGCGCATAGTTCAGTTCCTCATCCAGCTCGTCAAACCGCAGCGCCTTACGGCAAAGCGTGATGACCTGCTCCGGTTCGTCCTGCCGCTGGTAATAGTCGCATAGCTCGCTGATGACCTTGCGGTAGCATTCATGCAGATAGGCCGCGGGCGTGGCCATCCAAAGCTCGGAACCATCCAAAAAGCGGCCGCTGTACAGATCGCTGAGGCGCAGCAACAGCTCGGTGCGCTTCTTCTGCGTCAAGGTGCTGTCGCTCAGACGGCGGCAAGCCTCCTCGAACTCGACCGCGTCGATCTGCGCTTCCAGCGCAGGGTTCCACTGGTAGCTGCCCTGCTGCACGAGGAAAAACGGGATGTCGCCGTCCGCGCCGCCTTCGACCAGCGCCGCGCGCAGCCGGTGGATCAGCGTTTTCAGCGCGCCGCGCGGGTTGGCGCTGCGCTCCTCCGGCCAAAAGGTATCATACAGCTCGCTGTGGGAAACCGGCCGGTCCGCGTGCAGCAGCAAGTACTGCAATACGCCGCGCAATTTCTTTGCATGACGCAGAGGCTCGCTGACCACCTTGCCATCGATTGAAACAGTGAATTCACCGAACATTCGCACGGTTATGTGCGGCATTTGACTCTCCTGCACTTGCAACGCCTTCCTTCCGTTTTATGAGCAGCTTTTACTCCACAGCGGCTGGATAAAAGAAAGAATTCAACATTCCTCTAAGCGCCGCTGCCTGCATAATCAGTTAAATCTGGATGTGAACATTATCTAATGGCGATTATTATACCACAATAGGTTACAAAAGGGAAGGCTAACTTGCATCCGACACGCCCGTGCAAAGATGAACAACCAGTCGTTTTTACTGGTTTTATAGCGATTTTAGGCGTTTTGTCATTTGTTCGCGGTCTATACTGCAATGCAGCGCGTTTTCCGCAGTGATCACGCCCGCGCGGAACAGGCGCAGCAGATCGCCGTCCATCGTGCGCATTCCCTCCGCCGCGGAGGATTGCAGCACCGCGCCAAGCTGATGCTGCTTCGCATCGCGGATCAAATTGGACACGGCTGGATTGACGCGCATGATCTCAAAGGCGGGTTCGACCCGGTGGTCGCCCTGCACCAGCTGCTGGCTGACGACGGCGCGCAGCACCATGGAAAGCTGCATGCGCACCTGCGCCTGCTGGGCGGGCGGAAAAGCGTCCACGATGCGGTCGATCGCGTTAGCCGCGCCGGTGGTATGCAGGGTGGATATGACCAGATGGCCGGTCTCCGCCGCGGTCATCGCGGTGCGGATGGTCTCATAATCGCGCATCTCGCCCAGCAAAATAACGTCGGGCGCTTGCCGCAGCGCGGCGCGCAGCGCGGGCACATACCCTTCCGTGTCGACGCCGATCTCACGCTGGGAGACAATGGACTTTTTGTGATGGTGCAGGTACTCGATCGGGTCCTCCAGCGTGACGATGTGCCCCTCGCGGGTGCTATTGATACGGTCGATCAGGCAGGCCAGCGTGGTCGTTTTGCCGCTGCCCGCCGGACCGGTGACCAGCATCAGCCCGTGGGCCAGATCCGCCAGCGCCATCACTTCATCCGGAATGTGCAGCGTGCCGGGGTCGGGCAGATCGAAGGTGATGATGCGCACGACCGCCGCGAGCGAGCCGCGCTGGCGGTACACATTCGCGCGGAACCGGGACATGCCGGGCACGGAAAAAGCAAAATCATCCTCGCCGGTTTGTTCCAGCCGCGCCATCGGGCGGTTTTGCGCCATGTTGTAAATCTCCGCCACGATCGCGGCGGTATCCGCGGGCATTAGGCGCGTTTCCGTATGGCGGCAGAGCACGCCGTCCAGCTTATACGCGGGCGGCATGCCGGCGACGAAGAACGCATCCGACGCATGCTTTTCCACTACATTTTTAAAAAATTCGGTCAAATCCATGGTTATTCACTCACAATCCTTCGCTATTGGTAAACAGGCAGGGTCGTATCGGTATCGGCGGGATCATCCGGCACAATATGGCCGGAAAGAACGGTATATGCCGTCTCGCCGTTTGGTTCGGCTTGCAGGCGTATACGGAGCACATAGCTCCCCTGCGCGCCCGCTTGAAAGCGCGCGGAAAACTCGCTGCCGTCAAAAGACGCGTCCGCGGCCCCCTGTTTCTCTGCGGCGGCCACGGCAAGCGCGCCGCAGCTTGCGGGCGCCTGCGCCGCGGCGCCGTCCAGCGCCGCCAGCACGGTATCGGCTTTTCCGGCGGCTTCGTAGTATGCTTGCGCGGTATCGGCGGTGCGGCCCGCAAGCGTTCGCGCCGTCTGCGCCCGCGAAAGGGCCAGCATGGAAAACAGCGCGAACAGCAATATTAGCAGCACGGTCAACACGGTTGGCCCGCCGAATACCGAAGCGGACGCCCGCTCCTTCTTGCTCATTGGCCCGCCCCCCTTACAAACCGTTTGGTCGTGAGCTGATAAACGGAGCCGCTATCGGTCAGTCGATCGACCGCGATCGATGCCGTTGCAACGCGGTCTTGCGACTGCTTCGTATGCATCGTCAGCCGAAAGGCGGCGTTTGTTTCCACGGCGGGCTTCCACTCTTCATCAAAGAATATGGTCAGCACGTCTCCGGAGGCAGCCGCGCCAAGCAGCCGCGCCGCGCCGGCGGCGTCGCCGTTTGCGGCGGCAAAGCTTTCTGCCGCGTTTTCAGCGGCCAGCATCGCGCCGCCCAGCTCGTCGCTCTGCCGTGTCAGCGCCTGCGCGCGCGCGAGCAGCGTCAGGCAAACGGCGGCGCAGATGCAAAAAAACACCAGATCGATCGTCAATTCAAACAGGAACAAGCGCGATCGGGGCAATCGTTTCATGCAGCCGCCCCCTCTCCCAGCCGGGGCGCGAGCAGCACCTCGCCGCTGCGCCCGTCCTGACCGGTCAATACGGCGCGGACCAGTCCGTTCTCTTGCTCCCGCGACAGATGCAGCGACTTTGCCGGCAGAAGCGCCGCGCCGTCCGCCGGGGTGAGCGTCACATCCACGGGTGTGAACAATTCGCACAGCGAATCGTTATAGCAGTACAGCCGGGTCACATAGGTCTCGCCCGCCAGTTCCGCCTCAAAGGCGATCGCCTCCGTGCCGTCCGCAAAGCGCTCGATCCGCAGGCCGTCCGCCTGCCGGGCCCGGCCCGCCAAATATTGCAGCGGCGTTGCCAGCGCGTACTGGCGCTGCACGCCGCCCTCGGCTTCACGCCAAACACGCACGCCGAGCGCGAGCGACGCGGCCCCCGCGAGCAGAAATAGCATCAGCAGCAGTAGGGTAAACAGCGAATCCGCCGAATGTCGTTTGCTCATTTCGTCGCCTCCTCCGCCGGGACGACGGTGATATCCGGCGTCAGGTTTGCGCCGTCAAGCTGATAAAACACATGAAATTTCTTGGGGTTATACGATACGCCGTACGCTTTCGTCAAATAATCGAGATCGGGCGGGTACCGCCCTTCGGCCGCGTAGCAGGTCGCGGCGGCGCGGCGCAGCAGCGCGGTCAACTCGCCGGCGTCCGGCCCGGTATAGCGGGAGGCGCTGCGCGCGCCAAAAGCCAGCGCTGCGGGCAGCAGCAAAAAAAGCAGCAGCCATAGCGCCAAGCGGCGTTTTCCTTTTTTCATCCGCTCCACCGCCCCTTTAGCCAAACGCGGCGACCGAGCCGAGCAGCGGCAGCATGACCGAAAGCAGCACCAGACCCGCCGCGATCGCCAGCAGCGCGACAATCGCGGGTTCGATACGCGCGATTTGTTCGTCGACATGCGCTGCGGACTGCGCGCTCATGCGCTGGGCCACCTCATTCATCATCCGCTCGGCGCGGCCCGCGCGTTCGCCCACGCGGATCATACGCAGATAAACATTTGAAAATAGGCCGGTCTTTGTGAGCGCGTCGCTCAGCCCCGCGCCCTGCTCCAATGCGTCCGCCGCTTCGGCGGCGCCTTTCGCGTTCGCCAGTTCGCCCGCGCGGGAAAGGGTTTCGGCAAGCGGCAAGCCGCTGTGCAGCATCAGCGCCATGGCGGAGGCGAACCGGCCCGCCGCAGCCTGCTTATACAAACGGGTGCGGCGGACCAGCCCGAGCTGACCCGTGCGCAAATCGTACCAGCAAACAAGCGCGGCAAACACCGCGAACGCCAGCAGCGCGCCCGCCGCCGCCGCCAGCCACTTGCCCGCGCCGAGCAATACGGCCGCCGCCGGGGACAGCGTCAGCCCGATCGAGGCAAACGCATCCGAAAACACCGGCATGACGAAAGCGAGCAGCACGCCAAGCAGCACGAGCATCGCGCCGCCCATCAGCAGCGGGAATGCGACCGCGCTGCGAATGCTGTCCCGCAGGGCCGCTTCGCGGTCATAATAAGCGGCCAGCGCGCCTAAAACGCTTTCCTGCGTGCCCGAGCGCTCGCCCACCCGTATCATACCGATCATATAGGGCGGAAAATAACCGTCCGCGTCGAGCGCGTCGGATAGGGTTTCGCCCATTTCCAGTTGTTCCGCCGCCGCTTTGTAGCGCGCGCGCTCCTCCGGCGTGGCGGCATCCTCCGCTAAAAGCCGCATGCATTCATCCGGCGCAACGCCCGCGCCGACCAGCTCCTGCAAAGCGGTGCACAGGGCGGCTATCGCTTCCGGCGGCGCCGCGCTGTTTTTTCTGTCGCATCTCCAAAGAGCCCCTCTCCTTACCATTCTCACTGGTTCCAGTATATCATACGTATAACAAAAAAGCGACCGCGTTTGCGGCCGCTTTTTCAGTCGTTCTTTTCCAAAATGGCATGTCAGCCGTCCGTATCGATCAGTAGCAGTATTTCTCCGTATAGTTTGCCGGGTTGTTAATATACTCCATGATCTGCTGGCTGGACTTACCGGTGGAGGCAAAGGTGGGGTCCATCAGCTTCCAGTTCGTTCCGTCAAACGAAATGACATTATTAATCCAGCCCACTTCGCTGATATGGGTGGAGATCCACGCATGGTATTCACCCCGGCTGGTATAACCGACGATCAGCTTGGTTGGGATGCCCTGCGAACGCAGCATCGAGGTCATGACCGCCGCGTAATCGAAGCAAATGCCCTTTTTCGAGGCAAGCACCGCATCCACATCGGGCAGGTAGGTCGAAGGCGCGTTCTTCGCCAGATCGTAATCGTAGCTGATGTTCTGCACGGTATAGTTATAGATCGCCGTGACCTTGTCAAGCTCGTTTCCGGCGGACGCCGAAAGCTGTTCCGCGACAGAAACGACATTGCTCGAATCGTTAAAATCAACATACTGGTTGGGATAGAGGAAGGGGAGCAGGTCGTCCGACAGCGAAACGCTGATAGACTGGCCGAATTCCTGCGCGTAACGGGTGCCTTCAACATTGCGGAACACGTTCACCTGATAAGCGCCGCTGCCCTGTGAAAGCGGAAAAACATCGTACTGCCCGTTTGCATCGAGGTTATAGGTATAGGTCGTGCCGCCGGAGCGGGTGATCTGCACCTTGATGCGCGCGCTTTCGCCCGTGGCATACTGCACCATCACATAGCCCTGATCGGTATGGGAAGCGTCGATCGTCACTTTGTCGTTGCCATAGGTGACCGCGCCGGAGGCTTCGGGTGTCAGTACGCCGTTCAGCACCGGATTGGTGGCGGCGAGCGGCGCGCCTTCGTCCGGCAGGTCGACCAGCTCGTTCAGGTCTACTTGCTGCATGGTCTGTTCATCCGCCGCGACCCCGGCCGTGTCCTTCGCGCCGCAAGCCGTGAGCGAAAGCGCAAGCAGAGCGGCCGTACCCAACGCCGCAAAGCGGGTTTTTATCGTATACATATTGTAAGTACCTCCTTCCGGCAAGGTAAACTTTTCTTTTTATATCTATACCTATTATATCTCTTTCGCCGCGCATTGCAAGTTACATTTTTATATTTTGGTGTTTTTGTCTATTTTGCACGTAACGCCGCTTCCAGAGCGCCTCTCTTGTCTGATTTGCCCGAAGTGTGATATAATAGCCGCAAAGCGCCAATTATCTTTGATTAAATTAATTATACCACCAGCGGCGCATAAGCGTGTTTTAACACTTCAAAAATGCCTGCCGCTGTGGTATAAACGAACCAATGCAGGGGGCCATTTATGCGAAACGAATTTTCCCGCGCCGAGCTGCTGCTCGGCGCGGAGGGATTGAAAAAGCTTGCGGGCGCGCATGTCGCGGTGTTCGGCATCGGGGGCGTGGGCTCCTTTGCGGCCGAAGCGGTCGCCCGCGCGGGCGTGGGCGAGATTACGCTGATCGACAGCGACGAGGTATCTCTCACTAACCGTAACCGGCAGTTGATCGCGCTTTGCTCCACCACGGGCCGCCCCAAGGTCGAAGTGATGCGCGAACGTATATTGGACATCAATCCGAACGCCGCCGTACATGCGCTGAACATTTTCTTTACGCCCGAAAGCGCGCTAGACCTTTCGCAGTTCGATTATGTGATCGACGCGATCGACACGGTTTCCGCCAAACTGCACTTGATCGTCGCGTGCGACCGGCTGGGCGTGCCGCTCATCTGTTCCATGGGCACGGGCAATAAGCTCGACCCAACGCGCTTCGAGGTCGCGGATATTTACAAGACCTCGGTGTGCCCGCTCGCGCGCGTCATCCGGCAGGAATGTAAGAAACGCCGCGTCAAGCGCCTCAAGGTAGTCTATTCCACCGAGCAGCCGCGCACGCCCCTGCCCTCGGATGAGCAAAAGGGTACCGCCGGTCGGCCGGTGCCGGGCAGCGTGTCGTTCGTACCCCCGGTCGCGGGCATGATCCTTGCCGGGGAAGCCATCCGAGATATAACCGGAATCCGCTGAGGAGAAACGCATGATAACATATCGGGAACAAAAGGATTTTACAGAGGCGCAGCTTGAAGCGCTGTTTCTATCCGTCGGCTGGTATTCCGGGAAGTTTCCCGAAAAGCTCCGGCAGGCATTTTCCCATTCCAGCCGCGTGCTTTCCGCTTGGGACGGCGACCGCTTGGTGGGCCTGATCCGCGGACTAGACGACGGCGTTTGGCAGGCCACCATCGACTGCCTGCTGGTGCATCCCGCCTATCAGGGGCGGCGCATCGCCTCCACGCTGCTCCGGCGGCTGCTTGCAATTTACGAGAGCTTCCTTTATATCGACGTTGTACCGGATGAAAAACGAAACGTCGGCTTTTATCAAAAGCACGGCTTTCACATCATGGAGGAAGGCACGCCCTTGCAGCTTCGCGGTAAGGGGTGGGAATGATCGCAAATGCTCCGCGCATATTGATTTATGCGCGGAGCATTTTCTTTTATCGCGTGATCTGCTCGCAGTCCATACGGCTAAGAAGCTTGCCCTCTCCGTCATACATCATCTGACGCGTCAGGTATCCATTTTGATCATACGCATACTCGGTATGTTCATGCCGTTTCCCATCGATAAAGGTCGTTTCGGAAAGCGGTTTCCCCTGCGTGTTATACGTGCGCTCCACGCGGTAGTCCATCTCCTGCTTCCCGTCCCGGTAGCTGACCGAACGGATCAGCTGATCGTGCTCATCATATGTGCGTTCCACCGTTGTTTCCACATTTCCCTCGCCGTCTTCTACACAGATAGCGCCGCCCATATCGTCGTAATAATAGCGGCTGCGGCTTTCTTCCGTTCCATCCGCCGCGTATTGCACGACATCGCCGCTCTTTTGTCCCGCTCTGCCATAATCATAGGTGAACGTGGTTTTCACTGTAAAATCTGCAATGCGCGCTTCTCTGCTCAGTTCCCGTCCATCCGCGCCATAGGTATAATGCAGTTCGTTCGATATTTCGCCCCCTAAGCGCGTAACGCTGGAAAGGGGTTTGCCTTCCGCATTATAGGTATGATCCGTCACAAGCACCGGTTCTGCCTTATCCGGATCATACGTCATTTCGCGGATCACACGCTCGTCCTTATCATAGCAATAAATGAGCACGGTGTGCCACGTGTGGGGTTTCAGGTCATCGGTTCCCTCATCATACAATTCCACATACACTTCAAGCGTTTGTTTTTCATACCGTTCCGCGCGCGGCAGCAGCGAACGCACCTGCACAGGCAACGCGTCCGCGTACACACGGTGCGGACCGCTCCCCGCCGTATACCACGCAGTAAACCCGGCGACCAGCGCCGCCAAAAGGATGCCCGCGAATAGCCGTTTCTTCATATTGCCGCCCCCTATTGTATGATCTGCTCATATTCCAAAGTACTCGTTATATTGCCTGCTGCGTCGTACCAGATTTGCCGTTCTAAACGACCATCCCAATCATATTCACTTTCCGTGCGGGTTTTAAGCGCGCCGTTTTCATATGTTACCTCTGTCAGCGGATGTCCCGCCTCGTCGTACGTGCGCTCGGTGCGTGTGGTGACCGGATCGCGGTCCGGTAATTGCACCACGCTTTGCTCAATGTAGCCATATTCATCATAAACGTATTCGCCTGCCAAGCGGAACTGTCCGGAAACCTCTTCTTTCCGGATAATTTGATCTTTTTCATCATACACAAATGTGCCGTGTCCGTCCTCTCGCCCCTGCTTGTCCCTGCTTAACCATTTTCCGGTCTTCCTGCCTGCCTCATCATAGAAATACGTTGTTTTCATCACGGAGCCAAGCACGTGCTGCTCCTCGCTGACAGCGCGCCCATCTGCTCCGTAAACGGTGCGCGTTTCGTTTACGATATCGCTGCCATCCTTTGCTGCAAGCTGATTATGAGAAATCAGCGCGGTTCGCCGTCCTGCGTCATCATACTGGTATTCTATATAGCTTTCCGGCATTTCCCCATCCGGACTATACATGACGACACGAATCAGCCGATCGGCCGCGTCATAGCAGTTGACTGAGGTCGATACAAAATCGTTTATCCTCTGCTTTTCGCCTTCCGCGCCGCCAATAACGCCGGCCAGCTGATAGGATCGCACCGTTTGCTTTTCGTACCGCGCCGCTTCCGGCAAAAGAGCCAAAACAGTTGCCGGCAGAGAATCCGCTCGCACCCGCTTTGGGACACACAGCGTATACCACGCGGTAAACCCGGCGACCAGCGCCGCCAAAAGGATGCCCGCGAATAGCCGTTTCTTCATCTGCTACCGCCCCTTTTTCTTTTATTATCCCCCCTGCATCTTTTGAATGCAACAGGCATTTCCTTATTTTGTTCAAAAAAGCCGTCCCCCGAAAGCATTTGCTTTCGGGGGACGGCCTTATCAGGGACTTTGCTCATGCAAGAAGGAGCTTAAATTTCGTTTGCCGGCGCGGTTACAACGGGCTCGTCATTTGCCGGAGCGTCCGGCGTAGTGATTTCCGTTGTAGGTTCCGCAGGCGTTGTTTCCTCGCTCGGCGTTTCGCCGGTCTGGGTCTGTTCCTGCTCCGCCGGTACAACGATCTGAGCATCGTTATTTGGGGCCGGCTTCTCTTCCGGAACCTCTACCTGTGGTTCGGGCTGAACGGGTTCTTCCGGCTTAGCAGTATCTTCCGGCTGCGTGGGTTCCGGTTGAACAGGCTCCGGCTTCACGGCCGGTTCCTCTGCCTTGTCTTCGGGGGCCGGCTCATTCACAGGTTGCTCTTCTTCGTCCAGAGACATTGTCAAGATATTCGCAGATTCCACAGTTTCCCAGCTGTTATTCTTCCACTGATAGGAACCAACAGCCTTTGTTGCAGTGCCGCCAAATGTCGACTCCTTGCCCTCCTCTGTAACAACCAGAGTGGCCTTTTCACCAACACTGTGGACATCATCAAATTGTGTGGTTCCGCTCACCGTCAGTGTAGCGCCGTTAGAGTTGTCCGCTTCCACATGAAAATATCCGATTTTGCTGTTTGAGCCGGATATCTTGCAGAGACCGCCTCCATAGCTATTCGCGTTCATGAAAATGTCTTGACCATTCGTACAGCAGGCTTCGTACTTTGTAGCGCTAGCAGAAAGTGTATTCCCTCTGATCTCACTGCCGCTTAATACAATTTCCATATCAGCGGTAGAAGCGATCCAGATACCGCCGGCATAGAAACCACCAATGTTATTCTTAATTGTGCAACCATCCAGCGACAAGGTTCCTCTGGAATTATCAAAGGAAATTGCACCGCCCGAAGCATATGCTTCGTTGTCCTGAATCACGCAGTCTATGAGCGACAAATTAATATATTGATTTGTCCGTATGCCCGCACCTGCATAAGCGCCTTCACCACGGTCATTCGTATTGCTGGACTGCAGCTTACAGTTTTGAATCTTTACATTTTCCATGCTTACACTCTTAGCATTAGCATTGTCTATCCCGCCACAAATATACGCACCACGAACCTTCTTCGACCGGCCGTCTAATACCAAATTCTTTACCGTACCGCCATTGTTACATACGAGTAAACCGTTTGTCTGCGTTGGATTTTCAAAGCTATCCGCCGCGGAAACAGTCTTTTCATTTCCGTCCAGCGTCACATCCGCATTATCAATGACGATAGGTGCCGTAATGCTTAGATCGTTCAACAATACGACCGTGCTGTTTGCTGCGGCTTTGCTCACCGTTGCCGCTGTGGCAGCCCAAACACCGGTTTTTCCGTCCATGGTCAGGCTATCGCCTGCAACGGAACCGAAACCATCCTGAATGTTCTTGCCGCCAGTCAAAGCAGCCTGAGCCGCAATTTCTACGACAACATTCTGCGGTTCTGTATAGTTCTTTGTGTTTTCCTCATGAACTACGCAAAGTGCATCACCAGTATTATTGACGAGAGCGCCGCCAGTGACCTTCACGGTAATATTGCCGTTATAATCATTTGCCGTGGTTAATTTGGATTTTGCAACGACCACCGCACCTGTGTAAGCGCCGCTCGCGCCGCTATTGGTCGTTACATTCGTCGCCCGCGCCGCCGTTGCGGTAATGGTGCCGCCGGTGATGGTCAGTTCGCCAGCACGTATCTCAATGCCTTCCTTCGTACCACTGATATTGCCGCCATTTACAGTAACTTTACCCTCGCCGGGCAGATACATCGCCTGCTCGCCGCCGGTAATCTCGCCGCCGTTGACGGTCAGCTTGTAGCCATACTGGTTGACATCATCTTTTTTCTTCGTGCCGTTAGAGCCGATGGCCACACCTTCTGTGTTACCCTCACCCCACTGGCTCTTTACCACAGCGCCAGCATTGATCGTGACATCACATTTTTCGCCCCAAAGGCCCAGTGCGTAGTAAACCCCATCGGCGGTTTCAAGCGTGCCGCCGTTCATGGTAAACGTACCCCAGCACTGAACAAGCTGTTTGGTGCTGTGCTTGTCCTTGTTGCTCTCAGGCTCCAGCAATTTCGCCGTGATCTTGCCCGCGCCTTCGTCTGCGCCGTCGTCCAGCGTCAAATTACCGGCCGAAGTAATGTTAAACGCACTGATCGCCTTACCATCGCCATCCGTACCGGTTTTCAGCGTGATCGTATAACCGTTCAGGTCAAGCATTACCGACTTGTCAATGGCGATTGTCTCCTCAAGTTCAAAATTGCCCGTCAGCACCACGCTGCCGCCTGCTGCCATTGCTGCTTTGAGTTCTTCCGCAGTGTTAACCGACGTGCCAAAGGTCTTCATCGTATTGATGAAAGACGTGGTCGCATTGTTCAGCGCCGTTACCGCTGCTGTGATCTGCTGCTGGGTGCTGTCGGCTGCGTTCGCGACCTTTTGTGCTTCGGCTATTGCCGCACGGTAGGTCTCAACATCCTTTGCGTTATAATAGGTATCGCCAGCATGTAATGCGCCGCCGCCAATGAGATTCTTGCCATCATCACTCACTTTAGCGGTTTCCAGACGCCCGTTTGCATCCTCGATTGCCTTGGTCAGCGCAGCCTTATCAGCCTTGGCGCTCTGCTTGGCCGCATTGAACTTTGCTGTCGCTTCCGACAGGTCAGCTACGGCAGCGTCTACCTTTTCTTGCGTGTTGTCGCTACTACTTCCGCTTGCTACCGCCTGTGCGGCTTCGATCGCCGTTTGATAAGTTTCCACATCGGCTTGCAGAACGTACTGGCCAGTCACATCGGAACCGTCCTTGCTGACCGCGACCGAATTGACGTTTACCGCCGCCGCCTTGATCGCGGCGTTCAGGGACGCCTTATCCACCGCGCCGGACGCCTTCGCATCATTGAAGGCCTTGGTCGCTTCATTCAGCGCTGCAAGCGCATCGTTTACCGCCTTCTGGTTCGCGGGATTTTCTACAGCAGCGATCGCAGCATCGATCGCGCTCCCATAGGTTGCACTCACGGCTTTTGTGACGACCGTAATATTATTATCTATCGTTTCCTTATCACCGATCGTGACGGAATTGATGTTTAGTCCCGCATTATTGATCGCGGTGACCAACTTAGCGGTATCGATCGCCGCGCCCGACTTCTTAGCCGAGCCGAACGATGCGGTTGCCGCGTTTACATTCGCAAGCGCCTGACCGAGTACGGCAGCGTCCGTGCTGTCCTTGACAGCCGCCGCGTCCGCGATCGCCTTGTCAAACGCCGCCATTACGTCCGCCGTGACCCACTGCGCCGTGGGCGCAACGTCCAGCCCGTTTTCGCTGGTCTGAATATTTGCCTTGGCGGTATCCGCCGCCTTCAAAGCGTCGGACAGGGCCGCTTGCAGCTCGCCCACTTCGTTCCATGTACCGTTTTGCTTCTGGCCGTTGAAGGTGCTCAGCGCGGTGTTCAGCGCTTCTACCGCCGCTGCGACCGCCGCCGTGTTGGCGTCCGCCGCGCTCACGACCGCATTCGCTGCCGCAAGAGCGTCCTGATAGGCCTTCATCTGCGCGGTGGTGACAAACTGCACGCCCAACAGCACCTTGTCGGCCGCTTCATCCGTGCCGGAAACGCCGGTCAGGGCTGCTTCCGCCGCCTTGAGGGCGCTCTTCAGCGCAGTCTTGTCCACCTGTACGGCAGCGGTCGGGGTGGATGTGATCGGATCATAGTTCTTGATCGTTACCGTGATCGGCTTGCCAACCATCTCGTCCGTCAGCATCAGCGTTTTGCCAGTGCCAACCTCGCTGTCCCCGGCCTTCCACGAATAGGTGATCGGGTGACCCTTTGTGCTGGTCGCGTCCGCATTCACGGAGGCCGCCAGCGTTTGGCCGACGATTGCCGAGCCGGAGATCGTCGCTTCCGAAACCGCCACAGTTGCCGGAATCGTTCCCTTGACCGGCTCGCTCGCCAGCGTGTCGCCCGTGGCCTTTACTCGTACGTAATAGGTGCCGGGGGCAAATTCAGTCCCGGGGGTAAAATCATTGTACGTAACACCATTGACGCTGTATTCCAAACCGGATTGAGCCGAGGTGATCTTGCCCTTGCCCTCTGCTGTTTCCGGCTCTGCAAATACGACATCACTTGGCGCGGCAGCCTTGGTCTTGACTGTGATTGTCTGATCCGTCACCGTAACACCTGTTGCTCCGCCAACTGCCGTGACTTGTGCGACCGTATCAGCGCTTGCCGTTACTGCCACATCATTTGCCAGCGCATCGACTGTGGAAACGGTGCCTTCGCCCGCGATCTCCACATTCGCCTTGGTCTCGACGACCGGGATGGTAACATCCTTTGCCACCGTGATCGTAACGTTCTCCGCGTCTGCCGGCACGGAAACCTTGTCAACGCTCTTGTTCGTGATCTGTACCGGCGCGGCGGCTTCTACCTCGGCAACATTGCCGGTGCCGCTGATGGCAACGTTCGCGGACTTGGCTTCCACCTTTTCCACCGCCGCGTTCAGTTCGACCGGCGCGGTAGCCGTTACCGTACCGACCTTGGCGTTGGACAGCGTGATCGGATTGGTCGCCGCGACTGCGGTAATCTCGCCCTCGCCGGAAACGACCGCGTTATCCGTTGTGGAGGTCAGCGTGCCGACGCTCGCGCCAGCCGCGACTTCCAGCGTCGCCTTGCTTTCCAGCGCGACTATTGCGATCTCGCCTTCCACCTTGACCGCTTCCTCGGTCGCTACGGTGAGCGCAACGCCCGCCGCCGTGCTGGTAATCGTGCCTACCTTAGCCGCAGGCGCAACCTTGACCTTTGCGGCATCCGCCGTTACCGAAATTTCCGCCATTTCGCCGGAAAGCACGACATTTTTATCCGTGGCTACCTCTACCGCCGGGGTGCTGCCCGCGTCCTGCGCGATCTCCAGCTTGCCCGCGCCAGCCAGCTTGACGGAACCGGTCTTATCGCCTACGACAAAGGTTTCGCCCGCGACCGCCTTGATCGTGACCGTACCGGCCACCGCCATATTATTCTGTACGTGCGCTTCCGCCGCGTCCACGGTCAGGCTGTTGCACTTTGCGCCTTCCCCTGCCGCGCCGTCGTCTGTCAGCGTTATTTTGGTCGCCTTGGGCGCGTTGATGGTTACATCGCCCAGCGATACCTTACCGAACTTGATCTCTACCTCGCCCGCGCCTTCACGGCTAAGCGCCAGATCCTGACCGGCCGCGAAGCCGTCGCCCTTTAAGGTGATGGTCGCGATATCCGAGTCCGCAAACGCCTTTTGCAGCTCTTCCGGCGAGCTCACGTCCGCCGTGGTCACCGTGCTGCTATGGCCGCCGCCACCGCCGCCGGAGCTTCCGCCGGGCTTTGTGGCCGTCGAGCCTACCTGCTCCACTTTGGTGTTCTTGGTGGTCACCTTGGTATCGTTCTTATCATTGGTCTTAACGGTCTTTACAGTGCCTTCGCCCGCTACCGTGGTGCCCTTTGCCGTGGTGGTCACGGTATCGATCGTGCCGCCCTTCTGCGCGGTGACCGCGACATTCGCCGCGTCGATCGTAACGTCCGTTACCGTACCGGCTACCTCTACCTTGGCCTTTTCCGCGCCGACGGACACCGTGCCCGCCTTCGCGCCCGCGCCAACGGTAAGCGTTGCGCCCGCCGCCGCGTCGGTCAACTCGACCGCGCCGACAGAGGCGCTGCCCGTCAAAGCTACGTCCGCCTTAGCCTGTACGGTGACCGCGCCGGATACGGAAGCGCCGTTTAGCGTTACCGTGCCGCTCGCCGCGCCCGCCGCTACCAGCACATCCGCTGCCGCGCCCGTTACGGTCACGTCAGGGGCGGCCACCAGCGTAAGGCCCGCGTTCTTCGCTTCTACCGTCGCGCCGGCCGTGTTCGCATAGCCGGTGATCGTGCGGTCCAGAATGGTGACCACCGACGCGCGGTCGATATTCTGCGCCGGGGCAAACCGGTTGGAGCCCACGCCGTTCACGATGCCCTTGTCGCTCATCGCCTTCACGTAGCCCTTGGCCCAGCCCGATACCTGCGCGCCGTCCGCAAAGGAAAGCGAGCCGGAGGTCTCCTCGACCGCCAGCGCGCGCCCCATCATAACAGCCGCTTCCTCACGGGTGATGGTGCCGTTCGGGTTCGCGCCCGTGCCGTCGCCCTTCAGAATGCCCGCCGCCGCGCATTTCAGCACCGCGTCCGCATACCATGCGCCGGACGATACGTCCGCGAACGAATTGCTCGCCTTGTCCGTCAGGCCCAACAGCTTCGACAGCACCGTCGCCATCTCGGCGCGCGTCATGGACGCATTCGGTCGGAACGCCCCGCCCGATCCCTGTACGATACCGTAGCCGCTCCACCGGTCCACGGCGCTCTCCGCCCAGTGGCCCGCGGTGTCGCTGTAGTTTGCCGCACCCGCGGTCACCGTCATGGCCGACATTGTCGAAAGCAACATCGTACCGGTCAGGAACGCCGCCAGTTTCCGCTTTAGCTTCATTTCGTTGTCCTCCATTTCTATTGGTGATTTTGCTATCTATATGAAAACCCACCCCATCAGGTACGGTTTACCGTAGTTCCCCGGCGCGTAGCCTTGTCCGGTTAAAAAGAGCAGCCGACATCCGTCCGCTGCTTTCGCATCCCATTTGCAGCTGGCTGACTCTCCGCGGCACGGGGGGTCCCTATAGTTTTGCGTCCCTGCCTTGCGGCAGGTTTGCCATTTTTATATATATCACTACATAATATGAATTATGTGGTAATTTTATAGTTGTTATCTGGAAGTTTTTGATGTTCTACGGCGACTCATCTTTGGCCAAAACGACATAATTTTCGTGGACAACAGCCATTGTCCACGAAAATTTTGTCGTTTTTGTGATATGCTGAGTCGCCGTAGAACATTAAAAAGTTCCAAAACAACTATAAAATCACCACATAATTCATATTATGTGGTGGTTTTATGCTTAAAAAATATTTACTTTCCGCACTAAAAACCCCCGCGCCGTAAAGGCGCGGGGGTTTTAAAATGCGGGTATGGAATTTTACTGCTGGCCGTACAGCGCTTCCAGCTTCTTCAGATGCGCGTAGCGCTCTACCGACGCCTTCTCAGCTTCGACAAACAGCTTTTCAGCGCGATCCGGGAAGGAACGGGTCAACGCGGAGTAGCGCGCTTCGTTCATGATGAAGCCGCGGTAATCCTCGCTCTTGGGCTCCTTGGAATCCATGATGAACGGATTCTTGCCTTCGGCCTTGAGCTGCGGATTGTAGCGGAAGTTGTTCCAGTAGCCGCAATCGACAGCCTTCTTCATCTCGGCCTGACAGTTTGCCATGCCGCCCTTGATGGAGTGCATTTCGCACGGCGCATAGCCGATAATGAGGGACGGGCCCGGATAAGCTTCCGCTTCGGCAATCGCCTTCAGCGTCTGCTGCATGTTGGCGCCCATCGCCACCTGCGCGACGTAAACATAGCCGTAGCTCATCGCGATCTCGGCAAGAGACTTCTTGCCGATGGCCTTGCCGGCCGCCGCGAACTGCGCTACCGCGCCGATCGGGGTAGCCTTGGATGCCTGACCGCCGGTGTTGGAGTAAACCTCGGTATCGAATACCATGACGTTGATATCCTGACCGGAAGCCAGCACATGGTCAAGGCCGCCGAAGCCGATATCATAAGCCCAGCCGTCGCCGCCGAAGATCCAGACGGACTTCTTGGCAAGGTATTCCTTATGGGCGAGGATATCGCTCGCAAGCGCGCAAGCTTCGCAGTCGCAATGCTTCGCACCGGAAGCCTTCAGCTCCTGAACGTGCGCCTTCATTTCGCCTACCTTATCGCCGAACACATCCTTGGCCGCCGGGCTGTTGATGAACGCTTCGCAAGCTTCCACCGGCAAAACGGATTCTTCCAGCAGCGCGATGTATTTCTTGGTGGCTTCCGCGTTGGCGTTGCCGTCGTCCATGGTATCGAGCCATGCCTGCGCGGCTTCCTTGAGCGGCGCGTACGTGTGCTCTACGGCGATCAGCTCGCGGGTCTTATCAGCCAAACGGTCGCGCAGCGCCTTCTGGCCGTAGTACATGCCAAGGCCGTGCTCCGCGTTATCCTCGAACAGGGAGTTTGCCCAAGCCGGGCCGTGGCCGTTTGCATCAACGGTGTACGGGCTGGTGGCTGCCGGGCCGCCCCAGATGGACGAACAGCCGGTGGCATTCGAGATATACATACGGTCGCCGCAGACCTGCGTGATCAGGCGGGCGTAAGAGGTCTCGGCGCAGCCCGCGCAGGAGCCGGAGAACTCAAGCAGCGGCTTCTTGAACTGGCTGTCCTTGACGGAATTCACGGAGATCATATCGGCCTTTTCGGCTACTTCGGCTACCATGTAGTCGAACGCGTCCTGCTGGGCGGCTTCCTGCTCCTGCGGAACCATGGTGAGGGACTTGGTCGGGCAAACGCCGACACAAACGCCGCAGCCCATGCAGTCCAGCGGGGAAACGGCCATGGAATACTTGTAAACGCCCTTGCCCTTGCCGGCCTTGATGTCGACAATCTTGGCGGAAGCCGGCGCCGCGGCCGCTTCCTCTTCGGTCAGCGCGAAGGGACGGATGGTGGCGTGCGGGCAGACATACGCGCACTGGTTGCACTGGATACAGGTATCCTGATTCCAAGCCGGTACGGTAACGGCAACGCCGCGCTTCTCGTAAGCTGCCGCGCCGTGGGAGAACGTGCCGTCCACGTGCTCGCCCGCGAAAGCGGATACGGGCAGGCTGTCGCCGTCCATACGGCCGATCGGGTCCATGATCTCCTTGACCATCTTGACGGTCTCGGGACGGCCGTGCAGCTCGGCACCGTTCGCCTGATCCTGCGCGTTCGCCCAGTCAGCCGGTACGTCGAACTTGTGGAACGCGGTAGCGCCCGCGTCGATCGCCTTGTGGTTCATATCAACCACGTCCTGACCCTTCTTGAGGTAGGACTTGGTGGCGGCGTCCTTCATGTAGCCGATGGCTTCTTCCTGCGGCATGACCTTGGCCAGCGTGAAGAAAGCGGACTGCAGAATGGTGTTGTTGCGCTTGCCCATGCCGATCTCGATCGCAAGATCGATCGCGTTGATCGTGTAGACCTGAACGTTGTTTGCCGCGATATAGCGCTTGGCAACGGCGGGCATATGTTTGTTCAGTTCTTCGTCGGACCACTGGCAGTTGATCATAAAGATGCCGCCGGGCTTGACGTCGCGCACCATCGGGTAGCCCTTGATGATGTAGGACGGGTTGTGGCAAGCGACAAAGTCGGCCTTATTGATATAGTAAGGCGACTTGATCGGCTTGTCGCCGAAACGCAGGTGAGAAACGGTCACGCCGCCGGTCTTCTTCGAGTCGTACTGGAAGTAAGCCTGTACGAATTTATCGGTGTGGTCGCCGATGATCTTGATGGAGTTCTTGTTCGCGCCGACCGTGCCGTCGCCGCCGAGACCCCAGAACTTGCACTCGATGGTGCCTTCCGCCGCGGTGTTCGGCGAGGGCTTCTCTTCGAGGGACAGGTTCGTAACGTCATCCACGATGCCCAGCGTAAACTGGTGCTTCGGAGCGTCCTTTGCGAGTTCGTCGTATACCGCGAACACAGAGGACGGGGGCGTGTCCTTGGAGCCGAGACCGTAACGACCGCCGGTGAGGACCAGATCGTTGCGGCCGGCGTTAGCCAGCGCGGTGACGACGTCCAGATAAAGCGGCTCGCCCTGACTGCCGGGCTCCTTGGTGCGATCGAGAACGGCGATCTTCTTGGCCGTGGCCGGGATGGCCGCGACAAACTTGTCCGCCGCGAACGGACGGTACAGGCGAACCTTAATCAGGCCGACCTTCTCGCCGTTTGCATTCATATAATCGATAACTTCCTCGGCAACGTCGCAGATGGAGCCCATGGCGACGATGACGCGGTCGGCGTCCTGCGCGCCGTAGTAGTTAAAGAGCTGGTAATCGGTGCCGAGCTTCTGGTTGACCTTGCCCATGTACTTTTCAACGATGGCCGGAACAGCCTCGTAATACCGGTTGCAGGCCTCGCGGTGCTGGAAGAAAACGTCGCCATTTTCGTGGCTGCCGCGCATAGCCGCGTGCTCGGGGTTGAGGGCGCGCTTACGGAACGCTTCAACAGCGTCCATATCGCACATATCCTTCAGATCCTCGTAATCCCAAACCTCGATCTTCTGGATCTCGTGGGAGGTACGGAAACCGTCGAAGAAGTTGATAAACGGCACGCGGGACTCGATCGAAGCGAGATGCGCGACGGCGCCAAGGTCCATCACTTCCTGCGGGTTGGTTTCGGCCAGCATGGCAAAGCCGGTCTGGCGGCAGGCCATTACGTCGGAATGGTCGCCGAAAATATTCAGCGCGTGGCTGGCTACCGTACGTGCGGAAACATGGAACACGCAAGGCAGCAGCTCGCCCGCGATCTTGTACATATTCGGGATCATCAGCAGCAGGCCCTGAGAAGCGGTGTACGTAGTGGTGAGCGCACCGGCCGCGAGCGAACCGTGCACAGTACCCGCGGCGCCCGCCTCGGACTGCATTTCGATCACCTTTACGGTTGTGCCAAAGATGTTTTTCTGACCTGCGGCTGCCCACTGGTCAACGCTGTCTGCCATGGGGCTGGAAGGGGTGATCGGATAGATACCCGCTACCTCGGTAAACGCATACGACACGTGAGCCGCCGCTGTGTTACCGTCCATGGACTTCATTTTTCTTGCCATGATATATCCTCCTATTCAGTTAATAACTTGCTAAAGGCCTGAAAAGCGTATAAATCCGTGCTTTTGGGGCCTATGGAACGGTTTGTTTCGACCCTTTTTATTTTAGCACTCTGCCTTTAGAATGTAAACACCAAATATGACAGATTAATAACATAGATCGCCTCTCAGAAAAGTTTTTCGCCCCCTGTTTCGCCTGTTGAAACGGGGGCCGTGTTACAGTTATTTTGCATGCGCATTTGTGCATTGCACCGGCGCGGAACATATAGTATAATAAGGATAAGTATCGAATTTTGTCGCAGCGGAGGGGTTTTATGGTTTCACGCGTGTGTTCGGCCGGGCTGATCGGAATCGACGGCTGCATCGTCACGGTGGAGTGTTTTCTCTCCTCCGGTTTGCCCCGGCTGGACGTGGTCGGCCTGCCTACCGGCGCGGTGAGCGAAGCGGGCGAGCGCGTGCGCGCCGCCGCCAAGCACTGCGGGTTCGACTGGCCTGTGTCGCGCATCACGGTCAACCTCGCCCCGGCGGATACGAAAAAGGCCGGGACCGCGTACGACCTGCCCCTCCTGCTCGGCATCCTCGCGGCGGAGGGTTCGCTTTCCGCCCCGCCGAAGGACGCGGTCTTTCTCGGCGAGCTATCTCTGACGGGCGAGCTGCGCCCGGTATGCGGCGCGCTGTCCATGGCGCTGGCCGCGCGGGAAAACGGCTTTACCACCATTTTTGTGCCAGCCGACAACGCCGCCGAGGCGGCCTATGCCACGGGCGTTACCGTTTATCCGGTGAAAACCTTAAACCAGCTGATCGCCCACCTAGAGGGGCGGCAGCCGCTTGAGCCCGCAACGCCGCCGCCCGCTCCCGCGCGCACGGACGGCGCGCTTGATTTTTGCCATGTGATGGGGCAGCACAGCGTCAAGCGCGCGCTTGAAATCGCGGCGGCGGGCGGGCACAACATCCTGCTCTCCGGCCCGCCGGGTTCGGGCAAAAGCATGATGGCAAAGCGCTTTCCCACCATCCTGCCCGCGCTGACCGAGGGGGAGCGGCTCGAAGTCATCCGCGTCTGGTCCTCCGTGGGACGCGGGGCGGAAGCCGTAGCCCGGGCGGAGCGCCCCTTCCGCGCCCCGCACCACAACGCTTCGGCGGGCGCGCTCGCGGGCGGCTCCGGTACGGGAGGGCGGCTGCCAACGCCCGGCGAAATTTCGCTGGCGCACCGCGGCGTGTTATTTCTGGACGAGCTGCCCGAATTCCACCGCGACGTGCTGGAAACACTCCGCCAACCGGTGGAGGATGGCCGGGTGACCATTTCCCGCGTCGCGGGGCAGGTCACCTATCCGGCGAATTTTCAGCTCGTCGCCGCGATGAATCCCTGCAAATGCGGTTGGTACGGCACGCCGCGCTGCACCTGTTCGGAAAACGCGGTGCAGCAGTATCTGCGCCGCCTTTCCGGCCCGCTGCTCGACCGGATCGATTTACAGGTCGCGGTGCAGCCGGTGCCCTACGAAGCGCTTGCAAACCGCGCGCGCATCAAAGAGGAACCTTCCGCCGCCATTCGCGCCCGTGTGACAAGCGCCCGCGCCAAGCAGTACGCGCGGCAGGGCGAAGCCGTGTGCAACGCCGACTTGCCGCCAGCCAGCCTTGCGGAAGCCTGCCCGCTTTCGCCGGACGCCTCGCGCATGTTCGCCGCCGCCTTTGATCGGCTAGGGCTCACCGCCCGCGCGCACGACCGTGTGCTGCGCGTGGCGCGCACCATCGCCGATCTGGCCGAAAGCGAAACGCTGGAAGCCGAGCATCTGGCCGAAGCGCTGCAATACCGCGCGATCGACCGGGAAACCAAGGCCGCGCCATAGGTTTTCCCCATGATGTGTGGATAAGTCTGTGGATATTGTGAATAAGTTGTGATTTCGACACATTCTGCGTGAATTCCCCTATTCTCTTCCCCAAAACGGTGTAATAGTAGCATATATACACCTTTCCACCCCGAAGGAGGTACCATTTTATGCCGCATTTCCGCCTGCGCACCGTATGGGCGCTCGCTTTGGCCGCGTCATGTCTTGCCGCGCCGGAAGCGGGCGCGCTCTCCGGCGTGTCCGGCTGGGCCGAACCGGCAGTCGCGTATGCCCAGAGGTCCGGACTCGAGCCCACCTCTTTTGCCGGGCTCAAGGCGACCGCGCCGGTCACCCGGGCCGAGTTCTGCACGGTCGCGCTGAACACCTATGAAAAGGTCACGGGCCGAACCGCTCCCAAGAGCGGAAAAAAACCTTTTTCCGACTGCTCCGATCCCGCGGTCACCGCGGCGTACGAGCTTGGGCTGGTGAGCGGGCGCGGCAGCGGTGTGTTCGATCCCAACGACACCATCCAGCGGCAGGATCTTTGCGTGATGCTATATAATGTATTGGATGCCGCCGGTATCACGGCCCCCGCCATCGCGGGCGACGCGGCGGTGGAGGATTATCCGGATGTTTCCGACATACGCGGTTATGCCGTCACGCCCATGATCACCATGGTCGATTACTCGATCGTCAACGGCGTTGCCGCCGCGGGCAGCACAACAAAGCTGGCCCCCGCCGGCACGGCCACGCGCGAGCAGGCGCTCATCATGGCGGGCCGCTTTGCCGACGCGTTTGCCGGACAGGCCGATCCCGAGCAGCCCGGCACTACCCCCGATCCGGAGCCGGAGCCCGAGCCCGAACCGAAGCCCGACACCAAGCCCGTTCGTCCGCCCAGCATCGATATCACCTCGCCGTCCGACGTTCCCACGAGCAAAGAGGATAAAATGACCTTTGTTTACGGCGAGGGCGGAGAAAAGTACCAATCCAGCGAGGAAGCGCGCGCCAATATGACCGAGATTACCATCAAGGTTTGGCGTTTAGGGGAGGACGGCGTCAAAACCTCCGGCACGACCGAGATCACCGTCAACCGTGTGCTCGCCCCGCTCATCGTCAAGATCTTTGATGATATCTACGAAGGCGACGAGCAGTTCCCCATCCGCGACGTCGGCTGTTATGCTTGGCGCACGGGCGAGCATTCGCAGGGCACCGCGATCGACATCAATTACGATGAGAATATGGAAGCGACGATCAACGAGGACGGTTCCCTGACCCCGACCACCGGCACGCATTGGACGCCCGGTGAGGACCCCTACTCCATCCCCGAGGACGGCGACGTGGTAAACGCCTTTGCCAAATACGGCTTCGCTTGGGGCGGCAACGCATGGCGCAGCAAAAGAGACTATATGCACTTTAGCTTCTTTGGTACATAAAAACGCATTTATCGGTTGTGAAAAACGCATTTGGTGATACAATATAGAGGTATGGAGGAGTGTTATATGTTCACTTACAAACCCCTTTGGAAGCTTCTGATCGATCACGACATGAACAAAAGCGAGCTCAAGCGCACGCTGGGCCTATCGTCGAGCACCATGACCCGATTGGTGCATAACGAATACGTTTCGCTGGAAACGCTCGACGCGATCTGTACGGAGTTCGGCTGCACCCCGAACGACGTGATCGAGCACATCCCGCCCGAATAACCACGATACGCACAAAATCAACCGCCGGTTGGAACAATCCTACCGGCGGTTAACTTTGCCTCCATTGCGGGCGGCACGCAGCGCATGCTACAATGAAAGCAGCAAAAGGCCTTTGCAGCAACAGACAAAGGAGTTTTTTAAGTATGGAACTGAATATCGGATCTGTCATTTCCAATGTACGGCGCGGCAAAGGGCTGACGCAGGAGGCACTGGCCGACGCGGTCGGCGTTTCTTCCGCCGCGGTCAGCAAATGGGAGACCGGCGCGAGCTACCCGGATATCACCCTGCTGCCGCCGCTCGCCCGCGCGCTGGGTCTTACGGTCGACGCGCTGCTCGATTACCATGCCCAGCCCACCGATCAGGAGCTGCACGAGCTGTCCGAACGCCTTGGCAAGGTGTTCGACGAGCAGGGATACGCCGCGGGACGGGCCGCATGCGAACAAATGCTGCACGAATACCCATCCTACGGTCCGCTCAAGCTCGTCATTGGTTCGCTGTATTATCGCTATCTATCCTTTGCCCTAGGCGGCAAGGCCGATCCGGATGCCATGATAGAGGACGTCGTACAGCAATCGCTGACGCTGTTCGAGCAGGCCGAGCAGGAAAGCAAGGACGGCAATGAAGGCCAAATGGCAAAGGCGCTTCGCATCTCGGCGCTTACCATGGCGGGGCGCTACGACGAAGCCGAAGAACTGCTCGACAGCCTGCCGGGGCGGCCGTTCATTTCGCGCCCGGAGCAGCTCTATCAGACGCTGTACCTTGCGCGCGGCGACCTTGACAAGGCCGAACAGATGGACCAGCGCGCTCTGTTCGAGCAATACAGCGAGGCCGCCACTTCACTGCTGAACCTGAGCGCCGTTTCCCGCCGCCGGGGCGATATGGAAGCCGCGCAGCGGTTTACCGACGCTTACTGCGCCTTGACCGAGCTGTTCCAGCTCGATCCCATGGCCGGACTGCAAATGCAGCTCACGCTCGCCGAGGAACGCGGCGATAACGAACGCGCCCTCGACCTGTTCGAGCAGTATATCGACGCCGTCATCGCGCACACATTCGATTACACGGATAATCCGTTTTTCTTCGCCGTGCAAACGCGCGTACCCACCAAAAACGAATTGAACGCGATGAATCGTTTGGTGCTGCGCGCCGCGGAGGAGGACGAGGGCTTTGCCGCGATCCGCGGCGAAAAACGCTTTGCCGACGCGCTAGACCGCCTGCGCAAAGCATTAGACGACTGATCCTTCAAAGGCCGGGCAGAGGAATATTCCTCTGCCCGGCCTCAGACTGTCAAAAAACTATTTTTGACAGTCTGTCGATCGAAACAAAGCCCCATTTCGATCGCGTATTCCGGCTTCTGCTCTCGGTTTTTATGGCATTTTCCACTTGCGGCAAATGCCTATTTTATGCACGCTGCGGCGTGAGGACTTTTTCGACGGGCCGCCTCTTGGATTTAAGTTTGTAAGCGGGGGCGGGGTTGGGAGGCGGTCTCGTCCTCCGCCAGTATGGCGTGCATGAACCGCGCGCCTAGCTGCAATCCGGATGCGAAAGCGTCCATTTGCTCAAAGGAAGCGGAGGCTGTGTATAGGTCGCTCAGGTCGAGAAACCGGCGGTAATCGTCGTCCCGCATGACGGTGGTAAAATAGTGCGTTTCCGTCTCGATCTGTTGCTCGATCGCGTCGCGCGCCGGGCTTGACGCGCGCGGGCGCTCAAAGGGATTGTAGCGGCCATAATACAGGTCTTCGATAAATTCTTGTTTCATTGTGCATTTTCCTTTCGCAATGTTTTGCACAACGCCTTGCCAGACAAAACCGCACAGTGTATAATATTTATGCGGCTGCCTGTTTAGGTGGTTGTGCGGTGGGAAGCGGTGCATGCTTTGAGAGGTGGCGCCGCTTCCTATTTTACTTTTTCAGGCTGTCATGCACCATGTCAATTCCCTTGCGGACAACATCGGAACGGGATAAGGCAAGTTGCTTTGTGCATTCATCGAGTTTCTGTTGGGTTTCAATACTAACCCGAACAAAGATGCGATCTTTCATTGAACTGTCAGAGGGTGGACGGCCTTTTTTCTTTTGCGCCATTGTGTCACCTCGATTTCTTGTGCGCACCTATATTGTATAACTGTGCGCACAAAAAGTCAATAGATTTTAGCGACAAAGGTATGTGTAGGCGTACGGCAGGGGCAGCACACGGTAACTCCGCAGTTAGGTAGGGCCGGGTGACCCCACCCGGCCGCCCCGCATGGATCGAATGACCCCATGATGCGGCACCCACCGCAAGAGCAAAAGGGAGAGGACAACCTTGCGGTTGTCCTCTCCCTTTTCTAAATTATAACTGCGAATAGGACATGACGCGGAACGTCCGCCGGTACTGGCTCGGCGACATACCGACGCACCGGCTGAACGCCGTACTGAAATTCCATGGGTTGCCGTATCCCAAACGCTCGGATATCTCCGCGACCGGCAGATTGGTATCGATCAAAAGCGTCTGCGCTTCGCCGATCCGGCGCTTCATGACGTATTGCATCGGCGGCATGCCCATTTCGGATTTGAACACATGCGCCAAATAATATTCGCTGATGTGCAAAGCGCTGCCGATCGAATGCAGGGTCAGCGCCTCGTTATAATGGTCGTCCAGATAATGCTGGATGCGGCGCGCCAGCATATTGGCCGACAAGCGCGAACGATCGCCGCCGTTGCGCTCGCGGCTGAGCAGCAGATCGTGGATCAGCAGCAGAACGGCCATGGCTGTGTGGCTGCATACCCGTTCCAGATTGCCCTGCTTGGAATGCAGGACATAGATCATCCGCATCATGTGTCCGATCTGGTCGGAAAGAATCCCGCAGGACAAGACCGGCTTGATACGCTCGTCCATCAGCTGATTGACCGGCAGGCCTTCCACCGAAACATCCCGCAGCGCGATGCTGTAAGACCGCATGCTCCGCTGCGCGGACGGATCCTCGCCATGCAGTACCCGCGCGTTGCAAATGACCATATCACCCTGCCGTACCTGATAGGAGCACCCATCCACCATATACTGACCTTCGCCGCTGTACACAAAAAACAGCTCCAACGCATCCTCATGCATATGCAGCAGCCGGGCGTGCCGGTTGCTGTGCGCCTCGTCGATCGTGTAGGTGCCGACCAGCCGCGGCTGCGTGCCCTCCCGGAACCCTTTCGCAAAGATTTCTTTTTTCTCTTCCATTTTCACCGCTCCGACACGAATAGCAATTTCTCAAAGGTAAAAGTAAGTAATTTACAAATTATATCCATATTTCACCTAGCTTTTCGCAAGAAGCAGCTAACACCTTATGCGTCAGTCTGTTATAATTATACTCGCTAACAAGCAGATACGGAATAAAAACTAGATATATTAAAACTTTATTGCGCAATAATAATTTTTGTGCAGGTGTTTTTGTCATGTCCGCATTTTTCTGCCGCTATTATATCACAAGCCATGCGAGAAAACAACCTGCCATATCTTTTTGTATATCCGTATCGGTTTTCACGTACATAACAGGAAAACGCGAAGGAGAATACAAAGGAGACGCGCGCACATGAGTAAATCCACACAAAACCGCCTAAAAGAGGGCGCCCAGTTGACCTGCGGCCGCGGCGATGCCGCGCAAAACCACTTAAACGTAGGCACCCGTCTGGCTTATGGCTGCGGCGATACTGCCTGCAACATCGTTTTCGGCATGATCTCCACGCTGCTGACGCTTTTTTATACCGATTACGCAGGCGTTTCCGTCGTTACCGTGGGTATGGTCATGTTGATCTCCCGCGTGTTCGACGGCACGAGCGACGTGATCATGGGCTTTATCGTCAGCCGCACCAACAGCAAGTGGGGTAAAGCGCGGCCTTGGATCATTTGGATGGCGGTTCCCTACTGTATTTCCGCCATCGCGCTTTTCGCCGTACCGCAGACCAGCGATTCGTTACAGTTCTGGTACATTTTTATCACCTATAACCTGTGCACCACCGTGCTGTACACGGCAATCAACGTGCCCTACGGCACGCTTTCTACCATGATGACGCGTTCCTCGCACGAACGCGACCTGCTTTCGATCTTCCGCATGTCGATGGCGCCGCTGGGCCGCATCATCGCGGTTACCTTTACTATGCCGGTGGTCAAGCTGTTCGGCGATAACCAAGCCGCGTGGATGAAAGCCATGGCCATGTGGGCCGGGATCGCGCTGGTGATGCTGATCGTCTGCTTTGCCCGCTGCAAAGAGACCGTGCGGTTTGAAGCCGCCCGCGCGCAAAAGGTGCCGCTTAGCAAAAACCTGAAAGCGCTGCTGACCAACCAATATTTCTGGGCGGTGCTCATTCTTTGGACGGTCACCTGTGTGCACGGCGCGATCGTCGGCACCTCGCTGCCGTATTACTGTAAATACATTTTTCATAATGATGCGTGGATGTACAGCGTTTTGTATCTGGCCGAAGCCGGCACGCTCGTCCTCGGCGCAATGCTGTGCCCGCTTTTGCTGCGGCGCTTCGGCAAGCGGAACATATCGCTGGCCGGCGCGATCATCGCCGTCGCGGCGCACGCCGCGCTGCTGCTCGATCCCTTCAGCTTCAGTTGGGCGCTCATCACCAGCATCGTCCGCGCACTCGGGGAAGCGCCGCTTACCGCCGTTGTTTTCGGCATGATGGGCGATGTGATCGAATTCGGTCAATGGAAAACGCACATCCGGCAGGAAGCGCTGATCTTCGGCGGCGGCTCCCTCGGCTTCAAGATTGGCACCGGTATCACCAGCGCGGTCATCACTTCGCTGTTGGATAAAGCCGGTTACATTAGCTCTACCGGCGCTGCCGTGATACAGCCCTTATCCGCGGTGTTCATGATACAAAAAATCTATGTCTGGGGACCTACTCTGATGTGGGCGGTCGCCGTGATCGTACTGCTTTTGTATAAGCTCGATCAGCGCTATCCCAAGATCATGACCGAGCTTGCCGCGCGCGAAGCAAAGGGCGAAATGTAATCCCCTTTCCTCGCGGCAATTAATCGTTTCAAATTTTAGACCGCCGGCTGCACAAGTGCGACCGGCGGTCTATCGTATTCCGTTTTTTTCCAGCATGTAGCTATAAAAAAACCACGCCGCAGTATGGCTGCGATACGTGGAGCCCTCCGAAATTACTTTTCGCTTTGCGTCTGATGCTCGTCGCCGAAGATCATATCGTCGATGTCAGGCGTATCCGGATGCTGGGGTTTGCGAATGATACGCATGGGCTTACCACCTCCTCTTTTCTTTTTCTACTACTCAGTATAACCCATATACCGTGTCGAACGCAAGTTAAAATTCTGTAAATAGATTTTACGGACAAAAAAACCGCCCCTTCCGGACGGCCCCCTGCCCTGACGCTTACGCGCCAGATTGGCTGTATGTCAACGGGCGATCGCAGGCCGCCCGCCTTTGCGCCTGAAAAGCAAAAAATATAATCCCCGCCCTGCCGATGCGACCCAATTAGTAACCTGCACGGAAGGCAGGTGGGTTTTCTGTCCGGTATCGCTGCGCTTCCAACGTCCGCGTGCACACGGGAGGCCTGCACTTGAAACCGGAACTTTTCGAAATCCCGTACTAAAAATGTGGGTTAAAAAGGGGCCGCTGTCGAACAGGGCAGGAAAAATACGCGTCTTACTCTTCTTCGGCTTCCGCGCGCTCGATGATGAGCTGGAACACCGCGTCGGCTACCTCGTCGTCCTCCACGGTTGCGAGAATCTCCTCGCCGTTCTCTTCGACGACCTGAAGAATGACCACCTCGGCCTCTTCTTCTACCGCCAGCTCGGCGGGGATAAACGCCAGATAGGTTTCGCCCTTGTATTCCACGGTGTCGATGTGTTCAAATTCGACCTCGTTGCCGTCCTCATCGGTCAGAGTTACAAAATCGTTGCCAAACTCTTCACTCATTGTTCGGCACCTCCTTCTTTTTTTACAGGGGCCGCCGCACATCGCGCGCCGCCCTTGCTCTACGTTAAGCATAGCAAATCCAAAGGATTTTGTAAAGCTAAAAATCTTTGCCGGGCACTGCCATAGTATGCCGCGGGCCTTTATTATCATACCAATAGACGGGTAATAAAAAAAGCCTTGACATTAAGTTTTACATCTGGTATATTTACTTAGTAACAAAGAAGAAGGCTTCAGCCCTCACCCGCAGCATTGAGCGACCGGGTCAATAATCGCAAAACGCTTTATTTTGGCGTTTTGGTTTATGTGCAGGGCGTTCTCCGGTTTCGTGAGGCCGTCCTTTTTTCTGTATTCATAACCCGTTTTGTTTGGAGGTGCTTATCCATTAGCAGCATGGAACATCAGATCAACGATGAGATTCGCGACAAGGAAGTCCGTCTGATCGGCGACGACGGCGAACAGCTCGGCGTCGTGCCCATCCAGCAGGCGCAGGGCCTCGCTATTGAGAAAGGTCTTGATTTGGTCAAGATCGCCCCGCAGGCCAAGCCGCCCGTCTGCAAGATCATGAACTACGGCAAGTTCCGTTTTGAACAGGCCAAGCGTGACAAAGAAGCGCGCAAGAATCAGCGTGTCGTGGAGATCAAAGAGATTCGCCTGACCCCTAACACCGATATCGGCGACCTGAACACCAAGGTCAAAAACGCCTGCAAGTTCCTAAAGGAAGGCGACAAGGTCAAGGTAGCGGTCCGTTTTCGCGGCCGTCAGGTAACGCATGCGTCGCTCGGTCAGGATCTGCTCCGTCGCTTTGCTGAAATGTGCAGCGAATGCAGCACGGTGGAAAAGCTGCCCAAGCTAGAAGGCCGCCAGATGCTTATGTTCTTGGCGCCCATCAAGGAAAAGTAAACAATAGCGCGTTTCGCGCAAATTCAGAGAGGAGCAATACCTATGCCTAAGATCAAAACGCACAGCGGTGCAAAAAAGAGATTCACTGTTACCAAGTCCGGTAAAATCAAGCGCGGCCAAGTCGGCAAGCGCCACCTGCTCAATGGACACGGCAAAACGTCCAAGCGCCTGCGCCACCTGCGCAAGGAAGCATTCGCAGATGCGACCAACGTCGCACAGGTTAAGCGCCTGATCCCCTACAAATAAGTAAAAAACATCTTTCATATAGGAGGCATTCAAAATGGCAAGAGTTAAGGGCGCTATGATGACGCGCAAAAGAAGAAAGAAGATTTTAAAGCGTGCCAAGGGTTACTGGGGCGCAAAATCCACCCACTACAAGGTAGCCAATCAGGCTGTCATGAAGAGCCTGAAGTACGCTTACATCGGCCGCAAGCAGAAGAAGCGCGACTTCCGCCGCCTGTGGATCACCCGCATTTCCGCGGCGTGCAAGATGAACGACATGAACTACAGCCGCTTCATGAACGGTCTGAAGAAGGCCGGCATCGATCTGAACCGCAAGATGCTCGCCGAGCTGGCTGTGGGCGACAAGGCTGCTTTTGCCGCGCTGGCGGAAAAGGCTAAGGCTGCTCTCTAATTTTATCGTGAAAGCGTCGGAACTTCGTTTCCGGCGCTTTTGTTTTTTATTGTCAACCACCGCGCGATGCGGTATAATAGCTGTAAAGCCTGATTTATCAGCCCAACAGAGAAAGGTGGTTTCCATATGCAGCAGCCCATCCGCGTGGTCTCCCGGGTCAATTCCAAGCTTTATGCAGATGCGATCCCCGGCCATTTCGCGACAAACCATTCCCATATCAACTATTATATCGACATGTCTGCTTTGAAACACAGCCAAAGTTTGGCGACCGAGGCGGCGCGCAGTATCGCTTATCATTTTTCCGCCATCAGCATCGATACCATCCTCTGTTTAGAGGGTACGGAATATATCGGCGCGTTTGTCGCGCGCGAGCTGACGCGCGAGAGCCTTGCCGGCCTTAACTCGGGCGGCGACCTGTTCCTTGTCGAGCCGGACTCCAACGTCAACGGCCAATTTATTTTTGCGGACAACCTGCGTCCGATGATTGAGCATAAGAACGTGCTCGTGCTCGTTACCTCGGCCTCCACCGGCCAAACGCTTTCCCAAACGCGCGAATGCGTGGAATACTACGGCGGCCGCGTGGCGGGCTTCTCCGCCCTGTTCTCCAACATCTCCGAGCTGAACGGCAGGCCGGTCGTCAGCCTGTTCTCCGGCGCGGATTTCCCGCATTACCACAACTGCTCCCACGGCAAAAACTGCCCTGACTGCGCCGCCGGCATCCCGCTCGACGCGATCGTCACCCCGCGCGGCTATACCAAAATTTGACCGACCGCATGACAAACAACGGCCCCGCTCCCATTTTTCCGTGGGAGCGGGGCCGTTTTGCTTATCCGAGCATCAGGCTGGGTACAAACATGGACAGCGGCGACCAAAAGGTGATGAGCAGCAGAACGAGCACCATCATGCCGTAAAACGGCAGACAGGCGCGCGTGGCTTTTTCGATCTTGATACCGCCGATTGAGCAGCCGACGAACAGCGCCGCGCCGACCGGCGGCGTGCACAGGCCAATCGCGAGGTTTAAAATCAGCATGGCGCCGAACTGAACGGGCTCCATGCCCAGCTGAGTCGCGACCGGCATCAAGATGGGGGTCAGGATTAAGATGAGCGGGCCCATATCCATAATGCAGCCAAGCAGCAGGCACATGACGTTGATGAGCAGCAGAATGACGATGCGGTTGTCCGACAGCCCCAGCAGAGCGTTGGTGACCATGGCCGGGATTTGCAGATAGGCAAGCAGCCAGCCGAACATGGAGGCCGTGGCGATTAGGCTCATCACCATGGCAATGGTGCGTAAGCTTTTACGCAAAATACCGCCAAACCGGCGCAGCGGGATCTCCCGATAGATAAAGAAGGTGACAATAAACGCGTACACCACCGCGACCGCCGCCGATTCGGTAGCGGTGAACCAACCACCGATCACGCCGCCGACGATGATCACGCAGGTAAGCAGGCCGAGAACCGCGTCCTTGGTGGCTTTTAAAATTTCACGGCCGCTCATTTTGTCGCCCTTGGGATACCCTCTGCGGCGCGCGGCAATAGCGGTGAGCAGCATCAGGGCCAGACCCAGCAGAATGCCCGGAATCAATCCGCCCATGAAAAGCTGACCGATCGACACGCCGCCGCCCGCCGCAAGCGCAAATAAAATCATGTTATGGGAAGGCGGAATCATCACGCCTTGACAGGCCGAGGTGACGGTAACGGCAACCGAGAAGTCATCGTCATACCCCGTTTTTTTCATCATGGGGATCAGCATGGAGCCAATGGAGGACGTATCCGCCACGGCGGAACCCGAAATGCCGCCGAAGAACATGGAGGCGACTATATTGACCTGTGCAAGGCCGCCGCGCATCCGGCCGACCAGCGCGTTGGCAAAGGCGATCAGGCGGTTCGAGATACCGCCCTGCCCCATTATTTCACCCGCAAGGATAAAAAAAGGAATGGCCATTAAGCTGAACGACTGCACGCCGTTCACCATGCGCTGAAACAGCGTGGCGATGGGCAGATTTAAGTAAAGCGCGGTGACGACGGAAGATATGCCCAGCGTAAACGCGATCGGCATACGCAGTGCGAGCAAAAGGACGAAGGATCCCAGAAGGATCGCAATGGCAAGGGTCATATCAGGCATCGGTTTGTTCCTCCGTTTTTTCCAGCACAGCCTGATCGCGGCGAAAAGCAACGATCAGCCCATTGAGCAAAACCAGCGCGCCGGATAGGGGCAGAATAATATAAAGAACAGCTGAAGGCAGCTTGGTGGCGGGCAGCGTCGCGTTTTTCGTGACCTGCATGATCTTTACGCCAAATACGATCATCAGCACCCCAAACGCCGCGATCAGCAAATAATCCACCGAGTCGATCCATGCCACCACACGGCGCGGCAATTTCGCAGTAAACATCTCAATAGACATATGGATTTTTTCCAATACGCCAATGGCGATGCCGATAAAGGCGAACCAAACCATCATTGTGGTGGACACCTCCTGCGACCAGCTGAACCCCTGCTTAAAAATATAGCGTTTGACGACTTCGAGAAATACGACCGCGACCATAACGACCATGCAGAGTATGGCGAACCATTCCAGCAGTTTGAAAACGGCCCGAAACGCTTTTTTAACAGCTTGCATGCTGTAACAACTCCTTTCTATCAAAAAGGGACGGCGCACGCGCCGTCCCTCTGCGAATTCGTATCAGGCGAGCGCCTGCACGCTTTCCACAATGGCTTTCTGCTCATCGTTTAAGAAGGAATCGTACATGGGAGCGACCGCATCCTGAAACTGCTTCAGCTCGTCCTCGGTCAGCGTGGTCAGCGTGCAGCCCTTTTCCGCCGCGACCTTGGCGTTTTTGGCCTCTGACTCTTCCCAAGCCTCCCGGTGCCACAGCGAAGCCTCTTTCGCGCACGCCTTCACAATTTCCTGATCCTCCGCGGATAGCTTGTCCATCGTCTGTTTGGACGCGAGGATCATATCGGGCATATAGGAGTGCCCGTCATAGGTCCAGTAAGGCGCTACCTCATAGAAGGACATTTCCACATAAGAGGTCATGTTGTTTTCCGCGCCGTCTACAACGCCGGTCTGAATGGAGGAGTACGTGTCGTTAAACGGCAGCGGCGTGCCGATGCCGCCGAGGTGCTCCATCATCGAAAGCATCAAATCCGATTCGGATACGCGGATTTTCATGCCCGCCAGATCGGCCGGTGTGTGGATTTCCTTTTTGGCGTTAAAGAAGTTGCGGGAGCCCGGGTGCAGATAGGTCACGCCGACAAGGTTATTCTCCTCAAAGGTATCGAATACCTGCTGGCCGATTTCGCCGTCCAGCACGCGGAACAGATGGTCCACATCGGTATATTCGTAAGGCATTTGCAGGGCGTTCATGAGCGGGGCGAATTCAGCCGAAGCGCCCGAGGAAACGCGGGTAAAATCCAGCCCGCCGAACTGGCACTGCTCGATGGTGGAGCGCTCGTCTCCCAGCTGTCCGGCAAAGAAGCACTGGATATCAATGCGTCCATCGGTCTTTTCCTTAACCATGTCCGCAAACTTTTGGCAGGCCTGCGAGGTAATGTGCTCCTCATTATGGCTGTTGGCAAGTCGAAGCACCATGCTCTGGTCCGAACCGGCGGCCGGTGTTTTTCCGGCGTTCGGATCCTGCGCGGACGGGCTGCCCCCGCAGCCGGTCAGCAGAGACGCCATGAGCGCGGCGGATGTCAGGCCCGCAAAAATTTTTCTCTTTTGCATTCTCTTCATTCTCCTTTTTCTTGTGTACGGCAGCGTTTCGGCTGCTTATTCCTGTTTCCCAGTATAGTATACGGAGTGTATGAAGAAAATCGGACTTTTTTGTGAACACGTGGTATCCTTTTCGATGATTGTCAAACAATTAACGCTATTTTTGGCGATTTTGACGAAAACTTGTCGGCGTCGTACCGCGGTTGCGTTTAAACACCTTGGTAAAATAGGTTGGATCGGGATAGCCGACCGCCTCCCCGATCTCGCGGGCGCTCATGCCGGTTTCCAGCAGCAAACGTTCCGCGCGGGACAGGCGATAATCCGTCAAGTAATCGATAAAATTGCGTCCAAATTCCTGCTTAAATAAACGGGAAAAATAGTAGGGGCTTTGCCCCAGACCATCCGCCGCTTGCTCCAGCGATATGTTTTCCGGATAGTGCGCGGCAATATAGGTTTCCGCCCACAGGTAGAAGGGGCTACGGGATGGATCCGATTCGCCGGGTGCTTTTGGCTCCAGCTGATCGCAAAGGGCGGACAGCTTCTCGCGCAGCTCGTTGCGCGGCACGGGCTTTACCAGATAATCGGCCGCCGCCACGCGCACCGCGCCGACCGCGTATTCAAATTTGCTAAACGCCGTTAGAAATAGGATATGGCAATCCGGCTGCTGGCGGCGAATGATCGCGGCCGCATCCAACCCGCTCATAACCGGCATTTCAATGTCCAAAATCGCTATTTGCGGCTTTAGCGTCTCCGCCTCCGCAACCGCGCGGCTGCCGTTTTCCGCCGTTCGGATCAAGCCGATCCGCGGTTCTATCTGCTGTATCATCTTTTCCATGGCAAGCAGGGCAAGCGGTTCATCCTCTGCCAAAAGCAATTTGATCATTCGGATATCCTTTCTCCGGTGTCGGTCACGGATAGGTGAAAGCACAGGCGTGTGACCGCCCCCACCTGCTTTTTGCACCAGAAGGTAACGCTGCTGCCGGGATCAAACAGATGAAGGCGGCGGCGGATGTTGTCGAGCCCTATGGAGCGCCGCTCCGCGCGCGCGGGCGCCGCCGTTCCCTCGCCGTTATCGATCACCGAAAGCTCAATGCATCCCTCCCGCGGTTCACGGATCCGAATACGAATCACGCCGCCTTCGGGCTTGCGCGCAAGGCCGTGCACCACGCTGTTTTCCACCAGCGGCTGCAAAATATATTTCGGGATCAAAATGGTTTCAAATTCGGGCGCGCGTTTCAGATCAAGGCGCAGCCGCCCCCCAAACCGTTTTTGCTGGATTTCCATGTAGGTCTCCACAATATCCAGTTCGCGCGATAGGGTTACGATATCCTCGTCGCTTTCGAGCGTATAACGGAAATAGGCGGCCAACTCGCCAATCAGCGAGCGCGTCATGCCGGCGTTTTCCAGTGTGGCAAGGGCCGACGCCGTATTGAGGCTGTTAAACAAAAAGTGCGGGTTCATCTGGCTTTGCAGCTGCGCAAAGCGCGTGCGCTCCAGCAGCTTTTGTATCTGGGCGTTCTTGACCTCCTGCCGCCGCAAGTTTTTTTCCATGCGAGCGTTTTCGCTTAATGTATCGAAGGTGTGGGACAGCTCCCGTTTCATTATGTTGAACGTTTCGGTAAGCATGCTTAACTCGTCCCGCCCGCGTACCGGCACGTCGGGCGTGTCAAAGCGGCCCGCTGTGATTTCCTCCGCCTTGCAGCTGAGCGCCAAGACCGGGCGGAAAACCGTATTTTGTAACAAACGCAGCGTCAAACACAGGATTAGACCGCACAAACCAATCGCGACCAGCAGCAGCGCGTAGACCTTGCGACTGCGGGCGCGCGCGGCCGCGTAGCGCCCCTCTCCCGTTTCGATGCTGGAGGCGAGCAACAGCCCGGCGTATTGGCTGATATACTCCGCGCGCGCATCTAGCTGGTAATATTGATCGATGAACGTTTGATTGCGGATATCGCCGCCCCTTAAAAAGCCAAGCGCTGTGCGCTCTTCCGCGCGATAGCTTTCAACCGCGCCGGTCAGAGCGTGCGTGTACATGCGCAGCGTCTTGTCCTGCATCAGCGTGCCGCGCTGCATTTCGTTTAAAATACGATCCGTGCGCTCACGTGCGGATGCGTGCTCGGATTCCTGAAAGGCAATCGAAGAATAGATCGCAGGGCGGAACAGCGTCCGTTCCTGATGGTAGCTGCTGATAAAGCGGCCGATCAGATGATAATCCTGCATCAGATCGCTGACCGTGGCCAGCTGACTTTCCGACAACGCGACCGTCATGCCGACAAACAGGGTAAACGCGGCGGCAATGGTGAGAAAAACGACGCGCATTTTATGCCGCAGCGGCTTATTGGCCCACCAGCCGGTCAGGAAAGGCTTATTCTTCTCAGCAGAAACATGGTTTGTCATCCTATACGGCCCCCTTTATTTTCACTCGTGGATTAGTATACCATGGCTCGCGCGATGGGCCAAGGGAGATTTCTGGCAATCCGCTGAACGCATTGATCCTAATCAGCCAAACTGCCATATACCTGTTCCGCCTCTGTGCGCAACAAAAAAACTGTCGAAAAACGTTGTTTTTCGACAGTTTTTGGAAGGATCTTTAATCCTCCTCTGCGCCGTTGTCACAGGCTCTGCGCGGGCAGTTCCCGCCGCGCGGACAGTGCGCGCGTCTATCGCACACCTCGACGTCGCCGCCCTCAATGCGGAGCGTTTTGCCGTTTACCACACAGTCTGCCAGCTTCACGCGCGCGGCGTTGTAGATTGCCTGCGCGGTTGTGCGCGCCACGCCCATTTGTCCGGCGGCCTGTTCCTGCTGCAAGCCCATCAGGTCGATCAGGCGGATCGCCTCGTACTCATCCAGTCCCATCAGAACCGTTTCGCCGCCGCAGCCCATACCGCGCGGGCCGAATTCCTTAACGCCCGGAAGGCCGCACACACGCCTGCATTTTTTCGGTCTGGGCATGGATTAGCCGTGACAGTGGCCGCCGCAGCCGTGTCCGTGCGAGCCGCAATCGTGTCCTTCACCGTGCTGCTCGTGGTGGTTGCATGTTACATCCGGGTTATACTGCAAACCGCCCGATAGAAACGCCGCGACCACCTGATCGGCTTCGCCGCTCACGCCGCCGAACAGGCGAATGCCCGCTTCGGCCAGCGCTGCCTGCGCGCCACCGCCAATGCCGCCGCAAATCAGCGTATCCACGCCGCGCGCCGCCAGAAAGCCCGCGAGCGCGCCGTGGCCGCTGCCGTTTGTGTCCACTACCTCGGCGGATAGAATTTTTCCATCCGCCGCTTCATACATTTTAAATTGCGCGGTGTGTCCAAAATGTTGGAACACCTGCCCGTTCTCATACGTTACCGCGATTTTCATAAATGCGCACCTCTTTTTCATTTTCGGCATATGCCGGTTAACTGCTTCTTATTATAGCACGTTTCCGGCATATGTCAAGAATGATTCAGATGCGCAAAAGCGCATAGACACAGCTATCCTGAATCGCGCCGTTTTTAAAAACGCTTTGCCGTTTAACGCCTTCCAGCGTAAAGCCCGCCTTTTCCAGCACCCGGCGCGAGCCTTGATTATAGGCGAAGGGCTCGGCCTCGATGCGGACAATATCAAACGCCGCAAACGCCGCCGCGCAAAGCTGTTTTGCCGCTTCCGTCATGATGCCCTTGCCCCAGTATTCCTCGGCCAGCCAATAGCCGAGCTCGGCGCTTTTGCGGTAGACGTCCGACCCGCAGAACACGCCGACGCTGCCCACCGCGCGCCCGTCCGCCACGATGGCGCGGCACAACTGCCGGCTCTCGTCGTTCTGCGCGCACATGCGCACATACCCCACCGCGTCCTCCCGCGTATAGGGAAAAGGAAACCCGTCGCGCAGATTGGCCGCGATCTTCGCGTTATTGCCGTACCGCGCCACATCGTCGATAAAGCGTTCGTCCCATTTTTTAAGCGTAAACTGCATAACCGCAAAGCTCCTTACTTGTTTAAAAATTCCGGCAGGCGGCGGCGCGCCTCGAGGCGGTAGATGCGCGCGCCCTCGCTGGAAAAGCGCTCCTCATACTCGGTCATAACGTTGCCTTCAAAATCCGAACTGTGCAGATCGAGCGAGATATTTTGCAGCAGCCAGCCGAACTGGCAGATTTCCTGCAGCGTCCATTCAAAAAAGCGCTGGTTATCGGTCTTGAAGCACAGATCGCCCTGCTGCTTCAAAATTTCGCCGTACACCTCCAAAAACGCGCGCCAAGTGAGGCGGCGCTTGCGCTGACGGTTGGGCGGCCATGGGTCGGAAAAGTTCAAATAGATACGGTCCACCTCGCCGGGGGCAAAAACCTCGCGCAGCTCGGCGGCGTCAAAGGGAAAAAAGCGAAGATTGGGCAACGGCGCCAGCGCCGCGCGCTCGGCCGCCATGATGAGCGCGCCCTCCTCCCTCTCGATGGCAAGAAAGTTCACCTCCGGGTGCTGCTCCGCCATGCCGATGGCGAAACGTCCCTTGCCGCAGCCGATCTCGATATGCAGCGGGTGATCGTTTCCAAACAGTGCGCGCCACTTGCCCCGCATTTCGCGCGGCGCAAACTCCATCACCGGCGCACAGGCCGCGAAGCGCACGTCCAAATTTTTCTTTTTTCGCATTCTCATTGCGCGAAGCCCCCGTTTTATCCTTTATTTGTCGCCTTTTCATTATATCGGGCCGGTTCGGAATTGGCAAGCCAAATTGACAAATTTCCGCTTTGCCGTGTATAATGTTAATAACTATGATTTGGGGGACATGTATATGTTTAACCGTTCAAGCGGCGTGCTTGCGCACGTCACTTCGCTGCCCGCGCCGCACGGTATCGGCACAATGGGCCAAACCGCCCACGACTTTGTCGATTTTCTCGCGAAGGCGCGCCAGACCTATTGGCAGGTGCTGCCGCTCGGCCACACCGGCTTCGGCGATTCGCCGTACCAGTGTTACTCCGCCGCCGCGGGCAACCCGCTGCTGATCGACCTCGACCTGCTGCAAAAGGACGGCCTGCTGACCGAGGCCGAGATCCGCGCGGCGGATTTTAACGCTTCGCCCGACGTGGTCGAATTTGAAAAGGTGATCGAAGCGCGCTGGCCGCTTTACCGTAAGGCTTATGCCCGCGTGGACGCGGCGCTTCAAAAGAAGATCGACGAATTTGTATCGGAGAACGCCGAATGGCTGCCCGATTACGCACTTTTCATGTCGCTGCGCGAGGAAAAATACGACAACGCCGCCGTTTGGGATTGGCCCGAGGCCGACGTGCGCGACCGCGAGCCGGCGGCCCTTGCCCGCGTGAAAGCGGAGCTGCGTGGCGAGATCGACTTCCGCATCTTTCTGCAATATGTATTCTACGAGCAGTGGACCGCGCTGCGCGCCTATGCAAATGAAAAGGGTATTCAGATCATCGGCGACATCCCGATCTACGTTTCGCCCGATTCGTCCGATGTGTGGACGCACCCGAAGCTGTTCAAGCTGCAAAAGGATCTCAGCCCCAAGCTGATCGCGGGCGTGCCGCCCGATTACTATTCCGCCACCGGCCAACTCTGGGGCAATCCGGTATACGACTGGACCGCCCATAAAAAAGAGGGATACGCTTGGTGGATATGGCGCATGAAGACCAATATGGCGCTGTTCGACGTGGTGCGGATCGATCACTTCCGTGGATTTGAGAGCTTCTGGGAAGTGCCGACCGGTGAGGATACCGCGGTAAACGGCGTATGGCGCAAGGGTCCGGGCATGGCGTTCTTCCGCGCGATGCAAAAGGCGCTGGGCGAGATCCCGATCATCGCGGAGGACCTTGGCATCATCACGGACGATGTGCGCGCCCTGCTGCGCGAGACCGGCTTCCCCGGCATGCGCGTGCTGATCTTTGGCATGACGCCCGACGAGGACAACGAGCACCTGCCCCATAACTATTTGCCGAACTCCATCGTTTACACCTCGACCCACGACTCGCAGACCGTATGCGAGCAGGTCATGGATATTTGCAATGAACGGGAAAAGCAATTTGCTTATGCCTACCTGCGCACCTCGCACAGCGAGGCCATGGGCTGGAGCGCGATCAAGAGCGTTTGGGCTTCGCCGGCGCACATCTCAATGACCACCCTACAGGATCTGCTTTCGCTTGGCGCGGACGCGCGCATGAACACCCCCGCTACGATTGGGGGCAAAAACTGGCGCTGGCGCGTCCGGCGCGAAGCGCTCAACCCCGAGGTCGCCGCGCTGCTTGGCGATATCACAAGGACATACAAACGAGGCTGACACGCAGCCCACGCAAAAAGGATAGGTACATATGAAAATTACCACTGCCATTTTTGATCTGGACGGTACGCTTCTGAATACGCTCGGCGATCTGGCGGACAGCGTCAATGTAGCGCTGGCCCGCCACGGGCTGCCGTTGGCCAGCGAGGAGCAGGTACGCGAGCGCGTCGGCAACGGCGTTCGCCGCCTGATCTCGCTCAGCCTGCCTGAAAACGCCTCCGACACGCTGGTCGACGCTTGCCTTGACGATTTCCGCACCGCTTACGAGCAGCGCATCACCAACCGTACCCAGCCGTACGACGGCATCGTACCGCTTTTGCGCGCCTTGAAGCGCGAGGACGTTGCGGTGGGCGTTTTATCGAACAAATACGATCTTGCCGCAAAGAATCTCATCCGCTTTTTCTTCGGCGACCTGTGTCAAGTGACCGTGGGCGAACGCCCGGGCGTGCCCCGCAAGCCCGATCCGACCTCCGCGCTTGATTTGCTGCGTCAGCTTGGCGGCGACCCTGCCACGACCCTTTATATCGGCGACAGTCCGGTTGATATGCAGACCGCGCACAACGCGGGATTGACCGCGGTCGGCGTGGGCTGGGGGTTCCGCTCGGTGGAGGAACTGAAAAACGCGGGCGCGGAAGCCATCGTGAACGCTCCCGAGGAATTGCTGCCGCTGTTTCAAAACGGCCTTGTGAATATCGACGCGATCTGCGCCGCCTTTACGCGCCGCGGCTTCGGCTTCACCTACTTCCCGACCGCGGCGGACGCCCTGCCCTACCTGAGCGAGACCTGCGCCGGGCAAACGGTTTCTTTCGGCGGCTCTAAAACGCTGGAAGCGCTCGGCCTTGTGGACGCGCTCGCGGACAAAGCCGAGGTGCACTGGCACTGGCTGGACGCGGACGACCATACGCAGGCGGCGGACATCTATCTTTCCTCTGCCAACGCACTGGCCGAAACCGGCGAGATCGTCAATATCGACGGTGCGTGCAACCGCGTGGCGGGCACGCTGTACGGCTCCGACCGTTGTATTTTCGTATGCGGCGTCAATAAGCTCTGCCCCGATCTGCAAAGCGCGGTCGACCGCGCGCGCAATGTCGCGGCGCCGCTAAACGCCAAACGGCTCGGCCGCCGCACGCCCTGCGCCGTGGACGGCAAATGTCACGACTGCCGCAGCGCAGACCGCATCTGCTCCGCGCTTGTC
The DNA here is from genome assembly GCF_033193315.1 of Agathobaculum sp. NTUH-O15-33. NCBI lineage: Bacteria > Bacillati > Bacillota > Clostridia > Eubacteriales > Butyricicoccaceae > Agathobaculum > Agathobaculum sp. NTUH-O15-33. Next base: position 2,929,431 of record NZ_CP136187.1, read on the forward strand.
GTGCACATGGCCCCGCCGCTCTCGATGAAAAAATGCGAAGTCGTCCTGATCGGCGAAGCGCTAGGATATTAAACAAAACGGTGCGGTTTTTATAAACCGCGCCGTTTCAGACTGTCAAAAAACTATTTTTTGACAGTCTGTCGATCGAAACAAAGCCCCATTTCGATCGAGTATTCCGGCTTCTGCGCGCGCCTTTTAGGCACACTTGAAGTCGGTTTGTATAAAATCCGAGATACATGCTCCCGGATTTTATGGATTTTGCTTTTTCGGCAAAATCCTATTATATGCGCGCTGCGGCGCGTGGAGGTTCTTTGACAAGCTGAAACGGCGCGGTTTTTATAAACCGCGCCGTTTTTTGCAGTTGCAACCGCAGGTTGCGTATTTTCCATGCCGAAATGGTGGAATGCTACCGCTGTTTCCGGTAGAATACAGGTATTCGGCAAGGAGGTAACCAAACATGCCACTGAATGAAAATATCCAAAGCCTGCGCCGCGAACGCGGCCTTTCGCAGGAAGAACTGGCCATAACGTTAGGCGTATCCCGGCAAGCCGTGAGCAAATGGGAGCTCGGCGACGCGACGCCGGACACGGACAAGGTGATCGCGCTGGCGAATTACTTTGGGGTGACAACCGACTATCTGCTGCGCGATCTCGCGCCGGAAACCGCCCCGGCACAGCAGCGCGCTCCATCGGCGCAGAAACGCTTTGCGCCCATGCTATTGTGCATCGGCTGGTGCGGCTCGGCGCTTGGGCTGTGCCTGCTGCTGTACGGGCAATATTTCGCCGCAAACGATTGGCCGCGGCTGATCGGGCTTATGCTGCTCGTTTTATTCGCCATACTGCCTCTTGGTTCCAGTTTGATGTTGCGTCAAGAGGACGAACAGGCGGGGCGCGCGTTCCTGCGGCAATTCTGGCGCGTCAATATTTGGCTTGTCACGCCCGTGCCGTTGATCTGGCTTGGCGGCAGCAGCATCTTGGCGCATTTTATCTCAAGCGGGCTGGCCGAACATCTTTGGAGCGTCCTGCCCGAGCCGTTGTGGGCGCTGGGTCGTCTGGCTGTATTCGCGGCGCTTCCCATTGCGCTTTACATCGCGATCTGCCTGCTCGTCACTTTTTTACTGCGAAAAAAATCAAAATAAAAAATATGCCAAAAAAGCTTGACTTCGCCCCACGGCTTTGCTATAATAAATATCGCGCTGGTGAGAACGGCGCGATAGAAAATGCGGCTGTAGCTCATCTGGTAGAGCGCCACCTTGCCAAGGTGGAGGTAGCGAGTTCGAGCCTCGTCAGCCGCTCCATAGCGAAAGCGCACTGTGATATACAGTGCGTTTTTTTCATGCGAAGGCAGCTTCCGAACTTGCTACCTCCACCTTATTTTCATCAGGAGGTGGGGCCCCCGTTAAAACACAGTTTTAACGGGGTATCGTGAGCGAGTTCGAGCCTCGTCAGCCGCTCCATAAAGAGAACGCACTGTGATATGCAGTGCGTTTTTTCTTTTACCTAAATCTCATGCCATTCAAACGTTAAAGGTGCTTATAAATTTGTTTACCCATTTTCCCTACGGCAAAAATCAAAACAGCGGTAGCCAATAGGACGGCAAACAAATAGTTGATCAGTTTATCGTAAAGGTATCCATAGAGCCAAATGCCCGTCGGGAAAGCCGCGTTAACCGCCGCAGTATAAAAGGACATGGTACGCCCCAGCATCTGATCCGGGACATTTTGCTGGATCGCCGACAGGATCAAGATTCCCGCGATGCTTGCAAACATAAAAATGACAACGCCCGCCAGCACCAAGATCATATATGTCACATAGGCGGTGGCTCGCAACAGAAAAGCCATGCCCAAAAGCGCGATCGCCGCCCCCATGATCCAGAACAGCCGATAGGTCTGGCTTAGCGGAAAGCGGCTTGACAGGCTTCCCGCTATGATTCCGCCAATCAAGCCAGCGGCGCCCATGAACGCCTGCGCGCATCCGTTCAGCGCCGCGCTCAATTCCAAGACGACCGATATGATAAAAGGCGCCCCCGTCGTAATGAACGGCTGAATCAGCAGAACAAAGGCGGCGTTTAGCAGGATCGCCCCCAAAACGTGCGTCCTTTCCTTTGTCAAAAACCGAATCCCTTCCCGGTAGTCTTGTCTGAGCAGCCGCATAGATAATGTTTCCCGCCGTATGCTTACGATTGGTATCTCGATCCATAGCTCCACAAAGGCGGCAAGACAAAAGCATATTGCGCAGCCTAAAAAAATGCTTTGAACGCCCATGAGATCGCTCCTTGTGACGATCCCATAACACACACCGGCCAATAAAGGCCCCGCTAATTGGGCGGCCATATTGATCTGGCTTACTATGGCATTCGCTTTTACAAGGTTGTCTTTCGCTTGCAGTAGCGGAATTGTGGATTGAACGATCGGCGTTTCAAAAGAGGATAGGATCGACAGAACGACCATGGCGACCGTTATGCCGGCCAGCGTATGCGGCAAACGCATGGCAAGCGCTAAGCAGACCGCCAGCAGACCATACATACCGTCCAGCCCGACCATAAGATTCTTTTTGTTTTTTCGATCCGCCAAAAAGCCAACCACCGGAGACAGAAACACCGGAGGTAAATAGCCGATCGCCGTAATCATACCGAACAATGCGGCGGACCCAGTCAAATCTAAAATCAGCAGCGAAACGGTAAATCGCAGCAATACCGTCCCAAAGAGAGAGACCGCCTGTCCAATGATCAAGAAAAGAAAATTGCGATTTGATCTTTTGCTCATCATGACACACCCACTTTCTTATTACCTTCTACAGTATACAAACAAAAGCCTGACACAGCGTGTCAGGCTTTTGTTTGTATACTGCCGGTCGGCTCATGGATAGCGTGCCAGCGCGGCTTTATATTTTTCGATTATACGCTGCTTTACCGACTCTGGGCGGATTATGGTCACCCGCTCGCCGAAGGACATCAAAAAATCATATAGCCATTCGGTTTCAGGCAATGTCAGCTTTACCGTATACCCGTTTTCACGCGCTATGATCGCGCTGTCTTCCAGCGTATCGTATAGACGGTATCCGACCTCTAACGGAAATTGCAATTCCAGATCGATCAGAGCGCCCATATCCCGAGGTTGTGGATAAACTTCGGGGGCTGCTTCCGGCAGTTCGTTAAAATACGTTTCCGTTAAGCGGAAATCCTTGATACGCGTCAGCCGAAACAGTCGATCCGCTTGGCGGGTCAGGCAAAAAGCGAACAAATACCACGCGCGGTCCTTATAGACAAGCTTTCGTGGATACGCTTCCCGCTCGCGCTTGGCCCCGGTAGAATCGTAATATACAAAGCGGATCTTCCGTCTTTCCAAAACCGCTTGCCGGATCTGCACAAATAATTGGTTTTCATATTCCGCGATACTGCCCCAGCGGGAAAAATCAACTTCGATCCAATCCGAAAGCCTGATTTGAAAAATTGCGCCTAACTTCTTTAAAACACCATCCACTTCTGGAAATTGTACGGCTGCAAGGCTTTGAATACCGGAAAGTAACGCTTGCTTCTCTTGATCCGAGAAAAGGGATCGATCCAAAACGTAGCCGTCCAGCAGCTGTATGCCGCCGTTTCGCCCCGTTTCGGTATAAACGGGAATGCCCGCGCCGCTGAGCGCATCCACATCCCGATAAATGGTGCGAACGGACACTTCAAATTTCTCAGCCAATTCCGGCGCAGTCGCATGCCCTTGTTCCAATAAATAATACAGCATCCCAAACAATCTGCTTTGCTGCAACCCATCACCTCCGCAAGCGGCAGAACCCCGTTTTTCAACGCGCCTTACTTCACGATCTGTCCCAGCAGCTTTTCAAACTGCACGCCGTGCATGGGATCAGTGCCCTGTTCGGCCGTATAGGCAATGCAGTCCTTTACGAATTCGCCGGCGCGGGTGCAGGCGTTCGGCAGGGATACGCCGTTCAGCAGCGCGCCCAGCATCGTGGCGGCAAACAGGTCGCCGGTGCCGGGATAATACCGGTCGATCCGGCGGTGCAGCGTCAGCCCCCCGCCCGCATGGCCCAAGCAGCCGGTGCCCACCTTGCCTGTTTCAAAGTCCAAACCGGTCAGCACGATCTCGGCCCCGTAGGTCTGCTGCAGCGCGCGCATCCATTCCCAAGCCTCGTCGTCGCTTTGGGGTTTGCCCGCGGGATCGCGGCCCAGCAGAATGGCGGCTTCGGTCGTATTCGGCGTAATGATATCCGCGATCGCGCACAGCTCGCGCATGCGCGTGCACATCTCCGGCGTGTAGGTCTCGTAAACTTCGCCGTTATCGCCCATCACAGGGTCGATCACTGTCAGCCCGCCCTCCGCGCGCAGACGCACGGCGGCCTCGCGCACGCGGTCGATCTGCGCGGCGGAAGCTAAAAAGCCCGCGTAAACGGCTTCAAACCGCAGCCCCAGCGCATCATATTGGTTTATCGTGCCCTCCATCGCGTCCGTCAGGTCGGTCACGGCCCAGTGCGGGATCGCGGTATGAGTGGAGAACACCGCCGTCGGCAGCGGCACGCACTGATGCCCGGCCGCGGACAGCACCGCGATGATCGGCACCAGCGAGGAACGCCCAAAGCCGGACAGATCGTGCAGCGCCAAAACTTTTTTCTGCATTGCGTTTTTCACATCCTTTTTTACTCTGTCCATCATACGATGCTTTTGCTCCGAAGTCAATCATCCTTGCTTTATAGCGGTCGTAATGGTAAAATAATATAGAAATCACGGCCGCTGCCAAAGGAGTATATCTATGCTGAAAAAACGTATCCTACCCATATTGTTGCTACTGTGCCTGCTCGTCCCGGCCGCGTCGGCCGCCCGCATACCGGAGGAAGGGCTGCACGGCGTATGGGTCTCCTCGGTGTATAATATCGATTATCCATCCAAGCAGGGCTTGACGGTGGACGAGCTGAAAAGCGAAGCCGACGCGATACTGGACAATGTCGCCGCGATGGGCCTAAACGCGGTCTTTTTGCAGGTCCGCCCATCGGCGGACGCGCTTTATGAATCCGCGTTGTTCCCTTGGAGCCGCTATGTCAGCGGCACCTGCGGCGAAGCGCCGGCGGACGGCTTCGATCCCCTCGCCTATTGGGTGGCGGGCGCGCACGCGCGCGGCTTGCAGCTGCACGCATGGCTCAATCCTTACCGCATCACCAAGGAAGGCAAGGACGAACTGGACGCTCTGCCTGAATCCAGCCCCGCGAAGCAGCATCCGGAATGGGTGGTGGAGCACGACGGCAATTATTATTTTGATCCCGGCCTGCCCTCCGTGCAGGAGCTCGTCGCGGACGGCGCGATGGAGATCGTGGAGCGGTACGAGGTGGACGGCATCCATCTGGACGACTATTTCTACCCCGACACTGAATTCAACGACGCTTCTACCTTCGCCCGCTATGGCGAACGGTTCGACAACATCGACGATTGGCGGCGCGACAACGTCAACACCCTGATCGCGCTGCTCGATAAATCACTGCACAAGCTCGATCCCGACTGTTCCTTCGGCGTAAGCCCGGCGGGCATTTGGGACAACAAGCGCGACAACGCGCGCGGCAGCGAGACCAACGGCCGCTCCTCCTACCGCGAGATCTACTGCGATTCGCTTGAATGGATCCAAAAGGGCACGGTGGACTATATCTGCCCGCAGATTTACTGGTCCATCGGCTTTGAAGCAGCGGATTTCTCCGTGCTGCTCGATTGGTGGCAGGAGGCCGTGCAGACCTCGGATGTGGCGCTTTACATCGGCATGGGCGCTTACCGCATGGCGGAGGCCGAGCCCGGCGACGTATGGTACGGCACGGACGAGCTGGGCCGCCAGCTCGCGCTGATCGACGACGGCAAGGATATTCAGGGCGAGGTGTTTTTCAGCTATTCCTCGCTGGTGAACACTTCGGGCGCCACTCAGCTGCTGACCGACTTCTATGAACCAAAGCAAACGGATGAAGGCCTGACCCAGCCCGAAAAACAGGCCGATACGCTTGCCGAGATATTTTCCCGTTTTATCTTGGCCCTGTTTCAGTAAGCGCTTAGGAGGTGCATCCCCTTGTCCGATCTTCTTTCCCGCGAATATGAAGTCAATTTCAGCCACATCGATAACCGCGGTATCGCCCGCCCGTCCTTCGTATTCGACGTCATGCAGGACGCCGCGACCGTCCATGCGGAGGAACTGCATCTGGGCCGCACCGAGCTGCGCGTACTCTGGGTGCTTTCCCGCATGCGCGTGACGCTCTCGCGCCCCTTCCTGCCCTATGAGCGCATCCGGTGTGAAACTTGGTGCCCCGGAATCCGCGGCGCGAGCTGGTACCGTTCCTTCGCGTTCTATGCCGATGAGCAGCAGGTCGGCGAAGCGCAATCCATGTGGGTCACACTGGACCCGGATACCCACCGTATCCTGCGCCCCACCGTTTTCCCCGCGGCCGACGGCTACCTGCACACCGCGCGCGGCGAGCTGTTTGAGCCGCTCGGCAAGCTGAGCTGCGAGACCGTGCGCCTGCACCATGTTCACCCGGTATGCTATTCCGACCTTGACATCAACAATCACGTCAACAACGCCAAGGTCGTCGACCTGATCTCCGACGCGCTCGACCTGCAAAAGCAGCCGGGCTTTGTTTCCGCCCTACAGGTCAACTACACCGCCGAAACACAGTTTGGCGAGCAGGTGGAGCTGTACTGCGGCACGGTGGACGGCGCACGCTATGTGCGCGGCGCCGCCCACGGCGAAACGCATTTTGAAGCGCAGGCGACGCTCTCCGCGCTGCCCGCCGGAAGGAGCTGACGCACGTATGGAAGCCGTGGCACAGATCTTATCGGATATTTTGAAAACCTGCCGCCCCAGCAAGGTATTGCTCGTGGGCGAAAAGCGCACGATGTCCACGCAAAAGCTCAAATCGATCAGTCTATGCGTAATCATACCCGAAGGCGATACCCGCGCCCTGCGGTGCAAGCTGCATCTGGCCGCTTCGGCGGACGTGCCGCTCACGCTGCATGTCTACACCGCGGACGAGTGGGCGGCGCTGCTGAAGGAAGAGACGAGCTACGCCGCTTGGATCGCACGGAAAGGGCAGGTGCTGTATGAGCAGACGTAGAGGCGCATCAGACAGCCACTTCTACTATAAGTGGCTCGACAAGGCGCTCTGCGACCTGCAGTGCGCCCGCATTCTGCACACCTTTGGCGGCGACCACTACAACATCGCATTCCACTGCCAGCAGGCGATCGAAAAGGCCCTGAAAGGCTACCTGCTGTTTCGCACCGGCCGTCATTTCGACGGGCACAACCTGACTTATCTGTGCCGTCAGGCGATCCGGCTCGATCCCGATGCCTTTTCCGAGTATCTGGATGAAAGCGCCGCGCTGAACGATCTGTATATTGAAACCCGCTACCCCACCGATCTGCCTTTCGAGATCGACGACCGCGAGATCATCCGCTATCTCGACATGGCGGAGACCATGTTCGCGGCCATCCGCAAGGAACTGTACGCCACAGGCCGGCCGCACACCATCCAAAGTGAACGAATATAAAAATATCCGGCAAAGACCGTTTGGTCTTTGCCGGATGTTTGTTTATTTGGATTAAATGCGTTCCCGTTTCTTTTCCCGTGAAACCGTGACGCCGTGGCGAATCGGCTTCCACTCGACCTTTTGCAACAGCGCAACGACCGAGATCGGAATATAAGTAAGCATAAAAAACGGGAAGGTAAAGGTATAAAGGATTTTCTTTGCAGTCGAGCCTTCGATGTTTTTCCACTCGGCCGCCATCGTGACCGCACCGAACAAAAACAGGCTCATGGAAATGCCCTTGACCGTCATAAGCAGGATGCGCAGCATCATGCGCATGACGCGGTAAACAATAAAGGTGGGCTGTGAGAAGCAGGCGAAGCAGATCAGCAGGCCAACGGCAAGCGCGCCAAGCGTGATCAGGTTGCTGGGCGCCACCGTCATCAGCATATCGTAGCAGGAAAAGCCCTTGCGGCCGCCGCGACCGATGCCGCGCACCAGCGTGCCGGTATACTTCGCATCGATCTGGTAAAAGCCCTTGCTCCAGCGCATGCGCTGGTCCCAGGACTGGCGGAATTCAGTGGGCTGCTCATCATATACGACCGCGGTGCCGCAGTAGCCGATCTTACGGCCCAGCGTGGCACAAACAACGGAAAACTCAATATCCTCGGTCAGCAGGTGATAGGGCCAGCCGCCGTCCTCCCGGATAACCTCCGCGGAAATAAGGAAGCCGGTGCCCGATACCGCGCAGTTGACGCCCATCTGCGCGCGCGGCTTGTTGAGCAAACGCGCTTCGCGCAGGAACCACAGCGCATAGCCTGCCGTGATCCAGTTGTCGCAAAAGTTTTTGGAGTTGCGGTAGCTTGTCAGCGCGGCGTACTCGCCATGGGCAAACATCTTGTTCATTTCTGAAACAAAATTGGGGTCTACGATGTTGTCCGCGTCAAAGACCATGTAAGCGTCGTAGTAATCATCGCCCTTTTGCTCGGCGATCGCTTTCAGCAAATAATCCATGGCGTAGCCCTTGCCCACCTGCACCTTGTTGAAGCGCTCAAACACGGTGGCTCCGGCCTGACGCGCCACACGCGCCGTGTCATCCGTGCAGTTATCCGCAACAACGTAAATGTCGAGCAGTTTTCCCGGGTAATTTTGCCGCTTCAGGCTGTGGATCAGATCAGCAATCACCACTTCCTCGTTTCGGGCGGCGATCATCACCGCATAACGCCCTAGCGAAGCGTCTTGGCAGCCCCGTTTGCCCCGGCCGATCAGGCCGGCGACTAAGTAAAACAGCTGATAGGCATAGGCCACTGAAAAAAAGACAAACAGCACAAATTGCAGTGTCTGTAAAAATCGTAACATATTTGTTTGTGATCCCCTTTACTTTAAGGTTCTGGTTGCTCACTTACTCTTGATGTCCACGTATTATCATAGCACTTTACACAGTATTTGCAACCTTTTTTTAGGCAAATCCACTTGATAAAATCATTTTTCACTCTTGTCACAAAAAAGGATGCACGCAAGGCGGTTTTTTTATCACTCTTTTTCGTCAAACGCCGTAACTTTACCGCAGGTAGGTCCGTCCATATTTTCCATGCTGGCATTGTTAATAGTATCGCACAGAAACCTGAAGAAATCACGCATAAAATTCTTAATTTTTTCTGAATTTTTTACGCACCTGTTTTCTCAGCCCGCCGCCGACATGTCAAAGCACCGGGAGGCTCAATGCCCCCGGTGCTTCAGACTGTCAAAAAACTATTTTTTGACAGCCTGTCGATCGAAACAAAGCCCCATTTCGATCGAGAATTCCGGCTTCTGCGCGCGCCTTACAGGCACACTTGAAGCCGGTTTGTATCAAAACCGAGATACTTGCTCCCGGTTTTGATGGATTTTATGCGCGCTGCGGCGCGAAGGGTGCTTTAACATGTCAAAACACCGGGAGGCTCAATGCCCCCGGTGCTTTTCTTTGCGCTTTTGCTGATGCTTGGCGTATCGCTCGGCTTGCTCGCGCTCGCGTTCCTCGCGGGTGCGGACGCGCCGCGCTTCCTTGCCCTGTTCGCGCTGGGCGGCAAGGGCCTGTTGCGCCTTGGTGCCCACGCCCGTCGCTTGCAGTTCACGCTTAACCGCGCGCTGCATGCGCTTCGGGTTGACGCGCCGCTCGCTTTGGCCATCGGCACGAACCGGCGGACTGAATCGAAGGCGCCGCCAATTCTGCAACAGAAAGGCGTACACCTCATAATCCCGCGGCTCCGCGCCAAACATCCACTTGCAGGCCTCATACCTGCCTTCCGTTTCCCGTTCGTAAACGCCGACCCAAAACGGATCGTCGAAAAAAACGGTCACGCGGCTTTGAACCTTACGCATGGTCCATTCCTCCTTTAGGTATCGCTCTGCAAGGAACGGACAACCAAAGGAGGCAGGTTACTGACGGCGTTTCCGCCGCGCCCGGACTACCGACCGGACTGTGTTTTTATCCTTGCCCCTTCATTATATAGAAGGGCCTACGTCTTGTCAATCGCGCCGGATCACGGCAGGGCCGAAGGGACAGCGCCCCGGGATGGTCCAATACACCAGCCGCCCCACACCGGCGGCGCGCAGCATGGCCTTAGAAGCCGCATCCGTCCATTCGTACTGCGTTTTGCGGTTCGTCCAGTACCGTCAAGCACAAAAAAACCGGCCAAAAGGCCGGTTTTGATCGTTTAATAAAGGTTGCGCTTTTTCATTAGATACCATGCGCCCGCGCAGGCAACCATGGAGATGATCAGGGGAATCCACCAGAACACATCGCCCGGAATCGCGCCGTTTTCAATATTCATACCATAAAAACCGAACACGATATTGGGAATGGTCATGATGATCGTCAGCACGGTCAGCACCTTCATGATGATGTTCAGGTTATTCGATACGACCGACGCGTACGCATCCATCGTACCGGACAGGATGCTTGAATAAATGCCCGCCATTTCAATGGCCTGCCGGATCTCGATCAGCGCGTCTTCAAGTATGTCGCGGTCATCCTCATAGAGCTTGAGCACCCGGCCGCGCAGCACCTTTTCCATCGTTACTTCGTTGCCCTTTAGGGAAGCCGAGAAATAAACCAGCGATTTGGACAGACCAAGCAGCTGGATCAGCTCCTCGTTCTGGAAGCGAATCGTACAGGCGCTTCTCGATCTTGGTAAAGTCGCGCTCGATCATGCGCAGGTTTTTCAAAAAGCGGCCCGCCACGCGCAGCAGGATCTGAAACACGAAGCGCGTACGCATCGAAGTATGTACGCCCTTTACCGCGCCCTCCGCGATCGAGCGAAGGATCACGCTATCTTCAAGACATACCGTGATGACAGCCGCCCCGCCCACGACGATGCCCATTGGCAAGGTCGAAAACATCTGCTGGCCGCCCTCCACCGAATTTTTTTCGACCATCGGCACGTCAATGATCATGAGGAGCTGGTCCTCCTCGACTTCGACACGGGAGCTTTCTTCCGGGTCGAGCGCCGCGCGGACGAACTCTTCTTCCACGCCCGCGGCGCCGGAGATCATATCGATCTCATCCGAGCTGGGGCGCACCATATTGACCCAGCAGCCCTCCTCAAAGGCGGAGAGCTCGGTCACTCTTCCATCGATTGTTTTGTAAAATTCTACCATTTCCTGCCACCTTTCTGCGGCAGGCTACCGGAGCGCCTCGCCGCTTATTCGTTTTCGATCAATACTTCGGGGTTCCGAACTCACGACGTTCACTCCTTTGTTACAAAATATCGAGACGTGAGGCGGCGGAAACAAATTTCCGCCGCCTCACGGGCTCTTCCATAAAACATGCGTTGGGCGCAAGCCCAGCGTTTTTACCGATCCTTATCAAATATGCGCATCAGTACATCGAACGCGGCATCGTCGGAGCCGACCTCATTAGAGGGCGAGGGCTTGTCCTCCGCGGCCGTTGCGGTCGCTTCGGTGAACAGACCGGCGGCCTGCGCGGGTTCGTCCTTCTTGCCTTCTCCGCTCATGCGAGCGGAATTGGGCGCCTTATCAAAGCCGGTCGCAATAACGACGACGCGGATCTCATCGTCCATCTCATCATCGATGAAAGCGCCGAAGATGATGTGCGCGTCCGGGTGCGCGGCCTGCTGCACCATGGTCGCCGCGGTCTCCACTTCGTCCAGACCGATATCGTCCGAACCGATAACGGATACGATGACGCCGCGCGCCATATCGATCGAGGTTTCGAGCAGCGGGCTGGAAATCGCCATGCGCGCCGCTTCCGCGGCTTTATCTTTCCCAGCGGCGCGGCCGGTGCCGATATGCGCGAAGCCCGCGTCCTTCATGACGGAGGTAACGTCGGCAAAGTCAAGGTTGATGAAGCCGGGCACGGTGATCAGTTCGGAAATATTGGCGACCGCCTGACGCAGCACGCCGTCCGCGATTTCAAACGCGTTTTTGAACGTGATCTTCTGCTCGGATACAAACTTTAAGCGTTCGTTCGGGATGATGACAAGCGAGTCGACGTTCTTGCCCAGTTCGTCGATACCGCCGAGCGCCTGCTCCAGACGCTTTTTGCCTTCAAAGCCAAAGGGACGGGTGACAACGCCCACGGTGAGGATGCCCATTTCGCGCGCGATCTGCGCCACGACCGGCGCTGCGCCCGTACCGGTGCCGCCGCCCATGCCGGCGGTGATAAATACCATATTGGTGCCCGCGAGCGCGGCAGTGATCTGATCCTTGCTTTCTTCCGCCGCCTTGCGGCCGATCTCGGGGTTCGCGCCCGCGCCCTGACCCTTAGTCAGCTTTTCACCGATCTGGATCTTGGTATCCGCCTGCGAGTAGTTCAGCGCCTGCATATCGGTGTTCACCGAAATAAACTCAACGCCCTGCACGCCGCTGCTGATCATGCGGTTGACCGCGTTTCCACCGCCGCCACCGATGCCGATAACCTTAATGTTAACTACATTATCGAGGCCCTGTTCAAACTCAAAACCCATTCTTGCCATCCTCCGTTTATGATAAAGAATCTAACTGACTGATTAATTTTCGGTCTATGGGAAGCTGCGCACTTTCCCGCGCGCGGCCATATGTCCCTATTGTTTTAATTTTAACCCTTTTTGACTGGTTTTGCAACAGATATTAGTGAATTCCTCAAAAAAACTTTGAAATTTCTGTGCCATTCGACCAAAAGGCGCTTAAGCCCCGTCGTCTTCCCAATTTTCATCCTCCTGATCGCCTTGGTCGTCTTCGGCGTCCCCGGTATCGTCCGCGCCGTCGGTTTCGCCGCCGCCGTCCTCCATACCGTTCAGCGTTTCATCGGGTCCCGCGCCGTTTTCCGTTTTTTGGCCGTTTTGCAGTGCCGTTTGGTCCACGCCATCCAGCGAAACCGCCGAATGCGCCACGTTCTCGGCCGCGTCCGGCACAAAGTGCAGCCGGTCCCGCGCGTCCCAATACAGCCGTCCGATGTCGGACGGGGATAGCCGGTCGCTGATGACGATGGATGCGAACCGCAAACGATAGCTCAGCTCGTCCACCGTACCGACGCGAATGTCGAACCGCCCCAGATAGCCGATGCGGATATCGGTCAGCGATTGCAGGTTGATAAATTTCAGACCGCCTACCATGTCTCCCTCGCGCAGCGCGTCCAGCACGCACATCAACGCGTCGGCGTAAGCGTCGGTCGTGCGGTCGATCACCTTGCCGGGCTCCATGCCCATCAGCGAAACGCCGGTCGCGACCGGCAGGCCGCCGTCGTCCGCGCGCTGCTCCAGCACCTTGCCCTTGTCGCTTACGAGATAGTAGCCGCCGTCCGACGGCACGGCGAGCGTGGGCTTGCATTCGGTCACGGTCACGGTTAGCTTGTCCGGCAGCTTACGGCGGATCAGCACGGATTCGAGATAGGGGAACTTGGCCAGCAGCGCATCGCTGGTTTTTACCTTGTTCCAAAGATATAGGTTGTCCCCCACTTTCACATCCATACCCGATACGATCTCGGCCTCGGTATAACGCGTCGTGCCCGTCACCTCGATCGCGCTGACCTTGAAAAACACGGTCAGCGCGGTAATGGCGGCGGCAACCAGAATCAGCAGGAACGCCGCGCGCCCCACCGCGTGCAGAACGCGCTGCCGGCGGCTGGCCTGTCTGCGGCGGGCGGCGGGCGATTTCTGCCGCCGCCGTTTATTCCCGGGCGTTTTTTGTTTTCGTCGTTTCATGGTCTTCCGCCCTTTTGCTTATTTTTTACCCGATGCGATCGCCTGCATGATCTGGCGGTAGATCGTTTCGCTGGCGTCCGGAGAAGCAAGCCTCGTCGCCGCTCTGCCCATCGCGCGCAGCCGGGCGTCGTCCGACAGCAGTGCGCGGATCAGGTTGAACATCGTTTGCGGCAAAGCGTCCTTTTCCAGCAATACCCGGCAGCCTCCCGCATTTTCAAGCGCGCGCGCGTTTTTTTCCTGATGGTTCTCCGCGACAAAGGGAGAAGGCACCAAAATGCTGGGCCGCCCCATCAGGCACAGCTCGCCGAGCGTGGCCGCGCCCGCGCGGCACAAGATCAGATCCGCCGCGGCCATGCGATCGTCCATATCATAAATATACTCGACCAGTTGCAGGCCCGGGTGGTTTTCCAGATCAGCCCCCTGCTCCGCGGCAAGCTTCGGCAGCCACTCGCGCGCCGCCGCGCCCGAGGCGTGCACATGGTGATAGCCGACGTTGTTTTTGCATTCCAGCGCCAGCAGACCGGCCATATGCTCGTTCATATATTTGGCACCCATCGAGCCCCAGAAAGAAACGACCAAGCGGTCATTTTCGGCAAGTCCGTACTTTTTTCTCGCTCTTTCGCGGTTGGCTGCGGCTATTTCACCCCGCACAGGTGCGCCTGTGACGATCACCTTGTCGCCGCCGCCAAGCGCTTTTTTTGCCTCTTCAAAGCAGACCAGCACGCGGTCGGCTTTTTGCGCCAGCATCTTGGTCACCTTGCCGGGCAGGGCGTTCACCTCGAGCAGCACCGTCGGGATGCCGAGCTGCTGCGCGGCCTTTACCACCGCGAACGAGGCATAGCCGCCGCAACCGATAACGCAGTCCGGCGCGGCCTTCCGCAGCAGCCGCTTGGCTTTGGCTACCGCAGAAACAGCCAGCTTCGCCGCCTTTAGGTTATGCGCGATGCCCTTCGGGCTCATCGAGCGCGAAAGGCCGATGATCTCGATCGTATCGAGCGGATAGCCTTCGCGCGGGATCAGCTTATTTTCAATACCCCGCGCCGAGCCCGCGAAACGAATCACGGCATCCGGATGCTTCTGCTCAAAATAGCGGGCGATGGCAAGGCCGGGCGTCACATGCCCGCCGGTTCCCCCGCCCGTAATATACAACTTCAAACCAATTCCCCCCGTTTGCACCGCAAGGCCGGCATAAGCCTATCATACCCCCGCGCCGCAGCGCATCAAAAATAGAGAATTCCGGCTCGCCGGAATTCTCATAAAAAGGCCGAGCTCCGCTCAGTCTTTTTTATTCTAATTATTCCGCCTGCTTTGCGTCAACCCGCATATAGCGTGATATATTCAGTAATATGCCCATCTCGCCCATCTGCATCAGCAGCGCCGTGCCGCCATAGCTGAAAAACGGCAGGCTCGCGCCCGTGACCGGGATAATGCCCGTGACGACAAACAGGTTCATCAGCGTTTGAATGGCGAGCTTGGCGGTGATACCGGTGGCCAGCATGCAGCTGAACCGGTCGGGCGCGGCGCGCGCGATTGTAAAGCCGCGGTAGATCAAATAGGCAAAGATCAAAATGACGATCAAAGCGCCGATAAAGCCCATTTCCTCGCTCCACGAGGCAAAGATAAAGTCATTTTGCGGTTCGGGCAGATACAGGTGCTTTTGCCGCCCCTGCCCAAGTCCAAGGCCGAACAGGCCGCCCGAACCGATCGCGATCTGGCTCATCGAGCCTTGAAAGCCCTTATTCGCCATATCGATAAACGGATCGAGCCAGACGTTGATGCGGTCTTGCACATGCTCTAGCTGCGTATAGAACACCACGCCGAGCGCGCCGCCCGCAATGCCGACGGGGATAAAGTACCACAAACGCATGCCGGCCGCGAACAGCATAACGACCGCCATGCCGAGGATGATGATGGTAGCCGAGGTATGCGGTTCCAAAAACAGCAGGCCCGCGAACACGATAAGCAGCAGACCATACGGCCGCGCCATGGTTCTCAGACTGCGCACGCTCGATGGATCGCGCGCGATCCAGTAGGCAAAGCAGACGATAACGGCCAGCTTTGCCAACTCGGACGGCTGAAAGCCAAACAGCCAGCGCCGCGCGCCGTTGGTCACCGTGCCGATGCCGGGGATGGCCACAAGCACCAGCAGCACGACCGCCGCACCCATGATCGGCTTATAAAACCGCGCGTAGACGCGGTAATCGATCTTGGAAATCAACATCATCGCGGCAAAGCCCGCCGCGGCGAACATGCCCTGACGGGCGATAAAAAAGGTCGAACTGCCGTAACGGTAATAACCGGTCGAATAGCTGGCCGAAAACAGCGCGATCAGGCCGATCACAAGCAGCAGCGTGATGGACAGCAGCAGTCCGGCATCCCACGTTTTGGCGCGCGCGCGGGCATGGGTACGGGCATGCGTACGGGGCAGCGTTTGCTGCCGCACCGCGGGCAGCCGTTCTTTGGTCGAAATAGTAGCCACGTAGGACACCTCACAGTCTCAGGGAAAATGGATGAACGTTAACGCATCGGTGTGATGACGCCGTAATAGGCGAGCGCGCACAGCAAAATGGTAACGCCCGCAAAAATGAGTACGATTTTCTTTTCGCCCCAGCCGCACATCTCAAAATGATGATGGATGGGGGCCATTTTAAACAGGCGCTTGCCTCCGGAAGCCTTAAAATACGTCACCTGCAAAATGACGGAAAGCGTTTCGATGATGTACACCAAACCGACCAGCAGCAGGATGAGCGGCATATCGCACGCAAAGGCAAGGCCGGCCACCGCGCCGCCGAGAAACAGCGAACCGGTATCGCCCATGAACACCTTGGCGGGATTGAAGTTATAGATCAAAAAGCCCGCCAGACCGCCGGCCAGCGCCGCGGCAAAAATGGTAACGCCGATATTGCCGCGTATGATGCCCACGGCGGCGAAAAACACCGCGACCGGCAGGGTCACGCCCGCGGCCAGTCCGTCGATGCCGTCCGTCAGGTTGACCGCGTTATCCGCGCCGACGATGACGAACGCCGCGAAGATGATGTACACGGGCCATGGAAGGCCGAACGTGATATCGGTAAACGGCACCCAGATGCGGGGCAGGCCGTCTTCGCTTTGCAGAAACAGGATGACGATAAACGCCGCCGCGACCAAGATTTGCAGGATCAGCTTTTGGCGGGCGGTCAATCCGGCGTTCTCCCGTTTTTTGATCTTGGCGTAGTCGTCCACCAGACCGACCGCACCGTACGCGACCGCCAAACCGAGAATGGCGAGCGAGGATACCTGCAACCCGCCGGTGAGCAGCTGGCCCGCAGCCACGGCGACCGCGATCCCGATGATGAACATGAAGCCGCCCATCGTCGGTATGTTTTGCTTATTCATATGCCACTTGGGGCCGATCTCCAGAATCTTCTGCCCAAACTTCATCTTGCGCAGATAGCGGATGATCGCCGGGCCGATGGCCGCGGTCGCGATAAACGCGATCGCGCAGATCAGCAGTGCTTCTCTCATTCTTCCACGTCCTCCCCCAAAAACAGGCCGAGCGCCCGTTCCATTTTCATGCCGCGGCTGCCCTTGAAGAGCAGCGCGTCGCCGGTGCGCGCGGCTTTCACCAGCTCGCGCACGAGTTCATTCTGGTCGGCAAAGGCAAACGCCGCGGCCATGCCCTGCTCCCGCGCGCCGCGCACCATGGCGTCCGCGTCCGGGCCGTAGGCATAGAGCGCGTCGGCGTTTTCCGCCGCCGCGCGGCCCGCGCGCCGGTGGCCTTCCTCCGCGTAATCGCCCAGTTCCAGCATGGAGCCTAAAACCGCGATGCGGCTGCCGGTATCGCCCATACGCCCCAGAACGGCGAGCGCCGCCTCCATGGCGTCCGGGCTGGCGTTATAGCAATCCGCAAAAATGCGAAAGCCGTTTTGCTCGTAAATGTTTTGCCGCATGCCGCTCGCTTCATACGAAGCAAGGCCGCGCGCGATCCGCTCCGGCGCTTCGCCCAGCACAAGGCCGACGGCGGCGGCGGCCAGCGCGTTGAGCACATTGTGCGCGCCCGGCAGGCTCAGCTTTGCCGCAAAGCTTCCGTTCACCGGCAGGGTCTTGCACGAAAGGCTGTTATTGATGATGGTAAACGAGCCGTCCGCCGCCATGCGGCAGGTCAGATCGCACGCCTTGTTTTCTATGCCGTAAGTGACGGCGCGGCAACCGAGGGAACTTCGTTTTTCCCACAAAAGCGGCTCGTCGCCGCAAAGAACGGCGCAGCCGCCCGGTTTTAGGCCTTCCAAAATTTCGAGCTTTGCCTGCAAAATGCCCTCGCGCGATCCTAAAAACTCAATGTGCGAGGTACCGATATTGGTGATCACCGCGATATCCGGCCGGGCCGCCATGGTCATGCGGCTCAGCTCGCCGAAGTGGTTCATGCCCATTTCGGCCACCATGACCTCGGTCTCCCGCGTCATGCGGAAGAGCGTGAGCGGCAGGCCGATCTCGTTGTTCAGGTTGCCTTCTGTTTTCTGCGCGCGGAAACCCTCCGCAAGCACGGCGTAGGTCAGCTCCTTGGTGGTCGTTTTGCCGACCGAGCCGGTGACGCCGACCACCTTGCCCCCGCACAGCTCCCGGTACCCGCCCGCAAGATCAAGCAAGGCCTGCGAGGTGTTTTCCACATACAGCGCGGGCACCCGGTATTCCTCGCTCCGGCGGTGGGACACAATCGCGCCCGCGCCGTTATCGATCGCTTTGGCGATGAAATCATGGCCATCGTATTTATCGCCGCGGATCGGCACAAACAGCGCGTCCGCGGGAATATGTCGGGAATCGGTCGAGACGGCGTTCAGCACCGCTTCGCCCCGCGCTTCTCCTTTGGTCCAAGCCTCGGCCTGCGCAAGCGTAAAGCGTTCCATTCGTTCGTCCCCCATACAGTTATTTTTTACTTCCTTTTTTCCGCGTAATACGCGGCCACGATCTCGCGCTCATCCATGTGGTGCTTGATGTGGTTGATCTCCTGATACGTTTCGTGGCCCTTGCCCATCAGCACGATGATATCATCCTTCTTCGCGTGGTCGAGCGCCCAGTGGATGGCCGCGGGCCGGTCGGCGATCACCTTGATCGGCGTTTTGCTTTCCTTCATACCGGCTAAAATATCTTCTATGATGGCGTCCGGCTGTTCGGTGCGCGGATTATCCGAAGTGACGATGCAAAAATCAGCCAGCCGCGCCGCGATCGCGCCCATCTTGGGGCGCTTGGTCTTGTCGCGGTCGCCGCCGCAGCCAAACAGCGCGACCACGCGGCCCGCGGCAAAGCCGCGCACGGCCTTCAGCACGTTTTCAACGCCGTCCGGCGAATGCGCGTAATCGATCAGCACCGTGTAATCGGTATCGGTCGGCACGACCTCGACCCGGCCCTTCACCCCGGTCGCAGTGCCGAGCGCTTCCGCCGCCTGCTCGATCGGCAGGCCGAGCTGTAACACGATGCCCAGCGCGGCCAGCGCGTTTTCTACCGAAAAATGTCCGGGGATCGCGAGCTTTACCCGCGCCAATCCGTCCGTGGTGCAGGCGATGAATTCTACGCCGTTCGCGCGCATCAGGATGTTTTTGGCAGTCAGCCCAGCCGCGTCCTTATCGCAGGAAAAGGTAAGGGTTTCACATTTCGCATCTCTCAGCATCGCCTCGGCCGCCGGGTCGTCAAGGTTTACGACGCCCTTATCGCACATGGAGAAAAGCAGCGCCTTTGCTTTGCGGTACTCCTCCATTGTGCCGTGAAAATCAAGGTGGTCCTGTGTCAAATTGGTAAACGCGCCCACCGCGAAACGAATCCCGTGCACGCGGTCCAAAACCAGCGAATGGGAGGAAACCTCCATGACCACATGGGTACAGCCCGCGTCCCGCATGCGCGCAAACAGCGCGTGCAGCTCATAGCTTTCCGGGGTGGTGCGCTCGGTCTCGATGATTTCGCTGCCGATCAGATTTTGGTTGGTGCCGATCAGCCCGACCTTATGGCCCGCCTTTTCCAGCATGTGCTTGACAAGGTAGGTGGTCGTCGTTTTACCGTTCGTACCGGTCACGCCGACCATGACCATGCGGTCCGCCGGATGGCCAAAGCGGTTAGCCGCGATCTCGGCCAGCGCGCGGCGCGCGTTTTTCACGGTGACGACGGGCGCGCCGTCAGGCGCCTCTTCGCACACGATCGCGGCCGCGCCCTGTTCGAGCGCCTTCGCGATATATTGGTGCCCATCCGTCGCGTAGCCGCGGATGGCGACAAACAGATCGCCCGGGCCTACTTGACGCGAATCATACCGCACCTGCCCAATTTCCATATCCAGATCGGCGGCGGCGTTTTCTACCGCCACGCCCGCGAGCAGTTCCCGCAGCTTCATGCATTTCACTCCCAAAACTCATTCTTTTTTAATCGCCGACGTCGGTCGAGTTGGTGAAGTCCACCGTAATAACCGAGCCGATATTCACCTTGGTGCCGGATACCGGGTTTTGTTTGCCCGCCACCGTTTCGCCGGTCGTCTGCGAGGTCGCGACGCCCTTGCGCTTCATGTACAGGCCGAGCTCGCTGAGCGTATCGCGGCATTCCTGCGGAGACAGATTGATCAGGTCGGGCACGATGATCTGCTCGGTCGGCTTAGACCCGCCCATATACAGGATGACCGAGCCGGACGCGGGGATCTTGATACCGCCCGCGGGCACCTGATCGGTGATCGTTCCGCCCTCGTTGCTGACAACGCGGTAAGACAGGCCGACTTCCTTCAGCGCGGCCGCCGCTTGATTTTCATCCATGCCAATCAGACTGGGCACCGATACCTCGCGGCGGTCGGCTTCCTCGTCCGCGTACATCGGGGTGACGCCGATATAGGGCAGCACATCCTCCATCACGCGGCCGACCACGGGCGCGGCGATCGCGCCGCCGCCGTGCGTTGCGGATTCCGGCAGGTCGTTGATGGCGACGAGCACCGCGATCTGCGGATCGTCCATCGGCGCGACGCCGATGAAGGACGCGGTATAACGGTCCTCCGTATCGTCCTTTTCTTTCAGCAGCTCGGAGGTAGCGGTCTTGCCGCCCACGCGGTAACCCGCGACATAGGCGTTTTTACCGGTGCCGTTTTCGACGACCTGCTGCATCGCCTGCCGCATGAAGGCCGAGGTTTCAGCCGAAATGACCTGCCGCACCACGGTGGTTTCGGTGGTGGATTTGACCGAGCCGTCCGGCCCCAGCACTTCCTTGACCACATAGGGCTTTTTGAGCTTGCCGTCGTCCACGATCGCGGCGACCATGTTGATCATCTGGATCGGGGTCACGGTAAAGCGCTGACCGAAGGACGCGACCGCGAGCGATACTTCGTTCCATGCCGACGTATTGGTGATATCGTGGAAAATACCCTTCTGCTCGCCCGGCAGATCGATGCCGGTGATCTCGGTCATGCCGAAGGCCTTGTAAAATTCATAGAAACGGTCCATACCGGTCTTGAACGCAATCTGCATCATGGCGACGTTGCACGAGTTCATCAGCGCTTCGGTCAGATTCTCGGAACCGTGGCCGCCCGCCTTCCAGCAGTTGATGGGCTTGGACCAGTCGCCTACCATCAGCGAACCGCCGCAGTTGTACGTGTCGTTCGCGTGCGCGGTGCCGATCTCGTACGCGGTCGAAACGTTCATCAGCTTGAAGGTGGAGCCGGGCTCGTAGGTGTCCATGATGACCGGGTTGCGCCACATTTTGTTCAACTCGTCAATGCGGACGTTGCCGATCGCCTCGACCAGCTTTTCGTTGGCTTTCACGCTTTCGGGCAGGTTTTCCATGCCGCCCTTCTCGTAGTATGCGTCGGGAATGTCCGCGGAAACCCCATATTCCGTTAAAACCGCGGCTACTTTTGTTTTCATTTCGTCCTGATACCGCTGATTGGTGATAACGCGCGGCTGGTTGGGATCGAAATCGGGCAAAGACGCCATGGCGAGGATTTCGCCGGTCTTCACATTCATGACCACGCCGGAAACGCCGTCGCGCGCGTCCGGGTTATCGGCCATGGCGGTCTCCAAATGCTTTTCCAGATAGCTCTGAATGTCGTTATCGATGGTGAGCACCAGCGAATTGCCGTCTGTCGCAGGAATATATTGCTCGTAATCGTACGGCATATCCTGATTTTTCGCGTTTTGCGCGCGCACGACGCGGCCGGCCGTGCCGGCAAGCTCCTCTTCGTACTTGGCTTCCACGCCGATTACGCCGTTGTTGTCTCCGCTGACATAGCCCAACACAGCGGACAAATACGCGCCGTATTGGTAATATCGCTTGGTATCGGGCTCCGGATAGACGCCCTTGCAGTCCGCGTCCTCAAGCGCTTTGTACAGCTTGTTGGATGTTTCTTTATCAATCTTTTCCGCGATTTCCTGATAAGCGGTGTCGGTGCGCTGCACCTTTTTGAGCACGGTTTCGTAATTGAGCGAAAGCTCCTCCGACAGGATCTTAGCCAGCGTTTCCTGCTGCTGCTCGGCCGAGATACCCGCGTCGATCTTATCCTCGTCTATCACGTTTTTCGGGCTGATCGTCACCTTTTCGGTGGTGGCGGATTCAGCAAGGACTTGCTTGTTGCAATCATAGATCGTGCCGCGGTTGGGCGTGATGATCGAATCGCGCGTTTGCAGCATCGTTGCCTTTTGCACATAAAAATCATGGTGGAACACCTGCATGTAAAGCAGCCGTGCGCCCACCAACCCAAAACCCACGACCACGAATAGCAGCGTCAAAACGACGACACGCGACCGCATTTGATTGTTCGGACCCTTCATAGCCATGTCTTTTCCTGTTCCTCCACCGAAAAAGCGTAAGGAGTCAGAAGTGTTTGCCACCTCTCACTCCCCGTACCGCTATCCTATTCAAGTTTTTACCTAAGATATTCCACTACCGCGGAAAAGCTGCGGACCAAACCGGAAAACAGCGAGCTTAACGAAACGCCGGAATCCTTTACCGTTACCGTGTCCGGGTTGACCAGCTCCACATATTCGATCTGGGCGTTATCCATCTTGACCATGCCCAGATTGGTCACCGCGTATTGCTCGATCTCATCCATGTTCAGGTTATACGTCTTTTTGCTGGAAAGCGAAACGCTTTCCGCCGTCAGTTCGTCGAGCCGTTCGGTCTGTGCCGTGACTTCGGCCGTAAGCTGGGTCAACTGCATCTGACAGATCAGGATGTAGACCACCGTCAGCACGACCGCCGTGAAGCTTGCCGTTACCGCCGGGCGAAGCCTTCGCTTTTTGCCGGTCTTTTTTTTCGGCACCTCGCGCAGCTCCCGCTTGGTTTGCTTCGGAACAGGCATAAAGCGCTCTTCATATTGCTCATACGCTATGCTGTCCCGGCTGGCACTCATCATGGTCAAGGATCCTTTCTCCCGCTTGCTCTATAGCTTTTCGCACACCCGAAGCTTGGCGCTGCGCGCCCGCGGGTTCTCTTCTATCTCCGCTTCGTCCGGCAGGATCGGCTTTCTCGGCGTTAGGCGCACCTTGGGTTTATTGCCGCATACGCAAACCGGAAAACCCTTGGGACAGGTGCAGCCCTGCGCCGCCCGTAGGAAGGCGGTCTTTACGATGCGATCCTCCAAACTGTGAAACGTGATCACCGCCAGACGGCCGCCGGGCGCCAGACAGTCTATCGCTTTTTCCATCGCTTCGTTCACGGCGGAAAGTTCGTCGTTCACCGCGATGCGGATCGCCTGAAAGCTTCGCTTGGCGGGGTGCTGTTTTTCGCGCCGGGCCTTTGCAGGCATCGCGCGGCGGATCAGGTCGGAAAGCTCCAAGGTCGTCTCAATCGGCTTTTCTTCCCGTTCGCGTTCGATCGCGGCCGCGATGAGCGGCGCGTAGCGTTCCTCGCCATACTCGAAAAGAATGCGGCGTATCTCTTCCCGGCTCCAGCCGTTCACCACCTCGTAAGCGGTAAGGCGCTGGCTCCGGTCCATGCGCATATCGAGCGGCGCGTCCTGCATGTAGGAAAAACCGCGCTCTGCGTGATCGAGCTGGGGCGAGGAGACGCCCAGATCGAACAAAATACCATCCGCCCCAGCAAGGCCGAGGTCCGCGAGCACGCGGTCTATCTCTCTAAAATCACTTTTTACCGGCGTGACGCGGTCCCAAACATCCGCAAGACGGGTCTTTGCGTTTTGGAGCGCCTCGTCGTCCCGGTCGATACAGATCAGCCGACCGGTTTCATCCAGCTTTTCAGCGATACGGAGCGAGTGCCCCGCGCCGCCGGTCGTGGCGTCCACATAAACGCCGTTTGGTTTGATTTGCAGCGCCTCGATACAGGGGCCCAGCAGAATGGATACATGGTGAAATTCCATAAGCCCCTCCCCTAATCAGGCAGTGTTAAAATCCTAGGTCTTCCATCGCTTCCATGATACGGTCATCCGTGATGCCGCTGTTATAGGCGGCCCACTTGGCGCTGTCCCAGATCTCCGCATGGTTCGATGCGCCGATGATGGTGGTCTCCTTGCTCAGTCCCGCAAACTCCCGCAGGTTGACCGGAAGCAAGATGCGGCCCTGCGCGTCCATCTCCGCGTCAAACGCCGCAGAGAAAAAAAATCGCTGCAGATCGCGGGATTTGCTCATCGGCAGCGAGCGTATACGTTCTTCAAGGCCTTCCCATTCCTTTTCGGGGTAAATGGCAAGGCAGCCATCGAGTCCTTTGGTCACGGTGAAACGGTCACCCAGCTCCTCTCGAAGCTTGGCAGGCATGGCCAGACGCCCCTTCGCGTCTATGGAATGCTTGTATTCCCCTTTCACCGATTTTACACCACGCTTTCTCTTTGGTGGAACTCATGACACTTCTCCCCACTTCGCACCACCATGAATCCATTATAGCGGCAGGCCCCTCATATTGCAAGATGTTTTTCGGGAAATGTTGCAGAAAATAAGCCTCCAATTTGCGTTTTTTTCGTTTTTTCGCTGTTTACAAACACCTGTTCGATGAAATTACAATTTTGCTGTATTACCCGGTCATTTTCCCAAAGTGGGGCGAAATCCCTACCTTTTTCTGTATTTCACACGACCCGACGATTTTCGCACGCAAAAAAAATAATGCATAAAAAAAGAAACGGCCGAATAACCATTCAGTCGTTTCTTTCCATGTGAACAAATGTTATTTCGCCACGCTTTTAAAGCGCTGGCGGGCCTTTCGGACCTCTTCCAGCGAAAGGGCGACGGCCTCCTCGGTGCGTTTGAGGGTATCCTCGCAGTACTCGTTGGCGACGCGGCGCAGTTCGCGGGCCTGTATTTCAGCGTTTCCGGCAACCTCTTTGGCTTTCCGGCGCGCGGCGACGACGATCTCGGTCTCGGATACCATCTGGCGAGCGTCCTCCTCGGCCTGACGGCGGATCGCCTCGGCCTCGCGCTTGCCGGCGGCCAGCATATCGTTGCGTTTTTCCACGATATCCTGCGCCATTTTCAAATCGTTTGGCAGCGTGGCGCGCAGGTCATCCAGCAAGTCGAGCAGGCGGTCGCGCTCCATGATGCACTTTTCACCTGCCAGTGGAATGCCCTTTGCATCCTGCACCATATCGTACATGCTGTTGATCAGTTCGTCTAAAGTTGCCATCTCGTTTAGCCTTCCTTTCTTGTTCGAAGCATGATATCGTTCACGATTTCGCCCGGGACAAAGCCGGCGATGCTGCCGCCGTGTACCGCAATATCCTTCACCACCGAGCTGGAAAGATACATGTATTCCGCACTTGTCATCAAGAACGCGGTATCCAGCTCCGGATTGAGCTTGCGGTTGGCAAGCGCCATCTGGAACTCGTATTCAAAATCCGATACCGCCCGAAGCCCCTTAATGATCGTGCAGGCGCTGTGCTGCCGCGCAAAGTCGGCCAGCAGGCCGTCAAACGAGGTGATTTCCACATTGTGGGTGTCGCGTGTCGTCCGCTCGAGGAATTCCATGCGTTCCTCCACGGTGAACATCGGCGTTTTATTCTGATTGTGCATCACCGCGACGATCAGCCGGTCAAAGACCACTGACGCGCGGCGAATGATATCCTGATGCCCGAGCGTGGGCGGATCAAAGCTGCCCGGGTAGATCGCAATTCTCATTTGTTTCATCCGTTCGGCCGCCCTTTTGTAGGACGGTAATCAAAGTAGCGCCGTAGCGGTAGGTTTTTACCGTCTCAAAACCGGAGGTAAACACGTCCTCCACAGCACTTTCGCATATTATTATACCATTTGTCGAGAGAATGTCAAACGTTTCTATCGCGGAAAGTGCCGCCGTAAGGATTTTGCCGCCGTAAGGCGGATCCAAAAAAATCAAATCGTAAGCATCTTTTTTCGCATATGCTATAAATTTATCCGCATCTGTGCTGTGCAGCTGTGCACGATCGACAAGGCGGGCGGCCGCAATATTTTTCTTGACCGTCGCAAAAGCGACGCGGTCTCGCTCGACGAAATCACATGTTTTCGCCCCGCGCGACAGCGCCTCGATGCCAAGCTGCCCGGTGCCTGCAAACAGATCGAGCACGCGCGCGTCCCGCACGCGGTTTTGGATGATATTGAAAACCGATTCCTTGACGCGGTCGGTCGTCGGCCGGGTGTTCATGCCCGGCACGGGCTGAAGCTTTAGCCCCCGCGCGGAGCCGGATACGACTCTCACGTTAATACAACCCCTTTCTGAATAATTAGAAATTAGGAATTAGGAGTTAGAAATTGTCAAAGCCGCCGCAGGCGGCTATTTCGCCTGCCTAACCGCCAGCGCTTCATTACTAATTACTAACTACTAATTCCTAATTATTTTTGAATATTTTCATTGCCATGAAAATATTCAAAAACCGCGTGCGCGGTATTTTTCGGCACGGCGCGCGCCAGTTCTTCCTCAGTGGCGTTTTTGATGCTGTCGATGCTGCCGAAATGGCGCAAAAGCTGGCCGCGGCGCTTCGCGCCCACGCCCTCAATCTTATCCAGCGTGGAGCCGCGCACCTTTTTCGCGCCGAGCTGGCGGTTGTAGGTGATCGCAAAGCGGTGCACCTCTTCCTGAATACGTCCGATCAGAGCGAACAACGCGGGCGTGGCAGATATGCCGAACTCCCGCCCATCCGGCGCAACGAGCGCGCGGGTGCGGTGCCGGTCGTCCTTGACCATGCCGAAGCAGGGCGTATCAAGGCCAAAGGAGTCGAGAACTTCTTGGCATACGCGCACGTGGCCGAGACCGCCGTCGATCAAAAACGCATTCGGCAGGGGCGAGAATTTCTCATCTCCATCCACATAGCGCTGCACGCGGCGCGTGAGCATTTCACGCATGGAAGCGTAATCATCCTGTCCATTTGCCGCGCATTCGATCTTAAATTTGCGGTAATCGCTCCGTTTGGGCTGGCCTTCGGCAAAAACCACCATCGAACCAACGGTATCCTGCCCGGCAAAGTTTGAAATGTCGTACGCTTCCAGCCGAAGCGGCAGCGCGATCATACCGGTCACGCGCTGCAACAGCTCGAGCGACTTGTGCCGACGCTCAGATTGCTGCTCGTGCCGCTCGATCTCTTCGCGGGCGTTTTTCTCAGCAAGGCGCGTCAGATCGCGCCGTTCGCCTCGCTGCGGCACCGCGATTTCGACCTTGCGGCCCGCGATGCTCGTCAAATACTCCGCCACCGCGCCGTCGTCCTCAATCTCGTGCGAAAGCAGCAGGGTCTTCGGCGCGGCCGATCGCCGCGCATAGTACTGCTTGACAAAGGCGGAAAGCACCTCGGCCGCGTCGCTTTCGGTCAGGTGGAACAGGGTGTATTCCTTATCCTGCAAAGCGCCCGCCGCATAGTGCAGCACACATACGCAGGCGCGCGTTTGTCCCTGCACAAACGCGACCGCGTCAATTTCCGCGAACGCGCCCGCCACCACATGCTGGCGGGAAGAAAGCTTTTGCACCGCGCGCAAGCGGTCGCGCAGCAGGGCCGCGCGTTCAAACTGCAATTCCTCCGCCGCCGCGTTCATCCGCTCGGTCAGTTCGCGTTCGAGCTTTTTCGCGTCCCCCTCAAAAAGCGAGGTCGCTTCGGCGATCAGCGCGCGGTACTCCTCGGGGGACACCTTACCCGTACACGGCGCGCAGCACCGGCCCATGTGCTGGTTCAGGCACGGGCGCTCCTTGCCGATATCGCGCGGAAATACCCGCGAACAGGTTTTTAGATGCAGCGCTTCGCTGATGGTATCGATCGCGCGGCGCGCCGCGACGCGGCCCGGATAGGGGCCGAAATACCGCGCCCCATCCTCCTCCGGCCGCGAAACAACGGAAAACGCGGGATAGGGCGCGTTTTGGCTCAGCCGGATATAGGGGTAGCCCTTATCATCCTTGAGCAGAATATTGTACTTGGGCTTGTACTTTTTTATCATCGAGTTTTCCAGCACTAGGGCTTCAAACTCGGTTTGAGTCACGATGATGTCAAAATCATCGATATGGGAAACGAGCTGGCGCGTTTTTGCGTTCAGCCGTTCGGGCGCTTGAAAGTAGTTCGACACCCGGTTGCGCAGTGCCTTGGCCTTGCCGACATAGATGACCTTGCCCGTTTTATCCTTATGCAGATAAACGCCGGGCTGCATGGGCAGCTTGCGCACGCGCTCCTTCAGTTGTTCTCTCGTCACATGCTTCGCCGCCTTTCCAAACAAAAAAGAAAGCGCCGAAATTCGGCGCTTTTTTCAGGATGCGATAACTTTCCGGGCAACCTTAGTCGGTAAAATTGGACGTAATCAGCTCGACAAGCGCGGCGACTGCTTCTTCCTCGTCCGGACCATCGGCGATCAGGTTGATGGTCGTACCCTTGGTAATGCCAAGGGAAAGGATACCGAGCAGGCTCTTCGCGTTAACGCGGCGCTCTTCCTTCTCTACCAGAATGGTTGACTTAAACTCGTTGGCCTTCTGAATGAAAAAAGTTGCGGGACGGGCGTATAAACCTACCTGATTGGTAACCTGTACCTCTTTAGAAAACATAATCTGCATCGCTCCTATTTCTTCAAATCCGATATATATAGAATACCGCCTTTTGCCCGTTTCGTCAAGGGCAATTTGGCAACAGCGGGTTCGCGTTTTCCATGAATTTGCGCGCGCAAAACCCAATTTCCTCAGGCATTATGCCCTTGTTCGCTTATTTCCAGCGCAGTTCCCAGCATTTTGATCAACGAAGTTCCGCGATTGTCACGCCCTGCTCGCCTTCGCCGTATACGCCCGAACGGACGCTCTTGACACGCTTATTCTGGCGCAAATGCTGCTGAATGGCAACGCGCAGCGTACCCGTGCCCTTTCCGTGGATGATGGTAACCGTGGGCAAGCCGCCCATGATCGCCTGCGACAAAAAGCTATCCACCTCGTAGATCGCTTCCTCCGCGCTCAGGCCGCGTACATCGACCTCACGTTCGGCTGCGGTCAGGTTAAGCTTTGGCGCGGGGCCGGAGCGCGGGCGCGGCGTTTTGGCAGCCGCCTTCGGCTCCTCGGTCAGGCGCAGCTCGTTCTCCTTTACCGTCATTTTCATCGGCCCGGCCTGCACCTGCACGTTGCCGTCCTTATCCGCCGGGGCGAGCACGGTCGCCAGCACGCCGCCGACATTAATCAGCCGCACGCGGTCGCCTTTTTGCAGCTTGCGCTGCTCGTGCGCGTCCACCGTGCGCTTTTCGCCCGAACGGCGGGTCTCGTTTTCCGTCTGCGTGATGATACCGCGCAGCGCCGCTCGGGCCGCCGCAAGGTTGTGATCGGGCACGCTTTCGCGCGCCTTCTTTTTCATCTCGTCCAGCTCGTCAAATACGGTTTCCGCGGTCATGCGCGCGTCCTTGAGCAGGCGGTCGGCGCGGGATTTGGCGCTTTCCAGCAGTTTATCCGCTTTTTGCTCCATCTCGTCGCGCGTGCGCAGCGCCTTGTCCCGCTCGGACTGCGCGGCGGCGCGCATTTTGGCGGCGTCTTCCTTCATGCGGTCTATCCGGCGGCGCTCGCGTTCCAGCTCGGCCAGCACGTCTTCAAACCGCGCGTTTTCAGTGGATACCTGCTCCTTGGCGCGCTCGATGATGGTGGGCTGGAAGCCCCAAACGGCCCGCGATCGCAAAAGCGTTCGACTTGCCGGGAATGCCGGTCAGCAGTCGGTATGTCGGCTGAAGGGACTGCACGTCAAATTCGCAGGAGGCGTTTTCCACGCCCTCGGTCGTTAGGGCGAAGGTTTTCAGTTCGGCATAATGCGTCGTCGCGGCGACCAGCGCGCCCATCTGACGCGCATAACCGATTACGGCCACGGCGAGCGCCGCGCCCTCGACCGGGTCAGTGCCCGCGCCAAGCTCGTCGAACAGCACCAGATCGCCCTGCCCGCACACATCCATGATGGAAACAATGGTCTTCATGTGCGCGGAAAAGGTGGAAAGCGACTGTTCGATCGACTGCTCGTCGCCGATGTCGGCGTAAACGTGCTCAAACAGGCCGATCTCGGATTGCTCGCTCGCGGGAATATGCAAGCCGGAAGCCGCCATCAAACATAAAAGCCCCAGCGTTTTGAGCGACACCGTTTTGCCGCCCGTGTTCGGGCCGGTGATGACCAGCGTGTCGTATTCGTCGCCAATGGCGATATCGATCGGCACCGCCTTCTCCTTATCGAGCAGCGGGTGGCGGGCGCGCACCAGACGGCAAGCGCCCGGCGTATCGCGCCACAAGGGCGGCGCGGCGTTCATGTCAAAGGATAGCTTGGCGCGCGCAAAGATAAAGTCCAGCGTGGTGAGCGCGTCGTAATCCTGCGCGATCGCGTTTTTGTACAGCGCGACATCAGCCGACAGCGCGGATAAGATGCGCTCGATCTCCTGCTCCTCGCGCCCTTCAAGCACCTTGATCTGGTTGTTGATTTCCACCACGGCGGCGGGCTCGATAAAAACGGTCGCGCCGGTGGACGAGGTATCGTGCACCAGACCGGGCACGTCGCCCCGGTGCTCGGCCTTGACCGGCACCACAAAACGGCCGCCGCGCTGGGTGATGATGGTTTCCTGCAAATACTTGGCGCGCTCGCCGGACAGCATGCGGCCCAGCGCTTCGCGCACCTTGCCCGAAATGCGCCGCATTTCTCGGCGGATGGAAAGCAGCTCGGCGGAGGCGCCGTCCGCGATTTCTTCCTCGGAAACGATCGCGGTCGTGATCTGTTCCTCCAGCACACGGTTGCCCGAAAGCATGCCGAAGATCGGGGTAAGCGTGGTTTTTTCCTCGTGCTCGGCGTCGTAGGCCAGCGCGCGGCGCGAAGTTTGCAGCACGCTCGCAACGGCAAGCAGCTCGCGCGGGTTAAGCACACCGCCCCGATCGGCGCGGGACAGGATAGCGCCTACCTCGCGGATGCCGCCGAACGCGGGACTGCCCTGACGAATCATCAGGTTTTTCGCGTCCGTCGTCTGGTCCATCCAGACGCGGGCCTCCTCCCGGTCGTCCAGCGGCCGCAGCGCAAGGCACCGTTCACGCCCCTTATCGCTGGCCGCCTGCGCGGCGAGCCGTTCCAGTATCGTAAAATATTCTAATGTTCGCAAAGATTTTTCGCCTAGTTTGTTCATGGTACACTCCTGTTTAAGTGAAAGAAAGTATATCGCCCAGCCAGCCATACGCAGATGACAACAGCAGTAAAGATCCGGCGGCGGCCAAACCGAACCATCTCCAAACGTGGTAGATGCGGCGCGCCGTATCGCTCATTTTCAGCATCACTGGCGCCATAAACCACAGTTTTCCCAGCATAATGCCAGTAAAAATCCCCCGCGCCGCCAGTTTTTGATATTCTTCGTTGGGCACATTGCGCTTGAGATCGTTCATCGCGTTGTGTACGCTCCAAAACATTTCGATCAGGATGGCAACCGCCGATACGCCCAGAACGATACCGGCTTCCCAGCCCGCTGCCCAAAAAAGCAGCGCCGCTACGTCCAGCGCGGCGAGCGTGATAAAATTCCAGCGTAACGAGAGCTTCATCTTAATCTCCCCCTAGCTTAACCAAAAACCGGCGGGCAAAGCGATCGATAAAATTTCAGGCTGTCGAATCCGCGGCCCAGATGATAAAGGGTATACTGTTCCGCCAGTTCACAGAACTGCGCGGCGGCGGGGCCTGAAAGCGCAAAGGCATACACCCGGCGCGCTTCGCTTGTCAGCACATGCAGCAAGGCGCGCAGCGCGCCTTCGGACAGGCGCGCGTAGTCGCCGCCGATCCGGCGGGCGCAGACTTTATCCGCCGCCTGCCCGGCGCGGACGGAAAAGAAAACGGGCGGGGTTTCGATCACCCTGCCGCAAACGCCGCAGGCGGACAGATCGGGCGCGTAGCCGCTTTCGGCCATGGCGCGCCATTCAAACGCGGCCTTTACCAAGTTTTTTGCCCGCTTGCCGGCGCAAAGCGCGGTCAGCGCGCTGAGCAGCATGCGGCAAAGCGCGGGGCTTTCCTCGCTCTCGTCGGTCAGCGTGTTTGTCAGCTCGCACAGATAACAGGCCAGCGCGTACGCCTCGATATCCTCCGCGATCGCAAAAAAATCACGCACGATCGAGGCTTCCTGTAGGGTAAAACGCCCTCCGCGCTCGCGCAGTACGAATTCGGCAAAACAAAACTGCCGCGCCGCGATCGTCTTGCCCTGATTGCCGCGCCGCGCGTTTTTGCAAAGGATCTCTATTTTGCGGCCTTCCTCGGTCAGCGCGGTCAGATACCGGTCGTAATCGCCGAAATCCGTTTCGCGCAGGCCGAGCGCGCGCAGCTTGACCTCGGCCATTTAGGAATCCTCGTACCCGAAGTTGCGCATCTGATACTGGTTGTTGCGCCAGTTTTCCTTGACCTTGACCCAAAGCTCCAAGAACACCTTGGTGTCCAGCATGCGCTCCATATCGACGCGCGCAAGCTTGCCGATCTCCTTAAGCATTGCGCCCTGTTTGCCGATGATAATGCCCTTATGGCTGTTCTTTTCACAGTAGATCACGGCGCTGATCTCGATCAGGCCGTCCTCCCGCTCGTTCCAGCGCTCGATCCCCACGGCGATGCCGTGCGGCACCTCGCGATCGAGTAGGCGCAGCATCTTTTCGCGGACGATCTCGGCGACGAGCTGACGCTCCGGCTGGTCGGAAACCATTTCCTCCGGGAACAGCTGCGGGCCGTCGATAGCGTATTTGTCGATCTCCGCCAAAAA
Organism: Agathobaculum sp. NTUH-O15-33; assembly: GCF_033193315.1. NCBI lineage: Bacteria > Bacillati > Bacillota > Clostridia > Eubacteriales > Butyricicoccaceae > Agathobaculum > Agathobaculum sp. NTUH-O15-33. The sequence continues at coordinate 2,962,213 of NZ_CP136187.1, forward strand.
TTCGTCCAGCCCTTCGCCCGTGCGGGCAGAGACCGGCACGATGGCCTCGAATTCATGCGCCGCAGCATAGACCGCGATCACGGCGAGCAGTTCTTCCTTTTTCACGGTATCGATCTTGTTGATGACCAGCACGGCGGGCATGTGGGTCGCCTTGATCTGATCGATCAGCGTTTGCTCCGCCGGGCCGATGTTCGCGATCGGTTCGACCACGAGCGCCGCCGCATCAACCTCGGACACCGTATCCGTGACCACCTTGCACATAAAATCGCCCAGACGGGAGCGGGGCTTGTGCAGGCCGGGTGTATCCATAAAGACGTACTGAGTATCGTTTTTGTTCAAAAGACCGGTGATGCGCGTGCGCGTCGTCTGCGGTTTATTGGAAACGATGGCGACCTTCTGGCCGACCAGCTTATTCGTCAGCGTTGATTTGCCGACGTTTGGCCGGCCCACGATCGAAACGACCGCTGTTTTGGTAATTTTCATTGTATTCTCCCATATTTAAAAATAAAAAGCAGGGCAAACGGCACGGATACGACCACCGCCCCGGCCGCCCACGGGCGGGCGCCTAAGTACGCAAGCGCTTCACTGAGCAGACCCTCGCCAAGGAACAGCACAAGGCCGATGATCGCGCATGCGGCCGCGCACACAAAAACGGCCGCCGCCGCGATATCCTTCGCGTTGCGCACCATTTGGTCGTAGCCGCTTGTCTGCTTATCGCAAAGGCGTTCAATGGCGGTATTCATCAGCTCCGCCCCCATGGTCAGCCCAAAGCAAATGCAGAGGATCGCCCCCTCGGCCGTGGTGGCGCGCCCGATCAGCGCGAACAGGGTCACATAAAGCGCGGCGACCATGTGCACGCGAAAGTTGCGTTCGCTGTGGATGCAGAGCGCCAGACCGCGAAAAGCATTTAAAAAGCTTTCATGCAGCTTTCGGATTTCCTTTTTCATATCGCTCACCTGCTCAGCCCCAGAAAGGCGAGGCTCAACTCCTCCTTCTCGCGCATCAGCCGGGTGTCTTCCTCATTCCGCTCGTGGTCATAGCCGAGCAGGTGCAGCACGGAATGCGTGGTCAGGTAGCCGCATTCCCGCGCGGGCGAATGGCCGAACGTTTCCGCCTGCTCCACCGCGCGCGTATAACACAGCATCATATCGCCCAGCATGACGCAGCCGGTGCCGGGATCGGTCTCCAGATTTTCCTGCGGCGCGCCGTTCAGAAACTCGTACATCGGAAACGAGAGCACATCGGTCACGGTATCCTTTTTCGCGGTATTCGCGGTTGACCTCGCGGATGGTTTCCGCGTCCACCACGGTCACATCGATCGCGGCCGCAAACGGCACCTGCTCGCTTTCGAGCACGCGCTTGGCGCAGGTTTCGATCAACTCCCGCACATGCTCTTCTTCCTGCACCGCCGTTTCAAAAGCCACGCTGATTTGATATACCATATCTGTAACCCCCAAAGATAGTATGGCTATTATACCACAGCGGCAAGCAATTCCGAAGAGTCAAAACGCACCTAAGCGCCGCTGATGGTATAATGAATTTAATCCGGGTATAGTAGCCGTTTTGCGGCTATTATACCACAGCGGCAAGCAAACGTGAGGTCTCGTGCATCCGATAGGCGCCGCTGATGGTATAATGAATTTAATCCAGATATAATAGCCGCTTTACGGCTATTATACCACAGCGGCAAGGCATTTTAAAGCAATCGGCACTCATTATGGCGCCGCTGGTGGTATAATTATATTTAATAGGCGTATAATAGGTGCTTTGTGCCTATTATACCTCATTTTTTCTGTTTTTTGAATACCTGAGCCGCCGAAAAACAAAAAAGACGGACCGGCTTTAAGCATGCCGGTCCGTGCCGCTATTCTTTTATACGCTGTCGCCCGATCAAATCACCGGCCAATAAAAAACCAGCATACCCCAAAATCACATAGTTTAGCTGCCGCAAAGAAAAGAGATGCAAAAGCCCCAGAAATTGTCCATACACAGGGAAAATCACAAAAACAAAACCCACATCGGCTCCCGTCTGCCGCGAAACGTTCTCTCCTATGATCTGTATCAACGCAAAAAATACAACGATTAACCAATGGATCATCCCGGTTTGCAAAGCCGAAATCAGTTTATTTCGTATGCTATAAAACAGGCAGTAGATATTTATGAGTAAATAAAACACGGTAATTGCTAGATGGAGGCTTTTAAACTCACTATTATACCCAAAAACGACTATGAAGTTCATCACTAAAACAGGAATCCCGTAAATCGCCGCAACTTTGGGAACCCAGTACTCTTTCTTGACCAGTTCATCGGAATTATTTAACATTTCACATCCCCATACAGGCGGTTGGTACCTATTGAAAGCGATATTCCCCTTGCGAATCCCGCTTCAGCAGCTATTTTTCCTTTTCCATAATAAAGGATTGCAAACTTCTTTGGCATCCGTTTTTTTCGTAGAACGATTCTAACCCCGGCTGTGCGCCAAAATATAGCATAGTCGGTGTGTGAGCCTTGGCAAGCCGGAGCAGCTCGCTGCCAACACCTTGCTTCCGATTTGCCGGAAGAACGAGCAGCTCCGTTATGGTTCCGAAATAATAACCGTCTGTAAGGATTCGCAGACATCCCACAAGAACGTTTTCATCATAAGCGCAGATATTCAGTGTTTTCGATAACGCGATTTGTGTTTTCTCCACATCATAATTCCCCGGCCATATTTGATTGACAAAAGGGATAAACGCCGACGCGCTCATTTCGCTGTCATTGACTTTATATTCCATATTTGTTGATACCTCTACGGCTTCGGTCCGGTCAGTTCACCTAATCAGCCGCCCCTCAAGCAAAGCGTTTACGTGATCAGTCTATTGCGACTCGTCCGACACGGAAAATTTGCAGTCGAGTTCCAAACTATTTTAATCTCCGCCCGCGCAAATGTCAAATAACGAGAACCGCTTATTAAGACCAACCGCTCCGTCAATTTACGCATAGCTAGTGAAATTGTAACCAAGCTGCTATTGCTGTTTTTCATAACGGTGATATAATGGCTGTATCATAAATTGCAGTGTATATATAAGCCCCGCCATTCGTCCGTAACAGAAAAGAGGGCTGTTTTCCATGGTTGCTGTGAAAAATAAACGGCGCATTTGTGTGATCTTTGTGCTGCTTCCGTGCGCGCTGCTGTTCTTCCTCATCGTTTCCGCCATGCTCCCCGACGGCGCCACGCCGGAGGATGCGCTGCGCGGCTATACCGCGCGCCACGCGGAAAACCGCGGCCCCGGCGAAATCGTGCGGGAGGAGCTTCACGCCCCGTACGAGGTGCTTTTCTATTACGACGATCAGGGTCTGTTGAGCTGTGCGTTTTTACAGCGTCAGCTATGGGGCTACAATGTGGCCGCGATCGCACCGGGCATCCGTCCGGCCGTGCCGCACGAGCTGAAAGAGGACGAGCAAAGCATCACCCTGAGCGAATGCTATTTGCCGGAGGTACGGCTTCGCGTCACGCTGGGCCGCGTGAACAGCGGCGCGGCGGAAACCGTTACGCATGGCGAACAGGACATGAGCATTTTTTCCTACCGCAACTGCCGCATTCTGTACGATATCGGCGCAGAGACCGAAGCGGAGCCCTACCGCGTGTACGACGCGCAAGGCAGACTGTTGGACGATCTGACGGTATGATCATAAACGCAAAGAGCGTCCGGCGATTTTACGCCGGACGCTCTTTTGTTATTTTCCCTTGGCGTGGCGCGTATATAGCGCCGGATGCGTCGGCTTCTTGGACGGAGCCGTGCTTTTGCGGGCCGCCGCGTGCTGCTCAAACGCCTTGACGATCTGCGCGACCAGCTTATGGCGGATCACATCGCCGCCGGAGAGACGGATCACCGCGATATCGTCCATACCGGAGAGGATCTCCGCGCACTCGCGCAGGCCGGAATCGCGCGGATCGGGCAGGTCGATCTGCGTGATATCGCCGGTGAGCACCATTTTCGAGCCCTCGCCCAGACGCGTCAGGATCATGATATGGGAGGAGAGCATCATATTCTGGCATTCATCCGCGATGACAAAGCTGTTTTTCAGCGTGCGCCCGCGCATATAGGCGAGCGGCGCGATCTCGATCACGCCGGTTTCCAAATAGCGGCCCATCGTATCGCGGCCAAGCAGTTCCTCCAGCGCGTCGTACAGCGGCCGGAGATAGGGATCGACTTTATTTTGCAGATCGCCCGGCAAAAAGCCCAGCTTTTCGCCCGCCTCCACCGCGGGGCGGCAAAGCACGATTTTTGCCACCTTTTTCGCCTTGAGCGCCGCGACGGCCACCGCTACCGCAAGGTAGGTCTTGCCTGTGCCGGCGGGGCCGATGCTGATGGTAACAGTATTGTTCCGCAGCGCTTCCACATATTTTTTCTGGCCGACCGTGCGGCACTTGATCGGCGCGCCGTTATAGGATACCGCGATCGTATCACGCATGGCCTCCACCGCCGCATCCGACGAGCCGGTGCGGACGAAATCCAGCGCGCGGTCGACCGCGAACTCGCCCAGCGTTTCGCCCTGCTCGCCCATGCGGTTCAGCGTGCGAAGCGTTTCCACCGCCGTTTTAACAGCGGCCACGTCCTCGCCCGAAAGCTCCACCATGCCCTCGCGCGTGAGCAGAGAAACGCCAAGCTCGTTTTCCAGCTTTTTTACGTTCTGATCGTTCACGCCGAACAGTTCCTGCATGGTCCCAACGTCTAAATCAATTCTTTCCTTATACAACCGTTATTTTCCTCCTGCGCGCTTCAATTACGGCGCATCCTCGCTGGGTGCGGGCGGTGTTTCGGGGATCACGCTGTCATCGAGCGCTTCCGCGCCGATCTGCTCTATCGCCTGCGCCTGCAAATGCAGGGTGACCGCACCGTCCCGCTCGTCAAACGACTGACGCTCGCCGGTGATCGTTCCCTGCATGCCCGCTTCCAACCGCGCGAGCACGCGCGCCGCCATATCGGCGGCCGCGTCCTCCGCGGCGGCCGCTTCCGGCTGCCGCTCGTAATACACATACGTCTGCCGGACGAGCGACACCGGGAATACCACGCTGTCCGACAGCCACGCCGTTTTTGTTTCTATTATTTTATCACAACTTCCCCCTGCAATTCCACTACCAAAATACAAATTTAGCCGGTGCGAGCCAAAAACCAGCGCATACTGCTTTTTCACCTTGCCGGTATAGGTCTTTTTTTCCGTTTGCAGCGCGCGCCGGGTATCCACATCATAGGTGGTGTGCGCCATGATTTCACCGCGCGCGTGGGTCAAATGATAGTCGCCGGTCTCGGTCGTGGGCGGCACTAGGCCGCTCACCAGCGTGTCCCCCACCGCGACCGCGTCGCCGGGACGAACGAGCGGCGCGCCCTGCCAAACGTTCATTTGCTCCACCACGCCGTCCCGCGTGGCGACAACCTTGACCACCGCGTCCTCATCCAGCATTTCCGGCTTCATGACCGAGCCGGTCGCCTCGATTGTCAGCCGGTTTCCGCTGATATTGAGCGACAAAAACGATAATTCGGGCACTTGCTGCATCACGCGCCACCGGATCTGTTTGACATTCATGCCCTTCGACGCGCCGATGCGCACCCCCTCGCGCTCGAGCGCCTCCATGACCGCGGCGCGCGGCAAGGCGGGGTCGATATGCGGCTCGATCGCCCAAACGCGGGTAATCATCAGCCAGCACAGCGCGGCGAAAAGAATAAAGCCGCCCCACAGCACGGTGCGCGGCCGCAGGCGCGCCGCCAAAAACGGCACGCCCGCCTTTTGAGCGATATGTACGCGGCAGCCCGTGCGCCCCATGAAGCGCCGCAGCGCGCGAAAATCCTCCACCGACATAAAACAAGTCAGCTCGTTCCATGCGGTGCGCCGCATCCGGCGCAGGGTCAGCTCATGCGACGCGCAGACGTTTAAAAAGCGTGTCAGGCTCGCGCCCGTCACCCGAAGGCGTACCTGTCCCCGCGCAAGATGCAGCCACCGCGAAACCATATCTTTTCCCTCCTTTTGTTTTCCGTCCCGCTAGGCGAGGCTGCGATATTCGACCGAAACGATCGTACCCGTCACCGCCAGCTCATCAAGCGAAAGCGCGTTCAGCGTCAGCGAATCGCCGAGGATGCGCACCTCGCAGTCCTTGCATTTGACGCGGAGCAGAGTATCGTCGTATTCTAAAATGCCCCTATGGTTTTCCACCACGACGCGGCAGTTTCCGATGATCTCCACGCGGGGCCGGTCACCGCGCAGATCCTCAAAAAGCTGCGGCGCGCCCGCCCCAAAGCCCTCGTATGCCATGCATTCTCCTCCGTTCGGGCTATTGTATGCGGCGGGGACATGAAACTTGCCAGCCCCGCGTAGGATAGAAGCAAAAACGAGGTGAGCCTTATGCGTAAAACCGGTGCGGCGCTTTTGACGGCGGCGCTCTTTTTTGCTTTTCTCCTGTGCCCCGCCGCCTGCGCCGACGGCGTGCGCGACGGCTTGCGGCTGGCCGCCGGTCAGGCGCTGCCCGCGCTGTTCCCCTTTTTCGTGGCCAGCGGCCTGCTGATCCGCACCGGCGCGGGCGCCGCCGCCGCCCGCCTTTTACGCCGCCCGCTCGGCGCGCTGTACGGGCTGCCCCCCGCGGCGGCCCCGGCAGTCGCTCTCGGCCTAATAGGCGGCTATCCGGTCGGCGCGGCCACGGTCGCCGACCTGCTCGGGCGCGGCGCACTGACAAGGGACGAGGCCGAGCGCGCCGTATCCTTCTGCAACTGCGCCAGCCCCGCCTTTTGCATCGGTCTGGCAGGGCTGGCGCTCACCGGCAGCGCGCAGACCGGGGCGGCGCTGTACCTGATCCATCTGGCCGCCGCCCTTCTGGCCGGATTGGTCGCGGCGCACGGCGGCGCGCGCCGCGAAACCGGCGGCGCCCTTCGCCCCACCGCGCCGGAAGCCTTTGCCCCCGCCTTTTGCGGCGCGGTGCAGAGCGCCGCGCAGACCGCGCTGACCGTCACCGCGTTTTTGGTCGTTTTCTCCATTTTGCTGCGGCTATTGCTGCCGGTGCGCGCGCTTTTATCCGGCGTTCCCGGCGTGGAGGGTATTCTGGAATTGACCTGCGGCCTTGACCGGCTGGCGGGCTGCGGCATACCCGCGGGGGTGCTGCTGCCGCTCACCTCGTTCCTTTTGGGCTTTGGGGGGCTCAGCGTGCACTTTCAGGTGCGCGCGCTGTTGGACCCATTCGACCTGCGCCTGCGCCGCTTTACGCTTGGCAAAACGCTGCACGGCGTGTTTGCAGCGGCCATCACCGCGCTTGTTTGGCGGCTCTTCCCCGCGTCGCTCGCGGTGTTCGCGCCCGTACCGGGCGCGCTCACGCCCTCTGCCGCGTACTGGGCCGCGCCCGCGCTTGCCGTACTTTTTGTCGTTTTGTTTCCGTTTAGGGGTGGTAAAAAAGAGCGCGATACAGTATAATGGGTATATTCACACATTTTAAGGAGTGACCCGCATGTCGCTGAAAAAGCTGATGCGTAAGGATATCGAGCCACGCTGTACATACTGCCAATACGGCACGCCGCTTTCGGGCGGCGACAAGCTCACCTGCCGCCGCCATGGCGTGGTCGCGGCTGATTATCACTGCCGCTCGTTCCGCTATGACCCTTTGCGCCGCACACCGCCGCGCCCCGCGGCCATTCGCGGCCATTTCACCCACGCTGATTTTTCTCTGGGAGACGACTCATGAACCGTAATTTGTTGAAACGCGCGGGCGCTTTTCTGCTGCTCGCCTTGTTGCTTTTCGCCTATTTACCGCCCGCCTTCGCCGCGCCGGACGACGAGAACGAATTCGCCCCCGTATCCGACACCTCTGACAGCGGCGAGGAGGGCGATACAGCTCCCGTTTCCGGCTCGACGGACGACGGAGAAAATGAGCCGGACGCGGTTCTGGAAGACCCCAAGATCGACGCGACCGCGGCCCTTCTGGTCAACCCGAACACCGGCATGGTGCTGTACGAAAAAAACGCGGATGAGAAGCGTTACCCCGCTTCCACCACCAAGATTATGACCGCGCTGCTCGTTTTGGAAAACGCGAAGCTGGACGATATCGTCACGGCGGAAAAAGTCGATTTTGAAAACGTGTCGTGGGACGCCTCCAACGCCGATATCAAAGAGGGCGAGCAAGTAAAGGTGCTCGATCTGCTGTATTGCCTGATGCTGCCCTCCGCGAACGAGGCCGCGAATATGCTGGCCCGCCATGTCGGCGGCTCGATCGAGGGCTTTGCCGACATGATGAACGCCAAAGCGGAGGAGCTCGGCTGCACGGGCACGCACTTTGTCAATCCCAACGGCCTGCACGATCCCAACCACTACACCACCGCGCGCGACCTGTACACCATCGCGCACGCCGCCATGCAGGACGAGACCTTTGCAGAGATCGCCAAGACCGCGGTAAAGACCATCTCCAAAACCAACATGCACGATTCACGCAAGGTCTTTACCACCAACCAGCTGATCTTCAGTTCCTACCAGCCCTGGTTCTATGGCTGGTGCAACGGCATCAAGACCGGCCACACCGCCGAAGCGGGCAACTGTCTGGTCGCTTACGCGGACCAGCGCGACAGCGAGCTTTACTCCGTCGTCCTCGGCTGCGCCGACGCGCCGGACAGTTCCACGGTAGCCAAAAGCTTTACCGAAACCAAGCGGCTGTTCGAGTGGGGCTATGATAACTTTAAAAGCAAAACGCTCGCCAAGCAGGGCAACAGCATCACCTCTACCAAGGTGCGCCTTTCCACCGACACGGACGAGCTGGTGCTCACCGCCAAGCGGGATCTGGTCGCTTCGGTGCCGAAGAACCTAGACGTGGAGGACATGGAGGCTACGCCAACCGTGCCGAAAAGCGTGGACGCGCCGATCAAGGCGGGCGACGTGATCGGCAGCATGACCTACTCCTACGCCGGTACGGTTTACGGCACCGTGGAACTGATCGCTCTGCACGATGTGGAGCTTTCCAAGGTGCTTTACTATGCGGACAAGCTTGAAAATTTCTTCAAAGGCTCGGTCTTTAAAATTTTGCTTGTCGTTTTGCTGGTTTTCGTTATCCTTTATATCCTATTTAACCTTACCTTCGGCCGGATGCGCCGCCGCAAACAGCGACGCATGATGCGTTCGCGCGGCTCGCGTTACAACAGAAGACGATAACGACTTTTTAGGGCGGACAGCTTTGGGCTGTCCGCCCTATTTCTTCTTACAGTTTTGTAAGCTTGCGCACGAATACATGACGGGAGCGCGCGCAACTGATATAATAAAGCAAAACCATGCTGCCGGGGAGGCGCTGAAATGAACCAAATTTTACTGCTCGAAGACGATATCAGTTTGGTGGAGGGCTTACAGTATTTGCTCGAAACCAACGGGTTTGCGGTCGCCGTCGTCCGGACCGTGCAAGCGGCCTTCGCCGCGCTTGCCGAAAACCGGTTCGATCTGCTGCTGCTCGACGTGACGCTGCCGGACGGCACCGGCTTTTCGGTATGCCAAAGGCTGCGCGAACAAGGCGATACGACGCCCATCATCTTTTTAACCGCTTCGGATGAAGAGGTAAACGTGATCCGCGGACTGGACAGCGGCGGGGACGACTATATCACAAAGCCCTTTAAGATCGGCGAGCTGCTCTCCCGTATCCGCTCGCTGTTACGCCGCGCGGGACGACCGGGCCGCGATCCGGCCGTGATCCGCTGCGGCGATACCGCCATCGATCTGCTGCAAAGCCAGATTGTTTTGCGCGGCAAGCCGCTCGAACTGACCATCGGCGAATATAAGCTGCTCTGTCTGTTGGTGCGCAACGCGGGCCGCGTGGTCACCCGCGCGCGCATTTTGGAAGCCCTGTGGGATCAAAACGGCAGCTTTGTCGATGATAACACGCTATCCGTCTATATCCGCCGGCTGCGTGAAAAGGTAGAGGACGATCCCTCCGCCCCGGCGCACCTGACCACGGTGCGCGGCTTTGGCTATCAATGGAACGAGGTGCCGCTATGAATATTTGGCGCGACCGGGACAACCGGCGCTATTTGCTGCTGCTTTTCTTGCTCTGCGTTATGCTGGCGGCCGCCGCTTTGCTTTTCTGCCGGGTACAGACGCAGCGCATGCAGGCGCAGCTGGTTTTTCATGATCAGGCCGTGGCCGGCGCGCTGCTGGAACGGAATGTGCCGCCCGAAACGGTGGCTGCCGCGCTTACCGGCGAAGGGGACGCGGGACAGGGCCGCGCTTTGCTGCGGCAGCTGGGTCTTAGCGAAAAAACGCCGCCTTGGCTGCTTGCGCCGGTACGGGATTTTTCCGCGGGGCTATACCGTACCGCCCTGACCGGCACGCTGCTTGCCGCGGCGGCGCTTTGGTCGCTCGCGCTGCTGTTTTTGCGGCGGCAAGCGCGCTCGCTTCAGGACGCGACCCGCGTCGTGCGGCACTTTTCCCATGGCGATTTTGACACGCACCTGCCCCGCAGCGATGAAGGGGCGCTTTCACGGCTTTACGCCGCGGTCGATCAGTTGGCGACAGCCTTGCAGGCGCAGAACACCCGCGCGCACCAGTCCAAAGAGTTTTTAAAGGATACGATCTCCGATATCTCGCACCAGTTAAAAACACCGCTGGCGGCGCTCTGCATGTACAACGAGATCATTGCGGGCGAACCCGGCAACAGCGCGGCCGTAGAGACCTTTTCCGGCAAGTCCGCGCTGGCGCTTGGCCGCATCGAGCAGCTGATCGACGCGCTTTTGAAGATTACCCGGCTGGACGCAGGCAGCATTGTCTTTGAAAAAGCGCCGCACACGGCGCTTTCGCTATACCGGCTTGCCACGGAGGAGCTGACCACGAGGGCCGCGCTTGAGCAAAAAGAACTCACATGGCAGGGCGATCCTGAGCAGCCGATCTGCTGCGACCTGATCTGGACGGCCGAAGCCCTTGGCAATCTGATCAAAAACGCGTTAGATCACACGGTGGCGGGCGGCCATATTCGCGTTGCGTGGGAGCGCTCGCCCCTGATGCTGCGCCTTTCCGTCGCGGACGACGGCGGCGGCGTCGCCCCCGAGGACCTGCACCATATTTTCAAGCGGTTTTACCGCAGCGCGCACGCGTCGGACCGGCCGGGCGTGGGCCTCGGCCTGCCGCTGGCCAAAACAATTTTTGAGCGGCAGGGCGGCGTTCTTTCCGTTCACAGCACGCCCGGCGAGGGAACGGTCTTTTCCGTTTCGTTTCTTACGGAACCGTAAGCCGCCATTCATCTGTTTGTAAGCTGCACCTGTTATGCTTTTCCCAGAAAAGGAGGCTAACGAGCCTATGAATACCTTACAAGTTGAAAACCTATGCAAAACCTACGGCAAAGGAGAAGCAAGGGTGGATGCCCTGCAAAACGTTACCTTTTCCTTAGAGAAGGGCGAGTTCGCCACGGTAATCGGCGAATCCGGTTCCGGCAAAAGCACGCTGCTCAACTGTATCGGCGGGCTGGACACGCCGACCTCCGGCACGATCCGATTGGACGGCGAAGAGCTGTTCGCCATGAAGGAGCAGGAACGAACGATCTTCCGGCGGCGCAATATCGGCTTTGTCTTTCAGTCCTTCCAGCTGGTCAGCGAGCTGACCGTGGAGCAGAACATCGCCTTTCCGCTGTTGCTGGACTACCAAAAGCCGGATCAGGATCGGATCGACGAGCTTTTGCAGGTTCTGGGGCTGACCGACCGGCGGCGGCATTTGCCAAGCCAGCTTTCCGGCGGCCAACAGCAGCGGGTCGCCATCGGCCGCGCGCTGGTGATGCAGCCCATGCTGATCCTCGCGGACGAGCCAACCGGCAATCTGGACAGCAAAAACAGTCAGGATGTGATCGAGCTGCTCGTGCAGGCTTCGCGCCGCTACCAGCAAACCATTTTGATGATCACGCACAACGTGGGGCTGACCTCGTCCGCCGACCGGGTGCTGCGGGTGACGGACGGCGTGCTGACCGATCTCGGCGGGGTGCGGGCATGAAAAGCTATCTATCCCTGGTGCCCATTGCCGCAAAGGTGCACCGAAAAGCGAACCGCATGTCGCTTCTGTGTATCGCGCTGGCGGTGCTGCTCGTCACGGCCATTTTCGGCATGGCCGACATGTTCCTGCGCAGCCAGCTCATCCAGACCCGCCAAAGCGACGGCAACTGGCATGTGGCGTTTAAAAACCTGAGCGACGAGCAGGCCGCCATCATTGCCGCACGGCCCGACGTCGCGAGCAGCTCGTGGTACGATATTCTGAATTATCAGGCGGAAACAGATTATTCGATCGGCGGCAAGGCGGCCGCCATCTGCGGGCTGGACGAAAGTTTTTTGACCGATCTTTACCCGGACGCGGGCATCATCGAAGGGCGCTTCCCCTCGGACGAAGCGGAGGCGGTGCTGACTCAAAACGCGAAAAAAGCGCTGCGCCTGCAAATTGGGGATACGGTGCGCGTACAAACGCCGAACGGCCCGCTTTCGCTCACCGTCTCCGGCTTCGCGGACGATACCGCCATGATGCTGCGATACGACGCCTACGGCGTGTTTGTTTCCACAGCGCAGTTCCGCGCGATCCGCCCGGCGGCGGACACCGGCGAAGGGCTGTTTTACGTGCAGCTTTCGGGCCGGTGCAATATGCAAAAGGCCATTGCCGATATTCAAGCGCAGCTGAGCATTCCCGATGCGGACGCGCCGCAAAACACCCGGCTGCTCGGCCTGCTCGGCCAAAGCAGCGATCCCTTTATGCTGCAAATTTACCTGACGGCCGCGGCGCTTTTCGTCTTGGTGCTGATCGCGGGCGTGATGATGATCGCGAGCAGCCTGAACAGCAACGTGGCGCAGCGCACCCAGTTTTTCGGCATGCTGCGCTGTGTCGGCGCGACGCCGAAGCAGGTGATCCGTCTGGTGCGCACAGAAGCGCTTGCTTGGTGCCGGCTAGCCATACCCGCCGGCATTGTCATCGGCGTGGTCCTCATTTGGCTTCTGTGCGCGCTTTTGCGCGGGCTCAGTCCCTACTTTTTCGCGGGCATGCCGGTCTTTGCCGTAAGCCTGCCCAGCATCTTGGCGGGCATCGTGGTCGGACTGCTGACGGTTTTGCTGGCCGCCCGCTCACCGGCCAAACGCGCGGCGCGCGTATCCCCGCTGACGGCGGTCTCCGGCAACGCCGACACGGCCGCGCCCGTTCGTAAGGCCGCGGGCACCCGGCGGCTCCGCGTGGATACGGCGCTGGGCGTGCACCATGCCGGGTCCAATCGAAAAAACTTCATCCTCATGGGCGGTTCCTTCGCGCTCAGCATCATTTTGTTCCTGTCGTTTTCAGTTTTGATCGCGTTTATGAACCACGCCGTCACGCCGCTTGCTCCCTCCACGCCCGACCTCTCCATCGTCAGCCGGGATCAGACCCGCGCGGTGAGCGAAACGGTTTTGAAAAAGCTGTCGCAAAATCCCGCGGTGGAGCGCGTGTATGGCCGCATGTTTGCTTTTGACCTGCCCGCGACCGTGGGCGAGACCGATAGCACCATCGACCTGATCTCCTACGAGCAGCACCAGTTCCAATGGGCGGAGGACGCGCTGCTGGAAGGCTCCGTGCGGCAAGCGGTGGAACGGCGGGACGCCGCGCTGACGGTATATACCCCGACCAATCCGCTCCGGGTGGGCGATGTGCTCACAGTGGAGAGCGGCGGCCGGACCCGAACGCTCGAGATCACCGGCGTGCTGTCCACCAGCCCCTTTAACGGCGCCGGCGGCTTTGGCAGCGTGCTCTGTTCCGAACAGACTTTTCAGGAGCTGATCGGCGGGCAAGGCTACACGGTGATCGATATGCAGCTTGCCAAGAACGCGCAAGAGGGCGACGTCGCCGCTATCCGCGCTCTCGCGGGGGATGATCTTATGTTTTCCGACCGGCGTGCGAACAACGCAGAAGTAAAAGGCGCTTATTACGCCTTCGCCCTTTTTGTGTTCGGTTTTCTCGCGCTGATCGCGCTTATCACCGTTTTGCACATCGTCAACAGCGTTTCCATGAGCGTTTCGGCGCGGATGAAGCAGTACGGCGCCATGCGCGCCATCGGTATGGACGCCCGGCAGTTGGTGCGCATGGTTGCCGCCGAAGCCGCGACCTATGCCCTGTTCGGTATTACCGCCGGCTGCATCATCGGGCTACCGGTGCACAAGCTGCTGTTCGAGCGGTTGGTCAGCTTCCGCTGGGGCGACGTCTGGCAGCTGCCGCTCGGCACGCTGGGTATCATCGCAGCGATCGTCCTTTTCACTTCGTTGCTCGCGGTGTGCGGACCGGCTAAGCGTATTCGTCAAATGTCCATCGTCGACACGATCAGCGCGTTATAAAGTCGCTAAAAAAAGGTCCCTTGGTTTCATCCGCATGACAATCAGGCAGCATGAAAACCCAAACCACCTTAACGACTGACACACGCAATAAAAAAACGGGCGTATCGTCTCACGACGATGCGCCCGTTTTGTCACGCGGCAGCGCAGTGTTTGAAAGCTCCTGCAAGCCGCGTCAATAAGGGGGCCTTGCCCCCTATTCCCGTGAACCAAGTGTATCAGTTTTCATTGCCAGACGGCAAACTTTGCATCAGGGCAAAGAAATGCTTTGGCTCGCCGGTACGAAAGTATGCGTACCAAGCCTCCAAAGTTTCTGCTCCAAAAACACCCAAACGCTCAATTATTTGTTTCGCCCACAGCAAAGCTCCGGTGGAACTTGCAGTAATCAGGTTGCCATCCGCTACGGACGGCTCGTCTATATAAAAACTTTGCCCTTGGTAACCGGGAGAAACCATTTCGAGAAAACCCGGCCCATTACTGGTATGCGGGCGATGATCCAGTAGGCCAATGTTCGCAAGTGCAGCGGTAGCCCCGCAGATTGCACACACCGTAGCGCCTAGCGATAGAAATTCGCTCGCTTTTTGAATGATCGCGCCATGCCTTGGGTCGTTCCATGTGTTCGCGCCCGGCAACAGCAACACGCTTGTTTCACGCACAACCATATCGTCGATTAGGCAGTCGGGCACGATTGTCAGGCCGCCCATGGTTTGAATCGGCTCTTTTGAGTCACCGACCGTTTTGAGCGATACACACGGCGCGCCCTCTTTGAAAAACCGACCGGAATTCAGCTCGGCCATAACATACCCGAGCTCCCAGTCGGCTAAGGTATCAAGAACATAAACATAGATTGTAAACATTTAACTTCCTCCATTTTCATTGTTTCATTGATTTGTTTGCATTTTTATAGTACCATGTAATCGTTGACAACAGCATGGCAACAATTAAAAAGAATATTGAAAGGAGGCGGTCGGATGAAAGTGAACAGGCTTGTTAGCATGATTATGATACTACTTGACAAGGAGCGCATCGGCGCGCAGGAATTAGCCGATCTGTTTGAAGTATCGCCCCGCACGATCTACCGCGACATCGACGCTATCAACATGGCGGGAATTCCTATTCGTTCCATATCGGGCGTGGGCGGCGGCTTTGAGATCATGCAGCAATACAAGATTGATCAAAAGGTTTTTACGACTGCCGACCTTTCCGCTATCATGATGGGGCTTTCCAGCCTTGCGGGCATGGTACGAGGTGATGAGCTGGTACACGCCCTTGCGAAAGTAAAGAGTTTTATTCCCGCCGAAAGAGCGAAGGACATTGCACTGAAAGCGAATCAAATTAACATAGATTTAAGCTCATGGATGGGCAATGGGAACATACAGCCTTACTTAGAAATGATCAAAACAGCTTTACAGCAAAGCAAGCTGCTTTCGTTTGAATATATCGCCCACCATGGGAAAAAAACCGCGCGGACCGCCGAGCCGTATCAGCTTGTATTAAAAAGTAATCATTGGTATTTGCAAGGGTATTGCCATAAAAGAAATGACTTCCGCTTATTCAGACTGTCTCGCATGTCCAATCTACAAATACAAGAAGAGACTTTTACACCACGAGATTATCCAAAACCGACTTTAGACAGTGCGGATATTTTTGAAACGATGCAAACTAAAATCAAAATCCGTATTCATCAATCCGTGTTGGATCGGGTGCTTGATTTTTGCTCTTATGAAGATCTTTCGCCAGACGGCGATGCGTATTACATCGTTCGTTTTCCTTTCATAGAGAACGAATACCACTATGATATTCTTCTTGGTTTTGGGGATAAATGCGAGTGCTTGGAGCCGTTACATATCCGCGCGGAAATGAAGCGCAGAATCCATGAAATCGCGGCCCTATACGAAGCCTAAACGCAAAAGGCAGAAGCGCATTGCAAAAAAGACGGGACAGCCCTATTCAGGGGCTGCCCCCAGACTGTCAAAAACCCCCTCGCGCCGCGGCGCGAGGGGGTTTTTGACAAGCTGACAGGCCCCCTTGGTTTTGATCGAGGGTCGAGTCTGCCAACCATTATTTGTTGGTGTTTTCCATGAACCGCGTCAGAATCGTGGCTGCTTGAGCCCGGGTGGCGCTGTCCTTCGGGCGCAGGGTCCCGTCGTTCATACCGCTGATCAAGCCGGTCTGTACCGCCCAGCCCATGGCCTTGACGGCGTAACCGCTGACGCTGGCCGAATCCGAAAAGCCGGACAGAGAATCGGTAGAGGACACGTCATAGCCCTTATACCCGGCGAAGCGATACAGGATCGCCGCCAACTGTTCGCGGGTGATGGGGTCATTGGGACCGAAGCTACCGTCGCCATAGCCCATCACAATCCCCTTGCCAGCGGCCCATGCCACGGCATCGGTATAGTACTGGCCAGCCGCTACGTCGCCAAAAGCAGCGGCGGCGGCAGCCGGGGCGCCCTCCAGCCGGTGGAGAATGGTAGCGATCATGCCTCTGGTCGTAGGAGCAGCCGGTTGAAAAATGGTACCGGTGGTGCCGGACATCACGCCTTCTCGATAGACATATGTCACCGCTTGATAGAACCAATCGCTCCGGTCCACGTCAACGAATGGCAGTTCGCTTTCCGGCGCGTTTTCGGGAACAAAGGACGCTTGGACCCGTACCTTGGACCCCGGCATGGCAAAGGTGAATATTCCGCCGCCCTGATCGGTCATTTTCAGCCCGTTGCCGCTGCTGTCGGTCGCGGTCAAATCCGCAAGCCGATACCCCGCGTCCGGCTTGACGCGTACCGTTACGGTAGCGCCTTTTGCCGCGTTTTCAGGGCTGACCTGTACCGCGCCGTTTTGGGCGCTGCCCGCGCTTACCGTGTAGCGGTGGCCGGAGCCACTGGAGGAGCCGCCGCTCTCCGTTACGCGCACCGTGCAGGTGGCGGTGCCCGCGTTGTGGTTCTCATCACCCGCATAGGCAGCGGTAAAGGTATAGGTCTGGTTGCTGTTAGGCAGGGACGCCGAATAGGTGCCGTCATCGTTTTGGGTGACTACGATAGAATTGTCGCAGGACACCGCGACGGAGCCGCCGCCCGGCACCTGCCCAACCGTAAGGGTCACGGAGCCGCCGCCTTTCAACGATTCGGCGGACGGAACGAAAGACAGCGTAGGCGTCGCCTTATGGATCGTCACCGCCACGGCGGTGCTGACGGTCGAATCTGAACCGGTGTTCACCTGCGCCCAGTAGGTGCCGCTGTCGGCAACATCGTTTAGGGTAAGCGAACTCGTGTTGCCGTCCATTTTTATATCTGTATCAAGGTCAAGCGTACCATTTCCATTCGCATCCTTATACCAGACATACGTCCAGCCGCTGCCGGTGGGGGAAACGGTCAGTGTGACCGGGGTGCCATAGGTCACGTTCGCAGACGGCTGGGCGGTGACCGTGGGAATATCCTGTTTGGTATCCACATACGCCAGCGTATATACGGAAAACTTATCGCTTTCCACCACGTAGGTCCAGCGTTCCCGGTCTACCGTGCCGTCCAGTACCTGTGTGGTATAGGCGCCGCTCCCTTGGTCATGGGTGCGCAGCAGCATAAAGGTACGCTCCGTTTGCGGGGGCGGCGTGCGGAGATTTTCGGGAATGGAAAACTCCAACTGGATTGGTTTTACCAATGTGCTGATGGGTTCCGTCTTTTCGTCCGTTCCATTCTTGCTCATGACCTTCTTCACCGTCACGTCGTGCTTTTCTGCCGCCGTAGCGCCATTCAGTTCCCCTTGAATGGAGCTTT
Organism: Agathobaculum sp. NTUH-O15-33; assembly: GCF_033193315.1. Taxonomy (NCBI): domain Bacteria; kingdom Bacillati; phylum Bacillota; class Clostridia; order Eubacteriales; family Butyricicoccaceae; genus Agathobaculum; species Agathobaculum sp. NTUH-O15-33. The sequence continues at coordinate 2,980,292 of NZ_CP136187.1, forward strand.
CCGCGGCTGCATCCAGCTTGGCCTCCGCAACGGTCACAACGATTTTGTACGCCGCCGCGTCGGATTTGAGCGCCGCCGCCTCTTCTATCGTCATGTTTTCCAGCAACGCAGGCTTTTGATGCTCCGGAACCGAAAACACGCCTTGCTCACCGCCCGCGATCTGCACTTCGACCTTGACCTCGATGTTCGACATCTGTGACAGCGCTTCATGCAGCTTTTCTTTCTGCGTTTCGGGCATGGCCGCTTTTTCCTCTTCGGATAAGGCCTCGTAATCCATTTTGGTATCTAGAATGGTTTGTTTGGTTTGCTCTGTGATCTCTTCGCCGTCCTTGATCGGTGGCAATTTATCCGTGGTGTCCACCACATCCTGTGCCGTCATTTCGGTGAAACTGATGCTGATCGCGGCGTTGTTTTGCACATTGGATAGCGTAAATGTATTGCCATCTAACTGCTCGGATTTGTCCGCGCCATCCACCAGAATTTTGTCCACCTTATAGCCCGGCTCACGTGCGATGGTAAAGACAGCTTCACCGCCGGACGCTACGCTCTGCGACGCGGGGGATACGGTACCGCCCGCGCCGGAAACGCTTGCCGTCACCTCATGCGTTTCCGCCGAAAAAATCGCCGCCCAGTTTCCAAGGGTAAACCCGTCCGGATATGCCCCTTTCTGTACCACTGCCCCATCAGACAGAATCTGCAGTTCACGTGCTGCATTGTGGCTCCATTTATAGCTTTCACCACTTGCGGTGGAATACGCGTCTGATATGGTATCCACAGGTGGGATCGCGCTACCCGTATACCATACCGTAGCGACGCCATTTCCGGTATACGCATCCGTTATGCCGTCTCCCGCTTTATTTTGTCCCCAAAATGCCGGCCATGTCGTATCCCGATTAAACATCCATACCTGTACGCCGCCGCTGACGGACAGCCGGTTTTCATCGTCGCCCCCGTAATCCGCCCCGACACCGATACCTTGCGCCCTTGTGCCGGCGAACGCGGTAACTTTTGCGGAATCTGAAATTGAAATCGTGCCACAGCCGTTATCATTATAATAGCTGTTCCCCGCTCCAATACCAGCGCCGCCAAAACTGCCATTTCCTGCACCATACGCAGTAACTATGGCGCTGCCGCCGATCGTGATCGATCCCGGCTGGACACTTGCATTATCCTGTATGATATCTACACCGCGGTCTGTCCCGCCGCCGATACCTGCGGCACAGCCGCCGCCCTTTGCCGTAACCTGCGCGTTCCCGGCAATCTTAATTTCTTTTACGCCGCTGTTATCACCGCCGCCGATCCCCGCGCCGCCCCAATAACCATCAGCACTTCCAATCGCTTTGACCTGACCGCCGGTGATCGCGATCCTACCGCCATCCATGCTATTGCTGCCGCCTATGCCAGCCGCGATTGAACCGCCTTTGGCCGCTACAGTTCCGCCTTCAATTGTCACTTTAATATCGCTTCTATGCGGTTGGTTCGTGTTTCCCGCGCCGCCGCTGCCAATGCCCGCACCGCCCCAAGTATCGCCTTTGGAATCAGCACCGCCGCTTGCCGTAATTGTTCCGTTTTCTATGGTAATAGAACCTTCCAGCTCCGCTAAGTCTTCTAGCTTGCCCTGATTCAAGGTAGAGCCGCCGCCGCCAATGCCAGCGCCCGCACCGTAATTGGCACTGTGTGTTGCTCCGCCCGTCGCATCGATCGTTCCGCCTTTGATCGTAATGTCGCCAAAATCGCACCATTTCTGTACTTGAGAATCTTTGATCTGTGCCCCATTGCCGCCGATGCCTGCGCCTGCGCCGGTACCCACACTCTTGCTTTCAACGATTCCGCCCTGCGCGATCAACCTACCGTCTCCATCAATCGTAACGTCAGCGCCCACCTCCACGTGCAGCCCCGCATAGCAGGGGCCACCGGTGAGTTCATTTTCACCATGCAGCGTGATTACAGCCGACGCATCCTTCTCGATCGAAATGGCAGGCGCATCTATTGCCTTGATCTTGACCCCGTCCAAGATCAGTTCGTGCGTTCCGCTCTCAACCGTTATCGTATTCGCTGTCTCACCTTTTGTGGTTAGCCTGTATGATCCCGTATACGTTTGATACGCGTCTCCCTGCCGGTAGCCCGTCGTCTCGATGATAATCGCGCCAGCCGCAAGGTCGAGTGTGACAGCCGTATCGTTCCGGGTGGGGGGATACTGGGCCGCGTTCAAAACCTGATTTTGATTTGCGGTATTTGCCGTTGACCGTTTCATATCAACTTCCGATGCCTGAAATTTTCGTTCTCCCGCTTCTCTACCTTGCGACAGCGGATTCGTCTCTAATTCGGCTTCCACCGCCAACGCGGCGGGGTTGGCCATTGTCAAAACCATGACGCAGATCAGAAAAATCGATGACAGTCGTTTCTTCATTTTCCACTACTCCTCCCAAAACATTTCTGTGTTTTCTGCGTATCGCAGTCGCCGCTTACCCGGCTTGACAAAATCGATAATTTGTCCGGTGGATCTTCTATAATGATCTTTTGTAAATCGCACCAATTGAAATAATTATAGCACAAGCGTAAAACAAGGACAAGCCATATAACAATTTGAGGGAATAAAACTAAATTTCCGCAGAATTAACCAAGCCGCAGAAACAGAGATTTTTGCGGCTTGGTTAATTGCGCTTTTTATTATGTATGCCTGATAGAAATGTGTATTGTTTCTCACAATAAAAAACCAGTCTATTGAATGTTGCTTGAGTTCCACCGGACAAATTATCGATTTTGTCCTATATTACCAATCCCAGCCGTTCCAACTGTCTGGAATGTTCCACTCCGGTCGAAACGAGGTAGATGCGGGTCGTCTCAATAGAACTATGGCCCAGCATGTCGGCCAGTCTGGCAATGTCCTTGCAGGCCCGGTAGAACGTCGTGGCGAACAAGTGCCGCAGGTTGTGCGGGAATACCTTGGATGCCTCCACTCCCGCCCTTTTGCACAGCGCTTTCATCTCTGCCCAAATTTGCTTTCTGGATAAACTGCCGCCGTCTTTGGTGAGAAAAATTTCGCCAAAGGCGATTTTTTTGTGTCTGGCGTATTTCAGCAGCTTACGGCATAGCTTGCCGGGCAGAAGAATGGTGCGGATCTTTCCCTTGAGTGAAACCTCCGCTCGGCCTATCTGGGCTGCCTCCACGGTAATATACCGTACCTCGCTGACCCGGATGCCGGTGGCCCCCATGGTCTCCATCACCAAAGCCAGCCGCTCCCGGCCCAATGTGTGGGCTGTATCCACCAAACGGCGGTATTCCTCCCGCGTCAGCTCCCGGCGGGAATCCCGGAACAGCCGCCGCTGAAGCTTCAGGTACTTCACCCGGCATTCGCTCCGCCCGGCAAAGCGAAGAAAAGCGTGCACGGAGGCCAGCATGGAATTAACGGTCACCGGTGCGTATCGCGCTGCCGTCAGATGCTCCTTCCAATGCGTTACCGCCTCCTTAGTGACGCGCCGCGCACCCAGCCATGCGGCAAAAGCCCGCAGATCCCGGCAATACTTTTCCCGCGTGCCTAAGCGTTGTTCTTCCCTTTGCAGATACCGGCCAAAGATCGTTATTTGCTCTTCTGTCAATTTCAGTTCTTCCAAGTCGAACACCTCCCGCTATAAAGCAATGTCCTCTGGGGCCCCTATCATGAAGATGAGACACAAAATGAATGTTGAAAACGACCACAACATCCGATAATCGGATGCATAGCGCGCGAAAAGGCGGAATTTGATCGGTCCGCCGGGCCAGACGTCCATCGTCGATACGACCAGCGCGCGCCCAGGTCGATAAAAAAACAGGACCCCCTGAGTGAAAACCAAGGGGTCCTGTTTTTTTCAGCAAGCGGCCATTTCCGCGCTCACCGTGTCCTCGCATGCGCGCATGGCGTCCAGCGTGACGGCAAGCAGCTCGTCCAGCGTCATGCCGCACGTTTCCGCGCCGCGCTCGATCACGTCGCGCGAGCAGCCTGCGGCAAATTTCTTATCCTTAAATTTCTTTTTCAGACTTTTCAGCTCCATGTCCTTCGTGCTTTTGGAGGGGCGCATGAGCGCCGCCGCGCCGATCAGGCCGGTCAGCTCGTCCGAAGCAAAAAGCAGCTTTTCCATTTCGTGCGTGGGCTCGACATCGCAGCAAAGCCCCCAGCCGTGGCTGCACACCGCATGGATGAGCGCTTCATCCGCCCCGCCCTCGCGCAGCAGCTCGGGGGCCTTTTTACAGTGCTCATCGGGCCACTGCTCAAAATCAATATCGTGCAAAAGACCTACAACGCCCCAAAAATCCACGTCTTCGCCCTTCTGCCCGGCAAAATAACGCATCACGCCCTCCACCGTCAGCGCGTGCTGCAGGTGAAACGGTTCCTTGTTATACTGCCGCAGCAGTTCCCAAGCTTTGCTTCTTTCCATTTTGAAAAAACCTCCTTGCAAGTCTATACAAAACAAGTGATTTCGGAAAAGCCTTTACTGTAGCCAGCTTGGCTTTTCCCGCATACGCACGCCCGCCGCAATGCCGAGCGCCGCATACATCGTCATGACCGAGGTGCCGCCGTAGGAAAAGAACGGCAGCGTCAGGCCCATGACCGGCAGCAGGCCAAGCACCATGAACAGGTTCATAAACGTTTGGAACATAAACATGCCCGCGATACCCACCGCCATGAGCGAGGAAAAACCTGTGCTGCCGCGAAAGCTGACGTAAAACAAGCGCAGGATCAGCAGAAACAGCAGTGCGACGATCAACATGGAACCGATAAAACCGAGTTCCTCCCCCGCGACCGAGAAGATCAAATCGGTCCGGCTTTCGGGCACCAGACCCATCTGGGTCATAGCGCCGTTGGTCAATCCCTGTCCGGAAAACTGACCGGCGCCGATCGCGGTCATGCCGCGCGTGGTCTGCATGGCGGTATCCGGGTCGATTGATGGATCGAACAGCACGAGGATACGGTTTTTTTGATAATCCTCCATCACAAAATTCCACAGGATGGGGATGCTTGCCACGCCAAGGCCAAGGCCAAGGCCGAGCCACTTAAAGCTCAGGCCCGCCGCGAACATCATGACCAGTGCGATCATAAAATACTGAATCGCCATGCCGGTATCCTTGGAGCTTAACACGATCGCGCCCATCAGGATCAGCGTGTGCAGCGCCAGTATGATAATGCCGCGCCATTCGTTGATGTGTTCGCGTATCTCGGATAAATTCGCCGCAAAGGTGAAAATGAACAACAGCTTGCCGAGCTCCGCCGGTTGTAGGCTCATGGGCCCAAAATTGATCCAGCTGCGCTGGCCGTTTGCTTCGGTGCCAAAGGGGATCAGCGTCAACTGTAAAATAACGTTGAGCACCACGAATATTTTCCACCAGTTGCTCATGGCCTCCAGATCGATCAGCGACATGATCACAAAAGCCGCAAGGCCGATCATGGTCGCGATAAACTGGATGCCCACATAGCGCATCGACCCGGAACCCCGTGTGGCGCTGTAAATCAGCACCATGCCGTACGCCGAACAAATCAGCGCAAGGAACATCAGATACAGGTCGGTATTTTTTAAATAATGCTTGACCGCCTTGAGCGCGTCCATCCATGTACCTCCATATTATCTCTGAAAATATATCTGCCTTTCATCATACCACAGTTGCCGCCCGTTGGCGAGGAGCAATTTCAGCAAATTTTTTGCTTTTCCTTTTGGAAACCTGTGCATTCTGCGCCACTTTCCGGATCAGATCGCACTTTCCAAGCGCGTGCCCCTGTGTTATAATAAAAAACGTGAAAGCGGCGCGCATTTTCCGCATACCTGTTTCGCCGCTTGATAATCCATATAAAGAAGGGTGTTTTCCTATGTTATCCGATATCGAGATCGCGCAGTCCTGCACGATGAAACCGATCACCGAGGTGGCTGAGGCCGCCGGACTCAACGCGGACGATCTGGAGCTGTACGGCAAGTACAAGGCCAAGCTTGGCGCAAACGTGTGGAAAAAGCTTCAGGATAAAAAACCGGGCAAGCTTGTGCTCGTCACCGCAATCAACCCCACGCCCGCTGGCGAAGGTAAGACCACCACGACCGTCGGTCTGGGGCAAGCGCTCGCAAAGCTGGGCAAAAACGCGGTGATCGCGCTGCGCGAGCCTTCGCTCGGCCCGGTGTTCGGCGTAAAGGGCGGCGCGGCGGGCGGCGGCTACGCGCAGGTCGTCCCGATGGAGGACATCAACCTCCACTTTACCGGCGATATGCACGCCATCACCGCGGCCAACAACCTGCTTTGCGCCATGATCGACAACCACATGCAGCAGGGCAATCTCTTAAACATCGATCCCCGCCGCGTGATTTTCACCCGCGTGATGGATATGAACGACCGCAGCCTGCGCAATATCACCATCGGCCTTGGCGGCAAGGCCAACGGTGTGCCGCGCGAGGATCACTTTATGATCACGGTCGCGAGCGAGATCATGGCGATTCTTTGCCTTGCCTCCGACCTTGCCGATCTGAAGGAGCGCTTCGGCAACATTCTGGTGGCCTACAGCTACGCGGGCAAGCCGATCTACGCCAAGGATTTGCGCGCCGAGGGCGCGATGGCCGCGCTGATGCGCGACGCGATCAAGCCCAATCTGGTACAGACGCTCGAAGGCACGCCTTGCCTGATGCACGGCGGCCCCTTTGCCAACATCGCGCACGGCTGCAACAGCGTGCAGGCGACGGGGCTTGCCCTTCGCCTTGCCGATATCGCGGTGACCGAGGCCGGCTTCGGCGCCGACCTTGGCGCGGAAAAATTTATGGATATCAAGTGCCGCAAGGCAGGCCTCGCGCCGGACTGCATTGTGATCGTCGCGACCGTGCGCGCCCTCAAGTACAACGGCGGCGTGCCCAAGGCCGAGCTAAACGCCCCGAATCCTGCGGCGCTCGAACGCGGCATTTGCAACCTTGACGCACACCTTGATAACATGCAGAAATTCGGCGTGCCGGTCGTCGTCGCGGTCAACGCCTTCCCGACCGATACCGAGGAAGAAATGGACTTTATTCGCGATCACTGCGCGGGTCGGGGCGTGCGCGTGGCCCTTTCCGAAGTATTTGCAAAGGGCGGCGAGGGCGGCCGCGAGCTCGCGGAGCAAGTGCTTGCCGTGCTGGACGAGGGCAAGGCCGATTTCCATATGCTTTACGAGGATTCGCTCCCGCTCGAAGACAAGATCCGCAAGATTGCCAAGGAGATTTACGGCGCGCTCGGCGTGACCATCGCGCCCGCCGCGCATAAGGAACTGCAAAACATCACCGAGATGGGCTACGGCGATCTGCCCGTGTGCATCGCCAAGACTCAGTATTCGCTCTCGGACGACCCCGCCTTGCTTGGCCGTCCCAGCGAATTCGTGGTCAATGTTCGCGCGGTTCGCCTTGCCGCGGGCGCGGGCTTCGTCGTCGTCGAGACCGGCGCGATCATGACCATGCCCGGCCTGCCCAAAATTCCCGCCGCAGAAAAGATCGACGTTTGCGCGGACGGCAAGATCACGGGACTGTTTTAAAAAACGATATAAACATAGAAAAATGCGCGTTGCTTTATTCGGCAACGCGCATTTTTCTATGTCTTCACGCGGCGATGACCTCGGCCGCCATTTGGAAAAAATCGTCCTTCGTCAGGTCACCGGGCTGGTAGGTATAGATCGCGTAGCTGTTACCATCCTGCACCCACGACACACGGTAAAAGGTCGATTCTTCACGCGCCGTGTCCTCTGCGTCCCAGCCAATATTGATCTCACCGCTGTCAAATAAGGCCTGCTCCTCTTCCGTCGGCTTCGTGCCGGACGGCAGCGTGATCGATCGCATGGCGCGGTACCCAACAGGAATCCCATCAATTTCGCGCGTTTCTTCAAACGGATTTTCTCCATACTGCATATCCGCCTGTACAGGGTCTACATCAAAAGAGACTTTGACCCCCGCATCATTTTGATAGCCCAAAATTATGCCCGGATAGGATTCCAGCGTCTGATCCGCCTCATCCCGCTTGTCCGTCCAGTTTTCCCAGCCTTTATAAAAGGTAAAGCCTGTTGAAAACGACTCGACGTATTTCATGCCCGGCACATTGCGCTCCGCGTATTGCTCGGTCTTATTAAAATCCGTCCACGAGGCATTCCAGCGCAAGCTGCTGGCCAAATACGCCACCTTGCCGCTCCCAATCACGCCCGCCACCGCGCCGGTGACAGCGATTGCCAGCACCGCGCAAAGCACGATAGCCGTGCGCCGCCATGTCCGCGCGCGGCCGTGACCCGCCGTTCGGGCGCGCACCGTGCTTTTCATCGTTTCATCAAACGTTACGCCTTCCAGCGCGCCGTCGCACTCTTTTTTAAACCGGTTCATCATAATACCACTCCTTCAGCATCAGTCCCAGCTGTTCCCGCGCACGCGCCAACTGGCTCACCACGGTGTTCGTGCGCATATGCAGCAGTTCCGCGATCTCGCGCGCTTTGTAGCCCTCGTAATAGTGCAGCAGGATCACCGCGCGGTACTTGGGCGCAAGGGATAAGACCGCGCGAATCAGCGTGTCGTCCGTTCCGTCCGGCGTATCGGCAAGCAGCGTGTCGAGCGCCGCCGCGTCCACGCGGCGTTTGTGCCACGGCGCGGCCAGATAGCTTTTGCATACGTTGATCGCAATGCGCGTCAGCCACGTCTTTTCCGACGCTTCGCCCCGGAAACCGCCCGCGCGCCATGCGCGGAAGAACGCTTCCTGCACCGCGTCCTCGGCCAGCGCGCGGTCACCGAGATAGAGCGTGCACAGCCGTAAAAGCGCCGTGCCGTGCTCGTCCATCGCCCGGTCCAGATCGAACGCGCCGTCCTGTGCGGCGGCCATTGTTATTTCCTGCATCCGTTCCCCTCCTTTCTGCCTATTAGACCAATGCCAAAGGGTTTTTATTGCATCCTCCGCATCAATATATCAAAAAGCTGTTCCGACCGGCCAATGTCATTCAGGTAAGAATGGCATCGGCCGACCGGAACAGCTTTTTTTGCTTATGCCGTATACGGCAGCGCGGTATCCAGCCCGACCGCGCCGGTCTCCTTGTCATAGGTCACGGCGCAGTCCAGCGCCCCGGCAAGGTCGCGCAGTTTTACGTAGTTCGCGCCCTCGATCTCGTAGGCGGTCAGCGTAAGCGCCGCGCCGTCCAGCGTCAAAAGCTGGCTGCTTGTTTTGGCCTGCATGGCGGCCACGTCGGCGGGGCCGGCGAGCTCGCCGCCGATTGGCGTATACCCCGTACCGCTTGTCAGCGTCACGGTTTCAGCCGCCTTGTCATAGTCTACGGAAAACTGCTTGTCCGTGCCGCTCAGCGCCTGCGCGGCGTCACGCAGCTTCACATAGTTGCTCCCGCCGATCAGATACGCGCGAAAAGCGGCGGGCGTATCGTCCACCGTGAAAGACGCGCTTCCCGGCACGGCGGTGACCGTCGGATTCGGCAGGCCGGGCAGCGCGGAAAGGGCGGCAAATTCATACCCTTCGGCCTTCCATTTACCGATCAGCTCATCCAGCACATCCACGTCGGTTTTGGAAATAACGTGCAGCAGCACGATCGCGCCGTTATGCACGCGCGTGGAAAGGGTCTTCATGGCGTCGCCATAAGCGGGCTGGTTGTTTTCGTCCCAATCGTGATAGGCGACGCTCCACAGGATCGTGTGATAACCGAGCGACTGCGCCCATGAAAGGCTGTTATAATTGTACGAACCCTCCGGCGGGCGGAAAAACGGATCGAGCCGCCGTCCGGTCACGGCTTGATACTGGGTCTCCAGATCGCGCAGTTCCTTCACCATGCGTTCCTGCGATACCTTCGTCATGTTCGGATGGTTGACCGAGTGGTTGCCGACCAGATGGCCCTCGTCCCCCATGCGGCGGGCAAGCGCGGGCTCGGCGTCCAAATAATGGCCCACCACAAAGAAGGTGGCCGGCACATGCCGTCGCTTTAAGGTATCCAAAATGCGGCCGGTATTGCCGTTTTCATAGCCGCAGTCAAAGGTGAGATAGATGGTTTTCCGGTCCGCGTCGCCCATGTAATACGCGCCGTACTGGCGCAGCTTATCGGCGGTGTCCTCGCCATAGGGCGGCCGGTTCGCGCCGTCCCGGTAGGAAAGGCCCCAGTCGGTCGCGCCCGCCGGAGACAGCGTAAGCCCCAGCGCCAGCGCCGCGCCAAGCAGGCGTTTTCCCAAATCACGTGTCATGATCGTTCCCTCCCGTTTCTTTTCTTTCAGTATACTGCATGGAAACAAGCTTGACAACCTTTGACGGGTACGCTATACTGTGCTTATTCAAAATGATTTGAGGTGGAAAGATGAAGTAAGCATTCTTGTGAGGTTGTTTGGCGGGCAAACCGTTTGGTTTGTCATGCCTACCTGCAAGAAAGCTTCTTTCATCCGCCCACTGCTTCAGCGCTTCCATGCGCCGGACAGGGCTTTGCTTTCTTGCACCCGTTTGGTAATTGGAGGTGCATTTTTTATGTCTATGATTCAAATATCCGACCTGACCTTTGGCTATGAAGGCAGCGCGGAAACCATTTTCGACCATATTTCACTCCGTCTCGACACGGACTGGCGACTCGGCCTGATCGGCCGCAACGGCCGCGGCAAAACCACGTTTTTGAACCTTTTGCGCGGCCAATTTGAATATCAGGGACGCATTACCGCGTCTGTTTCGTTTGAGTACTTCCCGTTTCCCATCGCGAGACCCGAACGGCCCGCGCGCGAAGCCGTGCTGCCCCTGTGCCCGGAGGAAGAAAGCTGGCGGCTTGCCCTCGAGATGAACCGGCTGGCGCTGTCCGAAGAACTGCTGGGCCGCCCCTTTTCCACGCTTTCCGGCGGGGAACAGGTGCGGCTGCTGCTTGCCGCCCTGTTCTGCCGGGAAGACCGTTTTCTGCTCATTGACGAACCGACCAACCACCTCGATCAGGCGGGCCGCGCGCTGGTGGCGGAGTATTTACGCGGTAAATCCGGCTTTCTGCTGGTCTCGCACGACCGCACTTTTCTGGACGGCTGCATCGACCATGTGCTGTCCATCAACCGGGCGAACATTGAACTGACGCAGGGCGACTTTTCCACGTGGTGGGAAAACAAGCGGCGGCGGGATGAATGGGAACAAGCGGAAAACGAACGGCTGAAGGGCGATATCCGCCGCCTTGACGCGGCCGCGCGACGCGCTTCGCAGTGGTCGGATAAGACTGAAAAGGAAAAGCATGTGCGGAATTCCGGCCTGCGGCCCGATCGCGGCTATATCGGCCACAAGGCGGCCAAAATGATGCAGCGCTCCAAATCCATAGAAGCGCGCAAGCACGCCGCGGCGGAGGAAAAGGCGGGACTGCTGCACAACATTGAAAGCGCCGACGCCTTGAAGCTTTCTCCCCTTTCCTACCGCGCCGAACGGCTGGCCGAGCTGCGGCAGGTAGCCGTCCGCTTTGGGGAAAAAACCGTTTGCAGCGATATCACGTTTTCGGTTACGCGCGGCGCGCGCATAGCCCTTATGGGGGCCAACGGTTCGGGCAAATCCTGCCTTTTAAAGCTGCTTTGCGGCGAGGATATCCCGCACGCCGGCGTTTGCAGCCGAGGCAGCGGTCTTACGATCTCCTACGTGCCGCAGGACGCTTCCTTCCTCTCCGGCGGCCTGACCGAATACGCCGCGCGCTGCGGCGTCGACCGGACGCTGTTTCTCGCGATCCTGCGCAAGCTGGATTTTTCCCGCGCGCAGTTTGAAACGGATATGGCGCTTTACAGCGAGGGGCAGAAAAAGAAGGTGCTGCTCGCACGCAGCCTGTGCGAGCGCGCCCACCTTTATATCTGGGATGAGCCCTTAAACTATATCGACCTTTTCTCCCGCATTCAGTTGGAAGAGCTGATCGCCGCATACCGGCCCACGCTGCTGTTTGTCGAGCATGACCGCAGCTTCTGCGACCACATCGCGACCGAGACCGTCCGTTTGTGACGCGCTTGTCTTTCCGGCCGCTTCGTGATATGATAAAGGAACGAATAAAGCAATTTAAATCGGAAAGGTTCCCGTTTATGGAGTATCATACGCATTCGCCCGAGCAAACCGAGCAGTTAGGCGCGGATTTTGCAAAAACGCTGTCCCCCGGCGACATCGTCGCCTTTTCCGGCGATCTGGGCGCGGGCAAGACCGCTTTTTCGCGCGGCGTGCTGCGCGGCCTTGGCTACGAAGGACGCGTCACCAGCCCCACCTTCGCCATTGCAAACGAATACCAAACGCCCGGCGGGCCGGTCGTCCATCTGGACCTGTACCGCCTGACCGATCCCGATTCCCTGTACGAGATCGGCTTTGACGAATATCTGGACGGCAGCCGTATCGTGCTGATCGAGTGGAGCGAAAACGCAGGCGATTCACTGCCAGATTTCTACAAAACCGTGTATATTTCGTATGGAAACGACAATAATGAACGCACAGTCACGATTGGAGAGCACACCGCATGAAGCTGCTTAGTTTTGAATCCTCCGCAAAATCCGCTTCGGTTGCCTTGACGGAGGGCGGCCGCCTGATCGCGCAGGTCTTCCAGAATTGCGGGCTGACGCACTCGCGCACGCTGCTGCCGATGGCGGAAAACCTGCTGGCCGGATGCGGCGTGGCCTTAAGCGAAATAGACGGCTTCGCGGTCGCCGCCGGTCCCGGCTCTTTCACCGGCATCCGCATCGGCGTGGCGACGGTGAAGGGACTTGCCTTTGGGTTGGACCGGCCCTGCGTCGGCGTGTCCACGCTGGAAGCGATGGCCCACGGCGCACGCGCGCTTTGCGGCGATCTGTGCTGCGTGATGGACGCGCGCGCCGGGCAAGTGTACAACGCGCTTTTCCGGTGCGAAAACGGCGCGCTCACGCGTCTTTGCGGCGACCGCGCGGTAAAGCTTTCCGCGCTTGCGGAAGAAATCGCTTCCTCCCCGCAAATTCTGGTTGGAGATGGCGCGGAAATGTGTTATAATACTCTCAAAGAACAGTGCGCGGGCTTGGCCCTCGCACCGGAAGAACTGCGCTGGCCGCGCGGTACCGGCGTGGCCGCCGCCGCCCTGCCCTACTTTGAAAGGGGCGAAGTCCTCTCGGCCCAGCAGCTGGACGCTGTCTATCTGCGTCGTCCCCAAGCCGAACGTGAACGTTTGGCAAGGCTCGGCGCGGCACAATCGAAATAAAGGAGAGAACCGATATGGCAACCGTTCATGAAATGGATCATCCGCTCATCATGCATAAGCTCAGCCTGATGCGCGACAAAACCACCGGCGTTAAGGAATTCCGCGAGGCGACCGCTGAAATCGCCATGCTCATGTGCTATGAGGCGACGCGCGACCTCCCCCTCAAGGAAATCACGATCGAGACCCCGCTGAGCGAAGCCCGCGTCAAGGTCATTTCGGGCAAGAAAATCGCGCTGGTGCCCATCCTGCGCGCCGGTCTCGGCATGGTCGAAGGCATGCTTGAACTGATTCCCGCCGCCAAGGTCGGCCACATCGGCCTGTACCGCGACCCGCAGACCCTGCACCCGGTGGAATATTACTGCAAGCTCCCGAACGACATTCAGGATCGCGACGTACTGCTGCTCGATCCCATGCTTGCCACCGGCGGCTCCGCTGTTGCCGCGATTGACGGCCTCAAGCGCCGCGGCGTGCAGCACATCAAGCTTCTCAACCTGATTGCCGCGCCGGAAGGCGTTGCAGCGGTACAGAAGGCCCATCCGGACGTTGAAATCTTTGTCGGCGCAATCGATGAAAAGCTCAACGATCACGGTTATATCCTGCCCGGTCTGGGCGACGCGGGCGACCGCATTTTCGGCACCAAGTAAGTTTCGATTCAACACGCAAACGGTGCGGCCAAAAGCCGCACCGTTTTTATGGAGAAAACCGCTATGGAAGATATACCGCACTGGATCATGCAAACCGAGCGCCTGCGCTTTCGCCGCCTGCGGGCGGACGATTTCGCGCTGATCGCGCCGATCTTGCAGGATGAAAAAATCATGTACGCATGGGAGCACGGCTTTGATTACAACGAGGTATGCGACTGGCTCGCGGACGAGCTGCGCCGCTACCGAGAGGACGGCTGCGGCCACTGCGCCGGCTTCGACCGCCAAACGGGCGAGTTGGTCGCTCTCGCGGGCGCGTTGGTAGAGCAGCTTCCCGAAGGCCCGGCGTACGGCGTCGCCTATATCGTCGACCGCCGCCATTGGGGCAAGGGGTACGGCGTCGAGTGTGCGACAGCCTCGCTCCGCCGCGCCTTTTTGGAGCTTGGCGCCGATCGCGCCGTCGCGGTCATACGGCCGGAAAACCGCTCCTCCCGCCGCGTGGCCGAAGCCTGCGGCATGAAGCCCGCCGGGGAATTCATTCGCCACTATCGCGGCAAGGACATGCCGCATATCATCTACGAACTGCGTAGGCCGGAGTAAGCGGCACACGCCACCCCCCGCGTGGATCACCGAAAAAGTAGGGCCGAGTGACCTCACTCGGCCGACCAAAGACACCCAAAAGGGGCTGTAAAATAAGTTCTCACAAATGAATAGAAAACTGTTGCAAAGCGAAGAATGCTACCAATTTTGTCATTCTGAGAAGCGAAGCGACGAAGAATCTCGCGCGAACGCGCGTTCCCAGCGTAAATTCCGCGCGTTTGCGCGAGATTCTTCACTTCGTTCAGAATGACATTGGGGTACTCTTCTATTTTGCAACAGTTTTTTTACAGCCCCTTTTGCCTTTGCGGTAAAGCCGCATTATTGGGGTTATTCGCTCCGTGCGGGGCGGCCGGGTGTGGTCACCCGGCCCTACCAAGCTACCGTAGGGCGGGGTGACCCCACCCCTCCGCCCGCGGCTACTGCCGCGCATTTAAGTAGCGAGTGCAAGCGAGCCACCAAGTGTCACGACGGAAAATGATAACCCGAATTTGAAATAAATCTATTGACTTTCATGCGCATGTTATATTTAGTATATATATGCGCATGAAAGTGTGGTGATTACGTGGCGCAAAAGAAAATGGGTCGTCCACCATCCGGCGAAAAACCCATGAAAGACCGACTATTTGTTTTGGTCAGCGACGATACAAAAGCCAAGCTGGAACAGTGCAAAACCGCACTGAATACAACAGCTTCCGATATCGTGCGTCGTGGTATCGACAAGATATATGACGACCTATCTGAAAAATGACAGAGGCGGCGCCGCTCCTTGCAAGAAACACGCCGCCTCCACCGCACAACCACCTAAACAGGCAGCCGCATAAATATTATACACTGTGCGGTTTTGTCTGGCAAGGCGTTGTGCAAAACATTGCGAAAGGAAAATGCACAATGAAACAAAAGTTTATCGAAGACCTGTATTTTGGCCGGTACCGCCCCTTTGAGCGCCCGCGCACGCTAAACCCGGCGCGCGACGCGATCGAGCAGCAGATCGACGCGGAAACGCGCTATTTTACCGCCGACATGCGGGATGACGATTGCCGCCGTTTCCTCGACCTGAGCGATCTATACACAGCCTCCGATTCTTTTGACCAAATGGACGCCTTCGCATCCGGCTTGCAGCTTGGCGCGCGGTTCATGCACGCCATATTAGCGGAGGATGAGAGCGAGGTCGTCCCCTGCTCTCGCCTATAAACTTCAAGCCAAGAGGCGGTCCATAAAAGGGCCGCCTCTTTGCTACCTGATTTGTTTTTTCAAGTACCGTTCCTCATAGGCGCGCGCGGCGTAGGCCGTTACCGTTCGGTACACCGAAACATTGCGCACACCGCCGGCTACGCCGACGATCGGCAGGCCCTGCACGAATTTCGCAGTGAGCATTTCGCGCGAAAGGCGGTCGGACGCGGCGCGCAGGCAATCCTCCAGCCGGGTTTTGGGCGGCTGTGCCGTGTCCAGCGCCCGCGCCGCCTGCACGGCTTGCTCCTGAAACTGCTCCCGCTCGTCCTTTTGGCTCAGCGCCGCCGCGATCAACAGCAGCAGATAGCACCGCTCGCCCTCGCTTTCACAGGCAAAACCAAAGCTCAGCGCGATGCGGTACAGGCCGCGCAGCAGCCCGGCCAAAAACACGGGGATATCAGGCAGGCCGATGCCGAGCACACCCAGCGCCGCCCCTTCGGCGAGCGCCGCCCCAGTGCCCCAACGCACCGTGGTACGCGCGCGGCGGCCTACCGCGCGCAGGTGCTTGGCTGTCGCTCCGTCGCGCACCGCGCTGTCCCGGTAGCGGTGCTCGCGCACGGCCGCCCTTTTGTCATAGGTCTTTTCGATCAGCCCTATGCCCTTTTCAAAAATAAGCTGAAAGCTTTTGTAAAACGCGGCGTTCAACTTATCAGCCAAACCATCCGGTATTTTGTCGCTTAACCGGTCCAATGGCCTTGGTCCCATTTGCTCCCGCTTTTGCGCGGCGCGCGCCTGCTGGGTCTGCACCTTGCGCAGTCGTTTATAGATCGCTTTGCTCACTTTGGCCGCTCCTTTCTGAAAAGAAAACAGATGGGGATCATACGATCCCCATCCGAGACTGTCAAAAAACTATTTTTGACAGTCTATCGATCGAAACAAAGCCCCATTTCGATCGAGAATTCCGGCTTCTGCGCGCGCCTTGCAGGCACACTTGAAGTCGGTTTGAATAAAAACCGAGATACATGCTCCCGGTTTTTATGGATTTTGCCGCAAACGGCAAAATCCTATTTTATGCGCGCTGCGGCGCGAAAGGTTCTTTGACAAGCTGAGATGGGGATCATACGATCCCCATCCGCGTTTATTTTATCTGTATCGCTCATCCCAAACCGGCGATCCCGCCGCAAGGGACGCTTGGACATCCAGCACCCGCTGGTTTGCGCTGCCGCGAAAACGCAGCTCAATATTGCGCTCGTCCTCGATGAACGGCCCGTCCACCAACAGATCCAGCGTTCCCAGAAGCTTTTGTGCATATGGATCGTCCAGCGCCAAAAGCTGCTCAAACGTGTAGCCGGTGTATGCCATCAGGTGCTTGTCCGCCTTTTTCAGCTCCTCCGCCAAATGAAAGAGCGGTTCTGCTTGGCAGAAGGGCTCTCCCCCGGAAAAGGTAACGCCACGGACAAATTTATTTTTCAGCATGTCCGCCAGCAAAGCGCCCAGTTCCATTTCGGTGCCGCCCGCAAAATCATGCGTTTGCGGGTTGTGGCAACCCGGACAATGGTGCGGACAGCCCTGCGTAAACACGGTATAGCGGAAGCCGGGCCCGTCGACAATGGATTCGCCGACCGTACCCGCAACGCGCAGCTTGCCTTCCATCTTACGCGGTGTGCTGTTCCGTCATCGAGCAGCAGGAAAGGTCGTGCTTGACGCGGTCGCCTACCTCGGCGCGCTTGGCGTTATTAAAGCGGTCGAGCGTGCCGACCAGATATCCCGTAATGCGGCGGATCCGCTCAAAGCCGACCCCTTCGCCAATCATTTCCGTGGACTTCGTCATGTTTTCCATTTTCAGTACTCCCTTTCCCGTGGTTATTCCTTTACGATTTTCAGTTCATTCGGCCGACGGTCGGCTTCCTCCGCCGCGTCGCCGTGATAGCCGATGGTATCGCTGTTTAAATTCTTGTACAGGCCCAGCTTTTGCAGCTTGGCAAGGGGCACGCCCTCGCCTTCCCTGCGCCCGCAGCGCGGGCAGGTCTCGCCAATGATACCGGTATAGCCGCAAACAGGGTCGCGGTCGACCGGGTGGTTGATCGAGCCGTAGCCAATGCCCACTTCCTTCATGTATCGCACAACGGCTTCAAACGCTTCCAGATTCTGCGTCGGATCGCCGTCAAGCTCGATATAGCTGATATGTCCGCCGTTGGTCAGCTCGTGATAGGGCGCTTCGCGGCTGAGCTTCTCAAACGCGGAGATCGGATAGTACACCGGCACGTGGAACGAGTTGGTGTAATAGTCGCGGTCGGTCACGCCCGGGATCTCGCCGTACTTCTGGCGGTCGATCTTGACAAAGCGGCCCGAAAGCCCCTCCGCCGGGGTGGCGATCACAGAAAAGTTCAGGCCGTACGCCTTCGCCGCCTCATCCATACGCGCGCGCATGTGGCCGATGATCTCAAGGCCAAGGTTCTGCGCTTCGTCGCTTTCGCCGTGGTGCTTGCCGATCAGCGCCTTCAGGCACTCGGCAAGGCCGATAAAGCCGATCGTCAGCGTACCGTGTTTCAAAACCTCGCCCACCGTGTCGTCCGGGCCAAGGCCGTCGGAATCCAGCCAAATGCCCTCACCCATCAGGAAGGGGTAATTACGCACCTTTTTGTTTGCCTGAATGCGGTAGCGCGCCAACAGCTGTTCGGTCACAAGGTCGATCTTGCGGTCAAGGTCCTCAAAGAACCAGTCGACGTCCCCGTGCGCCCGAATGCCGATACGCGGCAGGTTGATGGAGGTAAAGGAAAGGTTGCCGCGGCCCGAAACGATCTGCCGGTCGGTATCGTACACATTGCCGATCACGCGCGTACGGCAGCCCATATAGGCGCATTCGGTTTCCGGGTGGCCCTCCTTGTAATATTGCAGATTATAGGGCGCGTCAAGGAACGAGAAGTTCGGGAACAGGCGCGCCGCCGAAACACGGCAGGCCAGCTTGAACAGATCGTAGTTCGGATCGGTCTCGTTGAAGTTGACGCCCTCTTTCACCTTGAAGATATGGATCGGGAAAATCGAGGTCTCTCCGTTGCCCAGACCGGCCTCGGTCGCCAGCAGCAGCTTTTCGACGACCAGCCTGCCCTCCGGCGAGGTATCGGTGCCGTAATTGAGCGAGGAAAACGGGATCTGCGCGCCCGCGCGCGAATGCATGGTGTTCAGGTTATGTACCAACGCTTCCATCGCCTGATAGGTGGTCTTGCACGTTTCCTTCTTGGCATACTTCCGGGCAAAGCGCACGCACTTGGCGGCGGTCTCCGCACCAAGCTCGGCTTCCATCGCCTGCAGCAGCGCTTCGTCATAGCCGTTGTCCGCGGCGAGCGTGGCCCACTTGCCTGTCTCGCGCTCCACAGCGGCGCTCAGTCGCTTTGCGGTCTCCTCGGCATCCTCCCGGTCGGCGAATACTTCGATCGCCTTGACGAGGTTCTGCACGTACAGCTTGCGGTATGTCTTTTTGACGCCGGGCGCCATCGAGTAATCAAAATTGGGCACGCTCTGTCCGCCGTGCTGGTCGTTCTGGTTTGCTTGGATCGCGATGCAGGCCAGCGCGGAATACGAACGGATGTCGTTCGGCTCGCGCAAAAAGCCGTGGCCGGTGGAAAAACCGCCGCTGAAAAGCTTTAGCAAATCGATCTGACAGCAGGTGGTCGTCAGCGTTAAAAAGTCAAGGTCGTGAATGTGGATATCGCCCTCGCGGTGCGCCTTGGCGTGCGACGGGTCGAGGATGAACATTTCGTAAAACTGCTTGGCACCCTCGGAGCCGTACTTGAGCATCGTGCCCATCGCGGTGTCGCCGTCGATGTTGGCGTTTTCCCGTTTTACATCGTTTTCAAGCGAGGATTGGAAGGTCAGGTCCTCGTACACCTTCATCAGTTTGGTGTTCATATCGCGAACGCGCGTGCGCTCGTTCCGGTAGAGAATGTACTTCTTTGCGGTGCGCGCGTGGCCGTGCTTGATCAGCACCTTCTCCACTGCATCTTGTACCTGCTCTACTGTGGGCGTTTCGCCTTTACAGTCCCGTTCCAGTACCTGTTCGACCTTGCAGGCAAGCTCGTCCGCCATCTCGTGGTCCTGTCCGCCGGAGGCCTGCGCCGCCGCAAAGATCGCGGCAGATATTTTGTCTAGTTCAAACGGGGCCCGGCGCCCATCCCGCTTAACGATATGCTGTATCATAAAACTGTTGCCCTTTCCAAATCCTGCGTAAAACTGCACATAAACTAAATTTCGTAGATATCAAAAATAATTGGCACCATATCTTGTGCCTGTATCATTTATTTTACCGCTCGTGTCGCTCCATGTCAAGGGGCAAAGACCATTTTGGTACATTTGTGGGAAAGGTGGGGCGAATCTTGTCGAAACATCCAAACATTCTCCAAAATCGATCTTTTTCCGCTGTGCATACTCTGTATAAAACCCTGTGGATAACCTTCGTTTGTGCACACGCCTGTGGATGAACTGTGGAAAAGCCGAAAAAAGGCGACCACTATATCTAGTGGTCGCCAAAACGTCTTGCGTATCCCAATTAAATCCAAAAGCCGCTGCGCATCCACGCGCCTGATTCAGTCCGCCAATCCGATCGCACCTGAAACGGGCAGCGACAGCACGATGCCGTGGCTTTTGGTCTTCATACCGACGGCCTGCATGATGGCGGTCATGATCGGCTGCTTTTCCTCGCTTTTGACAACCAAAAAAACGATCTCCTTTTCCGCTTGCAGCTCGATGCCGAAAAAGCGCTGCACCTCGTTTTCGGCTATGCCGCGCGCGGAAATGACTGTGCCGCCGCGCGCGCCGGTTTTGCGCGCCACATCCATAACCAAATTGGTGTAGCCCCGCTCCATGATCACGGCGACTACGTCAAAGCCGTTTGTCTGCTCCACTTCGTTCATGCACAGTCCCTCCTCTTCGTCTCCCTGTGTCAATAGCTTATGCCAGCGCGCTCCAATACCCGTTATCGGAATGGAAAACGCGATGCCCCGGCCGGGATAGCGCATTTTCATCACTTCGCCAAGCGTTTTCAAAAGCCGCTGCGTGTGCGTTTGGTTGGCGAGACAAGCGACGATCGCCTTGGACGTTTCGCCAACGCCCAACAGATCGAGCATTTCCGTGCGCGCCGTGCCGCGCGCCATGCATACGAAATCGACCGGCACCTGACTTTCACGAAATACCTGCAGCACCCGTTCGCCCTTGCTCATATCGACGACCGCGACGACCAACTCATCCGCGCCATAAACCGTCATTTGTGGATGATACTCAGTCATGGGGCAAGCCCTCCTCCAATACGATGATCTCTTCTTCGCAGCCGTCCGCCGCGCCGTCCTCAGGCGCGTTCTCGGCGTGTTTTTGCTTATGCTTATATAGGATACCCAGCGCCTGAATCGTCAGCAGAGGCGTCATCGCCACCATAGCGACAATACCGAACGCATCGGTCAGCACGTTGCCGCCCACCGCTTCGCACGCGCCCATGGCGAACGGCAACAAAAACGTCGTCGTCATCGGGCCCGATGCAACGCCGCCCGAGTCGAACGCAATACCGGTAAAGATTTTCGGTACAAAAAACGTCAGGATCAGCGCAGCCAAATATCCCGGTATCAGCATCCAATAGATTGAAATACCGGTCAGCACGCGCAGCATGGCCAGACCGACCGAGCACGCCACGCCGATGGAAAGGCTAAGCATCATCGCGCGCTGTGAAACGCCGCCGTTCGTAATGGTCTCCACCTGCTTGTTGAGCACATGGACGGCAGGCTCCGCCGTGACTAGAAAGTAACCGATCAGCATACCGAGCGGCAGCAGAATCCACCGGTGCTCGCTCGCGGCGAGCTGCTCTCCCAAAAAGTGCCCCGCCGGCATGAAGCCCACGCCAACGCCGGTTAAAAACAGCGCCAGACCTATAAAGGTATAGATAAAACCCACGCCGATCTTTTTCAGCTCCATCCGGTGAAAACGGCGGAAAATGAACTGGAACACGGCGCAGAATAGAATGATCGGGATTAGCGCGGAGGCGACCTCATGTAAGTAATCGGGCAGCTCATGCATAAAAGCGGTAGCCACCTGTCGCGTATCCTCCACATCAGGCACAGATACGGGCGTATAGCTCGGATCTCCGCCCCGGTAAAAAATGCCGAGCAGCAGTACCGCCAAGATCGGCCCGATGCTGCATAAAGCGACCAAGCCGAAGCTATCGTCCTGCGCATCGCGGTCGCCGCGGATAGACGCCAGACCGATGCCGAGCGACATGATAAACGGTACGGTGATGGGCCCGGTGGTCACACCGCCCGAATCAAACGCGACGGATACAAAGTCGTTCGGCACAAAAATTGAAAGCACGAACACGCCGATATAAAATACGATCAACAAATTCGCCAGCCGGACATGGAACAGTGTGCGCAGCATGGCAATGACAAAAAACAAACCCACACCGACCGCCACCGTCCAGATCAGCACATCATTGGGGATGGACGGTACTTGACCGGCCAGCACCTGTAAATCCGGTTCTGCGATCGTGATCAAGATACCGATCAGCAGGGTGATGCCGATCACGACCAAAAGATTCTTTGTTCTGGGTAACTGTGCGCCAATACCGTCGCCCATCGGTATCATCGACACATCGGTACCCAGCGAAAAAAACGCCATGCCGGCGATAAGCAGCACCGCGCCTGCCAGAAACAGCACAAGCGTACCCACCGGCATTGGCGCGACGGTAACGCTGAGCAACAGCACGATCAATGTGATCGGTAAGACGGAAGATAACGCTTCCTGTAGTTTTTCTCTTAAAATTTTATTCATTCATGACCCCCTTCGGCAGTGACTGATAAAGTACACTTGTATTGTAACACAGTTTTTGCCACTTGTCAGCCATGGCTAACCATATTTCCCGAAAAATAAAAAGCCGATCCAAAAGGATCGGCTTTTATGTGCGCATTGAGTTATCTTCCCGGGCCGTCGCCAGCCAAGTATTGTCACCGTAAACGAGCTTAACTACTGTGTTCGGAATGGGAACAGGTGTACCCTCGTCACCATTAACACGCACTTTCAAGGTTTATACCCTGAAAACTGAACAACAACTACTTACAAGCTATAAGAGATTTGAGGTTACCTCTAATAATGAGGTCAAGCCCTCGGCCTATTAGTATCAGTCCGCTGCATGTGTTACCACACTTCCACTCCTGACCTATCAACCTTGTAGTCTACAAGGGGCCTTACCCCCGAAGGGTGGGAATACTTATCTCAAGGGGAGTTTCACGCTTAGATGCCTTCAGCGTTTATCTCGTCCGTACTTAGCTACCCAGCTATGCCCTTGGCAGAACAACTGGTGCACCAGTGGTACGTCCATCCCGGTCCTCTCGTACTAAGGTCTGCTCCTCTCAATTTTCCTGCGCCCACAACAGATAGAGGACCGAACTGTCTCACGACGTTCTGAACCCAGCTCGCGTGCCGCTTTAATTGGCGAACAGCCAAACCCTTGGGACCTTCTTCAGCCCCAGGATGCGATGAGCCGACATCGAGGTGCCAAACCTCGCCGTCGATATGGACTCTTGGGGGTGATCAGCCTGTTATCCCTAAGGTAGCTTTTATCCGTTGAGCGACGGCATTTCCACTTTCACTACCGCCGGATCACTTGGGCCTGCTTTCGTTTCTGCTCGACTTGTTGGTCTCACAGTTAGGCGGGCTTATGCGCTTACACTCAGTACACGGTTGCCAACCGGGCTGAGCGCACCTTTGCGCTCCTCCGTTACTCTTTGGGAGGCTACCGCCCCAGTAAAACTGACCGGCTGACAGGGTCCTCTGGCCGGATTCAGGGCCTCAGGGTTAGAATCCTCCAGTATTCCAAGGGTGGTGTCTCATTGTTGACTCGCACGCCTGCTGGCGCACGTGCTTCCGAGGCTCCCACCTATTCTGAGCATTAAAACCGAAGAAACAATGACAGCTTACAGTTAAGGTCTATAGGGTCTTTCCGTCCTTTTGCGGGTAGGCGGCATCTTCACCGCCACTACAATTTCACTGAGCGCCTGGTTGAGACAGTGCCCAACTCGTTTCACGATTCGTGCAGGTCGGAACTTACCCGACAAGGAATTTCGCTACCTTAGGACCGTTATAGTTACGGCCGACATTTACTGGGGCTTGGGTTTGGAGCTTCGGCTTGCGGCTAACCCCTTGCCTTAATCTTTCGGCATTGGTCACGTGTCACCCCCTATACTTCGTCTTGCGTCTTTGCAGAGTGCTGTGTTTTTGATAAACAGTCGGTTGGGCCTTTTCTCTGCGGCCTGCATCGCTGCAGGCACCCCTTCTTCCGAAGTTACGGGGCTAATTTGCCGAGTTCCTTAACCAGGTTTCTCTCTTTCGCCTTGGTATATTCTACCCACCCACCTGTGTCGGTTTGCGGTACGGGTCGCTTAGCATACGCTGGGGCTTTTCTCGTCTCTCACGCCATCGACTTCCCTACTTTAATTTCGGTCCGTGGACTCACCTCGGGCAATTCCATCACCTAGGTTCATCTTTTTTCATGCGTCCCCCAAGTTTAAGGGTTGGGAGCTCACGGATTTTTAACCTGATGTCCATCGCCTACGCCTCTCGGCCTCGGCTTAGGTCCCGGCTAACCCAGGGCGGACGAAACACGTTGCCCTGGAAACCTCGGGTTTTCGGCGGCACGGGGATTTCACCCGGCTTAACCGTTACTCATGTCTGCATACTCACTTGCATGTGCTCCAGGGTCAGTCGCCATCGCTCTCTTCGACGCGCATGCAACGCTCTTCTACCCAATACTCTTCCTTGCGGCAAAGTCCAGAGCTTCGGTATAACGCTTGATCGCCAATACATTTTCGGCGCAGGATCACTCGATGAGTAAGCTATTACGCATTTTTTAAATGGTGGCTGCTTCTAAGCCAACATCCTCACTGTCTGTGTAGTTCCACATCACTTTCCACTGAGTATTATTTAGGGACCTTAGCTGCTGATCTGGGTTGTTTCCCTCTCGACAACGTGAAGCTTATCCCTCACTGTCTGACTGCCACGTTCATCAATTAGCACGGTATTCAGAGTTTGATAGGGTTCGGTAAGCGGGTCGTGGCCCCTAGCCTTTTCAGTGCTCTACCCCCGGGCATCTAGCAAATAACGCTGCACCTAAATGCTATTTCGGGGAGAACCAGCTATCTCGGGGTTTGATTGGCCTTTCTCCGCTACCCTCAGGTCATCCGCGGCTTTTTCAACAGTTCACGTGGGTTCGGTCCTCCACTTGCGTTTTACCGCATACTTCAGCCTGCTCATGGATAGGTCACCTCGGTTTCGGGTCTAATACACGCAACTTATTGCGCCCTTTTCGGACTTGCTTTCGCTACGGCTCCGGTACTCCAGTAGCCCTTAATCTCGCTACATACATTAACTCGCCGGACTCGTTATACAAAAAGCACCCGATCACAGGTTAATGTGCTCTGACGGTGCTTGTAGGCACAAGGTTTCAGGTTCTATTTCACTCCGCTCACCGGGGTTCTTTTCACCTTTCCCTCGCGGTACTTGTTCTCTATCGGTCACTGAGTAGTATTTAGCCTTGCGAGGATGGTCCCCCCAGGTTCATCCATCGGGTTTCACGTGTCCGATGTATTACTCTGGATACCACTAGCTCTCCATTCTGGATTTCATCTACAGGGCTTTCACCCTGTTTCGCCAGCTCTTTCCAAGGCTGTTCTATTATCCAATATGATCGCTATATGACGTGGTCCTACAACCCCGAAGAAATATTGCTACTCCCGGTTTGGGCTCCTTCCGCTTTCGCTCGCCACTACTTACGGAATCTCGGTTTCGCTTTCTTTTCCTCGGCTTACTGAGATGTTTCAGTTCAGGCGGGTTTCGCGTTTCGTACCCTATGTATTCAGGTATGAACGATGACAGAGTATTGCCTCGATCAGGTTTCCCCATTCGGATATCCCCGGATCATCGCTTGCTTGCAGCTTCCCGAGGCTTTTCGCAGCTTGCCGCGTCCTTCTTCGCCTGTTGGCACCAAGGCATTCCCCGTACGCCCTTTACTTAGCTTGATCAGCTGTAAGACCTATTGCGGTAAAAGGTGTTATTTGCGGCACTTCCACAATTCCACAAAACACTTTCCTGCCTTCTGAATTATTGAGTAATCTCGGTATCATTTTTAGCTTGTGTTTTGTAGTATGATCTTTCGATCATATTTCCCAATTTAACTTTTGTTCTTTTAAGTCGGAATAACATTTTCTTTTCCTCTATCGATTTTTCAATCGTATGATGTTACATTCCTGCTTCCATCATATTGTTGCTTTTGCTTTCGTTGTTGTTAGTTTCAAGGTACAAATTCAGTTGGTAGGGGTTGGAATAGTTCTATTCTTCTTTCCTTTTGCAGCTAGCTTTAGATTCTTACTTTCTTCTAATTCCTCTTATTTACAACTCGGTTTGGTTGGTGGGCCTGACAGGACTTGAACCTGTGACCCCGCGCTTATCAAGCGCGTGCTCTAACCAACTGAGCTACAGGCCCGTTGTTTCGGCTTCCGGTGGTCGTCTCGTTTTCCGAAACCGTGGTGGAGATGCAGGGGGACTCGAACCCCGGACCTCCAGCTTGCAAAGCTGGCGCTCTACCAACTGAGCTATACCCCCAGTCCCCAGTTGCGGTTCTCGGTGAAAAAAGGTCGTCACGCATTTCGTCGTGCCAGGTTTCCTCCAGGCGTCTGGCTGTTTACACATCTTTGGTTCGTTGCGGGCCCTCGCGGGTTCCGTCTTTCTTCGGTCACCCTGATTGACCGGAGGAGATGCCGACCTGTTGCACTTCCGAGCACGTGCTCCATAGAAAGGAGGTGATCCAGCCGCAGGTTCCCCTACGGCTACCTTGTTACGACTTCATCCCAGTTACCAGTCTCACCTTAGGCCCCTGCCTCCTTGCGGTTGGCTTCAGATACTTCGGGTGCGACCGGCTTCCATGATGTGACGGGCGGTGTGTACAAGACCCGGGAACGTATTCACGGCGCCGTAGCTGATGCGCCATTACTAGCGATTCCGGCTTCGTGTAGGCGGGTTGCAGCCTACAGTCCGAACTGGGCCCAGTTTTTAGGGATTTCCTCCGCCTCGCGGCTTCGGCCCCCTCTGTACTGGGCATTGTAGTACGTGTGCAGCCCTGGGCATAAGGGCCATACTGACCTGACGTCGTCCCCACCTTCCTCCCAGTTGATCTGGGCAGTCTCGCCAGAGTCCCCACCTTCACGTGCTGGTAACTGGCAACGAGGGGTTGCGCTCGTTGCTGGACTTAACCAAACATCTCACGACACGAGCTGACGACGGCCATGCAGCACCTGTTGTAACGCCTCCGAAGGGAAAGTCGCATGCTTTCACATGTTGTTCACTTACATGTCAAGCCCAGGTAAGGTTCTTCGCGTTGCATCGAATTAAGCCACATACTCCACCGCTTGTGCGGGTCCCCGTCAATTTCTTTGAGTTTTAATCTTGCGACCGTACTCCCCAGGCGGCACACTTATCGCGTTAGCTGCGGCACGGAGGGGGTCGATTCCTCCCACACCAAGCGTGCACCGTTTACTGCCTGGACTACCAGGGTATCTAATCCTGTTTGCTCCCCTGGCTTTCGTGCCTCAGCGTCAGTTAATGTCCAGGAAGCCGCCTTCGCCACGAGTGTTCCTCTCGATATCTACGCATTTCACTGCTACACCGAGAATTCCGCCTGCCCCTCCATTACTCTAGTCTCGCAGTATCATGTGCCGTCCGCGGGTTGAGCCCGGGGCTTTCACTCACGACTTACAAAACAGCCTACGCACGCTTTACGCCCAGTGATTCCGAACAACGCTTGCGACCTCTGTATTACCGCGGCTGCTGGCACAGAGTTAGCCGTCTCTTCCTCTTGTGGTACTATCTTTTTAATTTGCTCCCACATGACAGGGGTTTACAATCCGAAGACCTTCATTCCCCCACGCGGCGTCGCAGCATCAGGGTTTCCCCCATTGTGAATGATTCTCGACTGCTGCCACCCGTAGGTGTCTGGACCGTGTCTCAGTTCCAGTGTGGCCGGTCATCCTCTCAGACCGGCTACTCGTCATCGCCTTGGTGAGCCGTTACCCCGCCAACTAACTAATAAGACGCGAGCCCATCCCCAAGCGCATTGCTGCTTTGGTATCATGAGGATGTCCTCTCAATACTTTATGCGGTATTAGCAGTCCCAGTTTCCGAGTGTTATCCCCCTCTTAAAGGCAGATTGCTCACGCGTTACTCACCCGTCCGCCACTAGGTTAAAGATTCCTATCCCCGAAGGAATATTCCAAAATAACCTCGTTCGACTTGCATGTGTTAGGCACGCCGCCAGCGTTCATCCTGAGCCAGGATCAAACTCTCTAAAAATTGTATTAACAGAGCCAAAGCTCAATTAATCGACTTCTTAGAGTCTGACGATATGGTTTGTTTTAAGTGGAGTTCCATATGTCCACCGATTTACTTTATAGAGTGTTTACTCTTAAAAGAATTTTCAGGTTCACATTCCTACACCAGTCTTTCAACCGATGCAGTCAAGCTTTCTCGTTGTTTAATTTACAAGGTGCAATTTCGCTGTTTCGGAGAGTTTTCAGAACTTTTCAGGCTCTTTCGTTTCTCGGTGACAGCTTATTTAGTATATCAGGTTCGGAATCGTTTGTCAAGAACTTTTTTCAACTTTTTTCGTTTTCAAAGTCTTGCTCAGTTCCTCGCCGCCGCTCTCTCAGAAGCAGCTTATTTAGTATATCGCACACCCCTCCTTTTGTCAACACTTTTTATCATAATTTTTCCGCTATTTTTCGCTTCCTCAAATTGGTTTTGATTACATGAACTTTCCATGGTATAATAGCCGCTGAAACGGCTATTATACCGTAGCTTTTCAGAACATTATACCACCAGCGGCAATTCAGAGAAGCGCTTACTCTTTTTGTTTATCTGCCGCTGTGGTATAATAACCATGTTTTCACGAAATATACACCGAAGGGAGAACTTCTTTTGAAACGACTGCTTTTGTCCCTTGCGGCGCTGGTGGTATTCCCCGCATCGGCCCTTGCCGTATCCGCTTCTCCTGCCGCGGCGGGCGGCCAAAGCTTTTCTGTCAGCACATCGCTTAGCGATACAAACGGTGTTCGCGCCGACCCTACTATATATAATATAGAAGGCAACACCTATTTTAAGCTGCGCGACCTTGGCCGCCTGCTCGATTTCGGCGTGACCTATGATTCCGCTGCGAAAGCGGTGCGCATCGAATCGGACAAGGCCTACGTGCCCGTTTCCGGGGAGAGCGGCGCGATCAAGAACACCGCCACGTCAAGTGCGGCGGCCGTATCCTCCAAGCAGACCATCTATGTGGATGGCAAACGGGTCTCGCCCACCGTATACAATATAAAGGGAAACAACTATATGGGCCTGCGCGAGCTTGCCGCGTTGGTCGACTTCGGCGTGGCTTATAATTACGATACGCGCGTGATCACCGCTTACGCCGCCTACCCCTATGCCGAAGAATCAAACTGGACGGCCGCGATGAACGATCTTGCCGTGAATCTCGGCGCGCTGCCCGCTTCCTCGTACCAAGCGACCGCTTCTCGCTATGCGCCGATCGTGACCGGTGAGAATGACGCGGACTGGCGCGTGCTGATCAGCACGCTGCGCGCGGTAAAGGATGCGCCGCCGTTTGCCGCCGGGAGCGCTTTGAGCCGCGCCAACCTCTACTGGGCCAACCAGCTGACCGCCGCGATCACCAACACCGCCTTTGTTTCCCCCTCTTTATATAAAGATGCGCTGCCCGACCTTGCGGACCCCGACCTGTTTGACAACCCGGACAAATCCGCCCTGCGGAAGGACTTCACCGCGCTGTCCGCCGCTTATCTTGGCGCGTCGCCAAAGCAAGCCGCGAGCGCCGGTGTTTCGGGCAGCATTGCTAAGGACGCGAGAGAGCGATTATCCCTCTCCACCTCTTACGCGACCAGCAAGGGCGGTACCGCGGAAGATCTGACAAACACCAAAAAGCATTTTGGGAACGATATGACGGCCCTCTCCTCGCTGACGGACGACAACGCGCGCGTGCAAAAAATCGCGGCCCTAATTAAGGATAACTTCCGCTCGGGCGGCTCCGCCCCATGGACGACCGCATGGCGGACCGGCGACGGCATGGACAGCTTTTCCTTTGCAGCGGCGGCGGATTATATGTTTTATGAAGCCGGCATCCCTGCATTCATCGCACGCAGCTACAGCAGCGCGTGGAATGTGGTGTATGTAAACGGCAAGTGGTCGGTTTTTGAAGCTTCCGCCGGTGCGTCGCTCCGATCGCTGGAGGACAAGCTGCTTCAAGACACGCACCCCGCCTCCACCCTGCTGCTGACGCAGGCCATGCGGCCCGGTTCGTCCTATAACGGGCTAAAAACCTACACGATCGACCATTACTTTACTTATACCCCGATCACCGACACCGCCAAGGCGACCGCCGCGCAGATGCGCGCGTACCTGCTTTCGGTTAATCCGAACGCGCCGCAGTCCGTTCTCGATATGATTCCGCATTACCTGACCGAGGGCGCGGCGGAGGGTATCCGCGGCGACATAGCGTTCGCGCAATCCTGCTTGGAGACCGGCAACTTCACCTTTACGGGCAGCGCGGTCACGCTTGCGCAAAACAATTTCTGCGGACTGGGCGTGGTCACGAACGGCGTGGAGGGCGCGGTGTTTGAAACGCCGCAGCTCGGCATCCGCGCGCAGATCCAGCACCTGAAGGCGTACGCGAACCGCGCGGCGCTGAAAAACGAATGTATTGATCCGCGCTTCACCCTTGTCACGCGAGGCTGCGCGGAGACCGTGCAGCACCTAGGCATTCAGGAAAACCCGAAGGGCTACGGCTGGGCCTCCGGCGCGGATTACGGCACAAAAATTCTGAATATTTTGGATCATATTTTGACCTATCCCGGGGCATAATGGTTTGCGAGGTGAACGATCATGAACCATTACCACAATTTAACGGAAATGCTCGCACTGAACACTGCGGCGCACGCCTATTTCGACGACCTGCCCGATTATGTGCGCGAAATGATCACTTCGCGCGGCAACAACCTGCATTCCTGCGAGGAATTGCAGGGCTACGCGGAAAAGCTGCTGCGCGGCGACGATTGAGCGCATGGCAAGGCCCCCTTCTTTTGCAAAACTGCAAAAGAAGGGGGCCTTGTGTATGTTCAGCACTCGTTTAAATCGCGCTGCAAAGCGTCGGCCAGACGGCCGATATGCAGCCCATCCACAAAGGAATGGTGCGCCTGCACGGAAAACGGCAAAAGCAGCTTGCCGTCCCGCTCGAAAAACTTGCCCCAATCGAAAAGGGGCGTGGCGTTATCCTTTTTTGCCCGCGTTCGTGTGCGAGATATGGGTGTACGATACCCACGGGAAGGGCGAAAACTGGAATACATCGTTGCCCAGCGGGCCGGTGAAGTACGCCTGCTGCTCGCGCGCGGTTTTGAGCGCAAGGGGCACATACGCTTCCATGGAATCCTGCATCGGCACGGTGACGACTTTAAACAGCTCGGTCTCCTCGTTTAAATAGGTAAACGCGGTGTCGATCCGGTCAAACAGCACGACCTTACCATCGACAAAGCGGTAGCGAAATTCTTCGATCTTGTTTGCGCACGCGGCAACCGCATAAATCAGCGCCATACTAAAGGAATAGCCCTTTGCCTTCACCATCCGCCGGAACCTTGTGACGTCCAGTTCAAACGTGACGCAGAACGCCGGTTCCACACTGTTCCGAAATACCGCGCAGTGCATCGCCCGTTTCCAGTTTGCTTCGTCGATCACCTTGTACTTGCCAGCCATTGCCGCCGCCTCCCATCCTTTATTATATATAGTGTAGCACAGCCGGTTTGTCTGCACAACCGAGAAAGCTGATATCCATATTTCGGGCGTCCCGCGGGATGCAGAGCGTGGGCAGCCCGGTAAACCGCTCGATCTGCCGCCGGTTGTCCTGATGCATCGGATCGTGTTCGTCGAACTGGTTCAGCGCGATGGCGCGCACCGTTAATCCGCGCCGCTCCGCATACGAAGCGGCCAGCACGGCGGCATTGATCGCGCCGAGGCCGGAGGGCGCTACAAGCAGCAGTTCAAAACCAAGCATCGCTGCCACATCGGTCAAAAGCAGCGTTTCGCCGTCCGTCCGCAGCGGGCAGAAGATACCGCCGCAGCCTTCGGCCACGATAAAGTCAAACCGGCTTTGCACGGCGCGAAAGCGCCGGTCGATCTCCGCCCGCTCGATCGGCCGGCCCGCGCGCAGCGCCGCAAGATGCGGCGAAACCGCGGGCTCGTAGCAATAGGCCACATAATCCATGGGGTCGCCCGGCAAATCTGCCCGCGCGCAAACATAGGCGGCGTCGCCGGGAACCAGCGCTTCGCCCCGCCGCTCCGCGCCGCTGAGTGCGGGCTTAAAATACCCCGCGTTCACGCCGCCCGCGCGCAGCGAAGCGACCAGCAGGGCCGAAACATAGGTTTTTCCGATATCGGTGCCCGTGCCCGCGATAAAAATGCCGTTTGTCACGCCCGCGCCACCTCGAATCCCAGCGACCGCAGCAGCGCAAGGTCGCGCGCCACGGTAATGCCCGAGGTTGTCAGCATATCGCCGGTAATCGCCGCGTTCGCGCCCGACCGGAAGATGCGCGCGCCCTTGTCCTCGAATTTGCCGCGCCCCGCCGCCATGCGGATCGCCGCCTGCGGCAGCACAAAGCGAAAGACCGCCGCCGTGCGGCAGACCTCGTCCTCGGTCAGCACGGGCAGCTGCTCGAACGGCGTGCCGGGAATCGGCGTAAGCACATTGACCGGCACCGAGCGCACGCCGAGCGCGCGCAGATCGAGCGCAAGATCGATACGGTCCGCCGCCGTTTCGCCCATACCGATGATCAGCCCGCTGCACACCGTCAGCCCGGCGCGCATCGCGTTTTGAATCACCGCGATCTTATCGTCATAGGTATGGGTGGTGCACACCTGCGGAAAAAACCGCCGCGAGGCTTCCAGATTACAATGGTACCGGGCAACGCCCGCCTGCCGCAGCCGGACAAGCTGCTCATAAGACAGCAGCCCGTGCGAGCCGCATACCGAAACGCCGCACGCTTCGCGGATCGCGCGGACCGCCGCGCACACCGCTTCGGTCTCCGCTTCGGACAGCGTGCGCCCCGCGGTGACGATGGAAAACCGCCGCACGCCCTGTTCATGATCCGCTTTGGCGCGGGCCGCAAGCTCGTCCGCCGCAAGCAGCGGATACGCGCCGGTCTCCGCCGGATAGCGGGCCGACTGCGCGCAAAACCGGCAGTCCTCCGAGCAGCGGCCGCATTTGCCATTTACGATCGAGCACAGATCGAACGCGTTGCCGCAGCGGGCGTCGCGTATCTCGTCCGCCGCGCGGCAAAGGGCGGTGAGGTCGTCCGATTCAAACAGCCACAGCGCCTCGTCCCGGCTCACGCCGTCGCCTTTCAGCGCTTTTTGCTTGGCTTCTTCTAAACGGTTCACAGCAATTCCTCCTTTTTCAGCGCCGCGCGCAGCCGCCCGGCCAGCCCCGAACCCACGATGCACAGCAGGATATCGCCGGGCAGGTCGAGTGGAAAAGCCGAAAGGAAGATCACGGCGAGCGGCGTTTTCTGCCCCAAATGAAAGTTCAGGATCATGTACTTATAGGCAAAGCCAATCAGATATGTCACCGCCAGCCCGGCAAAGGCCGCGGGCAGAAAATCGCGGAACCGCGCGGCCTGCATTTTCTCGCACAAAAAGCCCGTCAGCGCGGCGGCGGCAATGAACCCCAGCAAATACCCGAAGCTGGGCCGGAAAATATACTGCGGCCCGCCGCCCGCCGCGAACACCGGAATGCCGCAAAGGCCGACGGCCACATACACCCCGGCCGAGATCGCGGCGCGCTTGCCGCCCATCAGCATACCCGCGAGGATAACGAACAGAAATTGCAGCGTGAAATAATCCATAAACGGCACGGGCACCTGTAAAAAGGCCCCCGCCGCGATCAGCGCGGCAAAGAGCGCGCACAGCACCATATGCCGGGTGGAAACAGCGGTTTTCATTGTTTTCTCATTCCTCCTATACCGGACGCGGCGCGGCATGCCGCCCGCTTTTCCCACATTATAGCATGGTTCCTCTCCATTGTAAACCAATTTATGCATTTAGGTTTACAATCTGGTTTCCCTTGGTATTCCATCTCTTTCAGCCAAGCGTTTCTTGCTTTTACGCGCACCAGCAGTTACAATTATAGTAGCAAAGGCAAGAACAGGGGGAGCCTACATGAAGCCATACCACATCCTATTGGTAGAGGATGACAAAACGATTCTGAACCACAACCGCCGCCGCCTTGAAAAAGAGGGGTACCGTGTCGCGATTGCGATGAACATAGCGGAAGCGCGCCAGCGCCTGCGCGAGCATACGCCCGATCTGATCGTGCTGGATATCCTGCTGCCGGACGGCTCCGGCCTTGACCTATGCCGCGATCTGCACGGGTTGGGTTCTGTTTCCGTGCTGTTTCTCACCTGCTTGGCGGATAGCGATCAGGTCATACAGGGCCTGCGGGCGGGCGGGGACGATTATATTGTAAAGCCTTACCGCATGGAGGAGCTGCTTGCCCGCATCGAAGCGCAGCTTCGCCGCACGGCGCTGCTCCGGCAGTCCGCCGCCGAGGCGGGCGGCCCGCTGCGGCTGGACGAGATAAACCACCGCGCCTACTGGAAGGACCACGACCTGCTGCTCAGCCCCAAGGAATTTCAGCTGCTCGCCCTGCTGATGCGCACCCGCAACCGCTACGCCACCGCGGACGAGCTTTACACCGCGGTATGGGGCCTTGCCGTGTGCGAGGACCCGCGCACCGTGACTTCGCACATCTATTCGCTGCGCAAAAAGCTGGAAAGCACCGCGGGCCAGCACCACGCCACCATTGAAAACATCCGAATGCGCGGTTACCGCCTGATCTTGCGAGGGGAGGAGCCCCATGGTTAAACGCTGTTTGGCGCTTTTTTTCGTTCTATTGTCGCTTCTGCCCGCGCCGGTGCGCGCCGCGGACGAACCGCCCGCCGAAAAACAGTGCGCGACCGCCGAAGCGCTGGCCGAGCTGCTTGCGCGGGACGAGGGCGGCACGATCACCGTCACGGCCGACATCACGCTCGCCGATTCGGCTTCGTTAAAGATCGACCTTCAAAATCCCGTCACGGTGGATTTGGGCGAGCATAGCTTGATTCTTCCCGAAAACGCGGCGCTTTCGCTTTCCGGCCCGGTATCAATTACCGGCTCGGGCGCGCCGCGGCCCCTTATGCAGATCGCGGGCACGCTGACCACGGATGGCGTGACCGTTTATTCCATTGGCGAGGACGCCGTGGCGGTCGCGCTTTCCGGCCCCGCGCTTTCCATACGGAATATGGAAATACGCGCGGAGGGGCGCGGCGCCTGCGCGCTGTCCCTCTCCGGGAGCGATCAGGCGGACCTGACCCTTTGCCGCGTGTCCGCTTCGGGCGAGGGCGCGGCAGCCTTGCGCGCCGACGTTCCGGTGCGCCTGATCTTCAGCGAGATACGCAGCGACGGCCTGATCGCGGACGCGCCCGCGCTGACGCTGGACTGCTCCACGGCCGATCCCCTGCCGCCGGACGCGGCGGTGATTGAGCGCCGCGCCGTGCCGGGCGACCGACTCACGGAAAACGGGCTTTATCTGAATGCCGGCGCATCGCAGGAGGAGCTTAACGCGCTGCTCGCGAACGCCCTGAACAACAGCGCCAGATACGCCCTGTGCGACGTGGAGGACCGCCTTTCCTCCCTCCTGTTCTCCGTCCCCGCCCAATGGGAGGGCGCGCCGGACGAGCTTTCCCGCCCGGGCGTCTACCGCTTGACCGGCAAGCCGCTTGCGCGAACCGTGGGCGGCGTCGAACTGCCGGAGCGTACCGTGCCGCTTTACCTTGTCGATCCGCAAAAGCCCTACATCCGCGATATCGAGGACGCGGGCGAGGGCGTTTACATCCGCTTTTACCGCGAGATTACCGGCGCGGACCAGCTCACGCTCTACTACTCCGCGGACGAGGGACGCAGTTGGGAAAACGCCGCCGGGCTGCCCGGCGCGGCGATCACCCCGACCGGGGCGACGCTGGAAGCCCTGCCCCTGCAAAACCACGACTATCTGTTCTGCCTGAACGTCTCCGGCGGACCGATGGCGGGCCAGTCCAACCGGATACGCTATTTACATTATGATGATTACCGCTGGAACGGCGGCGGCGATTGGGACGGCGGCGACCGCACCGAGCAGGGCGACCTGCCGCCGGCGGATATCATTCCCCCGCCGGTGGAAACGCCATCCTCCGGGGGGAGCGGCCACAGCCAGCATAGCGACCCGAAACCGGATTCCGCGCCGCCCGCCCCCGAAACGGAGATTGCGGAGAACATGCCGCCCGTTACCGGAGCGGCCGCCCCGGCCTCCCCCTGCCGGACACGGCGCAAGAGCCCGCCCCGGCCCCCGCCGCCGGGGCCGCGCCGTTTGCAAAAGCGCCCGCGCCGGTGATCTTTCCGCCCAAAGCGGTGCTGGCCGCCCCCGCGCCCCTGCCCGAGCCCGACCTGCGGGAAGCGCCCGCCCTGCCCCTGCCCGAACCGCAGCCCGGGCAAGACGACCCGGTGCAGCCGCCCGCGCCCGACCTGCCCGAGCAGCCGCCGCAAGACGAAGCGGCGAGCGCCCCGCCCGCCCCGGCGCAGCCTGCGCGCGCGCCCGTTCTGGCGGCGCACGCGCTCGGCCTTTGCGCGCTGCTTGCCGCCGCCGTGTGCGCCCGCCTTGTCCGACGGAAAGGGGGACGGCGCGCATGAAAAAGACCAAAGCGCTGCCGCTTGTGCTGGCGGCGTCCGTCCTTTTCAGTTGCCTTGTTTATTACCTGTGTTACCGGCTGGACAACCGCTACACCCAGCCGCGCCCTTACGCGGCGGACGGCGTGACCGAGCTTGATATGAGCTGGTACGACAGCCACCCCCTTTTCTATCTGGCCGACGGCTGGACCTTTTATCAGGGCGCGCTGCTTACCCCGGACGAGGCCGCCGCCCGCGCGCCGGACGCGTCCCTTTATCTGGGCCAATACGGCGGCTTCGATCTGGGCGACCCGGCGGCCGATCCGCACGGCGCGGCCACCTATCGCGCGGTCATCCGGCTGGACGGAAGGCCCCGGCAATTTGCCTTGGAGCTGACCGAAATCCATTCCCGCTGGCGGCTGTGGGTGAATGGGGAGCTGATGCAGAGCGTGCGCATGGGCGACCAAAACGCCCCCGCGCCGGATAGCCGCATGGTCGCCTTCACCGCGGCGGATCAGATCGAAATCGTGGTACAGGTCGCGGATGAGACCGGCTTTTACTCCGGCATGGTCACGCCGCCCGCGCTCGGCAGCCCGGAAGCAGTGGGCCGTGTTTCCTCGGCCCGGCTGGCGCTGCACAGCCTATTTTGCGGCGCGGCGCTGCTGCAGGCGCTGCTCTGCCTGCTGCTTGGCGCGTCGCGCGGCGCGCGCCCGCCCTATCTGGCGCTTACCCTTTTGTGCGTGTGCTTTGCCGGTTCCTCGGCTTGGCCGCTCGCGCAGGCGCTCGGCCTGCAAGGCGCCGCGGTTTCGCTGTTGCGGCGGCTGTGCTATTACGGCGTGTTCCCCGCGCTGCTCTGGGTGCAGGGCGGTTTGTGCCGTCCCCCCAAAAGGGCGCTTTATCCCGCGCTCGCGGCGGGCGGGCTGCTCTGCTTGGGCGTATTATTGCAGCCGCTGTTTCCGGTGCAAAGCGCCGCGCCGCTGTTTTTGTGGAGCCGCGTGCTCGGCGTGTGGAAATGGCTGGCCGCGATTTGGCTGCTCGCTACCGCCGTTTACGCGCTGCGGCGCGGCGCGCGCGGTTCCGCCGCCCTGCTCGCGGGCGGCTGCGTGTTTGCCTCCGCCCTTGTGATGGACCGGCTGCTGCCCCTGCACG
Source organism: Agathobaculum sp. NTUH-O15-33 (assembly GCF_033193315.1). Classification (NCBI taxonomy): domain Bacteria; kingdom Bacillati; phylum Bacillota; class Clostridia; order Eubacteriales; family Butyricicoccaceae; genus Agathobaculum; species Agathobaculum sp. NTUH-O15-33. Next base: position 3,017,810 of record NZ_CP136187.1, read on the forward strand.
AACCGATCCTGCTCGGCTGGTTCGTCGAGATCGCGGGCGGGCTGCTCATTTTGCTGTACACCGCCTTGATTTGGGGCGATACCATACAGGTATACCGGGAAGAAGCCGCGCTGCGCGCGCAAAAGCAGCTTGCGGAAACGCAGCTTGCCGCCCGCGCCGCGCACGCGCGCTTGCAGCGGGGCTATGTGGAGCGGGCGCGACGCGATCTGCACGAAACCCGCTCCCGCCTGACGCTGGTTCGCCATTATCTGGACGAAGGCGCGCTGGATGAGCTGCGCGCCTATCTGGATTCGCTGACCCCCGCCAGCGGGCCGAGCGCCGGAACCTACACCGGCAACAGTCTGGTGGACGCCATCCTCTCCATCGAACTGGAACAGGCGCGGGCGCACGATACCTACGCCGGGCTGGAGCTTTGCCCCCTGCCCGAGGCCCTGCCCATCAGGGACGACGACCTGACCTCGCTTTTGATCAACCTGCTGGACAACGCGGTGGAAGCCGCCGCCCGCCTGCCCGATCCGAGCGACCGCTGGCTCTCCCTCTCTTGCGGCACGGAGAGCGGCGCGCTCGTTCTGCGCTGCGTCAACGCCGCGCCGCCGCCCGACGCGGGGCGCACCAGCAAAGCCGATTTGACCGCGCACGGCTTCGGCCTTTCCATCCTGCGCGAGACCGCCGAAAAATACGGCGGCACGTTTACTTGGGAGCGCGACGCGGAAGGCTTTCTGGCGGTTCTGTCCCTACCCCTCCCCCGGGGGCTATGTCCCCCCGAAAATGAAATTTTCTTCATTTTCGCGCCGTGGGCCAAAAACTGTGTTATACTGTGTGCGAGCAAGAAAACACCGGCTTCCCGCTGTACGCGGGCGGCCGGTGCTTTCATTTTTCAAGGGGGCTTTTCCCCCTGCCGATTTTTAAAGGAGGGGAACTTATTATGACACACCGATCCCATCTGTTCAAACGCTGGGCGGCGGCGCTGCTTTCCGCCTGCCTGCTGCTGACGCTGCTGCCCACGGCCGCGCTGGCGGAGGAAGGGCCGCGTACGGTGACCCACGGAGAGACCATACAAAACGACACGGGCGAGTCCATGGAGGTGGTCTGCGGTACGAACAGCCTGCCCTACACCATCCCGGCGGACGGCAAATTCGTCTACGTCGAACTGGGCAGCAATCTGGAAACCTATGAGGTCGCGGACGATGTGACCCACGTCCTCGCCACCTCGCTGGGCGAGGAGGTCGAAGGCGGGTTGCGGTTTGGTAACCTCACCTCGTCTAGGAGCGCTGTCAACATTACCGCTTACAACCTCAGGCAGCGCGCAGAGGCGAATAGTAATATTTCCTCGGCCGGTCTCGAACTACCGCACAACAGCAGTTTAACCGTGCGCGGCGATTGCGCGTTCTACGGACCCATTCTCTCTGGACGGAGGGGGTTCTCTCTAGGTCTTGCGGGCGCCGCCCTCACCCTGACTGTTGATCCTGACGCTTCCCTGACCGCCATTGGCGGCGACAGTGAGTACCCCACTGTCACGGACGCCGGCATATATGCAGTGATTTCTCTGACGATTGTCAATCACGGCAAAATCGAGTGCTATGGCGGCAGGGATACCGCTACCGGCGCGTTTTTGACAGACAGCAGCGGTATCTATGATGACTCCCAAACAAGCCTGATCGTTTCCGGCTCTGGCACACTGACGTGTCTGGGCGATCGGGGCATTGATATGGATAACATATCACAAGTTTCCGGTACGGTATCGCTCGAAGGCGGCAGCGTCACCGTGGGCGGCAACTCGCACGGCATCCAAACCCATGGCGGCGCCGTCACGGTCGCCGCAGGCGTGAACGCGCGGGTCATCGGCGGTGTGGAAGGCACGGTAGAGGGCGATACGAGCGGCCTGACCGTGATTGACCAAACGCTGGACGAGATCATTGGCGCGGAGGATGCGCTCGACCTTACCGGCGAAACAGCGGAAAAACTCTTCCTTGTCGAAATGCCGAAATACGACGGATCGCCTTCCTATCCCGGCACGGTCCATTGGACGCCCGCCGCGGACGGCGCGCACGCGCGGCTGGCGCTCACCGCCTTTACGCAGGACGACACGAATAATAGCCTGTATCTCGCGGGCGGCGTCAAACTGCCGGAAAACACGGCTGTCGATATCGAGCTGTCCGCGAATAGCGCCTTGGAAAACAGCGACGGCGACGCGATCCACGCGCCGGGCGGTGCGCTGACCTTCCATACCGATTATCTGGAAACCGACCCCGATAGTTCTCTCCGGCCCTCGATCCGTGGACTGACCGCCGCGTCCGCCACGTTCACCGGCGGCGATTTTTCCACCTACGGCACGCTGGACGCGCCCGTGACCGTCACCGGCGACGCGGGCAATGTGGCAATGCTGGGCGGAGAAACACCGGAAGGGACGGTTTCACCCGTACCGAAGGGTCTCACCATTATCCCCTCCACGAATACGCACGCCGAGCTGTACACGCTGGACCGTGACACGGAAGCGCGCGCCCATTCCTACAAGCACCTTGCAGGCAGCCCGTCGAACAGTACGATCACCTACGCGGGCGGCGAATCCTATTTGTTCGCCGCCATCGTCCCCGGCGCGGCGGAGGAAGAGGAAGAGCACCACAATTCTTCTTCGAGCAGCACGCCCACCTACGCGGTCGTCTACCACGCGAACTATGCCAACGGCCCGGCGGATGTGCGCGACAGCGGCCACCGCTCGGGCGCGTCGGTAACGCTTAAGGCGGCCGATCTGTTTAAAGCGCCGGAAGGCAAGACCTTCGCGGGCTGGGCCGAAAGCGCGAGCGGAAGCGTAAAATACAAGGCAAGCGAGCAGATCAAAATGCCCGCGAACACGCTGAACCTGTACGCGGTGTGGAACGCGAAGGGAACGGCCCCCGGGCTCAACCAAGAGGACCATATCGCCTATCTGAGCGGCTACCCGGACGGCTCGGCCCGGCCCGAAGCGAACATCACCCGTGAAGAAGTAGCGGCCATTTTCTACCGCCTGCTGGACGATGCGACGCGCGACGCATACCATACCACGTCCAGCCCGTTCCCGGACGTGGCAAGCAGCCGGTGGAGCGCCGAAGCGATCGCCACCCTCGCAAACGCGGGCATTTTGAAGGGCGAAAAGGACGGTAAATTCTACCCCGAGCGCCCGATTACCCGCGCCGAGTTCGCCGCCATTGCCGCCCGGTTCGATCCCTCCGATTACGACGGCGCGGACCAATTCCCCGACATTGCGAACCACTGGGCTAGAAATGAGATAAACCACGCATATATGCGTGGTTGGGTCAGGGGTACCCCTGACGGCCGTTTTGAGCCCGACCGGTACATCACCCGCGCCGAAGCGGTCACCCTCGTCAACCGCGTGCTGAACCGCGCGCCCGAAGCGGCAAGCGACCTGCTGCCCGGCATGCAGACCTTTACAGACAACACGGACGCCGCGCGCTGGTACTACCTCGATATTCAGGAAGCCGCGAACGCCCACGATTACGACCGCAAGGCTGACGGCGTTCACGAAAAGTGGACGGCCCTGCGCTAACCCAAACCCGGACCAACGGGGGCTGCGACGAAACGCGTTTCGTCGCAGCCCCCTTCTTGCAGAAAAAAAGCCCCGGCGCGTTGTATCAAAACGCGCCGGGACGATGGTTGGTTTGCAGGGAATCACGCTTCTTTTATCTTTTTCAAGCAGCGCTTGCAAAGGTACTTTCCTTTATAATGCGTCACCTTGTCCGCGTTACCGCAAAAAATGCAGCCCGGCTGGTACTTTTTCAAAATGACCCGGTTGTCGTCCACGAAGATTTCAAGCGCGTCCTTGATCTCGATCCCCATGGATCGGCGCAGCTCGATCGGCAAAACGACGCGGCCCAGCTCGTCCAGCTTTCTTGTCATTCCGGTTGCTTTCATAATTCTGTATCCCTTCTCCCAGCTAACTTTTACACCACTTACACTATATTACAAATCATACCATACACAATCTTCCAAATCAATAGTTTTTTATCATTTCTTCGACAGGAAAATCCAAATCATCGCCGTATCGCAAACAACGGGACGCCGCGTCTTTTGCGGCGTCCCGTTGTTTTTCTTTCATCAGTCGTGTTTTTTACCCTTTGCCGCCTTGCTCCATGCCAAAAACTCGGCATAGTATTTGCGCGAGATCGCTAGGACCGCCCCATCGTCCAGATGCACGCCGTCCAGCGAGACCGAGCCGACATGCGCCATGTTCACAAAGGTGGATTTGCTAATTTGAAAGAACAGGCGCCGGTCGAGCAGCGGGGCCAGCGCGGCCCGCGCCGAAATGCGCATGGTGCGGCTGACGAGCGTTTCCCCCGTCGTCAGCGTGGCGTAGAGGTGGTGATCCGCCGAGCGGAAATAGCGGATCTGCGGCAAGCGGAGCAGGTGCGTTTTCAGGCGCGTGCGGAACGGGAACGCATCGATACGGCCGGCCACATCCCTCGCCGCCGCTCCGCAAATAGCGGCGGAAAGCTCCTGCTCGGTCGTGCAGTGTATCAAGTGGATATCCGCGCCTTCAAACGCGTGTACCGCCTGACCGGCCAGCTCCTGTACCCGTCGTGGATGAATCGGCGCCCCCTCGTACAGTACAACCTCCATGTCTTTATCCCTCTCTTTATACCGCCAAGATTCGCGGTATTTCTCCGTTTGATTTAATTGTACCGTAAAACAGTTCTTTTTTCGCATCATCTTCTGTGAAAGCTCGACATTTTCTGTGATATTGCGTTTCTTTTCGCTATTTTCCGGCGTTTTATCATTTTTTTCGTAAAATTTTCCGACCCGAAAACCAGCGTTTTGCCCACAAAAGGCCTTGTTTACACATATCCAGTTTTACTTTTTTGCCAGTTCAGTGTACACTATATGCGAGAGGATTTGGCGCTTTTTTTACAGGCTGCCATATCATGAAAAGACAGGAGACCAAACCATGCTACATATCGCCATATGTGAAGACACCTTGGCGGATGCCGAACGGACCCGTGGCCTGCTGACGCGCTACGGACAAGCGCGCCCCCATCTTCAGATGCAATTTCAGCATTTTCAGACCGGCCGCATGCTGCTCGACGCGTTGCAGCGCGGCGCGCATTTCGATCTGTACCTGCTGGACATGCTGCTGCCCGATACGGATGGGATCGATCTGGCCCGCGTGCTGGCGCGCACCGGCAAAAACCACACTGTTATTTACCTGACGGTATCGCGCGAATACGCGGTGGAAGCGTTCAGTGTGCGCGCGGCGAACTATCTGATCAAACCTGTCGACCAAAATACGATGTTTGCCGCGCTGGACGAGGTGGTCGCCCACCTTGGCGCGCAGATCGACACCTGCGCCACGGTGCGCGCGCTGATGGGCGACATGCGCGTGGCGCTAAGCGACATCGTTTTTGTCGAAGTGACCGGTCACGTGTTCCACTACCACATGCAAAGCGGGGAGACGATCCAAAGCAAGGTGCTGCGTATCCCCTTCAACGAAGTGCTGGCCGAGCTGATCGCGGACAAGCGGTTTTTGCGGCCGCACCAATCTTATTTGGTCAACGCCGCACATGTGCTGCATTTTTCGCCGCACGAACTGGTTTTGGACGATGACTCGCAGGTCCCGATTTCCCGTTTGCGTATGGGCGAGGTGCGCCGCGCCTACATGAACTTTTTAAATTCAGGGCGGGGTACTGATGGAATCCTTTGATTTCTATGCCTTTCTTGCGCTTGCCACCATGCTGCCGCTGGCGATCCCCTTTGTCGTCATGCTGGTGGATGAATGGATCCTATCCGCGCGGCTGATCCGCTGGGCCGCCGTTATCGTGGCCATCGCGGCGCTCGCGGCGGCCGGTGCGATCTACCACCTGTTCGGCTGCGACCGTTACGGGCGGGATCTGGTCGGCTCGGTGCCGATCCTGATCGCGTGCGGGCTGTTTTATCTGTTTACCAAGTGCCGGGACGGACGCTTTCTTTTTTACCACGGTCACGGTCGCGCTGCTCATCACCGTTTTGAACGCGGTCATCAGCATATTCGTACCGCTCGGCACGCCCGCGTGGCTGGTCGTCAAGATCGTGGTCACCCTTATTTTGCTGCCCATTTTTTATTTTATGTGCCGGGCGCCGTACTTGCGTATGCTGCATTCCGCGGCAGCCGGGTGGGTATGGCTCACGCTGATTCCGCTTTCGCTGCTTTTCGCGATCAACTCATGTTATTTGATGCCGCTTTTTCTGCACCGTGAAGCGGTGGATGTGTGGACCGCCGTCGCCCTGTGCGCGATCACGCCGCTTATTTATGTCACCATCCACCATTTCCTTCAGTCCATGCAGGAGCAGTACCGCGCGCAGCAGAACGAAGCCGTGCTGGTCGCGCAAATCCACGCGTTGGAGCAGCAGACCGAACGCATCCTTTCCGCCGAACGGATGAACCGCATCTTCCGGCATGATCTGCGGCACTTTCTCCAATTACTGAAAAGCAGCGCGCTCGCGGGCGACGCCGCCGAGCTGCTCAAGGTGGTGAGCACGATGGACAAGGACCTGACCCAGCTTGCCGGGATCGGCCAGCTGCACCGCTATACCGGCAGCGTGCTGATCGACACCGTGCTGTCGCTGACCGCCGCGCAGGCGGCTGATCTGGGCGTGGACTTCACCGTGAGCCTGACGGTACCCGAGGATTTGCCCGTCGATATGACCGAGTTCGCCGTGGTGCTTTCCAACGCGCTTGAAAACGCGCTCAACGCCTGTTCCTGCCTGCCGCCGGAAACGCCGCGCTGCATCCGCGTGGTGGACGGCGGCTGTATGGGCCCGTTCTTTCTCGCCATCGAAAACACGATCAGCGCGCCCGTCGCCGTCGACCTTACCACCGGGCTGCCCACGACCGACCGGCCGGACCATGGCTACGGCGCAAAATCCATCGCCGCTTTCGCGGAAAAATACCACGCCGTTTTAGACTACCAGCAGACCAAAAGCACCTTTGCGCTGCGCCTGCTCTTCCCCAAATAAAAAGAGTACCGCGAACGAAACGCACGCGTTTCGTTCGCGGTACTCTTTTTATCAAGTCGCTGCCCTTGTTTTCCCAGCCCTTCATTTGCAGTGGATCATCAGCGGCACTTCGTCCCACGGCACCGGGTAGCCCGCGCCTTTCTTGCAGAATACGGAGTGCGCGGGGTTTTCCGTATCCCGCGCGGGGTCATAGCCCACCGCGGCCACCGCTTGGTCCTGCTCGCGCACGGGCTCGTACCCGTCAAACGCAAGGCGCAGGCGGCCCGTGCCGCCGGTATCGGCGGCCAGCTCGCGCGCATATCCGGCAAGCGGCGCGGCGGGCCCCCGGCCCGAAGCGCCAAACCGGCCCGCGCCAGCGTCCATGGGCGTAAAATCGCAGCCCATGCGCTGCAAAGCAGCCAGCACGCGCCCCGCGCTATCCGCGCCGCAGCGCACCGTAAAGGCGTAATACGGTTCCAACAGCCGGCTTTCCGCCTGCATCAGGCCCTGCCGCACGGCGCGCCGCGTCGCTTCGCGGAAATCGCCGCCTTCGGTATGTTTCTCATGCGCGCGGCCGGTTAAAAGCGTGATATGCACATCGGTCAGGGGCGCGCCGGTCAGCACGCCGCGCAGCGGCTTTTCAAACAAATGCGTGCGCACCGCGTGCTGGAACTGCGCGGGCAGCACGTCGGTCGGGCACGCGCTGTCAAACGTGACGCCGCCGCCCCGTTCGCCCGGCACAAGGCGCAAATGCACCTCGGCATAGTGGCGCAGCGGTTCATAGTGACCGTAGCCGGTCACGGTGTTGAGAATCGTTTCGCGGTAAAGGGGCCGCCCCTCGCTGAACGCCGCCTCTATGCCGAAGCGCGTGCGCAGCACCTCGCCCAAAACTTCTAGCTGGATCTCGCCCATGGCCTGTACCTCGAACCGGCCTGTATCCGCCCGCCAGTTCGCCGCGAGCAGCGGGTCCTCATCGGTCAATGTGTCCAGCGCGCGGCGCACTTCGTCGCGGTCGGCCGTGGTTTCCACCTGCGCGGTCAGCACCGGCTGTACGGCCCCCGCGGTGGGCAGCGGCAGGGTCAGGCCCGTGGCGGCGCAGACCGCGCCGTCCTCCACCTCCGGAACGGTGACGAACTTTTCGCCGGTGTATACCCGCAGCTCGCTTATCTTTTCGCCGTTCCATACCTCCTTGGCGCGCAGGGGGCCGCCCGTGACGCGCACAAACGTCAGCCGCGCCCCAAAGCCCGCCTCGTGCCGGATGCGGAACGGCGTGATCGTGCGCGTGTGCGCCGGCCGCCGCTCCACCAAATACGAAAGCGCGGCAAGCAGCTCGTCCACCCCTTCGCCCCGGAGCGCCGCGCCGCAAAGCACGGGGCAATACCGCGCTTCGCGGAAAAGCCGCGCGGCGGCGGGCCGCACGGCAAAGCCGCCCTGCTCCAAATAGGCTTCGAGCAGCGCGTCGTCTAGCCCCGCGAGAAATTCCGCCGCACGCTCGCTTTCCTCATACAGGCAGGCGGGCGCGCGCAGCTCCGTTTGCAGCGCGCCGGTCACGCGGGCCGCGTCCGCGCCTTCCCGGTCGGTCTTGTTGATGAAAAACAGCGTGGGCACGCCCTTTTCGCGCAGCAGCTCCCACAGGGCCTCGGTCTGCGCCTGCACGCCCTCGACCGCGCTGACCACGACAACGGCCGCGTCCATCGCCGCGATCGCGCGCTCGGTCTCGGCCGAAAAATCCGCGTGTCCCGGCGTATCGAGCAGCGTGAATTCCTGCCCGTCCAGCGTAAAGGGCGCCAGCCCCAGAAAGACCGTGATGCCGCGCCGCCGCTCTATCTCGTCCGCGTCGAGCAGCGCCGTGCCCTCATCGACGCGCCCCAGCGTGCGCCGCACGCCCGCGCGGTATAATATCTGCTCGGACAAGGTGGTCTTGCCCGCGTCCACATGCGCCAAAATACCGATCGTTTTCACAGGCGGCACCTCAAAGCAAAGTATGAAAAAGTCATATCGATCACCTCTACAGAACAGTATAGCACAGGTGGCCGCGCGCCGTCTAACACCGCGTTCCACGACCGGCAAAAAATGCGCGCCGCAAATCACTTTGCGGCGCGCGTTTTGTTAATTATTTCTTTTCACCGTGGCAGGCGCACTGATGAGAGCAGCCGGCGCAGCCGCCGGGGCACTCGCCGTTCTTGACCTGACGGCGCACCTTGCGGAACGCGAAGAACACCGCCGCCAGCAGCAAGGCTGATACAATAATCGTAGGAATCATAACAAGGGGTCGCTTCCTTTCTGTTGCTTAGCCCGCTTCCACGCTCATCCGCTTCAGGCCGCGCGTCGTATCCGAACGGGCCGGGCGGCGGAACAGCAGGTAAAGATAGGCAAGCAGTATGATGATCGCCGCGACCGTGCCCGCGCCAAAGGAGAGTGCGCCGGTCAAAAGGCCGCCAAACTGATAGATCATCAGCGAAATGGTATAGGCGAACACGGTCATGTAGCCGATCGCGAACCACGTCCACTTGGCCGAGTTCATTTCGCGCTTGATCGCGCCCATCGCCGCGAAGCACGGCGCGCAAAGCAGGTTGAACACCATGAACGAATAAGCGGATACGGCGGTGAACCCGGCGGCCAGCGTGCCCCAGATCTCGGCGCCGTCCTCGCTCAGCTCGCCCGCGAAGTCGTAGAGCTGTCCGAAGGTCGCCACGACGTTTTCCTTCGCCACCAAACCGGTGACCGTGGCCACCGTCGCTTTCCAGTCGCCCCAGCCGAGCGGTGCGAACAGCGGCGCGAGCAGGCTGCCGACCGCGGCGAGCACCGAATGGTTCATATCCTCCACCATGCCGAACGAGCCGCCTTCAAAGCCAAAGCTCTGGCCGAACCAGATGACGATCGTCGAAAGTAAAATGACCGTGCCCGCCTTACGGATGAACGAGGAGCCGCGCTCCCACATTGAGCGGAGCACATTGCCCGCCGCGGGCACATGGTAGGCGGGCAGCTCCATAACGAACGGCGCGGGATCGCCCGCGAACATGCGCGTTTTCTTGAGCAGAATGCCCGAAACAATGATTGCAAGTATGCCGATCACGTAAGCCGAGAACGCCACCCAGCCCGCGTTGCCAAAAATCGCGCCCGCGAACAGGGCGATGATCGGCAGCTTGGCCGAGCAGGGCACAAAGCAGGTGGTCATGATCGTCATGCGGCGGTCGCGCTCCTGTTCGATGGTGCGCGAGGCCATGACGGCGGGCACGCCGCAGCCCGAACCGATCAGCATCGGGATAAAGGACTTGCCCGAAAGGCCGAATTTGCGGAAAATACGGTCCATGATAAAGGCCACGCGCGCCATGTAACCGCAATCCTCCAATACCGCGAGGAAGAAGAACAGCACCAGCATCTGCGGCACAAACCCGATTACCGCGCCAAGGCCGGACAGAATGCCATCCACCAGCAGGCCGGTCAGCCAAGGCATCAGCCCCATGCCTTCAAATAAGGACTGCGCGCCCGGAATGATCCAAGTGCCGAACAGGGTGTCGTTCGTCCAATCGGTCAGCAGCGTGCCGACCGTGGTCACAGATACATAATACACCACCAGCATGACAAGTGCAAATATCGGCAGCGCCAAAATGCGGTTCGTGACGATCCGATCGATCTTGTCCGAAGCGGACTGCGCCGCTTTTTTCTTGACCACGCAGGCCCGCACCACCTCCGCGATATACTGGTAGCGCGCGTCCGTGATGATGGATTCCGCGTCGTCGTCAAGCGCGTCCTCGGTAGAGGAAACGATGCGCTCGATTTGATCCATGGTTTCGCCCGCCAGACTAAGACGCTCCCGCACCTTCTCATCCCGTTCAAACAGCTTGACCGCGTACCAGCGCAGCTGGGCCGCGTCCACCGCACCCACGATCAGCGCCTCGATATCGGCCACGGCTTTTTCCACAGCCTCTGGATAAGCAAACGGCGCGGGCGCCTGCCCGCTCTGGGCCGCGCGCCGCGCGGCCTGCACCAGCTCCTGCACGCCCTCGCTCTTGACCGCCGCGGTTTCCACCACCGGCACGCCGAGCGTTTTGGAAAGCTTTTTCGTATCGATCTTATCGCCGCGCTTGCGCACAAGGTCCATCATATTGAGCGCCAGCACGACCGGCACGCCCATTTCGATCAGCTGCGTGGTCAAATACAGGTTGCGTTCGATATTGGAAGCGTCGACCAAATCCATCACCGCGTCCGGCTTTTCCTCGATCAGATAATCGCGGGTGACGACCTCCTCCAGCGTGTAGGGCGACAGCGAATAAACGCCCGGCAGGTCGGTGATCGAAATCTCGCGATCCGCCTTCCAGCGTCCCTCCTTCTTTTCCACCGTTACACCGGGCCAGTTGCCCACATACTGGGTGGCGCCGGTGAGTTCGTTGAACATTGTGGTTTTGCCGCAGTTCGGGTTGCCGGCAAGCGCCAAACGAACCTGCATAGATGATTCCCCTTTCTCGGGTTAGGTGTCGCTAACCCCTATGTAAAATTTTTAGTCTACCAGAATTTTTTCAGCGTCCGCCTTGCGCAGCGAAAGCTCGTAGCCGCGCACCGTGACCTCTACCGGGTCGCCGAGCGGCGCTACCTTACGCACAAATATTTCAGCGCCGCGCGTAATGCCCATATCCATGATGCGGCGGCGCACCGCGCCCTCGCCTTCGACCTTGCGCACGGTCACGGTCGCGCCGCACTTTGTCGTTCTCAAATTACCCATTGTCAAACCTCTCCTTAAACCATAATGCGGGAAGCCATCGAACTCGAAATGGCAACGCGCGAATCCTTGACCGATACGATCAAATTGCCCGCCATCGAGGAAACAATGCTGATCCTGCTCCCCTCAACAAAACCCATGTTCTGTAAAAACTGCCGGGTACGGTCCTTGCCCCGAATCGTTTTGATCGTGGTCTCCACACCTGCGTCGAGCATCGTCAGCGGCATAATGTTCATCCTCTCCTTATAATCAATCGGTAAGTATCGTCCAAAATTTTTGTATAGTTAGTTTCCACTAACTCCTTTTGTATCTGTAGTTTACCATTGCTAACTCGCCTTGTCAAGCGGGTATTTGCAATTTTGTTGCATATTGCTAACTCCACTTTTCCCAGCGCGCCGTTTTTTGGCAGGAGGAAGCCCGCGGCTGCTGTTCCGTACAGCCGCGGGCCCATGCTGCAACCGGCATACGCTGCGGGTATGCCGCCGGGCGTCGATACCCGGGCAAGAAAGGATATTGTATCATAATCGCCGGGCAGCGGCGGTTATGAGCAAAGAAAGTTAGTACGCGGCAAAAGCCTCGCCGAACGCGCGGCACTTCGATAGGCCCGCCTCGTCCGGCGTTTCGTTTACCATCAGGCCTTCGTTTAAGTAAACGTCCGCGCCCGCGTGATCGGCGCGTTCGCACCAATCGCGCATCCACTGGCCGTCGCCCCAGCCGTAGGAGCCGAACAGCGCCACCTTGTGGCCGCCCAGCCTGCCCTCCAACTCGGTGAAGAAGGGGGCGAACTCGGCCTCCTCCAACACCTCGGCGCCCATGGCCGGGCACCCCAACGCCAGCTTGCCATACCCGGCCGCATCGGCGGCGGACAGTTCGGAGACCTGCTTGACATCGCATTCCACGCCCGCCGAGGCAATGCCTTCCGCGATCGCGTTCGCCATCATTTCGGTGTTGCCGGTCTGGCTCCAATAAATCACTGCGATTTTACCCATGATAGAAAAACCTCCTGTTGTCGTAAGAAAAAATATAAACGCTTCTATGCCGCGGCGAACACGTGCAGTAGGCTTTCGCCCTGCTCCACACGCGAAACGACCGCGCGGCATACCCGCGATAAGCGGTCAAATAACCGGTTTGCCTCTTCCGCGTCGCCGTATACCTTCCAGTAGCGCGAAAGTTTGCAGCCCTTCCCGCCGTTGCGGATGAAACCTTCCACATCCTCATAAGGATAGCCCAAAAACAGGCCGATTTCGTGCGGAAAGCTATCGCACCCTGCCATACGGCGTTTCAGGTGATACAGGAGCGCGTCCAAATCCTGCCCCGCGGGGTAACCGAAATGGTCAAGCAAGCGCGCGGCGCGTTCATCCCTCAGCTGTTTTGCAAGACGGTCCCGGTGGTAAACCAGCAGCAGAAACCGTTCCCTGCACGCGCAGACGATCTCAAATTGGAAACCGCGCGGCGCGAACGCACGCTGGTAATCCCGAATGCGAAGCGGCAGATCGGGGTAAAGCGCGCGGTCGCACGCAACCAAGCTGCCCGCCTTGATACCGGCCAGCGTCGGCGAGCAATACGCCGCGAGCAGCCGGTCAAGCATACCTTCCATCATCAAAAAACGCACCTCCTGTTGCCGTTAGCTTGCGCAGGCCGACGGCCTGCCATGCATCATAGAGAGGCTGCGGCGCGGTCCGGTTCCGCGCGGTCCGCGCCGCTTATTCGTTTAGTTAGTCTTTGCTAACTTGTTCATATGTTAGCATATGCTAACTGCAATGTCAAGTCATTTTTGAAAAAATCTCCGCGCTTGTTCCAGCGCTTTTCTTATGCTACACTGGTAACAGAACAGGATGCTAGGAGGACCCCTCATGGAACCGAACGAACGCCACGCTTTGAATGATCAGGCGCTGCGCCGCCGCCTTGCCATCGATTGTGGCAGCTGCTGCGGCCTGTGCTGTACCGCGCTTTACTTTGCCAAAAGCGAAGGCTTCCCTGCCGATAAATCGGCAGGGAAGCCCTGTAAAAACTTATTGCCCGATCACCGCTGCGCCATCCACGGCGCGCTAAAGGCGCGCGGCCTCAAGGGCTGCCTTGCGTACGACTGCTTCGGCGCGGGACAACGGGTGACGGCGCGCACCTTCGGCGGCCGGAGCTGGACCGAGCTGGAAGAGGAGCGCGAAACGATGTTCGCCGCGTTCCTTTCCGTTTACGGGCTGCACCAAATGCTTTGGTACCTGCTCGAAGCCGCCTCGCTGCGCCTGCCCGACGCGCTGCGCGCGCAGATCGGCGGCATGATCGGCGAAATAGACCGGCAAGCCGACGCCCCTGCCGCGGCGCTCGCCGCGCTCGATCCGGGCGTATGGCGCGGCAAGGTCAATCCGCTGCTGCATGCCGCGTCGGAAACGCTGCCGGTCAATCCCGGCAAACCGCTGCCCCGCGACCTGTTCGGCCGCGATCTGCGCCGCTTTGATCTTTCGGGCCGCGACCTTTCCATGGCGCTGCTGATCGCCGCCGACCTGCGCGGCTGCACATTGCGCGGCAGCAATCTGCTGGGCGCCGACCTGCGCGACGCGCGCCTGCACGGCGCCGATCTATCGCAGGCGGTTTTTCTAACGCAGGCCCAACTGAACGCCGCCGCGGGCGACGGCAAAACAAAACTGCCCGCTTCTCTGCGCCGTCCCGCCACATGGACTTGACCGAGCGCGGCGGGCGGACGATCTGTCACCGCGCGACCGGGAACCGCAAAATGAACACGGTGCCCTCGCCGGGCGCGCTCTCCACGCGGATGCCGCCTCCATGCTTTTCCACGATATCCTGCACCAAACTCAGTCCCAGACCGGAACCGCCGACCGCGCGGGAGCGCGAACGGTCCACCCGGTAAAACGGCTCGAAAATATGCGGCAATTCGGCTTCCGGAATGCCGATGCCCGTATCGGTCACGCGCACCTCGACCGCGTCGTCCTCCCGCTTTGCGGAAAGCGTGATCGAGCCGCCCGCGCGGTTGTACTTTACCGCGTTTTCCGCCAGATTAAACAGCGCGCGGTAGAGCATGGTGCGGCTGCCGGTCAACTGCGCCTCCGGCTCCGCTTCAATGGAAACGGAAAGGCGGTTCGCCTGAATCTGCGGCAACAGCTCTGCCTGTATTTCAGTGAACAGCTCGCGCAGCGGTATGGTATCGCACATTTCGCCGGTCTCATCGGAAGACAGGCGCATCAGGTCGTCCAATAGGTGAATCATGCGCTCGGTGTTGGTTTTTGCCACGGCGAGCGTTTTTTCCATGCGTTCGGGCGAGGGCTGCGCGTCCAGCTCCAGCACCTCCAGCCCTACCTGCATGGTGGCAAGCGGCGTTTTCAGCTCATGCGCGGCCGAAGCGGAAAACCGTTTTTGCCGCTCGAACGAGGCGCTCACCTTGTCCATCATGCTGTTAAAGGAGTGCGCGAGCCGCCCGATCTCGTCCTGCCTGCCATGCATCTCCACACGGCGCTTGAAGTTGCTGTCGCCCACTTCCTCAATGGCGGAGGAAAGCTCGCGCACCGGCCCCAACGCGCGGCCAGCCATCAGCCATGTCGCGCCCGTGCCCAACAGCAGCACGAGCAGCAGACCCGCAAGGCCCCATAGGTTGAATTGGCGGCTGGCCTTGGCAAGCGATATCTGTATCACGGCAGCGTCCATGGCTTCGCCTTTTTCGCCTGTTTGCGCGGAGTACGAAACATCGGCTTCCGGCTGCGTCAAGCTGACCTCGCCGCTGCGCATGGATTGGCTTTTCACCGCAGTCGTGGAAAGGGTCGTTTTCATGCCCAGATCCTGCGGCAGGTTCTGCACAAAAATATGGTCGGCGCTGAACATGGACACGGCGGTCAGGATGATGGCCGCGCCGGTCATGACGAGCGCCGACAAAAGCGTCAGCCGCACGCGAAGAGACAGCTTTTTCAGCATGGTTTTTCCTCCTTGTCTATGATATAACCGGCGCCGCGGATGCTCCGAATCATATTCTCGCTTGTAAAGGCCGCCAGCTTGCGCCGGATCATGCTGATATAGACCTTGACCTGATTGGTGAACGGATCGGTCTCGATATCCCACACATGCTCCAGCAGTTCCTCCGCGCTGACCGCGCGGCCCATATGGGCCATCAAATAGTCCAGCACGGCGTACTCGCGCCGCGACAGCTCCAGCGGCGCGCCGTCAAAGCTCGCCGTTTTGTTGTTGGTATCCAGAGAGAGGCCGCCCCGTGAAAGGACGGCCTCCTCTTGGATAAAGGAGCGGCGCAGCAGCACGCGGATGCGCGCCTCCAGCTCCTCAAAATGAAAGGGTTTTGTCAGGTAATCGCTGGCCCCGCCGTCCAGCCCCAGAACTTTATCCGCAAGCTCGGAGCGGGCGGAAAGAATCAGTATTTTTGTAGGCTTATCCAGCGACCGGATGCGGTCGAGCGCCTCCATGCCGTCTAGGCCGGGCAGGTTCAGGTCCAGCACCACCAGATCGTAATCATTGATTTCGCACAGCTCCACGGCGTCCGCGCCGTCGCCTGTGGAATCCACGGCATAGCCGCATTTACGCAGGCCGTAGCACAGGGCCTCCTGCATATCCGTTTCGTCCTCGACGATCAGAAGCCTCACGTTGGTTCACATCCTTTTTGGTTTACAAGATCACTCGGCGTTTTTCATCATGATATAGACGCGCGCGCCGTCTTCCATCTCAATATACTGGTCGCCGTTTTCGTCGGTCTTGACGTCCGGCAATTCTACGTTCTCGTTTGCGTCCTCGCTGTCGGACGTGGAATAGGATATCTGAACCTCCACGCCATCGGGGTTTTCAGCGCCCTTTGCGCCTTCGGCCGGCGTTGCCTGAGAGAAATAGACGCGGCTGCCGTCCTCATTTTCTAAATACTGGTTGCCGTCTTCATCGGTCTTCAGGTCAAGCTTGGGGGCGTTCGGGTCCTGCGCCTCACCGTTGTGAGCTGCAATGCTCACTGTGGCGGCAAGCATTTTATCTGCGTCGGGCTGCTCCGCGGCAAAAGCGGAAGCCGCGGTAAGCGAAGTGACGGCGGTGGCCAGAAGCAGGCCGGTTGCGATTCTCTGTTTCAACATAATTGTTTCCTCCTGAAATGATTTGTTTCAAAGTTTTTTGTGGTTGTTGTTTGTGATCACAAGCTCATTATACAGCAGGAAGGTTAAACGAAGGTTAGAAAACAAAATCGCGTAAAAAAATTGAGGCCGGAGCCACTTTAGTGGCCGCCGGCCTCAATTCAGCTTGTCGAAAAAGTCCTCACGCCGCAGCGTGCATAAAATAAGCTTTTACCACTTGTGGCAAAAGCCATCAAAACCGGGAGCAGAAGGTGAATTGGCCGTAGGCCAAGAGAGGCCGGCCTGAGCCGTGTATCTCGGTTTTGATACAAACCGACTTCAAGTGCGGCCCAGACCGGCTTCTCTTGCCCCGCAGGGGCAATTCACCTTCTGCCTGTAAGGCGCGCGCAGAAGCCGGAATCTCGATCGAAATGGGGCTTTGTTTCGATCGAAGGCTGTCGAAAAACTAGTTTTTCGACAGCCTAAATTCATTTATTGAAAGGAAACGAGGATATCCACATCCTTGCGCTTCGGGATCATCGGCTCCTCCGCCGGGTGCCCAAGCGCCAGAAGCGCCGCGACCTGCTGCCCCTCGGGGATATCCAGCACCTCGGCGACCTTCTTTTCATCATAAATGCCCATGACGACCGTGCCCAATCCGTTCGCATGCGCGGCAAGGCAAAACGTCTGCGTGGCGATGCCCGCGTCGAACGATTGCCAGTGCGTGCCCTGCGAGGTGGTGAACGAGCCGTCCCGCTCGTAGCCCGAACGGCCCGTTATCATCGTCACGGCGACAATGGCGGGCGCGCCGGCGGCGGTTTTCTGGTTGGCCGTAAAGCCGAGCATGCACGCGCCCAGCCGTTCCTTTTTCGCCGGATCGGTCACGATGATGTACCGCGCGATCTGCGTGTTCTTCCAGCTCGGCGCGTAGGCGGCGGTCTCGATGATCTGGTTTACCAGCTCCTTGGTCACCGGCTCCTCGGTAAAGCGGCGCACGCTGCGGCGCGTCTTGATGCATTCGATTGCTTCCATCTTAGATGTCGCTCCTTTGTCCGTTTGGTTTCTGTTCCTTTTCATTTTAACAAAGCCAAACGCATCCTGCAATCAAATACGACAAAAAGTTAGCCAAAATATACTCATCAAATCGCCATATCCTCCAGCACCTTGACCTGAAAGCGGCGGGTGCGCGGGCCGTCGAACTCGCAGAAGTATACGCCCTGCCACGTGCCGAGCAGCGGGCGGCCGTCCTCGATGAGAATGGTCTGGCTCGCGCCGACACAGCTGCTTTTCAGGTGCGCGACGGAGTTTCCCTCCGCGTGGCGGAACTCGCGCCGGTTCGGGAACGCCTCGCGCAGACCGAGCAGCAGATCGTGCCGCACATCGGAATCGGCGTTTTCGTTGATGGTGATGCCCGCCGTCGTATGCGGACAGTAAACAACGCATAAGCCGCTCTGCACACCGCTTTCGCGGATAACGGCGCAAACCTTGTCCGTCACATCGATCATACACGCGCGGTCGGTGCGCAGGGTAAATTCCCGCGTCTTCATGCTTTGTCCTCCCGGTTTTCACATAAGTAGGTGGCCTCCAGATCAGCCAGATGCAGCTTGACCGCGAGCGGGTACTTCTCATAAGCGTGCGCGATGGCGAACGAACCCGCCTTGGCCGCGTCGTCAAAGCCGCCCATATGCCAGCGGATGGCGACGGCCTCTTCGTTTTTCAGGCGCAGAAAGCGCTCGACCAAAAAGACCGACTTTTCGCCGTGGCCGTAGGGAAACTTATCGTCGACCACGTAAAACGGCACCTTTTCCCAAGTGCCCTGCTCGTTTTTGCGGTTGCGCATCTCCACGCTGTAGAACCCCGCCTTGCACAGATCGTGCAGCAGGGAAACGAGCGTAAAGCTTTCCAAATCGTCCGCGGCAGGGTCGTAATGCTTGGAGATCAGCACATGGTACACGTTGAGCGAGTGCTCGAGCAGCCCGCCCTCGTGCGCCGCGTGGAAGCGGGTCGAAGCAGGGGCCGTGAAAAAGTCCGTGCCCTCCATCCACGCGAGCAGCTTATCCGCGCCCGGCCGGGTGATGTTCTTATGATAGATCTCGATAAATTGTTCCTTTTCAGCGGTCATAGCCGTTCCTCCATTCGGTCGCGCGCCCAAAAGAGCAACGCGTTTCGTTCATTCGGCACAAAGCCGTCGATTACCGCGCCCAGCAGCGCGTCCAGCATATCGCCCACCGCCGGGCCCGCAAGGCCCAGCGCGATCATATCGTTTCCCTTAACGGCAAGCTGCCGCAGGGAAAAGCATGCTTCGGCCGCGAGCACGTTTTCCAGCAGCCGCTCGGTCTCCAGCAGGGCGGCGACGTCCTCCGGGTGCGTGCCCTGCCCCACCGCGTCGCCCTTTTTGATCATCAAAAGCTCGCGAAAGCGTTTTTCACCAATCTGCGCCAAACGGCGGCGGATCAGCTTGTCGCTGTCGCCCAGCGGCCGGTCGTGATGCTCCACCAGAAAGAGCACGCTTTCCGCTTCGTCCTTGGAAAAGCGCAAACGGCGCACGATCTGTTCCGCCAACACCCGGCTCACGGCCGGGTGACCGTAAAAGTGGCCCACGCCGTTTTCATCCACGGTTTTACAGGCGGGCTTGCCGCAATCATGCAGCAGCGCGGAAAGCCGCAAAACGGGTTCGGCCGGCACCTGCCCGACCGCCAGCACCGAATGCTCCCACACATTGTATAAATGGTGCGGGTTCTGCTGCGCGCAGCCCGGCATGGGCGCAAGCTCGGGCAGCACTTCGATGAGCACATCGGAAAACGCCATCAGCGCGCGGCACACAAAACGGCCGCACAATAGCCGCGTCAGCTCTTCCCGCACGCGCTCGTGCGCGATCTGGTTTAACCGGTGCCGCTGCCGCCGCATGGCGTGAGCGGTGTCCCGCTGCACCGTGAAGCCGGTCTTCGCGGCAAACCGCACCGCGCGTAAAATGCGCAGCGCATCCTCCGCAAAGCGCGCGTCCGGGTCGCCCACCGCGCGCAGCAGGCCGTTCTTTAAATCAGCTTGCCCGCCAAAGGGATCGCACAGGCCGCGTTCCGGGTGCCACGCCATCGCGTTCACGGTAAAATCCCGCCGTGCAAGGTCGGCGGTCACCTCGCGCACAAAGCGCACCTCGTCCGGCCTGCGGCCGTCCGAATACGCGCCCTCTATGCGAAAGGCGGTGATCTCCACCGGCCCGGAATCGGTCAGCACGGTCAGCGTGCCGTGCTTTGCGCCGGTATCGAGCACCCGCTCGCCCGCGAATACCTCCCGCATTTCCGCCGGGCTGGCCGCGGTGCACAGGTCGTAATCGTGCGGTCGGCGCCCGCGCAGGCTGTCCCGCACGCAGCCGCCGACCGCCCAGGCCTCATAGCCCCGCGCTTCCAGCTTTTGCAGCGCCCGCAATACCCCCGCGGGCAAAGTCATCACGTTTTGTCCTTCTTCTCGCGCAGCCGGTACGCGGTGCCGTCCGGGTTTAAAACGACCGTTGCGTCCAGCTGGTTTTTCAGGCTCTGCCGGAAGCCCGCGATATATTCCTCGCGCAGGGCTTTCTGCTCGGCTTTTTCGGTATCGGTCAGCCCTTCGGCCTTGGCCTTTTTCGCCAAAGCGTTGATGCGCGCGATCTTTTCATTTTCCATAGCTTGCGTCTCTCCGTTTTGCAGATTTTATGTATGCCTATTATACCAAACTCCTCGGCCAAAGTCGACCCCCACTCTAAATTCCTGCCGCCACCTTCCGCCCTTACTTGACCCTTCTCAATCCGCATGATAGAATGTTTTTATTGTCAACCGACACAAAAAAGGAGTGTTTTTCTTCCTATGAAAATCGAAACCAAATGCCTGCACGAAGGCTATGAGCCCGAAAACGGCGGGGCGCGCGCGCTCCCCATTTATCAGTCCACCACGTTCAAGTTTGATTCGACCGCCCACGTCGGCGATCTGTTCGACCTGACCGCTTCCGGCCACTTCTATACGCGCCTGTCCAACCCGACGGTCGCCGCGGTGGAGGATAAGATCTCGGCGCTGGAAGGCGGCGTGGGCGCGCTGTGCACCTCGTCCGGCCAAGCCGCGACCATGCTGGCCATTTTAAACATCGCGGGCGCGGGCGACCATATTGTTTCCACCTCAACAATTTATGGCGGCAGCCTGAACCTGCTGGCCGTCACGTTTAAAAAGCTCGGCATCGACGTGACCTTTGTCGACGGCGAAGCGACGGAGGACGAGCTTGAGCAGGCGTTCCGCCCGAACACCAAGGCGGTTTTCGGCGAAACGATCGCCAACCCCGCGCTGACCGTGCTGGATATTGAAAAGTTCGCCGCGCTGGCCCACCGGCACAATGTGCCGCTCATTGTGGACAACACCTTTGCAACGCCGGTCCTCTGCCGCCCGTTTGAGTGGGGCGCGGATATTGTCGTGCATTCCACCACAAAATACATGGACGGCCACGCCGTGCAGATGGGCGGCGTGATCGTCGATTCCGGCAAGTTCGATTGGACGAAGGGCAACTTCCCCGGCCTGACCGAGCCGGACGACAGCTACCACGGCCTTGTCTATACCGACGCCTGCGGCGCAGCCGCCTATATCACCAAGGCGCGCGTACAGCTGATGCGCGACATGGGCACCTGCCAAACGCCGATGGGCGCGTTCCTGCTCGATTTGGGCCTGCAAACGCTGCCGCTGCGCATTCGCCAGCATTCGGCAAACGCTATGACGGTGGCGAGCTACCTGCGCACGAGCGACAAGGTCGATTTTGTCACCTATCCCGGCCTTGCGGGCGACGCCTTCCACGACCGCGCGGTAAAGTATTTGGAAAACGGCGCGGCTTCGGGTGTTATCTCGTTCAGCCTCAAGGGCGGCCGTGAAGCCGCCGAGCGCGTGATCGACGCGTTCAAGCTGGTATCGCTCGAGGTGCACGTGGCCGATATCCATTCGTGCGCGCTGCATCCGGCCTCCGCGACGCACCGCCAGTTGACGGACGAGCAGCTCGTCGCCGCGGGCATCACGCCCGGCCTGATCCGTCTGTCCTGTGGCCTTGAAAACGCGGAGGACATCATCGCCGATGTCGAGCAGGCGCTTGCGCAGGCCTAACGCCTACGCAAGTATTCACCATACGGGCGGCCCATGCGGCCGCCCGCTGAGGCTGTCGAAAAACTATTTTCGACAGCCTTCGATCGAAACAAAGCCCCATTTCGATCGAGAATTCCGGCTTCTGCGCGCTGCGGCGCGAGGACTTTTTCGACAGACTGAGCGGGCGACCTATGCGGTCACCCGCTTTTCAAATCAATTTATCATGTAAGGAGTTTTCACCATGCTGATCCGCCCGATCCAAGCCGAGGACCGCGATTACTTTCTGCGTTCGGTGCATGAATTTTACCACTCGCCCGCCGTTTGCCACGAGATACCCGAAACAAACGCCGTGCGCACGTTCGAGCTGCTGATCCACGGTTCGCCCTACGCCGCCTGCCTAATCGCCGAGGACGAGGACGGACGGCCCTGCGGCTATTGCCTGCTCGCCCTGACCTGGTCGAACGAAGCGGGCGGGCTGACCGTCTGGCTCGATGAAATATGGATCGACGAGCACATGCGCGGCAAGGGCCTTGGCAGCAAGATCATCGCCGCGGTGCACGAGCGATACAATACCGCCGCCCGCTACCGTTTGGAAGTGACGGACGACAACCCGCGCGCCGCCGCGCTGTACCGTTTGCGCGGCTTTGCCGATCTGCCTTACCGGCAGATGGTGCTGGACACGCCGAACGCGCTTTAAGTCACGCATGAACGAAACGCTATACGAGTTCGACGCGATGTTGCGCAAGGTACCCGATCTGGACGGGGCCTATATCGAGTTCCCGCACGATGTGCGGCGGGAGTTTCACAAGGGCCGCGTCAAGGTGCGCGCCACGTTTGACGGCGTGCCGTACGACGGCAGTCTGGTGCGCATGAAAACGCCGGGCCACATCCTCGGCGTGCGCAAGGATATCCGCGCGCGGATCGGCAAGCAGCCGGGGGATACCGTGCACGTCACCCTGCGCGAGCGCGCCTAAAACCGCCGCTTCCCCTTTCCGTTTTTTTCTGGTATACTGAACAAACAGAAATCTTGTTTGCTTTAGGGCGGCGCGAGCTCACGCCGCCTCTATTGGGAGGGGATCGCTTTGGCGGCAGAAGCAGAAAAGGTAGAAGCCGGACAAAAAGAAAACAAAATGGGCACCATGCCGGAGGGCAAACTCATCATCACCATGTCGTTTCCAATCATGCTGTCCATGCTGATCCAAGCGCTTTATAACATTGTGGACAGCGCGTTCGTCGCGCGTATCAGCGAAAGCGCGCTGACCGCCGTGTCGCTCGCCTTTCCGGTGCAGCTTTTCATGATCGCGGTGGCGACCGGCGCGGGCGTTGGCGTGAACGCGCTGTTGTCCCGCAAGCTCGGCCAGCACAAGCAGGACGAAGCCGACGCGGTCGCGATGAACGGCGTGTTTCTCGCCGTGGTTTGCTGGCTGGTCTTCGCCGTGCTCGGCCTATTATTCGGCAAAAGCTTTATCGCCCTATTTACCACCGACGCCGCCGTGCGCGAAATGGGCACCAGCTACGTTACCGTTTGCACCGTTGCATCGTGCGGGGTGTTCCTGCTGTTCGTGGCCGAACGGCTGATGCAGGCGACCGGCAACACCGTTTACCACATGATCACCCAGCTGATCGGCGCGCTGATCAACTGCGTGCTCGATCCGATCATGATCTTTGGCCTGTTCGGCTTTCCCCGGCTTGGCACGACGGGCGCGGCCCTCGCCACCGTCACCGCACAGATCATCGCCATGTCCATCGGCTTTTTCATCAATGTTCGCTTTAATCACGACGTGCGGCTCAAGCCGCGTTCGTTCCGGCCAAACGGCGCGATTTTGGGCGAGGTGTTAAAGATCGGCCTGCCCGCCGCGGTCACGCAGTCGCTCGCCAGCGTGCTCACCATCGGTTTAAACCGCATTCTCATGCCGTTTTCCATGACCGCCGTTGGCTTTTACGGCGTATATTACAAGCTGCAAAACTTTTTGTTCATGCCGGTCTTTGGCCTGAATAACGCGCTGATCCCCATGATTGGGTATAACTTCGGCGCGAAAAAGTATGACCGTATCCATCGGATCACCAAGTACGCGCTTTTGCTTTCCGTCGGGATCATGGCGGGCGGTACCGTGCTGTTCGAGCTGCTTCCCCGCCCGCTGCTCGCCCTGTTCAAGGCTTCGGAGGAGATGCTCACGATCGGCGTGCCCGCGATCCGCATCATCGCGCTTTCCATCTGCTTTGCGGGCGCTTCGGTCATTCTGTGCGGCTGCATGCAGGGACTGGGACGCGGCAACGAATCGCTTGTGGTGACGCTTTTGCGGCAAATCGTCGTTTTGCTTCCTCTGGCGGTTCTGCTCGCCCGGGTCAGCCTGCACGCGGTCTGGCTGGCGTTCCCGCTGGCCGAAATCGTCGGCTGCATCGCCGCCGTGCTGCTGCACCGGCGCGTTACCGGACACATGCTGCGGTAGCCTTGGCCCGAATTGGACAAACTATCCAATTTGCAAACATAAATTGTTAACAATTTCCCTCTTGTTTTTCGCCGCGGGACGGCATACAATGAAAGCAAGAAAACCAAAGAGGGTGAGTCCAATGGAAAGTGAAATACACCGCATGGCGCGGAATATCGTCGAGCACCCGCGTTACCAGCAGCTGCGCGAATTTCAGCACCACGGTGAGGCCAACTCCGTTTACGACCATTCGCTGGCCGTGGCCGAGTGCGCCTATGGGATCGCCCGTAAGATGCGTCTGTCGGAGGACGAGACCGCTTCCGTTGTGCGCGCGGCTCTTCTGCATGATTTCTTCGGATACGACTGGCACAGCGACCGGTTCCGCCGGTACTTGAAACATTTTTCCGGTTTGCGCCGACTTGGGCGCATGCACGCCTTTGTGCACGGCCATATCGCGGCCGACCGGGCCCGCTTCACCTTTCGCCTAAGCGAGAGCGAATGCGAGGCCATTGCGCGCCATATGTTTCCGCTTGCCGCTATGCCGCGTACCCGCGTGGCTTGGATCGTCACGCTGGCCGACAAAGTCGTCGCTTCCCGTGAAATGAGTATCGCGCTTGGCGGCTATATGTCCGCGTTCTACCGCAAGGTCATTGCGTAACTTCATTAAAAAAATGCCGCCCGGATGCGTCTGTCCGGGCGGCGTATTTTTTTAGTTGATGCGCCACGCTCACGATTTTATGCGCGGCGGTAGCCGCGAAACGGCGGGGTGGGGTCACCCCGCCCTACCCGCATGTAGGGCCGAGTGACCCCACTCGGCCGCCCGCGGCTCCTGTCGCGCATTTTATTGTGAGCGAAACGAACCCTCCAACAGAAATAAAAACCGGCAAGCAGGTGTTACCCCGCTTGCCGGTTTCTCCCGCTTATTTTATTTTTCGTCCGCTTCTCCCTCCGGCGGGCCGTCTCCATCCTCCGGCGTGGGAAGCACGACTGGGATGAGCGACGCGGCAAAGCGGCCCTTTCCGCGTTTTTTAACGTAGAAATAACCGATAAAGGAGAAGATCAGCGCGCCCACACAGTTGACGATCAGGTCCTTCATCGTGTCGATCAGGCCCACATCAAGATAGCCGCCGGGGAACTCCATCCAATCCTCGCCGTTGACGACCAGACTCGTGATCGGCTCGTGCACCACCGTGTTGAGTCCGCTTGGATTGAGCGATACCGAGTTGACCGTTTGCACGATAAAATCCTTTTGCATATCCGTTCCGAGCAGTTGATCGGAGCCAAACTCAAAAAACTCCCACAGCACGCCCACGGTCATGGAGAAACAAAACGCCACGATCGCCAAAAACAGCGGCGACAGGCGAAAGGTGAACCGCTCGCTTCGATTGAATAGGTCGACCAGCGAAAAGCCGACCGCCGCGACCAGAAAGCCGTTTAGCGTGTGCAGCATCGTATCCCAATACGGGATGATGGTGTAAAACGAATTGATTTCGCCCAAGATTTCCGCCGCGAAGATAAAGCAGTAAATAATGCCCTCCATCACGGGCGGGATATCGATGGACAGGCGCTTTTCCAGCGCCATCGGCACGCAGAACAGGATGAGCGCCAAAACGCACACGAACACGTTCTCGTACCGCCCCATAAACGCCGCGCGGATGAGCGTGAGCACGATAAAGAAGGATAAAACGCCGCGTATGGTCATGCGCCGCCGCACCTGTACCGGCGCTTGTTCTTCAGTTTTCTTTTTTACGGCCTAGCATATCAGTTCCTTTCCCAATGGTTCGTTTCTCTTAAGTCTATATTATAGCACCGATCCACCCAAAAGAAAACCATGGCCCCTTTTATTTAACTGCGCGGGGCGGTGTGTTTTTCCTTTTGGCGCGCTTTCATTGCAACATCCCCCAAAAGGCATTATAATGAGACCAGCTTGTTTGGATAGAAGGTGTCTTTTTATGTATATCGCGGATCTGCATATTCATTCCCGTTTTTCCCGCGCCACCAGCCACGAATGCGACGCGCCCCATCTGGATTGGTGGGCCCGTCGCAAGGGGATCTCGCTGCTTGGCACGGGCGATTTCACGCACCCCGCGTGGCGCGAAGAGCTAAAGGCGCAGCTTGAACCCGCAGGGGACGGCGTGTATCAGCTGCGGGAGGCATATCGCCTGCCCTTCGCCACGCCCGGAGAAACGCCCCGCTTTGTCGTGACGGGCGAGATCAGCTCCATCTACAAGCGGGACGGCAAGACCCGCAAGGTGCATAATTTAATTTTACTGCCCAGTCTGGAAGCGGCGGACGAGCTGTCCGCGCGGCTGGAAGCCATCGGCAATATCCATTCGGACGGGCGGCCCATTCTGGGGCTGGACAGCCGCGACCTGCTCGAATTGACGCTCGAGACCTGCCCGGAGGCCGAGTTTATCCCCGCGCACATCTGGACGCCGCACTTTTCCATGTTCGGCGCGTTTTCGGACTTCGACACCGTTTCCGCGTGCTTTGACGATATGACGCCCCACATCCACGCAGTAGAGACCGGACTCTCCTCCGACCCGCCGATGAACTGGCGCGTTTCCGCGCTGGACGGGTTGACGCTGGTATCGAACTCGGACGCGCACTCCCCATCGAAGCTGGGCCGCGAGGCCAATTTGCTGGAGACCGCGCGCACCTATCCCGCGCTGGTTCGCGCTATCCGCACCGGCCAAGGGTTTGCGGGCACGGTGGAGTTTTTCCCGGAGGAAGGCAAATACCATTTGGACGGGCACCGGAATTGCGGCGTTTGCTTAACGCCTGCCGAGACCGCCGCGCGGGGCGGACTATGCCCGGTCTGCGGCAAAAAGCTGACCGTCGGCGTGGAGCACCGGGTCGAAGCGCTGGCCGATCGCCCCGCGGATTTCCGTCCCGCAGCGGCCAAGCCCTTTGAAAGCCTTGCGCCGCTGCCCGAGGCCATTGCGGCTTCCACCGGCGGCTCGGCCACGGGCAAAAAAACGCTGGAACAGTACGAGCGCATGCTCCGCGAATTGGGCCCGGAATTTTATATTTTGCGGCAAGCGCCAATCCCGGATATCGAACAGGTTGCGGGGCCGTGCGTGGCCGAGGGCATTCGCCGCCTTCGCATCGGTCAGGTAGACCGGCGCGCCGGCTTTGACGGCGAATACGGCACCATTTCCCTGTTAACGCCCGCCGAGATCGAGCGGTTCAGCGGCCAGATCTCCCTATTCGGCGCGGAAGCGCCGCGGCAAAAGAAAAAAGCGGCCAATTCGCTTGTCCAAACCGCCCCGAAGCTAGCCGCCGCACCGGTGGAGGAAGCGCCGAACCCGGAGCAGCTGGCGGCGATTGCCGCCGCGGAACAGACGGTGGCGGTCGTGGCCGGGCCGGGCACGGGCAAGACCAAAACGCTGGTCGCCCGCATCGCCCATTTAATCGAAGAACGGGGCGTGAAGCCGGGCGAGATCACCGCCGTTACCTTTACCAACCAAGCGGCCGCCGAAATGCGCGATCGTTTGGAAAAGCGGCTGGGCGGCAAACGCGCGGTGCAGCGCATGACCATCGGCACCTTTCACGCGATTTGTCTGAACCTTTTAAAGGGCGCGCGTCTGATCGGTCAGGGCGAGGCGCTTACCGTCGCGGCGCAGGTGCTCCGCGAGCACGCGGGCAAGGGCGGCGCACGCGCGCTGCTGCAAGCGGTCTCCCGCGTAAAAAACGGCGCGTCTTTGGAGGATACCGGGCTAGACGGCGGCCTATATGAAGCTTACTGCGCGCGCCTGCGGCAAATGGGCGTTTTGGATTTCGACGACCTGCTCACCGAAGCGCTGGGGCTGGATACCGCGGGCCTAAAAAGCTTTTCCCACCTGCTGGTGGACGAATTTCAGGACATCAACGACACCCAATATGCGCTGATCCGCGCGTGGAGCGAACACGGCAAAAGCCTGTTCGTCATCGGCGACCCGGACCAGTCTATTTACGGCTTTCGCGGCGCAAGCGGCCGCTGCTTTGAGCGGCTGTTGGAGGACTGCCCGAAAGCGCGCGAAATCCGCCTACAGCAAAATTACCGCTCCGCGCCGGAAATTCTCGCTGCGGCCGCGCCGGTGATCGAGCAAAACCCCGGCGGTTCCCGCGCGCTTGCCGCGCACCGCGCCCCCGGCGCCGCCGTGCGTCTGGTGCGGGCGGCGGACGGTTTCGCGGAGGGGATCTTCATCGCCAAGGAAATTGGCCGCATGGTCGGCGGCGTCGATATGCTGGAAGCGCAAAAGCTGGAGCACGAACGGGAGATACGCGCCTTTTCCGATATCGCGGTGCTTTGCCGCACGCACCGGCAGTTAGAACTGATTGAAAAATGCCTGACGCACGACGATATCCCCTGCATCATCAGCGGCCGGGAGGATTTTCTGGATGATGATACGGTGCGCGGCGCGCTCGCCTTCTGGCGGTCGCTCCAAGCGCCGGACGACGCGGCGGCGCTTGAGACCGCGCTTCACCTGCTGTGGCACTGTCCGGCCGATCTGATCCAAAAGGCGCAGGCGGCCTGCGCCGCGTTGGACACGTTCGATCCCGATCCTCTGCGCCCGCTCGCGGCGGGCTACGGCCATCTGGAAGCGTGGCTCGGGCGCGCCGAGGAATGGCTGCCCCATATGAAGGAAAAGCCCCGCAAGCTGGCGGAACGCTGGGCGGAGCAGTACGGCGATTCGCCCGCTCTGGCGCGCCTGCGGGACATGGCGGTGTTTTACGCCACCCTGTCCGAGCTGTGGAACGCGCTGACGTTGGGGCAGGAAGCCGACTTGCGCCGCACCGCGGGCAAGGGCTGGCAGTCCGGCGCGGTGCGGCTGATGACGCTGCACGGCTCCAAGGGGCTGGAATTTCCCGCCGTGTTCGTGGCCGGTATCACCGCAGGGTCGCTTCCGCTGGAATCGCAGGCGCGCCCGGCCGACCTCGAAGAGGAACGGCGGCTGTTCTACGTCGGCATGACGCGCGCGCGGGACGAGCTGATCCTTACCGCGGGCGGCGAGCCCTCTGTTTTCCTAAACGACCTGCCTGACCGTGTCAGGCGGGAAAACGCCGCGCGGCGGCGTGACGCTCCGCTGGAGCAGATCAGCCTATTTTAAAGGTGGCGCAATATGCAAAAAATCATGATCATAGAAGACGACCCGGCGATCCGGGACGAGCTGGCGCTGCTGCTTGGCAACGAGGGCTTTGAGCCGCTGACCGTCACGGATTTCACACTGGTGACGGCACAGATCGCCGCGCGCGCGCCGGACCTGATCCTGCTCGATCTGGGCCTTCCCGGCAGAGACGGCTTTTCGCTGTGCGCCGAGATCCATAAGCAATCCGCCGTGCCCATCATTTTCGTGACCAGCCGCGATTCCGCGATGGATGAATTGCGGGCGCTCAGTCTGGGCGGGGACGATTACATCACCAAACCCTATAATATCCCCGTGCTTCTGGCCCGCGTCAAAGCCGTGCTGCGGCGCAGCGGCGGCGCGGCGGACACAGCGGACGTACTGGAAACAAAAGGCCTGACGCTCAGCCTCGCGGGGGGCGTCGCTTCCAAGGGGGCGCAAACCGTGGAACTGACCCGCAACGAAATCAAAATTCTGGCCCATTTAATGAACCGCCCCGACGAGATCGTTTCCCGCGCCGATCTGATCGAAGCCCTGTGGGACAGTCAGATCTATATCGACGATAATACACTGAGCGTAAATATGACCCGGCTGCGCGCCAAGCTGGAAGGGCTGGGCCTGCCCGGCTATATCAAGACCCGGCGCGGATTGGGGTACCAGATATGAAGTTTGGCGAATTTTTATCCGACCGGCTGGGGCGGCTGGCCGTGCAGCTGCTGTTCATGGCGGCCGTGGCCGTATTCCTGTTGTCCACGGGCACACAGTCTGGCGTGCTTACCATTTTTCTAATCTTCTGGTTTCTGCTCATGGCTGGCACGCAAGGGTACGATTATTACAAATGCCGCGCCCATCTGAACGAACTGACCGCCATTATGGATGGGCTCGATCAAAAGCACCTGTTCGCCGCGTGCGCGCCGAAACCCAAGAGCCCTTACGAGCGCCGGCTGTTCGAGCTGATGCGCCGGTCCGGCAAGGCGATGATCGAAGCGGTATCGGACGCGGAGGCCGGCCGGAAGGAATACCGCGCCTACGTGGAAAGCTGGGTGCACGAAATTAAAACGCCCATCACGGCGGCCCAGCTCCTTTGCCGCCATGCCGACGCGGAAACGCGGCGCAAGCTCTCCTACGAGCTTGCGCAGATCGATAATCATGTGGAGCGCGCGCTTTTTTACGCCCGGGCCGAAAGCTCGGAAAAGGACTTTATCATCCGCCAAACCGATCTGGCGGAGATCGCGGCGCAGGCGATTGAACGCCACCGCACGCTATTGATCCAAAACGGCGTGCGCGTGCAAACGGAAGGGCTTGACCAAACCGTTTATACGGATGGCAAATGGGCCGGCTTTATGCTGGGCCAGCTGCTGCAAAACGCGGTGCGCTATCGCGGGAACGCGCCGGTCATCACGCTATCCGCGCGGCGGTTGGGGCGGCAGGTGCAGCTTACGGTGCGGGATAACGGCATCGGCATTCCCCCGCACGAGCTGTCCCGCGTGATGGAGCGTGGCTTTACCGGCAGCAACGGCCGCGCGCGCGGCGGCGCGACCGGCATGGGGCTTTATCTCTGCCGCCGGCTGGCGGGCTTTTTGCAGATCGATCTGCGCCTTGCCTCCGTCCTTGGCCGGGAGACCAGCGTCAGCCTGACCTTTCCCGCCCAAGAAAACCTTTCAAAAATGTAAGATAAGGCACGGTTAGTTCGATACCACAAGCTTTGCTTCTGGTGTATCCTAACATCATAAGCAAGGAGGGCACGAACATGCTGCATGTACAAAACATTGAAAAATATTACGGAAGCAAAAACAACGTGACCAAGGCGCTCGACCGCATCAGCTTTGACGTGACGGACGGTGAATTCATCGCCATCATGGGCGCGTCCGGCAGCGGCAAGACCACGCTGCTCAACTGTATTTCCACCATCGACACGGTAAGCGCGGGCAGTATTTTGCTGGACGGCGAGGATATCGCCGACCTGCCGCAGAGCGAGCTTGCCCGCTTCCGACGGGAGAGGCTGGGCTTTGTCTTTCAGGATTTCAACCTGTTGGACACGCTGACGCTAGAAGAAAATATCGGCCTTGCCCTTACGATCAACCACGTGGACGGCCGCACCGTGCAAAAGCAGGTCATGAACGTGGCGCAAAAGCTGGGCATCGAGGACGTGCTGGGCAAGTTCCCCTATCAGGTATCCGGCGGACAAAAGCAGCGCGCGGCCTGCGCCCGCGCCATGGTGGCCGGGCAATCGCTCATTCTGGCCGACGAACCCACCGGCGCGCTGGATTCCAAGGCTTCCAAAAACCTGTTGGAAATCATGTCGCGCATGAACCGGGATATGGGCGCTACCATCCTTATGGTCACGCACGACACGTACAGCGCCAGCTATGCTTCGCGCGTGCTGTTTCTGAAAGACGGGCGGCTGTTCAACGAGCTGATCCGCGCGGACCGCACCCGGACCGTGCTTTACCACGAAATACTCGACGTGCTGGCTCTGCTGGGGGGTGACGTCAGTGACGTTATCTAAGCTTTCCCTGCGCAACGCCCGGCGGCAGGCGCGCGACTATCTTGTCTACTTTGTCACGATCGTCATGGCCGCCGCGCTGGTCTATGCTTTTAACGGGCTTGTCTTCTCGCAGGAGATCCGCACGCTTTCCAGCATGATGGAAAGCCTTCCGATCGCGATCGCCTTTTCCAGTCTGGTGGTCATTTGTATCATCGGTTGGCTGGTGCAATACACCACCACCTTTATGCTGGCCAAACGCAGCCGCGAGCTCGGCACCTATATCCTGATCGGTCTGGAAAGCCGTCAGGTCGCCCGGCTGTTCTTTCTGGAGAATTTGGCGGTCGGCGGCGTCGCGCTGGCGCTGGGCACGCTGCTCGGCAATCTGTTCTTTCAGGCGCTGCGCGCCATCACGTTGGCGCTGTTCGGCGCGCCCTATACGTTCAGCTTTGCCTTTTCCCTGTCGGCCATTTTGCTCACGCTATTCTATTTCGCGCTGATGTACCTGTTCGCGCTTTTTAAGAGCCGCAAGCGCATCCGCACCATGAAAATTTGCGACTTGATCTATTTTGACCGCAAAAACGAAGGCGAGGTTATCCAAAAAAGCCGCTTGAGGCGCAGGATCTTTGTTGTTTCCATCGTATGCGGCGTCATTGGTACGCTGCTGCTCCTTTTGCGCAATTTACTATTCGGTATCGTCGGCGCGTGCTTCATCATTTTTTTCCTGTTCGGATTCTTTCTCAGCTTTTCCTCCGGCGTACCCGCCTATTTCGACAAGCGGCCGGGGAAAAAGTATAAGGGGCACACACTGCTGATATTCCGTTCCCTTTCGGCCAAGCTGGCCACCATGGGCGTGGTCATGGCGACGATCGCCCTGTTGTTTACCGCCACGCTGATCAGCGAGGGCACCGGCCTGCTGTTCCACACCATGTTTCAAAGCCGCACGGAGCAGACCACCTGCTTTGACCTGTTTATCGGCTCCACCGGGCGGGACGACACCCGCTTTGACGATTACCTGACTTATATTGACGCCAACATCCCCGTGCGCGATTTCCGGGAGTATCATATCTATCAGGGTGAAAATTTGCAGGTCACAAATTATGTCGAGAATCACGCGGACTATTGGAAGCTATTTGACTGCGACACCCTGATGAAAGCCAGCGACTACACCGCGCTGCGCGCCATGCTGGGCTATCCCGCGGTCTCGCTTGGGCCGGACGAGTATGTGGTCCACTGCATGCCCTATCTGGAAAGCGTGATGCGGGGCTATACCGAAGCCCTGACCGTGGGCGGCGAGCCCCTACTGCCGGGCGGCGTTTATACGGAAACCTTTACCCAGTCCCTCTGGGACGGCAACGGCCGCGGCTTTGTGCTCGTCGTGCCCGACGCGGTGGCCGAAGCCCGGCCGGTCAACCACAGCATCTACGCCGCCATGACGGACGCGCCGGTGCCCGCCGCCGACTATCGCGCCCTGTCCGATATCCGCGATGCAAGGGACGAAACGATCGACGGATACGACACGCTTTTCTCCAAGGCCGCCGTCGAGGCGGAGAACGCCTCGTCGTACGCGATCATCGTCTTTCCGCTTTTCTATCTGGCGCTGGTGCTCACCATGGTATCCGCCACCATCCTGACCATTCAGCAGCTCAGCGAGACCAGCCGCTACCACCGGCAATTTGAACTTTTGCACAAGCTGGGGATGGAGCGGCGTGAAATGAAGCAGGCTCTATACCGTCAGTTCGCGATCTATTATACCATGCCCGCCATACCGCCGCTGTTCATCAGTATCCCCTTTATTCTGGCGCTGGGCAGCGCGCTCGATCCCGGCGATCTGGCCGGGCCCGCGCAGCTTTTCCAAATCGCTGGCATTACCCTCGGCATCTTCTTTTTCATCTACTTCGTCTATATCCTGACGGCCTACGTCAGCATGAAGCGAAACGTCCTGCCCGAGTAACGCCGGTTTTCTATTTGCACACAAAAAAAAGCACCGCCAAAAGCGGTGCTTTTTCTATGGAGCGGATGATGGGAGTCGAACCCACCTATGCAGCTTGGGAAGCTGCCGTTCTACCGATGAACTACACCCGCGATTTGCCTTATTATTGTACCGTTTTTCCTGCCGTTTGTCAAGCAGGGGAAATAGGCGAAATTTGTTATTGACATATGTTCATAACCTTGTTATCATCGTCTTATAGAAAGAAGGTGACGCGTATGGCAAGGCCGCAAAAATGCCGGTGCATTTGCTCCAAGCCGCAGACCACCCGTTTTGTTCCTGAAAATGGCGGGGCGGGCCCGGCGGTGACCCTTGGTTACGACGAATACGAGGTGATCCGCCTGCTCGATCATGTCCGGCTCACGCAGGAGCAGTGCGCCCTGAAAATGCGCGTTTCCCGCACCACCGTGACGCGCATGTACGACGCGGCGCGCCGCAAGATCGCCGAAGCGCTCGTATGCGGCAAGGGCATCGAGATCGCCGGGGGCGACGTCATCGTCTGCGCCGGTCCCAAGCCCCAATGTTCGCAAGAACCGCATTGCTGCCACCGCAGCAGCGGAAACAAGGAGGAAACTGCATGAAAATTCTGATCATCGGCGGCGTTGCCGCCGGCACAAAGACCGCCGCGAAGCTCAAACGCCTCGACCGCGGCGCCGAGGTAACGCTCATTACTAAAAGCCGCGATATTTCCTACGCCGGCTGCGGCCTGCCCTACTATGTGGGCGGCCTGATCGAAACGCGTGACGAGCTGATTGTCAACACCCCTGAAAAATACGCCGCGCTGACCGGCGTGACCGTGCGCACCGGGCGCGAGGCCGTCAAACTCGACGCGGAAGCGAAGACCGTGACCGCGAGCAACCTCGATTCCGGCGAACAGGAGGTTTATGAATATGACCGGCTGGTCATCGCGGTAGGCGCTTCGCCCTCCGTTCCGCCGGTTGAGGGACTGCACCTCGGCGGCGTGTTTACCATGCGCACCCCGGACGACGCCGAAACCATGCGCACGTACATCGAAAAGCAAAATGTCAAGAAGGCTGTCGTGGTGGGCGGCGGTTTCATCGGCCTTGAGGTCGCGGAAAACCTGCACGCGCGCGGCGTTTCGGTCACTGTGATCGACTTTGCCTCCCAGATCATGCCGAACGTACTCGACCCCGAGCTGGCCGACTGGGCCAAAAAGAAGCTGGCCGCCGCGGGCGTGCGCGTCATCACCTCCACCGCCGCGCAGGCGATCGAGGGCGAGGAGCGCGTTTCCGCCATCCGCACCAGCGCGGGCACGCTGGCCTGCGATTTGGTCGTGCTTTCCGCCGGTATCCGTCCGAACACCGGCTTCCTCGCCGATACCGGCCTTGCCATGGTCAAGGGCACCATCGTGGTAGATGAGCAGATGCGCACCAACCTGCCCGACGTTTACGCCGCGGGCGATTGCGCCATGGTGAAAAACCGCCTGACCGGCGCGCCCCAGTGGTCGCCGATGGGCTCCACCGCCAACCTTTCCGGCCGTACGCTGGCCGAGGGGCTGATGGGCGCGGATAAGCGCTACCCCGGCGTGCTCGGCACGGGCGTTGCCAAGCTGCCCGGCCTGAGCTGCGGCCGCACCGGCCTGACCGAACGGCAGGCAAAGGACGCGGGCTTTGACCCGGTCTGCGCCGTGGCCGTGACGGATGATAAGGCGCACTACTATCCCGGTGCCGCCTACTTTGTCACCAAGATTGTGGCGGACCGCGCGACGCGCCGTTTGCTGGGCGTGCAGGTGCTCGGCCCCGGCGCGGTCGACAAAATGGTCGATATCGCGGCAATGGGCCTGAATATGGGCGCAACGCTGGAAGACTTTGAAAACGCAGACTTCGCCTACGCGCCCCCCTTTTCCACCGCCATCCATCCGCTCGTGCAGGCGGTATACGTGCTGCTCAATAAGCTCGACGGCGCGCTTACCAGCATTACGCCGGCGGAATACCTTGCGGGCGCGGCGGAAGGCCGCCGCGTGCTCGACGTGGGCCTCGCCCCGTCCATCCGTGGCGCGCTGTACATCGACCTGCCTAAGGTCAACGGCCCGATCGAGGGCATTGCGCAGGATGAAAAGCTGCTGCTCGTCTGCACCAAGGGCAAGCGCGCGTACTTCCTGCAAAACCGCCTCCGGCACTTTGGCTATACCGATACGCTGGTGCTGGAAGGCGGCGTGTTTGTGAGCGATGTCAAGCTCAAGAACGTCGCGGCCGCCGTCACCCCGGCGGAGGAAAAAGCGGTAAAGGCGCTCGGCTTCCTGCGGGATAAGACCACGCCGGACTGCTTCAACGGCCGTGTGATCACCCGCAACGGCAAGATCACGGCCGAGGAAAGCCGCGTGATCGCGGAAGCCGCCGAAAAGTTCGGCAGCGGCGAAGTGACCATGACCTCGCGCCTGACGCTTGAAATCCAAGGCGTGCCGTTTGACCATATCGAGCCCATGCGCGCCTTTTTGGCCGAACGTGGGCTGGAGACCGGCGGCACGGGCTCCAAGGTGCGCCCGGTCGTTTCCTGCAAGGGCACGACCTGCCAGTACGGCCTGATCGATACCTTTGCCCTGTCCGAGGAGATCCACGAACGATTCTTCCACGGCTACAGCGATGTCAAGCTGCCGCATAAGTTCAAGATCGCGGTGGGCGGCTGCCCGAACAACTGCGTCAAGCCCGATCTGAACGATCTGGGCGTGATTGGCCAGCGTGTGCCCACGGTCGATTATGAGAAATGCCGCGGCTGTAAGCTGTGTCAGGTAGAAAACGGCTGCCCGATCAAGGTGACCCGAATGCAGGACGACAAGCTCGTGATCGATGAAGCCGCGTGCAACCATTGCGGCCGCTGCATCGCCATGTGTCCGTTCGGCGCGCTGGACGCGCAGATGGAGGGCTACCGCATCTATATCGGCGGACGCTGGGGCAAGAAGGTCGCGCAGGGCCGCCCGCTCGATAAGGTATTCACCGACAAGGAAGAAGTCATGAGCGTGATTGAAAAGTCCATTCTGCTGTTCCGCGAGCAGGGCGTCACCGGCGAACGCTTTGCCGATACCGTTTCCCGCCTTGGCTTTGAAAATGTACAGGAGCAGCTGCTGGCCAATGAGCTGCTGGCCCACAAGCAAGAAAACCTTTCCGCGCAAAAGCACTTGCAGGGTGGCGCGACCTGCTAATCCAAGTCATGACCACCCCAAAGCGGGGTGGCATGAACAAGCCCTATAAGGGCATAAAAAAAGCCAGCGCCTAAAAGACGCTGGCTTTCACTTCGTTCAAGCCCTGATGGTAAGACTACTTACTACCCTTGAAAGGGTCAACATATTCTTTCTTACTTAAGCTATCTTCGATTTGATCCTGCTTATCTTGCTCCCTGATATATTTTTGAATCGTGGCCGTATTGATTCCTACCGTGCTCACATAATATCCAGTCGCCCAGAAATTACGACTGCCGAATTTATATTTTAAATTCCCATGCCGCTCGAATATCATCATCGCACTTTTCCCTTTTAAATATCCCATAAACTGCGAGATACTGTATTTCGGCGGCACGCTTACGAGTAAATGAATATGGTCAGGCATCATATGCCCTTCGATGATTTCCACACCCTTCCACTTGCACAAATCCTTTATAATTTGCTGTATATCTTTTCGCAGCTGCTTATAGATTATTTTCCTTCGATATTTCGGTGTGAATACGATGTGATACTTGCATACCCATTTAGGTCAGTTAACAAGGAACTACACGCAGACCGTGAAACGGGCTGCTGACAACAAACGGTGGTATGCCCCCGATAAGGGGCATACCGCTTGTTTGTTGTGGGGGAATCCAAAGGGGGCAGCGCCCCTTTTGGCACACGACCTTGCTTGCAAGGTGTAGTGTGTTATACGCTCTGTCGGCGTTGCCGCTTCGAGTGTCGTTGCCGCCGGGGACGGCAAGGACACTTGAAACGGCAGGAACACGGGCGGGGCTGGATAGCTGCAAACTCCGCCCGTGTTCGTCAGCAGACAGAGCGTATATGGAACTCCCGTCTATCGTCCACCGTCCGAACTTCGGGCCAAGTTGGCCCGAAGCCGTGGCCACACTCCCCCAAAATAGCAGGACAGAGGGCAACCGTCAAGGCTGAAATGAACAGGCTTACGCCCGGCCTTGACCGTCGCCGCCTGTCCCGCTGAATGGGTAGACAAGGCGGGCAATCCCAACTGTGCTTGCCCGCCGCCAAAACTATTTTGGGGCTATTCGTTCTCTCAAAATTGGAATGGGCGGGAAAGCCATTTTAGGGCTTTCCCGCCTTGATTACCTAGTAGCAAAGGCTGTCGAGGCTGTCAACGGCGGCGCTGTAAGCGCCGTTCATCTTGACCGTTGACTGGCTCGGCTGGCTATGCTATCTCCCCAGCTATGCAAGTACGCCTTTATCCAAAAAGGCGAACTGAAAACAGTTACCACAATTTTATCAATCGCCTATTTTATAAATTTCTTTTCATCGGAATATATCTAATTCCGTTTGAAGTTTGTTCTTTATCTGTATCTATAAAACCCAGTTTGTGATAAACGGGAACTGCATACGGTGACGAATTTACTGTAATGACATCGGCAGGACACTCTTTCAAAAAGTGCTCAAAGAGTGTTCTCCCAATGCCCCTTTTGTGATAAGCTCCTTTTACAAAAAACAATGCGATGTGCTTCCCATTATTGCAAGTGGCAAGCACCCCCGCCAATTTATCCTCATCAAAAGCCCCATATACTTGCAGTGTACTTATCCACTCTGGCTCATGAATACTTTTGTAAAACTCTTTAGCTCCTTGTTCGCTATAATCGGGAGCCACATATTCCCCAAATATTTCCCATACCAACGCCAATGCCATTTCAATTTCATTATCCACTATTTTGCGAACTTTCATTTTCATGCCTCCTATCCTCAGGCAAAGCACTTATGCCCAATACGCCTTTTCCGCCTAAGGCGTACTTGTTATTTTCTTTTACCCCGTTGCGGCACATAGCTTTTTGCCAGTTCGGATTTTTGGATAATCCGTGTCAGCCATTGTTTTTCTTCCTCTGTCAGCTTGTTGTAGCGTAGCTTTGTCTGCTTACAAAATACCATCAACAGTTGTTCCGCCCGGCTGCCCTTGAAATTCGCCACTTCCTCCAAGTCCCGCTTGAGTTCATCCACAATGGTATTCTCCGGGGCGCTGTCGCTCCTGCCCCTGTGGGCTTGCCGTATGTCCTCCATGATAGCGTCAATATCGTAATGTACCCGGCTGCTGAAATAGTCGCCCTCCCGCACATGGGCGGCTTGCAGCACACCGGCGGTTTTGTCATGCTCTCCCGGCTGGTACTTCTCCATGATTTCAGCCCTCGCCACGTCTACCCAAGCGTTTAGGTTCTGTATCTGTGTGGCGGCGATACCCTCCACATAAATCTGTATATCGGCCAGCAGCTTCACAAAATCCGGGTGTACCGCCAATTCACAAAGCAGGGCGGTGTCGATACACCCGCTTTTCAGCAGGTCTATCATTTCGTCACTCAAACGCAGGTCTGCAAGATCGGCGTTTGAGTGATTTTTCATTTCGGTCAACCCCAACAGATAATCGGCGGTCACGCCGTAAAACTTCGCCAGCTTGATAAGGGCATAGTGGCTGATGTCCTTAAAATCGTCCGCTTCATAACTGCCCAGCGCAGACTTTGAGAGGTGTGTTTGCTCTGCAAGCTGTTCCAGCGTCAGGCCGCGCTCCACACGTAGGTCTTTTAGGCGTTCCTGTATTGTCAAAGCCATGCTATCCCCTCCTAGCTAACTCAATAATGAATAAGAAATTGAAAGTGTGCCTTATCAATAAAAGACCGTATTTTTATTACGTTTCGTTCGTGCTGCCGATTTCAAGCAAGTTGCCTTCTGGATCGGCAACATAAAAGTTGCGGATGCCGAAAGGATAAGTGATGGGTTCTCCTGTGGGAAATCGTAAGCCCAACTTCGATAATCGCTCATATTCCGTATCCACATCGGCAAAGCTGGGCAACCAGAGAGCAATTTCAAACGTCTGATTGATTCCCTTTGGAGGAATGTAGCCTTCCCCGATTGCCTTTACAAACTCTTTTCTGCTGTACATGAACAGGGACAGTGCGCCACTAGCTGTCTCAAATTCTGCAAAATCTCCACCGTTCCACTTCGTATGAAAACCCAAAGTATCTCTGTAGAACCGAACCATATTGTCCATGTCGCCTACTAACAGGCTCGCTCCTACCCGTACATCTCGTCCGTTCAATATCACCATCTCCTCATTTATCGTTCTGTATTTTTATTTTACCATATTTCCGAGAGTGTGGAAATAGTGCGTTTTCCAGCGGGATTTCCAACCTCTTGGATATACGGGACGGGCGGTCAAAAAAGTGTAGACTTGTGTTAGTTCATCGATGGACAAGCACAAGTGAATGACCGTCCGAAAGAGATACCACCGGCAGGGGAAGTACCGCTATGACGCCGCTTCTGGACAAAATGTCCAGAAGTCACTTCGGGCCAAGTTGTCCCGAAACTGCGGCCAGCGTACCAACGCCGGGACACGCCGCCGGGAGGGGGCAGGAACGGCTTTCGGGAAAACGGCAATAAAGCGAAAACGGAGGACTGCATGAGAGAGAAACTACAACCAATCGAACGCGGGCCGGGCGGCTCCCTGCCCCGCATGACGGCGGCGCAGAGGAAGCGGGCTAACGCGCTCATACGGAATACCTGCTGTAACTATGAGAACGGCAACTGCCTGTTGCTGGACGATGGGGACACCTGCACCTGCCCGCAGACAATTTCTTATTCCGTCTGCTGTACCTGGTTCCGGCGGGCTGTGCTGCCACTGGACAAGGCGCTGGAAGCGGAGATTTTTCGTTCCGGCAGCGTGAAGCGGTGCGCAGAGTGCGGGACAGCTTTCGTCCCCGGCTCCAACCGGGCGAAATACTGTGAAGC
Organism: Agathobaculum sp. NTUH-O15-33; assembly: GCF_033193315.1. NCBI lineage: Bacteria > Bacillati > Bacillota > Clostridia > Eubacteriales > Butyricicoccaceae > Agathobaculum > Agathobaculum sp. NTUH-O15-33. The sequence goes on from NZ_CP136187.1 coordinate 3,058,568, forward strand.
CTGTGCCGCAAGGGTACATCGACGGCAGAAGAACGCCAGTGACAGAAAACGGCGGGGCAATACGGACAAATAGGGCCTTGGAAAGTCCCATTCCACAAGGCTTTGCGGGTAGTATTCGAGGGCAGGCGGTATTGTTTACCGCCTACCCCCGAAAATCTGCTTCTAACCGTCCGCGGGAGGGAGGATTGATAGATTGCCGCAATACACGATTTTAAGGTTTGAGAAGCACAAGGGCAATCCGGCAAGGCCGCTGGAAGCCCATCACGAAAGACAGAAAGAAAAGTACGCCAGCAACCCCGACATTGACATGGCAAAGAGCAAATACAATTTCCATATCGTCAAGCCGGAGGGCCGCTATTATCACTTTATCCAGAGCCGCATTGAACAGGCCGGGTGCAGGACAAGAAAAGACAGTACCCGGTTTGTCGATACGCTCATCACCGCCAGCCCGGAGTTTTTCAAGGGAAAGACACGGGAGCAGACGGAAGCGTTTTTCCAGCGGGCGGCTGATTTCCTTATCCAGCGGGTAGGCCGGGAGAATATAGTGTCGGCAGTGGTCCACATGGACGAGAAAACGCCCCACCTGCATTTGACTTTCGTTCCGCTGACTGAGGACAACCGCCTGTGCGCCAAAGAGATTTTAGGAAACCGGGCCAGCCTTTCCAAATGGCAGGACGATTTTCACGCCCACATGGTTAAGGCGTTCCCGGACTTGGAGCGCGGGGAGAGCGCCAGCAAGACAGGACGGAAGCATATCCCCACACGGCTATTCAAACAGGCCGTGTCACTCTCGAAACAGGCGGCGGCCATTGAAAAGGCGTTAGACGGTATCGGCCCGCTGAACGCCGGGAAGAAAAAAGAGGAAGCCCTCGCCCTGCTGAAAAAATGGTTCCCTCAGATGGAGGACTTCTCCGGCCAGCTCAAAAAGTACAAGGTCACAATCAATGACCTGCTGGAAGAAAACAGGAAGCTGGAAGCGCGGGCAAAGGCCAGCGAAAAGGGCAAGCTGAAAGACACCATGGAGCGGGCGAAGCTGGAAAGCGACTTGCACAATATCCAGCGGCTTCTTGACCGTGTTCCCCCGGAAGTGCTGGAACAGGTGCGCCGGGAGCAGAGAGGGCCAGCCCATAACAAGGAACTTTGAGTAACTATGCACATTGAAAATTTCATATCAAACAGGAGGGCCTATGGAGCAAAGCTATCATAAAAAAACCGAAGTTGTTACCTTTCAAGGGAAAGAAATCACGGTGGAAAATCTGACGCCGGTTTTCACGCCGGAACAGGAAGCGGCGAAGCGCCGGGAGCTGGAACAACAGCTCTATGACGTGTTCCGCAAATACGCCGACAAACGGCAGGCGGAGGAAGCCGGGAAGTAGATTCCACAACATTGATTTTCGGGGCTGCTGGCGGTATAATAGAACTGTCAGCAGCTCCGTTTCTTTTTTAAGAAAAGGAGCGACTTATGAACAATCGAATAGACGCGGTTTATGCAAGACAATCGGTGGACAAGAAAGACAGCATTTCCATTGAAAGCCAGATTGAATTTTGCAAATACGAATTGAAAGGTGGCAGTTGCAGGGAATACACGGACAAGGGATACAGCGGCAAGAATACAGACCGCCCCCACTTTCAAGAGCTGATACGGGACATACAAAAAGGGCTGATTGCAAAGGTCGTTGTCTACAAGCTCGACCGTATCAGCCGTTCCATTCTGGACTTCTCCAACATGATGGAGCTGTTCCAGCAGTATGATGTGGAATTTGTATCGTCCACGGAGAAATTCGACACGTCCACGCCGATGGGCCGGGCCATGTTGAATATCTGTATCGTGTTCGCCCAACTGGAACGGGAAACGATACAGAAGCGTGTCACGGACGCCTACTACTCCCGCAGTCAGCGGGGCTTCAAGATGGGCGGCAAACCGCCCTACGGCTTTCACACGGAGCCGATTGTGATGGAGGGGATCCACACAAAGAAGCTGGTGGTAAACCCGGAGGAAGCGGCCCATATCCGGCTGATGTTCGAGATGTACGCGGAGCCCAAAACCTCTTACGGGGACATTACCCGGTACTTTGCCGAACAGGGGATTTTATTCTACGGTAAAGAACTGATACGCCCCACGCTGGCGCAGATGTTACGGAATCCGGTCTATGTACAAGCCGACCTTGACGTATACGAGTTTTTCAAAAGTCAAGGGACGGCCATTGTCAATGACGCAGGGGACTTCTCCGGCATGAACGGGTGCTATCTGTATCAAGGCCGGGACGTGAAGCCCGACAAACTCCACAATCTCAAAGACCAAATGTTGGTGCTTGCGCCCCATGAGGGGATTGTCCCCTCTGACGTATGGCTGGCGTGCCGCCGGAAGCTGATGAACAACATGAAAATCCAGTCAGCCCGGAAAGCAACCCATACTTGGTTGGCGGGAAAAATCAAGTGCGGCAACTGCGGCTATGCCCTTATGAGTATCGTCAACCGGGTGGGCAAGCAGTATCTACGCTGCACAAAACGGCTGGATAATAAAAGCTGTGTCGGCTGTGGGAAAATCTATACCGCTGAACTGGAAGCCGTGGTTTATCAGCAGATGGTGAAGAAGCTGGAGGGCTACAAGACGCTGACGGGCCGGAAGAAAGCGGAAAAGGCCAACCCGAAAATCGCCGCCCTGCAAGTGGAGCTTGTCCGCGTGGACAGTGAGATTGAAAAGCTGGTGGACAGTCTGACCGGGGCGAACAATGTCCTGCTCTCCTATGTGAATGTGAAGATAGCCGAGCTGGACAACCGCAAGCAGGAGCTTGTGAAGAAGATAGCCGAACTGACCGTGGACACCATCAGCCCGGAACAGGTCAAGCAGGTTTCCGGCTATCTGGACACATGGGACAGCGTATCCTTTGACGACAAGCGGCGGGTGGTGGATTTGCTGATTACCACGATTGCCGCCACCAGCGACAAGCTGAACATTACATGGAAAATCTGACGGGCGCGACAATGCCCGCCAGACCGTTACCCTGTGTAGTCCCTTGTAAACTGTACTTTTGTATGTGCTAAACTGTTTGCCATAAAGGTCTTCCTTTCTGTTTCTTTGGTGGCTTGAACACTCACCATTTTATCAGTTTGGAAGTCCTTTTTTGTTTAAACTTGAATCCCACCCGCATTGCGGGCGGTTCTTACCGTATTTGCTCTGCAAATACGCCACCGCTAAAGCACTAATCAAAACGGCCCGCTGTTTCCGAAGGGGAACAGCAGGCCGTTTTTTATTCTTTCATTTGCATTTCACGGTGGGCTGTGCTAATATTTAGTTAGATTAATTAAATTTGAGGTGGTGGACCCGCATGGCTGGCTCGGAGCAGATCAATTCCTTTCTGGTGGACGTATTCGGACGCGTCAATAAAATAGAAGAACGCGCAATGGCAGAGGGCTTTGGCAGCTCCATCTCCGTGACCGAGATCCATATCATTGAGAAAATTGGCGACCTTGAGCCTGCCCGTATGAGCGACGTGGCAAAGTCGATCGGCGTGACCCTCGCCACCCTTACCGTCGCCTGCGACAAGCTTTCCGCCAAAGATCTGGTGCAGCGCACGCGCGACAAGACCGACCGCCGCGTCGTAAACGTCACGCTGACCGCCAAGGGCCGCGCCGCGTACGAATACCATAAGGATTTTCACGCCCGTATGATCGACGCCGTCATGGAAACGCTGACGCCGGGCGAGGCTGCCGTGCTCGGCCAGAGCCTTGAAAAGCTGATGGAATTTTTCCTTACGGAGGAACAAAGCCATGGCTGATCTGCTGTTTTGCCTGAACGCGACTGTGCCGATCTTCGCTATCATCCTGCTCGGCCGCCTGCTGCGCGGCCGACATTTTTTTACGCCCATAACGCTTGGCGAGCTGGACCGGCTGGTATTCAAGGTGCTGCTGCCGATCCTGCTGTTCCGCGATATTGCGACCGGCCGCATCACGGAGCAGTTCGACGCGAGATTCTTCTTTTTCTGCGCCGGTACCACCACGCTTTATTTTTTCGCCATATGGCTAATCGCCGCGAAGGGCCTGCGGGATAAAAGCATGGTCGGCGCGTTCACGCAGGGCGCGTTTCGCGGATCACAGGCGGTGCTTGGCGTTGCCTTTGTGCAAAACCTGTACGGGGACGCGGGGCTGGTGCCGCTGATGATCGTCGCGACCGTGCCGCTTTATAATATCTATTCCGTCACGGTGCTCACCGTCACCGCGCCGCGCGGCGAACAGCACCACGGCGTTGTCGCCCGCACGCTCGGCGGCATCGTGACCAACCCAATCATTCTGGGCATTCTGGCCGGCCTGCCCTTTTCTCTATTGCAGGTGGACTTTCCGCCCATGCTGTCCAAACCGCTCGACATGCTGGCGGGCTGCGCGACGCCGCTGGCCTTGCTCAGCATCGGCGCGGGTTTCGAGGGCGCTAAGGCGCTGAAAAAGCTGGGCCCCACCTGCGCCGCCGTGTTCATCAAGCTGATCGCGCTGCCCATCCTGTTTCTGCCCGTCGCGGCGTATATGGGCTTTCGCGAGCAGGCCATGGTCGCGCTCGTCATTCTGTACGGCGCGCCGAGCACGGTCACCGGCTATGTCATGGCCAAAAATATGGGCGGCGATCATGTGCTGTCCTCGTCCATCATCGTGCTGTCCACCGCGCTTTCCGCCGTTACGCTGACCGCTACACTGTTCATCCTGCGCACGCTGGGCTATATTTAGCAGCCGTACGGGCGACCCTGCGGCGCGTTTTATTTCAAAAGGGGGCTTTCCCATGCTCACCTATCATCTCGATCCCAAAAGCCAAACGCCGCTTTATGAGCAGCTTTACCGCGCGGTGCGCGGGGATATCATGTCCGGCACGCTCGCCGCCGGGGACAAGCTGCCCTCCAAGCGGCAATTCGCCGCGCACCTGCGCGTCAGCCAGATCACGGTGGAGACCGCCTACGGCCAGCTTTTGGCCGAGGGCTACCTTGTTTCCGAGCCAAGGCGCGGCTATTTTGTGCAAAAGCTGGCCGCGCTGCCGGTGCGCGAACCGACGGGCGCCGCGCCGCAGGCCGCGCCCGTAACCGCGCCTATGGACGCGGTAAAATTTGATTTCCGCACCAATATCGTCGATACCGGCTGTTTTCCGTTCAGCATCTGGGCTAGACTGAGCCGCAGTGTGTTGAGCGAATACTCGGAACGCCTTTTGCGCGCGGCGGCCCCCGGCGGCGCACGCGAGCTGCGCGAGCAGATCAGCCGGTATTTGCACGATTTTCGCGGGCTGGACGTTTCGGCCGACCGTATTTTAGTCGGCGCGGGCTCGGAATACCTGATCCATCTGATGATCGAACTGCTGGGACGCGACCGTGTATACGCGCTTGAAAACCCTGGCTACCGCAAGCTGTACCAGATTTTCGCGGTGAACGGCGCGGCGGTGCGCCCGCTCCCGCTCGACGAGAGCGGCCTGCGCGTGGACGCGCTGCGGCAAAGCGACGCCTCCGCCGTTTATCTCACGCCCTCACACCACTTTCCTCTTGGGCTGGTCATGCCCGCCGGACGGCGCACCGAGCTGCTGCACTGGGCCGCCGCCGCGCCCGACCGCTATTTGATCGAGGACGATTACGACAGCGAGTTCCGCTATTCCTCCCGCCCGATCCCCGCGCTTGGCGAGCTGGACCACGCGGGGCGCGTGATCTATGTCAACACCTTTGCCAAAAGCCTCGCGCCCTCGCTGCGCATCGGCTATCTGGTGCTGCCGGAAGCGCTGATGGCGCGCTACCGCGAAACCTTTTCGCTCTATTCCTCCACCGTGCCCAGCTTCGAGCAGCACACGCTGGCCGAATTCATGCGTTCCGGTGGGTTCGAGCGGCACATCAGCCGCAGCCGAAAGGTGTACCAGTCCCGTCGCGACGCGCTGCTCGCGGCGCTGACGCGCGAGCTTTCCCCCATTCCCTTCGAGGTATCGGGCGCGGAAGCCGGGCTGCATATTCTGCTGCAAGTGAAAAACGGCATGGATGAGCAAACGCTCATCGCCCGCGCGCTTCAAACCGGGGTTCGCGTATACGGCCTGTCCGGCTATTATACGCCGCCCGTCCGTCCGCCGCGCGCCACGCTCGTCCTCGGCTACGCCGGCCTGACCGAAACCGAGATCGCCGCCGCCGTCAAGCTGCTGGCCAAAGCTTGGCGGTAGCTGCCGTGCACCCGGCCGCGTGAGGTCACGCGGCCCTACGGCTGCCTGTGTTGTGGAGCGGCGTGACTGTATAGCCCACATGGTATACAGAGGGCGTCACGCCCTACAGCATCGGTGAGTGGTTTTCCCGCTTACGGCGGCGGCAGCCGCTTTATTGTAGGGCGCGACGCCCTCGGCGCGCCGGGAGCGAAGCACCGGTATATGTGGGCGCGCCCATCACGCCGGTCCGGCGGAGCGAAGGCACCCGTCCACTGAATCCCTAGGCACCCGGAACGGCACCACGACACATTTTTGTAAAACAAAAAGTCGGCAAGCAACTCCCCCGGACAGAGCGAGGGAAAGGAATGGAGATCAAAGGGGAAGGGAAAACCGCCAAGGTTTTCCCTTCCCCTTTGCCCCCGCGCCGGGCGGCGCATCGTCTTTTCTCGCCGGGCGCCGTATCCCGTCTACTTTTTCTTCTTCACCGCGGAGCCGTACTGCACGGCGTCCGTGCCGAATTTCTCGCGCAGAGCGTCCATGGCGCGGTCTAAGCTGCGCTGTTTGTCCACGTTCTTCAGTCCGTCCGCGCCGTCAAACAGCGACAGCTGCTCGCCAGCCGCCTCGGCGGGCAGCAGATTCATCGCGGTCACGGCAAGCAGGCGCACCGGCTTTTCCGGCTTCCAGCGGGCGCGCCAGATCGACATGGCGGTGTCAATCAGCATGCGGGTGGAATCCGTTGGCCGGTCGAGCGTCACCTGCCGCGAGATGTTGCGGAAATCCGGGTCGCGGATGATGAGCTGCACGGTCTGGCACCGCAGGCCGCGCCTGCGCAGGCGGCGGCCCACGGTGTCGCACAGCGCGGTGATGCCGAAATGGCACTCGGTCTCGCCCAGCAGGTTGTGCGAAAACGTCATGCTGTTGCCGACGGACTTGACCTCGCGTTCCTCGTAAAACGAACGCACGGGCTCATCGTCCTCGCCCCGCGCATAACGCCACAGTGTATCGCCCATTTTGCCGAACACGCTGTGGGCCAGCGCCCGGTCGCACGCGGCCAGATCGCCGATGGTATGCACGCCCATCGCGCTTAAGCGGTCCGCCGCGCGCTTGCCGACATACAGCAGCGTATTTACCGGCAGGCTCCAGACCAGCTTCTGATAGTTTTCGCGGGAAAACACCGTGGTCGCGTCCGGCTTTTTGTAATCGCTGCCCAGCTTGGCATAGGCCCGGTTCCACGATACGCCGACCGAGATCGTCAGCCCGATCTCTTCCCGCATACGCCGCCGCAGCTCGTTTGCGATCTGCTCGCCTGTGCCGAACAGATGCAAGGAGCCGGTGACGTCCAGAAACGATTCGTCAATGCCGAACGGATCAACCAGATCGGTATAGCCCAGATATAATTCGTTGCACTGGCGCGAAATGCGCACGTATTCGTCCCGGTGCGGCGGGATCAGCCTCAGCTCCGGGCACTTTCGCCGGGCCTGCCAGATGGTTTCCGCCGTTGTCACGCCAAAGCGCTTGGCTTTTTCATTCTTGGCAAGGATGATGCCGTGACGGCTTTCCGGATCGCCGCATACTGCCATGGGGCCCGCGTCCAGCGAAGGATCGAGCAACGTTTCGACTGAGGCGTAAAACGCGTTGCAATCGCAATGCAAGATGGCCCGGTCCATGCACCCTCCTCCTTTCAGCGAACATTTGTTTCTATTATTATACTGGATTTTTCTTTTCTTGACAAGCCGCACGCATGGCGTTATACTGAAACTTGCAAGCAGGGGTGCCGTGATGAGCGGCTGAGAGGGCGAGAGCCTAACCCTTTGAACCTGTTGGTTAGAACCATCGTAGGGAAGCTGCCGCATCGAGAAATACTTAGGGATATCGAATGCCCCGGTTTTACCGCATGGTAAAACCGGGGCATTTTTTCTTGCGAAAAGAGGCGTGACCAATGAAAGTAAACGGAAAAACCATACCGCTGAATGCGGAAATGACCGTGCATTCGCTCCTGATGCAGCTGGGACTGGACCCCAAGCGCGTCGCGGTGGAGCGCAACGGCCAAATCGTGCCCCGCGCGCGCTTTGCCGACCAAGCGCTCGGCGAGGACGACGTTTTAGAGCTCGTTGAGTTCGTGGGAGGCGGCTGATGGTCACACGTGAAGAACTGCACGCCGCGCTCGTCCAGCGGCACGGCGAAGTTGTTCAGCAAAGGCTGGATCGGGCCTGCGTCGGCATTGCGGGGCTGGGCGGGCTGGGCTCCCATATCGCGGCGCACATGGCGCGGTTGGGCGTTGGGCGGCTCACGCTGGTCGATTACGACGTGGTCGATATCACCAACCTGAACCGCCAGTACTACACGGTGAAGGATATCGGCATCCCCAAGACCTTGGCTTTACAGGAACAACTAGAAGCAATCAATCCATATTTATATTACGATACGTATACCGAGCGTATCGTGCCCGCCAACGCCGCGCGGTTATTCACCGGCTGCGACGTGGTGTGCGAAGCCTTTGATCGTGCCGACCAAAAGGCCATGCTGATCGAAACCCTGCTCTCCGCCCTGCCGGATACGCCGGTAGTATCGGCCAGCGGTATGGCGGGCTACGGCTCGCCGAACGTCATCCGCACCGAACGCCGCTTCGGTCATTTATATGTGTGCGGCGACGGAACCAGCGATATCGCGGACGGCCTTGGCCTGATGGCCCCGCGCGTGGCGCTGTGCGCCGCCCATCAGGCGACGACGGCGCTTCGCCTGCTGCTGGGCGAGACCGAGCCGTAAAAAAGAAGACGCTGCGAAATGCAGCGCCTTCTATACGGGTTCTTATTCGCTCTCTACCGGCAATTCGGACGCGCAGTGCGCGCATTTGGTCGCGCCGAGCGGGATTTCACTCAGGCAAAACGGACAGATCTTGGTGGTCGGCGCGGCGGGCGCTTCCTCTTTATGGCCCAAGTGGGTCAACTTGTTCACCGCCTTCAGAATACAGAAAAGGATGAACGCCATGATTAGAAAGTTAACTACTGTACCGAGGAAGTTGCTGACAAAACCCGTCACCTGCTCCATGCTGTAACGCGTTCCGCCAATCAGACTGATGATCGGCGTGATGAAATTATCGGTCAGCGAAGTAACGATACCGGAAAACGCGCCGCCGATGATAACGCCTACCGCCATATCCATGACATTGCCGCGCAGCGCAAAGGCTTTAAATTCCTCTATGAACTTTTTCAAAACAATTCCTCCCCATTTCATTTACTACCTATTATTTTACGCCCCACGCCGGGGTTGTCAATGCAATAATCGACAAAAGGAGTGTTTTTTACGTGAAAGATGAGCTTATTCTGCGCGGACACGCGTTCCGCTCCCGTTTTATCCTTGGCTCAGGCAAGTATTCGCTGGAGCTGATCCGCGCTGCGGTCGAATCGGGCGGCGCGGAAATGATCACGCTGGCCCTGCGCCGGGTGAATGAGGGCGGCGCGGCCAATATCCTCGACCATATCCCGGAGGGGGTGACCCTGCTGCCCAATACCTCGGGCGCGCGCAACGCGGACGAGGCCGTGCGCATCGCCCGGTTGGCGCGCGAATGCGGGTGCGGCGACTTTGTCAAGATCGAAATCATGCGCGACAGCAAATACCTGCTGCCCGATAACCAAGAAACCATTCGGGCGACCGATATTTTGGCGGGCGAGGGCTTCATCGTCATGCCGTATATGTACCCCGATCTGAACGTGGCGCGCGATCTGGTGAACGCGGGCGCGGCGTCCATCATGCCGCTGGCCGCGCCGATCGGCACCAACAAGGGACTGGCAACGCGCGAGTTTATCAAAATCTTGATTGACGAGATCGATCTGCCCATCATCGTGGACGCGGGCATCGGCCGCCCGTCGCAGGCGTGCGAGGCCATGGAACTGGGCGCGGCTGCCGTCATGGCGAACACCGCCATCGCGACCGCGGGCGACGTGCCCGCGATGGCGGGCGCGTTCCGTCAGGCGATCGAAGCCGGGCGCGCCGCGTACCTTGCCGGGCTGGGCCGCGTGCGGGATACCGCCGCCGCTTCCTCTCCGCTGACCGGCTTTCTGCGCGACGAGGGGGAGGACTGATCTATGTTAGACCCAGTAACAAACGCCCAATACATCACCGCCGAGACCGACCACATGCAATACCAGCCGGGCATGGACGACATCGGCAGTGAAACGCAGGATGAAGTGATCGCCCGCATGCAGGCCATGGAGTTCGACCGTTTCACCGCGCGGGATGTGACCCGCGCCCTTGCAAAGGACGTGCTCGCGCCGGACGATTTCGCGGCCCTGCTCTCCCCCGCCGCCGCGCCGTTTTTGGAGCAGCTCGCGCGCCGCGCGCAGCAGGAAACGCGAAAGCACTTCGGTACCTCGGTGCAGATGTTCACCCCGCTCTATATCGCCAATTACTGTGAAAACTACTGCATTTACTGCGGCTTCAACTGCCATAACAAGATCCGCCGCGCCAAGCTGGATACGGATGAGATCGAACGCGAATTGCAGGCGATCACCCAAACCGGCTTGCAGGAAATCCTGCTGCTTACCGGCGAAAGCCGCTCCATGTCGCCGGTCGATTACATCGGCGAGGCCTGCCGTCTGGCGCGCAAATACTTCCGCGTGGTCGGCGTTGAGATCTATCCGCTCAATGTGGACGAGTACGCGCATTTACACGCGTGCGGCGTGGACTATGTCACCGTTTTTCAGGAGACCTACGACGCGGACAAGTATTCCACGCTCCATCTGGGCGGACACAAGCGCATTTTCCCCTACCGGCTGAACGCGCAGGAACGCGCGCTCATGGGCGGCATGCGCGGCGTGGGGTTCGCGGCGCTTTTGGGCCTATCGGATTTCCGAAAGGACGCCTTTGCCACCGGCCTGCACGCCTATTTGCTGCAACGCAAGTATCCGCACGCCGAGATCGCCTTTTCCTGCCCGCGCCTGCGGCCCATCATCAACAACGATAAAGTGGGTCCCAAGGATGTGCATGAGCCGCAGCTTTTGCAGGTCATCTGCGCCTACCGCGTCTTCATGCCCTTTGCCTCCATCACGATCTCCACGCGCGAACGCGCCGGGTTCCGCGATCATATCATCGGCATTGCGGCGACCAAGATATCCGCCGGCGTTTCGACCGGCATCGGCGAGCACAGCGAGGACAACGCGGACAAGGGCGACGCGCAGTTCGAGATATCGGACAACCGCACGGTCGACGAGGTTTACGCCGCTATTGAGCGCCACGGCCTGCAGCCCGTCATGGCCGATTACATTTATGTATAAGTAAAACGAGTAAGGAGAAGCGCAAATGAGAAATTACGCCACCCAAATGGACGCCGCCAAGCGCGGCATCGTCACGCCGGAAATGGAAACGGTAGCAAAAAAGGAAAACCGCACGGCAGAGTACATCCGCGCGCGTGTCGCAAAGGGCACGATCGCCATCCCGGCAAACGTGAACCACAAGAGCCTGTCCGCCGAGGCGGTGGGCGACGGCACGCGCGTCAAAATCAACGTAAACCTTGGCATTTCGGGCGACGCAAAGGATTATGAGCTGGAAATGCGCAAGGTAAAGCTTGCGATTGACATGGGCGCGGAATCCATTATGGATCTTTCCAACTACGGCAAGACAAATACTTTCCGTAATAAATTGATCGATTATTCCCCCGCGATGATCGGCACCGTACCGATGTATGACGCGATCGGCTATCTGGAAAAGGACTTGCTCGAGATCACCGCGCAGGATTTTCTAAAGGTCGTCGAGGCGCACGCCAAGGAAGGTGTGGATTTCATGACCATCCACGCCGGGATCAACCGCCGCTCGGTGGAAACCTTTATGCGTGAAGGCCGCGAAATGAACATCGTTTCGCGCGGCGGCTCGCTGCTGTTCGCTTGGATGCAGATGACCGGCAACGAAAACCCGTTTTTTGAGTATTACGACGAGGTGCTGGACATTCTGCGCGCCTATGATGTGACCATTTCGCTGGGCGACGCGCTGCGCCCCGGCTGCCTAAAGGATGCGTCCGATCACGGCCAGATCGCCGAGCTGATCGAGCTGGGCCACCTGACCGAGCGCGCGTGGGCGCGCGACGTGCAGGTCATGGTGGAGGGGCCGGGCCATATGGCCATGAACGAAATCGCCGCCAATATGGTGATGGAAAAGCGCCTTTGCCACGGCGCGCCGTTCTACGTGCTCGGCCCGCTCGTGACCGATATCGCACCGGGATACGATCACATCACCTCGGCCATCGGCGGGGCGATCGCGGCGAGCAGCGGCGCCAACTTCCTGTGCTACGTCACCCCAGCCGAGCACCTGCGCCTGCCCGATTTAGACGATGTGCGCGAGGGTATCGCGGCTTCCAAGATCGCGGCGCACGCGGCCAATATCGCGCTGGGCCTGCCGGGCGCGCGCGACCGCGACGACGCGATGGCGGCGGCCCGCCATAAGCTGGACTGGGAGGAGCAGTTCTCCCTTGCGCTCGACCCGGAAAAAGCGGAACGCTTCTATCATCAGGTGCCGCCGACCGAGCGCCACACCTGCTCGATGTGCGGCAAAATGTGCGCCGTGCGCACGACCAATTTGATCCTTGAGGGCAAGAAGGTAGAGTTTTGCTCCGAGCAAGGCGCTTGCTCCTGAGAAGCACGCCGCAACGCAGCAAGCGTAAAATTTTCCGTTTCCCTTTTTCCGTTTCCTCATTCTTTTTTCGCGCCGTTCTATGGTATAATAGCCGCAAAGCGGCTATTATACTTTGATTAAATTAATTATACCATCAGCGGCTCTTAGGTGTGTTTTGACTCTTCGGAATTGCTTGCCGCTGTGGTATAATAGCCGCAAAGCGCCTATTATACTTTGATTAAATTAATTATACCACCAGCGGCGCACAAGCGTTTTTTGACACTTTGAAAATGCTTGCCGCTGTGGTATACTGAGTGCAATACATATCGAGGGGGATTTGATAAAATGATGAAACGGATATGCTCCGTCCTGCTCGCGGCGGCGCTCGCGCTGTCGCTTACCGCGTGCGGCGGAACCAAGCGGGAATCCGCACAGGCGGTTGTGGAAAGTGCGATCGGCGCTGTGCAAAACGTGGACTTTGCCGCCATGAAGACCTATTGGGGCGAGGATACGCTGGGCCAAATGGAATCCGCCGCCCAGCCGGAAGCGGACGATGAGGACGCGCAGGTTATGAAAGCCGTAACCAAGCACCTTTCCTACACCGTTAAGGAAAGTAAGGAAGACGAAAAAGCCGGCACGGCCACCGTTACGGTGGAGTTCACCAACGCCGACATGACGGCCATTATGTCCGAATTTATCCAGCAGGCGTTTTCGGACGCGCTCAATTACGCCTTCCTGCCCGAGGACCAGCAGCCCTCCGAAGAAGAAATGGACCAGAAGTACTTAGACATTCTGACCGGACTGTTGGCGCGCGAGGATAACAAGATGGTCACCAACACCGTCGATATCAGCCTAAAGCTGACAGACGACCAGTGGACGATCGAGTCCGACGACAAGGTGTTGGACGCCATGCTTGGCGGCATGCTGTCCTCCGCGGACTCCATATCCGATTCGCTCGGCGGCGATTCGTAAATACCAAACAGATACAAGGCCCCGATGTTCCAAAAGGAACATCGGGGCCTTCGTAGTGCTTACCTTTATAAACTGCACAGCGCCGCGCACAGAACGCGGAGCAGCGCGCTGGCCGCGGCAAGGGCAAGGCAGATCATGTAGGGTATGCGGCAGTCGGACAGCAGCGCGGTGCTGCGCCCTGCCGCGCGCTGCTCGGAGGCGCACCATACCATGGCCGCCGCCGCGAGCAGCGCGGGCGCGGAAAGCACCGCGGGCAGCCCGGTGGTCAGCACCGAAAGAAAAATGCCGTTCTTTTGCGCCACGCCTACCGCGACCGTTAGCGCCAGCACGAAGCCGCGCGCCGCGCAAAGCCCCGCGAGGAACAGCGCCGCCGGGCGCAGCATTGTGCACAAAAGAGGCAGGATGACCCATAGGAGCGCGCACAACACGCTTTTCAGCGCCTGCGCGGGCAGGGCCGAGATCAGGCCCGCGAGCTGCACAGCGCCGTCCTCCTCGCCCGCGATCAGGCCGGTCAGGCCGCCCGCCACCGCGCCGCATAAAAACATCGCGCTTAGGAATAAAAACGCCGGTGTGCGTACAATTTCATCAAAAAAGCCGAGAACATGCCGTTTTCTCATACGTCTCCCCCTTGCGGAAGGTTGATAATACAGCATATTCCCGGCTATTCGGTTTTAGAACCCGCCTTAGTCGATCAGCGCGTTGACCAGATCACGGCACGGCTGGTGCAGGAAGATACGCGCGGAACGCGACGCATCGAACTGAACGGACAGCTTGCCGTTTTCATCCCTCGACAGGGTCGCGGAAACGACCTCGGTGCCGAACTGTACGCGCTCCAAGATAAAATCGGCGTTCACGCGAGGATCCTCGCAGACAGGCACGACCGTGCGCGTGCGCGTGCACTGCGAGACCGGCGCCAGAACCGTGCCCATTTCGCGTTTGGAGGCGGGCACCAGCACGATCTCGCTCTTGACCACCGCCGCGGCTTCGTCTTCGCAAAGCACCACGTCGTACCCGGCGGCCGCTTCCTTGGCCGTCTGGTTTTTGGCGGATATAAACATATTATTGGCGGGTATAACCTGTTTTTCCAGTATCGCGCGGATCAGGCGCGTCAGGTTCTCCCCTTCTCCAATCACTGCTACACGAATCTTGTGTGGCATTTGAATCAACTCCTTCAGGGACGCTCATAATATTTCAGCATTATTATACGGCAAAAAACGTGCAACTTGCAATGCCTTTTACATTATTTTTAAATGTTTTGGTGTATTGACTAATCTGCACAAATTTTCTCCGCCGCTTTCAGATAGATTGCACACTCCAAACGCTTGCGCTCCATCTCACAGCCGAGATCGTACGAATCATTCATATCGCCGTTCATGTTGTAATTTGCCGCCGAGCAGCCGCCCGAGCAGTAGAATTTAGCCCAGCACTTCTGGCACTTGGGCCGGGAATAAATGTTCATGCCCGCGAATTTTTGCGCGATATCCATGTCAAACGAGCCGTCCAGCACGCTGCCCTGCCGAAATTCTTCCTTGCCGACGAACTGGTGGCAGGGATAAATATCGCCGTCCGGCGTGACGGCGACGTACTCATAGCCCGCGCCGCAGCCGCGCAGCCGCTTGACCACGCACGGCCCCTGATCCAGATCGACCATGAAGTGGAAGAAGGAAAACGGTTTGCCCGCTTTCCGCCGCTCCAGCATGATCTCGGTCAGGCGGTCGTACTCCGCTTCAATTTTCGGCAGGTCGTCCTCGGTCAGGTCGTAGCCGCAGCCGGGGTCGGCTGTGACCGGTTCGACCGAAAGGCGGTCAAAGCCAGCGTCCGCGATGTGCGTCACATCCTCGGCAAAATCAAGGTTGTGCGAGGTAAAGGTGCCGCGCGCGTAATAATCCTTTTCCGGGTCGCGCTCGTCTACCAGCGCCTTAAATTTAGGCACGATCACATCGTAGCTGCCCGCGCCCGACACGGTCTTGCGGAACTCGTCGTTGACGGCCGGACGGCCGTCGAGCGACAGGACGACATTGTCCATATTCTCGTTGATGTAGCGGCGTTTGTCCTCATCGAGCAGCACGCCGTTGGTCGTGATGGTGAAGCGGAACTTTTTATTGTGCTTTTGCTCGATCGACCGCGCGTAATCGACCGCGCGCACCACCGTGTCCCACGCCATCAGCGGTTCGCCGCCGAAGAAGTCGATCTCGATATTGTGCCGCGCGCCCGAACGGCTTACGACAAAGTCGATCGCGCGCTCGGCCACCTCGGGCGGCATGATCTTGCGGCCCTGACCGAAGTCGCCGGTCGAAGCAAAGCAGTATTTGCATCGCAGGTTGCAGTCATGCGCGACATGCAGGCACAGCGCCTTGACCGGCGCGCCGACCGGCACATAGCGGGAAACGTCGATATAATCGTCCTCCGCGAAAAGCTGGCCGTTCTTTTTCAGCGCGTACAGTTCGCCCCAAGCTTCCCGCACCGCGTCCGCTTCAAACCGGCCGAGCGCGTCCACCACCTGCTGCGGGCAGGTTTCCCCCATGGTTTCATCGGCAAGGCCGGAAACGGCGTAGCTTACGTCATCCAGCACATGCACCGCGCCGGAATTGACGTCCAGCACAAAATTGAGTCCGTTTTTCTGATAGCGATGGATCATTTCTATTTGTTCCTCCGATGTAAGTAAAAAACAAGGCGCGCCGCATCGGCACGCCTTGCGATTGGACTTCAGTAGGAGCTAACTGCTCACTTAGAGTGCTCGCACTTCTGGTTGGCCACCGTGCAAGAAGTCTTGCAGGCGGACTGGCAGGAAGTCTGGCACTCGCCGCAGCCGCCCTTAGCGGCGGTCTGCTTCAGGGTCGCCGAAGTCAGAGTCGTAACATGCTTCATGGTGTTTCCCTCCTATTTTTTCAGGTGCTTATGGCGTTTTTTTCTGCGCATGCTCGCACCGGCAAAACCGCCGAGCGCTGCGCCGACAACCATCGAGGCAAAACTGATGACCGTGCGCGGAATATGTACCGGCTGCCGCAGGACAAGAGCGCCCACGGCAAGCAGGACTAGAAAAATCAGCGCGCCGGCGCCGACCGCCCAAAGGAATTTGCCGCCCGGCGCGCGCTTTGCCGATAGAAAGGCCGCCGCCGCACTGCCGACCGCTAAAAAAGCGAGCGCCAGAGGAGCGATCGCGCCTTCGCCGACCGTGCCGCGCTGCACCAGCAGCGCGCCGGCCAGCATCAGCAATAAAGTAAGCCCCAGGCCCAGTAGCGCCGACGGCAACAAAATGCCGATAGGCGACAGGTCATCATTCGTTTTTTTCATCTGCGCTTTCCTCCCGCCGAAAGTTTGGCGCGTCCGGGTGAAGGACGAACCTTTGCGCTATCTTATTCGGCAAGGCGCCGGGATATTACTTCGCGTCCTTGGGCGCTTCTACCGACTCGGTCGGCTCCGCTTCCTTGCCGCGGATAGCCCAGCGGTAGATCTTCAGCTTGGTGCGGTCGTTCGAGGTCTCGATGATCAGCACATCGTCCTTGATATTGACCACACGGCCGATAAAACCGCCGATGGTGGAAATCTCATCGCCGATATCGATCGAGTTACGCATTTCCTTCTCCGCCTTGTCGCGCTTACGCTGCGGGCGGATCAGCATGAAGTAGAACAGCACAATCAGCAGCACGAGCGGCGCAAACTGCATAATCGCCTGCAAGTATTGTTGTCCACTTGGCATTTTTAACACCTCCTCGTGCAATTTGCCGTTAATACTGTTATTATACTAAACCGTACCGCAAATTACAAGCTTTTCTTTATCAAACGGCGCGTTTTTTCGCGCATGAAAAAAGAGAAGTGCAATGCTTGCCCTTCTCTTTTTTCGGTCCGCTTTTTAATAAACCGGCTGTACCGGCTTGCCGGAATGGAAGGAATTTGTGATCGCGTAGGTGACGATCGTGGCCTTGGTCCCGTCGTACACGGTGATCTCCGGCTTGCGCCCCTGCTGAATGCAGTCGATAAAATCCACCATTTCGAGCAGGTACGCCTCGGCAAAGCGCTGCGGGAAGTTTTCAATGATGGGCTGTACCGCGCCGTTTTCGTCAAAGATCATGGCGCGGTTTTTCCACGGCACGCCCGCTACGCGAATGTGCGCGTCCGTGCCGACGATCTCGGTCTCGGTATGGTAGCCGTGCGGCGCCGTTCGCCCGACGTGCAGGAAGGCCACGGTGCCGTTGTCCAGCTTGAGCATGGCCATGCCGGTCTCGGTGTCGCCGCCCTGCGCAAATTCGGGATGCTTAAAGGTCGTGCCGGCCGCGTATACCTCGGTGATCTCGCCGCCCAAAAACCAGCGCATCAGGTCGATATCGTGACTCGCGGCGTCAATGAAAATACCGCCCGAGGTCTTGCAGAACTTGATGCAGCTTTCGACGCACGCCTCGGGATCGAGCCCCGTGGCCTTGACCAGATAGGGCTTGCCGATCCGGCCCGCGTCGATCTGGGCCTTGGCGTCCGCGTAGGAAGGATCGTACCGGCGCATGAAGCCTAGGAAAAACAGCTTGTCCGGATGGCGCTCAACGGCCGCCTCGGCGCGCTTGCACTCCTCCAGCGAGCAGCCCAGCGGCTTGTCGGTAAACACATGCTTGTCCGCGTCGAGCGCGTATTCGATCATCCAGCAGTGCTCGGGCGAAGACGATACGATCACCACCGCCTCGATATCGGCCTGATCGACCATTTCCTTATAATCAAGATAGGTCTGCGGCACGTTCAGTTCGTCCCTCGCGCGGTCGAGTTCGCTCTGCTCCAACGAGCACGCGGCGGTCAGGCGGCAGCCCGGTATTTTAAAGGCCAGATTTTGTGCATGAACCCAGCCCAGACGGCCCAGACCGACAATGCCAACTTTGATTTGCTTCATTTGGGTTTCCCTCTCTTCTTTCTCTTGGGTGTTTCTTCTCTCGCGCCTCCCATTTTATAGAAGGCCTGCCGCGAAAGCAATACGCGCCGGTAAAATACGCGCATTTGCACAGAACCCACCGTTTCCGCTGCGGCGGTTTGCATAAAAAAACCGGCCCAATAGGCCGGTCTTGCATGTGCGCTGTGCGGGGAACGTGCTTACAGCAGCTCCTGTGAAATGATGAAGCTGTCCGTATAAAGCTTGTCCTTTTTCGGCGGCATACCGCGGCGCAGCAGGTTATATAGCGTGATCACGGCTTTGTACGCCTTTTGGGTAAAGGTTTGCCCGATGATAAAGTCGATCTGCCCGTTTTGCAGATATTTTTTCGCCGCCGGCGTCAGATCGTTGCAAATAATGCGCACCGGATGCCCGGCCTGCGCCTTACGCACCCCATCGACACAGCCGGAAACGCTTTCATTCGCCATATAAATGTACTTCAGGCGCGGCCTTTCCCTCAGCGCGCTGCATACGGTGGCGCTGGTCGCATCAAACCGCTCGTAGCACTCCGCGATGGTGTAGCAATCGGGCGAAAAGCCCTGCGATTGCAGGTAACGCACAAAGCCGTCGACGCGGGCCTTGCCCGTTTCAAAGTCCATGCGCCCCGTAACGATGAGCACCTCGTCGTTCGGCCGCATAAAGCGCGCCATCAGCCCGGCCGCGATCGCGCCCGATCGGTACAGGTCCTGCCCGATATAGCACACGCGCTTGGAATTGGGCACATCCGAATCATAGGTGACGACCGCGATGCCGCGGGCCGCGAGCTCGTCTATTTTCATCTCGATCACCGAGGATTGCGCCGCGCTCAGCACAATGCCGTTCACGCCCTGCCCGGCCAGCCGGTCCAGCAGCGCGATATACTCATCCGGCGAGCGCGAGGTCATCTCGTACGTCAGTACGCGCAGCGCGCTGTCGTTGATGGCGTGCTCGGCGTCGTTGATGCCCGCGTAGGTCTGCCGCGCAAAGTAGCTGTCATGCCACTTGGGCAGCAATACCGCGATCGTCACGATTGAGGACGAAACGGGCTCCCTTCCGGTTCCGCCGACCGAATAGCCGCTTTCCCGCAATACCGACTCTACCTTTGCCCGGGTCTCGGGCAGCACATGCGGCCTGCCGTGTAAAACACGGTCCACCGTGCCGCGGGAAACGCCGCACGTCCGCGCAATATCGCTGATTGTCCGCTTCACAGCTGTTCACCCGTGCGCTGCAGCATTTGCTGCGTGTAGATCGCCAGTCCGGTGTAGCACCGCTGCGCGCGCGGCTCAATGCCAAGGCACAGCATTTGGTACATGCTTTCGACGGCCTGCGCCGCCGTCCGCGCCACGCTCTGCCCGATCACGAAGTCCACATCGCCCGACGCGAGGAACCGGCGCGCGGCAGCCGTCGTATCGTTGCAAATCACGGTGATCTTATAGGGAAGCTGCGCGCGGCGAATGCCCTCTATGCAGCCGGACACGCTTTGCGTGGCCATATAAATGTAGCGGATATGCTCATCCATGCGCAGTTGATGGTGCACGGTGCGCGCCGTTTCCTGAAATATCTCGTTGCAAAATACGATGGTAACGATACCTCTCCCTTCATGAACCGCCTGAGAAGGCGGAATAAGCTCGCCCAGCCGCTCTTCAAAGCTTTCCACGCGCTTGCGGTGCGAATAAAACTGCATATCGCCCGATACGGCCAGCACGCGCTCGCCCGGGCGCAGGTACTTGGCCATCAGGCCCCCCGCCACACGGCCGGCGCGCGCGACGTCCTGCCCGACATAAAAAGCCGCCGGACACTGCGGCAGCTCGTCCATGCAGGTCACGATGCGCACGCCCTTGTCCGCCGCGCGGTTCAGGCGGGAGGTGATCTCGTTTTCCATGGGCGCGTTGAGGATGACGCCCTCCACCCCTTGCGCGAGCAGCCGGTCGATCGCCTCCGCGTGCTCGCCTACCGAACGCCCTGCAAGCTGCTCAATGATGAGGGAAAACTCCCTTTTATCGGTCTTGGCCAGCGCCGTGCGGATGCCCCGCTGCGAATGACGGAAAAAATAGCGGTCCGGCCAGCCGGGAAGAATCACTCCCGCCGTATGGCGAACCGTGCATTTTTCAATCTGTGAAGGGGAGCGATAGCCTGTTCGCGCCAGCGCGGACAGCACATTCCGCCTGATTTGCGGATGCACATAAGGCCGGTTATGCAACACACGGTCCACGGTGCCGCGCGATACGTTGCACATTTTCGCGATTTGCTCGATCGTTACCTTCATTCCATACAGTCTCCTTGGTCTCGCTTATGTCCGGGCGTGTTTTTGAATCATTATACACTGAGCCTATGGGCATTTCAAAAAACGCACAGTGCACACAATCAAACCAAGGAAAAACACTCTTATTGATGCACAATATATGCAAAAGTACAGGAGCTATCATAGTGAAAACGACGATATAAAATATGCACATTGACTTATTATGGTGAACTATCTAGAATTTTATTGTACGCATCGCACAAATGCTGTGCAGTGTGTGCATCTTATAAACCGGTTAGAGGACCGGCTTATCGGAAGACGCACAGAAAATGAGAAGAGAAAGAAGAGGTACAAACTATGAAAAAGAGACTATTTGCCATGTTGCTCGCTAGCGCGATGTTGACCGGCATGCTGTCCGGCTGCGGCGACAAGCCCGCCGAGCCCACGGCAGACGGCGATTCCGCCGGTACGTCCGACGCGTCCACGCCTGCCGGCGACGGCAACTACTCGATCGACGTGATCCTTAAGACCACGGCTTCCGAGTACTGGCAGTACGTACAGGCCGGCGCGCTGGCCTACGCCAAGGAGAACCCGAACGTAAAGGTAGAAGTCAAGGGCGCGCCGAGCGAGACCTCCTATGACGAGCAGCTGAACATGATCCAGACCGACCTTTCGAGCGATTACGACGGCTACGTCATCGCGCCGCTGCAGGCCGACATGGTCGCCAATCTGGTCAAGGGCCAGACCAAGCCGATCGTCGCGGTTGATACCAAGATCGAAGCACCCGAAGTACTTAGCTTCATCGGCACCGGCAACGAGTCCGCCGGCAAGCTGGGCGGCGAAGCCGCTGCCAAGCTCGCGAAGGAGCGCGGCTGGGAAGAGATCAAGTGCATCGAAATCGCCGGCGTACAGGGCGACACCACCAACACCGACCGTATGAACGGCTACAAGGCTGGCGTTGAAGCTGCCGGCGGCGAGTTCCTCGACAGCGAAGTACAGTACGCGGACGCCGTGCCGGACAAGGCCGTTGCCGCGATGGAAGGCATCATCTCCAAGTTCCCGGAAGGCGTTGCGATCATCTGCGCCAACAACGACGACATGGCGATGGCAGCCGCTAAGGTAGCCGCGGATAACGAAAACTACAAGAACACCGTGTTCCTTGGCTTTGACGGCATCCAGTCCGCCTGCACCGCCATCCTCGAAGGCCGCCTGACGATGTCTGTCGCGCAGCAGGGCTACGAGATGGGCTACAAGTCTGTTGAAGCAGTCGTCAACAAGCTCAATGGTCAGGAGATCGAAGCCTTCATCGACTCCGGCGCCGACATCGTAAACGCGGACAACGCACAGGAGCGCAAGGATACGCTGCAGGGCTATCTGGATTCGGTAAAATAACGATCACACAGGTTTGAGTGCAATCATAAACCAATAATTGACGCCTCTGTCAACAGTTTTGCTGAAAAACGAAAACAGAGGCGTCTCTCTTTCCGCAGGGTCAAAACAAAGCCCCCTCTGCGGTAGCCGGTATTAGCCAACAAGCGGCGGCCGTGACGAACACGGCCTCCGCTTTGGTTTGCCGGGCACGTACGCATCTCGGAGAAAAGGGTGATCTAATATTTATGAGTGAATACGTAGTAGAACTAAAAAACGCTACCAAACGATTTCCGGGCGTGGTGGCGCTGAAAAACATGAGTCTCGCGGTCAAGCCCGGAGAAATACTGGGGCTGATCGGAGAAAACGGCGCGGGCAAGTCGACGCTGATCAAGGTACTGACCGGCGTGCATCAGGCGGATGAAGGGCATATCTATGTCAACGGACAGGAAATGCACTTTAAGGATCCGAACGATTCTGCGGCTGCAGGCATCGCGTGTGTATATCAGGAACTGAATATTGAGCCGCTTTTGAGCATCACGGATAATATTTTTATCAACAAGTGGCTGAAAAAGGGCGGTCTGCTCGATTATTCCGCCATGCATAAAAAGGCCAAGGAGGTCATGGAATCCCTTGGTCAGGATGTCGACCCGACCAAGGCCGCGGGTACGTTCGGCATGGGCGTGCAGCAGATGATTGAGATCGCCAAGGCCGTGCTGATCGACGCGAAAATGATCATCATGGACGAGCCGACCTCTTCCCTTGGCGAAAAAGAAGTAGACCAGCTGATGAAAACGTGCCGCGAGCTCCGCGAGCGCGGAATCGGCATCGTATTTGTTTCGCACAAACTCGAAGAGCTGTTCGAGCTGTGCGACCGCGTAACGGTCATGCGCGACGGCGAGCATATCTGGACCAAAAAAGTGACCGATACCGACAACGACGACCTGATCACCGGCATGGTGGGCCGCAGTCTGGAGAACCAGTTCCCGAAGGAATTCGGCGAAAAGGGCGATTGCGCGCTCAAGGTAGAGGGCCTGCAGGAAGGCGGCGTGCTGTACGACGTCGGCTTCGAGGCTTACAGCGGCCAGATCTTGGGCTTTGCGGGTCTGGTAGGCGCCGGACGCACGGAGACGATGCGCGCGATTTTCGGCGCGGACCCGATCGACGGCGGCAAGGTATACATCCATGGCAAGGAAACGCGCATTGGCTCTCCGCGCGACGCGATCCGCAACAAGATCGCCTTCCTGACCGAGGACCGCAAGGGACAGGGCTTGGTGCTGGCGCAGACCATTCGCACCAACCTGATCATGGCAAATATGAAGGGCTTTTGTAATGGGCCGTTCTTGGATGAAAAGCGGATAGAAGATTCCGGCGAGCAGCACATCAGCTCGCTGCGCATCAAGACGCCGTCGATCGACGAGATCGTCGGCCAGCTGTCGGGCGGCAACCAGCAAAAGGTGGTCATCGGCAAGTGGGTCAACACGGACGCGGACATTTTCATTTTCGACGAGCCGACGCGCGGCATCGACGTCGGCGCAAAGGTCGAGGTCTACAACGTCATGAACAGCCTTGTCATGGCGGGTAAATGCGTGATCATGGTATCGTCGGAAATGCCCGAAATCCTCGGCATGAGCGACCGGGTGGTCGTTATGCGCGGAGGCCGGGTCATGGCGACGATCGATCGCGACAGCAAGCATTTCAACCAAGAGGATATCATGAAAGCTGCATGGGGAGGAACATTAGATGACTAAGACCAAAAAGAAGAGCGCCGGTGCGTCGCAGCTTGGCACACTGATCGCGCTGATACTGCTGTGTATCGTGCTTTCGATCGTAACCAAGGGCAAGTTTCTCAATCCAAGTAATTTAATGAACGTATTGAGCCAAACCTCGTTCAACGCCCTGCTGAGTATCGGCATGCTGCTGTGTCTGATCACGGCCGGCATCGACCTGTCGGTAGGCGCGAATGCAACGTTTTGCGCTTGTATGGCGGGCATGCTGGTACAGCGCGGTTCGAGCAACGCCGTACTGATGCTGGTGATCGCCATTGCCTCCGGCACGCTGATCGGCTGGGTCAACGGCATGCTGCTCACGCGCCTGCACCTGCCTCACCCGTTCGTATCCACCTTGGGCATGAAAAACTTCCTGTGGGGCCTCGCGCTGCTGGTAACCAGCTCGCAGATGGTATCCGGCTTCCCGGCCGGCGTTATGTGGCTGGGCGACGCGCGCGTGTTCAAGTCCTTCGGCGGCGGCGTGCCGGTCAGCTTCCTGCTGGTTATCGTTCTTTACATCATCATGCATGTGTTCCTGACGCGCTCGGCGCTGGGCCGCTCGATCTACTGCGTGGGCGGTAACCCGGAAGCCGCGCGGCTGTCCGGTATCCACTCGGCTAACGTACTTACCTTCTGCTATACCCTTTCCGGCCTGTGCGCGGCCCTCGCGGGCATCGTATCGATCGGCCGTTCGTCCATCACCAACGGCGTTAACGCCGTGCAGCCGTTTGATACCGACGCGATCGCGGCCTGCATCATCGGCGGCGCATCGTTCATGGGCGGCAAGGGCACCATGCTCGGCACCATCATCGGCGCGCTGATCATCGGCGTGCTGCGCAACGGCTTTACGCTGCTGGCCGCTTCCTCGGCCATCCAGAACATGGTGCTTGGCCTTGTTATTATCATCGCCGTCTTTATCGACGTCACGCGTGAGCGCATGGAGGCTAAGGCCCGCCGGCTCGCCGCTAAATAAGCCCATATCATTTCATTTTTCTTCTATTATCCCTAGCAAAGACGCCGACCGCCGGTTTTCCGGCGGTCGGCGTCTTTGTTGCCGTTATCCTGCGGTGTGATCCCGCAATCGTCTATTTCGCGCTCAAACGCATAGGACAGCCCGCCCCGCGCATAGGTTACCGTAAAACGACGAAATGAGGTGCACCGCCATGTTTTGGACGGCCCTGCTCGCGCTTTCGGGCGCATTTTTCTTTTTTGTCCTGCGTGTGCAAGGCGCGGACGGTTCGTTTCCCAAACCGCTTTCGCCCGAAGAGGAACAAGACCTGCTCCGCCGCATGAACGAGGAGGGCGACCAAGACGCCCGCACCGCTCTGATCGAGCACAATCTGCGGCTGGTGGCCCATATTGTAAAGAAGTATTACTCCGACAAATCCGAGCAGGACGATCTGATCTCGATCGGCACGATCGGGCTGATCAAGGCGGTGGGCACCTTCCGGCCGGATAAAAACATTAAGCTGGCTACCTATGCCTCCAAATGCATCCAAAACGAACTGCTCATGCATTTTCGCCAAAAGCGCAAAAGCGCGGGCGAGCTTTCGCTCTCCGACGCGCTCGACACCGACGGCGAGGGCAACGCTCTTGCCCTGATGGACGTGATCTGCTGCGAGGACGAAAACCTTTGCGCCGTGGACGATCACGACCGGTACGACGCCATGTATCAAGCCCTTGCCCATGGCCTGACCCCGCGTGAACGCGAGATCATCCGCCTGCGCTACGGCCTCGGCCTTCCCGCCGCCCTCCCCCAGCGCGAGATCGCCAAACAGCTCGGCATCTCGCGGAGCTATGTATCGCGCATCGAGAAAAAAGCGCTGGAAAAAATGAAGGAGCGGCTCGGGCAGCGAAGCGAATAAGCGGCACGCCGACAGCACGCCGGCGCGCCGCTATGACTTGCCGCCTGGGACAGGGTTCGCGCGGACGGCGTTTTACTTTTCTTGGGCCGGGCGAATCGAGCCGCCCTCTATCCAAGTCACCTCTACGATCTGCCGCCGCAGCGGCGCCTTACCGCCGCCGATACGATCCGTCAGTGTGCTGACGATCAGATCGGCTTGCGCGGCGTTGCCGGGGTCGAGGGTGGTCAGCCGCGGCTGGACGTTCAGCGTCAGGTCGATATTGTCGAACCCGACCAAACCGATATCATCCGGGATACGCAGTCCCAGATCCTGCGCCGCTTCCATCACGCAAATGGCGATCTGGTCGCAGCCGCACAAAAACACCTCCGGCAACGCCGGGTGGGCTTGCAAATAGCGCTTCTGATCATGAAACAGCGTTTCGGTATCCGCGGCGCAGTCGGTCAAGACCCATTCCGGACGGCGTTCCAGCCCCAGCGCGTCGAGCGCGGCCTGAAACCCCATGTATCGTTCCCGCTGTCCAACGCCCAGCGAGACATTGCCCAGAAAGCCGATCTTGCGGTAACCGCGCTCGTACAGCCGGTACACCGCGTTGTGGATGGCGGACAGATTATCCTCCATCACGCAATCTGTGAACCTGTCGCAAAAATAAAACCCGCTGGTGACAACCGGAATGTCCAGATCAAACACCAGATGAATCTGTTCATACGCCATGTCCCCCAGTATGATAATGCCCTTGATACTATTGATCTGGCAGAACGTGCCAAGCTGCTCCCGGGTCATACGGGGATTGAACATGCTTTCTACGATCAGTCCATAGCCCAGACTGTTTAGCCGGCTTTCCAAAAAAGTCTTGAGCTCTGTATAAAAATAAAAGGTGGAAAAATAGCTGGAATCGGTGAAGATACAGATATTTTGCTGGGTCTGTACTTTTCCGCCAGCCGGGGCAAAGCCTGTTTGCGCGCCGCTTTCGTTATAAACATAACCCAGTTCGTCCGCCATGCGAAGGATCTCTTCCCGGGTCTCCTTTTTGATCGTTGGTATATTGCGCAGCGCTAGGGAAACCGTGTTCTGTGATATGTCCAGACGCTTTGCAATGTCCTTCATCGTCACTTTTCCCTTTTTTACTCCTGCTGCGTTTTTCACAAGTTATCAGCCCCTACCGGCGGCGTTGGCCGCCGCAACATTAAAATCTATTTTTGCGCATTATGAGATCGCCTTTTGTTCATTCTACCACAAATTAAGCGAAAAGTCTTTACCCGATCACGCCGTACGGCCGCGCTTATAGGCAGCCGTTCACACGAAATGCCGCCTGCAAGCAAAGCATTCTTGCAGGCGGCGTTTTTCTTTTGGAAAAAGCTTAAAAATCAAACGTGGTGGTCAGCTCCATGGTTCTGCCGGTCTCCGCGGCTTCGTACCCTTTTTCGATGATCTCAATGACGTGAGCGGCGCGGTCCGCCGTGTTGAGCGGCTTTTCTCCGGTTTCCATACATGCGCAGATATGCAGCACATCCTGCACGGTGTGCACGGTTTCAGGCTTGCTGGGCGCGGCGATATCCTCCGCGGGCTGATACCAGCCGTATGTACTGCCATTGACCGGCTGGCTGGTATAGTACTCAAGCGGCACCTCCCGCTTGCTCCAACCGCCGATGCGGGCAATGCCCTTGGTGCCGAACATTTCCACCAGCGGCCCGCAGCGGAACTGCGGCGTGCAGAAATTACCGGTGATGGCCGCAAAGCGGCTTTCGCCAAAGTCGATCAGCAGGTAGGTGTTGTCATCCATTTGCACATCCAGCTTTTTGCCGTTCCAGAAGCGGTCGGGCTCGGCAATGCCGGAAAAACCGCACACGCGCTTGGCGGGACCGAGCAGATTGACCAGCGTGGTGATGGAATACACCGCAACGTCGCCCATCGGTCCGCCGCCCTTTTTGTAATACTGGGAGGGATCGATGCCGAAAAGCTCCTGCTTTTCATGCCCGGGATGACCGCCGAAGCCGCGCGCCCAGCACACCTTGCCCAGCACGCCTTGCTCCATCAGCTTTTTAACCTCTTGATTTTCCGCGAGCACCATCTGGCCCGGCGCGGCGCACAGGATCAGGCCCTTTTCTTTTGCCAGCGCGACCAGCTCGGTCGCTTCCGCGGCGGTCTCGGTAAAGGTTTTTTGACAGTACACGTTCTTACCCGCGAGCAGCGCCTTTTTCACCTGCTGATAGTGCAGCGGGATGGGCGATAACACGATCAGCAGATCCATATCGGCTTCGGCCAGCATTGCGTCATAATCCGTGTAGGCCTTTGCCGAAAAACCGAACTTTTCAATGTGCTCCGCCGCGCGACCGGACACCGGATCGCAGATCGCGGTCACTTCCACCAGATCGCGGATATCCTCGCGGACAAACGCCGGATAATAATCGGTATAGGCAATGAAGCCGCTGCCCAAAACCGCCAATTTAGTTGCCTTGCTCATAATAATAACCTCTTTTCATCTATTTTGTTGAAACATCGTATTGCAGGCCAATCCGCTCCCGTATTGTATCCATGCAGCGCATGACCCGACATGTCGTTTCGATCGGGATCACGTCGCTGTCGGTCTTGCCGTCGCGGACGCACTGGTTAAACGCGCGGATCATAAAATCGTGGTGCTCCTTCTGGGTGGACACCGAGCCGCCGAACGACCGGGTCTCCCATTCGCCGCCGTGCATTTTAATATCGTACGAGGTGGAGTACCAGATGTTATCGATAAAGATTTTCCCCTTGGTGCCGACGATCGTCCAATCCTGCCGCTCCTCGGATTCGATGGAGGCGTTCAGATAGACCGTGCAGCCGTTTTCGTATTGGTACAAGATCGAGGTGGTCTGGTCCACGCCGGTCTCGCCGAAATGCGCCTGCGCGTCGATACGCACCGGATCGCCTCCCGCGAAGAAATCCGCGAGCGACGTGACGTACACGCCCACATCCATCAGCGCTCCGCCGCCGAGTTTGCGGTTGAACATGCGACCCTGCGGCTGATAGGGCGTGATAAAGCTGCAATGGCCCTCCATCAGCACGATATCGCCCAGCGCGCCTTCCAACAGCTTTTGTCTGGCGTCCTGAAACTCCGGTTTGAACCGCGTCCACATGGCCTCCATCAGCAGCAGTCCCTTTTGTTTGGCCAGCGCCATGACCTCTTCCAGTTCCGCCGCGCATAAGGTGATGGGCTTGACGCAAAGCACATGCTTGCCGTGCTCCAGCGCCAGCTTGATCCCCTCCTTATGGAAGCAGTGCGGCGTTGCCACATATACCGCGTCGATCTCCGGATCTTGCAGCATTTCCTCGGGCGAGCCGTAGGCGCGCGGCACGGAAAATTCCTTTTGATACGCCTTTGCGATCTCCAGCGATACAT
This sequence comes from Agathobaculum sp. NTUH-O15-33, assembly GCF_033193315.1. Classification (NCBI taxonomy): domain Bacteria; kingdom Bacillati; phylum Bacillota; class Clostridia; order Eubacteriales; family Butyricicoccaceae; genus Agathobaculum; species Agathobaculum sp. NTUH-O15-33. The sequence continues at coordinate 3,087,799 of NZ_CP136187.1, forward strand.
CCGCTATGGCAATGATCTCGCTGTTATCGATCGTTTGGTTCGTTTTGGCGAACATATGCGCGATCCAGCCCGAACCGATAACGCCCCACTTGATTGTTTTCATACCAGTCTCCTTTCCGCTTATAACACAAATAGATAGCCGGCCTTTTATTGACGCACATTCTTGTGCATATCCATAGCGACCGCGGTGGCGATGATCACGCCTTTGATCACTTGCTGCCACATGGGATCGAGGCCAATGAAGTTTAAGCCGTACGAAATGATGTTGAAGATCAATACGCCGATGAACACGCCGCTGACCTTGCCACCGCCGCCCGAAATGGAGAAGCCGCCGACCACGCAGGAGGCGATCGCGTCCATTTCGTAGTTGGTGCCGTAAACGTTGGTCGCGCCCGCCGTCCGCGTCGCTTCCATGATACCGGCGCAGCCGTACAGCACGCTGGCCAGCAGAAACAGGCAAAAGATCGTTAGCCGCACGTTGATGCCCGAAACCACGGCGGCCTGCCGGTTGCCGCCGACCGCGTATATGTTTTTGCCAAATTCGGTGTAATTGAGGATGAACCACATGATCGCCATGATGCCCAGCGCGATGGGGATCAAAATCGGTATCTCGCCGAACAGCCTCGTCTGGCCGATCGCCGCGAAATCCTCCCGCAGACCGCCGACGGGCTGCGAGCCGTTCAGGCCATAGTAAAGCGAGTTAGAGCCGTAAATGATGACCTGCGTGGCCAGCGTGGCAATGATGGCGGGCACATCGAACACCGCGACCAGCGCCCCGCAGAGCGCGCCGAACAGCATGCAGACCAACAGCGCGACGCCGATACCGACCACGAGCGGCAGCTTCGGCAGATTTGGGAAAAACAGATTGGCGTAATCGCGGTCCTGCAGCAGCGACGAGCTGACCACCGCCGACAGGCCGACCATGCGCCCCGTGGTCAGATCGCACCCGCCGATCAGGATCGCCAGACCGCCGCCCAGCGCGACCACCAGCCGGGGCGACATCTGCGTGAGGATGTCGCGCATGACGCGAAGCTGCAAAAACTTGGGCTGTACCACCGCGATGAGCACGACCAGCGCGACCAACGCGATGATGAGCGCGTTATCGCCAATCAAGTGCATGACATGGCGGCGGGACAGATCGACCGTGTCCGCATACCGTTTTTTGCGCACCGCCATATCCAACGCGCCGACCGCGACGGCCACGCCGATCACGATGAGGTAAAGCGGCAGATCGTAAATGCTTTTAGGACCGATCCCATGCAGCAGCACGCCCACGGCCGCAACGGCCGCGCCGGCAAGCAACTGGATCGACGCATATCGTTTTCTGGTGATGGTTCCTTGTTTGGTCATTCTTTCATGCCCTCCATCCTCATTTCGTTTTCAAACGCCGTGGCGAGACGCATGACGCTGACCTGCGACGCCTCCGCGCGCTCTAACATACCGGTCATCCGCCCGGCGCACATCACCATGACGCGGTCGCTCATGCCCAAAAGCTCGGGCATTTCGGAGGAGATCATGATAATGCTTTTGCCCTGCTCCGCGAGGCGGTGCATGATCACATAGATTTCGTATTTCGCGCCGACGTCGATGCCGCGCGTCGGTTCGTCCAGAATCAGGATATCCGGGTCGACGAGCAGCCACCGTGCAAGCAGCATCTTCTGCTGGTTGCCGCCCGAGAGATTGCGCGCCAGCGCTTCGATCCCCGGCGTTCGCACGTTCAACTCCTTGCAGTATTCGCCGCCCTCCCGCCGGCGGCGTTTGGTGTCGATCACACGGATCGGCCCTCGCCCGTAGCTGTGCTGATTGGCGACGACGATATTATCCAAAACGGACAGCCCGCCGAAAATGCCGTTTTTGCGGCGTTCCTCCGTCAAAAGGACGATACCGTTGCGTTTGGCGTCCCGCGGCGAGCGCACCGTGATCTTGGCCCCATTTTTATAGAGCGCGCCGCTCTCGATCGGGCGCAGGCCGAATATCGATTCGACCAGCTCGGTGCGCTGCGCGCCCACCAAACCGCCGATGCCCAATATCTCGCCCCGGCGCAGTGTGAAGCTGACGTTTTGAAACGACATGCTGTCGCCCGATGTATAGTTTTCCACCCGCAGCACCTCCTCGTCCCGCGGGGCGTAGTGCTTTTCCGGGAAGCGGCTCGACAGGGTGCGCCCTACCATGGTATTGACGATAAAATCCGTCGTCATGCCCTCGCACGATCAGGTGCCCTGATAGGCGCCGTCGCGCATGATGGTGATTTCGTCGCAGATCGTAAGAATCTCATCGATCTTGTGCGAGATAAAGATCACCGAACGGTTTTCCGCCTTGAGCTGACGGATGATGCGGAACAAGTGCTCGGTCTCGGTATCGGTAAGCGACGAGGTCGGCTCGTCCATGATAATGATTTCCGCGTTATAGCTGACCGCTTTGGCGATCTCGGCCTGCTGCAGCTTGGAAACCGACAGATCGCGCGCCAGCACGGTGGGACTGATGCGGATATCGAGGCTTTCAAACAACGCGGCGGTCATCTCTTCCATTTTTTTATGATCGACCACCGGCCCTTTTTTTGGGAAACCGGCCGAGCCAAATGTTTTCCATGATCGGGCGAAGCGGGATGGGGCTCAGCTCCTGATGGATCATGGCGATGCCGTTTTGCAGCGCGTCGCGCGTGTCGGACAGCGCGACCTCCCTGCCGTTCAGGCGGATCGTTCCGCCGTTTGGTATGTACATGCCGAACAGGCATTTCATCAGCGTGGATTTTCCCGCGCCGTTTTCTCCCATCAATGCGTGTACGGAACCGGGCTTTACTTTCAGCGACACATCATCGAGCGCTTTGACGCCCGGGAAGCTTTTAGAGATATGCTCCATTTCCAGACGATACTCCGGCATTTCCTTTCCTCCATGATTTGTGGGAGAGGACAAGGTCCCTGTCCCCCTGCCCGGCGGGCAGGGACTTTGCCGTTCTCCGGTTTATAAGGTAACAGCTACGCTGTCAATGGGGGGCTGGGTCAGCTTTTATAATCTTTTTGGATCTGTTCCCAGTTGTCCTGCGAGACCTTGACGTGATCGATGCGGACATACTTTTCATCTTCTATGGCAAATCCCAAGTTTTGCTCCGTCAGCTCGGCGCCGTTCGCGGCGGCGATCAGTAGGTCGGTGCAGTAGCGCGCATAGGTTTTCGCATCGTTCAGCACCGTGCCCCACATCTGCCCGGTCGACATCGAATCAAAGCCCGCGTCCGTGCCGTCGATACCGACGACCGGGATATACTTACCGTCGCCCGGCGCGCCGGTATTATAGCCGTTTACCTTGAGCGCCTCGATACAGCCGATGGCCATATCGTCGTTGACCGCGAGCACGCCGTCGATATTTTCCAGACCGATGGAGGAGATAAAGCCGCTCATTTGGTCGTACGCGGTGGCGCGCGACCACTCGCCGACCGAATTGCCCGCCATTTCAGCGCTAACGCCCGCGTCCGCCAGTACCTTTTCAATAAACTGCGAACGCACCTCGGAGGTCGTGTCACCCACCTGCCCTTCAATTAAAATATAGCTGAACTTACCGTCGCCGTTATGATCGGCGTTATCGAACGTGTTCCAGTAATCCAGCATCAGCTCGGCCATGAAGGTGCCGCCCTGCTCATTGTTGGAGCCCACGGTCCAGCATTTGTCATAGGTATCCATATCCTTTTTATCCGGCTCGTGTTCAAAGAATACGACCGGTAGGTCGGCATCCGCCGCGGCCCGTAAAATGATCGTGGTTGCGGTCGTATCGATAATGTTGACCATCAGGCCGTTCACGCCCTTGGTGATATAGCCGTTCAGCGCGTCGGTCTGGTTGGGCTGGCTGCCCTGCGCGTCGCTGAATTCAAAGGAAGCGCCGTATTCCTCGGCAAATTGCTTGACATGGCTGGAAATGTTGTTGATGAAGGTGTCGTTGAACGACCAACAGGAACCGGCAAACACCATTCCCGTGCCGTCCATGGTCGCGCCGCCCGCCGCCGAGGCCCCCTCGCTATCCGCTTCGGGCGGCGCCGCGTCTTGCGAGCTCGATGTACATGCGGTCAGCGCCAGTACGGATACCGCTGCTAATAAGCCTGCCAAAAACCTTTTCATCCTTTTTTCCTCCTGTTTTTTTATTATCAGCACGTGTTCGTGCCAATCACAATTAATTAATATTTATAAATGTTATTAATATTATTTTTGTTATTTGAATTGTATCACTCACAATAACATTATTCCAGATGAAATTTGCACAGTAATATATTAATATTTTTATGAATTCTCACAGCCTTTCCGCAAAAAAAGAAGAGCGCGTTGCAAAATAAAAGAGTTTTCTTATGTCATTCTGAACGAAGTGAAGAATCTCGCGCGAACGCGCGGATTTTACGTGAGTTTCGCGCGTTCGCGCGAGATTCTTCGTCGCTTCGCTCCTCAGAATGACAAGGATATAAAACATTCTTTTATTTTGCAACGCGCTCTTCTGAAATACTTCAGCTTTATGCGCGTAGGGTCTCGCCCAGTGCCGCAAGCAGGCGGTCCATCTGTTCGTCCGTACCGATGGTAATGCGCAGATAATTATCGATGCGCGGTAAATTAAAATAACGGATAAAGAGATTCTTGGCGCGCAGCGCTTCAAAAATCTCCTTCGCCGCGCGCGCGGGGTGCGTGACAAACAGGAAATTCGACTGGCTGGGCAATACGGTAAAGCCCAGTTTGCGCATGGCCTGCGCCGCGCGGTCCCGCGTGGCGATCACCTTGCCGCAGGTCTCCCCGAAGTACGCTTCGTCCTCCACCGCGGCGGCGCCAAGGGCAAGGGCGAGCGCGTCCATGGTATAGGAGTTGTAGGAATTTTTCACCGCTTCCAACGTGGCGATCAGCGTTTCTGAACCGAGCGCATAGCCGACGCGCAGTCCCGCAAGCGAGCGGGATTTGCTCATCGTCTGCACGATCAACAGGTTTTCGTATTGCGACAGCAGCGCGACCGCGCTTTCCGCGCCAAAATCGACATAGGCTTCGTCGATGATGACGACCGAATCCGCATTGTGGGAAACAATGTCCTCGATAAAAGAAAGGGGCTCTCCCCTGCCAGTCGGCGCGTTGGGGTTGGGCAGAATGACGCCGCCGTTCGGTTTATCGTAATCGCGCGGGTTCACGCGAAATTCCGCATCGAGCGGCATATTTTCATACGGGATGCGAAACAGGTCGCACCAAACAGGGTAAAACGAATAGGTGATATCCGGATAAAGGATCGGTTTGTCCGAGCAGAAAAACGACTGGAACGCCAGCGCCAGCACATCGTCCGACCCATTTCCCAAAAAAACCTGCGACGTTTTCAGGCCAAATCGATCCGCCAGCGCGGTTTTCAGCCGCATGCCGTTCGCATCCGGGTAAATCGAAAGCGAAGCCGCGTCGAACTCACGCAGCGCGCGAAGCACGCCCGGCGCGGGCGGATAGGGGTTTTCGTTGGCGTTCAGTTTAATAATATCGGTTGTTTTGGGCTGTTCGCCCGGCACATACGGGTCAATCTTGCGCAGCTTATCCAGAAATGGCTTGTTCATCGGTCTCTCCACCTTACCTTATGACGTTATCGGATGTTTCATAGTTTATCACGATAAATTACGAAAGTCAAGTTGTTTTCCGTGAAATTATATGATATGATTTTACCACATGATAACGAATGGGAAAAGGGGGAAGCGCTCAAGTGTATCAGCCCTTGGCGGACAAGCTCCGCCCTAAAACGCTGGACGATGTGGTGGGCCAGCGGCACCTGCTCGGCCCGGGGTGTTTGCTGCGCCGCGTAATCGAAAGCGGCAATGTTCCAAATATGATTTTTTACGGCCCCTCCGGCGTTGGCAAAACGACGGTGGCCTCCATCATCGCAAAGCAAACCGAACGCAAGCTGTACCACTTAAACGCCACGACCTCCGGCATTGCGGATATCAAGGCCATCATCGACGAGCTTGACACTTTTTTAGCGCCGAACGGCGCGCTGGTATATCTGGACGAAATCCAGTATTTCAACAAGAAGCAGCAGCAGAGCCTTTTGGAATTTATCGAAACCGGCAAGATGACACTGATCGCTTCCACCACGGACAATCCCTATTTTTGCATCTATAACGCGGTGCTCAGCCGGTCGACGGTTTTTGAGTTCAAGCCCGTCGAAGCGGCGGAAACTGAGAAAGCCGTACTGAGGGCGCTCGGCAGCGTGACCGAGGGCAAGGATATACCGGTGGAGGACGGCGTGGCCGCGCATATCGCGCAGGCGGTCGGCGGCGACGTGCGCAAGGCGCTCGGCGCGGTCGAACTGCTCGCGGCGGGCGCGGGCAAGGCGGGCATTACGCTCGCGGACGCGGAGACCGCCGCCCAGCGCTCCTCCATGCGGTACGACCGCGACGGAGACAGCCATTATGATATTTTATCCGCCCTGCAAAAATCCGTGCGCGGCTCCGACCCGGACGCGGCGCTGCATTATCTGGCCCGGCTGCTCGCGGCGGGCGACCTGCCCTCCGCCGCGCGGCGCATCCTTGTAATCGCGGCGGAGGACGTGGGGCTTGCCTATCCGCAGTGCATGCCCATCGTCAAGGCGTGCGTGGACACCGCGTTCCAACTCGGCCTGCCCGAGGCGCGCATCCCGCTGGCCGAGGCCGTGCTTTTGATGGCCACCGCGCCCAAATCCAACAGCGCGAGCGCCGCGATCGAAGCCGCCATGCAGGACGTACAGTCGGGCCGGGCGGGCGACATCCCCGCCCATCTGAAGGACGCGCATTATGCGGGCGCCTCTAAAATGGGGCGCGGGCTGACCTACCGTTTCCCGCACGATTATCCGAACCACTGGGTGCAGCAGCAATACCTGCCGGACGAAATACGCGCCGCGCGCTATTACGAATACGGCCCGAACAAGACAGAGCAAGCGGCCAAGACCTACTGGGACCGGGTCAAAAACGGCAAATAATATAACATAAGGCGAACAGCCGGCCTCTTTGCCGATTGTTCGCCTTAAAGTTTGGCTATTGGTCCATCACATAGTGGCGGTGCTGGCCCTTGGATTTGTTTTTATATTCGATCGCTTCGGTCGGGCAGCCGCCGATACAGGCCATGCAGTGCGTGCAATCGCCCTTCCAAACGGGTCTTCCGCCGATCAATTCGATGTTGTTCAGCGGGCACCGTTCCGCGCATTTGCCGCAGGCAACGCAGGCTTCGGACACGGTAAAGCCTTTATCCTGCACGAACAGCCGGTAAAATAGCGGGTTGACCGGCCCGCTGAGCGCCTTATCGCCCAGCGAAGCGGCAGCCTCCGGGAAGCTTTGTCCCTTTTGGATGCGACCGGCCAGCGCCGCGATCTCCGGCATCGCCCGCTCGATTTTTTCCTTGCATTCGGCCTGACCCGGCGTTGCAAACATCGCCAGATAGTTTTCCGGCATCACGACGGATGCAAGACCTTGAAAACGCATATGCTTTTCCGCACAAAGCTTTTTCGCATACGCGGCGGCGTTACCGCAGCCGCCTCCACAGGTAAGCAGAAAATACGCGCTTTGATCGCCCTCAAAGCGGTTGTCCCGAATCCATTGCTCGACCACCCGCGGCATGCGCCATGCGTAGGTCGGCGCGACGAACACCAACGGCCGATCCGACCGAAACGTATTGGTTTTGCCCGCCTTCATCCACCGGTTGATGGAAACCAGCTCATCGCCCGTGACCGACGCGATTTGCTTTGCCGCCAGTTGACTGTTGCCGGTGCCGCTGAAATAAAAAATCATAGTATCACTCCTATTGACATTGCCGTGCTTTTTCAATATGATATAAATTGTATCACATTGATTTTTTCTGTCAACCATGTGACCTGAGACAAAACAAGGAGAATTGTTTCATGGATAAGAGAAAGCTGGCCAATCAAAGGGTAAAGGACCGGTTATTTACCGCGCTGATTGAATTTGCCGGACAAAAGGACTGGTCCAAGGTGACGGTGACCGAGCTGGTTAATGCGTCCGGCGTGGCCCGCGCCTCGTTTTACCGCAACTTTCATTCCGTGGAGGATATCATCGCCTACGGAATCGAGCAAATGACGCTGCGGTACCACGAGGGCACGGCGGGGCTGTCCAAGGATTTTCACAGCAGAGAGCTGACGCGCTATAAATTCCGGTTTTACGCGGAGCACGCAGCGCTTGTTTTGGCGTTCCACCGCGCCAAGATAACGACCACCCTGCTCGATCTCATCACGGATTGCGAGATCGAAGCCTACGGCGATATGCCGCGCAGCTCCATTGCAAAATATCAGCTCTACTATTACGCGGGTGCGTTTTACAACATGATGCTCCACTGGCTGGAAAGCGGCGCGCAGCAATCGCCGGACGACATGGCCGATGAGTTCTTGCGGCTGGTAAACGGCGCCCCTTAACAAAGGGCAAGTCGTTGAAGTCCTCCGTATATTGTTTCGTCATATGCAAAAGACCCCTCTGATGAAGAGGAGCGTTTTGCAGTCGGACTACAGAACCATACCATGTCCTTGTATTGTTACGAACGTGTACTAAAAAAACTGTTTAATGATGAAATTAAGTCGTTACTCGAAGATGATTCATCCGGTGTAAAAGTAGTAAATGTCTTATCTGAATGTATCAAAATAACAGACGGAATACCTTCAATATTATATTTATCTAAAACATTTTGAAAATCATCATCTTCTCGCCATGTGTCTGTATCGAATTTATAAAAGGGCAAGCTTATGTCAGGAGTAATTGCTTTCTCAATATACGCATTAAATTCAAGACAAAAAGGGCAGGTATCGCGCCCGAAATAAATAAATCCGGTTAATTGATTATCAGTCAATTGGCTTATGCTCTGAATTGGGTCAGAAAAAGTATCATATACTACATTTTCATCCGTATCATAATCTAAAACCGACGAAGTTGTAATTGTTTTTAAATTATCGGGTCTACTGCTGTGCCAAACGACGGTACAGCCTATCACAATAAAAGTTGCAAGAGTTATTGTCAGTAATCGTTTTTTCATGTCGTTTCCTCTTGATCAGTGTAAACTACTTAGTTACTATTTATCTGAAACATTCTTTAGCAGTGCTCCAATACCCGAAAGAATACAGGCAAAAAATAGAATTGCCAGATTCGCCCAACTAAGTAACAGTTCCATGTCTCCACCCAAAACAGCACTAGGTGTAGTACCGTGCTCATCTACATATATACCCATATTCCAAAATTGTTGCATAGTGATAGCAAGACTTGCTAAACTCAGAATGAAAATTGCAATAAACAATAATCTTCTTTTCATAAACAATATCTCCTCATACAAAGTATTCTTTTGTGTAATGGGGACAAAGGTATTTGCTAACGCCCCACCTTTGTCCCCACATTATTGTTAAATATTTTTATTAGTATTTTAAGGATTACACTTGTTTGCAACAACCGCCAAATAACTACCGGCCGTGCGGCTAGGCTCAATATTCCAGCGATCCTTGTCCTTGGCAAAATCGAAATGACAATCATACTGCCACCGGAATGTTTTTACGTTTTTGCTATTTGTCGGCCAATTACGGTTATCTGCTACACCATTGGATGGAGTGGATAGAACGCTCCATGCAGTGTCCTTCACGCTGCTGTCATTTCGCACCTTGGAATTTGGGTCGAGACTCAACGAAATCATACCGTCGTCGCGTGTAATCCACGAAACAGCATTAAAATAATACGGTATATAGGTAGGATCACGCGTAACAGATCCTATATACCTAATTTCATAATCATAATCACCCACAACAGTGCCGTCATCGAACGGAATGTTCTTAAGATACTCTTCGTCGTAGCTGTTGTAAATGACCTCTACCAGAACCTCTGGTTGCTTCTGGTCAGTAGTAGAAGAAGCTTCTACCGCACTTGCGGACATAGCAACTATAGATAGCGCCATACAGCACGCGATAGCAATGCTTATGGCTTTTTTTAATTTGTTCATGTCTAGTCCCTTCTTTTTCGTTAGATGTCTTTTAAACATAGTTATCTTGTGTTATACTATCTATAAATCCACACAAATCCGAGTTGCCGCTCCGCGGCAAGGTACCAGCCTTTCGGTTTTATGTGGATTTTTTAATGCAATCATAAACATCATCCTTTCTTTGGGAATCCAATAATATATATCGTTACAGGTTGGTCCATCTAGGATCAGCCCAGTAACATCGAGTTTTCTTCCATCTATAGATTCTCGTTTTGTGAACGATCACATCGGCGCGTGCAGCAAGCACACTCGCGGCAGTCTGGGATTCAGGGGCCGGCTCTGGCTCGCCATTTGTCGCATATACAATCAGCGCAGCAGTTTCGATCTTACGCAGTTATTTTCGTTCACTTCGCTTTCACTTCAAACACCTTTTTAGTTAACTGTAGTTCGCGTTTATCATACCCCTTCCGGAAACAAATGTCAATTCAATTTTTACATTCTTCGACATTTTTATCTTAACATACTTTTATTCCAAGTTTCGGCGCGGGAAGTACTGTTGGTTGCAAAAGCGGGCACAGCCCAACCGGCCATGCCCGCTTTTGCAGGAATTTAAAAAACTGTTGCGATGTACTTACGGTCGCAGTCCTCCGGCGTATAGACCCATTCGTCCATGTGCCCCTCGGTGACGAAGTAACGCGGCGGCGGGGGCGGCTCGTTCGCGCCGAGCACGTCGATCACGGTCAGCTTGATCTTCATACGCGCGGACAATATGGATTTGATAAATACCGAGACCGTATCCCCCACGGCAAGGTCGCCGCGCGGCTCGGCCAGACCGGACAAATTGGGCGCAAGCTCGATGAACACGCCGTACGGCTCGATTGACCGGACGACGCCGCGCACGGTCTCCCCCGGCGCAAACAGGGCGGCGTTTTGCTCCCACGTGCCGAGCAGCTCGCGGTGGGTGAGCGTGATGCGCCGGCCCGGCTGATCGACCGAGAGCACCGCGCCGTAAATATCCTGTCCAACGCGCAGCCGGTCGCGCGGATGAAAGATGCGGGAAACCGACAGGTTTTCGATCCCGATGAGTGAATTGATGCCGCAGCCAATATCGACAAACGCGCCGAACGGCTCCAAATGCGTCACGCGCGCGGGGATTACATCACCCGGGCGCAGCGTTTCCAGCAGGCGGTCCCGCACCTGCCGCTGCAAAAGCGCGCGCGACAAATGCGCGCGCGGCGGGTCCACCGTGTCGTTTATGCCGGTCACGACAAAGCTGGTCGGCTTGCCGACGCGGGATAGAATCGCGATCTCGCGGGTATCGCCCTCCGCTATGCCAAGGGCGCATTCCTCGCGCGGCATCACGCCGTCCGCGCAGCCGAGATCGAATTTTAGATCATGCTCCGCCGTGCACCGCAGGGCGACGGATTCCAAAATGGCGCCCTCTTCCTGTGCGCGCCGCAGTGCTTCCAGACTCTCGCAGGCCGCGCGCGTTTGGTCAAGGGTCTGGGGGCTGCCCTCGGGCAGATAACATTCGCTTATTTTCATAGATAGCCGTGCCTCCTTTGAGATCACTGCCACTATATGATTTTGGCCCTTAAAATAGCACCTTTGGCGCGCGGCAAAGCGGCGCGCCCTTCCTCAAAAACAAAAAAACGAGGCGGGCCGCCATCCCGGTTTGACTTTACCGCGGCGAGAGATTAGAATGGGGATAAGCAAAACGCGGCATTTGCGTTCCACACAGGAAGGCACCGCCGATGCACACGAAAGCAAATGGAGGACATTATGGATCTGCAATTTCAAAAAGACCGTTTGATCTGGCTGCACGAACCCAAGGAGCATAATGTAGCAGATGGCCGCGTCATCATAAAAACCGAGCCTGAAACCGATATGTGGCAGCGCACCTGCTACGGTTCTCAGGTCAATAACGCGCCCGCTCTTTTGATGAAAACCGATGAAAAGTATTTTTCCTTTATCGTTAAAACAGAATTTGACAGCAGCCACAGCTTCGATCAGTGTGGCGTGCTGATCTATCTCGACAGCGAAAACTGGATCAAAATTTCAACAGAATACGAAAATGAAACGTTCCAGCGCCTCGGCAGCGTCGTCACCAACCACGGGTATTCCGATTGGGCGACCACCGACATCCCCACCGAGCAGAAGCACATGTATTACCGCGTCAGCCGCCGTGAAAGCGACTTTTTGATTGAACACGCGCGGGACGGCGTGCACTTCCAGCAAATGCGGATTGCCCACCTTTTTGAAGGCGCGGGCGAAATTCAGATTGGCCTTTATGCGTGCAGCCCGGACGTGTCCTCCTTCCGCGCGGTGTTCACCGAAATCGCGTTTACGGAATGCCAGTGGCGCCTGCATTGACCCACCGCGCGAGCATTTACAAGGAGAACAAGCCATGAAACAGGAACGATTCAGCGTCGGCGGCGTGCCCGCCATTCTATGGAGCGAGCGCGCGGACGGCGTATATTTCTATGTGCACGGGCAGGGCGGAAGCAAGGAAGAAGCCGCGTCCTTTGCCGAATGCGCCGCTTCCCGCGGCTGGCAGGTGCTGAGCATCGATCTGCCGGCGCATGGCGAGCGCCAAAACCGAGCCGGCGCCCTTGACCCGTGGCACGCGGTGCCGGAACTGGAGCAGCTATTAGCCTATGCCGGGCCGCGCTGGAGCAGACTCGCGCTTTTTGCCAACAGCATCGGCGCTTGGTTTAGTATGCAGGCGCTCCAAGGCGCTGAGCTGGAAAACTGTCTATTCGTATCCCCCATCCTTGATATGGAGCGGCTGATCCGCAACATGATGGGCTGGGCCCATGTGACCGAAGCGCAGCTGCTCGAGCGGCAGACGATAGAGACCGATTTTGGCCAGACGCTTTCATGGGAATACTTTTGTTGGGCCAAGGCGCACCCAATCGTCAAATGGGACGCGCCGACCCGTATTCTGTACGCGGGCCGGGACAATCTGACCGAGCACGGTGTGGCGGAGGAATTCACGCGCCGCTTTGGCTGCCGCCTTACCATCATGGAGGACGGCGAGCATTGGTTCCACACCCCCGAACAGCTCGCGGTTTTGGAACAGTGGATCAAGGACAGTTTGTAGGGATATATGCGTATCAGACGCAAAAAAGCGTGAGCCGCCATCCGGCGATCGATCTTATTTTTGCCGTGCAAAACAGGAAGCCAACCTAAAGCACGCCGCAGGTTTGCGGCGCATGGAGGTATACACAGTGGAAACAAACCAATATTTGATCGACCTGTACGATCATTATGACGAGGACGGCCGGCTTGCCTCAAAGCACGGCTCGGTCGAGTTTCTCACCACGATGCGCTATATCGAACAGTATAGCAAAGCCGGGGACCGTGTGCTTGAGATCGGCGCCGCGACCGGCCGGTATTCCCACGCGCTCGCGCGCCAAAGGGTACGCCGTCGACGCGGTGGAGTTAGTGGTGCATAATATCGATATTTTCAAGCGAAACACAAAGCCGGGGGAAACGATCACCGTTACGCAGGGCAACGCGATGGATCTATCCGCTTTCCCGGATGGGCGGTATGATATCACGCTGCTGCTGGGCCCGCTATACCACCTTTATACGAAAGAGGATAAGCGGCAGGCTCTGCGCGAGGCCATTCGGGTGACCAAGCCGGGCGGCGTTATCTTTGCCGCGCATGTCATATCCGACGGCTGCCTTCTCGACGAGGGATTCAAGCGCAGGAATATCGATGTCGCCGGGTATATCCAAAACGGCCTGATCGATTCCCAAACCTTTGCCGCGAGATCGGAGCCAAAGGATCTGTTCGAGCTGGTCCGCAAGGAGGATATCGACGAGCTGATGTCCCCGTTCGCAGTCACGCGGCTGCATTACGTTGCGTCGGACGGCTGCGCCTTACTGATTCGCGAAGCAATAGACGAGATGGACGAAGACGCTTTTGCTTTATATTTAAAATACCATTTCGCTACCTGCGAACGGGCCGATCTGGCGGGCGTTTCGAGCCACGTGCTCGACATATTCCGAACGTAAGGCAGCCGGTCTAACCGGTGCGAGAACCATTTCAAAACAAGCGAGGTTTTTTATGGATACCAAGGAACGGCTCAAGTACTTTTATGAAACCGTGTCCGCAAGCGGTACGGACGGCGCGTTTGCGGATTATATCTCCCCCGACTGCACCCTTTGCATCGGGGAAGCGCGCATCCCAATCGGCGTGGAGGGCATGGCGGAGCACATGACCGCCGTTTTGCAGACCTATCCCGATTTTCACATGCGCATCACCCGCCAGCTCCGCGACGGCGACTATATCATTTCCGAGTTTATTGCCGAAGGCACGCATCGGGGCGAATGGCTGGGCATGAAGCCCTCCGGCAAAAAGGTGACCTTGACCGGCGTGGACATCGATAAGGTGGTGGACGGCAAGATCGTCGAGCACGGCGGCGCGGTCAATACGTTTGAAGGCTTATGGGAGGCGGGACTGATCGTGCCCGCTCCGTAAACCAATGGTTTTTGTTTGAGAAAGGATGGATATCAAATGGATTTTTCCGCATTGCAAATGACAAGAGAGAGCTGCCGCGCCTATCAGGATAAACCGGTATCCCGTGACACGCTGACCCATCTGGTCGATGTGGCGCACTATTCCCCCAGCGGCTGCAACGCCCAGCCTTGGCGCTTTGTCATTGTGGACGAGGACGAGGCCCGCGCAAAGCTGGTCGCGGCGCTGGACGACGAGGGACTGACCGGCTGCCCGTGGGGCGACCGCGTGCCTGCCTTTATCCTGATCTGCGAGGATGAAGCGCACCTGATGCCCGGCGTGGGCGAGCGTTACGGCTCCCAGCACTTCGCGCAGATGGATATCGGCATGGCCGCGATGGCGCTGTGCTATGAAGCCACCGCCATGGGACTGGGCGCCTGCATGATCGGTACCATGAACCAGAAAAAACTGCACGAGGCCTTTGGCATTCCGGAAGAACGTACCGTGCGACTGATTATCACCGTGGGCTACCCCAAAAAGGAAGGCGCGCCCCGCAAAAAGGACCGCAAGAAGCTGGACGATATTGTAAGCTATAACCAGTGGTGACGAGGTAGGAGTTAGGAGGTAGGAAGTAGGAGTTGATAGATGCCGCCGCGGGCGGCCATTATAGGTATCGCGCTATGCGCGAACCCTTCACTCCTAACTCCTACTTCCTAACTCCTACTTCTTGTTTCCTCTTCTTCGCCGCTGTGGTATAATAGAAGCATGATAGCAGAAAGCGAGGCGAGGCCGAAATGGACGTTCAGGTCGGCGATAGGCTTACCATGAAAAAGGCCCACCCGTGCGGCTCCAAGCAGTGGAAGGTGCTGCGCACGGGCATGGATTTCCGCTTAAAATGCGAGGGCTGCGGGCACGAGATCATGGTGCCGCGCAGCAAGGCGGAAAAAAACATCAGACAAATCGAACGGGAGGGTACGATCGTATGTTGATAGACGGCAAACAAATGCATTTGCAGATCACAAAGGGCCAGATCGGCCGTTATGTCATTCTGCCCGGCGACCCGGGCCGGTGCGAAAAGATCGCCCGGTATTTTGACGATCCCCGCAAGCTCGCGAGCAACCGCGAGTATACGATTTATACCGGCACGCTGGATGGCGAACCCGTCGCCGTGTGCTCGACCGGTATCGGCGGCCCTTCCGCCGCGATCGCGCTGGAGGAACTGGTGGAATGCGGGGCGGATACGTTTATCCGCGTCGGCACCTCGGGCGGCATCGTGGACGAGGTATGCGGCGGCGACGTCGTCATCGCGACCGCCGCGATCCGGCAAGAAGGCACCTCGCGCGAATATCTGCCCATCGAGTTCCCGGCGGCGGCAAACTTCGATATCGTCGCCGCGCTGCGGGAAGCAGCAAGGGCGCTCGGTCTGCGGCAGCACACCGGCGTCATCCAGTCCAAGGATAGCTTCTACGGCGAAATCCGCCCGGCGCAGCAGCCCATCGCGGGCGAGCTGCTCGCCAAGTGGCAGGCATGGAAAGCCGCGGGCGCGCTGACCAGCGAAATGGAGACCGCCGCCCTCTTTATCGTATCGCAGGTGCTGCACGTGCGCTGCGGCGCGGTGCTGAACGTGCTGTGGAACGCCGATAACGATGATGCGCCCAGTATCCCGCCCGACGCCGCCGAACGCGGCGTGCGCACCGCGGTGGAGGCGCTGCGTATTTTGATCCGGGAGGATAAGACACCATAATGGCAAAGATCAAACACCAAAACGATTTGGGGCACGACCCGATCGGGCCGTTGCTCCTCCGGCTTGCGCTGCCGACCGTTTGCGCGCAGGTGGTCAACCTGCTCTATAACATTGTCGACCGCATCTATATCGGCCAAATTCCGGGAGAGGGCAAGCTCGCGCTGACCGGCATGGGCGTCACCTTTCCTGTCATCACCCTGATCGCCGCCTTTGCCGCGCTCATCGGCATGGGCGGCGCGCCGCGTGCGTCGATCGCGCTGGGCGCGGGCGACCACGAGCGCGCCGAACGCACGCTCGGCACGTGTACCGCCGCTTTGTGGGGCCTTGCCGCCGTGCTGACGGTCGTGTTCCTGATCGTGCAGGAGCCGCTGCTGAAAATGTTCGGCGCGTCCGGCGATACCCTGCCCTATGCGATGCAGTATTTAAACATTTACGTGCTGGGCACTATTTTCGTTATGACCGCCTTGGGGCTGAACGGCTTTATCACCGCGCAGGGCAATTCATCGGTCGCCATGAAAACCGTGCTGATCGGCGCGGTGCTGAACGTCGCGCTCGATCCGGTGTTCATCTTCGTATTCGGCATGGGCGTTCGCGGCGCGGCGATTGCAACGGTCATTTCGCAGGCGGTTTCCGCCCTTTGGGTCGTGCGCTTTTTGGGCGGGCAGAAGTCCACGCTGCGGCTGAAACGGCACTATCTGCGGCTGGACGCGGCGCTCCTGCTGCCCGCGGTCGCGCTGGGCGCTTCGCCCTTTGTCATGCAGGCGACGGAGAGCCTGCTCACCGTCACTTTCAACGTATCGCTGCGCAAGTACGGCGGCGACCTCGCTGTCGGCGCGATGACCATCCTCACCTCGGTGATGCAGATCATGCAGCTGCCGCTTTTGGGACTCGCGCAGGGCGCGCAGCCCATATTGGGCTACAACCTCGGCGCAAAGCAGCCAAAACGCATGAAACAGTGCGTGTTTTATATGATCGCCTCAGCCTTTGTCTTTTCGGGCTTTGTTTGGCTGTGCGCCATGCTCATTCCGGAGCAGATCGCGCGCCTGTTCAATCAGGACGCGGAGCTGATCCGCATGACCGGCTGGGCACTGCGCATTTATATGGCGGTGGGCTTTACCGCAGCCTTTCAATGGGGCTTTCAGCAATCCTTTGTCGCGCTGGGCGAAGCGAAAATCTCGCTGTTTCTGGCGCTTTTGCGCAAGATCATTCTGCTGATCCCGCTCATTTTGATCTTGCCGCACCTGCTGCCCGATCCGCTGTTCGCGGTGTTCTGCGCCGAACCGGTGGCGGACTTCCTCGCGGCGGCCACGACCACAGTGCTGTTCCTCATCCGCTTCCGCCAGATCACCCGCTCGATCGAGCGGGAAAACGGCGGAGCACCCATACCGGATACCTCCGGATCATAAAAAAATTGGGCCGTTGCAAAATAAAAAACACTCAACCCTTGTCATTCTGAGGAGTAAAGCGACGAAGAATCTCGCGCGAACGCGCGATTCCTACGCATGTTCCGCGCGTTCGCGCGAGATTCTTCACTTTGTTCAGAATGACAATCGAGTGTTTTTTATTTTGCAACGGCCCTTGCTTTGTCTTGATTTCGCGGCGGCAGGCATGGACGAACTTGACGGGCACGTCCATACGCGCCGCGACCGGTTCCACCGTCATGCCTTGCTCCTCCGCCATATTGCCGGCAAGCCGCGTTATTCCGCGCTTGACAGCATCAGCTTGATACGGTTTTCCTGATTGATGCGCGAAGCGCCGGGATCGTAATCGACCGCGACGATGTTCGCCTCCGGGTAGGTCTCGCGGATCTTGCGGATCATGCCCTTGCCCGCGATATGGTTGGGCAAGCAGCCGAAGGGCTGGGTGCACACGATGTTGCGCACGCCCTCGGTGATCAGCTCGATCATTTCGGCGGGCAGCAGCCAGCCCTCGCCCATTTTAACGCCGGGACCGATGATATCCTGCGCCTTCTTGCGCACCTCGTCAAAGGCCATGGGCGGGCGGAAATGGCCGTCCCTTCGCATGACCTTGATGATATCGGCCTGCTTGCCTAAAACGAACTGGTACACCAGCTTGTAGGCGGCGGCCTTCTTGGGCGCGCGGCCGTACAGGTCGCGGTCGATAACCGAGTTATAGATCGTGTACAGGCAAAAATCCATCAAACCGGGCAGAACGGGCTCGCAGCCTTCGCCCAGCAGGAATTTTTCCAGATTATTGTTGCCAAGGGGCGAAAATTTCACGTAGATCTCGCCGACGATGCCGACAAGCTTTTTCTTTTCGCGCTTATCCAGCCGCACCTTGCCGAATACCTCCAGCACAAAGCGGTACAGGCGCTTGACCTCGCCGTAGTGCACGACGCGGTCGCCGGTAAAGCGGTTCGCGACCGCATCCATGCAGATCTCGATCGCCTTGTCGGTCGAACCGGGCACGACCTCGTAGGGGCGGCACTGGTTCGCGACCATCATGATCAGATCGCCGATCAGGACGGAATACGCGATCTGCATCAGCATTTTAGGCGTGAGCTTGAAGCCGGGGTTATCCTCGAGCCCGGTAAAGTTGAGCGAAACGACCGGGATAAAGCCGTAACCATTCTTTTGCAGCGCCTTGCGCAGCAGGTGGATGTAATTGGACGCGCGGCAGCCGCCGCCGGTCTGTGGCATGATGAGCGCGATTTTGCTTACATCGTATTTGCCGGATTCAATCGCGTCCATCAGCTGGCCAATGACCAGCAGCGCGGGATAGCAGGTATCGTTATGCACATTGCGGAGCCCCTGCTCGACAATGGCGGGCCCTTCGGTATCGAGCAGCTCCATATCATAGCCATAGTTTTTCATCAACCGGCAGATCAGGCCGAGCTGCACGGGCAGCATATTGGGCACCAGAATTTTATAGGTCTTGCGCATTTCCTCGGTAAAGGGCACGCGTGCGGCCTCAAAGGTTTTCGGATCGTTCGTTTGCAAGTTTTCTGCCCTCCTCCACGGCGGCCAGCATACTGCGCACGCGGATTTTCGCCGCGCCGAGGTTGCTGATCTCATCTATTTTAAGCTGTGTATAAATTTTTCCGCCGCCCTCTACAATGGCGCGCACTTCGTCGGTCGTGACCGCGTCGATGCCGCAGCCGAACGACACAAGCTGGATCAGCTGCGCGTTTTCCTTACGGGTGACGTAATTTGCCGCGCCGTACATGCGCGAATGATAGGTCCACTGGTTTAAAACGTGCACTTCGGGCGCTTCGGCAAGCTGCCAAACCGCGTCCTCGGACACAATGACCATTTGATAGGACTGGATCAGCTGGTCGATACCGTGGCTGACCTCCGGATCGATATGATAGGGCCGGCCCGCGATCACCGCGATCTCCAGCCCGTGCGTATCGGCATAGGCGATCGCCTTCTGTCCCTCGTCCCGCACGGAGGCGTAGTAATCCGCAAGGGCCTGATACGCGTCCGCCGCGGCCTCTTGCACGCGGCGCTTTTTAATTGCCGGGTACTTGGCGCAGAAGAATTTCGCGGCCTGCTGGACAAAGCGCTTTTCCTCGGTCAGCTCGAAATACGGCATCATGAAGTCCGCGTCGCGCAGGCGGGCGACGTTGGCGATCAGCAGCTCCGGATAGTAGGCGACGACCGGGCAGTTATAGCAGTTGGTCGCGCGGCCTTCGTCCAAGTTATAGGTCATGCAGGGGTAGAAGATCGCGTCCACGCCCTTGTCGAGCAGGTTTTCGATATGGCCGTGGATGAGCTTGGCCGGGTAGCACACCGTGTCCGACGGGATTGAGTGCTGGCCCTTTTGGTACATATCGCGGGTGGAAACATCGCTTAATACGACCGAGAAGCCCAACTTCCGCAGGAACGTGGCCCAAAACGGCAGCAGCTCGTAGAAATTCAGGCCGAACGGGATGCCGATGCGGCCGAGTTCGCCCGGCGCTTCGGTAACGGGCGCGTAGGTCTTTAGTTTTTCAAACTTCCACTTATATAGGTTGGGCAGCTCCTGCGCGGTTTCCCTGCCGAGCGGACGCTCGCAGCGGTTGCCCGAAATAAAGCGGCGGCCGCCGCCAAAGTCGTTGATGGTCAGGCTGCAATGGTTTTCACAAAGGCCGCAGCGGACGGATTTGACCGCGTGCGAGAAGCCCGCGAGCACCGTTTCGCCGATCAGCCCGGTTTGCTCCGGTCGGTTGTCCTTTGCGTGCAGCGCCGCGCCGTACGCGCCCATCAGGCCCGCAATGGCCGGACGGGTGACGTTGCGGCCGATCTCCTGCTCGAACGAGCGGAGAATCGCGTCATTCAAGAACGTGCCGCCCTGCACAACGATGTTCTGCCCCAGATCGTCCGGCGAATGCGCGCGGATGACCTTATACAGCGCGTTTTTGACAACCGACACCGAAAGGCCGGAAGAGATCGCATCGATCCCCGCGCCGTCCTTCTGGGCCTGCTTGACCGAGGAGTTCATAAACACCGTGCAACGCGAGCCCAGATCGATCGGGTGCTCGGCAAACAAGCCGAGCTTGCAGAACTCTTCGATGGAATAGCCCATCGACCGGGCGAAGGTCTCGATAAACGAGCCGCAGCCGGACGAGCAGGCTTCGTTCAGTGAAATATTGTCGATGCAGTGGTTGCGGATCTTGAAGCACTTGATATCCTGCCCGCCGATATCAATGATAAAATCAACCTCCGGGCAGAAATGGCGCGCCGCGCGGAAGTGCGCGACCGTTTCGACCAAGCCGTGATCGACGCCGAAGGCGTTCTGGATCAGCGCTTCGCCGTAACCCGTGACCGCCGAGGATACGATATGCACCCGGTCGCCGCACAGCTCGTAAAGCTTTGTCAGCTGCTCGCGGATGACATCCGCCGGGTTGCCCTTGTTCGACTGGTAGTGGTGGAATAGGATCTGGTTCTCCTCGCCAATGAGGACGAGCTTGGTCGTGGTCGACCCGCAATCGATGCCGAGGTACGCGTCGCCCTCGTACACGGTGACGTTTTGCGTCAGCACATCGTGCACCGAATGGCGGCGGCGGAACTCGTCGTAATCCGCCTGACTTTCAAAAAGCGGCGGCAGGTACTGGGCGATCACCGGCGCATCCGCCGCTTTTTCCAGCGCGGCGAGCAGGCTTTCGACCGTATAGGTGGGCTTTGTGCCCCCCGCGTACTCGGCGGCGCCCGCCGCGATCGCGTACGGGGCAAGGGCCGGGAAATGCGCGTGCGCGTCGTCCAGCCCAAGCGTTTGCTGAAACTGCTTTTGCAGGCCCTTGAAGAAGAAGAGCGGGCCGCCCAAAAACAGTACGTCGCCCTTTATTTCGCGGCCCTGCGCCAAACCGGTCAGCGTTTGGCCGACGACCGCCTGAAAGATCGACGCGGCGATGTCCTCTCGCCTCGCGCCTTCGTTCATCAGCGGCTGGATGTCCGACTTGGCGAACACGCCGCAGCGCGAGGCGATGGTATAGATGCGCTCCGCGTCGAGGGACAGCGTGTCAAGCTCCGCCGGGGTCACGTCGAGCAGCACGGCCATCTGGTCGATAAACGCGCCGGTGCCGCCCGCGCACGAACCGTTCATGCGCTCTTCGAGCTGGCCGGTGAGGAAAACGATCTTTGCGTCCTCACCGCCCAGCTCGATCACAACATCTGCGTTCGGTACGTGCACGCCGACCGCCTTGCGGGTGGCGAACACCTCTTGCACGAAGTCGATCCCGGCGGCCTTGGCCATGCCGAGACCGGCCGAACCGGTCACCGCGCAGTGGATCACGGCGCTTTCGCCGATCTCGCGCCGCGCGTCGCGCACCAGCTCGACCGCCTTCTCGCGCACCTTGGAAAAATGGCGCTCATAGCGCTTGTGGATGATCTCACCGTTACGGACGGCGACGATCTTGACCGTCGTCGACCCGATATCGATGCCTAAATTTACTTTGCTCGTTTGTATGTCCATACTTATCTTTAATCTCCGCCTAAACTGAATATGTTTAAAGTTTGTTCTCTCTCATACATAGCTTTACATAATAAATATATACGTATTCCGTGCAAAAGTCAAATGACAAGGTATGTCGCTATTTGCCGAAATTGCCTCTTGACAACCCCCTCTATTTTTAGTTAGAATATAGCGGTAGCAGGCTAGAAGCCAACGCTTTGCGCCCGCCCGTACAATTAAATACCTTATCCAGAGCGGTGGAGGGAACGGCCCGATGAAACCCGGCAACCTACGTGTATCTATCAGTGCGCGCAAGGTGCCAAATCCGGCGTTGTAGAATTACGAAAGATGAGGGAGCAAACTTAAATGACCGCTCCCGAAAGGGAGCTTTTTTCATGCCCCCGACGGACAAACAAGAAAGGAACAGGAAACACTTTATGGCACATCGTCTCTTTACCTCCGAATCAGTGACCGAAGGCCACCCGGACAAGATCTGCGATCAGATCTCGGACGCGATCCTCGACAGCATCCTCGCGGAAGACCCCTACGCCCGCGTTGCGTGCGAAACCACCTGCACGACCGGCATGGTCAGCGTAATGGGTGAGATCTCGACCTCCTGCTACGCCGATATCCCGAAGATCGTGCGCGATACCGTGCGCGAGATCGGCTACGACCGCGCCAAGTACGGCTTTGACTGCGACACCTGCGCCGTGCTCACCTCGATCGACGAGCAGTCCGCCGATATCGCGCTCGGCGTCGACAACTCGCTCGAACGCAAGGAAGGCGCGAGCGAGGCCGACCTTGCGATCGGCGCGGGCGATCAGGGCATGATGTTCGGCTTTGCGTGCGACGAAACGCCCGAAAAAATGCCGCTGCCCATCTCCCTTGCCCACAAGATGGCTCTCCGCCTGACCGAGGTGCGCAAGAACGGCATGTTCGATTACCTGCGGCCGGACGGCAAGACGCAGGTGACCGTGGAATACGACGAGGACGGCCAGCCCGTTCGCGTGGACACGGTCGTTCTTTCCACCCAGCATTCGCCCGAGGTCTCTTTACAGCAGATTCGCAAGGATATGGTCGATCAGGTCATTCGCCCGGTCGTGCCCTCCTATTTGCTTGATGAAAAAACCAAGTTTTACATCAACCCGACCGGCCGCTTCGTCGTGGGCGGCCCGCAGGGCGATTCCGGCCTGACCGGCCGCAAGATCATCGTCGATACCTACGGCGGCATGGCGCGCCACGGCGGCGGCGCCTTTTCCGGCAAGGACCCGACCAAGGTGGACCGCTCCGCCGCCTACGCTTCCCGCTGGGTGGCCAAGAACATCGTTGCCGCCGGGCTGGCCCGCCGGTGCGAGATCCAGCTCGCTTACGCCATCGGCGTGGCCGAGCCGGTATCCATCATGGTGGACACCTTCGGCACCGGGACCGTGGACGAGTGGACGCTTTCCGAGGCTGTGCGCAAGGTATTCGACCTGCGCCCCGCCGCGATCATCGAGGCGCTCGACCTGCGCCGCCCGATCTACAAAAAGCTCGCCGCCTATGGCCACATGGGCCGCGAGGATCTCGGCGTACGCTGGGAACAGACCGACAAGGCCGACGCGCTCCGCGCGGCGGTAAACGCATAAATAAAAAGGACGGACTTAGCGAAAAAAGCTAAGTCCGTCCTTTTTGATTGGCCGTTATCAGGCGCTCACGCTGCTTTGCAGAAGCGCATCAGCATCGCCGCGACCTCGGCGCGGGTGGCGCTGCCCTTGGGATCGAGCCGATCCGCGCTCCTGCCGGTCAGGATGCCCTTATCCGCCGCCCAAGCGACCGCGTCCCTTGCCCAGCCGGAAACCATGTCCGCGTCCGCGAAGGAAAGCGTTCCCGCCTCCGCCGCGCCGCCCGCGTAGCGGTACAGCATAACGGCAAGCTGCTCGCGGGTGATCGGGCCGTTTAGACGCGCGCCGTCCGAGATGCCCTTGGCCTTTGCCCAATCGACCGCGGCGGCATACCAAGTTTCGCCCGCCGCGCCGTTCTGTTCGCCGTCGTAGCGGTACAAAACGGTCGCCAGCATGGCGCGCGTCATCGGCGCGTGCGGGCTGAATGTATTTTCAGACACGCCGTTGAACAGCTCGCGCGAGGTGGCGAACGCCACGCTTTCCGCGTACCATTTATCCGCCGGCACATCGGCAAAAGCCTTGCTGTTGTCCACGATTTTGAGCGTACAGCCGCCCGTCACGGGAACGCGCAGCTCGCCGTTTTCCACGTATGAAGCCTTCACGACCGCCTCTGCGCCGTCCGGCTTTACCAGCACGGCCACCGTGCCCGGCGAGGCCGATTCAAGCGGAATGGCGACTATCGCGCTTGTTTTGCCCGCAGGCAGGTTCACCTGCGCGGTCACGCCGCCGTTTTTCGGCGTGAGCACCGTGGTTTTCACGCCGTCCGCGCTTTCGATCGTCTGCGTGACCGCACCGGTCTTTGTATCGGTCACCGTGGTCACTTTAGCGCCGTCCGATGTCGCGCCGGTCGTTGTCGTCACAGACGGTTTGGACGGCCTGCCGCCCGAAGAGCCCGAGGACGAACCGCCGCCGGTCCGCAAGCCGTCAACCGCGGCTTGCAGCGCGTCTTTCGCGCCGTCCACCTCGGCCTGCGTGGCGGCTTCGTTGTCCAGCACGGCTTTCGCCGCTGCCAGCGCTTGTTGGAACACGGTCCAGCTTTGCGCGGTGTAACCGCCCTGTGTCTTATCCCTGTTTGCGGTGTACAGGCTTTGCAGCGCGGTCTTATCCGCGGTTACGGTCGTTTCAGGGAGCAGCTCGCCCGCTGTGTTGATCAGATCGCCGTAAATCTCCTTGCCTGCCGCCGTGCCCAGCATGAATTCCGTTACCTTTACGCCGGAGGCGGGACCGTTCAGGTTCACCCGCGCCAAAACTTCGGGCGATTCCGTGTAAGCAAGGGTGAGATACAGCACGCCTTCCCGCACCTCCTGCCGCAGGATCGTGCCTCTGGTATCGACGGCTTTGACGCTTTGTCCGTTTAGATTCATCACGATATCCGCCGCGCGGATGGCGTTGCCGTTCTGCACGCCCGAAAGCTTCAGCTCCACCGCATCCACATTGGTGCCCGTGGTGGCGGTGACGGCCTCGACCGTCCGTCCCTTTGCCGCCAGCTCCTCCTGATTCAGACCGGCCTGTTCCAAAAGCGCCGCCGAGCCGTCCATGGAGGCCGGGACGTCGGCGCGCAGCGCGGTCAGCGCGATCACGGACGGATCATGGTTGGTGCCGCCCTCGAGCCGCTTGCCGCCGTCGATGGTCTGTCCGCCAAGGGCCAGCTGCACATCATATTCCGCCTGCGTCGTGCCGCCATGGCTCGTGCCGTTTCCGCCGTGATCGGAATTGACAATCACCAGCGTATCCTCCACCGCGTCCTTCTGCGCGAGCGCATCCATGATGGACTGGAAATAAGCGTCGTATTTCTTTAACTGCGCGTAGTAATTATCATTATAGAAGCCGCTGCCGTGCCCCACGCCGTCCATATAATCGGACTGGAAATATAGCAGGGCCGTGTTGTCGAACGCATCGGACAAAATGTAATCCGCGACGTCGGCAAAGCCCGCGGACTGGCCGCTGATATTGCGCACCGCATACGTATCGACGCCCGCGTCCGGCTCGATGATGCCGTTGACGATCTGGTTCCACTCCGCAAAGGCCGCGTTGCCCCGGTTCGGCTGCGCCGCTTGGAGCGCCTTGAATACGGACGGATAAACAGGCTCGGCCTTGCCGAAGTCCGGATAATAGTAGGCGCCGGTTTTGGTGTTGTCGATCTTATACTCGCTTTGCGCGGTGGCATATTCCTTGCCGTGCAGGATGGCGGTATAGTTTTGCGCGGAGATGGTCGGGGTTTCGCTTTTCGCGGTGTAACTGGTGGCAAAGGTTTCGTTAAACAGCCGCATCGCGTAATCGTTTACGCGCTTAGAGAGGATAGCGGCGTCGCTTGTCAGCGACGGGACCGTGCTGCTCCGCGCGGCATAATACATCTGATCCGGGCGGAAGCAAACGCCGCCGCCATCCATGGTAATGGCCAGAACATGCTTGTACGGATAGATCGCCGCGGCCGCCGCAATGGCCTTTGCCTCTTCCGTTGAACCGGCCATCGCCACGTCGCCCGCGCCGATCACACCGTCGCCGTTCTTGTCCAGCGCGTTTTGAGACAGGATGGTGATGGTCTTGTCCTCTCCCGTGACACCCACGGCTTCGGAGACCGCCTGCCCTCCATTTTGCACTGTGATGTTGGCAAAGGTAAGCGCGGTCACGCCCGCTTTAGCGGCGTCCTTCACGCGGAAGCTCAGCTTGACCAGCCGGGTCGCCGCATAATTGCTGAATGGTTCTGTGGAAATGCCGGTGTTCTTCTGGTCAATGGTGAGCGTGCCGCCGCCATCGTCCGTCACCGGATCGGCGGTCTGCCAATGCTGGTCGCGAACGTATTCCAGAACCGCGGGGTCATAGTGCAGTTCAAATCGAACATGATCCGCCGCCGCGTCCGCGTCGCGGCGCGCGTGAACGTTGACGTTGTACGAAGCGCCCGCCGCCATCGTGTCCGCGGTTACCAGACCGAGCGATACCTTGGCGGACGCATCGGCCACGCACGCGCGGACAATCGTCTTGGTCTGCGTCTTGCCCTGCGCGGACAGCGTATAAGTAAAGGTGTAATCCCCCAATCGCGCGGGCGTGATCTCACCGCGCTGCGCGTCATACTCCGCCGCCATGACCGATTCGCCGTTCACCGTGATATCCGTCAGGCGCGCGGTTTGTCCGTTGCTGGCCCCGACCTGCGCGACCGCCGCCGCCTTGCCCTGCTCCATGCGGCCGGTCTCTCCGCTCACGGTCAGCACGGGCGGGTCAAGCCGCTCGTAAAGCGCCTTTACCTGCTGCTCGGTCAAGCCCTTGGAATACAGACGCGCGAGGGACACGCTGCCCTTGGCAAAGAACTCCGCGCCGCCGGAGGAGGAGCTGTCTCCCCCGATCACAAAGCTTTTCGCGTTCGCGCTAGTGGTCCAGTGAATGGTCGGGCCGGTTGCGTCCTCTTCAGCGACCAGCTCGCCGTTTAGATAAAGCTTTACCTTGGCTCCGTCGAACACGCCGACCGCGTGGTACCATATACCGGCCTCGATCGCCGCCGAGGACTGCACATAGCCGTTGCCGCCCGCCGTTCTGTTCAGGTTGCAGTAAAACTGCAACCTGCTGTTTTCCAGCCCAAGCCCCATGCCTCCGCTCTGCTGGTTGGAAAATATGTCGTATTCGCCGGAAGCGGGCACCTCGTCGTAGCAAAAAACGCTTTCGATTGTTGCGGTGTTCATTTTACCGTACTTTTCATCGTCAAAGGCGTACAAATAAGCATCGTATTCGCCGTTGAAAGAAGCCACCTTTTTGCCCATTTCCGCGTCCTCCTGAATGACCGGAGAGCCCGCGGCCCGGACGGTATTCCCGGTCTCCGACCGGTCGCTCGCCGTGCCGTCTGCGAAGTCCACGTGCAGCATATCGGCGGCGGGCGTTTCGCTTTCGGTATCGCCGCCGGCATTCTTGGTCACGGCCTCATAGGTTTTCTGCACATCGGCGGCGTTCATCGCGCCGGTGTACAGACGCGCAAGGGCGATATCGCACGCGATCGGGTTTTGCACCGTGCCGTCCCCTCTGGTATCCGCGCCGACGTAGAAATATTTGGCCCCGTCCGCGGGCACGGCCATCGTGCCCGCGCCCTCCACGGCGGCTTTCAGCGCGCCGTTGATGTACAGCTTGGTCTGCTTGCCGTCAAACGTGGCGACCGCATGAATCCAATCGTTTTTGAGCGCGGCAATATTGCTGGTCGGCTTCTTGTAACTGCCGCCGACACGGTTCCAGAACTCCAGCGTTTTGCCGTCGCTGTTCAGCTCGAACCCGCAGCCCGCGCTTTCCTGATTGGAGAAGGGGTTGCCTTTTATGCCGTCCAGCTTCATATAGCATTCCATGGTGTAGCCGCTTTTGAATTTGTTGTAATCCGCCGCGGTCATGGCGTAGCGCAGGCCGTCGTCCGTTCCGTCAAAGCGGTAAAATGTGCCGATCTTGTCGTCCTGCGCCTTGACCGGCGCGCCCTTCACGGCCAGCGTGTGGCCGTTCGCGTCCGCGGTGCTGTCGGTGCGGAAATCGATGTTCAGGATATCCGGCTTCGGCGTTTCATACGCCGCGGCAGGCGCGGTGGTCACCGTGCCGGTGATCGCATCGCTGCTCATGCCGAAGGAGGTTTTTGCCGTTACGGAAACGTCGTATGTCGTATCCGCGTCCAAACCGGTGATTTTGACGCTCCACTCGCTTTTCGCGGTCTCTTCGTAATAATCCGCGAACACGCTGCGCGTGACCGTGCCGCCGCTCCCCCGCGGGGTCAGCTTGAGCGTATAGGTGTGGATCATATCGTTGTTGGCGCGCGAACCCGCCGTCGCCGCCGGGAACCGCACGATCGCCGTGCCGTCCGTTACCTCGCCCGCCGTCACGGCTGCTTCCTCCGCAAAGGCAGGCGCGGTTTCGCTTTCGCGGGTTCCATCGTAGGGGCGGTCCGTGTGATCCGCGACGTCGAACGCCCACGGCTCGCCGCCAAAAATGTATTCGCCCGTGGTCAGGTTGAGGCGATATATCGCAACGCCGCCATCCTCCAGCACGTCGATGCGCAGCGCCTGCGAGGCGATCTCGCTGTTCGACGGGCGGGTGGCGCCGGCGCCGCTGTCCGGGTCTACCTTGCCTTTTTCGTTTTCAAAATACGCGCCGATCGTGCCGTCCTGAATCGCGGTATAGCCCTGATTCTGATAGATCGACCGCGCATCTTCCAGCGTGGCGTGGGAGTGGCCGGAGATATGGATGGCTTGCGGATACTGCTCCAGCAGCGCGACCATGTCCCGGTCCGTTCCCTTGCCGTAATTGCCATACCACTCATTCGTGACATAGGCCGTGTTCTGAATGCCGTGGTGCCCCATGACAATGACCGGCGCGCTTTCATTTTTCTCTTGGGAGGTCTCCAGCGCGGTTTTCAGCAGGTCGTAGTTGCCGGTGTAATCTCCGCCGTAATTACTGGCGCTCAGCTTAACGACCGTGGCGACCAAATTTTCATCCGCCGTTGGGGAAGCGGTGACCGCGCCGAACGCGCTGCTGTAATAAAGCACTTCGCTAGCGGCCTGCCCGAGCTGGCTTTCAAACCGGGATACCGCCGTAGCGGCGGACGAGTTAAACTCGTGATTGCCCATGGTAAGCAAGACCTTGTTCGCTTGCCCCAGCGCGCTGCCTTTGATGATATTCGTCAGCGAGGTATACTCGCTCGCCGCGCCGTTGTTCGTCACATCGCCGACGAGCAGCACGCCGTCCGTATCGGGATCGATCCGATAGCATACGTCCAGCGCGTTTTTCAGCTTGTTCGACGCGGCGCTGTCGCGGCCGATATGCGTATCGCTGCCCACGAAAAAGCGGGCCGCCACGCCCTCGCGCGACGCGGTGGCCCAGCCTTCCGCTTCCGGCGCGCTCCATGCCGCGAACACGGCGGGCGGCGCCGCCCCCAGCAGCATGGCCCCGGCGAGCAGCGCGGACAATTTGCGTTTCCAGTGCAAATGCATGATTTCATTCTCTCCTTTTTGGTAGCACCATTTTTTCTTCCCGACCGCCGGCCACGCGACGGCCTTTGTGCATAAAAAATCTAACAAATTCCCTTTCCCATTACAACGCGCAAACCATAAAACCTTTGTAAGAACAGCGTAAAACCGGACCTGCCGAATCCGCAGTGCATAAAAACGCAAAAAAAAGCCCACGGGAATCGTTCCCATGGACTTTCAGTTTGGCGAAAAAGTCTTTACGCCGCAGCGCGCGCAAAAATGAAAAAGGGCGGCTATTTTGCGGGATAAAATTCGCGGAACAAACGCAAATAGTCGGGCAGTTTTTCCACCGCCGGCTGTTCAAATTCAAACGTTGTGCCGTTGCACTTTTCGATATTCAAGCCGTCGATCACATAATCCTTGCGGAATTTACAGTGATCCCCTTTGCAGTGCTTGCAATTCCCATAATCCCCGGTGAAAACAGTTTTGATATAGGCGGGCGCCGCGCTGATGAAGGAGGCGTGTTTGGTGACATTGTTGAAAAACATCCGCAAAACGATGGCATCCTCCCTTATGTAAATTCTGGCCACCACATTTTTCGATTTTACATTGGCTTTTCTGAAGATAAGCATATATTTGCCCCAGCAAAAGCCGCTGCCGATCGTATCATCGTATGTATAGCCCAGCTCTTCCATCGCTTGCGTGAATGCGATGATAAAGCCTTTATCCTTTTGGGTGATGCAAGCAAACCGCTCTTCCTTCATTTGTTGCTGTATCAATTTTGTCCTCCTTCATCCGTTGCGTATCATGACATCGTTACAGGTGCAGCGCGCCCCGCGGGCATTCCTCCACGCACCGAAAGCATAAAATGCAGTCCGTTCCATTGGCCCGCTTTCGCGTGGGGTCCGTCATATCCACATCCATAGGACATACCTTTTTGCATTTCCCACAGGATACGCACTTTGCCGTGTCGGTCTTCACACGAACCAGCGCAAAGTAGCTGGCCGGTTTGAGGAACACAGTAATCGGACAAATATACTTGCAAAACGCCCGGTTATCCTTTAGTGCCAGCGCCAGCCCGATCCCCACGGCATAGTAAAGCGCGTTGCCGATGAGAAAGCTCCAAAACAAAATGGTTTCCATGCCGGGCACGCGCAGCAGAAAGAGCGAGCCGACAAAAAGAAGCGAGCCCGCGAACACGAAATACCGGATAAAGCCGATCCTTTTCCGCGGCCGCCGGGGCGTTTGATAGGGCAGCAGATCGAGCACCATGGCCGTCCAGCACGCATAGCCGCACCAGCCGCGGCCAAAGAACAGCGGGCCGAGGATTTTGGCGATCACATAGTGGATGACGGCGGCTTCAAACACGCCGAGGAACAGATAATACCAGAACCCCTCGATCTGCATATTTTCCCTTGAAAGTATGCCGAGATAAACCAGCATGTATAGGCCGACCGCGAATTGGACCGCGGTCCGGGCGTATTTTAACTTTTTGATATACAGCGCGACGCCGACGGCAAGACATGTGCCGATATAGAGAAAATTAAAGAAATAAAAGGGGTTGTCCAGCGTCAGCCACAGCGTGACGGCGATGCATGCAAACAGCAGCCACAGACCGACCGGAAACAGGTATTTCTTCATTGCAGTTTTTCTCCGATCAGCTTTTCCAATTTCTTTTCTGAAAGAATCTCATGCGTGACAAACGCGCCGTTATAAAACAGGCTGAAGGTGGTGAAGGGCGACGGCGCGTTTTGCGCCTGCTCCGTGGTCTGCATATGGATGGACCGCCACGGCGCGCCCATTTGCTCCGCGACGCGCTCCATGAGCGGCACATATTTTGCCGTAAACGGGCACTGACTGGTGTAATACAGGCAAAAGCCGTTTTGCGGCACACGGCGTTCCTCTTCCCGGACGCAGGACTTAAAGCGCGGCGCTGCCGCGTTTTCTTCAAACGGAAGGAACATCAGTTCAAAATACGGCGACGCGGTATCCGCTGTTTGAAAGCCCTTGTACCGCAGGTATTTGGGGTCGGACAGATAGCCGAGCTTCTTTTTGGCGGACAACACCACAAGGCCCGTTTTCCCCTTTTCCTTGGAATCGCGGATGCATTCCTCCAAAAGCAGGTTTGAATAGCCCTGTCCCTTGAACTGGCCGGATACCCACAGGCAATCGATCATCATATATCCCGCGGCTTCGATTGGCGCCCACGCATATTCCGCGGGGATATATTCGATGAAGCATTTCCCGCGCACATTGCCCTTTAAAAAAACAAGGCCTTCGTCCAGCCGATCCCGCAGCCACGCCTTTTTCGACAGTACCTGACAATCTTGATTATTGGAGATGGCGCAGCAGATATGCTCCGTTTCCAAATTATCCTGCGTTACCCTGATCAGTTCCATATACTTTCCTCTTTTCACGCGTTTATTATCCAGTATACCATAGCGGCATGCGGGTTCCAAGCCATAGCGCGCGAACGCACGAATAAAACGCGCTTTTCCGGTTGACTTTGCCCCGCAAACGAGCTATGCTGAACTTATCAAACGTAACAGCAAGGAGGACGAAGCGATGCAGGTATTGGAAAACGAATTATTCCACGTAGAGATCGACGAGTTCGGCGCGGAGCTCTGCTCCATGAAGAGCAAAAAGGACGGCACCGAGTACGTCTGGCAGGCGGACCCCGCGGTTTGGAAGCGGCACGCGCCCGTGCTGTTTCCCATCGTCGGTCGGCTGAAGGACAAGAAATACACCGTTGGCGGCACGGCGTACGAGATCACCCAGCACGGCTTTGCGCGCGACCTGCCGTTTGAACCCGTGCGGGTAAGCGACAGCGTGGTTGATTTTGTCCTGCGGCAAAACGACTACACGAAAAAAATGTATCCGTTCGATTTTACCTTTACCATTCGGTACACGCTTTCCGGCGCGACGCTGAAAAAAGAACACATCACCCTGAACACGGGCGACACCGACCTGTACTACGAGGTGGGCGGCCACGACGCTTACGCCCTGTGCCTTAAGCCGAATGAGACGATAAGCGACTATTATATCGAGTTCGAGGGCGTGGAGGCCCTTCACCCCATCTTGACTGACGAGAACGTTTCGCTCTCGCGCGACCACGGCGAGATCGCACTGCAAAACGGCTGCCTGCCGATCACCCGCGAGACCTTCAAGGACGACGCGATCATTCTAGACGACCTGCCGGTCCGCCGCGTCACGATCGCGTGCACGAAAAACGACAAGCGCGTGACCATGGACTTTTCCGACCTGCCCTATTTCGCGCTGTGGAGCGCGTACAAGGATTTCGACGTGCCCTACGTTTGTCTGGAGCCGTGGAGCACGCTGCCGGACGGCGGCTACCTCGATTACGCGCTCGAAAACAAGGTGGGCGTGCGCCTGCTGAACCCGGGCCAGAGTGAGACGCTTTCGTATACCGTGACCGTAAAAGATTAAAATAGCTTGTCGATCGAGCCCGGCCAAATCGGCCGGGCTCTCAGACTGTCAAAAAACAAGTTTTGACAGTCTGTCGATCGAAACAAAGCCCCATTTCGATCGAGAATTCCGGCTTCTGCGCGCGCCCTTTGGCCGCACTTCGCCGCCGGTTTGTTCAGCCCATAGGCCTCTATCCATTTTCCGCCGCCGTGCGGCGATTGGAATGAGAGCAAACCGAGATACGCGCTCCCGGTTTTTGGTCAAATTGAAGCAAAGCTTCAATTTTCAATTTTATTACACGCTGCGGCGCGAGGGGCTTCTTTGACAAGCTGTGGCCGTGTTGCATGGATCTTGCAACGCGGCCATTTTGCATATTCTGTTTCTTTGATACGAACACTACTTGACAAACCCCATGCTTCGAGCTATACTGATCTCAAAAAGACACCCCCTCCCCCGGAGGGGCTAGGGTTAAGATAGGAGCGATACCATGAAGAAACAGTTCACCGTCGGCGGAATGAGCTGCGCCTCGTGCTCCTCCCATGTGGAGAAGAGCGTTGGCGCGCTGCCCGGCGTGTCGAAGGCGCAGGTCAACCTTTTGGCCGGTACCATGAATGTCGAATACGATGAAAACGCCGTCGGCGTGGAGGGCATCGTTGCCGCCGTGGAGCACGCGGGCTACACCGCCGCCCCGCGCGACGAGCAAAACAGCGCCCCCGTCGCCACCGCCCCGCAGGCGGACGACGAACTGAAGGAAATGAAGACCCGCATTATTGTTTCCTTCATCTTCCTTGCGGTTTTGATGGTGTTTTCCATGGGGCCGATGGTCGGCTTGCCGCTGCCCGCCTTTGTCGCGGGACCGGAAAACGCGTTCGCGCTCGCTCTTGTTCAGCTTTTGCTGACGCTGCCGATCGTATTCGTCAACCGCAAGTACTACACGAACGGTTTTAAAACGCTGTTTCGCGGCGCGCCGACGATGGACGCGCTGATCGCGGTCGGTTCGGGCGCGGCGCTGGTTTACGGCGTTTACGTGCTGTTCCAGATCGGCTACGCCACCGCCGCGGGCGACACGCACGCGCTGCATACCTACGCGCACGATCTGTACTTTGAATCCGCGGGCATGATCCTCGCCCTTGTCACGCTGGGCAAGTTTTTTGAAGCGCGCGCCAAGCGCAAAACCGGCGAGGCCATCGCCGCCTTGATGGACCTGCGCCCGCAGACCGCGCAGGTACTGCGCGGCGGCGAGGAAGTCACCGTGCCGGTGGACGACGTGCGCGTGGGCGATTTGATCGTCGTGCGCGGCGGCCAGTCCGTGCCGGTGGACGGCGAAATCACCGAGGGCCGCGCCGCCGTGGACGAGAGCGCCATCACGGGCGAGAGCATCCCGGTGGATAAAACAGTGGGCGACAGCATCATCGGCGCGACCGTGAGCAAAAGCGGCTACTTTGTGATGAGGGCCGCCCGCGTGGGCGACGATACCACGCTTTCGCAGATCATCCGGCTGGTCGAGGAAGCGGGCGCGAGCAAAGCGCCGATCGCCAAGCTGGCCGACAAGGTCGCGGGCATTTTTGTTCCGGTCGTTTTAGTCATCGCGGCGATTACGGCAGGTGTTTGGCTGATCGCGGGCGAAAGCGGCGCGTTCGCGCTGACCCGCGCCATTGCCGTACTCGTCATTTCGTGCCCCTGCGCGCTCGGGCTGGCAACGCCGGTGGCCGTTATGGTCGGCACGGGCGTGGGCGCGAAGAACGGCGTGCTGTTCCAGTCCGCCGAGGCGCTGGAAAACCTGCACCGGATAGACAGCGTGATTTTGGATAAGACCGGCACCGTGACCGAGGGCCGCCCGGTCGTGACCGACGTAGTGCCCCTTGGCGTGGACCCGGACGATTTGGCCTCCCTCGCCCTTTCGCTGGAAGAAAAATCCGAACATCCGCTGGCGGACGCGATCGTGCGCTATACCCGCAGTCAGGGCGCGCGCGTTCGCGAAGCCACCGATTTTTCAGCCGCCGAGGGCCAAGGCGTTTCCGCCATGGTATCGGGCGTTCGCTGCATGGCGGGCAACCGGCGCATGCTGCTGAAAAACGGTCTGGCGCTTTCGCCCAAGGCCAAACAGGCAGGCGACAGGTTCGCGGCGGAAGGCAAGACCCCGCTGTTTTTCGCCGCCAACCGGCAGGTAGTGGGCATCTTCGCGGTGGCCGACGTGGTCAAGCCCACCTCGCAGGACGCGGTAAAGGCGCTGTCCTCGCTCGGCCTTGAGGTCACGCTGCTGACCGGCGACAATCAGGTCACCGCCGGGGCGATCGCCTCCCAGCTCGGCATCAAAAACGTGGTGGCCGAGGTGCTGCCGCAGGACAAGGAACGCATCGTCCGCGAAAAGCAGGCGGAGGGCAAGCGCGTCGCCATGGTGGGCGACGGCATCAACGACGCTCCCGCCCTCGCCCGCGCGGACGTGGGCGTCGCCATCGGCGCGGGCACCGACGTGGCCATCTCCTCGGCCGACGTGGTGCTGATGAAATCCGATCTGATGGACGCAGTGGATGCGGTGCGTCTGTCCCGCCAAACGATGCGCAACATCCGCCAAAACCTATTTTGGGCGTTTTTCTATAACGTGATCGGCATCCCGCTCGCGGCGGGTGTTTTATGGGTGCCGCTGCGGCTGGGACTGAACCCGATGTTCGCGGCCGCCGCCATGAGCCTGAGCTCGGTTTGCGTGGTATCCAACGCTCTGCGCCTGAAATTTTTCAAAGCCACGCCGCGCGTCGCGCGCAAAGCCGTTGTGGCCGCCGTGGCCGACGCCGGTCCCGTTTCCGGGGAGATCGCTCCCCGCGATTTTGCCGTAGACGCACCCACTGTGAAGGAGGAAACGAAAATGACGAAAACCATCCGCATCGAAGGTATGATGTGCGCCCACTGTTCGGGCCATGTCAAGCAGGAGCTTGAGGCTATCCCCGGCGTATCCGCCGTAGTCAGCCACGAAACGGGCGAAGCCATCGTGCAGGGCGCCGTGCCCGACGAAGCCACCCTGACGGCCGCCGTTGAAAAAGCCGGCTATAAGGTGGTCGGATTTGCATGAAGGCTGACAAAAACAAGGTCGAGCCGCTGCTGCGCACCGCGCGCGGCCAGCTCGACGGCGTGCTGAAAATGATCGACGAGGACCGCTACTGCATGGATATCGCCATGCAGCTTTCGGCGGTCGAATCGCTGGTGCACAAGGCCCAGCGCGAGGTGCTGCGCGCGCACCTCGCGGGCTGCGTGCAGGAAGCGTTTGAATCGGGCGACGGGCAGGCAAGGGATCGGAAGATTGACGAGATCATCCGCCTGCTCGAAAAGCAATGACCGCGCGCCTGCCGGCGCGGCTGGAGCCGGCGCCGGACGCGCCCGCGCTGCTCGCCGCCGCCGAAGCGGAGGAACGCACGGCCGAGGGGCTGTACATCCGCGATATCGACCTTTCCGGCACCCGCCTGTTCGGCCTGCGTTTGCGCGGGGTCTTGTTTGAGAACTGCCGCCTTTCCGGCTGCCGCTGGCAGCGCGCGGACTGCGTGGACGTGGTTTTTCGCCACTGCGACCTTTCCAACAGCGACTGGCGCGACGGCTATTTTGAGCGCACCGCATTTGAAAGCTGCAAGGCCGTGGGCGCGGCCTTTCCGGAAACCGGCTGGCGCGACGCCATTTGGCAGGGTTCCGCGATGGGCTACGCCAGCTTTGACCGCGCATCGCTGCGCGAGACGGCGTTTGCGGACTGCGACCTGTCCTCCGCCATTCTGGCGGATTGCGCGTGGAAGCGGCTTGCGTTTGCAAACTGCCGCATGGAGAACGTCAGCTTTCTGCACACCGCGCTTGGCGGGCTCGATCTGACCAGCTGCAATATCGGCGGCCTTACGGTCTCCGAATCCTCGGTAGAATTGCGCGGCGCCATCGTTTCGCCCGAGCAGGCCGTCGGCCTTGCCAAGCGACTCGGCGTGGTGGTCAAGGAATAAGAAAACAAAAATGCCCGGCGGCTCGCGCTTGCCGGGCATTTTTTTGAAAAAGTCTGTCACACGCCGCCTTTTATTCTGTCTAATCAAGCAGGAGGTGTCAAAACCATGACATTTAAACCAGACCAAACCGCGCGGCTGATCGAACAGGCGCTGAACGGCGACCGGCAAGCGCTCGAAACACTTTTGGAAAGCGTGACCGATCAGGTGTTTCACCTGTCGCTTCGCATGCTGGGCGCGATCCCGGACGCAGAGGACGCGACGCAGGAGATCCTCATCAAGGTGATGACCGGCATTTCGTCCTTTGAACAGCGCTCAGCGTTTTCCACGTGGGTGTTCCGCATCGCGGTCAACCACCTGCGCAGCTACCGCAAGGGCATGTTTTCCCAGCATCCGCTGAGCTTTGAATTTTACGGCGCGGACATCGCAAGCGGCCGCGAAAAGGACGTGCCCGATCTGTCGCGCGGCGTGGACGGCGCGCTGCTGGAGCGCGAGCTGGAAGCTATCCTGCTCCAACGTGATGCTGCAATGCTTTGACGCGGAGACGCGGCTGATTTTTATCCTCGGCACGATGTTCAAAGTGGACAGCCGCGTGGCCGGGGATATCCTCGGCCTTTCGCCCGAGGCGTACCGCCAGCGCCTGTCCCGCGCGCGCAAAACCATGGCCGCGTTCATGGACGAATACTGCGGCCTTGGCGGACGC
The DNA here is from genome assembly GCF_033193315.1 of Agathobaculum sp. NTUH-O15-33. Lineage (NCBI taxonomy): Bacteria > Bacillati > Bacillota > Clostridia > Eubacteriales > Butyricicoccaceae > Agathobaculum > Agathobaculum sp. NTUH-O15-33. Next base: position 3,125,508 of record NZ_CP136187.1, read on the forward strand.
GGCCTTTGCCGCTGCCAGCGCCGGACGAATTACGCGATCGCGACCCACCGCCTAGACCCGGAAAACCTCGCATACTCCGCTTTGGAGGAAGCGGACGGCGCGCTCCATTCGTTTACCGACGAGATGGAGCAAATTGACGGACTTTCGCTCGTCTTTTCCTCACTGCCCGCCTACCGCGCCACGCCGAACGCGCGCCGGTTTTTCAGCGATCTGCTGGAAAGCGGCAGGTTTTCTTTTCTGTCCCGCGACGAGGGAGGCATATGAGATGACGGAAAACATCATGCTGCCCTTTCTTACCGAACTGCGCGATAACAACACGCTCGACTGGATGCACGCCCACAAGGACCGGTACCAGCAGGCCTTGCAGCAGTTTACCGAGGTGCTGGAGCGGCTGATCGCCCTGCTTGGCGAGGATGAGCCCGCGCTGCTGCTGCTCGACGCCAAGCGCCTGATTTCCCGCTTAAACCGCGATACCCGGTTCAGCCACGACAAATCGCCCTACACCGCCGCGTTCCGCGGGCATATTTCCACCGCCGGCAAGCTGCCCATCCCCGGCGGCTATTACCTGCACCTTGCGCCGGGCGGCAGCTTTCTCGGCGGCGGGGTACCCGCCGCGCCGTTTGCGGACGCGGTATCCATGGTGCGGGACTACATCTGCGCGCACGGCTCTGAGTGGGACGAAATCACCGGCGCGCCCGCGTTTCAGCCCCATTTTACGATGGTGGGCGAAAAGCTCAAAAACGTGCCGCGCGGCTATGACCCGGCCTTTCCCCAAGCCGAAGCGCTCAAGTATAAAAGCTGGATCATCGAATGCCCGATCGCGGATGAAGCGCTTGCTGATCCCGAAGCCTTTTGCCAATCAGCGGCGGATATCTTCCGGCTGATGCGGCCGTTTAACGCATACCTCAACACCGCCCTGCGGGATTTTCAAATGCCCCAAAGACCGAAAAAGTAAAGACAGCAAAGCCCTCCGTCTGAAACGGAGGGCTTTTTTTCAGGCTTCCATCAGCGCTGTAAAGCGGGCGGCGAGCGCGGCGGCGCTCGCCGCCCCGAGCAGGCTGTTTACCGCCCCTTCTGTTTGGAACAGGTCCATCAGCCGCCCCAGAACGTCAATCTGCATACTGGGATCGCTAATGGCCAGCATGACCAACAGGCGCACCGCGCCCTGCCGGTCGGGCTCGCCCATGAGGCAAAACGGGACCGGTTCGCGCAGCCGGCCGATGGCAATGGCCGACTGCTTGACATGCACGGCGTCCGTATGCGGAATGGCCACGAAGCAGTCATACAATTCCAGACCGGTCGAAAAGACCTGCTCCCGCTGGCAGACCGCGTTCGGATAGCTGGGATGGACGTAGCCCGCGTCAAGCAACGGTTTGGCGGTGGCAAGAATCGCCTGCCGCCGGTCCGCCGCGTCGATCCCGACGGTCACCAGCCCCGGCTCAAATATGATTTGATTCATCAGCAGCTTTGCTTCGGTTCCCATATGCTTCCCTCTTTCTTACGGCAAAACCGGGCGGATCTTTTATTTTCTTCACTATAGCACGCAGCCAGAACAAAGTAAAGAAAAACCAAAAATCAAAAGTAATAAAAATAGAAAACAAAAATGAACGTATATACCAAAGCAACTAGCAAGTATTATAAATAACCTCGTTTTTCTTGTCAAATATGCACGAATAATTGCGGTTTTCAACAAATTTTTGCCCGTTTTTTCCACACCAAGCATTGCCTTACCTGCTTGACACCGATTTGCATCGGCCGTATAATAGTCAAAAACCAAAACATAAAACAAATATATCAAAAGGAGGATGACAGCATGGCGACGGAAAGAGAAGGCTATATCCTTCAAAAGATACAAGAAGAAAAGCGTGTGAAGGTCGCGGAGCTTGCGGAAGCGCTCGATGTAACGCCGGAGACCATTCGCAAGGATCTGACCGAGCTGGAGGAACGGCGCCTTTTGCAGCGCGTGCACGGCGGGGCGGTGGCCTTATCCTATTTCAAATCCTCCGAACCGGCCTACGCGGACAGAAGCCAAGTGCAGATCGAAGCAAAACAGCGCATCGCCGCAGAGGTCGCGAAGGAGATTCTGCCCGGCGAAACGCTGCTGATCGACAATGGATCGACCGTTTACGAACTGGCCAAGCTGCTGCGCGATATCCCGCAGTTGACCGTGATCACCCCGTCGATCAAAATCGCCATGGAGTTTTTGAAAAACCCCTCCTCCAAGGTATTGCTGCTGGGCGGCTGGCTGCGCACGACCGAGCCCTCCACCGTGGGCGACGTGACGCTGAATCAGCTCAAGGGGCTGCACGTGAATAAGACGATCCTTTCGGTCGCCGGACTGTCGGCCGAACACGGCTTGACCGAGTATTTGGAGGAGGACGCGGCCATCAAGCGGCAGGCGCTGGCATGCGGTGAAAAAAACATCGTTCTGGCCGATCACACCAAGCTGGACGTTACGGCGCTTTTGACCGTCGCCCCCATCGACGAGATCGACGAGGTGTATGTGGACGGCGAGCCGGACGATCCCAAGCTATTTGCAATACGGGACAAGGGCGTTCATGTAGTCTGCGTACCGGCGGCGGAACAGCAAAAAAAGTGAAACAACCATTTCTCCGCGCGGGAGATCAACGATACGGATGGGAGGGATAACCGACAGGAACGGGTAACGACAAAACTGAAATAAAGGAGGTAGGTGTTATGAAGCCAACGATTCTAGTGTGCTGTGCAAGCTCGATCGCGACATCGACCGTGATCGCCGTCAAGGTACGCGAAATCATGGAGGACAGAGGATTCGACGTAACGGTGGCGCAAAGCTCGTTCGCGGAAATGTCGTCCAAGGTCGAGATGGTGCATCCCTGTCTGATCATGGTCACCGGCGCGGTGACCGCGCCGGTGGGCATTCCGCTGCTGGTGGCAACGCCGTTTTTGACCGGTATTGGCAAGGACAAGGTGATCGAACAGATGTGTGAGATCGTTCAAAGCGCCTTGTCGGGCGGATAGGAGGAATTACGATGGATCAATTCCTAGCATTCGTGAAAGGCATTTCACAAGCGCTGCTAAACCTGAACTCCTTTGTGCTGGTGCCGCTTTTTCTGCTGCTGATGGCGCTGATCATGGGTGCGAGATTCAGCAAGGCCCTGCGCGCGGCGCTTACGGTGGGCGTGGGGTTTGTCGGCGTGGCAACGCTGACCGACCTATTTTTTACCGTGCTGGCCCCGGTGACGCAATCGATGGTGGAAAAATGGCAGCTATCGCTCAACGTGATCGACGTAGGCTGGGGGCCGTTTATGAGCGCGATCTGGGCGCTGCCCATGTCGCTGCTCATGCTGCCGCTGTTCGTCGTGCTCAACGTGGTACTGCTTCTGATCCATTTTACCGATACGCTGGATATCGACCTATGGAACTACGCGCTTTGTTTTTACGCGGGTATGTTCACCTATGTATCGACCGACCATAACATGGTGCTTGCCATATTGGCGTTTGCGGTGTGCGTTTGCATCATTCTCAAGCTGGCCGACCTGATCGCCCCGCGCACCGAGGAATTTTTCGGCCTGCCCGGCATCTCGTTCCCGCAGCTTGTATCCATCGCCTTTATGCCGATCGGCTGGGCGCTGGCCAAGCTGCTGGATAAGATACCCGCGTTTCGCAAGCTGGACGGCGATCCGGAATCGCTGCGCAAACGGTTTGGCATTTTCGGCGAGCCGATCTTCATGGGCTTTGTGATTGGATTGGCGATCTCGCTGCTCGCGGGTCAAGGCGTCGGCGCCTCGCTGGGCGTTGGCATGACGATGGCGGGCGTCATGGTGCTGCTGCCGCGCATGGTCTCCGTGCTGGTCGAGGGCCTGAGTCCGCTCAGCGAAACCATACGCGAACGCTTTGAGAAATGGATGCCCGGCAGAAAGATCCGCATCGGCTTGGATACCGCGGTCATCATCGGCAATCCGTCCACGCTGGCGGCCAGTATCATGCTGGTGCCGGTGGCCCTGCTGCTGGCGGCGGTGCTGCCGTATAACCGGGTCATTCCGTTCGCAGATCTGGCGAGTATCGCGTTCGCGATCTGCCTGATTACGCCGTTTGTCAAGGGCAACGTGATCAAGCTGTTCATTATCGGCGCGCTGATCATCGCGTTCGTCATGCTGCCCATTTCCACCTTGGTCGCGCCCGAGATAACCGCGATCGTGCAGGAGGCGAACATGTTCAGCCTGCCGGAGGGCTTCGGCACCGCGAGCATGGTCACCTCGTTCGTGGACGGCGCCAACCCCATCAGCTTTGTTGTGTACCACATTTTCTCGCTATTTGCTTAAAACAGGAGGTGCAAGATGCAAAATTACCCCAATAGCTTTGATACGGCCACGGAGCAGGCGCTCAAAGAGCATGTGATGTTCGGCGGACCGTGGCGCGGGCCGCTGATCGTGCGCGGCGAAGGCGTTTACTGCTACGACCGGGACGGCAAGGCGTATTTGGATTTTGAATCGCAGGCATGGTCGCTGGCGCTGGGCTTTGGCAACAAGGAAGTGATGAACGCGGCGTTCGAGCAAGCGCAGTTTCTCTACCACATGAAGGGCGGCCTAAACACCTTCCCCCGCCTCAAGCTGGTCGATAAGATATTGAGTCTCGTGCCGGACGGCTTCGATCGCGTTTCGTTTGAGCCCAGCGGCTCGATCGCCAACGAAGCGGCCATGAAGATCGCCATGATCAACCAGCCGGACGCGCGGTATTTTATCAGCCTATACCATGCTTTCCACGGCAACACGCTGGCAACCTCGGCGGCGGGCTGGCACGCGACCAAGGCCAAGGGCACCTACGGCGGCGGTAAAAAGTACATTGGCTTTATGCAGAATTTCGTGCGCGTTCCAAACCCGTACTGCTATCGCTGCCCCTACGGCAAAGAGTGCGGCAGCTGCGATTACTTATGTGCGCGGGAACTGCGCAACACCATACAATACGGCGTATCCGGCCCGGTGGCGGCGGTCATTTTGGAGCCGGTGCAGGGCAGCGGCGGGCAGATTCCCTGTCCCCCCGGTTACCTCGCGCGCGTGCGGGAGATCTGCGACGAGTTTGGCACCCTGCTGATCTTCGACGAAATGCAAACCGGATTTGGCCGCTGCGGTACGATGTTCGCCATGGATCACTTCGGCGTTGTGCCCGATATTTTTACCATCGGCAAGGCGATGGGCAACGGCTTCCCGATCGCCGGCACAGTGATCAACAAAAAACTAAAGGGCTTTCAGGACGGAACGGACGATAATTTCACCTTCTGCAACAACCCGATGGCGCAAGCCGCCGCGCTCAAGACGATCGAGATCATGCTGCGCGACAAAGTGCCGGAGAACGCGAGGGCAATGGGCGAGGTGCTGACGAAGGGCCTGACCGAGCTGCAACAAAAATACCCGGTACTCGGCGATATACGCGGCCCGGGCCTACATATCGGCGTGGAGATCGTCAAGGACCCGGAAACCAAGGAGCCGGACGCGGCGCTGGCGGCGGCCATTTATGAAAATGGTCTGGCAAACGGCGTGATCATGGGCCTTGCGGGTTCCTCCCCCATGTGATCAAGATCAAGCCTCCGCTGATCATTACGGCACAGCAATGCGCATCCTTTTTGGAACGCTTTGAGCGATCGCTTCAGCAGGCGACGCAGAAATCATAAGGAGAGATTTGAAGATGCAGAGGAACGGAAAATCAAAAAACACAGGTTGCTGTGTGCAGATTTCCTCCGTGGTGTGTGGCAATACCCAAAGTTCATCTGTATCAACAATCTGTGTTTGTTTCAGTATAGCATGAAGTCGCAAGGCTTACAACAAAAAAAGATGGTCACGCCGCGACTTCTTCCGCGGCGTGCCCATCTTTTTTGTTGTTATTCCTACGTTAGGCTATGGCTTATTCAGGTGAACAGGAACTTATTTCGGCATGTGTTTATTGGCCACGCACAGCAGCGCCAGCACCACGGCCAAGCCGCCCAGTATCCAGAACAAAAGCGGGGAAAAAAGCTCCGGCATGGTAACGTACACATTACGCGCCCCTGCCACCAGCACCGGCACCAGCGCGGGCAGACAGATCTGCAAGGGCGAAGCGTAGAAACCGCCCCAGCGGCGGCGGGATCTCTTTGCCGATTCTTCAGACATGCGCACCTGCTCGTAATCGATGCCGACCGAAGCGCCTGCAAGGAACTGCGACGCAATACACACCGCGCTGATCACGGCCAGCAAGCCGATATAGAGATGCGCCGCACGATCCAGCCCAAACAGCAGCAGCATAAAGGCCACCAGCGGACACAGCAGGTACCAAATGCGCAGGCCGACCACATACCGCTGCACCTTTTTTGCGGGCTCCGCCGGTTTGGATGTGACGGCAACCTCGGTTTTCATTCGCGCGAGCGTTTCGCGGCAATCCGGGCAGTTTTGTAAATGCTCCTCTACCAGCGCCGCCGTTTCCGGGCTGACAAGGTCTTCCGCGTAGAGCGAAAGCAGATCGCCCGTTACCTTACAATTCAGCTGACTCATATGAAACCCTCCAATCGTTTCAGTAGTTCGTTTTTCTGGCGCATAAAGGTCACGCGGCACCATGTTTCGCTTTTGCCCAGCACCTCGCCGATCTCGGCGAACGATTTTTCGCCGACCAGACGCAGGGCGAGTAAGCTTCGCTTTGGTTCGTCTAAGGATTCTATGAAACGCATCACCTCGCGCGCCGCTTCGCGGTCGCACACCGTTTGCTCGATATAAACGGTGCAGGCCGGGTCTTCGGCTTGCTCCGCCGTATACTGGCGCTTACCGATTAGCCGCAGGCATTCGTTCCGCGTGATGGTATACAGCCAAGTTTTCACCGAGCTGTCGCCCCGAAAGCCGTCCTCGGCGCGCAGCGCCCGCACGAAAGCGTTTTGCACGCCGTCCTCAGCTTCGGCGGAGCTGCCGCACAGCAGCAGCGCGTAGCGGTACAGCGGTTGGTAATACAACCGGTACAGCGCTTCAAAGTCCAATCTTCCCCGCAAGGCGGCCACCTCCTTTTCTCTTTTGCTTATTAGACCCGGCAAAACCCGGGCGCGTTACAAAAAAAAGAGGCCGGATGGCCTCTTTTTATTTATCCCACTTAATTGCTTTATCGTCCACTTTTATCTGCGGATAGCTCTTTCCATCTACACTAGCATTCTGCACAGTTCCTTTTCCTTGACCGGTTTTAGCAATTTCCCATTTTTTATGGGCGTTTTGCTGAAGCTCATATGCAATAATATTCTTCGTTTGATTTTCATCTTTCGAATCAATCTTATTAAACACATAAATGTTCATTGTAGAACTCTTATCTGGCCAAGAAACACGAAAATCAAAATCATCATCCGTCAGACCTAGCGCCTTTTGAATTTCCTTGCGCACATCTGGTCCAAAGTTGGGCCCAGTCGAATCTAATTGCACTCTATTGCTTTTCCTAGTGCCATTTTCATTGTAGAAATAGCCTTTTACCGTGTCTAATTCCATAATTTTTTCAGGTTCCCGATTGATCAAGGAAACACTGTTTGCTCCATGGATGGGGCAGCTTACCACGCCGCTTGTCGGATTATATCCATATATCCCGCCTGACGGACATAGCTTTTCCAGCTCACCCACCGTAGCTGCAATGATAGCCAACCCAGCTTCTTCACTTTCCACTTTGGTGCCCATTAATTTTTCATAGGTGATAGCATGCTGCGCCGAAGTCTGGTTTGCCAGACAGGTGGCCGCTCTCGCCTTTTCCAACGACGAAGTAAATACCGGGATGGCGATCGCGACCAATACGCCAATGATCGCCACAACGATCAACAGCTCGGCCAGTGTGAAGCCTTTGCGTTTGCGCATCGCTATCCCCCCTTACTTATGATACGAATGGTATATATAATTATTATAGCAAAGCCCTGCGGTAACCGCAAGCGCATGCGCGTTTTTTCACCCCCCGCCCCGCCGCGGCATAGCATGGGTTAGCCGTGCACCCTTTTGTGTTCGGCAATCTACAAGCGAGGGCTGAATCCATGATGAATGAATCTTATTACTCGCTGCCCGAACTGCCCGAGGGCGGGCAGGCACGGGTGCGCGCTTTGCATTTAACGGGCGGCATGCGCCGCCGCCTGCAAGACCTTGGTCTGGTGGCGGGCACGCCGGTCACCTGTTTACAGCGCGCGGCCTCCGGCGACCCAACGGCGTATCTGATCCGCGGCGCGGTGATCGCCCTGCGGCAAACAGATGCTGAACAGGTCGAAATGGGGGTGGAGGACGCTTGAACGCCTCTACCAAAACGCCCGTGATCGCGCTGGCCGGTAACCCGAACGTTGGTAAGTCGACCGTTTTTAATTCATTGACCGGAAGTCACCAACACACGGGGAATTGGGCTGGCAAGACGGTGGTAAACGCGCACGGCTCGATGCGGTGCGGCGGCGAACGGCTTACCTTAGTCGATCTGCCCGGTACTTATTCCCTACGCGCCCGCTCGGAAGAGGAACGCGCCGCGCGCGATTTTCTTGTCAGCGGCGAACCGGACTGCACCGTGCTCGTGGCGGACGCCACCTGTCTGGAGCGCAACCTTATCCTTGTTTTGCAAGTGCTGGAAGTGACGCAAAACGTCGTTCTGTGCCTGAACCTAATGGATGAAGCGCGAAAAAAAGGCATCCAAATAGACGTACACGCGCTTCGGAACGAACTTGGCATACCCGTTATCCCCTGCGCGGCGCGGCGTGGGCAGGGCTTGCCGCAGCTACAACGGGCGGTGTGCCGCGCGCTGAGCGAGGGTGCGCCGGAAACCGTCGCCAACATCCGTTATCCGCGCCTGTTGGAGCAGGCCGCCACGGCGACCGGCTTACCGCGCGGCGCGGCGTTTGAGCGCCTGCTGGAAGCTCCGCCGGAGGGCATGACTGCCACCGAGGTAGACGACATGCTGACCGCCTCCGCCGCGCTGCGCGCGGAAGAGATCGCCATGACCTGCGTACGAATTTCGCCCGCCGCCTACGAGCGCGACCGCCGCATCGACCGCGTGCTGCTCAGCCGCCGTTTCGGCGTGCCGCTGATGCTGCTTTTGCTCGCCGTTGTATTTTATATTACGCTGTTTGGCGCAAACATTCCCTCCGCGTGGTTGGGCGACCATTTACTTGCCCTGACCGAGCCGATCGCCGGTGCGCTGGCGGCCATTGGTCTGCCGCCTTTTATCGTTTCGCTGCTGGCGGATGGCGCGTGGCGCGTACTCGCCACCGTGGTATCCGTCATGCTGCCGCCTATGGCGATCTTCTTCCCCCTGTTTACCCTGCTGGAAGATGCGGGTTATCTCCCCCGCGTAGCCTTTCAGCTTGACCACGCCTTTCGCCGCGCGCACGCCTGCGGCAAGCAAAGTCTATCCATGTGCATGGGGCGAATAAGTTTGCAATTATTGGCGCGGCATTCATGCAGTATAGAAAAGGATCGTTGCTTTTGCTTGCAACGATCCTTTTTCTATGTATCCGTATATTGCAGGTCATTTTTTGTTAAATCAAGAGTCCTGCTGGGTAATTTCTTTCATACAGGCCCGACACAAGTTTTTATCATGAAACCGTACGACATTTTTGGCGTTACCACAAAAAATACAGGCAGGTTCGTATTTTTTCAAAATTATTTGACTGCCATCTACATAGATCTCAAGCGCGTCTTTCACTTCAATATCAAGTGTCCTGCGCAGCTCGATCGGCAAAACGATACGCCCAAGCTCGTCCACTTTCCGTACAATACCAGTAGCTTTCATAAGGGGGTACACTTCCTTTTACATATATTAGTTTTTTATGTCCTTTGCTGTCTTCGCATGGCCAAATATCGGCCATATTCTATGGCTATTATAACAGCCATAATAGGATATGTAAAGGGGGCACTACATTATGATTCACTATAGTCCTTTATGGGAAACTATGTCTAAGCAAAAAGCAACAACCTACACATTAAGACAAGTACATAAAATAAGCCATTCCACGGTTCAGCGACTACAAAACAACATGCCCGTTTCTACTTATACACTTGACAGGTTATGTTCTATTTTTCATTGTCAGCTAAAAGAAGTCGCAGAATATATTTCAGAAAACCAAACATAAACTAATATGCTATGGCCAAATAATAGCCATACCGCAATAACCTTTCTTACATCCATAATAATTGCGAAGGAAGGTTGCAAAATTATGATTCGATACAATCCTTTGTGGGATACTATGTCAAAGCAAAAGGCAACAACTTATACTTTAAGAGTGAAACACGGTATGAGCCATGCAACCGTTCAAAGGCTGCAAGCCAATTTGCCGGTTTCTACACATACGCTGAATAAGCTTTGCCAAATACTGAATTGCCGCTTAGAAGATGTTGCTGAATACGTGCCCGATTAAAAACGGCAGCTTAATGACGAAAGAACCAGTCACCCCGTGTTTGCCACCCACAATAAAACGGTTGCAACGGTCTTATATGGATTAGGCCTCTTCTGAAATATTGGGCCGGGTGCCGCGCCATCCTCCATAACATTCCATTACATTTTTAGGAATTCGGTTATGAATGGCCTGTTTATTATTTTCTATCTGATATAATGGAAAATAATTGAGAGGATGGTAATTATGCCGAACACCATTGCAGACCGAAATACTGGACATACTTTTAAAGACTACTTAAAACGCGCAGTCAATCCTATGCTCATTCTGCTTTTTTTATCTCAGCGCCCCATGTATGCTTACGAATTGGAGCATAAATTAGCCGCATATAACTATTCTGGATCTATTCCATATCAGGTTTTAGAGCGTTTAGAAAAGCAAGGATACGTGGTTAGAACTACACGCACTCGTTCCAAAGAAAACCGAGTGCGGCAATACTATTCCATCACCCCCAGCGGCCTTGAGCATCTGCACTACCTTGAGCAAGAATATGACCGTTTGATCGCTGCAATCAACTTGATCTTAGCAAGCAAGTAACAAAGGGCACACTGGAAGACGGCGGTACGGTTAACGTGTCCCCTTGTCTTTCTATTTCTTATCGTATCGCTTTTTTATTTCACGCAAGAGTCGCCTTGTTTTTCCAGTTCCTCTTCTGTTACCTCCATTCTGGAATTTTGGATCCCTTGCGACTCGAGATATCGTTTCAAGTCTGCTTTCATTTTTTCCGAAAATCCTTTTTTCTTTTCGGTCAAGCCTTGTTTTTTGCCTTTCATTTATCTCTCCTTCGTTTATTCGATTATAGTCCGTCCCTATAGCCCTGTCAACGAACGCTGAAATTGCATTCAACCCCAGCGACCCATCTGCCCGTCCCGCTTTGGGGGACGGGCTTTGTTATGCCTTGCTTTGCGCGCTGCGCGCCAGCGCCAGCGCGCCTGCGGCGGGATTGCCCACATATTGCATCTGTGATTTTAAAAGCGCATCCCGTTTCTTTTTTTCTTCATGCTCTCGTCTGCTTGCCATTGCTTCCTCCCTTCTAAAAAAGGGGGCGGAAACGCCCCAATGTTATTAAGATAAGGGAAACGCATAGTAAAAAACAAGGAATTCACCGAGCTAGTAGGGCGCGAGAAAGTGAATTGGCCGAAGGCCAAGAGAAGCTGGTCTGGACCACGCCCTACTTTTTCTGTGTTTGCGTTACCTTTTTGTCTTGCCTGACCTTATCTGAATGACATTGGGAAACGCCCGCCCCTTTTTATCCTTTAGTAATAATTGCCGTTATAGGTACCTTGTCCATAGACGGAGCCGACCGGGATGCCGAGCATCTGCGCGATCTCCGGCGTGGCGCCGCGCGTGCCCATGCCCTGCCACAGATTCATGTAGTAGCTTTTCATCGCCATTTGCTGGTCGTAATCCATGGCCTGCTGGCTTTGATCGAACTGCTTGTCGCGGTAGACGTTATCGCTTTGGTACTGCTGGTAGCCGAGCGTCGGCACGCCGCCCATGCTGCCGGTCAGGCTGCCGTAATTGAGCAGATAATTCTTCTGCGAATCAAGCGCCGCCTGCTGCTGCGCCAGATAGGCCTGCGCCGCCTGCGCCTGCTGCAAGGCGATATTCGCCGCGCTGTCCGCGTATTTAAGATCGGCGGTCAGGCGTACATTTTGCTGCGCATCCTGATTGGCCGCGAGCGCTTTTTGACGCGCCAATTCGGTATTTGACAGCGTGTTCTGATAGGCGTTTTGCTGCTGGGCCATGGTGGATTCCGCCGCGCCCTGCCCGCTCACGCCGACCGCCGACAACTGGCCCGGCAGCTGCTTCTGCGCCTGCATATAATTGATATAGGCTTGCCGCGCGGCTTCATCGTAATTCTGGTTGATACCGGGGATCTGCTGCTGCAAGGACGAGACCCCGCTATTGATCGCGGCGTCCCGCGCGGCCTGCGCGCGGGCCGCGGCCTCGTCGTAGCCGCTGCCGACGGATTCGGCAAAGCTTTTGTCATACGGCTGTTCCACCGTATAGCCGCCCGACCAAGTGCCGGTATGGTCATCATAGCTTTTGCCAAGCTTGGTGTTTGCCTCCACCGCTACCTGATGCCAGTATTCCTTTCTGGCCGGGTCGCTTTCCAGTTTCCAGTTGTTCGCGGCGTTTTGCGCCGTCTGCGCATAGCGGTTGTAATCTGCCTGCGAGATCGTGCCGTCGCCCGCGTTCGTCACATTGCCGTAGCTATGAGAACCGCCGGAGGACGAACCCTTGTTCCCGCCCGTGCTCTGCGAACTGCCGGAGGACGGCTTTTTCTTCTTGATCGTATTAGCGGCGGCCGAAGCCGCCGCGTTCAGCATGGTGCCAAAGGCCGCGCCGAAAGCACTCATTTTGCGTCATCCCCCTCCGCCTTATCCAACAGGCCAAGGCGGTCGAGCACGACCGCGCCCATTTCCCGCGTCATCGGCGCGCGGGGCGCCATGCCGTCCATCACGCTCGTGCGCTTGACCTTATCCCACGCGGAGCGCGCCCACGTGCTCGGCTGGTCGCCGCTGCCCGCGATATAATCCGCCAGTGCCTCTTCGATCATCCGGCGTACTTCTTGCTTTGTCATTTGATCCTCCTCCCAAAACGCTTTTACTTCCGCCCAAGGAAACCGGTCGCCCGGACAATCGGTCTCGCTGACGTCGCGGTGGCGCAACAGCTTTAGCCTGCCGTAGCGCCCTTCTAACTCGCGCAGCAGGGCTTTCAGGCTGTCGAGCTGCGCCCGTGGCATGGTCTCGATCATGTACGCGCCTTCGCAACACACGCCGATCGACCAGTCATTTGCCCCGATGGCGTGCGCGCCCAGCGACCATTCCGGCCTGCCGCGATAAACGCCGCCGTCCTTGCGGATGTAATAATGATAGCCGATGCCGTTCCAGCCCCGGCCCAAATGCCATTCGTTCACCTCGGTTACCGATGCGCGCGAGGCCTCCGCGTGATGCAAAATGATCGCTTCGGTCTTGCTGCGCGCGGTAAACGCGCCCCGGTGCGGCAGATCGCTTTCTATAATCTTCATGCCTCGCCGTCGCCCCCCTTATCGCCTTTCTGTTGCATAGCTTCCAGCGCGCGGCGCAAGGCTTCGGGATAGCGCACCCCCATCAGCCCCAGATTTTCCAGCAGCGAAAGCCCTTCGTTGCCCACAAAAAACAGGACCACCATGGTGCGGAACACGCCCGCGCCCGTCGCGCGGTCGAGCATGACGCCCAGCCAAACCAGCAGCAGCACCATGCACTTTCTGCAAATGCCTTTAAAGCACGCGCGGGAATCCAGCGCGCCGTTTTCCGACTTGCCGGAGCGCTGCCAAACCGCAGCCACCAGCAGGCCCGTGATATAGTCCGCGGCCATCAGGCCGACCAGCACTTGCAGCGCCGTGTCCCACCCGCCAAAGCACTTTGCCATTACGCCGCCAACCACCGCCAACGCGCCCAACACCGCGTGCTTCATGCGAATCATCGTTTCCATTTTTCTCTTCCTTTCTTTTACTCCACCGGACGGAATCCGCCCGCGTGGTCGATTATGTAAACCTCGGTCAGGCCGTCGGTGATCATGCCCTCCATCGGGATGATGCGTTCAAACTCGGGCGCTACCGTCACCGGTTCGGAAAACTGCCAAATGGCGGGCGTGTTTTTGCACACCATGACATGGTAGGAATCATCCTGCCAAAGCTTCCAAGTGAGAAAGCCGTCCTCCAGCGTCACATAATAAAACAGGTGAAAATAGTCCACCAGCGTTCCGCCGATGTCCACCCGGACCAGCTCCGGTTCGTTTGCAAGGCCGAGCGGAAAATTGCCGATTATCATCTATCCTCTCACCTCATTTCAGCAGCGTCACGGCGATGGGCAGATCGACCGGAGGCTTGACTCCGTCCGCCGTGAGCGTGAGCGAGCCCGCCGCCTGATTGGTTAAATAAAGCGCCGCGCGCCGGGCCGCGTTGCGCTGGGCAAAGGTCGCGTTTGGGGATACGCCCGCCAGACCGTTGCCCTGATCGGTCAGCCCCGGCACAGCGACAGACTGTGCAAACGGCCCGTTGCCGATCCAGCCATCGGCCCGCAACGTCACCGTAACCGATTCAATGGTAACGCCCGGCCCCATCGGCCCTTGCGGGCCGGCATCGCCCTTTTCGCCTTTTTCACCCGTCCGGCCGCGCGGGATAGAGAAATCCAGCACGGCCTCCGCCGCGCTGCCACTGTTGAACACGGTGGCGTCCGCGCCCGGCTCGCCCGTCGCCACCGTGCCGACGTGCACGCTGGCCGCGCTGCCCGCCGGTCCCTGAATGCCCTGTATGCCTTGCGGCCCGGCCTCGCCGCGCGGGCCTGTATCTCCCTTGGGGCCTTTTGGCCCGGTTTCGCCCGGGTCGCCCTTGGGGCCGGCGTCGCCCGTATCGCCCTTTGGCCCCGCCGGGCCTTTGGGGCCGGTTTCGCCTTTTGGGCCCTGCGGGCCAGTGGGCCCAGCCGCGCCGGTCGGGCCGGGGTCGCCCTTTTCGCCTTTTTTCGCCCTGCGGCCCGGCGGGGCCGGTCAGCCCTTGCTCGCCCTGCGGCCCTTCCGCGCCCGGCTCGCCCTGCGGGCCGGGTTCGCCCTGTCCGCCTTGCATGCCCTGTACGCCCTGCGGCCCGCGCGGCCCTTCCGGGCCTTGCAGCGCGCCGATCGACTGCCACGCAAGGTTGGCGTCGCTCCAAATATATAATTCGCCGCCCGCCGAGACCTGATAAGCACCGCCCGCGCCGTTTGGAAACGCCGCTTGTAACGCAGCCAGCGTGGGGTACACATCCTTGATTTCAAAGGAGCGTCCATCCAGCCCCCGGTCGCCCTTGGCGCCCTGCATGCCCTGCGGCCCCTGTGGGCCCGCGGGTCCTGTTGCGCCCTGCGTACCGCGCGGCCCTTGCATACCGGCCGGACCTTGCGGCCCGGCTTCTCCTGCGGGACCGGGCACGCCGGGATCGCCCTTTTCCCCCTTGGGACCTTCCGGCCCGATGGGGCCGAGCGGACCCTGAATGCCCTGCGGACCGGCCGGGCCGACCGGGCCTTCCGCACCCGTTAACCCGCGCGGCCCGGCTTCGCCGGGGTCGCCCTTGGCGCCTTTGGCGCCGGTCGGGCCTTGCGGGCCGATCTCACCCGAGGGCCCGGTCTCGCCGCGCGGCCCCTCCACGCCCTGCGGGCCGCGCGGGCCTGACGGGCCTTGATCGCCCGCTACGCCGCGCGGGCCGGGGTCGCCCTTGGGGCCCGCCACGCCCTGCGCGCCTTGCGGTCCCGCAGGGCCCGCCGTGCCCTGTACTCCCTGCGGGCCTTGCGGCCCGCGCACATAGACCGGCGCGGGCACAGCGCCGCTTTCTCCTGTGGAAAAGCTCATCAGCCCCGTGTCCTGATCGACATGCGGGATGATCGCGCTGCCGGTATCGCCTTTTTCGCCCTTTTCGCCGCGCACGCCTTGTATGCCCTCCGGCCCCCGCTTGCCTTGGTCGCCCTTGATGCCATGCACGACCGTTGTGCTCAGTTCGGGCCAATCCTCCAACTCGCAGTCCTTAAACTGCAGCCAAGTCCGCTGGGGCATGCCTTTTAGGTTCGCATCCAAGATCGCATGGCCGGAAGAGCCCGTGGCCTGCCACGTCGCCCCGTCGCTCGACGTTTCCAGCCGGTTGCCTAGGCCGATGCGCAAATAATTGACGCCGACGCCGTGGGCCTTGACGCGTTGATCCAGCGCCTGCTGTACGCTTTTCCCCTCCGCCGTGCCGATCTGCTGCGCGCCCGCGTTGCCCGCCAGATCGTCGATCGCGCCGTTCATCTGCGCCGCGAGCAGCGTCGGCAGGCGGTCGAATTTCTGTTTGTTTGCCTGCGCGGAATCGCGCATCGTGTCCGGGCAGGCCGCCACCGCGTTTTGCCGCAGCTGTTCCTCTGTGATCTTGCGGTCTGTCAAACTCATGCCGCATATGCCTCCTTACTTATTGTAATTTCCCACCGTGTACCGCTTGATGATACCGTAAATACCAAACCCTTCGCTTACGCCGTCGTTTTCAATCAGCAACTGCATGGTCAGATACTTTTTGCGCTTTACGTTAAAAGGGATGACCTGCGGCGCGTCGTTTCCGTTAAAGGTGATGCGCTCAAAGTCGATATCCTCCCAGCTGAACAGATCCATCGTGCCCGAACGGATCACACGGCCCACGTCGCGGTCGGTGCGCGCGTATATCTTCGCGCCCGATCGCGCGTACGGCTTGATCATTACGCCCGAACCGCGCTTAACCATGGTCTTTTTGCGCATGAAATCACCGTCGTCGTCCGATTTGGTCGCCCAGCGCGCCACGATGGCCGCGCCGTCGTCCGCATAGCGCGCGGTATCCTCGCGGTCGGTGTAAAAGCGGCATATCCTGCCGTTTGCCGTGCCGAAATACAGGCTGCCGTTCACCTCCAAAAAGCAAACGGCGGGTACGCCCTCCCAGTAATAGCACTCGTACACAAAATCGCCGTAGGATTGGGGCTTGTAGGTCTTGTTCTGCCGCCCATCCAGCACATAACAGCGCGAATCGACACACAGGATGTAATAGCCGTTCCATACCGCGCACACCGCGTTTTGCAGGTCATGCTCCCGCGTCAGCCGTGCGTCTACATAGTAGGAGCGGTTCTGCACCTGCCGCATGGCCGTGATGTTCGAGGCGGTCAGCGCGTACACGCCGGTGCGCGACAGAAAGAGAGGCTCGTCCACCAGATAGCCAAACGATCCCACCGCTACCGCGCCCACACCGGCCACGCCCGCGCGCACCGGAAACAGCACGCCCGTGTCGGTCATGGTATAGCCGCGCAGATAGATCGTCGCGTCCTGCCGGTTGTCCTCCTTGACGATCGCCAGATCGTCCCCCATCCGGCAGTAGCCCATAATGCGCGTGCCGTCCGCCCCGATGCGGCTGTAGGACAGGTCGGGGAAATAGGTCGGATCGCCGGTCTCGCAGTGCCAGTCCGTCGAAGGATGATCCGGGTTGCCGCTTAAAAACACGCGGTCGCTCCCGCCCCCGCCGTAAACGACCGAAAGCGTGCATTTATTGATGCGGTCGGCGTAGCCGTCCACCGGCTTGCGGAAGGTGATCTCCACATTGGGCACGCCGGTCACGGGCGGGGCGGGCGGGGCCTCGTTAAAATTCACGCGCCCCGCGTTCCCGTCCAGCGAATACCGGTCCGCGCCCCATACGCCGCCGTTCACCTTGATCTCTTCCACGGCCTGCACGCCGGTCGCGTCTAGCTGAAAGGCCTTGGCCGCGCCGTCCCCTAAAAAGGTATTGCGCCGCTTGGGGCTTAGCAGGTTGACCGCGTCGTAGCTCTGCCCGCCGCCCGCGGGCTTTGCCGCTATGGTGGTGGTCGGCACATAGGCGTCCGCGTCCACGCGGCGCACGGCGCTGCCGTCGTAACAAAGGTATTCGCCGCCGGTCAGCACCCACAGCTTGTCGTTCATCACAAAGCTGCTGCCGCGTTTGTTCGCCAGCCCGTCGCAAAGCTGCGTCAGGCCGCTGTCCGTCCACTGGTAAAGCTTGGTGCCGCCGTGACACAGGAATACCTCCCGCCCCTTTAAAACGCCGCGGTACAGGCCGTTCACCGGCGCTTCACAGGTAAGGACGGTGCGCCAGCCCGGCCTTTTTCTCCGGGTTGCCGCCCGCGTCCGATATCAGATTGACCGTACCGTCCGCCCCGCGTTTTTCATCGATTTGCGTCGGATCGGTCGATAGGTCCACGCCCTTGAAGCCCGCATAGACTCTTGTGTACTTTTTCGGGCTGTCCGGCGCCCCAAATGTTGCCGCCATATGTTCCCCTCTCCTTTATATCAGCTCCAGCCGGTCCGCGTCGCAAATCCGCCGCCCGTGCCGCGCGGCATGCCGCGCGCGGCAAGCTCGCTTCGCCGCACATGGTACTGGTTTAAATAGTGCGTTGCCAGCGAAATGTCCTCCTCCCCGTAAATACGGGATGCCATGTAGACCGGCACCAGATCGAGCGCCTCCGGCGCAAGAGAAAAAATCTGTCCTTCGGGCGTGTCCGCGCGCACCTCTTCCGGGTAGGCCTCATACGAAAGCAGATACGCGCCGCTTTCCCGGCCTGGCAGCACGATCACCGCGCCGCCCTCCAGCCGGTACTCATCCACGCTTTCATAGCGGTCCCCGTCTTCAAAGGCGAGCCGGTCGTCGATCAGGCGCATAAAATCAGGCGCCTGATCGCGCAGGTCGTATTTTTTAAGCCCCGCGCCCTGCTGCGCAAGGCGCAGCACCCGCACGATCGGCACGACCGTGGCCAGATCGCGCAGCGCGTAGTTCGCGGCGTCGATCATTTCGTTTGCAAAATCGGCCACATCCTCGCTCGTCAGCGCAACCACCGCCCCGCCGTCCGTTCGCGAAAACATCAGCCCCAGCGCCTCAAGCTTGATGTCCTTCCATGTTTTCACTCTACAAAACCCCTTTTCAATTAGTAATTAGGAATTAGGAGTTAGGAATTATGGAAGCCGCCATAGGCGGCCATTTTAATTTTCTGCACCCCGTTCTTTCAATTACTAATTACTCATTCCTAATTAAACAAGCTCTGTTCCGCCGGTCACGCCGCCCATGGCGATCTGCCGCCAGTCGTTAAAGCCCACGCCGAAGCGCGCCCTGCCGTTCCAAACCGCGTTGTCGTTGTTGTGATCGACCCAAGGGGTGACTTCCAGCGGCGTGCGCTCGTACCACACGTTGCCGGAAACGTCGCGGTTGTATGCGGAATCCATCAGCATCCACGCCTTTTCGCCGATCAAACCGTTGAAATAGGGGTTGATAATCACATTCCAGCGACCGTACTGGTAGTTAAAGCCGTTGTTCGAGGTATCCGGATCCTTGTCCGCGCCGATGGCCTCAAACACCGCCTTTTTCATTGCGGCGCTATTGGCGATGACGATGGTATCCGGCGCCATGGCGAGCGGGTTGCCGTTGTCATCCGTCAGGTTTTGCATAGCGGTCTCGGCCAGACCGAGCGCGTCCGCCGAAAACTCGTTGGCAAACAGGTTGGACTGGTTAAACTTGGCGTTTACCTTGCTCTTATGTTCTTTGCAGAAGAGCGGCATGCCGTCCTGTGCGGTCGTGTCGAACGGCATGCCGCGAAATGTAATGGAAGCGCCCGTGCCGCCCGCCAGCATAGCCGCGCCGAACATTTCGCAGGTGCGATGGTAGCCCGTGATAAACGCCGCGGGCTTTTTGCGAAGGTCCATCAGCTTTGCGTCCTCAATCATTTCGCGCGTGATGGTGAATTTATCCTTCCACGTCACGTGCTCGATGAACTTGGAAAAGCCCTCTTGCAGCTCGTCGTCCGGATACGCGCCTCCTTCGCCGGTGGGCTGGAAGCCCTCCATCGCGGTCATGGATACTGTCTTTTCGCCAAAGCTTTTGCTGCGCTCCTTGGCGAACAGCTTTTTGACCAGACTGGATTCCTCAAACGCCTCCGCCCGTTTCTCGAGCAGCATGCGGATTGGCTCCGCCGATTTGCCGAATACGCTGTCGTTCAGGCCGGACAGCTTGGAAAATACGATTCCTGCCATATTTTTATTCCTCCTTTATTCCTTAAAACCGCACCTTTACCGTGCTGCCCACGGAGGTGCCGTCAATTTGTACGATCTCGGCCACGCCTGCCGCGGTGGCGGCGGTCACGCCGAGGCCGTCCGCCGAAAGCGTTACCTTATCGCCCACCTTAAGCGCTGTGCCGACCGCCGTCAGCGGCGCCTGAAACACCATATCGTGGTGCACGCGGATACACGGAACCGTGCCGCCCGCCGCCGGGCCCTGCGCGATGTACAGGGGCGCGCCCGTGGCCGTAGCGGCTGCGCCGTCCGTCACCGTCAGCGCCTGCCCCGGCGCATACGCAGCGCCCACCGCCGCCGGTACCCGCTCGACCGGCGCCGTGGTAAAGGTATCGCGTTTATAAAGTTTCAACATGTTATCCTTCCTCTCTCTGTTTGGCGTAAAACGCCATGATCTCGCGGTCGCTCGCCTCCGGATTCAGCGCGCGGAACAGCTCTAGCTCGGCGGCGGGGATGGTCACATCGCGTCCGCTGCCGCCGCGCGTCGGGCCCATGTGGCTTTTGCCCGCAAGGCTGTTGATCGCCGCCTGCCGCGCGGCGGCGGCCTTTTGCCCGGTCAGCCGGTCAAAATTCGCCAGCCGGTACGCTTCGGCCAGCCCATAACCCTTCTGTACGTAGCCGTGAAACGCCTCGGCGTTCGGCTGCTCCATCAGGTCGCGCACCGAACGGATGGACGGATCAAGCGATCCGATTTCGGAAACCGCGCGCTGCAGCGCCTGCTCGCCCTCCTGCCGGCTCAGGCGCTCGGTCAGCTCGCGCGCCTGCCGCACCGCCGGATCATTCGCGATCAGCTCGCTTAAAACGTCCGGCTCCAGCCCGGCCTGCCGCAGCTGATCCGCCCGCAGGGCCTGCCGGTACTCGTCCAGATCACGCCGGCTCTGAATCGGCATGCCGGTATAGGGGTTTATCTGTCCCGCGTAGGTATCGCGCACGGCGCGGTCGGCCTCCTCGGCCAGCCTAGCCTGTAAATCCGCCTCCGCGCGGCGGTGTTCCTCCTCCGGTTCGGGTGCTTCGGCCTCGGGCGCGCCGGAAAATTCCTCCGGTTCGTCCGTCTCCTCAAACGCTTCTTCCAGCGCCCTTGTCTCTTCCTCTTCCATTGCTTCTCCTTCCTTCTTCATGATCCGCATCTTACTTGCCCGTTCTCAGGTCGCCGCCCTTTTTGACCGACGGCTTTTTGCCCGCGCCCTGTGCGAGCGGCGCTTTCACTTCTTGCGCGCCCTTGTTCGCAATCTTGCCGATATAGCTGCCCTTCTTCTCCATGCTCTCACCCCCTTTCAATCAGGTAGGAGTTAGGAGGTAGGAAGTAGAAGTTTTACGGCCAAAGGCCGCATTGGAATAACACGCTTTGCGCGTCTCCTTCACTCCTACCTCCTCACTCCTCCAGACTTGTTTCTTTAAGTAATTCGTGGTATACTTGATATTAGGGTAGGACTTATTTCGTAGGTACGTTGTGGATATTCTCCGCAACTGCCTGGTATGTTGCGGATATTCTCCGGGGCTGCCGTAGATTTGTCCTACTCTTTTTATTTATTCAAATTCACCAAGTTTCCATAGAGCTGGCTTGCTTTTTTTAACGGCTCGTGGTATACCCTATATTAGGGTAGGCTCATCTCATAGGTATTCTGTGGATATTCTCCGCAGTTGCCGTGGTATGTTGCGGATATTCTTCGCGATTGCCGTAGATCTGTCCTACTCTTTTTTATCGTCTTTCCTAAAACTACCATTCCCGTATCATTAGCTTGACGATATCCATGATCCTGCGTTATACTCTATCTAAGCAAAGCTGTCGGCGGACGGGTTGATTTGGTCGGTGTCATACGTGGTATGCTGCACCGGCGCCCGGTTACCGGTGGCTTTGCTTTTTTGTGATCATATTCACATCCCCCATTTCAATGACTTTAGTACAAAATTAGTTGCTATTTTTAGCGCTAGCGTATATACTATAAGCAACAAGAGTATCGTCAGCGATCGCTTCAGGCAATTGGAGCCTGATTGAAAGAAGCTGGCTGATGCTCTTGTTTTTTCAAACGGCTCGTGGTATACTTCGTATTAGGGTAGGACTTATTTCGTAGGTATGTTGTGGATATTCTCCGCAACTGTCTGGTATGTTGCGGATATTCTCCGCGATTGCCGTAGATTTGTCCTACTCTATTTTTATTTATCCAAAGCCAGTTCCCATCGATCTGGGTTGCTTTTTCAAACGGTTCATAGTATACTTGATATTAGGGTAGGGCTCATCTCTTAGGTATGTTTCGGATATTCTCCGCAGCTGCCGTAGATCTGTCCTACTCTATTTTTATTTTATCTAATGCGTGGTAATAGTATCGATCTCCCTGCGGAACATTTTTGATGCTCAGTCTAACCGAATAGTGTCTGCCATCGACTGAAAAAGCACTGGTATAATAGGAGAATGGATTTACCCGGCCTTTTACATTTTCGCTTTTTCCTGTAGGCTTCATATTCTCAATGATTTTATTGAGCAGCAACGCGCTTTCCGCATTGTCCTTGTTTTTAACGCCTGCGCCTCGAATCTTTTTTGCAAAATCATTGATGCCTGTTTGTGTAATGATAATTTGTTCATTGGTAGCCTTTACAGCAACAGGTTTTGCTTCCGTAACGGTAATCGTGTCCAGTGCGTACTTGGTATTCAGATTCAGTTCAGCAAAAGCCTTGATAAAGTCCCGGAAATCTTGCGGATCGACGCGCTCCATGACCGGTATACCCATCAACACGCGTCCTTCATCGTTCACTGTATATTCTATTTCCGCCTGTAACGGAACTTCATAAAGTCGCTGCTGATCCTCCGATTGCAAATACATTTTGCCGTCCTCCATGTAGGTTCTTTCCTTCCATGAGGTTTTCACCGCAGCGGGATCAACGTCATACGCCGGCTCCTCCAGACTTGCTTTGATCTTATCTTTCACCGTTGCGGCTTTTTCAATAAAGCCCGGCAGGAGTTCGTTTACCCTGTGCGCACCGTGATGCAGCGCCGTGCCGATCGCCGCGCCGCCAGCGGCGGACAGCATCCCGCCGAACGCAGATAATGCAACATCCTGCCACGACAGCTTCGCTTCCGGGTCGTTCGCCATCACATCCGCCGCATGGTTCAGAACGGTAGAGGCCGCCTCCTCGGTTGCCTCCACGCCCATCTGCGTCAGAATATTCTTGATATAGCCCTTGCCGCCGGTCTTGACGATGTTCCACATCGTTTCGACCGGCATTTTTTCTGTCAGCACCTCGGTACCGCCCGCCAGCATCCCCCGCAGGGCCGCCTCTCCCGGTGCAAAGCCACGCCCGTTCAGCTCGTTTGTCTTTTGCGCCGCGGCCTTTGTGCCCATTGCGGCGAGCGGCAAAGCCGGATTGACCGCCGCCAGCGGCAGCGTTAACGTATTGTCGGCCAGTCCGATCGCCGTGCCGCCGAGAAAACGCTCCGCCCCGGATAGCCCCATCAAAGCGTTTTCCCGCTGCTGGGCCGCAAGGTTCATTTTCCGCGCGCCCCACGCATCTGGTGAAACCGGCGTTGTAACGGCCATTTCGCGGCGCTGTGCCTCGGCCTCCTGCAGGCGTTTGCGTTTTGTGTCGTATTCATGCACTGTTAACGGTATGCCGGTGGGAAGCGTGCCGGTTTGCTGATAGCGCTTCCACTGCTCGCCCGTCATACCGCCGTTTACATAGTAGTCCTCCGGCGAGTTTGCCGCCGCCGCACGAAGATAGTCGTTGAGCGCGGCAATCTCGTTCTCCAACGTGCCATATGCGGGGTTTTTTCGGCTTTGCGCTGTGTTATCCGCCTGCTGCTGCGCCGTTTCGACTAACACCGGCAGCGCGGCGACCGTCTCGTTATAAATGCTCCGCGCCGCGTTTCCAAATCGTCCGGACATGTCCGCCAACTGAGTGTCCAGCGGATTAACCCGCTGCCCAAGCGCTTGCTGATTTTTCACATAAGTACGAAACACCCCGGACGCTCTTTGCTGCTCTGCCCGCTCGTTTTGCGTCCACACCTCGTAGGGACGGCTGTACAGGTCGATCAGAACGGCACGCGCCGCGTCAGCCTCTGCATCCGTCACTCGTCCAAACGCTACCTCCCGAACGTTTCGGGGCGTATGCGCTTCATTATACCGCGACAATGCATTTGCCGCGTTTTGCTGCCGCTCATATTCATCCAATGTCAGCCCCTGTACACCGGCGAACAGCATATGCATTTGCTGCGCCGGTTTTGGGGCTGTCATGAACTCCGAACCAGTTGCATGAAAGCGCTTGTCCAACGGCAATGGGCCTTGCGGCAAAAACGGTAAGCTCACCTGTGCGGTACGCGGTGTCTGCACCCGCGCGGGACGCGTCAAAGCCAGCCCCTGCCCCGCCGCATACGTCGCGGCCGGCGCGGCGGTAGGCCCGCCCGACGCATAACGAGATACTGGCGCGTTTACCGTTCTCCCCCTCCCCGCCATAGGGGCGGGCTTTCCTTTTTGCGCGGGCTGCGCCTTTGGCAGCACAAGCGTCTTTACCATGGTCGCCGCAGGCGATACCCCGTTTTTTATATCCGCGCTGATCTGCGCCTGCACTGCCGCCAGCGCCCTTTTTTTTCTGTTCATCGTCCCGCAGCGCCGCCGTGGAAACGTAGCCGTTTTTGTTTGCCAATCTTACACCCCTTTCATTTAATTACCAATTAGTAGTTAGTAATTAGTAATTTCGGTCTCAGGCCGATTACCTTATTTTAATTACTAATTCCTAATTATTTCTCCACCGTCTTCCCATAAAGCGGACACTGCGGGTTGCGGCAGACCTGCACCGTCTTGCCGTCCCGTGTTTCCGCTCTGGTGTCGATCTCACAATGGGGACAAAGCATGTCCGTTTCCTCCTTCCATGCCGCCCAGCGGCGTGTTCTGCTGGGGCGGGGCGGCCTGCGCCTTGCGCTGCTCCAGCTGCGTCAGCGTTTCCTTTGCGCCCGGGTAGTGCAGCAGGTCCATCTTCTGCCAGAACAGGATCAGCGTGTCCAGCTCCTGTGGGTTACCGAAGCAGCCCTCCTTCAGGTTCATGCGCGTTTCCTGCCACATGCCTTCGCGGTTGCCCGCGAGCGGCGCGGTCTGATCGACTGAGAATAGAAATTCATCGTTCCAGTACGGCTCGCCCGCCTCGTCGACTTCGAGGAAATCCCACCGGTCAAACACCGTGTAATCCGCGCCGCCGTCCGCCGCACGGGTCACCACCGGCCGGGGCTCGTCCGCATAAGCGAGCATAAATTTGAACATTACGTGAAACAACTCGGCATAGGCCGCGTTTTTCATCGTCCGCTTGCTCTCCAGCCGCCCCGCGGCCTGCGCCGCCGCGAACTCCTTGGCCTTGCCGCTCGTCGCCGTCGTGTCGCGGCGGCCCTGAAAAGAATCGGTCACGCCTATCAGGTTGCGCGCCGCCTGATAGGTGCTTTCCTGATAGGCCATATCCTTGGAGATATCGCCCTGCAAGGTCAGCACATCGACCAGCGCCTTTTCCGCCGGGTCCTTGATTTCCAGTACCTTAAACTCCTCGTCCGTGCGGCGGATGTGCTTGCCCTGCGGCAGCGTGACGACCGAGCCGCCCATCATCAGCTTTTCGCTGATCTTGGTGCCGATCTTGTTGATCTCGTTTTGCTGGTCGGCAATCTTGTCCACGTCGGAATCGCCCAGAAACTGCCCAAACACGCTTACATTGCGCCGCATCACGATCGGGTAAACGCCGGGCTTGTAGTACGGCACGACCGTGCGCACCGCTTCGCTCTCGCGAAGCGCGTTGCCCTGATCGTCCAGCGTCACCTGCTCCTGCATACGCAGGGCGGGCAGCACGCCCTCGCCGAGGGGCAAGTCCTGTTCCAGCGTCTGCCCCTCATCCACCGTCTCGTCATATTTGCGGCCGCCGCAATAGGCGCAGGTATCGCCCATCGGCTGGCCGCATTTTACACACCGCTTGACGCGCCGCGCCTGATAATCCTCCATGTATTCGAGCAGCACGTCGTTCACCCAGCTCACCCGGCCGATACCGCCCGACGGCCCCCGGAAATAGGCGATATTCTGCGTTACCACATCGTCCACGGTCTCCGCGTCGAACGCGCGGCTCTCGGGCCGCTCCTCGCCCTCCCCCGCCACATCCGCGCCGTATTTCGCGCGGATATACGCCTTGGTTTGCGCCAGCTGCAAAAAGCAGTAGTCCATATCGCGAATCTCGCTCACGCCCGGCTGCGGAATGAACTGCTTGGGATGGATGAGCGTGACCGACAGCCCGCCCGCCGTTGTGTGCGTATGCGCACCGCTGTCCCACTCGACCAAGAACAGATCGCCGCCCTGAATGGGCGTGGTGCGCTCATCCTGATCGTTTAAAGTCTCAAACGGCAGGCGGTCTATTTCGCCGCGCAGCATGTTTTCGATCAGCGCGGCCCGCGCTTCGTCCCGCCTGTATCGCGGCGCGACCTTGGGGCTGGGGATATCGCTCGATACCTGCGCCTCGATGATCTCGGCCACGATATTGCGCGTCACGCCCGCTTTCTTCACCCGGCCCGCAAACGCGCTGTTCGCGCCACGGTCGATCTCGCGGCTGCCGCGGTACATCGCGTCGCGCCGGTCCATGCGCGCCAGCACGCTTTCATACGCCGTCTTGGCTTTATCCAGCCGCGCCTGCCAAAGCGCCAGCAGCGCCCGATCCCCTAGGCTGCTCCGTCTTTCCTTATCCTTTTTCAAAAAACCGCCTCCGTTTCTTTCTTTTCTCCTGCTCACCAAACCGGCTCGCCCCATTTGCGGATTAAATACGCGCGGCCCGCCTCGCCGGCGTTTTCATAGTCGTCGTACTGGTCGCGCGTCCATGTTACGCCCGCGGCGCGCGGAGCTTCCGCCGGGTGCGTCCAGTACACGCAAAAGCAGCGCAGGCTGTCCACATCGTGCGTCAGGGCGTGCGGTTCCTTGGCATACACATTGGGCCGCGCCTTGTCGCGCTGTATGCGCGATAGGCAGCGGAACAGGTTTTCAGCCGCGCCTTCGCAAAGCGTCAGGCCGCCGTCCCGCAGCCATTCCTTGATCGCCGCGCACCCGGCGGGCAGGTCGTTCGATGTTTTCGTCAGCACCGCCCCGTGCTCGGCAAAAATCGCGGCCCGGCTTTTGCCCGATTCCTGCGAGCGGCTCCATAGGTCGGGCGGCGCGAGCATTTGCTCAATCCTTTCACCCGCGGACAACTCGCGCAGCTTTGCCGCCGCCTCGCCGATGGTCAGGTCCGGCGCGTCAAACTCTCGGTACACCGCCGCCCGGTTTTCGGGCGAGACCGCCACCCAATGCGCCGAAAACATATCCAGCCCGTAATCGATACACACATACCGCCGCCAGCCCTCCATATCAGGCGCGGCGCGCACATGCGTGTGCCGTTTTACCTCCGGGAAGAACGCGCCGCCGGGTATGGTGAGCGCTTCCTCCGGCGTGGCCGGGTACTCCTGCATAATCAGGTCGCCCAAATCCCGCCGCGTCTGCTCGTACCATGCCGCGTCCCGCCGGGGGTCGGCGTACCACGGGATGAACAGCTTGTGAAACCCGTTGTCCTCCGTGTACAGCTCCTCGAACAGCGTGCCGCGTTCGATGGTGGACAGCCCCAGCACCCGGCCGCCCGTGGGCCGGTTGATCGTCGGGTAAGCGGAAAGCCAGATTTCGCGCGCGTTCTCCTGAAAGGCCCATTCGTCCAGCAACAGCAGATTAGCCGTGAACGACCGCCCCGCGCCGCCCGCCGAAGCAAAGGCGCGGAAAGCAGATTTTTGCCCGCTCGGAAACGTGATCGTTACCGATAGCACGGTATGCGAATAGGTCGGCCCGCCCCAGTTCGCCGCGCCGTCCTCCCGCACCAGCTCAGGCATGTTTTTCAGTTCCACCGCCCACAGCCGCCGCACCAGTTCCTTGGCCTCTTCCTCGGTGCGGGACAGCGCGATACAGGTGTGCCCCTCGCAAAACAACAGCTCGTGCAGCGCCGCCGAAAGCGCCAGCCATGTAATGCCGAGCTGCCGCGCCTTTAGGATGATCGTCAGCCGGTTCGATAGTATTTCCGATAGCGCCTCGCGCTGCATGGGCCACAGCCGGAACGGCTGAATGATCTCGGCGGCGTCCTTATCCTCGATGTGACAGTATGTCTCGA
This sequence comes from Agathobaculum sp. NTUH-O15-33, assembly GCF_033193315.1. Classification (NCBI taxonomy): domain Bacteria; kingdom Bacillati; phylum Bacillota; class Clostridia; order Eubacteriales; family Butyricicoccaceae; genus Agathobaculum; species Agathobaculum sp. NTUH-O15-33. The sequence continues at coordinate 3,153,623 of NZ_CP136187.1, forward strand.
TAAAGTAATGCGCGTTCGCGCGGCAGTGCGCCCATTCGCCCTCTCTCACGCGGTGCAGGGCGTCGCGTTCAGCCGTGTCCACCGCGCTCTTCCGCGCCGGATACGCCGAGCCGCCGCGCGACCTTGTGCAGCAGCGCACGGTCGGCCTCGGAAAGCGCGCCCTCGGTCGGCTGTGTCTCCCGCGCTGCCTTGGCCCACAATTCGGACGCCCGGATGCGGTCGGCCGTCTTTTCATCCTCACTGCGGACAATGCGCATCCAAAAGTCGCTGACCTCGCGCATATCCGCCGTTTTATCCTGCAAATTCCCCATTTTATCCTCTTCCTTTTTACGTAGTTTCCGTATTTTCTTTGCCGCAAACCAGTTCCTCCAGTACGCGCCGCACGGTATCCGGCAGCGTGCGCTTCTCCATATACGCTGCAAGATCGTCGCATACACGCCCATCCGCCATCACGTTTACGATTACCGGCTCGTCCATTCGCGCCACCTCCCGCACATTCTATGCCGCGGCGGCTCGTCCTCTTGCCAAGTCCGGTTTATCGTACAGGTAATGCGGTATGATAGTGCTGTAACCAAAAACCACCCCAATCTTTTCGGTTTCCCTTGACAAGTACGTTATCGAGTATTACCATAAGAGTGTCATCAGTGTTAATACTCGGCTGAGTACTTTTCTCATTCTCATAATAGTACTGCGCCAAGTATAAGTCAACGTAAATTTACTCTATCAAGAAATTTTAGTATACTTGTACAACAAAGGACGGGGTATTATGAGCACTTTGTATGAAACAATCGAGCATCTTTGCCTGTCTCAAGGCATTAACGCGACCAAGCTGTGCAAAAGCATCGGCATCAGCCGCGGCATCCTCACCGATCTGAAAATGGGCCGCAAAAAGACGCTGGCAGTCGATACGCTTTCCAAGATCGCTTATTATTTCGGCGTGTCCGTAGAATATTTGCTCAGCGGTGGGCAAACAGAAAAACCGGGCGCTGAAAGCGGCCCGGCGATTGGGATGGACGATTTTACCTATGCGATGCATCACGAATCCAAAAAGCTGACCGACGCGGATAAGGAGCTTTTGCTCCGCATGGCGCGCCAGCTCAACGACGCAAGGCAAGCGAGGCGAAAAAACAATGGAGGAACTGACAAAACTGTATAGACGCCTGTACGACGGCGGACATTTCCTGTTTGACGGCGCATTCGCCTTTTCGGACGAGAGCGTCAAATCCTCGGTGGTAGAGGTAGGCGGGGACTATGGCGTGTTTCTGGATTCCGGCCGCGTGGACGGCGCGGCCGAGGAAGCCGAGCTCATCGCGCACGAGTGCGGCCATATTGAAACCGGCACCACGCACGCGGTGTACAGCCCCTTTGAACTGGTCGCCCAGCACGAAAACCGGGCCAACAAATGGGCCGTGCACGAACTTTTACCGCGCGAGGAATTGCAGCGCGCGATCCGCGCGGGCTGCACCGAACCGTGGGAGCTGGCCGAGTTTTTGGGCCGCACCGAGCAGTTCATCCGCTTGGCGGTACAAATCTACGAAAAAGAAAAAACGCCCGAAGCAGTAAACTGAACTGCTTCGGGCGTTTAGCTTATCAAAGAACCCCTCGCGCCGCAGCGCGCATGAAATAGAATTTTGCCGTTTACGGCAAAATTCACAAAAACCGGGAGCAGAAGGTGAATTGGCCGTAGGCCAAGAGAGGCCGGCCTGGGCCGTGTATCTCGGTTTTTTTACAAACCGACTTCAAGTGTGCCAGTAAGGCGCGCGCAGAAGCCGGAATTCTCGATCGAAATGGGGCTTTGTTTCGATCGACAGGCTGTCAAAACTTGTTTTTTGACAGCCTGCGCCCGAAGCAGTAAACTGAACTGCTTCGGGCGTTTTTTCATTGGTTGTGGTGCGGGCCGCCTTCTGTAGCCGCCCATTTTTTGCATTGCTCGATCCGTTTGCCGTCGTCGCCCTGCGCCTTATCGTACGCAAACTGCGTCAGCAGGCCGCAGGGAAAATCGGCGCATACGCCGCAGTGTTCCAGCGCCCTGTCCTCGCAGCACGCCTTGACCGGGCAGAGGTCCCCCCAAAAGGGTTTTTCTATGTATACGCAGCCCTTGCAATGCATCTGTTCCCGGTATTCGCATGCTCCGCACAAAATACCGCATCTCGATTCCGCCATAGGTAGTACCTCCTGTTTCTATTGTTTCCAGCATAACACGCCGAACCGGACGCCGTGCTGTCCTTATTCCTCATAATTTTCAAGCGCCGCGATCAGGCGCGCTTTCAGCAGCGGCCGCATTTCCTTGGGCTCGATCAACCGCGCCCGTTCGCCAAAGCTCAGAACCCATTGCAGCAGGTATTCCGCGCCCGTGAAGGGAAAGGAAAAAAGCAGCGTACCTTCCGCCTCTTCGATAAAGCTGTCCGGCCCGTATTCCTCGATCAGGCGAAACTTTTCGCTGCCCGCAAAACGGATCACGGCGTGCAGCTCGTCGGTAAAGCACCGGTCAAAATCCCGCTTATCCGCCGGTATCTCGGTGGGGATAAAGTGCCGGTCCGTCTGCGTCAGCTCGCTCATACGGTTGAGCTTGAACAGCCGAAACTCCCCGTTTTCCCGTTCCCGGCCAAACGCATACCAGCTCGACCACCGGAACACCACCAGATAAGGCTCCAGTTCGATCAGCCGCTCCCCGTTTTTGTTAAAATACCGAAAGGCAACGCACCCATGCGCCTCTATCCCGGCCTGTAACGCTTCGATCTTAGGCGCAAGGGCGCTTTTATAAAAGGAAGCCAGATCGATCACCATATGGTTATTGCCGACCAGCTTATCCCCCTTCACCATGAACTTGTCCCGGATTCTTTGATACTTCGGCCCGTACGATACGCTTTCCAGTGAAGCAAGCCCTGTCAAGATCGCGTCGCGGTCCGCTTTGGTCAAAAGCGCCTTGTCAATCTTGTAGCTTTCCATAATGGAAATGCCGCCGTTCGCGCCCTGCACGGTCGCGATGGGAATGCCCGCCTTGCTTAGCGTTTCGATATCGCGCCCAATGGTCCTGCGCGATACCTCGAACCGTTCGGCCAGCGCGGGGGCCGTCATCTTTTCATTTTGCAGCAGCAATACGAGAATGCCGATCAACCTATCAATTTTCATACCGCTCTCCCGCTTTTATTTTTTCACGTTATGCGAAGCGCTCCATCCGGCATATCCTTTAAAATACAGCGCGTTTCCATTCTATCACCGCGAACCGGACAGCAGCCCGCCCTGTTCCTCAAAAAAACGGCGCGGCGTTTTACCGCCGCGCCGTGCCTGTGTTTATACCTGTCCGCAGGCGCGCGCCAAAGCCCGCGCGTCGCCCCTTTTGATCAGGGGCAAAAGTTTTTTGATCTGCTCGTGCGGCAGATCCCACCACCGGAGCGCTTGGAGGCGTTCTATGGTATCCTCGTCAAAGCGTTTGCGGATCGGCTTTGCCGGTACGCCGCCCACGATCGTGTAGGGCGCTACGTCCTTTGTCACAACCGCCCTTGTGCCGATGATCGCGCCGTTTCCAATGCGCACGCCGGAAAGAACGACCGCCTCGTAACCGATCCAAACATCGTTGCCGATCTCTATATCGCCCTTGTTGTCCCACGCAGTCGCGACCTCGGCGACCGGCGTGTCCCATTCCTCAAAAAACAGAGGAAACGGATAGGTGGAAAGCGAACGCATCGTGTGGTTGGCGCTGGTAAAAATGAATTTTGCGCCGCACGCGATGGAGCAAAACTTTCCGATTTTCAGGCGATCCCTGTTGATCGGATAGTGATAAAGCACGTTGTTTTTCTCAAATAGGGTGGGATCGTTTACAAAATCGTTGTACATTGTATACGCGCCGATCGAGATATTGGGATTTTGGACCACCGCGTCCAGATAAACGGTCTGCTTATCGTTTGAACGCGGATATATTTTTTCTGCCGGAATAGACATCGTGAAGCCTCCTGAATTATGATTTTATGGTGCTATTCCGGCTACTGCAATGCACCGTTTCACTTTCATTCACCAGCTTTCCTCCCTAGTGTAATCCCCCGCCGAGAGATTGTCAATTTTTAAAAAAAGGAAGGGGCGCTTTCCCATGCCGGACAGTGTGATCCAGACCGTGTGCGGCTATGTGCGCGTTTCCACCGAAAACCAGCTTGAAAACTACAGTATCGACGAGCAAGCGCGCCGCATTGAAAGCTTTTGCCGCGCCAAGGGCTGGCGCTTGCAGCAGATTTTTACGGACGGCGGCTATTCCGGCGGCACGACGGACCGGCCCGCCTTGCACGCTCTGCTGCGGCAGGTGCGGCGCGGCGGTGTGGACGCGGTCGTTGTTTACAAGCTCGATCGCCTGAGCCGCAGTCAAAAGGACACGCTGCTGCTGATCGAGGACGAATTTCTGGCTCATCACACGGATTTTGTCTCCATCAACGAGAATTTTGATACCTCCTCCCCCTTTGGGCGGGCGATGATCGGCATGCTGTCCGTCTTTGCCCAGCTTGAAAAGGATCAGATCACAGAGCGGTTCACCATGGGACGCATCGGCCGCAGCAAGGCCGGATATTTTCACGGCGGCGGCAGCATACCCTTTGGCTACCGGTACGAAAACGGCCTGCTGCTGGCGGACGGAATCCGCGCCATGCTGGTGCGCGATATTTTCGCCCGTTTCCTCGCGGGTCAAAGCCTTGGCGCGATCGCGCGCGATATGGCCGCGTCCGGCGGCGACGCGTGGACGGCGCGCAAGGTGCGCGCCATTCTTTCAAACACCGTGTATATCGGCAAGGTGAAATTTGCGGGCGCCGTGTACGACGGCGTGCACGAGGCGCTAATCTCTTCGGCTGATTTTGCCGCCGCAAACCGCCTGCTTGCCGCTTCTCCGCCGGTAGAACAGGCGAAAGCGCCGATGAAAACGCCGTTTCGCGCGGAAACGCTGCTTTCCGGCCTTGTCCGCTGCGGGCGGTGCGGCGCGCGGTACGCGGGCGCGCACGGCTTTTACAAATGCTATTCGCGCTCTAAAACCGCCAAAAAGCAGGTGCGCGACCCGGCCTGTAAAAACGATAACTGGCCCATCGAGACGCTTGACCGCGTCGTATCCGCCGCGCTCACCGCGCTTTTGAGCGCACCCGGCGTGCTGGAAAACGTTTTATCACACGTTCAGCCCCATGGCGAGGACCCCGCCGCTTTGCGCCGCCTGCTGCAAGAAAACCGCGCCGAGACCGCGCGCCTGCTCGATCTAGCCCAGCACGGCGCGGCCGGACTCGCCCCACTGGCCGAACGCCTGACCGCCCGTGAAAGCGAGCGCGTCGCGCTTGAGGCGCGCCTTGCCAAAGCCGACGCGCCGCCCGCTGTCCCGCCTCAGACCTTTGCCGAAGCCTATGCCCGCGCGCCCCTTGCGGCCCGCCGCCTGCTGCTCAGCACGCTCATCTCCCGTATCACGCTGGACGGCGCCCGCGTGGAGATCCAGTGGCGCATATAAACCGATCACGCACAAAGCGCAAAAGGCGGCGCATAAATGGCGCCGCCTTTCTAACGTTAACACGTTATCATTCTTCCCGATATTTTTTCTCCAGCCGATCAACAATATCTTGCTCGTAATCATTTGCCTTGGACCAGTATTCCTGCGCTTTTTCATCGGATATGCTTTCGATACCCGTGATCTCACCCACTCCATCTCGGATTGCCGCTAGATTCACGGTTCCGGCCGCATCCGTCCATAGCGTTCCAAACCAGCCGTCTTCGAGCTGGTCAACAAACGATTTCACCCGCTGCCCATTGTAGTACAGCGCCTCATCCGCTTCAGAATAGGTGACGCCGAACGGCTGATATTGCTCGTATTTATTCGGGCCAACCGTGACGTTTTCTTGAACTGTTACACGGTCTTGCACATTTGCAAAGCGTTCATCCGCAAAGAAAGCATCTTGATAGGCCTGCGCCTTTTGCGCGGAAATGCTCTGAATCCCCGTGATCTGACCGGCGCCATTCCTAACGGCCGACAAATTTGCATGCCCGGCTTCATTTAAATAGAAAGCCTCGGCATCCGATCCATCGTCTGCAAACAGCCGCACAGGCTGCCCGTCATACAGCAGTTTTGTGCCATCCTCCGAGATCGTGATCCCGAAAGCGGCGTATGCGGCATAAACATCGGGATTTGGCAGAAAGGAAACAGCGGTCGAAGGGGCAAATGCCGTACTTTGATTTTTGCCCGCCGGTGGGATCTGCGTTTTCGCATTTGTAGCAAACGCACCCCCTGTTCCCAGCGTGAGTACCAGCGCGCCGCAGAGGACCGCAAGGCCAGATTTCTTTTTGCTCATATCCATAATGGAAAAGATTCTTTGTTTCATACCCTTCTTGCCTCCATAAAAATGCGTGGATAAAGCGGTTTTTCGCTTCGATCGGTATCGAACCACGCTGATAATCGTTTCGCTGTAATATTGGCGGGTTTCCGCGTCCGTGCCGCGCACAACTTCCTCGTCGCAGGACGCTTCGCATTGAACGCCGATCGCATTTGTCATCAGGTAAACAATGGGATTAAACCAGTGAATCGCGGTCGCGAGCAGAATCAGGCATTTATACCAAAGGTCTTTCCGCTTGTCATGCACTAGCTCGTGCTTTAGGATCAAGCGGAGTTCCTCCTTTGCAAAGTCTGCTTTCGGCAACAGGATCCGGGGTCTGATAAACCCTATCATCATAGGGCCGCCGATGCTGTCACAAATCTGCAAGCGGAGATCGCGGGATACCCCCATTTCCTTTTTTAAATTTTGAAACAGCGCCAGTGTCTGTTCATCTGTTACGTTTACGCTCCAACGCGCCGCCAGCTTGGAAAAGCGCACATGCTTGATCGCATGATAAACAAGAAATACGAGCATACCTGCGAGCCATATCGCCGCCGCGGCCTGCCACCATGCGAGATGCGAAAAAGTAGAAGAAAGCGCGGGTTCCGCGGGTACGGCAACCGGCGCCCTGTTGCCGATTTGTATCGTAGTCGCAGCCGCCTGACCCGGCATATTAACTTTGACAACGGCATTGTGGAAACGCGGCCGAAAAGGGATCACCAGCCCCGCCACCAGAACCAGCCATGCGTAATACCGGCCCGTTGCGGAATAACGCTTTGCAAGCAGCGGCGTGAGCGCCATATAAAACAGCGCAAGCGCCGACATGGTGACGGAGCATACCAAAAGCATAATCATCAAGCTCCGCAAGCTAATCCCCCCTTCGCTCTTTCGCCCACTGTAACAATTCGTCGATATCCCGGTCCGACAGCGCTTCATCGTCGTACAAGGTATTGATCAAATTGAAAAGCGAGCTGTCGTGATACTGCTTCATAAAGTTCCCGGTTTCAAATTTTAGGTATTCCTCCTTGCTCACCAACGGGTAGTAGGAGCGTTCCTTTCCGTGTTTTTCGGAACGCAGAAAACCGCGCTCGACAAGCCGCAGCATTAAGGAAACGACCGTTTGTATTTTCCACTCTTTTTCTTTCCCTAATTGCTCCATGATGATCGACGTGGTCAAAGGCGGTTCATTTGCCCATACCACTTTCATGATGTCAAATTCCGCGTCCGGCAGCTTTTTTATCCGTTCCATTCTATCACCTCAATTTAAGACATCCGCCTTATTTATATAATACATCTGTCTTAAATGAATGTCAAGCAGTAAAATCAGTTGGGCGGCAGCTTTCTGTTTGCACCATATTGCAAACTCGTTCCCCCCATCTGCATGGGCTTCGGCTGCAACGCTTGCGGCGTGGTGGGTTGCAGAATCATCGATTCTCCGCGCGAACGCATGATCGCCATGCTGACCAACGCCTTCGCGCCGTGCAACGGACGCTTTCCTTTGCTGATTTTCCTGTGTTCCGTTTTCTTTGCGGGCAACGCGCTCACCGGCTCGCTGCTGCTTACCGGGGTTTTGGTGTTCAGCGTGGTGCTGACGCTCGCCGCGTCCCGCCTGCTCTCCGCCACGGTTTTAAAGGGCCTTCCCTCTTCCTTCGCGCTTGAGCTGCCGCCCTACCGCGCGCCGCAGCTCGGCAAGGTGATCGTCCGCTCTATTTTCGACCGCACGCTGTTCGTGCTTGCGCGCGCCGTCGCGGTCGCCGCGCCGGCCGGCCTCATCATCTTTCTGCTAGCAAATATCACCGTGGGCGATACCTCGATCCTAAACCATATCGCCGCGGCGCTCGACCCCTTTGGGCAGCTGCTCGGCATGGACGGTGTGATCCTGCTTGCTTTTATCCTCGGCTTTCCCGCAAACGAGCTGGTCATGCCGCTGATCGTGATGGGCTACCTTGCCACCGGCACGATAGCCGACGTGGCCGATCTGGGCGCGTTTCGCGATCTGCTGCTCGCCAACGGCTGGACGATCACGACCGCGCTGTGCACGCTCGTTTTCGCCGTCGCGCACTGGCCGTGTTCCACCACCTGCCTTACCATTTACCGAGAAAGCCGCAGCGTCAAATGGACGCTTGCCTCTATCGCGCTGCCCACCCTGTTCGGTTTTGTGCTATGCTTCGCCATCAACCTTGCCTGTCACGCCCTCGGCGTCGGGTAAGGAAAAAGGCCGGTTTCCGTTTGGAAACCGGCCTTCCAGACTGTAGCCAAAGGTCTCTCGCCGCAGCGCGCAAAGAAAGGAAAATGGAGCGAAGCGACGTAAAATCCGTTTTTTCGGGGGCGTGTACCTCGAAAAAACACCTCGACCCGCGCCACCGGGCGCGTAACCCGGGGTATCGAGACCGGTTTCTCCGGAACCGGTCGAGTATCTAGGGGGCACGGGGTGCCCCCTAGACAGCGTGTCGACTTTGTCGACACGCTGAAGGCCGGTTTCCGTTTGGAAACCGGCCTTCAGGCTATCAAAATAGCCGCTGCGCGGCAACGCCATATCACCTATGAAGCGCCGTTTTGTTCCGCGGCGCCTCGGGTAAAGCCTAAGTACCGCGTACCCTGAAACTTCAGCATGCCCTCATCCTGTTCAACCAACATGCCGTATTCCCGCCCGCTGACGCTAAACTCCATCCGGTCCCCGCTTGTGACCTCGAAGGTGACGTAATAATCGGTCGAGCTGGTCGTGTGATCCATCCCCATATTGTCCGCGTCGTGATGGTGGCGAATGTTCACATCCGTCCGCCGGGAAACCACCTTTGCTCGTACCTCTAAGATGGGCGATTGGTTGTTCTCATGCCATTGCTTGGCCCCGCGCACCGCCGCGACCACGAAAATGCCAATCACCACGACGAATGTCAGGATCACTATGGTCGGCACAATCGAAAACATGCCCCGTTCCATCGAGCTCATGCCGAAGCCGTTTAAGTCAAAATCATTCCCTACATACATTGCTTTACCCCCCTTTTGTCTGCTGACTAATCCATTCTTTGCAGTCTATCGCGTCCCGATTAGCAGGATCGGCCAGAAGGATAAAATTCGCCTTGCCCGCAAGGCTTCGCAAATACGCTTCCACGGAAAGCGCGCTTTCCGTGCGCCTCAAATGCTCCTCCACGCCAAACCGGCGGCAGTAATACAGCTCTTGCCGCAGTGCGCGGCGATATGCGGCGGGCGTGCGCATTTTCTCATTCACGGTAAGGCCGGTCACGGCCTGCCGCTGCCCCGCGTTCATGCGTTTGGTTTTGGCTTCATTTAATAAAAAGCCGCGTTTCCGCAGCGCGGCGGCGGCAAATTCCCGCACCCCCTCAAGCGATCCATCGCCGGAAAAGGTCATGTCATCGCAGTAGCGCGTATAACGGATCGCCCGCTTTGCGCAGTACGCGCCCATTTCCTCGTCAAACTCGCGCAGGATCAGATTTGCGATCCATGGCGAAGTCGGCGCCCCCTGCGGCAGCGCGTCCCGGTAGTAGCAAAGCATGGCAAGCAGCACGCGCAGCGGTTCGGCATAGGTATCCGCCGGAAAGGCCGCGTCCTTCACCTGCCGGTACAGCACACTGTCGAAAAATCGACAAATATCGAGCTTTAGCACCGTCCGCCTGCCCACATGCGGGCGGGCGTTTTTGATGATACCGCCGCCAAACCGGTACGCCGTCGCATAGGGCGATATCGGCATGCGGCACAGCAGCGTCCCCGCGATACGGCGCTGCACGCATTTCAGCGTTTCATCCGGCAGGGCCAGCAGCCGTACGCCGCCATCCCGTTTGGGTATTTGTGCCATGCGGTAGTGCGCGTCCAATCGGTTGCTCACCGCGTACAGCGTTTGCAGCCGCAGCCCTAAATCACGCGAAAGGGTGGAAGCCTCACAGTAAATGATCCGATCCAAAGCAAGGCCCCCCTTTCCCTTTCCCGGCGGAACAAAACAAAGTGCATGGCGAAACGCGGCGCGGTATGGGATTGCACACAGCGTGTGCCGATATACCGTGGCGCGGCTTCGGCTGAGCGAAGCGAATACGGTTGTATTTGCGAACCGGCGGCGACTCGCCGCCGGCGCCGGTAAAGCCGGACGATCGCTTTTGTTCCTCAAAGCCATTGTAACCGATGGCGCGCCGTCCTGCAACTCTTTTAGTCACGAAATTCCAGCAGCTTGTATGCCGGTATGTCGAGCGCTTCCGCGATATCGAAAAGCATGTCCATGGAAATACCGACAGAGGCCGTTTCGATCTTGCCGATACTGTTTCGCGAAACGTTGATCTTCTCCGCTAAATTGTCCTGTGTAAAGCCGTTGTCCTTCCGATAATATGCAATATTTAAGCCCAGTTTCCGATATTTGTCTGAATGACGAAAATCCATTATACCACCTCAAGAATATTTTATCTTTGAAGCAATCATTTAAAAATTTCTTCAAAGGGATTATTTACTCCTTGTCAATGTGCAAATTAACATTTATAATCATTATATGCAGTTTTGCAATAAACAAATCAAAAATATCAAATCGCAAATGAGGTGTAAAAAATGTATCTGCCCCATTACAACGGCTTCTATCATTTCTGGAACGCCAACAAACCGCGCCGACTTCGCCAGTCCTACTTTCAGCTGCTCCAACTGGAAGATGCGGTATGCGCCGATATGCCGGAGGATAAAATGGATGCTTTCATTGTTTACGCCCTTGCGGCGGAGCGTTTATCCAATGAAAGCGCGCACCATTTTTACCGCTGTGGCAGGCAGCGCGGCCGCAGGCGCGCCCGCGTACGTACCCGATTTGCCGCTCGCTCCAAGCGTGGTTAACGCCGCGGCGGTCCGCCCTTGCGCCGCCCGCTCTCCGGTGCTATACTGAGGGAAACCGCCGGAAATGATTTCCGCGCCGCAAGGAGGGCCCGCCATGAAAAAGCACCGCCTGTTTGCCTTTTTGTCAATCGTCTGTTTGCTGTTGGCCGCGCTGCCGGTCTTCGCGCGGGCCGATATGGGCCCCAAGCCGCAGATCACCGTTCGCGTGGTCAATCCGCCGTCGGAGCCCTATTATCTTGACCTGCTCATCCCTGTGGAGGAAGCGGGTGATTGTGATAACCTTACATGGAATGGTTTGAATGAACTTGACGGATCGCTTGTTGACGCGCTGCACTCGCTTGAAAAAGGCACGTTTTCCCTCGCATTGCTCAGTGGCACCGTTGGTCCGCTAACCGGTTCTCTCATTCCAGAGAACAATATCAGTATATTCGGCTATCACAGCGTACCCAAGTCTTTTTCAATCGCCGTAGCGTGTGCGGACGGTACAATTAAGCAAACACCGCTGGTTAAACGCACTGCTTTTCAGCAGGTATTTACATATGACTACTCAGCGAACACCGTGACAGCCCAAAGCGCTGTACGGGCCTACGTTCGGCAATTCGCCTATACCTGTAGTATGACGCTCTTTTTTGAGGGGGGCGTGTTGCTACTGTTCTTCGGTCTTTCAGCGGGCAGGCGCACATGGCTTATCTTTCTGCTAACCAATGTAGGCACACAAATTTTTCTTACCCTTACATGGGGTCCAATGGTCATTTCCGGTGATTTCTCTCAGGTGGATGCCTTTCTGGCGCCTTGGCCGCTTCTTTTGCTTGAAGCGGCGATTTGGATTTTTGAAGCGCTTATCTACAAAAAATTCTTCCGTGTCGGCTCGGTACGGAGACGCGTCACCTACGCCATTATGGCCAACGCGGTCAGCCTTTTTGTCACAATCTTCAGCGTGTCTGATCTGATGCGTTTTGCGAATCGCTAGATGTGAGGGAGCCCAAATGAAACACTTAAAGCGCGTTCTTCTTCTTTTCGCCGTTCTGGTCATTGCAGTGCTGGCCGTTATCATCTGGCACACCGTCGGGGTCTATCGGGCCGTGCACGCCGAGATCCGCACCGTCCATATGGATCAGCTTGAACAGCAGCTTGGCGGTGAAAAATTGACGCGGCAAGAACTACGCAATGGCAAAGTAGTGGTGGACGGCGTTACCCTGCACCGCGCCGTCTATTACCCGCAGGCGGAAACGCTGGTCTGCTTTCTCGAAAACGAAGATCCCCACCGGGATATCTACCTTGAGGGCTTGCCGGATAAAAATGGCGGCGCCTTTCCCGAACGGCACGGCATCTCCTTTGTATATTTTGAAGCGGTCTCTCCCGCAGACCTCGACCGCGCCCTCATCGTCGACATGACCAACTGGGACTTTGATACATCGAACCCGGTTTCCCTCCCGCTTTTCGGCTGACGGGCGGAAATTTTGTATTTTCCCCCTTGCAAAGCGCCGTAAAGTGTGCTTTAATAGAAATGTTATATAGGAAAACTGCGATGAACAGGGAAAGTAGCGTCTTTCCCCTCTTTTCAGAGAAGGCGGCCTTTGGCTGTGAACCGCCGAAAGAGATTTGACGCGAAGTTCCCCTGCGAGCACCGGCGCTGAACCATTTTCAGTAGGCGCAGGCGATTTGACGCCCCGTTATCGGCGTTCAATGAGGGCCCGGCCATGCCGGGAATCAGGGTGGTACCACGGAATGCGTATGCTGCGCCTTTCGTCCCTATTTTTACGGGACGAAAGGCGTTTTTTTCATCCCGGAACAAACTTTCACGAAGGAGAAATCACCATGAAGGAAAAGCTGCAAGGTATTTTGCAGAGCGCCAAGGACGAGCTTGCAAAGGCGGCAGATCCCCGCGCGCTGGACGCCGCCCGCGTTAAGTTTCTGGGCAAAAAAGGCGAACTAACCGCCCTGCTCAAGGGCATGAAGGACGTTGCCGCGGAGGAGCGCCCGGTCGTCGGCCAGCTCATCAACGACGTGCGCGCCGAGATCGAGACCATCATCGAAAAGCAGAAGGACATGATTGAACAGGCCGCGCTGTCCCACAAGCTAAAAAACGAAACGATCGACGTGACCCTGCCCGGCGAGCCGGTCATCATCGGTAAAAAGCACCCGCTGAACATCGTGCTGGATGAATTTAAGGAGATCTTCCTCGGTCTTGGCTTCTCGATCGCAGAAGGGCCGGAGGTCGAGCTGGATCATTATAACTTTGAAGCGCTCAACATCCCGAAGGACCACCCCGCGCGCGACACGCAGGATACCTTCTACATTTCGGACAACGTCGTGCTGCGCACGCAGACCTCGCCCATGCAGGTGCGCACCATGGAAAAGAAAAAGCCGCCGATCCGCATCATCGCGCCCGGCCGCGTTTACCGCTCGGACGCGGTGGACGCCACCCATTCCCCCCTGTTCCACCAGATCGAGGGCCTTGTGGTCGATAAGGGCATCCGCATGTCCGACCTCAAGGGCATTTTAGAGCTGTTCGCCAAAAAGCTTTACGGCGACGATACCGTCGTCCGTTTCCGCCCGCACCACTTCCCCTTCACCGAGCCTTCCGCAGAGATGGATATCCAGTGCTACCGCTGCCACGGCGAGGGCTGCCCCCTCTGCAAGGGCGAGGGCTGGATCGAGATCCTCGGCTGCGGCATGGTGCACCCCAAGGTGCTGGAAATGAGCGGCATCGATCCCGAGGAATACTCCGGCTACGCCTTCGGCATCGGTTTAGAGCGCATGGTCATGGGCCGCTTCAAGATCGACGATATCCGTCTGTTCTATGAGAACGACGTACGGTTCCTGCACCAGTTCTGAGCCGAACGGCTGCCCGGTAGTGCAGCCCTGCAACGAATGAGTAATTAGTAATGAGTAGTTAGTAATTGTGGACACCGCCAAAGGCGGTCATAAGATGACGCGCTCCGTGCGGTGCCGCTACTAACTGTTCTGAAATCATCGCGCTGCGCGCGATTCCTTCCATTACTAATTCCTAATTCCTAATTACAAATTAAAAAGGGGTTCTTCAAATGAAACTGCCGCTTTCTTGGCTTTCTGATTATACTGATATTTCCGGCGTCACCCCCAAGGAGTTCGACGCCAAAATGACCATGTCCGGTTCCAAGGTCGAAGAGGTCGTCTACCTTGGCGAGGAGATTGAAAACGTTGTCACCGGCAAGGTGCTCTCCGTTACCGATCACCCGGATTCCGACCATCTTAAAATTTGTCAGCTTGACGTTGGACAGGGCGAACCCGTCCAGATCGTCACCGGCGCGCCCAACGTAACGGAAGCCTCCGTGGGCGAGATCTGCCCGGTCGCGCTGCACAAATCGGCGCTGCCCGGCGGCGTCAAGATCACGAAGGGCAAGCTGCGCGGCGTGCCCTCGAACGGCATGATGTGCTCGTTCCAAGAGCTGGGGCTGACTCACGGCTGCGTGCCCTACGCCTGCGAAAACGGCATTCTGTTCCTGCCCGATGGCACCCCCGTGGGCGAGGATATCCGTAAAGTGGTCGGTCTGGACGACTATGTGGCCGATTTCGAGATCACCTCCAACCGGCCGGACTGCCTGTCCGTGATCGGTCTGGCGCGCGAGGCCGCCGCTACGTTCGACCGTCCGTTCAGCGTCAAAACGCCAGAGGTGAAGGGCGTGGGCGACGATATCGGCCACTATATGTCCGTCGAAGTGCGCGATCCTGACCTGTGCCCGCGCTACACCGCGCGTCTTGTCAAAAACATCAAGATCGAGCCCAGCCCCGCGTGGATTCGCGAGCGCCTGCACGCCGCCGGCGTGCGCCCGATCAACAACATCGTCGATATTACGAACTACGTTATGCTGGAATACGGCCAGCCCATGCACGCGTTCGACTACGCCTGCCTGTCGGACGGCAAGATCGTCGTGCGCCGCGCGCAGAACGGCGAATCCATCCAAACGCTGGACGGCGTCGATCACGATCTGACCGATAAAATGCTCGCCATCTGCGATCATGATAAGCCGGTCGCCGTCGCGGGCGTTATGGGCGGCGCCAACTCCGAGATCGAGGACGATACAAAGACCGTCGTCTTTGAATCCGCCTGCTTCCACGGCGCGACCGTGCGCGTCACCGCCAAGGCGCTCGGCATGCGCACCGAGGCCTCCGGCCGCTTTGAAAAGGGGCTTGACCCCCGCATGACGCTGTCCGCCGTCGACCGCGCTTGCGAGCTGGTGGAAGAGCTCCACGCCGGCGAGGTCGTAAACGGCGTGATTGATGTGGACAGCTCCGATCCCGCGCCGAAGCGCCTGCCGTTCGAGCCGGACAAGATGAACGCGCTGCTCGGTCTTGCGATCCCTGCGGACGAGCAAAAGCGCCTGCTGGAAAAGCTGGACTTCACGGTCGAGGGCGGCGAGGTTGTCGTCCCCTCCTTCCGCACCGATATTCTCCGCATGTGCGATCTGGCCGAAGAGGTCGCGCGCATGTACGGCTACGACCAGATCCCCACCACGCTCTACGCGGGCGAAATGGTGCAGGGCGAATACACCCCCAAGCAGCAGGCCGAGCGCGAGGTCTCGCTCATCTGCCGCGAAGCCGGGTTTGACGAATCGATGAGCCATTCGTTCATCTCCCCCAAGTTCTATGACATGATCGGCTGGCCGGAAAACGATCCGCGCCGCGTGTCCACTACGATCCTGAACCCGCTCGGCGAGGATTTCAGCATCATGCGCACGACCATCCTGCCCTCCATGCTGGATTCGCTGGCCCATAACCACGCGCACCGCAACCCGTCGGCGTCCCTGTTTGAACTGGGCACCATCTACACGCCCACCGTAAGGGACGGCAAGGCCGATCAGACCATCCTCCCGCGCGAGGAAAAGATCCTCGCCCTCGGCTCGTACGGCAGCCGTTCGTTCTTCCAGTTCAAGGGTGTGATCGAAGCGGTTGCGCACGAACTGAACATCAAGGGCCTGTCCTTTGAGACCGAATCCGGAAACCCGTCGTACCATCCGGGCCGCTGCGCGCGCGTCATGGCGGGCGATCAGCTCCTCGGCGTATTCGGCACCGTGCACCCCACCGTGTGCAAAACCTACGGTCTGTCCGGCGAGGTGCTTGCCGCCGAGCTGCACATGGACGTGCTCTTCGCCGCCATGGACCCGACGCGTCTTTATCACGCGCTGCCCAAGTTCCCGGCTTCCACCCGCGACATTGCCGTCATCGTGGACGACGCGGTACCCGCGGCTTCCCTGCAAAAGGCGATCGAGCAAGCCGCCGGCTCTATTCTGGAGAGCGTCAGCCTGTTCGACGTATACAAGGGCGAAAACATTCCGGAAGGGAAAAAGTCCCTCGCCTACTCGATGAGCCTGCGCGCGCCCGACCGCACCCTGACCGACGAGGAATGCGACAAGGCCATGCGCGACGCCATCGCCGCGCTGGAAAAAGATTTTGGCGCGAAGCTTCGCGGATAAGACTTTACTTTTTCCTCGTTTTGTATTATCCTATAGGTAGACGAAACGAAGGAACGACCCGGAAAGGAGACAGACATGCTTGACGGTACGAGAAAATTCAGCCTTGTAGATGAGAACAATAAAGAAATGAAGCGCACGCTCACCGCGGTATACGATGCGCTCAAGGAGAAGGGCTATAACCCGATCAACCAAATCGTCGGTTACCTCCTCTCCGAGGATCCCACCTACATCACCAACCACAACAACGCCCGCAGCCTGATCTGCAAGATCGACCGCGACGAGTTGATGCAGGAACTGGTGCAGTACTATCTCGATAACTGATGAAACAATAAATAACCGTTTCCTTCAATCGGGAAACGGTTATTTTTTTGCAAAGGTGTAAAATGAACGATTTTCTCCCCATTTCCAAAGAGGATATGACCGCGCGCGGCTGGTATTACTGCGATTTTCTGCTCGTTACCGGCGACGCTTATATCGATCACCCCTCCTTCGGCACCGCGATCATCTCGCGTGTTCTCGAAGCGGAGGGGTATAAGGTCGCGATCCTGTCCCAGCCCGATTTCCGCAGCGAAAAGGACTTTCTCGCGATCGGCCGCCCGCGCTACGCGGTGCTGGTCAACGGCGGCAATATCGATTCCATGGTCGCCCACTACACAGCCGCCAAAAAACGCCGTTCAGACGATGCCTATACGCCCGGCGGCAAAGCGGGCGCCAGACCCGACCGCGCGGCCACCGTATACGCCATGCTGGCCCGCCGCGCCTTCCCCGAAACGCCGGTCTACCTCGGCGGGATCGAAGCCAGCCTGCGCCGTTTCGCCCATTACGACTATTGGGCGGACCGCGTGATGCCCTCGGTCCTTGTTTCCTCCGGCGCGGACGGGCTGATGTACGGCATGAGCGAGCGCTCGGTACGCGAACTGGCCAACAACCTAAAGCACGGCAAGAAGGGCGCGGAAGCGCTTTTCGGCGTGCGCGGCACGGCCTACCTGACCCATACGGCGGAAAACCTGCCGTTTCCCGCCGTCCAATGTCCCTCGTTGGAGGACGTTTGCGAAAGCAAGGCGGATTATGCCCGCTCGGTCAAAATGCAGTATGACGAACAGGATTTTGTCACCGGTAAAGCGCTGCTGCAGCGCCATGGCAAGCACCTTTTGGTGCAGAACCCGCCCGCCAAGCCGCTTACCACCGCCGAAATGGACGAGGTATACGCCCTGCCCTATCAGCGGGCCTATCACCCCTCCTATGACGCGGCGGGCGGCGTGCCCGCCATCCAAGAGGTGCAGTTTTCCATCATCCATAATCGCGGCTGCTTTGGCGCGTGTAACTTCTGCGCGCTCGCGTTTCATCAAGGCCGGTTCATCTCGGCCCGCAGCCACGAAAGCGTGATCGCGGAAGCCGAACAGATCGCCGCCAGCCCCGGCTTTAAGGGTTATATCCACGATGTCGGCGGACCGACCGCCAACTTCCGTTTCCCCGCCTGCCATAAGCAGCAGGCGCATGGGCTTTGCAAGGACAAGCGCTGCCTGTTCCCCTCTGCCTGTAAAAGCCTGCAGGCCGATCATTCGGATTACCTGAATTTGCTGCGCGAACTGCGGCAGGTTGAAGGCGTCAAAAAGGTATTTGTGCGTTCCGGCCTGCGGTATGATTACATGATGGCCGACCATAACGACGCCTTTTTCCGCGAGCTGGTGGAGCACCACATTTCGGGCCAGCTCAAGGTCGCGCCCGAGCACATGAGTGATAACGTTCTGTATTATATGGGCAAACCATCATTTTCCGTATATGAATCCTTTCGAGAAC
Organism: Agathobaculum sp. NTUH-O15-33; assembly: GCF_033193315.1. Classification (NCBI taxonomy): domain Bacteria; kingdom Bacillati; phylum Bacillota; class Clostridia; order Eubacteriales; family Butyricicoccaceae; genus Agathobaculum; species Agathobaculum sp. NTUH-O15-33. The sequence continues at coordinate 3,172,023 of NZ_CP136187.1, forward strand.
GGTATGCCCGCATCAACCAAAAGCTGGGCCGCAAGCAGTACCTTGTGCCCTATCTGATGAGTTCGCACCCGGGCGCTACCCTGCGGGACGCGGTAGAGCTCGCCTGCTATTTGAACCGCGTCGGCTATATGCCGGAACAGGTGCAGGATTTTTATCCCACACCGGGCACGCTGTCCACCGCGATGTATTACGCGGAGCTTGACCCGCGCACAATGAAGCCGGTCTATGTCGCCAAAACGGCGGAAGAGAAAGCGATGCAGCGCGCGCTTTTGCAGTGGCGCAAGCCGGAAAAGCGTCCCATCGTGCTCGCCGCCCTGAAAAAGGCGGGCCGCGAGGATCTGATCGGTTTTGGCAAGGAATGCCTGATCCGCCCCGCGCCGGGCACAAGACCGCCCGCCCCCAAAAAGACTGCAACGCCCGCTTATGCCGGGAAGAAGCCCGCTCCCGCCCGCCGTAAAGGCTGGGCCAAGTCCAAGGGCAAGAAATAATCGGCTTGATCAAAGGCAACCGGCCCCGTCTTTCGCTCAGTGCGAAAGACGGGGCCGGTTTTTCTCTGCCTGACAGAGTGCTGAAATAGAAGGATCGACAGGGATTAACTTGCCGCGTTCGGTTTGCCGCCGCCCATGCTCAGAAACGGCGGCAAGCCGAACGCCGAACGCAGCCACGGCCGCGTATACGAACATTACATAAGATTTTGAGAGAGAATCTGAAGAGCGATAGAAAAATGAGAAGCAAGTATCCGGTGGATTTCCTATCTTTTAAAAGGTCTTAAAAATATCATCCATCCGCGTGAGCGTTTCGTCGATGTCCTTCTCGGTGTGTGCAATGGTGATGCCATAGTGCGCCGGGGATACCGGGCCCGCCGTATCGTGGAACCACAGGCCGCGCGGCAGGCATTCGGTAACGAACTTTTTATACATGGACCGATCCAGCTCGGCCGCGACCTTGCGGAAATCAAAGTCGTCCTCGGTGTTTTCCACGCCGAAGTAAATGGCAAAGCGCGCGCCCACGCCGCGGCAGTGGCCCTTCTTGCCATGCTTGGCAAACAGATCGTCGATACCGCGGTACAGCTTGTTGCCGATCTTCTCGATCTGATCGTAAAAGCCGGGCTCCATCGCCATCTTGATGCACTCGATCGCCGCGATAACCGGCATGTAGGAGCCTGTGTAGGTGCCGCTCACCGTTGTCTTGCCGATGGGGTTGAGGCAGTTCATAATATCCGCACGGCCGCCGAACGCCGCGATCGGCAGGCCGCCGCCAATGGCCTTGGCCATGGTGGTCATATCCGGCGTAACGCCGTAATATTTTTGCGCGGAACCCGGACGCATGCGCAGACCGCAGACAACCTCGTCAAAAATAAGAATGATCTTCTCGCGGGTGCAAAGCTCGCGCACCTGCTCTAAGTACTGCTTGCGCGCCTCATAGCAGCCGCAGTTGAAGCTGATGGGCTCTAAAATAACGCAGGCGATTTCGCCCTTGTACTTCTGTACCGCGTGCTCCAGCGCGTCGATATTGTTGAACACCACGTTCACGACGCTGTCCTTCGCGTTCTGCGGGAAGCCTTCGGAATCCGCCGCGGTCTCGACCTCGCCGTACTCGTCCGCCTTGCCCACGCCGTTGTGGTTGAACCAAATGTTCTCATGCATGCCGTGGAAATGGCCTTCAAATTTCAGCACCTTGTCGCGGCCGGTAAAGCTGCGCGAAACACGGATTGCCGCCTGCGTCGCCTCTGAGCCCGTGTTGGCCAACCGGACGCGCTCGCAACTCGGGAACACCTCGCGCAGAAGCTTGCCCAATTCCACATGGTACGCGGTATCAAAGTTCATGAAAAAGCCCTTGTCCATCGCGCGGCCGATGGCCTCGCGGATGCGCGGGTGGTTGTGTCCATAAAGGCCCGCGCCGGCGCAGGTGTGGTAATCGATGTACTCCTTGCCGTCCGCGTCCCAAACATGGCTGCCATCCGCGTGATCGATGTATAGCGGCTGCTTCCAGCACTGCGTTATAGCGCTGTCCCGCCGAGGCGCCCGCCACAAAGATCTGCTCGGCCTCGCGGTAAATTTCCTGTATGCGGCTCATACAGTCCACTCCTTTTTATCGTTTGTATTTGAGCATGTGTATCAGCGGTTCCTTAATTATTTCAACCGTTGATATATGTCATGTTTTATTTATAACACCCAATCTCCATTCTGTCAACACTTATTTTAATGGTTAATTTAATTTACCGGGTTTTCTGCTGTTTTCCATCCTATTCAAAACATTGCATTTGTCATTCGACAAGGCTCTCACTTTTTCATTATATTTTTTAATTATTAAAAAAAGTGTTGACACCATATATTTTATATGTTAAATTAAAGCTAATAAAAAGCGGCGGTCAAACGTCGCTCCACCATACAACATCGTCAAAATAGGAGGAACAAAATCATGCGCATGATGGAAATCATCGATGAATCGACCGGCAAGGTAGTGGGCAGCGTCCCGCACTACGACGGCAAGGAGATCGCGGAAATGGTAGACGTCGCTTACGCGGCGCAGCCCCGCTGGGAAAAGGTGCCGCTGTTCGAGCGCGGCCAGATCCTTTACAAGTTCTGCGACCTGATCGACCAGAACCGCGAGGAGATCGCAAACTACATGTCCTGCGAAATGGGCAAGCCCATCCTTCAGTCCCGCGCGGAGACCACCTACGCCGCCGAGATCGGCCGCGCCAACATCGAAGTGGGCAAGCACATGTACGGCGAGGTGCTGTGCGACAGCTCCGAGGGCTACGAGGATCACGTGGTCATGGTCCGTCACGAGGCGCTGGGCGTCGTCGCGGCGGTCATCCCCTTCAACTACCCGGTCGAGCTGACCCTGCAAAAGGTCGTTCCGGCGCTTCTGATGGGCAACACCATGATCGTCAAGGCATCCACCACGGCCCCCTGCTGCGTCAAGAAGCTGATCGATCTGGCGATCGAAGCCGGCGTGCCGCAGGACGTGCTGCAATTCGTCACCGGCAGCCGCGAGGACTGCACCGAAAACCTGCTGACCAACAAAAAGGTCGCCTGCATCGCCATGACCGGCAGCACCGAGGCCGGCGCCGAGATGATGCACGACGCCGCGCCCACCATCAAGAAGGTCATTCTGGAACTGGGCGGCAACGATCCCCTCATCATCACCGAGGAAGCCGCGAACGATCCCGAACTGATCGCCAAGGCGATCGAGTGCCTGTGCTGGGGCCGCATCAACGAAAACAACGGGCAGGTCTGCGCCTCCCCCAAGCGCACTATCGTACATAAGAAGGCGCACGATGTGTTCGTCAAGTGCCTAGTGAACTTTGTTTCCACCCTCAAGCGCGGCCACGCGACCGATCCCGAGGCGCAGCTGACCCGTCTGGTCTCCACCAAGGCGGCCGAGCGCGTCGAGAAGCAAATTCAGCACACCATCGATCAGGGCGCGAAGCTCCTTTACGGCGGCAAGCGCAACGGCCCCGAAATGGACGTGACCATTCTGGACAACGTGACCAAGGACATGGATATCGCGTGCGATATGGAGGTATTCGGCCCCGTCGTTCCGATCATCACCTTTGAGACCGACGAAGAAGCCGTCGCGATCGCCAACCAGAGCCAGTACGGCCTGTCCGCCTGCGTGATCACCAAGGACCTGAAGAAGTCCTTCTACTACACCGAGCACGTGGAATCCTCGGCGGTATGGGTCAACGGTTCCAGCGCGCTGCGCCATAACGACCAGCCGTTCGGCGGCTGCAAGGGCACCGGCATCGGCAACGAGGGCGCGGGCTACTCCTGCGCTGAGTTCACACGCCTAAAGACCTACGGCTTCTGCGACGTTTCCCCCAAGGAGCGCCTGTACGAGCATGCCGACGGCATGGGCGATTTCCTTTCCAACTTCCGCGCGCAGGTCGCGCAGCAGATGAAGGATATGTAAGCACCTGTATGAAAAAGGGCACGCCGCGTTTTTGCGGCGTGCCCTTTTTGCGGCTTCCCCTCCCGCGCTTCACCCAACACAAAAAAGCCGTCGCTTATGCGACAGCTTCTTTGTTGTTCGATGCAGTTATATCATGATTTTGTGCGGCCGCTTCATGCGTTTTTCCAATAACGCCGCAGCGGCACAGCGTTTTCAGCGTTCCTTTCCGCTATCGCAGCACCTCCCTTCCCCGTCAACGCCTCATGGCGCAGATTTGTTTTTGTACTTATTCTAATAGTTTATATTATATATCAATAAATAGCAAGGCTTATTTTTTATAAAATTTACAAACACATTTTGTCACCGCGAAACTGTTCATTTCGCTTTACAAAAAGGTGCTTTTAGGATAAAATATAAATAAAAAATACTTAAAATAAATTACAAAATATATTGCCGTGCCGAGACGCGCGGTTCGGGAGGTTAACCCATGACTATCAACACCGCTATCGACATCCGTGAGCGTAATTTAGAGCGCATCCGCAGCGCGATCCAGCGCCACGAGACCTGCACCAAAACAGAGATCGCGCGCGAGACCGAACTGAGCATGGCGACCACCAGCACCGCCTTGAACGAAATGCTGATCAGCGGCGAGATCGCCAAGATCGACCAGACCGGCGTCAGCATCGGCCGCCCAGCCGATATATTTGCCTATAACCCCGATCACCTGCATACCCTCGCCATCTGCACCACCATGAAAAACGGTACGGACGCCGTGGAATACATCATCGCCGACGCGCTCGGCCGAATCATCCAGCGGGAAAGCCAGCCGATCGCCTCCGTCAGCGCCGAGCTGCTCGAAGCGCTGGTCACCACCTGTATCGTGCAGGACCCGCTCATCCGCACGGTCGGCCTCGGTATCCCCGGCCACGCGCAGTCCGGCTGCATCACCCAATGCGACATCGCCGCTTTGGAGGGCGTGGACTTCGCATCGCGCATCCGCGCCAAGCACAACGTTGCCGTCGTCGTGGAAAACGATATGAATATCATCACCTATTGCCTCTATCAGGAGCTCGATTGCCCACAGGACGATTTTGCAGCCCTGTATTTTCCCACGCAGGAAAACTCCTTTGTCGGCGGCGGCTTCATCATTGGGGGCCGCCTGCACAAGGGCTGGACGATGTTTTCCGGCGAAGTGAGCTATATCGCCCGCGCCTTCGGCTTTTCCTCGGCCGATCAGGCCGCTCTGCCGCGCGAGCGCGGGGCGTTCTGCCGCTTTGCCGCGCAGATCGTAACCACGGTCGTGTGCACGATCAACCCGCCCCGCATCGTTATCATGGGCGAAGCGCTGGCGGAAACCGACCTGCCGGATATTTGCGGCTATTGCCGCCAGTTCATTCCCGCCCACAACGTGCCCGAGCTGCGCATCGATAACAATATCTTTGATAACTACGCTGAAGGGTTGGTCCGCCTCACGCTCGACCATGTGCTCTTCCCCACGCTGATATGAGCGGAGCAATCCACAAAACCGGCAGCGGTTTTATGCATTTATTTTGCTATTTAAAATAATACAAAATTTATAGGAGGTTTCATATGCGTAAGATATTGGGCATCGATACCGGCGGCACCTATACCGACGGCGTTATCGTCGCAGCCGGTACCCGTGAAATACTGTGTAAGACCAAAACGCTCACCACGCACCGCAACCTGCGTTTGTGCATCAATAACTGCATCCACGCCTTCCGCCCGGACCAGCTGGAGGGCGTATCCCTCGTCTGCCTGTCCACCACGCTGGCGACCAACGCCATCGTCGAGGGGCGCGGCTGCAAGGAAGGCCTCATTTTAATCGGCGGCAGGCCGGAGGGCAAAATGCCTTCGTCCCGCTACCGCGTTATCCGGGGCAAACCGGATATTCGGGGCCGCATGCGTGAAAACATCGATCCAAACGAGGTGGACGAGGCGATCGAGAGCTTTCGCGGCGAGGTCGACGCGCTGGCGGTCTCCGGCTACGCCAGTGTGCGCAATCCGGAGCATGAGATCTATGTCAAGCAGCGCATCCAGCAAAGGCTTGGCGTTCCCGTTGTCTGCGCGCACGATCTGACCGGCTCGCTCGGCTTTTACGACCGTACGGTAACCGCCACGCTGAACGCCCGCCTCATCCCCCTGCTTTGCGAGCTGATCGATTCGGTCCGGCAGGTCATGCTTGGCCACCAGATTGAAGCGCCGCTTATGATCGTCCGGGGCGACGGTACGCTCATGACCGCCGAATGCGCGCGGGATAAGCCCATCGAGACCATCCTTTCCGGTCCCGCGGCCAGTATCATCGGCGGCGTGTTCCTATCCGGCGAAACGAACCCCATTGTTCTGGACATGGGCGGCACGACAACCGATCTTGCCAATGTGGAAGAAGGCCGCATGCTTATGAATAACGACGGCGCCAAGGTCGGCGGCTGGTTTACCCAGATTCGCGCAGCCGAGGTCTATACCATCGGCCTTGGCGGCGACAGCCGCGTGTATTTAGACAGTGAACGCCGCGTGTCGGTCGGGCCGCAAAAGGTCATTCCATACTGTGTCGCCGCCACATGGTTCCCCGATCTGCTACGGGAGCTGCAAGACATCTATGGGCAAGAGGACCGGCCCTATCTGAACTTTTGGCGCAATGAGATCGAAGCCTTCATGCTTGCGCGCTACGCGGAAGAGAATGAGCTGAGCGAGTTGGAATGCCAGATCGTGCGCACGCTCGACCGGTCGCCCCACACGCTCTATGTGCTGCAAAAGCAGATCGGGGTGCCGAGCCTTATCTCCGCGCTGGAGCGTCTGCTCGCGGCGGGCTACGTTTCCCGCATCGCCCTTTCGCCCACCGATGTTCTGCACGCCACCGGCGCGTATGTCGAGTGGGACGCCGAAGCCGCGCGGCTCGTCCTGCAAATCATGGCCGATCAGCTTTCCATCCGCTTTGGCGAATGCGCCGAGCGGGTGCGCGCCACCATCCACCGCTTGCTGGGCTGCGCCTGCATCCAGAGCGGCTTATACTTTGACCGGCAGGATTTTGACGCCAGCTCCAGCGAAGCGGCGGATTATTTCGTCAACCGGATTTTCCTGAACGACCAAAGCCCCGTGCTTGGCGGCCACTATTATTTGAAAAAGCCGGTCGTCGCCATCGGCGCGCCCACCGGGGCGTGGGTCGGCACGCTGGCCGAAACGCTGGGCACCCGCGTCATCGTGCCGCCCTACGCGGAGGTCGCGAACGCCGTGGGCGCCGCGGTAGGGCAGGCCACCGAGCAGGTCGAAATATTGATCCGGCCCGACCCTATCACCAAAACCTATACCGTGTTCGGCTCCCAGAAGCGTCTCAGCGAGCCCACGCTGGATCAGGCCACTGATTGCGCGCGCCGGCTGGGCGCGGAGCAAGCCGCCGCTTACCTGCCCGGCGCCTTCTTTGATCTGACCGACCGCGTCGAGGACGTGGAGGTCGCCGACCGCTATACCGGACAAACGCGTTTTGTCGAACGCCGCGTGATCATCACCGCCGTTTCCCACCTGACCGCGCGAAATAACGTTCACTCGTAGACTTCTATTTTAATACTTAAATAAATATTTAATTTAAGTATTGACTTTTAAAAAAGTCATTGTAAAATATAATATATACAACGTTTGAAATAAGTCGTAAATTTACTCGCACCGCCCGCATGCGCGACCGAACCAAACACCGCCATTTTCTAAATGCAGAAAGGAAGAAACGCAATGAAACAGCAATACAACCCCTACGACAATGTACTCAAAGTCGTCGACCATGCCGCTTCGATGCTCGGCTACAAAGAAAAAGAGTACGCCATCCTGAAATATCCGGAGCGCGAGCTTCAGGTATCCATGCCCGTTGTGATGGACGACGGCTCGCTCAAGGTATTTGAGGGCTTCCGCGTACAGCACTCCACCGCGCGCGGACCGGCCAAGGGCGGCGTGCGCTTCCATCCCGGCGTCAACCATGACGAGGTCAAGGCTCTCGCCGCTTGGATGACGTTCAAATGCGCCGTTGTCAACATCCCCTACGGCGGCGGCAAGGGCGGCATCATCTGCGACCCGTCGGGCATGAGCGAACGCGAGCTGCACGCCCTCACCAGCAAATACACGGCGGCCATCGCCCCGCTGATCGGGCCAGAGCAGGATATCCCGGCGCCCGATGTGGGCAGCAACGCGCACGTCATGGCGTGGATGATGGATACTTATTCGATGCTCAAGGGGCACAGCGTGCTGGGCGTGGTCACCGGCAAGCCGATCGGCCTTGGCGGTATTCTGGGCCGAAACGAAGCGACCGGCCGCGGCGTCATGTTCACGATCAACAACCTGCTGAAAAAGGAAAACCGCCCGATTGAAGGCACCAGCGTGGTCGTGCAGGGCATGGGCAACGTGGGCTCCATCACCGCGAAGCTGCTGCACCGTCAGGGCATGAAGATCATTGCCGTTTCCGATGTTTCGGGCGGCGTGTACGATCCGAACGGTCTGGATATCCCCGGTATCCTCGCTTACCTGTCCGGCGGCAAAAACCTTTTAAAGGATTTCGACGCGCCCGGCATCAACCATATCTCCAATGCCGAGCTGCTGGAGCTGGACACCACCGTACTGGTTCCCGCCGCGCTCGAAAACCAGATCAACGGCGAGAACGCCGAGCGCATCAAGGCCAAGTATGTTGTCGAAGCCGCCAACGGCCCGACCACGCTGGAAGCCGATGATATCCTGCAAGCGCGCGGCATCAAGCTGGTCCCCGATATTCTTGCCAACGCCGGCGGCGTGGTCGTTTCCTACTTCGAGTGGGTGCAGAATATTCAGGAGCTGTGCTGGAGCGAAGAACGCGTAAACAGCGAACTGAAAAACATTATGGATACCGCGTTTGAAGCCGTGTGGGAGATCGCCGAGCAGCGCGATACCACGCTGCGCACCGGCGCTTACCTGATCTCGGTCAAGCGCGTCGTGGAGGCTCGTCAGGGCCGCGGCGTTTTCTAAAAAATACTTGTTTTTGCGTTTTCTGCCCGCCGTCCATCGCCATTGCTTGAAATTTCGTTCATTCTTACGAAATTACATACGGAATCCTATTGCTTTTGTCGATTGACGGCGGGCTGCTTTCCCTCTATTATTTTTATATTAAAAATAACACTTTCATAAACCTCACCATCCACATAGATATAAGGAGGAGTGCCAATATGGACGAACAGCTGCGTGAATATATCAAAAGTCTGATCCCGGAAAACTTTCCCGACGGCCGCGAGCTGCTCAAGGAAGGCAGGGAAATGGGCCCCACCATCAACGTCCCCCGCACCCCCTTCCTGCAAAAGCACGGCTGTAAAACTTATCTGGAATACCGCAAGAAGCGTCTGGCGGAGGGCAAGCAGACTTGGCAGCTGCTGATCGGTCTCGCCACGTTGGAAGACGAATTGAACGCGATCCGCGCGATTGACGCTTTCAACCAGCGAAATGCGGATGAGGGCATGGAAATCTCGGGCATTCAGTCCATCCCGTCGCAGATCGTCGGCCTGCCCCATGAATACTGGGACACGTTCCCGAAGCAGACCAGCTACGAAATGTTTGATCCCGCCGACTGGAAAGCGCATACCGACGCCGCGCCCATTCAGGTCGCGTGGCAGGATTTTCATTTGGCTTGTCCCGCGTCCCTGCAAACGACCATCAACGCGCTGGAAGCGGGCACCGACCGTTTGGGCTGTTTTTCCACGCTAATCTGGGAGTACACCGGCTACCACGAGGAAGTGAACCGCTTTTCCGACATGGTCCGCTCGCTCGGCATCCTGTCCACCAAAAAGGATCTGGATATCGACGTTGTCACCTACCCGGAGGACGGCATCCCCGGCTACTTTCTGGACGTTGTCTCTTGGGTCGGCTATATGATGGTCGAGCACTACATCGCCACCGAGCTGTGCGGCACCCTGTTTTCCGTCAGCTACGGCGGTCTGCTGACCGAGGTGCAGCCCCGCATGGCGTTCGCCCTTGCCATGCACAAGCTGTTTTCCACCCCCGATCATCCGGGCGTCGTCTACTACAACGGCGGCACGGTCGATCAGCTCGACCACGACGTCAACGCCAACTTCGGTACCGGCGTGCAAGAGGCGCTCATCCAAACGCTGTTTAACCTAAAATATAACCTGCCGGTCATCATCAGTCCTACCGCCGTCACCGAGCGGCTGCGCCACCCCTCGCTCGACGAACTGCTCGACATCGCCGCGGCCGGTATGCGCGCCGAATATAAGGCAAAGGAATGGCTGCCGCTGATGGATTTCACCCCCATCGAGCAAATGTGCGATAAGATGATCGAAAAGGGCGTCAAATTTTACGAAAATGTGATGAACGCCTTCCGCGAGGCAGGCGTCGACACCGAGGATCCGCTGCAAATGATCATGATGCTCAAGCGCTTTAGCCCGACTAAATTTGAACAGAGCTTCCACCCCAGTATCGAGGAGACCGGTTCGTTCCATCCCTACTTCCCGAGCCAGCTCGGCCAGCAGACCATGGAGATGAAGGACGAGATCGTCGCCGAGCTAAAGGAAAAGGGCATTCGTTTAAACGGCCAAAAGATCGTCTGCGTATCGGCCGACGGCCACAGCTACGGTCTAATGCTCATCACCGAGGTATACCGCGAAATACACGCCGAGCCGGTCAACGGCGGCGTCGATATGGAGCCCGCCGCCGTGCTCGATCTGGCGGATGAGGAAGGCACCGATATCATCTGCGTCAGCTCGCACTGCGGCCAATGCTTGTCCTACGCGCAGTCGATCACCGCGCTTGCAAAGGAGCGCGGCAAAAAGTACCGTATCCTGATGGGCGGCATGCTCAACGCGCTGCTGCCCGGGAACGAGCTGCCGGTCGATGTGCAGGATCTGGTGCGCGACACCGGCGTTTGCGGCACCAACGATTTCTGCGAGCAGGTCAGCTTCATTTTAGAGCATTGATCCCTGTCCTCAGCAGTATCATAGAAAGGGGAAACCACCATGACAGTGTCTCAACCGACACAGGAAGAAGTATGCAAACAGGCATCCCAAATGACGCCCGAACAAGCATATACACAAAAGAAGATCCGGATGGCGACAAGCGGGATGAAGATCGCGATCTTGATGCCCATCACCGCGATCCTGCAAAACATTTTTAACAACTCGGTCACCTCGACCATCATCCCCACCCTGTCCGACAAGGTGATCGTTTCCATACTCTGTTCCATCACGCTGATTGGCCTTTGCGACTTGTTTGCCGGTGTTTTCACCTTTCTCTACAACACGTCCCGCGGAAAAGGTCTTACCGAGTATAAGCGCACCATCTCCCTTAAGGTATCGTGGATGATGCTGGCCTCGGCCGCGTTCGCGGGCCCGCTCGCCACCGGCTGCTGGATGGCCGCCACGCCCTTTTGCGGACTCACCACGGTCGCGGTCGTCACCAGTCTGGGGCCGATTCTCACGGCGATCATCGGCAAGTTCTTTCTTAAGGAAAATATCAGCGCGCGCGTATATCTCGGCATCGGCATCACGGTCGTGGGCGTGATCGTTTCGGGCTGGACAGGCTTTTCCGAAGGCGGCAGCAACTTTATTTTAGGCTTTATCCTCGCCCTGATGGCGCCCATCGGCTTTACGCTTGAAGGGCAGTTCTCCACCTACGCGGGCGATATGATCGATCCGAATGTCGGCTGCGGCTTTTACCGCTGCTTTGGCTCGGGCGTGATCGGCCTGATCGCCATGACCATCCTGTCCGCCGCCACCGGCAATCTGGCCGCCTTTACCGGCATTCTGCGCATGGTGTTCACCACGCCCATTCTGCTTTTATTCGTCGTCATCACTGGGCTGCTCGGCGCGATCAACTACAACTGTGCGTACACCGCGTTTAACAAGGCCGGCCCCTCCCGCACGCTCGCGGTCGATTCCTCGCGTCCGATCTGGAGCATCCCCTTCGGCTACCTGTTTGCGGCCCTTGGCGTCGCGGCTTATTCGGTCAATGCGTTAGGCGTGGCCGGCGCGGTGATCGTTGTGCTCGGCCTGATCCTCATCATCTGCAAGCCGTCCGAGCTGGTCAACCTGCGCGACGTGTCGTAAGGAAGGAGAAAGACTGATGAAATTACCGCTGAAAACGCGTATTCTGCAATACGCCATTCTGCTCGGCAACCCGTTCACAGTGTCCGACGTATACCACGATCTCGCGGATGAATACGGCGGCGAAAAGCTTTTCACCCTTAAAACAGTGAACGATTACGTCGATTCCTTCCTCGGCATTGGCTTTTTAAAGGCCGCCCAGCTTGAATTTGATCCCCAAGGGGAACTGCTGATCCACTATCAGGTCACCGAATACGGCAAAACGCGACTCAAATACATACACTAAAAAAGCGCGGCACAGAAGAAATGCTTTCTGTGCCGCGCTTCAGCTTTTCTATTTTTTGCTTTGCATGCCCGCGTACCGGGTCAAAAAGAGCTCGAGCCGTTCATTCAGCCGGTCTCCCGTCAGGTACACGTCCGGCGTCATACCCGCGCCCTCTTGAAAATAGGCGGGATCCCAGTAAAACAGGCACTCGCCGAACTGGAAAAACAGACCGGAATAGGGCAGCGAAATACCGTAATTCGCGCCGTTTGTCAGCACGCCGCCGGTATTCGCGCCGATCGTCACCACGTTTTGCAGGTTGTGCATCAGGTCGGTAAACGCTTCGGCCGCGGAGGCTGTGTGGCGCGCGGTCAACACAAACAGCACGCGGTCCGGCTGCTCCAAAAACTGCGGCTCGGGCGCGCCGACATAGTAGTCGCCGTCCACGCGCAGGCCGCCCGCCGCATGGTAAGCGTCCGTCTGTGCGCGGATCTCCGCGCACTGCTCCTCGTTTTCCGCGCCGTAGCAGGATCGAAGCCATGTATCGCTCGCGCGGATGCGCAGCGTGCAGTAATTCGGCCGCGCTTGCTCGCCGGTGTACCGGTAGAACCATTCAGGCGGCAGGTCGCCGTTGCCGCCGGGGTTGTGCGATAAATCGAGCACCGCCGCCGGGTATTCCTTAATCGCTTCGGCGGAGGCGAGAAACGCCTGCTTGTCATCCTCATCGTGTTGGTTGGACCAGCCGCTCTGGTCGTCCTCACCGAACACGGTACGGTTCAGCTCCATAAACGGAATGCCGCCCCGCACGCTGTAAACGTAGTTTTCTTCCGGCGCTGTGCGCGAATCGAGCGATACGGCAAGGTGCAGCTTTGCCGTAAACGTTCCCCCCGCGGTCTCCACCTTCATTTCCAGCGCTTCCGCGCGCGGCGCGAGCCGGTATAGGTAATAGGTCAACTCGCCGTTTTGACCAATGGCGCGTTTCAAATACGTCTCCGGCGCTTGTCCGTCTATCGCGCGCACCGCGTCCGTACAGGCCGCGTCGGTATAAAACGCGCCGTTCTTGCGGTAATAGGCGCGGCTCTCATCCGCAAACAGCTGTATGTCCGGCTGGAAGTTGTGTCCGTCAAAGGAAAAGTGTGTGTCGCCGATAAAGGAAAGGTGCCGGATCATCAGCGCCTTATAGTCGACAAGAGCGATCGTTCCGGTCTCCGGCAGCGCGGCCAGTATTTCTTTTTCAGCCTTATCAAACGCCGCGTCCCCACCCGACCATGTGTACAGGCCGTATTGCGAACGCAGCAGACGCATCACCCAGCCCACCTCGTCCCGCGCCTCGTCCGCCGGCAGCGGATCGTGCAGATCCAGATTGTTCTGGTCAAAGGCGCGGATACGCTTGCCGTCCTCCAGTGTGAAAAGCGGCTTATCGCTTTGGAAATCGTATCGGTAACGGTCGAGATCGGCGCGGGGCGCGTCGATTTTGGCGTGCGCCGCGTTGGTCTCCTCCAAAAGCGCCGCGAACGTCGCGGCGTTGCCCGATAGCGGAACAGACGCGCCCGCCCCCAGTGAAAGCGCCGCGAGCAGCGCGGCCAGTTGTTGAACCATACCGATCCCCTCTCTTTCTTTCTATCAGTATAGCAGACCCGCCGTGCGGTTACAACCGCACCGGACACAAAAAAGGCAATGGGCGCACCCATTGCCTTTTTTGTTAAGGAATTTTCATTTATTTGTCATCCTTCGTCACTATATTCCTTAGAACGACAAGTCCAATAACATTTCGAAACGCGCTTTCCTCTTTTTATAGCTTCTCCATGAACTGCGCCGCGCTCTTCGCCATCAGGCGCTTGGTGCCCTTCTGGTCAAACGCGATCTCCAATAAGCAATCGCCGCCCATCGGCTTGGCGGAAACGATCAGGCCGTCGCCAAAGGCGCGGTGCCGTACCCGCCCGCCGACGGCAAAATCCGGCGCGGGCTGGGCCGCGGCGCGCCCCGGCCTTGCGGCGGGAGCGGGCGCGACCGACGCGCTGCGCGCGTGCACGATGCCTTCGCGCGCGGTCTGCGCGGCGGGCTGCACCGGCGGGTCAAAGGCGCGCTGGTTCACGTTGCTGTCCGTCAGCTCCTCGGGAATCTCCTGTAAAAAGCGCGAGGGGTGCGCGTACTGCGTGCGGCCGTACAGCAAGCGGCGCTCGGCGCAGGTCATGTACAGCTCTTCCCGCGCGCGCGTCACCGCCACATAGCACAGGCGGCGCTCCTCCTCCATGTCCTCGTCTTTTTCCATGGCGCGGAAGCCGGGGAACAGCCCGTCCTCCAGACCCGCGAGGAACACCACCGGGAACTCCAGCCCCTTGGCCGAGTGCATGGTCATCATCGTGACCGCGTCCTCTTCGTCGCCGGTCTTGTCCGCGTCGGTGTAAAGGGCCATTTCCTCCAAAAAGCCGGCAAGCGTCGGATCTTCGTTCTTTTCTTCATAAGTAAGCAGATAGCTCTTCAGCTCCTCGATATGCTCCAAACGGCTTTTGGATTCCATATCGTCCTTGTTTTCCAGCGCCTCGGCGTAGCCCGTGCGGTTGAGCACTTCGGCGTACCACTCGGAAAGCCCCAAAAACTCGCGCTGCTGGCGCAGATCCTCTATCATTTTGCCAAAGCGCTCCATCGCGGAAGCGGCGCGCGAAAGCGTAGGGTACGCGGAAGCGTTTTTCACCACTTCAAACAGCGGCAGGCCGTTTTCCTCCGCCGCCTGCTCGGCCAGCTCGACCGAGCGGTCGCCGATTTTGCGGGCGGGCACGTTGATGATGCGCTTCAGGCGCAGCGTGTCCGCCGGGTTCTCCACAACCCACAGATAGGCGAACATATCCCGAATTTCCGCGCGTGAGAAGAAGTCGCGCCCCTTATATACCCGGTAGGGGATGCCATTACGAATGAACGCGGCGGCAATATTATCCGAAAGAACGTTGTTGCGGTACAGGATCGCGTAATCGCTGAACCGCCGCCCGCCTTCCACGCCCGCTAGGATGGTGTCCGCGATATAGCCGGCCTCGCCCTCTTGGCTGTCCGAGCGGTGCACACGCAGCTTGGCGCCGCCGGTCTGGTCGGTCCAAAGCTCCTTGCCCTTGCGCTGGGCGTTGTTGCGGATCAGCTCGTTCGCCGCGGAAAGAATGTTGCCGGTTGAGCGGTAGTTTTGTTCCAGCCGGATGGTGCGCGCGTTCTGGTACTGCTTTTCAAATTCCAGAATATTTGTAATGGTCGCGCCCCGGAATTTGTAGATGGACTGGTCGTCGTCGCCGACGACGCAAATATTCTGGTACCCGCCCGCGAGCAGGCTGGTCAGCACGTACTGCGCGTAGTTGGTATCCTGATATTCGTCCACCAGCACATAGCGGAACTTGCGCTGGTAGTATTCGAGCACGTCCGGATAGTTTTGCAGCATCAGCACGGTTTTCATGATAATATCGTCAAAATCCAGCGCGCAGGCCTTTTTCATTTCTTTTTCGTAAAGCTTGTACACATCGGCCACTTTTTCGCGGTAGTGGTCGCCGTGCGCGTCGGTCATGAACTGCCTCGGCGTCATCAAGCGGTCCTTGGCGCGGGAAATCATGCCCATCACCGCGCGCGGGTCGTATATTTTCTCGTCCATGTTCAGGCGGCGCAGCGCCGCGATAATCACGCGCTTTTTCTCATCCTCGTCGTAGATCGTGAACGGCTGTTCAAAGCCCAGCAGATCGACGTTGCGGCGCAGAATGCGCAGGCAGGCGGTGTGGAACGTATACGCCCAAATGGCGGAAGCGTCCTCCTCGCCCACCGCGCCGGTCAGCCGTTCCTTGAGCTCGCGCGCGGCCTTGTTCGTAAAGGTAATCGCGATGATCTCCCACGGCTTCGCGGGGTCTATCGCGCACAGCGCTTCGGCGCGCGCGCGGTTTTCCGGCTTGGGGTCGGTCAGGTATTCGGTCAAAAACAGCAGGTCTTGCTCGGTCGCGCCGGGCTGCGCCTGCTGGGCGTCGTATCCGCGCCCAAAGCGCAGCATGTTGATGATGCGCTGGATCAGCACGGTGGTTTTACCGCTGCCCGCGCCCGCGAGGATGAGCAGCGGCCCCTCGGTCGCGTATACCGCCTCGCGCTGCTTTTCGTTTAAATGTTCAAAGCGGGCCTCGATCACCGCGCGGCGGATGGAGGCGTACTTCATATCGAATTTCGTCGGTTCCATTTTCTCAGCTTACCTCGTTTAAGTAGAAGATAATATGATTATATCATATCTCAGCCTACAAAACAAACACTTGTTCTCCTTGACAGGCCGCGCAGAAGGGGTATAATTTGTATATCCACATGCAAATATTGATAAAAGTGAAGGTTATTACCCATTATGGATCAACCGAAAACCGCAATCGAATACATCCACTCGCTCGGCCGCTTTTCGGGCGCGCCCGGGCTGCACCGCATCCGCGCGCTTTGCGCCGCGCTGGGCGATCCGCAGAAGCGCCTGAAATGCGTGCATTTGGCGGGCACCAACGGCAAAGGCTCAACCGCCTGCATGATCGCAAACACCCTGCGCTGCGCGGGCTACCGCACCGGGCTGAACACCTCGCCCTATCTTGTCCATTTTCACGAGCGCATCCGCGTGGACGGCGCCATGATTGGGGACAGCGACCTGTCCCGTCTGGCCGAGCGCGTCGCCCTCGCGGCGGAAAGCCTTACCCTGCCCGAAGGCGAGACCATAGGCGAATTTGAGTTTACCACCGCCATTTCCTTTCTCTACTTTCTAGAGCAGGAGTGCGATATCGTCGTGCTGGAAACCGGCCTTGGCGGCCGGTGCGACGCATCGAACGTCATCGACCCGCCGGAGGTCTGCGTCATTACGCCCATTTCGCGCGACCATATGGACGCTTTGGGCGATACCGTGGCCGAGATCGCGGCGGAAAAGGCCGGCATCATCAAACCGTCCAGCGCGGTGGTCTGCGCGGTCGATCAGCCGGCGGAGGCGCTCCCCGTCCTGCGGCGCGCGTGCGACGCGGCGGGCGCGATCTGGTGCTCCTTCCCGACGGATACCACCGTATTGCGGTGCGATATTCACAACACCGCTTTTCTGTACGAAGGGCAGGGCTACACGCTCGCCATGCCGGGCCGCTACCAACTGCAAAACGCGCTCACCGCCCTGCACACCATACAGGCCCTGCGCGAGCGCGGCTGGAAAATCGACGTTTCCGCCGTGGTGCGCGGCCTTGCCTCGGCGCGCATGGCGGGCCGCTTGGAGCGCGTGCGCGAAAACCCGCTTGTTCTGCTGGACGGCGCGCATAACGTGGCGGGCACGGACGCTCTGTGCGATGCGATCGATGAAATGCTGGGCCGCAAGCGCCTGCACGTCGTCATGGGCATGGTGCGCGATAAGGAATACGAAGTCTGCGTGCGGCAGCTCGCCCGCCGGGCCGATATCTTCTACGCCTGCGCCCCGGATAACGACCGCGCGCTCATCACCACCACGCTGGCCGCGCTGGCCGAGCAGGATTGCGACGCCGTGTTCGACTGCGGCACCGCCGAGCGGGCGATCGCCCTCGCGCTCGAAAACGCAGCCCCCAACGATTGCGTGCTGGTCTGCGGTTCGATCTACCTTGTCGGCGAAGCGGAAAAGATCCTCCGCACGCGACAGAAAGCGACCGAATAAAAACATTTTATATGGTAAACTTTGGCTTGTACCGAAAAAAAACGGTACAAGCCGTTTTTTTTAGTTAGGAATTAGTAGTTAGTAATTATTTTAGCGTTTCCGTTTCTGTTTCACGATTTTTGCCTTACATAAGCGCCAACGCCTTATTTCCCGGCTCAAACTGTCGCCGCTCCCAATTACTAATTACTAATTCCTAACTACTAATTAACTGAAAGTGTGGTGTGGCTAATGTTACAAATCACCCCAACCATGAAAGAGGGCACATTAATTGTTTCCCTCGCGGGCGACCTGGATCATCACGAGGCGCGCCTTGCGATTGAGCAATCGGAGGATTTGCTCGCGCTCTACCCCTGTGAAAAGCTGGTTTTGGAGCTGCACGGGCTTACGTTTATGGATAGCTCCGGCCTAGCGGTCGTTATGCACCTGTTTCGCACGTCGGCACGCAGCGGGCGCGATTTTGCCGTGCGCGGCGCGCCGCCGCAGGCCATGCGCGTGTTTGAAGCGGCCGGTCTGCCGCAGGTCATGATTTTTGAAAAGGGGGAATGAACGATGCGCGGCGTAGTCAATAAAATGAGCATTAAATTTGAAAGTCACTCGGTAAACGAGGCGTTCGCCCGGCAGGCCGTGGGCGCTTTTGTTTCCCAGCTCGACCCGACGATGGAGGAGCTGGGCGATATCAAAACCGTCGTGTCGGAGGCGGTGACCAACGCCATTGTCCACGGCTACGCGGATAAAGCGGGCTTTATCACCGTGTCCGTGCGCCTTTTCGAGGGACGCGCGCTGGAGATCAAGATCAAGGACGCGGGACGCGGCATCGCGGACGTGCAAAAGGCGCGCCAGCCGATGTTCACCACCGGCGACGATACGCGTTCGGGCATGGGCTTCACCATCATGGAGACCTTTACGGACAAGCTTCGCGTCCGCTCTACCGAGGGACGCGGCACGCTCGTGACCATGATCAAGACGCTATCGGAGCGATAGGCCATGACCGAACTAACGCGCGACCTGCTGCGCGACGCGGCGGCGGGTGACCGCGAAGCCGAAGCGCGTCTTTTGCAGGAGAACAGCGGCCTGATCTGGTCGATCGCGCGGCGCTATTACGGGCGTGGCGTCGAGCCGGACGATCTATACCAGCTTGCCGCCGTTGGGTTTATCAAGGCGGTGCGCGGGTTCGATCTGGAACTCGGCACGCAGTTTTCTACTTACGCGGTACCCAAAATCGCGGGCGAAATACGGCGGTTTCTCCGGGATGACGGCGCGGTCAAGGTCAGCCGCGCCATGAAGGAACGTTCGGCCAAGCTGCACCGCATCGAAACCGAGCTGACCGCCAAAACCGGCAATTCCCCCACCATCTCTGAAATCGCCGAAGCCGCCGGGCTTACCCCGGAAGAGGTAGCGGCCTGCGAACAGTCCAACGTAACGGTGGATTCCTTTGAGCGCGAGCTTTCGGGCGGCGGCCACCTGTCCGACCTGATCGGCGACGACGGGCTCGAAGAGCGCGCCTGCCTGTATCTCTCGCTGCGCGAAGCCATACGCACCCTGCCCGAGCGCGACCAAGAGGTGCTCGCCCTGCGCTTCTCGCGCGACCTGACCCAGCAGCAGGTCGCCAAGCTCATCGGCGTGTCGCAGGTGCAGGTATCCCGCATTGAAAAGCGCGCCATCGCCCACCTGCGCGGCCAACTGACGGACAGCGGATAGCAAAGGATAAAGCACAAAAAAGCCAATGCTATTAAAATAAGAATAACTGACTCCTAGCGCATCCCTTTGGCCTTTCCTCCACGAGGGCATATGCGTAAACTTAAGCAACGCGCGGGGGGCAAAGACCGCTTTCTGGCCTTCCCCTCGTCGGGGGAAGCCCAAAGAGCGCGCTATGCATACGCTGCTTCAATTTACGCATATGCCCTCGTTAGGGGGAGCCCAAAGGGTGTTTGCTACCCAGTTATTACTTGCTCATTCTTAACTGAATGACATTGACACAAAAAAGCTCCCCCTTTTTCAAGGAGGAGCTTTTTGTTATGAATTTTAAAGATAAATCCATTCGGGGTCGACCCAATATCCCCGCGTTTCATTCCAGCGGCGGTATTGCACCCTTCCACCTAGAACTCTCGTTTTTGTAACAATCACATCCGCACGGGGGGTCACCTCAGCAGCCGAAGTGGTGGTTTCCACAGAAGGCGTTTGGGCGGTTACGTCAGCCGCACACGCGGCAGGGGCAGCGCTTGCGAGCACTACCGCAGCACTGATGGCACATAATAACCTTTTTTTCATTCTTTATTCGCTCCTTATTAATAAATTAAAAATCCTGTGTTTTTATAAAACTCCACCTCTTCTTCTGCCACAGGTAAGTATCGAGTATTTTTAATGTATAACCAATACTCTCCGTTCGCTTCCTGCTGAATATATGAGTTAGATGGATTGAAATCTACTGCATCCTGCTCAGTGCTTTTCGGCGCTTCAAACACAGGTTGCGGCACAACTGAATACGAAAAGTGCAATAAGAAAACAAAAATGCACATAAACAGTGCGTTAGTTACAACATGGTACTTTCCTTTGTCACAATTCATGACCGCAGCGAAACGCTCTTTGGTTTCTGCCGCAGAATTGTAATTAAAAAATGCGGTCGCGGCGCATGGCGGCATCGTTTGAGCGCAATCCCGCTTTAGCGTGTTAATAATCGTCCATAAGTAGGCCGCCCGTTCCTGTGGATTTAAATGCTTGGCCAGCGCTAGGTCACATTTGATTTCCAGCGTTTGCTCTAAATCTTTTTTCAAAAGATAAACAACGGGATTCCACCAGAAAATCATGCAGAAAAACGATATTAACAGTTTAACCGGAATATCCCGGTTGATAAAATGCGTATATTCATGTAGAAGAATATAACGCAATTCGTCTTCCGGGTAGTTGCCGAATGGCAGTAGGATTTTCTTGCGGAAAAGGCCAAACCCAAACGGTACGCTGATATTGCCGGTCATCAGAACGGAAACCTTAATATCTTTTCGGGCTAGGCTCTTTACTTCTCCTAGGATGCGATCCTCATCTTCACCGTAAGGCACAGCGTATTGCTTAATGCTTTTAAGCGCCTTATAATAGTTCCCAATATAGCGAACCATTAATACAATAAACACGCTGACCCAAATTGCAATAAGGATTTGATAAAGAGATATACCCCCTACCACCTCGTTTTCGTTAACAAGTAATTTATATATCTGCGGATATATCGTATCATTTCCAATCACATAAGTATGTGGCAGTTCGATCGGCAAAAACACCCGTGCCGCACAGAACAAATACAGCAAAACGATTGATAGAACGCCAAAGTAATGCTTATAGTGCTTCGATTTCCGCAAAAAGTAAATTGCGATAATTAAAACGCTGCTCCACAGAACTGCCGAGAGAAAAGAAAACAAAGTTATTTGCATGTCACATCTCTATTTTTGTCCTTATTTTTTGTTTCAAACTGCTCTACCATTTTTTCAAGTTCCGCAATTAGCTTCTCGTTCTTGTCGTCCGGTTTTTCACCAGCTTGCTTTTTCACAAGGGCAACTGCAATTTTTGCCAAAGAAGCCGTGCCCACGCCCTGCGATTCTAAAATTTTTGATATATATTGTTCCTTATCAAAACAGGGTGTAAACTGCCGGGAGTAATGTTTGCCTTCTTGCAAAACGCCGCACATCGTTAAAAACTGTTTTTCTTGCAGCAAACTTAGAAGCTTGTGAATATAGTTACTGCTCCAATTCTGCTCAGTAGAAAGCTTGACGAGCTGCGCGCTGGTAAGCGGCACGTTTTCCCGCCAAAAAATATTCATTAATATCTCTTCCGAGTTTGACAATTTAATGCTTCGCATTTATTTCACCTTTACAAATATCAAATCACCCATGCGGTGTTTTTGTGCTTTTATTGTATCTCGAACCGCTCTATCTGTCAACCGTATTTGCCAAAATTTTTAAAATTTTGCTAAACGCTGCCTGCCTTCGTGGAGCGGTTTGGCAGAGTCATGACCACCCCAAAGCGGGGTGGCATGAACAAGCCCTATAAGGGCATAAAAAAAGCCAGCGCCTAAAAGACGCTGGCTTTCACTTCGTTCAAGCCCTGATGGTAAGACTACTTACTACCCTTGAAAGGGTCAACATATTCTTTCTTACTTAAGCTATCTTCGATTTGATCCTGCTTATCTTGCTCCCTGATATATTTTTGAATCGTGGCCGTATTGATTCCTACCGTGCTCACATAATATCCAGTCGCCCAGAAATTACGACTGCCGAATTTATATTTTAAATTCCCATGCCGCTCGAATATCATCATCGCACTTTTCCCTTTTAAATATCCCATAAACTGCGAGATACTGTATTTCGGCGGCACGCTTACGAGTAAATGAATATGGTCAGGCATCATATGCCCTTCGATGATTTCCACACCCTTCCACTTGCACAAATCCTTTATAATTTGCTGTATATCTTTTCGCAGCTGCTTATAGATTATTTTCCTTCGATATTTCGGTGTGAATACGATGTGATACTTGCATACCCATTTTGTATGTGCTAAACTGTTTGCCATAAAGGTCTTCCTTTCTGTTTCTTTGGTGGCTTGAACACTCACCATTTTATCAGTTTGGAAGTCCTTTTTTGTTTAAACTTGAATCCCACCCGCATTGCGGGCGGTTCTTACCGTATTTGCTCTGCAAATACGCCACCGCTAAAGCACTAATACAAAAAGCTCCCCTTTTAAAGGAGGAGCTTTTTGCTATGATAGAAATGATAGGAGTGGTCGTTATTATGCGGGGGGAACCCAACGCGGCGCTTTGCAGAGCGCACCAGAAACGCCGGTTCTATTTTGTTCACCCACCAAGATATCAATTCACCTTCAAGGTGTTCCGTTTTCTGTTTCTATTGTATATATAGTCCGGCCAAATGTCAACATAAACTTTTATTTTTTTGTAGAATTTTGTCTAGTCGCTCCTTTTGCTTGTCGCCTGCTCACTCGTCCTGCGAACGAAATTGTTCAAGAATTTTCGTTTTTGTCCCTTCCTGCATACGCGAATCAACGCTAAAAACATCATAGAACCCCGTATCGGAAGCTATGAAATAATAGTGTGTTGTCTCTTCCCCTTCCGCGTTTTTATAGGTTACTTCGTATATTGCGCCGAAAGACGAACTGGACATGGAAAAGGGATCTGCGTTTTTCAAATCCTCGTCAGCCGTAATCTCCCACAAAAACTGTTTTTTATCCATGGACGTATCAAATTGAACCCGGTCACTGAGCAGGGACTCAATACTCGTTAACCGCTCCCCTGTCACCTCGTAAAACCGGATACCGCCACATACCATATCATCTTTCATAAAGGTGCTTTGTCTATCCTCAAGAGAAGTAACAACGGAAATTTCCGACGGAATGCTAATCTCCCGTTGTTCGATCCGTAATGTATTTGCGCCATCCGTACCGCAACCGACAAGCCCCAGCACAGCAAAACAAACGCAAGCGATGAATATTTTCTTCATGATTTCTTTTCCATCTCCTTTGCCATTCAGAGGCATGCAGTCAGCTCTTTATGCCGTGTGTCATTCTGCTCACCTATAGAGATATCAGTTCACCTTTATCATGTTTCGTTTGATTTTATTGTATATATAGCCCAACCGCTTGTCAATGAAAATCTGAATATTTACATCTCAATCTGTCGGCCCTGTTTTCGGCTCCCTATCAATTCCAGTTCAAAAAAATATCGGCTTATGCAAATCCGGCGTATTTATAGTCCATTCCATCCCCGAAAAGCCCAATTCAAAGACAACGAAAAAAACCAAGGGTGCGTTACAAAACAAAAGAATCTCCGTATGTCATTCTGAACAAAGTGAAGAATCTCGCGCGAACGCGCGGAATTTACATAAAACCGCTCGCTCGCGCGAGATTCGCTCTCATCGAAACGCTCTTCTATTTTGTAACGCGGCCCTTGGCTCGATTTACAGATATTTTCAGCCGCCCTACGCTTCCAAATACCGATTCAGCCGCATGAGGATCGCGGCGGTCTCGCTGCGCTTGGCGTTCCCCTTCGGGTCCAGAAGGCCGCCGCCCTTGCCAGTGATCAGTCCGGCGGCGTTGGCCCAGCGCATCGCGTCCGTGGCATAGGCGCTGATCTGCGCCGCGTCGCTGAACGCGGACAGGTCGGCCCCGACAGAACCATCGTGCCCCCGCAGCCGCGCATAGCGGTACAGAATGGCCGCAAGCTGCTCGCGGGTGAGCGCGTCGTCCGGCCCGAAAAGGCCGCCGCCATAGCCGGTCACAACGCCCTCAGCGCTGGCCCAAGTGATCGCGGCAGTATCATACCGGTTTGTTGCCACATCCGTAAACGCGCTTTCCGCGCCGACGGAGGGGCTTCCCTCCCGCCGGTACAGGATGGCGGCAAGCATGCCGCGCGTGGTATCGACATCGGGCGCGAACGTGGTGTCGCTTGCACCCTTCATCAGCCCGTGCCCCACCACGTAATCCACCGCTTCATGGTACCAGCTCGCCGCCGGTACATCGGTAAAGCGCTTTGCCGCGCAGTGGTCGCTGTACGCGCAGCCATCCGATGCGGAAAAGGAAGCCGCCACCGTCACCTTGCCCGCGGGCATTTGGAACTTATAAACGCCGTTCCCCGCATCCGTCACCGCCACGGTTTTTCCGTTCGGGCCGGTCACGGTCAGCTCACCCAGCGTATAGCCCGCATCCGGTTTCACGGTAATGGTCACGGTTGCGTTTCGGGCCGCATAATACCGGTCCACCGTTACGGCGCCGTGCGCCGCGCCCTCCGCCACAGCGACCCGATAGGTCGCGCTCCCGCTCGAACCGGAGCTTTCCCGCTGCGTATCCTGATAGGCTAGCGTATAAACGGAAAACTCGGCTGCTGCGCACCGTGTAGGTATTCGGGTCGTCGTCCTCATCCGGGAGCGCCTCGGTCACCTGCGCGCCGTCTACCTGATGCGTGCGCAAAATGAGGAATTCGCGGCTGATATTGCCGGGCGTTTGTCGAAGCTCCGCCGGGATCGGGAATACCAACTCGACCGGCCGCTTCAGCTCGCTCAGCTCCACGATCTCTTGCTTCTCCTGCGCGTCGGTGATGATCTTTTTCACCGTCACATCCGCAAAGCTTGCGACCAACGCGCCGCCCAGCGCGTTCGTGATCGATTCTTGCACCGCGTCCTCCGGTTTCGCCTCCGCTACCTCCAGCACGATCTCAAACTGCGCGGCCGCGCCTGTTTTCAGCGCCTCCGCGTCCTCGCTCGTCATGTTTTCCAGTAGGCTGCCCGTGTTTTGCGGCGCGGCGGGCGCGGCGTCGGCCTCCACGCGCACCTTCACGTTCGGCAGCTGCGCCAATTTGTCGTTGAGCGTTTCGGCGGCTTCGTCCGCGCCTTCCAGCTCATCCTTCACGGCTTCATAGTGCATTTTTGCGTCCAGTATCGCGTCGATCGCGCTTTGGTCTCCGCTTGAAGGGGCCTCCGGCAGGTTATCGACGATTTCATCCAGATCGTCTACCACCAGTTGTTCAAATACGGCCTCTATGGCGCAGTCCTTTTCCGGAATCAGCGTAAACGTATTGCCGTTGACCGGCACCGCCGCGCCGTCCACCGTTACGCGGGCCAGCTTGTAGCCATAATCCGGTGTAAAGGTAAGGGTAAGCGCTTCTCCGGCCGCCGCGCTTACCGTTCCGGCGGGCGAGACCGTGCCATGCGCGCCCGCTGTTACCGTTACCGTGTGCTCTTGCCGATAGGTGACCGTGACTGCCACCGGCGCGTCCGGCATGGAAAAGGTATAGGCGCCGTCCTCCTGCCGCTCGGCGGCGACTAATGTGCCATCGCTCGCCGTCTTTACCGTGACCGCGCCGATACCGTTGCCCGCCGCGGGCGAGCCGGGCAAAATGGTCACTGTTTCATCGGGAATAACGAAAAGCGTCGTTTGATCTCCCTGTGTTTCCAGCCGGCTCACCGCGTCGTCCGCGTGCACCCGCGAACCCGCCGCGCCCACGCCCGCGCTGTCGGTTATCGTAATGGAATGGCCTTTTTTACCGGTGATGTTCGCCGCGCCGGTCACGGTCTCATAATTTTCAGTATCCTCCGGTGTGAACACCCAGTTATATTCGCCGCCGCCCTCGCGGACGGTTTCCTCCGCTTCCGACCAAGCGATCACTCCCGCGCCCGCGTCCTTCCCCGCCGCAAGCGGCAGGTCGGCCAGTTTTTTGCCCGCGATCGACACCGCCGGATATTCCGGCGCGACGGTCGGGGTGGCCTTGGTAATGCTTACTTTGAAATAAATATCTTCCCGGTGCAGCAACGTATTGGTGGACTCGTTTCTTTTATAAAAAACCGCTATTACATAATATCCGTGGGCGATATTATTGCTGTCGTACTGCCCATCCATGCTGTCCGCCACATCGGAAAACCCAATGGCGTTGGCGGGCCCGGAATAGATCTTGGTATATTCCACCGGCGCGTTGACGCCCTGCGACCAGCTATACCACTGGTAATGCATAAAATAGTCGCCGGGCTGCGCGGTGGCCGAGGTTTTCAGTTCATACCCTTCGGGCAGGGTGGCGGTGATCGTGAAGTACGTGGTTTCCCCGTCATACACCTTCTTGATATCGCCGCTGGTCGTGATCGTCACCTTGGGCTCGGCTGTTACCGGATACAGCACCGTGCCCGTGGCCTTATCAGTCTCGGCCACGGTGTTAATCACGTCGCCTTCCGTAAAGCTCCACGCGTTCCCCTCGCCCTTGGGGAATTTGTAATCCGTGTTTTCAAAATACGTGTAGCCGTCGCTGTTCAGCTCCCAGTTGATGGGCCGGTCGTGCAGCACGGGCCGGTCGTAGCTACTGTCCAAACCGGAAAACGACAGCGTGGTTTGGTAGGTAAGCCTATTTTGATATACGGAATACGTTTTTCCCTCTAAATAGTCGTACGCTTCCTTATTATTTAAAACGACGTTTAAATCGCTTCTGTAATTGCCCGATCCCATAAACCTAGCTTCTGTGTTCATATCATCCGCTTTTAGAACACGAATGGTAGAATCAAAATCCAGCCCCGCCCATTTTAATTGGTCGCAGTTCGCAATGATCGTCGAAGCAATCGCCGTTACGCTCTTCGGCACATACAGCGAATCAATCTGAGACCCCTGAAAGGCGGAGTTTAAGATCGTGATCGTATCCGGCAAAACCACGTCGCCCGTGATGTTGGTATAACCAAACGCGTTCTTCCCCAGTTCTGTGATAGCGGATGGAAAAACGCCTTCCGCCGTCAGCCCCGCGATCGCCGTCAACGGCGATTCATACGCAAACTGCATGCTTACCTTGGTATACGCCGGATTATCCGGCAGTTTCAAGGTACCGTCCAGCCCGGTCCAAGCAAACGCGCTGTCGCCTATCGTTTCCACACTGTCCGGCAAAAGCAGGTCACCGTGCAAACCCTTAAGATTACCAAAAGCATTACTGCCGATCGTCGTGATCCCATTGGGAATAGTCAGCGTACTGTCCAGTTTCTCGTACACCTCATAGGAACCCGTCATATTGTAAAACGCTCTTTCCCCAATTTTCTGCAATTCGGTTGCGTTCGACAGATCGATCTCTGTAAACCGCACGTTTTCATAAACCGGATCTTTCATTTTATGCTTGCCAAGCGCCGCATTGGCGATCTCCACCACATCTCTGCCGCCAATCTGCGCGGGAATAACGAGCGGAATACGCGTAATCCCATCCTCGTCAGGCGAGAGAGTCTTTACATAATCGGTGTTCAGCCCGATAATGGACACCCCGCCCGTCGCGCCCGCCGTGGTGTACAGCCGCTCATAATCGATGCTCTGCCCCTCGCTGTAGACAGCGGGCGGCGCTTGTTCCTCCGCCGCGAGCGCCGTACCCGGCAGCAAGGAAACCACCATGCACAAAATTAGTATTCCAGCGGTCCATCTTTTCTTCATCAGGTGCCCTCCTGCCCATATCGGCGGCGTTTCTTATCTCAAAATATCGGCTTACCATATTACCCTTAAATCGCAGTTTTTTACACATAAAATTATACCATACTGCGAAGCCTAAGGATAGTGACAGTTTCATCCTATGCACCGCACGGAATGAAGGAAACTGCCCGCCTTGACTTGACAAACCCCGCTTTTCCCGCTATACTAAAAAAGTTATAGCAGAAAAATGCTGCGAAGAAGAGGAGTATTCCCGCTTCCGGGCCTTTTAGAGAGAGGGCGGCTGGTGCAAGCCCTTGGGCGGACGGGGAGAAGGTCGCTTCCGAGCAGAACGGCTGAAGCGTATGTAAGCCGTTCCGGCAGGCCCCCGTTACGGGCTGTTGAGTGTCCGGGTCAGCGCCCGGAAAATCAGGTGGTACCACGGAGCCATGCTTCGTCCTGTCATAGGACGGAGCTTTTTTTATTTTCCGCCACATTTTTAAAGGAGATCATATTTATGAGCGAACTGCCCAAGACCTATGACCCCAAAGCGGTAGAAGACAAGCTGTACCGCTTCTGGAACGACAAGGGCTATTTCCATGCCGAGGTAAACCCGGATAAAAAGCCCTTCACCATCGTTATCCCGCCCCCGAACGTTACCGGCCAGCTTCACATGGGCCACGCGTTCGACGAGACCCTGCAAGATATCCTCATCCGCACCAAGCGCATGCAGGGCTACGAAGCCCTGTGGATGCCC
This sequence comes from Agathobaculum sp. NTUH-O15-33, assembly GCF_033193315.1. Classification (NCBI taxonomy): domain Bacteria; kingdom Bacillati; phylum Bacillota; class Clostridia; order Eubacteriales; family Butyricicoccaceae; genus Agathobaculum; species Agathobaculum sp. NTUH-O15-33. Next base: position 3,200,570 of record NZ_CP136187.1, read on the forward strand.
GGCACCGACCACGCGGGCATTGCCACGCAGATCAAGGTAGAGGAAGCCCTTCGCAAGGAAGAGGGCAAGACCCGCTACGACCTTGGCCGCGAAAAGTTCCTAGAGCGCGTTTGGGATTGGAAAAACAAATACGGCGACCGCATCATCGACCAACTGAAAAAGCTCGGCTCGTCCTGCGACTGGGAGCGCGAGCGCTTCACCATGGACGAAGGCTGCTCCAAGGCCGTGCGCGAGGTATTTGTCAATCTGTATCACAAGGGCCTTATTTACAAGGGCCACCGCATCATCAACTGGTGCCCGCACTGCACCACCGCCCTATCCGACGCGGAGGTCGAATACGAAACCCAGCCCGGCAAGCTGTGGCACATCCGCTACCCGCTCGCGGACGGCTCGGGCGATCTGATCGTCGCAACCACCCGCCCGGAAACCTTCATGGGTGATACCGGCGTGGCCGTCAACCCGAACGACGAACGCTATCAGCACCTGATCGGCAAGACCTGCATCCTGCCCATCATGAACCGCGAAATTCCGATCTTCGGCGATGAATACGTCGATATGGAGTTCGGCACCGGCTGCGTCAAGGTGACGCCCTGCCACGACCCGAACGACTTCGAGATGGGCCAGCGCCACGATCTGGAACAGATTCTCGTCTTTAACGAGGATGCTACCGTGAACGAAAACGGCGGCAAGTATAACGGCATGGACCGTTACGAGTGCCGGAAAGCCGTCGTCAAGGATTTGGAAGAGGGCGGCTACCTCGTTAAGATCGAGGAGCACGAGCACAACGTAGGCACCTGCTACCGCTGCGGCACCACGGTGGAACCCATGACCTCCGCCCAGTGGTTCGTGAAAATGGCGCCGCTCGCAAAGCCCGCCATGAAGGTCGTAACCGATGGCGAAACCAAGTTCGTGCCCGACCGTTTCTCCAAGACCTATCTGCGCTGGATGGAAAACGTGCACGATTGGTGCATCTCCCGCCAGCTTTGGTGGGGCCACCGCATCCCCGCGTTCTATTGCGACGATTGCGGCGAAATGATTGTTTCCAAGGAAGATATCCACACCTGCCCCAAGTGCGGCTCGCACAACGTCCGGCAGGAAGAGGATGTGCTCGATACCTGGTTCTCCTCCGCGCTGTGGCCGTTCTCCACGCTCGGCTGGCCGGAAAAGACCAAGGAGCTGGAATATTTCTACCCCACCTCCGTTCTTGTCACGGGCTATGATATCATCTTCTTCTGGGTCGCCCGCATGATCTTCTCCGGCGTGGAGCACATGGGCGAGACCCCGTTTGATACCGTTTATATCCACGGTCTGGTGCGCGACGCGCAGGGCCGCAAAATGTCCAAATCCCTTGGCAACGGCATCGACCCGCTCGAGGTGATCGACCAGTACGGCGCGGACGCGCTGCGCTTTACGCTCGCCACCGGCAACAGCCCCGGAAACGACATGCGCTTCTCCACCGAGCGCGTGGAAGCGTCCCGCAATTTCTGCAACAAGATTTGGAACGCTTCGCGCTTTATCCAGATGAACCTGACCATACAGAAGGCCGACCTGCCCGAGACCCTCACGCTGGAAGACAAGTGGATTGTTTCCAAGTTCAACACCCTTGCGCGCGAGGTCACCCGCAACATCGACCAGTATGAGCTGGGCCTTGCGGCGTCCAAGCTGAACGATTTCATTTGGGACAACTTCTGCGATTGGTATATCGAGATCGCCAAGACCCGCCTGCAAACGGGGGACGAGAACGTGCAGAAGGTGCTGTGCTACGTTCTTTCCGGCGCGATGCAGCTGCTGCACCCGTTCATGCCCTTCATCACAGAGACCATCTGGCAGGCGCTCCCGCACGAGGGCGAAAGCGTCATGATTTCCCAGTGGCCGGAATACAAGGAAGAACTGAACTTCGCCGCCGAGGAAGCGCAGATGGAAACGCTGATGAACGCCGTGCGCGCCATCCGCAACCGCCGCGCGGAAATGAACGTGCCGCCCTCCAAAAAGGCCAAGGTTCTGATCCTGACCGAAAAGACGGCCACCTTCAACGCCGGCAGCGGCTTCTTCCCCAAGCTGGCCTACGCTTCGGAGATCGAGCTGATCACGCAGGCCCCGGCGGACGCGGCCAAAATGGCCTCCGTCGTCACCGAGGACGCGCAGCTTTATATGCCCATGGGCGATTTGATCGACTTTGAAGCCGAGCGCGCGCGCCTGCTCAAGGAAAAGGCCGAGGTAGAGGACGACCTCGCCTTTGTCATGAAGAAGCTGGATAACCCCGGCTTCACCGCCAAGGCCCCGGAAAAGGTCGTAGCAGTCGAACGCGCCAAGGCGGACAGCCTGCGCGAACATCTCACAAAGCTGGCTTCCTCCATCGAAGCCCTGCAATAAACACCAAGTCATGACCACCCCAAAGCGGGGTGGCATGAACAAGCCCTATAAGGGCATAAAAAAGCCAGCGCCTAAAAGACGCTGGCTTTCACTTCGTTCAAGCCCTGATGGTAAGACTACTTACTACCCTTGAAAGGGTCAACATATTCTTTCTTACTTAAGCTATCTTCGATTTGATCCTGCTTATCTTGCTCCCTGATATATTTTTGAATCGTGGCCGTATTGATTCCTACCGTGCTCACATAATATCCAGTCGCCCAGAAATTACGACTGCCGAATTTATATTTTAAATTCCCATGCCGCTCGAATATCATCATCGCACTTTTCCCTTTTAAATATCCCATAAACTGCGAGATACTGTATTTCGGCGGCACGCTTACGAGTAAATGAATATGGTCAGGCATCATATGCCCTTCGATGATTTCCACACCCTTCCACTTGCACAAATCCTTTATAATTTGCTGTATATCTTTTCGCAGCTGCTTATAGATTATTTTCCTTCGATATTTCGGTGTGAATACGATGTGATACTTGCATACCCATTTTGTATGTGCTAAACTGTTTGCCATAAAGGTCTTCCTTTCTGTTTCTTTGGTGGCTTGAACACTCACCATTTTATCAGTTTGGAAGTCCTTTTTTGTTTAAACTTGAATCCCACCCGCATTGCGGGCGGTTCTTACCGTATTTGCTCTGCAAATACGCCACCGCTAAAGCACTAAAAGAAGGACGCGCCGTTATGGCGCGTCCTTTGCTGTTGCTAAGCTTCTTTAGTCTGTTACGATTATGGTAAATACCTTGTCTGCATATCCATTAGCTTGCAAGGTAACGGTATTGGGGCCGGAGACAAATTGTTCCGCCGGAATCGTCAGCACATTAACGCTAGAATAGCCGACGCTTTCTTCCGCAATCTTTGGCTCGCTCAAAGGTGCCGATTCGATCAGTACGCTTGTAAGCGCGTTTTGATAGGACGCATCCCAACTATCACCCACCACAATCTTCACCGCAGTACCTAGGGCAACCTCCATTTCCGTACCGTAATACAGCTCATCGTTTTGGATCAGTTTAACGACGTAGGGCGCTTGCTGCGCGGTTACGTTGACTGTCAGCGTCTTATCGTGATAGCCGGCGGCGTGCAGAATAATTTCATGCTCGCCAATCGACAGGCCCGACAGGGTAAAATAATAGCCCCACGAATCCAAACCTAGTTCGTCAGCCGTTTTTTCCTCTTGGTCTATTGTGGCCCCGGTAAAGGCGTCAAAATAGGTGCGATCCACATAGGACCCAAGATAAACTTTAACGTCTTTACCCACCTCCACGGAATCGCTATCCAGCTTTACCGCTTCCGGCGCGTCCAGCTTGTCGGTACTGCCGCCTTCGTTGCCGTTACCTTCGTTGCCGTTACCTTCGTTGCCGTTACCTTCGCTGCCGCCGCCTTGATTGCCGCCGCCGTTGTCCGACGGAGTGACCGCAAAGGATAAGTCCTGATAGCCGGTCGCTGACACAACCACCGGAACTTCCGTCTTGCCGTCAAAGCAATCGGCGGTAAAGTCAAGGTACGTCGCGCCGCCAAAGTTATCATGGTTCGATACCTTAAAGGACTTGGTATCCTGCCAAAAGCTTACAACCATCGTGCAGCTTTCGCCGCCCACCGCAGCGCCGGTAACCGCGTTTAAGTACGCCTTCAGATCCTCGTCTTCTGCGGTAAAGGATACTCGATAATAATCATCACCGACGATCTGGTCAACCCGTTTCGTACTTGCCACGCTCGGCGGGGTCGTGGTTTCCGAGGCGGGCGGTGTTTCCTTAGCGGCCATGACAAACGCCACGGTCACTTCGTTATAATATGTGTTGGTGAACTGAACAGCGTAGTCACCCGGCGCGGTAAAGATATCCTTCCCCAGCGTCAGCCGGTTGTCGGATATTTCATAGCCAAGCTTCTTGAAGCTGCTTTCCTGCCCCTCCGGCAGGATCTGCTTGGTCTCGCCGTCCGGCAGGATCAGCGTGACGGTATTCAAATGCTTAAAGTAATCGCCGGTCTCCTCCCCGGAGATAACGACAACAGGATCGCCAACTGTATAGCTTTCTTGATCCTTCGTCATCGTTTCCGCGCCCTCAAGCTGCTTCTTCTGGCTGCGGAAGGAGATGCTCGCCGTCTGATAGCCCTTTGCTTCGATTTTCAGCGTGTTGCTGCCCAGCGGCAAGGCGGCGGTAAGGGTCAGGGTATTGTCGGAAATGCTGTATGCGTCCGCACCGAGCGCCTGCCAATTATCATTTAAATAAACGTCGGAGACCGCGCTTAAATAGTCCGCGTTTGCTTTGAAAACAGCGTTATCGCCCTCAGTCACAGCGGAAATGGCCTCGCCGTTCGCATTCACAAGCGTTATATCGGCGGCTGGCTTAGCTGCGGACTGGTTAAACGAAGTGGTTTCTCCCAGCAGGTTGTCTTCCAGCACCTGCTTGACCGCGTAGGGGCGGTTCGGCGTGGTCTGCGCGCTGCCGGAGGCCGTATATGCCGCCAGCGATAAATACGTACCGTTTACCTTAGCCGTGTTGACCGCGTCAAAGTATCCGGTGGTGGTGTATACCTGCTCCGCGCCCTGATAATAGACATACAGCGGCGTCAGCTCCGCCCAGCGGTCGGCAATGGCCGTGGCGTGGGCGCTTTCCACACCCAGATCGTCCAGCAGCCGCGCATTCGCCAGCAGATCGGCGTCGAACACGATATAAGCGTTCATGGTGTTGCCGCCGCCCTCCGAGCCGCTGCCCGAGGACGCGCCGCCGCTCGAGGTCGCGCGCGAGATCGCATCGACCTTCATCGACGCGGCGCGCGGCGTGGCTTCGGCTTTTACCGTACCGACGGCAAACGATTTTGCAAAGGTTTTAAACCCATCCGCGTAAACGGTCAGCGTATAGTTACCCGCCTGCGCGATATTATTATTGATGGTATTGTACAGCGTGAACGTGTCGCCGATCAAATACCAATCGGTAATGCGCTCCAGCTCGCGGGTTTTGCCGTCCGGCCCGGTCATCTGCACGCGGTAGATCGGCATGGTGATGCCGTAGGTCATATCGGCAACGGTAAAATGCGTGTTTTGTCCACTTACAACGGCGCTGTCAGCCAGCATCATGGAAGGCATTTTTTCGTTTACCACGTGGATCGGAAACAGCTCCGCCTTACCGTTGGAAGTAACGCGCAGGCGATAACGTCCGTTGGCGTAGAAATTAGACTGACCCAGCGGCACGGTGACCTGCGCCACCGTATACGCGCCGTGCGGCGCGGCCTTATCGACCTGATACGTCAAATCCGTATTAAGCGCGGTATTGTTTTCGTCATACGCGATGAGATCAACATCTGTAATACCATCCACCCACGCGCGCTCGGCGTCTGTTCCATTGGCATAGTTGAACATCAGCGCGACCTCACCGCTGACATTAAAAACGTTATCGCCGCCCTCGTACAAAACGGCGTCGGGCGAATAGAAAGCGACGCCGCCTTCCGCCTCGCCCACCGCGAATGTGGTCTTGGCCGGGCTTACGCGCACGTTGCCTGCCGCATCGTAATTGGTCAGGTGATAATCCCAAACATAAACCGGGCCGTTGGACATAAAGTAGGCCGGCTCATCCGCGTTGGTCACCGCAACGGGCGCGGTTGGCGCGGGGTTATCACTCAGCGTAACGGTTTGCGTTTTTCCGCCGCTGGCGGCTGTCAGCACGGCGGGATTTGGCGAGGTCAGCTCCCATTTCATGATAGCGCCGTCGTCCGTGACCGGGGTAAGCGCTTCGGTCACATCCGTGCCGTCGATCGTGACGGCGGTGTTGTTTTTGGAATAGCCGCTGCTGAATGCAACGCTTACATATTGGGCGTATCCAAGATCCACCAGCTTGGTCTGGGCGGCAATGACCGGCTCGGCCTGCGTGCTCGGCGTATCGCTGCCGGAGGACGAACCGCCGTTAGACGAACCGTCCGAAGACGACGAACCACCAGAGGACGATGAACCGCCCGAAGACGACGAGCCGCCAGAGGACGATGCTCCGCCGCTTGTCACGCCGGAACCGGACGAATTGGTGGTGGCGCTATTGCCGCCCTCCACCGCCTTTCCGCCGACGGTACTGCCGCTGACGCCGCTTGCCACAGTTACCTTGGTGTTCGGCGTGGCGACCACAACGTTATTGGCATTCGCGGCAACCGCAGAAACCGTGCCTTCACCGCTCACGCTAACGCCGGCCGCGTTGGCCATCACCGTGGCAACCTTTGCGCCCTTGTTCACCGCAATGCTGGACGAAGCCGCTTCCGGTTTAACGGTTAACGTATCCACCGTGCCGCTCTGTACCGTAACGGATGCTTGCCGCGTTACCTCTATGGCTGCAATATCACCGTCCACCACCAGATCGCTCTGCACATCTACCGTGCCTAGCGTGCTGCTATGCGGCACCAGCCGGGTCGCGTTGTTGGGGTTGGCCAGCGTAACGCCGCCGCTGATCTTGGAATTTGTAACATGTATGGAATTCGCGCCGCCGCCACGTATGATCAGCTTGCCCGATACGGTCACACCGTCCAGCGTCGCGTCACCGGCGCCCACGCCGTCGGCCAGAATCAGGTCGCCGCTTACCGCCGTGTCCTTCAGCGTTGCGCCCGCCGCGCGTACCACCACGTTGCCGCCGCTCACCTGCGATACGGTCTCCGCGTCGCTTACATATGTGCCGACAAGGCTGTCCATTACCTGTGCGAACTCGGCGCGGGTAATGCTGTTTTTGGGGCTGAGCTTGCCGCCGGCGCCGTTTATATATCCGCCGCCCACCATCGCGGCCAGACTGCCCTTTGCCCAAGCCGATATCTCCCCGCTATCCGCAAACCGGCTGAGAGACGCTTCGCTGCCATCCTCCAGCGAAAAGGCCCGCGCAAGCACGACGAACGCCTCCTCCCGCGTGATCGCGCTGTCCGGCGACAGTTTGCCGTTCGAGCCTTGGAACGCGCCCATCTGCACGGCCTTGGCCATGTCGCTATAGTACCATGCGCTCTGCGGTACATCCTGATAGCCTGATAGCGACGCGGCCGCGCTTGCGCCAAAGGCGCGGTTAACGATTGCCGCCATCTCCGCGCGCGTCAGCTTGCCGGAAGCGTTAATTTTGCCTTCCGAGCCACTCAGCAACCCGTTTTCCACCGCATGCGTCAGCGCTGCTGCCGACCAGTCGGACGGAAAATCGCTGAAATCCGCTGGTGCCAGCGCCAATGCGTTGGACGGTAACAGCATGGCGGCCGCCAGAGCAATGGCTATGGTATTTTTTCGTTTCACTTTTTTGCCTCCTTCTCAGTTAGCTTACGCTAACTTATATGGAAAAATCTTGTCGCCCCTTGTTGCGCAACTCTGCGCTTCAAATAGGCGACAACAACTTCCTCCATAGTTAGCAATTGCTAATCACAGTGTCCGAATGCAGTATATCATGCTGTTATTTATTTGTCAACCACGTTTTTATGCTTTTAGCAGAAAGGCCCGCGCAAGCAACTCGCGCGGGCCGTCGTTCTTTACTGATCTTGCGGTTGACACGCGGCGCAATAATACACCGAACCGCCAAGATACGCTTCCTTCGTAATCGGGCCGCCGCATTTTGGGCAGCCGCCCGCAAGCGCGTTTTTGCTCATGCGGGTCTGATAGCCGCCCTTTTGTCCAAAAATGTTCTTTTCCGTATCGCGCCCGCCCTTTGCCGCCATTTCCGCCAAAACAGAGCGGATGCTTTCCAGCAGCCGCTCGCGGTCCGGCCCGGTCAGCGTGCCCAGCTTGCGCTTGGGGTGAATGCCCGCCTGAAACAAGATATCCTGCGCCACGCCGTTGCCGATACCGGGGAAGCGCTGCTCGGTCGCAAGCAGCGCCTTGGCGCTTAAATTCGGCTTGCTCTCTTCCAGCAGCCGCCGGTAGTACGCGGCAAAGCCTTCGTCCCCCGGCGCGAGCGCCTTTCTGCTTTTCAGGTAATACGGATCGTCGTACTCGCCCGTGTGCAAGTAGATGCCGCCATACATCGCCACCGTGAACACCAGCGCCGCGCCATCCTCAAATGAAAGGAAAAGCTGCCAGTCCTTTATTTTATCCCCACTGTCCACAAGGCGCACGTTCACCCCGTCGTTGATGCAAAGCCGCTGCCCGTTGTCAAAAACAAGCTCTACAAAAATGCCGAAGCCCTCCGCGCCGGCAACCGTGCTTCCCGCAAGCTTTTTTTCATAATCCGCCGCTTCTCCGCTAAACCAACAAAATTTATGCGGCTTTGTCGGCGGCAGCACCGACTTGATCCGCTTGCCTGCCACATGCGCGCGCAGCTCTTCCGCCCGCGCCGTTACTTCGGGATATTCCAGCATCTTTGTTCACATCCTTATCTTCTAGTTGCTTTTATTATACCTGCGCCGCCCGGTTTGTAAAGGGCGGGCTTTTATTTTTTCAGCAACTTTTCCGCTTCGTCACGCGCGTCGCGCAAAACGACGTGCGTGCGGTCCTCCAACCAAACGGCGGCTGCGCTTAAAAAGAACCACGCAAAGGTGAATTGCGGCGTGATCTGGCCGAGAAAGTTAAACGGCATATCGCTGTAATCCCATACGTTCCAGCCCAAATGCGTGTTCACAATCAGCCCGACCGCAAGCTCCAGCGCCGTGACGATGAACGCCCCTTCTATCATTTGCAGCAATAGCGGCGGGCGCTTGCCGCGCGTTTCGTTTAAAAGCCCGATCAAAACGAAGCACAAGCCGCCCAAAACACCCATTGTCCAGTGTGTTTTGCCACGCCACAGCATCTCCACGCCCATGTACAGCACCCCGCCGATCAACGCGATCGGAATATGGTGAACAAACTTTTTGATACGATCAGCCCCTTTTATCCGTGCCTTTCTATGTTATATGCGGGGCGTAAACGGCACATACTACCGCTAAATAAAATTCAAACGAGGTGTTTTACATGTCCCATATCGCCCCGCGGCTCCAGCCGCAGTTCGAGACCCTTTCCATTGATCTGAAAAACGAGATTCTCTCACGCGACGTGCAGATCAATACGCTGCCGGATCTGATCGCCGTACTGGAACAGATCGTAAACGAAGGAGGACACTAAAATGGATATTTTACGCGAGCTTCCCATGGGCTTCGGCATGGCGCTGATGCAAAACGAGGATGCTTACCGCCGCTTCAGCAGTATGCCTGAAAGCGAGCGCCGCGAAATCGTGAACCGCACGCACGCGGTCACCTCCAAAACCGAGATGCAGCAGCTCGTGGACAGCATCATATCGTGAATCTACTGGTGGTTCGCTGCGCTCACAATTTAATACGCGGCAGTAGCCGCGATAATGGCGGGCTTACCTCAGCAATGTCATTTAGTTAAGGGAAACGCATAGGAAAAAACAAGGGAATTACCGAGCTAGCAGGGCGCGAGAAGGTGAATTGTCCGAAGGCCAAGAGAAGCTGGTCTGGGCCACGCCTCGGCGCGCCGTCTCAAAGGGACGTAACACTTGCTGAGAAACCATGTCCCTTCGCTCGGCCGTACCAGCCTGTTTGATGCTCTCACTTATCCCGGTGCTTCGCTCTCGGCGCGCCGAGGGCGTCGCGCCCTACATGTTCTGTGTTTGCGTTACCTTTTTCTCTTGCCTGACCTTATATGAATGACATTGCTGCCCCAGCCCGCCGAAAGCGAAGCGCCAGCAAATGTGGGCGCGCATACCAGCCCGGTCCGGCCGAGCAAAGCAACCCGTCCACTGAATCCCTAGGCACCCGATCCGGCACCGCCACAAATTGTTTCTATAACAAAAGGGCGGCACACGCCGCCCCTATACAGGAGAAGGGAAAAGAATGGAGGTCAAGGGGGAAGGAAAAACCGTATGGTTGTTCCTTCCCCTTTGCCCCCGCGCCGGGCGGCGCGACCGTCCTTCGCGGCTACCGCCGCGCATTTCATCGCGAGCGCAGCGAGACACCTGAAAAAATGCAACTTTTTTGCGTTTGACATTCGCTAGATGTCCTTTTATCATATACTTTCGTGTATAATAGACTCCATAAGCCAATATTCGTAGTCCACAGGCTTTTAGGCCCCTTCCTCAAGAATCTACCACCGAAAGCACCTTTCATATAAGCTAGTAGTATACATTAAAAAAGAGTTTGTTCACACGACAAGAGGATAATATGGACAGAAAATTCATGGGGTTGCGGCTCAAGGCCGCACGCAAAAATAAAGATTTAACCGGAGAGCGTTTGGCTGAAATGTGTCATATCAATGCGACGTACCTACGCCAAATTGAAGCTGGCCGAAAAATACCCAGCCTTCCGGTATTTATTACCTTATGTAATCTATTAGAGGTTTCACCTACTTACTTGTTGGAAGATACCTTGACGAAAAACGAATTGACCGACTTTGAAGTATTGTCACAGCTCTGGTCAAGCGCTACCCCCGGACAAATCGAACTTGTAACCACAATGATTCGCAGCGCACTTGAATACATGAACTAGCACCGGAGGCCAAATCATGACCAACTACACGCCTTTTCTCCAATCTCTATCGAATAACGGCAACGATATGGATGATTATTGGGAAAATTTCGACTGCACACACCGTTTTCTCATCAAAACCAATCCCGCTTATGTCGCGGCGGATCTGGAATGCATTCACAAAACCGCCGTGCTTTTTGATGAACTGAATACCGCGCAGACCGCCATCGTGGAAGTGCACTTTTATCTCGTTACAGATTTCATTGAACTTGGCAACCGGTTTTACTATGCCTTCGGGCAAACCCTAGCCCTGCTTGAATGGTTTTCTCCACAGGATGTGGACGCGTTCCTGCAAACGCTGGATGAAAAGCGCGAGGCGTTTGATTCCTCCCCCGTCGCTGTCACAACGCGCCGCCAAGCAAAAATCAGCTATCATAGACTCAGCTCCCTATACGTCGGCCTGCACCGCCAAACCCAGCTTGCCGAAACGCTCGCCGCTTACCAGAAGTCCAAGCAAGTTACTGAGCGTTTTCTCCCCTTCGCGGGCTACGCAGCCCAGCGCCTTCGCCAGTTGGGCTGCGTTCCCAACCGTACCACGCCCCTAGCCGAATCCCTGATCGCGTATTACGAAAATAGCCGCTAACGCAAACAGAACCGCAAGTCAAACTGACCTGCGGTTCTGTTTTTATATTCCTATCATTGCGTTTCTTGTCGAATCGTGGTATTTTATAGTTACGGGCACTGTTACCAGACGGGGCAGGCGGCTGACCACTCCTTTTGAAAGGGGTGGTGTATATGGATATACCGAAATTCTTACGAATTTCAATATGTGCAATCATCTTGCTACATATTTTTATCACATATGCAAAGTAGCCGCCCCCTCTCCCAAGAGATAGCGGCTACTTTGTAGCGCATTTCCGGGTCAGCCGTCTGCCGACAGTGCCCCTTTACATGTTTATTTTATACCACTTATCCGTAAATGTCAATCGCTTTGCATAGCCTTCACCTTACCACACAGATTATCACATATGCAAAGCAGCCGCCCCCTCTCCCCAGAGTGAACGGCTGCTTTGTAGCAACAACCTAGGGTCATCCGTCTGCCGACAGCGCCCTTTACAGGTCTATTTTAATGCACAAAAAGCGAATTGTCAACATGGTACTTGGCGCTCCATCGAAAACAGCCGATGGCAGCGCCTGTTCCAAAATGGCTGTTGGGTTTTAAGCGTGTGCTATGTAATCCGCCCGATACTCTGGAATAAAAAATACGCAGGTACACAGCACCGCAACAAGGCTTTTCAGTTCCATCATTTGCGACTGCGCCCTAAAAACATCGCTTTGGCACGGTATCACATCCGCCGGCATTTTGCTTAAGTGCTGTGCTTTCTCTAAATTTTGGCGGATCACGCTGTTCATTTCATCGCGCGTGGCGGCAAATTTGCGGTAATCATGGTTTCTGTTCTCTTGATTGACCCGCTGCTTATATGTACCGCAGCGCAGCTCTTCAAGGGTTGCACAATAGGTGTCAAACGCCGGGTCGGGTATGCTGCGCATGTGATAAAAAGCTTCCACCATGGGATAATTCAAGTACAGCTTGCCCATGTCCGAAGATTCCACAAAGTATTGCGCCATGCGTTCTATTTTTTCCACGGTATAAGCCGGGTCTTGCGGGTCAAGATCAAAAATCAAAAGAATATCCGAATATACTTCATCAAATATCCGTTTCTTTTGCTCGTCCGGCTCGCGTTCCTTGAGTAATTGCAGCAGATCAAAAGCTTCGGGATCATTTTCCGAAAACATTTCCTGATACAGCGTATAGATATTCGTATTGTAAGAGACGATTTTATAGCGACTCGCCAGCTCGTAAACGGCAAGCAGCTTTTCCATCAGCCGCACGTCGGTTTTTGCGCCTTCCACAAGTATTAAAATCTTAGGCTGGGGATCAGGCATTAAATTCACCACTCATATATAGTTTTTCCAGATTGTGCCCTTCGCGCAGTTCCCGCTTGGTAGCATTCGCAAATGAAGTGAGGCCCGCTTGCGATAAAATGAAATAACAATCCGGCCGCATGATCCGGTTCGTGAGCAAATTTGTATTGTGGGAAGTTAAAATCGTTTGACAGCCCGGAACGTTCTCCAAAAGCAGCACTAGGGTTTCTGCCAATTCATAGTGGTAAAACGCATCAAATTCATCAATAAACATGAGGGAAACGCGCTGCGCCGTTTTATACCAGTAAAAAAACGTATACAGCGCTTTTGTGCCGCTGGAGGCGGCTTTAAAAAACGGCAATGGCGTTGCAGTGTCAAAATACAAGCGCATTACGCCGTCCGCATCCTCCTTTGCAACTAAATTCTCAGTTAATCCGGCGCGGTGTAAAAAGTTTTCCAGCTCTTTCAGGTTGCCTTCTTCAAACACAAAATCAAAATAATCGTTGCTGTTTGCCCTGTATCCAATATATCTATTTTCATCTAAGCTTCTGAACCAAAGCATATGGGATACAAACTCGATCAACTGATATAGCGGGTGGTTTTCCTGCAATGCGGAATTCGTGATCACATATTTCAGCATCGAATCCTTGCCTCGAAAACTCAGGTTCAGCGTGGGCACAAGCTCGCTTATTCCTGACAGATCGCCAATCTGCGTTAAATAGTCATACGCAAACAACGCCTTTCCGTCGATTGCAATCGCCTCGTAAGTCAACTCCTGTTTTTCGTTTTTTCGGTACCGATAATCCACCTCAACAGAATGGAAGCAGAAAACATAATGAAATTCCGCCACTTTTTCTTGATTATTAACATTTAAATAGTAGTCATATAAACCCGGCGAAATATTGTTGGACGTTAAATGCGAAACAATATCGAAAAGAGCCAAGCCAAAGTTGGATTTTCCCACTGAATTTTTACCGTAAATAATCACTTTACTAAGCAGATCGCGAGAAATGCAGGCGGGGTTAAACTTATAATCCCTTACATCCGAAAAATCCAGAGTAACGGTACCCGCAAAGTTCTTAAATCCAGTTACCTCAAATCGTTTCAGCATGGTATCACCTCTTCTAAACTGAGTATATCCAGTTTTTTTTAATAAGTCAATGTTATCCGTAAAAAAATTACGGATGACTGTGCAATATCTTAATTTTGCGACATTTTATCCGCACAAATCACCAAAACCTACTTACATACGAACTAACCGATCAATTTGCGTTGCCATTTTCCTTCCGCGCATTTTTCTCCCCAAAACTGGGCACGCTAACACCCAATCCAAATTGCGGAGGAATGCGTATGTTTAAGCAACTGCAAAAACTGGGCAAGGCGTTTATGCTGCCGATCGCGATCCTGCCGGCGGCGGGCCTGCTGCTCGGCATCGGCGGGGCGCTGTCCAACCCAAACACCGTCGGCGCTTACCCCTTCCTAAACCACTTCGCGTTGCAGGCGGTTTTCCAAATCATGTCCGCCGCCGGTAACGCGGTTTTCAGCAACCTGTCGCTCATCATCTGTATCGGCCTTGGCGTTGGCCTTGCGACGAAGGACAAGGGCACGGTTGGCCTTGCCGCCGCGGTCTCCTTCCTCGTCATGAACGCGACGATCGCCATGATGCTGGATATTTTCCACCCCGGCGCGGACGCGATTGACACCGGCGTGGTCGGCTCCATCGTGATCGCGCTGATCGTCACGTTTTTCCACAAGCGCTATAACGGCATTCAGCTGCCCGCCTTTTTAGGCTTCTTCGGCGGCTCGCGGTTTATCCCCATCATTTCGTCCTTTGCCGCTATTTTCGTCGGTATGGCGTTTTTTCCTCATCTGGCCGCCCGTACAGACCGGCCTTGTCGCGCTGGGCGGCGTTATCGCAAAGCTCGGCCCGATCGGCACCTTCCTGTACGGCTTCCTGCTGCGCTTGACCGGCGCAGTCGGCCTGCACCACATGGTATATCCGCTGTTCTGGTATACCGAGTTGGGCGGCGTGGAGATGGTTGCGGGCCAGCAAATCGTCGGCGCGCAGAACATCTTTTTCGCAGAGCTGGCCGATCCCACTCACGTGGGCCTGTTCACGCACGGCACCCGCTTTTTCGCGGGCCGCTTCGCGACGATGATGTTCGGTCTGCCCGCCGCGTGCCTTGCCATGTACCATTGCGTGCCCAAGGAACGCCGCAAGGCCGTATACGGCCTGTTCCTCAGCGCCGCGCTGACCTCGTTCCTCACCGGTATCACCGAACCGATCGAGTTCATGTTCCTTTTTATCGCGCCGTGGCTGTACGTGGTGCACGCGGCGCTGGACGGTCTGTCCTTCCTCGTTGCCGATCTGCTTTCCATCCGCATCGGCAACACATTTTCGGGCGGCCTGATCGACTTTACGCTTTTCGGCGCTTTGCAGGGCAACGAGCGCACCAACTGGCTGCTGGTCATTCCGGTTGGCATTCTGTGGGCGGTAATCTACTACCTTCTGTTCCGTTTCCTGATCCGCCGCTTCAATGTGCCTACGCCGGGCCGTGAGGAAAACGCGGACGACGAGGTAGCCGTGACCACCAAGGATTCGCTTCACGACACCGCGCGCTACGTGATCGAAGCCCTTGGCGGGCGCGATAATCTGGAGGACGTGGACGCCTGCATCACCCGCCTGCGCGTTGCCGTGAAGGACCCCGGCAAGGTGGATAAGGACGCGCTCAAATCCCTTGGCGCGGCGGCTGTCTTAGAGGTAAAGGGCGGCGGTATCCAAGCCGTTTGGGGCGCGAAGGCCGACCTGATCAAGCAAAAAATCCACGAGATCATTGGGGAGGCGGGCTGATATGGGTAAAACGTTACCGCGCGGGCTGATCGTTTCCTGTCAGGCGCTTGAAAACGAACCGCTGCACTCCCCCTTCATTATGGGCCGCATGGCCGTGGCCGCCCAGCAGGGCGGCGCGGCCGGTATCCGCGCCAACGGCGCGGAGGATGTGGCCGAAATCCGCAGCCTTGTGCCCCTGCCGGTGATCGGCATCATCAAGCGGGAGTACCCCGGCATGGCGCCCTATATCACGCCGACCGACGCGGAGATCGAAGCGCTTGTCCGCGTCGGGGCAGAGGTCATCGCGCTGGACGCGACCATCGATCAGGATGAAACCTTCCTTTCCACCCTGCACGAGCGCTGGCCCGGCCAAGCCTTTATGGCGGATATTTCTACCGCGGAAGAGGGCCTGCGCGCCGACAAGCTGGATTTCGATTATATCGGCACCACGCTGATCGGCTATACCACGCAGTCCAAGGGTCTGGACAAGTTCGAGGTGCTGCGTCGGCTGATCGCGGAGTGCCGCCACCCGGTCATTGCGGAAGGTAATTTTAACACACCCGAGCAGGCGGCAGAGGCCATACGCCTTGGCGCGCACGCCGTTGTGGTCGGCAGCGCCATTACGCGCCCGCAGCTGATCACCCGCTCGTTTGGCGACGCGGTAAACGCCGCTTTAAACGGATAGTTTTCCCCACTTTTCTTGTTTTTTTATTCAGCAAAAGAAAGTGGTTATATCCTCCCTATTTTATTCGTTATTTTATCCTCTTGTGGGGATTAATTTTTAACCGAGGTGAAAGAAATGCAAGACATTGAACTGCTTCAATATGTACACGAAACCGCCGAAATGGGCATAGAAGGTCTGCAAAACGTGACCAGCCAAATAGAAAACCCAAAGCTTCGCCAAGCCGTCGAATCGCAAATTGTGGAGTATCAGGATATTGCGCAACAATCCGGCTCCATGCTGCGTTCCAAGGGCGAAACGCCGAAAAACCCCGGCCTTATGGCGCGCGTTTCCAGCGAAGTCATGTCCACTCTAGAAACGCTGACCGATAATTCCTCGTCCAAGATCGCGGAAATGGTCATTCAGGGCAACAACATGGGCATTACCAAGGGCCTAAAGCACCTGCACGACTACGCGGGCGATGATAAGCAGGTGCGCGGCCTTGCCGAAAAGCTGCTCCACACGGAACAGTCGAACGTCGAACAGATGAAGCCGTTTCTATAAATGATACAACCGAACCACCCGCGCAAAGGAGAGGCCGTTGCTTACCAGAAAGCAGCGGCCTCTTTATGCTATTACCGGCAGCAGCAGCATTTGCAGCACTTCAGCCGGCCTTGGGCAATTTCATTTCTGCGGATCGCTTCAAAATCAACGTTTGCAGCATCCGACATAAAGCGCGTGCGGCAGCAGCAACAGCAGCAGCAACACCGGCGGTTTCTTCCAGACAGGCGGCACATACTATTCCCTCCTTTACATTAAGGTAAGTACGCCCCCATCTGTTATCACGATATGCCGCCGGGCTTGCCGCTGTTACCGGTTTCGGCAAGGGGCAGCACCAGCACGTCCTCACCGTTTATATCCTTTTCCCCGTTTGGAGCAAAGCCCAGCTTTTGATACAGCCGCATGGCCGCCGTGTTTTGCGGGTAACAGCTCAAAAACACCTCGCCGCAGCCGTATTCCCGCCGCAGCCGGTCGATCAACAGGCCAATAGCCGCCTTGCCGTAGCCCTTGCCCTGCTGTCCGCCGCCGATGAGCAGCCGATCCAGCCAAACGCGGCCGTGCGCGCCCTCGCGCGGGAAAAAGCCGTACATGGCAAAGCCGATCACCGCTTGCTCCGCTAAAATTGCCACGGGCCGCCATAGCCGCAGCCGCCGCGCCTCCCGCAGGCATGCGGCGGGCGTTTCCACAAAGCCCTCCTGCCCGGGCGCGGCGGTGAGCGCCAGCACACTTTTCCGGTTTTTTGCCGATACCGGCTCAATTTTCAGTTCCACAAATATCGAAATCCTTTCTAAGCGCCAGTATAACGCATGGCGAATGAGGATTCAAGCGGATAAATGTAAACTCTCCCCGCGCACCGCGGGCGGGCGCGCGGCATAAAATACAGCGAGGTGATTTTACCTTGGCTATTAAAATTTTTATCGATCCGGGGCACAACCCCTCCGGCCCGAACACGGGGGCCGAAGGCAACGGCCTGCGCGAACAGGATGTAACCTACACCGTTTCGCACTATCTGGCCGACATGCTCCGCGCCGATCCACGGTTCGAGGTGCGGCTCAGCCGCAACACGCCGGATGAGGTACTCGGCACCAGCAACGCCACGAGCCTTGCCGCGCGCGTCAACATGGCCAACAGCTGGCCGGCCAATTACTTTATCAGCATCCACTGCAACGCCAATACCAACCCGGCCATCAACGGCACAGAGGTCTACGTTTACCAGCAGTACTCCCAATCCTACTGGCTGGCCCAGCATGTGCTGAACGGCATTGTGGAGCGTGTGGGCACGCGGGACAACGGCGTGCGGCTAAACCCCAGTTTATACGTGCTGCGCCGTACCAACATGCCCTCTATCCTAGTCGAATTGGCGTACCTGACCAACGTAAACGACGCCAACAAGCTGCGCGATGATCCCTACGGCTTCGCGCAGGGCATTTATAACGGCTTACTCGCATATTTTGGTTTTTCGTATCCTTGACGGCAGCAGGGGCCGGGCATAAGTCCCGGCCCTTTTGCTTGTGTCATAAAAGCGATTGCGCTTTCTCAGCCGCTGGTGTATAATGGGGCAAACAACAAGGAAGGTGAACCCCATGAGAAGATTGCTCTCGAGCGTCGCGGTCACCGCTATGATCGTCTGTTCGCTCATCGGCACGGCGAGCGCGCACGGCGGCCACCACCGCGCCGCCGCCCGCCAGTGCGATTCGTCCGTCTGCATGGTAAACGGCGTGTGCGACGGTTCTTGCACCGGCACCGGCTCGTGCCGGAATTACGATGGCTGCAATTACACCGGCTCCACTGCTGCCGTATGCCATTCGCACCACGGCCACCACTAAGTCATGACCACCCCAAAGCGGGGTGGCATGAACAAGCCCTATAAGGGCATAAAAAAAGCCAGCGCCTAAAAGACGCTGGCTTTCACTTCGTTCAAGCCCTGATGGTAAGACTACTTACTACCCTTGAAAGGGTCAACATATTCTTTCTTACTTAAGCTATCTTCGATTTGATCCTGCTTATCTTGCTCCCTGATATATTTTTGAATCGTGGCCGTATTGATTCCTACCGTGCTCACATAATATCCAGTCGCCCAGAAATTACGACTGCCGAATTTATATTTTAAATTCCCATGCCGCTCGAATATCATCATCGCACTTTTCCCTTTTAAATATCCCATAAACTGCGAGATACTGTATTTCGGCGGCACGCTTACGAGTAAATGAATATGGTCAGGCATCATATGCCCTTCGATGATTTCCACACCCTTCCACTTGCACAAATCCTTTATAATTTGCTGTATATCTTTTCGCAGCTGCTTATAGATTATTTTCCTTCGATATTTCGGTGTGAATACGATGTGATACTTGCATACCCATTTTGTATGTGCTAAACTGTTTGCCATAAAGGTCTTCCTTTCTGTTTCTTTGGTGGCTTGAACACTCACCATTTTATCAGTTTGGAAGTCCTTTTTTGTTTAAACTTGAATCCCACCCGCATTGCGGGCGGTTCTTACCGTATTTGCTCTGCAAATACGCCACCGCTAAAGCACTAATTCAAGGAAAGAGGGCGTGGAAAACCTTAACGGTTTTCCACGCCCTCTTTCCTTTTATCAATCCTCAGCGCACTTATGCCGCGGGCAGCCGCAGCACCGTACCGGGGTAAATATAGCGCGGGTCGCTGATCTGATCGCGGTTAAGCGCATAGATCGCGGGCCACTTCACGCCGCCGCCCAGCGTTTCGCGGGCAATGCCCCACAACGTATCGGACAGGTAGGTGATCAGCACCTGATTGTCCAATACGTTCTCATCCTTCATAAGCTTCGCGCCCTGAAACGCGGCACGAATGCAGCGCGGGGCAGTTGACGGCGCTGTACGGGGACAACGTATTTGAGAAAGACGGGATAAGGCGGGACAGGACGGGAGACGGCGAGAAAACCCGCTGTTTATGCGGGAAACGGGGCATTTTCAACCGGGACGGGCCCGCGATGGGGCCGCAAATTATCAGACAACTTGAGTGAAGGGCGTCGAGGCGATCGGCGTCCTTTTTTCATGCCCTGGCGAGCCCTGGGAGGCCCAGGAACGGCGGCGGCGCGTCGGGCGCATATCAACCCGCCGAGGGGCGAAAAACCTTGATACAAGGCCATTTTCGGGCGCAAGAAGGGCCGCTCGGCCCGTCCCGGAAGTCACAGCAGCAGACAAAGAGGACGGGCTTCGCGGCCCTTGAGGATAGTATAGCAGACGAGGCCCCGGAAGGCAAGCGGGCGAAGCGTGCAAACAGGGCGTTAAACCGTGCAGGAATTAACAGCAGGGGGCAAAAACAGGGGTTCGGCGGCGCAGATCGGCGGGGCGGGCGCGTTACGAGCCGTTAAACGGGGCGTTACTCACAGGGCGGCGACGGAGCGGAACCAGGGGCAAAACGCCCGCTCGCAATTCTACAATTCCCCCAAACCCGTGTAGAATTGTAGAATTGCCCGGAATACGCGGGTTTTCCGGGGTCGGGACGCTCTCCCGGCCTCCTTTGCAATTCTACAGACTTTTGATTTATTTTTTAATCATAGCAGGGCAAAAAATCAGGCGGTTCCGTCGCGGGTCTTACGGCCTTCGGCGGGGCCGCTTTTACCGTCGTCGCTCCCGTCGTTCTCGTCGAAATATGTCCAGAAGATAGACTCTTTTTTCTGTTCGACAATCCGCTTGTACTTGAAGTGAACCAGGTCGAAGATCTCCTCTCTGGCGTCCGGGGGCAGGAGGCGGAACATGGCAAGAAAATCGGCCTCAAGCTGGGACAAGGGGACGCCGTCACAAGTGGGCGGGCTTGAGGGTAGCGGAGGCAATTCTAAGAGACGCCCGGCATCAATCTCGAAATAACGAGCGAGAGCGACCAGGGCCTCATAGCCTGGCTTGCTCCTCCCCCGTTCCCAGTCTCCGACATTTCCATTAGAAACGCCGATAGCCTTTGCAAGTTCTACTTGCGTTACGCCCTTTTTCGAGCGTAATTCTCGTAAAAGTTCACTAAACATAAAAAGCACCTCTCGAAAATCCGTGAATTTTTCTCGTAAATGTATTGACATTCTCGTAAATACGCAATATAATACTCATAGATTAAAAAATTAAGCAAAACAAGCATACCACACCGACCACAAAAAGGAAAGCGTAAAGGAGGCCGAACATGAGAAACGGCAGAAAGCCGACTATAAAACAGAAGATCAGGCTCGGGCAAGCGGGCCTCGCGCCGGAGAACTGGCTCGTCGTGCGGCAGAAGCCGGACGGGGAACTCATCATCCTCCACAAGCGCACGAACATGATCCGGGTCGTCCCTTCGCTGGGACAATGACCCACACAACAGGAAGGAGCAGCAGCATGAGCGAGAAAAGAGAACGCATTTGCCCGGTCTGCGGGCGCAGTTATACCGACCCTCCCGCGCTTTCACGGCGGGACAACAAGACGGACATCTGCCCGGAGTGCGGGATGCGGGAAGCCCTAGCAGCAATTCCTCGGCGCGAGACCCCCGCCGAACGGACGCGGCGGGCCGTCTACGCTACCGGGAACAAGTGGGCGATCGAGAACTTCGAGGCCACACACTCATAGCCGAAACGCCCCTCGGGGCGTCATCGAGGGGGAGAGCCCGCCCTCGGTCTGATGATGGCAGGGCACGGAACAACAGGAAGGAGCAGCAGTATGAGAAAGATGAAGAAGATCAACGGCTACCTCGTCGTCAAGTTCAACGACCGGGAGCTTCGGGAATGGGAGGGCACGGCCCTCGGCAAGTACGGCGTCATCGACGCGGAGCTCTACACGGGGACGCTCGAGGTCGACCGGGGCGCGATGGAGTACGACAACGCGGACAGCATTGAGGAGGCCGTGGAGCTGGCCCGTGGGCTTGAGTCGGAGCTCGACACCGAGGAGCCCGAGGTCAAGGTCACGCTCATCAAGGAGACGGACGAGGCCACCGAGGAGGAGGAAGTGGACGCGCAGAAGATGATCGCCGGATGGGAGAACACCCTCCGGGGACAGGTCGCGAGCCCCCACTACAAGGACGTGGACGAGCGCACGGCGGCACATGAGCTTTACGGCTACAAGGCCGCGCTCCGCGACCTGGGCCTTCTGGATCGGGAAGACTGCTACGTCCTCCCGGACACCTTCGGGGAGGCCCCGGGGCCGCTCCCCAAGAAGCCGGAGGAGCTCCTCTCCTATGTGTGCGACGAGCTTTGCCGCCACCACCTCCCGGAGATGACGCAAGAGCAGCTCGACGCGGTTTGTGCGCGGTGCTCCCTTGAGCGGCTGGCGGACAAAGCGGACGAGGCGGAGCTCCGCATCCGCACAAAGGCGCACCGGGAGCTCAACGGCCTCATCGCGGATCTCCGGGACGCCCGGCCCGGCGCGGAGGCCGGACGGCTTGAGCACGAGGCCCGGGCCTATCTCCGGGCGCTGGCGGCGACGGGGACGGTCACAGAGGGCGAGAGCGCAGCCCTCACCGCCGCGATCGAGGAGGCCCGCACCGCCCAGGCCCACACGCCGGAGCGGACGACCTTCGAGCACCTCCACCCGGAGCTCAAGCGCCACCGGGAGACGGCGCAGATCTACACCCTGGGGCTGGCGCTGGCGGCGGATTGCCCGGACAACGATTGCCGGGTCTACCTCAACATCTTCAACGGGGCCCGGGAGCTGGATGCCGCCCTGGACAACCTGGACGCGGAAGGCGCTCCGGCGCTCGCCTTGCGGAAGGCGCTCCGAGAACGGGTCGGAGAGCTGGCGGAGATGTTCGACGGGAACTTCGCCGTCAAGCAGTATCGGAAGGAGGCGAGATCATGAACGGGTTAGACCTCTTTAGATCCCCGAAGACGGCGGCGGACGAGATCGCCGACATCGTCTCGGCACAATGTCCGCCCGTTGTCCCTGAGAACTGCGACGCCTTCTCATGCCGGGAGTGCTGGCTTGCGTGGCTGACTACAGGCGAACCGCCAAAAGAAAAGGGGCCGTCCGACAAGCAGACAGCCCCGGGCAGAGACTCCGCTCCATACTACCCGCCCACAGAAGCAATCAGAAAAGCAGCAGAAAGACTTAAGGACGGAAACATGGAGTACACGGCTATAGCTCTTATTCGGGCTCATGATGGCGAAGAACTTCCGCAGCCTTAAACGCATACGCCCGAGCGATGATCGAAGCTGCATAGTATGTTTCACGGCATACCGCTATAATTGCTTCCTTTTGGGCGTCGCTAAGGTTGGCTCCGGCGTGTTCATCGGAGTCGAGGATGGTTTTGCGAAGGCGCTCCCCAAGAATAGACCAGTCGGCGTCACGACAGGCATCTACCTCGTCATGAACTCGCTCCACAGCGTTGAGAACATCGTCACACATTTAGATCACCTCCTTCCCGGGCCGGAAGCCCTACTTCGATTATACCAGCGCCGGGGAGGGGCACACAAGGAGGAAACAGCAGCATGAAAGCAGAACTCAAACGAGCCGCCGACCTCGTCGCCTTCCAGCGGCGGGAGGCCCTGGCACGGAAGCGGCTCTCGGGCGATCCCCGGAACCCCTTCCGGCCCCGCTACGGGGCGGAGCTGACCTTCACGGCGGCGGCGCAGGAGGCGGAGACCTGGGCTATATTCTCAAATTACTTGAGAAGGAAGCGGCCCGGGAGTGTGCGCGGCGGGTCATCCCCACGCTGGACGCGATCCTTGACTTTGTCATCGGGTTCGGGCTTCTGGCCCTGGCGATGCTGGGCGTCGCCGCCGCGTGTGTGGCAGCGGGAGCGCCGGACGGCATCACCCGGACGGCGGCGCTTTTGGGCGTGGGTTTCATCACAGCCCTCTCGCTGCACCGCCTGGGGCGGAAGTAATTCTAAGAACGACTACACAGGAAGGAGGACAGCGATGAAAAGCAACGGCAAACTTTGCCCCCTGGGGAAGCTCGTCGTCAAGGCGCTCGCCGACCAGGAGAAGACAAAGTCGCAGCTCGCCGCCGAGATCGGGACGTCGCCGCAGTATCTAAGCTACATTCTCTACGGCGTCCGCTCGGGCGAGAAGTACCTCCCGGCGCTCATCGCGGCCCTCAAGCTCGACCCCCGGAAGGTCGAGAAGGCAACGGCAGCATGACAGCAGGAAGGGAGGGACAGGAGTGCCGGACGTATTCATCACCATGAAGGAGGCGGCGGAGTTCGAGGGCGTGAAGTATGGGACATTCGCCCAACGCATCGCCCGCAACCCCAAGCAGTACAAGACCAAGACGCAGCCCCGGGAGGGCGGAGGCAAGGAGCAAGTTTTGATTGCGGTCTCCTCGCTCTCCCCAAAAGGCCGGAAGGCGTGGCGGGCGGCGCAGAAAGTGGACGGGAGGGATGTCGTCATAGAGAAGCGAGCAGAGTCCGCGCCCTGGTATGTGGGCGTCGACCTCAACCACTACACCGAGCAGCATAAGAAGGAGTTCTACGAAGCCGTCGAGCTGGCGGCACGGGTTCAAGACTTCATAGAGTACGACGGCCCGGAAAACCGCACGGCCTACGCGGAACGCTACGCGCTGGGGCTGGGCGTGAGCCCGCAAACCCTCTACCGCTACATGAGCAACGTCCTCAAGGCGAACGCCTGGGCGCTCAAGCTGGAGAAGGAGGACGGGCAGAACCGGGACTACTTCCGGGCGCTGGCCTTGTGCCGGAAGCCGAAGGAGAAGGCAACCTTCCCAAGCCTCACGGACGAGCAAAAGGCGCTCATTGAAAACATCTGGTTCGACCACCGCTTCGCCGCCAACCTGGGGACGATTGAGATGCTCTATGAGAAGTTTGAGGAAGTCGCCGAGGGCCGGGGCTGGGAGAGCTACCCCAGCATCAAGACGGTCGCCCGGTACATCAAGCACCTCATGGACAGCCGGGGCGCAGAGTCGGCCCGCTACCTCGCGGCCAACGGCTCCCGGGAGTGGAAGAACAAGAAGATGCTCAAGGGCAAGCGGGACGCGACGAGCCTCAAGGTCATGGAGTACGTGGTCGGCGACGAGCACACCTTCGACTTTTGGGTTCAGTGGGTTGCCCCGAACGGGAAAGTCAAGGCCGTCCGCCCGAAGCTCGTCGCATGGATGGACATGCGGAGCCGGGCGATCGTGGGCGACGTGGCTTGTGTAGACGCCAACAACCAGACCCTCAAGGAGAGCCTTGTGAAGATGCTCTACTCCCACCCGGGCGGCGTCCCCCACATCCTGCACGTGGACAACGGCAAGGACTACACGGCGAAGACCATGACGGGCCAGAGCCGGAAGAAGCGGAACATCGAGTTCGAGTTCGACGCGGAGACGGTGGGTTTCTACCAGAGCATCGGCATCGAGGAGGTGGGGCGGTCGCTCCCCTATCAGCCGTGGGACAAGCCGATCGAGCGTTTCTTCTCGACCGTGTGCTCCAAGTTCTCAAAATGGTTTGAGAGCTACACGGGCACCCTCACGGGTTCCAAGACCTACGCCAAGCGGCAGAAGGACGTCGACGGGATGCTCGAGCGTGGGGAGCTGCTCACGATGGAGGAGTTCTTCGAGGCGTGGACGGAGTGGAAGGAAACGAAGTACCACACCCGGGAGCACCGGGGACTCAAGGACGCGGGCGAGAAGTGGGTCACGCCGATCTCGCTCTTTGAGAACGGCGAACGCTATGAGAAGGCAGCGCCGCCCCGGGAGTATGCGGCGATGCTGCTCATGAAGGCGGACACCGCCCTCGTGCGGAACCAGGGGATCACCAAGTTCGGGACGCTCTACACGGACTACGAGCTTTGTCACTACGTCGGCAAGCACGTCGGCATCAAGTGGGACATCGACGACGTCACGAAGCTCTACGTCTTCGACGAGGAGGGCCGGAAGATATGCGAGGCCGTCTCCGCCGAGCTCCTGGCCTTCGGGCCCCACTGTTCACAGGCGGCGCTTGAGCGCCACCTCCGCGACCAGAAGCGGCAGGAGAAGGAAATGCGCGAGATCCTGGAAGACATGCGGAGGCCCTACGAGCTCCGCGTCCAGGAGGGCGGACGCCCCTCGAGCGCGGTCGGCATGATCGACCTCACCATCAAGGCGGAGCGGAGCCCGAAGGTCATCGCCCTCCCGAACGACAAGGAATACCGGGCGGAAGCGGCGGCAAGCCGGAAGGCCAGGAAGAAGACATCCGGGGACGAGTTCCTCACCAACAAGGCAGACGACGCCCTCGCCCGTTTGAGGGCTATGAACGAATAGGAGGTACAACATGGAAGTCACAGCAGCAGCGGCCCAGGCCGCAACCTATACCAACAGCAAGAGTCTCGCGGAGCAGATCAACGACTACCTCGCGGCGACGAAGACCAGCATCGCGACCCTGGCAAGCGAGATCCCGGGCTATTCCCGCCCGACGATCTCCCGCTACCTCTCGGGCAAGTACGAGGGGGACATCGCAGCCATTGAGAAGCTGCTCGCGGACTGGCTGGCCGGGCGCACCGGGGAGGACGTGGCCCTCCCGGAGCCGGGCCGGAAGACCGGGACGAAGCCCGCCTTCTTTGAGAGCCGGGACGCCCTCAAGGTGCTGGGCGTGTGTCAGAGCTGTCAAGAGTACATCGGGCTCGGCATCGTGGTCGCCCGCAGCGGCTACGGCAAGACCTACTCCCTCCGGCAGTACGCCAAGCTCCCCCGGGTCGCCTATATCGAGTGTGACGACACCATGAGCAGCCGGGATCTTGTGGAGGCGATCGAACGGGCCCTCGGCATCCCCAGCGGCTACGGGACGATCTGGCGCAGGGTCAACGGCATCCGGGACTATTTCAACACGAACAAGGGCTACCTCCTCATCATCGACGAGGCGGACAAGCTCGTCTCGAAGTACACCCAAAAGAAGATGGAGATCCTCCGGGCGATCTTCGACCAGTCGGACGTGGGGCTCGTCATCGCCGGGGAGCCGAAGCTCGAGGCGCAGATCAAGACCTACCTCGTCCGCATGGCGAACCGGGTCGACTTCTACGTCAGCCTCAAGGGGCTTGACCCCTCGGAGGTGGAGGGCTACCTCGCGGGCTTCGAGGTCGCGCCGGACGCGATGGTCGAGCTCAAGGCCCGGGCCTGCAACATGCAGACGGGATGCTTCCGCCTCCTCGACCGCACCCTCTCCAATGTGTCCCGCATCCTTGAGGAGAGGGGCGAGAGGGTCGTCACGGTCAAGATCATTGAGCAAGCCTCGAGCCTCATGATGCTTTGACGCGGAGGAGGCCGGGACAATGAAAATGAGAAAGCAGCGGCTCATGGGGCTCGCTATGCTGGCGATCACCGCCCTCATCCTGGTTATGGCCCGAGGCGGGAGGACGCCGGAGGACAGCGACGCGACCGCCGCCTTCCTCACCGGGCCCCTGGGCTTGTATATGCTCCTCTCGAAGACCTACATCCTATACGACGGCGAGGAGCAGGAGGCGGGCGGGCAGAAGGAAAGCGTCGGGGAGGCAGCTCCCCGGGCACATAACAAAACTACAAGAAAGGAAGTTGTCAACACATGGCAAGAAAGAGAGTGGTCGAGCCCTCGGGCGTCAAGACCTGGGAGGACGCAAACGACGCCCTCCGTCAGATTGCGGAAGCGCAGCTTGCCCTCGCGGACATTGAGGGTGAGATGAACAAGCAGATCCTCGGGGCGAAGAAGGCCGCAGAGGAGCAGAGCAAGCCGTACAAGGACAGGGTCGCCAAGCTCGAGCGCGAGCTCAAGGATTTTGTCACCGAGCACCGGGCAGACATGGGGAAGACGAAGACCCGGGCCCTCACCTTCGGCGAGGTAGGGTTCCGGCTCTCGACCTCCGTGTCGCTCCCCCGGGCGAAGGAGAAGATCGAGGAGATCATCCGCCGCCTCAAGACCCGGCAGATGATGGACTGCATCGTCGTCAAGGAGGACGTCTCGAAGGAGGCCCTCAAGAAGTACGGCGAGGACACCGTCAACGCGGTCGGCGCTACCTGGAAGCAGCAAGACGTCTTTGGCTATGAGCTGAACTTCTCGAAGCTGGAACAGGTCAAGGCCGGGCAATAAGAGGGCCGAGAAACGAGGTGTAAATCATGGCAGCAGCAACAACACGCAGCGGGCGGAAGCTCCCCTCCATCCGCACCCTATGGGCGATCGCCAAGTCGCCGGAGCTGGGGCTCACGGACGAAGACCTCCACGGGGTCGTGTACCGGGAGACGGGCAAGGGGAGCATGAAGCAGCTCACCCAGGGCGAGATCACCGCCGTCGCCCGCGTCCTGCAAAACATGAAGGACAGCGCAGCCCGGGGAAGCCGGAGCAAGCGCACGGATGAGGGAGGCAACCCCACGACCGAACGGCAGCGCCGGAAGATCTACGCGCTGACCGAGGCCCTCGGCTGGAACAGCGACAAGCGCCGGATTGAGGGGTTCGTGAAGCGGATGACGGGCATCGACCGCCTTGAATGGCTGGACGCGGGCCAGTGTGAGAAGGTCATCGAGGGGCTCAAGGCAATCCTCGCCCGGGAGCAGCGGAAGGAGGGCGCGGATGGACGTCGGGACAAGTAAAGGGCTTGAGAGCTTCCTCGCCTTCCTCCGGGAGACCACGGAACGGCACAGGATGGCGGAGGCCGACCGCGCTGAGGCGGAGGCCGCGACGCAAGACCTCCTCCACGCGCTCGAGCTGGGAGACGACAAGGCCCCGGGCCGGGCGCGGCTGGGGCTCAAGATCCGGGAAGTGCGGCGGCAGCGCCGGACGGCGAAGGACATCGCGGAGCAGACCCGGCCCGTGGTGGATTGGGTAGAGCAGAACCGCACCGTCATCAAGGGCCTTGAGCGGCTTTTAGGCGATGTCCGCAAGCAGGAGCGCCGGAGCGAGGGGCGCAGCTATGCGCCCCGTACCCACATATTAGAGGACATACGGCGCGACGGAGAGAAGGAGGGGCAGCATGAACAACTTTGACGAGCCCGTCAAGAAGGCGGAGACCGACGCGGAGATCCTGGACGCGCTGCAAGGGGTCAAGCTGACACAGGACGAGATCCGGCGCGGGGCGTGTGGCGGGATGGGGCTCGCCTTTTTCCGGGCCTACTATGAGAAGCTCCCGGAGGAAGTCGCCCGCCGCCTCACGGAGATCGACACCGAGGCCGTGGAGCACATCACCCGGGCGACGGGTCTCAACCTGTCCGGCTCGCTCCTGGATCGGTTCGGGGAGAAGCTGGCAAGCGACGCCGCCTTCGCCCAGGTCATCCGGGCGGCGAACGTGTACCGGGGGCGGCTGGGCTACGCTCCCCTCGGGCCGGACGGCTGGCCGGAGGTGGAGACATGAGCGAAAGAGCGCGGAAGGCGGGGCAGTTTGCCGGAGCGGTGGAGCGGCTGGCCGTGGAGCTGGCGATGGTCGAGATCATCCAGGCGCGGCGGTTCCTGGGCAAGCCCACCAGCAAGAAAGACCGCGAGGAGCTGCTCAAGCTCACGACCCCCGAGCTTGCCTCGGCAGCCCAGGCACTCGGAGCCGCCGTACACCTTCGGCAACAGATGGAGATAGCGGAGTTCACTCGGGGCCTCATAGAACAGCAGAAAGCCGCGCAGGAGCCCAGGGCGGGCCGCTTCCGTGTTGAGGGGGGAGTTATGCCAACGAAGAAGAAGCGCCTCACACAGCGCGAGAAGGCCGAGAGAGCAGCGATGAAGAAGCAGCTCCAAGCGGAGGGAGTCCTCCCGCCCGACAAGCCCAGGCTCAACCGCAAGAAGTTCGCCCGGGAGACCTGGGCGGAGTGGGAGGAGTTCCTCAAGGGCGACCCGATCCGGGCGGAGGTCTCCCTTCTCCGGGCGGTGGAGTTCATAGCGGGCCCGGAGCTTCCGGCAGTCACGCCGGAACAGGTGGGCGTCTATAAGGCCCTCAAGCTGGCGGTGGAGTACAACAAATTCCTCCGCAAGCTGGAAGCCGAAGGGCGCAGCAAGTACACAATCGGGGAGCTGGCCGACGAGGTCGTCCTCCCCATCTGGAAATTATAAGGAGGCAAACAACACATCATGAAGTACAGCAAAAGCAACCCGCCCATGACGTGCATGATGACACAGAGCACGTGCTACAAGGGCACCAAGAAGATGACGGTCAAGGGCGTCTTGTGGCACAGCACCGGGGCGAACAACCCGACCCTCAAGCGATATGTTCAGCCGGACGACGGCGCACCCGACCGAGCCGAGCTCCTGTCCAAGCTGGGCACCAACGCGAACA
This sequence comes from Agathobaculum sp. NTUH-O15-33, assembly GCF_033193315.1. Classification (NCBI taxonomy): domain Bacteria; kingdom Bacillati; phylum Bacillota; class Clostridia; order Eubacteriales; family Butyricicoccaceae; genus Agathobaculum; species Agathobaculum sp. NTUH-O15-33. The sequence continues at coordinate 3,230,499 of NZ_CP136187.1, forward strand.
AGAACGACTGGAACCACATCGACACACAAGCGGGCCTGAACGCCTGGATCGGGAAGCTCGCGGACGGGAGCGTCGCGGCGGTTCAGACGATGCCCTGGGACTTTAGGCCGTGGGGATGTGGGAGCGGCAGCAAGGGGTCATGCAACAGCGGATGGATTCAGTTTGAAATCTGTGAGGACGCCTTGACGGACGCCGACTACTTCGCCGCCGTGTATCAAGAGGCGTGTGAGCTGACGGCGTACCTCTGCACCCTCTACGGCATCGCCCCCAAAGGAACCGCCGATTGCTCCGGCGTCACCGTCCCGACCATTTTGTGCCACGCGGACAGCCACAAACTAAAGCTCGGCAGCAATCACGCCGACGTGACACACTGGTTCCCCAAGTTCGGGAAGTCGATGGAGACCGCCCGGGACGATGTCGCGGCCCTGATGAGCGGCTCCACCGCGCCGGGCACGGAAGACAAGACGGCGATCATGGGCAAGGCCCAGGCCACCGCGTCACAGATGGCGGCGTTCTGCTTGAGCAAGAACGCCTCGCCGCAGCTCCCGAGCTGCACCGTGGAGGAGCTGGCCCGCATGTTCATCGAGGAGGGCGAGGCCGAGGGCGTCCGGGGCGACGTGGCCTTCGCGCAGAGCCTCCACGAAACGGGCTATTTCAAATACGGCGGCATCGTGACGCCGGAGATGAACAACTTCGCGGGCATCGGGGCCCTCAACGGCAACGCCACGGGACAGGCGGCGAGCTTCCCCGACCCGCGCACGGGCGTCCGGGCGCAGATCCAGCACCTCAAGGCATACGCATCCACCGAGGCCCTCGTGAACGCTTGCGTCGACCCCCGCTTCTCCCTGGTCGCCCGTGGCGTGGCCCCCTATGTGGAATGGCTGGGCGCGGCGGACAACCCGCAGGGGCGCGGCTGGGCGGTTCCCGGCGCGGGCTATGGGGCGAACATCGTGAAGCTGCTCGGCCAGATCCTCGCCTTCCAAGACCCGGGGGACGGCTACCCGGCCAATACCCCGGAATGGCAAAAGGCGGGCTTTGAGGCCCTGGTAGAGCGCGGCATCATCAACTCCCCGGACGTGTGGAAGGCGAAGTTCGACCAACCGATCAAGGTCGGGGAAATCCTGGCGATCATCGGCAGGATGTAACAGGAAGGGAGGGCACAGGACATGGATAAACTCGCCGAGGGTTTGACGCTGGAAATGCTCCCCGAAGGGCTCTACCGCATGATCGCCGAGGCGATCGGGACGGATAACTTCTATAAGCTCGCCGAGGTCGTCGGGGGTACGACGGTTTACATCCCGAAGCCCGAGAGCGTCACCCGGCCCGTCCGCGACGCCCGCATCAAAGAGGAGTTCAACGGCTACAATCACCCGGAGCTCGCCCGGAAGTACGGCGTCACAGAGCGATGGGTTCGCCGGATTTGCGGCCCAGGGCAGACGGAGGGGCAGATCGACATCTTCGACTATTTCAACGACCCGGGGCAGGAGGACGACGAGCTCCTCCCGTGAGCGGCAACTCTTAGAACTGCTTTGTATATAAGTTTCCGGGAACGGGATTTAAGATAAGAGTACAAGCTATAGCTTGTACTCTTATTTTTTGTCCAAAGGAGGCAGACACACATGAACATGGAACTCATCCAAAGCGCAGCGAGCGACGCTCTTGTCAACGTCGTTCTCGCGGTCATCGCCCTGGCCGGGGCCTACGCGGTGTACTACATCCGCCTGGGCGCGGCCAAGCTCAAGGAGCAGACGGCGCAGATCAAGGACGAGGCGGGCCGGAAGGTGCTCGAGGACGCCCTTGATGACGTCGTCAACCTTGCGACGGTCTCGGTGGGGGCGATGGAGCAGACCACGGCGAAGGCGCTCCGGGACGCGGTCAAGAGCGGCAAGGCAAGCCGGGAGGAGCTGCTCGCCCTGGGGAAACAGGTCTTCGACGAGGTAAAGGCGGCGATCAGCCCCCAGGCGCAGAAGGTCATCACCGACAACCTGGGCAGCTTCGACAAGTACCTCACCGCCGTCATCGAGGACGCCGTCCTCAAGGTCAAGCAGGAAGACCCCTATCTCACACTCTCCGGGGAACTGATTAAGGACGCCGCGCCGGAAGACAAGGCCGGAGCCGCCGCGCAGTAAGGAGGGGCCGACATGGACGGAGCGACAATCGCGATGTTCGTCTTTCAGACGGTCATCACGGCGATCATCGGGGTCGCCGCGTGGGGAGTGAAGAACGCGATCGGCGAGATGAAGGCGGCGGTCTCGGAGCTCAAGGCAGCGGACAAGAAGAACGCCGAGGAGATCGCCGCCGTGCGCGGAGAGCTGGGCGACCTCAAGGCCGACCTCCCCCTCATCTACACGACCCGGGAGGACTTCATCCGGGTCTCGAACAACATCGACCAGAAGCTCGACAAGCTCCTATACAGGGGCGCAGCAAAGGAGGGATAAAAGCGTATGGCATACTTTGACGACATGACGGAGCAGGAGATCCGGCAGAACAAGGCGATCCGGGGCTACATCGTCCGGGCCCTGGCGAAAGGCAATCAGAACTCGCTGCTTGTGCGGCAGATCACGAACGCCCTCCTCGCCGACAACCTCATCACCGTCCCGGACATCTCGAAGCAGCTCTCCTATTTGGAGGACGGCGGCTACATCGAGTTCACGGACAAGCGGGCCACGGCCTACAACGCCTACCGCCGCGACGCCGTCATCCAGCTCACGAAGGCGGGCGTCGACCTTGTGGAAGGCACGAGGGACGACCCGGGCGTCGATGTCTAAGAAAGAGCGCCGGAGGACGCGGATCAGCTCGACGATCGACAAGCTCCCGGACGACATCAAGACGGAGCTCGACGTCCGGCTCGCGGACACGGCCAACACCTACGAGGAGCTCTCCGCGTGGCTCAAGGCGGAGGGCTACGAAATCAGCAAGAGCGCGATCGGGCGCTACGCGATCCGCAGCACCCAGGCGGCGCAGCGGGTCGCCGAGACCCTACAGCGCACCCAGGCTGATCGCCCAGGCGGTAGAGGCGCACCCCGACCTCGACTACACGAAAGCGGCGTCGATGGTTCTCATGGACGGCCTCATGCAGCGCGTGAGCACGGCGGAGGGCGACTTCCAGGAGATGCCGCTTGACAAGGCGGGGCGGCTCATCGCAAGCCTCGCCCGGAACGCCACCTATGAGAAGCGCGTCCGGCAGGACATGAAGAAGAAGGCCGAGCTTGCCTTCGACCAGCTTGAGGCGGAGCTCATGGCGGCGATCAAGCAGCACCCGGAACTCGCCGGGGAGCTGCACGACGTCCTCTCAAGGGCGAGGGAGAAGGTGCTCGACGATGGCGAAGATTGACCTCAAGGACTACCTGGAACGGCTCGAGGAGCCGGAAGACCGGGAAGCGGTCGCGAGCCGGGAGTACCAGCGGGAACTATTTGAGCAGTATGTCCAGAAGGGGACGAACTTCCCCGAGCTCCGGGCGCAGCTCCTCGAGGAGTACCGGGCCGGGGCAGAGCTCACGGGCCCCAGGGGCTACGCCGGAAGCTCGGGGCGGTTGACCTGGGCTACTTCGGGCGGGCCTACCTCCCCCACTACTTTGTGAGGCCGTCGCCCCCGTTTCACGAGGAGCTCGACCGCATCTTCCGCGAGGGCGTCATGAAGGGGCTGAACCCCGCCACCGACGCGAAGGAAATCAGCCGGGCGGACGGATGCCGGAGGGCGGTCGAGGCCCCGCGTGGACACGCCAAGAGCACGAACTTCACCTTCAAGGACTCCATCCACTCGGCGGTGTACGCCTACAAGCACTACGAGATCATCCTCTCGGACAGCTCGGAACAGGCCGAGGGCTTCCTCTCCGACATCAAAACGGAGCTTGAGGAGAACGCGGCGCTCCGGGAGGACTTCGGGGAGCTTGTGGGCCGCGTCTGGAAGGCGTCGGTCATCCTCCTCTCGAACGGGGTCAAGATCGAGGCGCTGGGCGCGGGCAAGAAGATCCGCGGACGGCGGCACAAACAATGGAGGCCCGACCTCATCTTGTGCGACGACCTCGAGAACGACGAGAACGTCAACACAGCCGAGCAAAGAAAGAAGCTCCGGGACTGGTTCTATAAGGCCGTGAGCAAGGCGGGCGACACCTACACGGACATCGTCTACATCGGAACGCTGCTCCACTACGACGCCCTCCTCGCCAATGTCGCCAAGAACCCCGAGTATGAGGCCGTCCGCTACAAGGGCGTCATCTCCTTCGCGGCAAACACGGCCTTGTGGGACGCCTGGGAGCGCATCTTCACCGACCTTGAGAACCCCAGGCACAAGGAAGACGCCGAGGACTTCTTCAAGGCGAACGAGGCCGCGATGCTGGAAGGAACCGCCGTCTTGTGGGAGGAGAAGCTCCCCTACTACGCCCTCATGGTTATGAGGGTATCGGAGGGCGAGGCGTCCTTCAGCAGCGAGATCCAGAACGAGCCCATCGACCCGGAGAGCTGCGCGTTTGCCGAGGAGTGGATCGACTACTACGACGACGGGCAGCTTCCCCCGGACTTCTCCGAGGCGCGGTTCCTGTTCGTCGCGGCGAACGACCCCTCCCTCGGCAAGAACCGCAAGAGCGACACCTCGGCGATCATCGCCGTGGCGAAGGACACCTCGACGGGCTACATGTACGTCGTGATTGCCGACATCGCCAAGCGCAAGCCGGACAAAATCATTGAGGACGCGATCGAGGCGTCCCGCCGTTTGAAGCGGGAGTACAAGAAGCCCCTCTACAAGTTCGGCGTCGAGACGGTTCAGTTTCAATACTACTTTGCCGAGATCATGCGGCAGAAGTCCGCCGAAATCGGCGAGTACCTCCCCATCGAGGAGATCAACAGCGTCCAGAACAAGGACGCCCGCATCCAGTCCTTGCAGCCCTTCGTGAAGAACGGCTACCTCAAGTTCTCCAAGCGGCACAAGGCCCTCCTCGACCAGATGCTCAAGTACCCTATGGGGAAGAACGACGACGGGCCGGATGCGCTGCAAATGGCCGTCTCCTGGCCCTCTCGGTCAAGGTGGGGCAGCACACGGATTATAAATCAGTTTTGGGCCGCGCTATCAAGTTTCGGCGCGGGGCCTACTAAGGAGGTGAGGCATTATTAGTACAGTTATTCATGAGAACACAATCATTCACGGAGATAGCCTCACTGTGCTCCGGCAAATGCCGGACGAGAGTGTGAACGCAATTATCACCGATCCGCCCTATGGCATCAACTACGTCTCACAGACCGGGGCAAGGATTAAAAACGACAAAGCCCCATTCATCTGGTTCCTTTATGACGCTTTCCGCGTACTCAAGTCGGGAGGAACGCTCCTATGCTTCACGCGCTGGGATGTAGAGCAGACCTTCATCGACGCGATTGAACTGGCCGGCTTCCGGGTCAAAAGTGAGGTTATTTGGGACAAGGTCTATCACGGTATGGGGGACACGAAAGCAGCCTTTGCCCCGGCACATGAGAACATCGTCTTCGCGATTAAGGGGAAGTACAGCTTCCCCGGGGGCAGGCCGAAAGATCTCGTCACCTTCAGCAAGCTCGGCAGCGCCCAGATGATCCACCCGACAGAGAAGCCAGTGGGCTTGATTGCAAACCTTATTACGGCAGTTACAAAGCCAGACGACCTCATCCTTGACCCGTTTGCCGGAAGCGGCTCTACTCTTGTCGCCGCAAAGAAGTCGGGGCGGCGGTTCATCGGCGTGGAGCTTGACGACGAGTATTATGAAAAAGCACGGCGGCGCATTGAGGAGGTGGTCGAGTGAGCAGCAAGGGAAAGCGGTGGAGCCTTAGAGGTTTGTTCCAGCGCCGCCCCGAGACGCGGGAGGTCGCAGCCGCCCAGGTAACAGACAAGTACAGCGAGTACCCCTCGGACGGGCTCACCCCCGTCCGGCTGGCGGAGATCTTCAAGGAGGCGGACGCCGGGGACGTGCTCCGGCAAGCCGAGCTCTTTGAGGAGATGGAGGAGAAAGACCCGCACCTCTTTTCCCAGCTCCAAACGAGGAAGAACGCGGTCACGGGCCTCGACTATGAGATCATCCCCTTTGACAGCGACGACCCCAGGGACAAGGAGATCGCCGAGTTTGTGGAAGCGCAGCTCGGCGGCATCGAGGGCTTTGAGGACATCATGCTCGACCTCCTGGACGCGATCGGGAAGGGCTTCGCGGTCTCGGAAATCATGTGGAGCTACGACGAGGGGCACGTTGTCGTCGGCGACATCCGTTCCCGTCATCAAAAGCGGTTCTTTTGGGACAGCGTCGACGACTCCTTCAAGGTGAGAACCCAGGAGGCCCCGGAGGGCATCGAGCTCCCGAAGAACAAGTTCATCGTACACAAATACAAGGCCCGCAGCGGCCACCCCTCCCGGGCTGGCGTTTTGCGCGTGGTCGCCTGGATGTACCTCTTTAAGAACTACACCCTCAAGGATTGGGTCGCGTTTTGCGAGGTCTTCGGGATGCCGCTCCGCCTGGGGAAGTATCAGCCAGGCGCAAGCGAGGACGACAAGCGGGCGCTCATGCAAGCCCTCGTCGCAATCGGGGCGGACGCGGCGGGCATCTTCCCGGACGGCACGGCGATCGAGTTCGTGAACACCGAGAAGACCAGCTCGACCGACCTCTATGAACGGCTGGCCCGCTATTGCGACGAACAGGTCTCGAAGGCAATCCTCGGGCAGACCTTGACCTCGGACTCGGGCGGCGGCAGCTACGCACAGAGCAAGACGCACAACGACGTCCGCCACGACCTCACCGTCGCGGACTGCAAGGCAATCGCGGCCACCATCCGGCGCGACCTCATCCGCCCCCTGGTGCTCTACAACTTTGGGGAGGACAAGCGCATCCCGTACCTCCGCTTCGACGCGGAGGAGTCGGAGGATCTCACGCAGACGGCGACCGTCATCGGGACGCTCATCCGGGAGGCGGGGCTCAAGGTTCCGACAAGCTACATCTACAAGAAGTTCTCCATCCCGAAGCCCGAGGGCGACGAGGAGGTCGCCACCCCGCCCGGGCAGACGGCGCAGGGGGCGGGGTTCGGCCCCTTCTCCTTCAAGGCGCAGCCCGGCGAGCCGATCGCGCTCAAGGCCGGGGACGGAGCGGGGCACGGGACGCAAGAGCGCGTCGACCGTCTGGCGGCAGCGGCCACCCGGAAAAGCGCCGGGGCCTTCAAGAAAGCGTTCGGCCCGGTTCTCAAAAAGATTGAGAACGCGGAGAGCCTTGAGGAGCTCCGGGACATGATGGAGGACGAGAAGGCCGTCGCCGAGCTGTTCGGCGAGATGGATGTCTCGGAGGTGGAGGAGCTGCTTCAAAAGGTCATGCTCTACGCCAACCTCGAAGGGAGGGCGGCGGAAGATGGACGACATTGAGGCCGTATTCAACCGAAAGGACATGACCTTCGAGGAGGCCGTCCAGTATTTCAAGGAGCGCGTCCCGGTCACGGCGTCGGTCTTCTACGGTATCGCGGAGAAGTACCGGGGGCTCGCCTTCACAGTGGGCGGCTACACGAAGGCGCAGATCCTCAAGCGGTTCTATGAGGAGATCCTCGCGGCGCTGGAACAGGGGAACCCCCTCTCGGAGTTCCGGCGCAATATGAACGAGTTCCTCGAGGCCGAGGGCTATGAGGGGCTCGACCCGCTGCAAGCCGACCTCATCTTCCGCACCAACATCCAAACGGCCTACAATGTGGGCCACTATGAGCAGATGACAGACCCGGGCGTCATGAAGCTCCGCCCCTACTGGCAGTATGACGCCGTCAACGACGCCCACACCCGCCCGAGTCACCTCGCGATGGACGGGCGGGTCTTCCCAGCAGACAGCGAGGTATGGAATACATGGTTCCCGCCGAACGGGTTCCGATGCCGCTGCACGGTCAAGACGCTCTCAAAGAGACAGGTCGAGGCCCGGGGGCTCAAGGTGGAACAGACAGCGCCGGAGGGCCTCATGCCCGACCCGCACTTCTCGACCAACCCGGCAAAGGTACGCTTCGAGCCCGACCTCAAGGACTACCCCGCGCCGCTTGTGAAGGCGTACCAAAACCGGGAAAAAGAGAACCCGGGCAAATAAGGCCCACAGAGGCCCCAGGAAGGGCCGAGGGGCCGGGGAGTGTAATTCCCGGGGCGCGGCAGGTTCACCCTGTTATAACGCGGAATAACAGCGTTTCCGGGGGCTTCAAGCACCAAGCAAAGGAGACAGGCAGAAAATGAGCGATTTTCTCACCCTAAAGGGGGGCGAAGTGGATGTCGGAGGAGCGCCGGAGGTCATCTCCGTTTTGCCCTTCGGCCATGTCGTGAGCCAGAAGGGAGAGTTCGACGTCGACGAGGAAAGCCTCGCCGCGATGAAGGCGCAGATCGCCGAGCGCGGCGTCGACCTTGTCGTCGACTACGAGCACCAGACCCTAACAGGAGACCGGGCCCCCGCCGCCGGATGGGTCAAGGAGCTGTTCGCCGAGGACGGGCACATCAAGGCCCGGGTCGAGTGGACGCTCCCGGCGAAGCAGTACCTTGAGAACAAGGAATACCGCTACCTCTCCCCGGTCATCACCGTCCGCAAGTCGGACAACAAGGCGACGGGCCTCCACTCCCTCGCCCTCACCAACACCCCAGCGATCGCGGGCATGACCCCGATTGTAAATTCATCCACATTTGAAGGAGGCAAAACCAACATGAACGAACTCATCAAGAAGCTCGCGGCGGCGCTCGGCCTGGGCGAAGACGCGGGCGAGGAGCAGATCCTCGAGGCGCTCTCCGCTTGCATCGAGGAGAACAAAGCCCTCAAGGAAGCCGCCGAGGGCAAGAAGCCCGGGGACGGCAAGCAGCCGCCCGAGGAGGACACCGTCGTCGCGAACAAGGCCGTCTGTGAGCTCCGCAGGGCTCAAGGCCGGGGCTCCCGCCGCCGAGGTCGCCGCCGTCATCATGTCCCTCAAGGGCGGCATCGACGGACGCGTCAAGGCCCTTGAGGAGCAGCTCGCCGACCGGGATGCCGAGGAAGCCGTTGAGCTGGCGCTCAAGAGCGGCAAGATCACCCCGGCACAGAAGGAATGGGCCAAGGGCTACGCCCTCAAGAGCCCGGACGGGTTCAAGTCGTTCCTTGAGAAAGCGCCCCAGGTCGTCCCCATGAGCGAGGTCGCGGGCGGCGAGACCCTGGCACTCAAGGGCAAAAAGCCCGACGAGGCGACGATGCTCATATGCAAGCAGCTCGGCGTGAGCGCCGAGGATCTGGAAAAGTACGGCACGAAGGAGGAGTAACATCATGGCAGCATTGACCAATGTGAGAGACACGTCCGAGCTCGGCGGGAAGTACATCGCCCTCCCTGTCAAGGGCGCGACCACCATCTATCAGGGGGCGATCGTGGCGGTTGACGCCAACGGCTACGCGATCCCCGGCAAGAAGGCCGCAGACCTCAAGGCAGCGGGCCGGGCCGAGGAGACCGTCGAGAACAAGGGCGGGGACGGCGACGCCGTCATCCGCGTCAGCCGGGGAACCTTCGTTTTTGAGAACTCCACCAGCGGCAAGATCACCGCCGCCGACGTGCTGGGCCTCTGCTACATGGAGGACGACCAGACCGTCACCAAGACCGGGACGGGCGCGTCCGTGGCGGGCCTCGTCATCCGCGTGGACGATGAAGGCGTCGCCGTGGAGATGGGCTTCGGCCTCACCGCCCCCGCAGCCGCCGCAAAGTAAAACAGAAGGAGGACAAAGAACATGATTGTAAACCAGCAGACTTTGAGGGGGATTTACGTCGGCTTCAACACCTTGTTCAACAAGGCGCTTGAGGGCGTGACCCCGCTCTACACCGAGATCGCCACCGTCACCCCCTCGACCACGGAGTCCGAGACCTACGCATGGCTCGGCGACATCCCGGGGATGAGGGAATGGATCGGCGACCGCGAGATCCAGAACATCAGCGCGAGCGACTACACCATCAAGAACAAGGACTTCGAGCTGACGATCGGCATTGACCGCAACGCGATCGAGGATGACAAGATCGGCCTCTATAACCCGTCTGTCCAGATGCTCGGCCAGTCCGCAGCAGCCCACCCCGACGATCTCATCTTCAAGCTGCTCGCGGAGGGCTTCTCCGAAAAGTGCTACGACGGGCAGCCCTTTTTCTCCGACGCCCACAAGGTCGGCAAGAAGGCCGTCTCCAACAAGACCACGGCCAAGCTCTCGATGGAGTCCTACATCGCCGCCCGCGCCGCTATGATGAGCCTCACCAACTCGAAGGGCCGGGCGCTGAACCTCATCCCGAATGTGCTCGCCGTCCCGCCCGCCCTGGAAGCGACCGCCCGGGACATCCTGGTCGCCGACTACATCAACGGCACCAAGAACACCATGCAGGGTACCGCGAAGCCCCTCGTCATCCCGCAGCTCGCCGGGCATGACTCCAAGTGGTTCTTGCTTTGCACCTCCCGGCCCATCAAGCCCCTCATCTGGCAGCAGCGCAAGAAGCCGAAGTTCGTCTCCAAGACCCAGGAGACCGACGACAACGTCTTCATGAAGAAGACCTTCCTCTATGGCGTCGACTCCCGAGGGAACGCGGGCTTCGGGTTCTGGCAGATGGCATACGCCGGAGACGGCACCGCCGAAGCCTAAGCCCGGCCAAGCAGACGAAGGGAGGGAACGGCGTGAGCTACAGCACGAAAGAGGAAGTCCGGGAGATGCTCAAGGACGACGCCCTCAACGCGATCATCGGGGACACCTTCATCGAAGACCCCGTCGAGCGTGAGGAGCTCGTCGCGCCGATTATTGAAGGCGCGATCGCCGACGCCGACGCGGAGATCGACGGCTACCTCGCCAAGAGGTACGCCGTCCCGCTCTCCCCGGCCCCGAAGGTTATCAACAAGTTTTCAAAGGACATCGCGGTCTATAACCTGTTTTCCCGGATCGGCATCGACGAGAGCACCGACCAAAAGACCTACCTCAACCGCTACAACGCGGCGATCAAGTTCTTTGAGCTTGTGGCCGACGGGAAGGTCTCCATCGGCACGGAAGCCGACGACCCGGCAAGCGCAGCCGCGACCGGGTTCTCGGCGAAGTCAAACACCCGGCTTTTCACCCGGGGCAGCATGAGGGGGATGTAGGGCGTGTATAGCATCCGACTGCAAGGAGACACCGCCGCCCTCCTCCGAAAAATGCGGCGTTATTCGGAGCTTGACAGGAAGGGCCTCAACATCGCCCTCGCCGAAGGCGTCCGGGAGTCTACCCTCGAACGGTTCAAGCAAGGCCGGGGGCCGGACGGCAAGCGGTGGAAGACCTCCATCCGGGCGGCAGAGACCGGGGGCAAGACCCTCATCGACTCCTCCCAGCTCCGCAACTCCATCAAGACGACGGCGGACGCCTCCGGGTTTGCGGTCGGCACAAATGTCAAGCACGCGGCAACCCACCAATTCGGCGACAAGGGCCGCACCATCCGGGCAAAGCGGGCGAAGAACCTCCGCTTCCAGGTGGGCGGACAATGGATCAGCAAGAAGAAGGTCAAGGTCAACATCCCCGCCCGGCCCTTCCTCGGCCTCTCGGACGAGGACATGCAGGAGATCAAGGCCACGACCGAGGAGTTCATCGGGAGGGATGACTAATGCTCTACAAGGAAAGCAAGGAATACCTCCTCGACAAGCTCAAGGCGGCGGGCCTCAAGTCCAAGCCGTACACGACGCAAAAGGCCCTCGAAAAGAGTCAAGAGAGTCACATCGGCGCGGTGCTTTTTGAGTCGGAGACCCTCCTCCGAAACGGCTCCAAAACACGATATAGAGACCAAGAGGGAGCGCAGAAAAAGAGGAGGAAGGTCTTCGACCGGGCCCTCGCCTTTACCGTGATAATCGGCGACTATACCGACGAGGCGGTCGAGAGCATGTTCGGGGCGTTCCTCTCAAGCCTCGACCGGGGCATCTACGTCAACGGGGACTTTGTTCCGATCGAGGTCGAGGGGGCGGACTGGGTCGACAAGGACGACTCTATTCTAAAGGCACAGGTCGCCGTGCAAATCAAGATAAGGTTTGACGGCGGGGTTTACAGGGACACAGACTTCGCGAAGGTCTCCGACGTCGCGGTTGAGTCCATCACCAAAAACGAGGGAAAGGAGTTTATAGATGGCGAATAAAGCAACATCGGCCCCCGCAGCTACACAGGCAGCGGGGCCGCAGGAACCGAAAGCTCCGGGGCTCTTTGAGATCGGGGAGCTCCGCAAGAAGCACAAGGTCGGGCGGGCCGTCTTCGCGGGCGTATGCAGCGCCCAGGGCTGGAAGCCCGGCAGGGCCGTCACCGAGGAGGAGTTCCTCGCAGCGGTCAAGAATTTTGAGAACGCCCCCATGAACGGGGCACACACCACAAAGGAAAGCGAGGCGAGACGATAATGCTCCGAGATGTCAAGCACACTGTCACGGACGGCCTCCTCGGGTTTGCCACCGCGACGGGGGACGGAAAGAGCCTCAAGATCGGGGTCTCTCCGATCGTTTCGGACACGCCGATCATCATCACCGGGGATATGGACGCGGCGAAAATCAAGGCCCGCCTCGGCCTGTCCCCTCTGGCGGATGCCGTCGTGAGCTCCGTGCAGTTCGGCGCGTCGCGGATCTACTGTCTCCCGGTCTCCGCTACCACGGCGGGCAAGCTGGGAAGCGTTTCTAAGGACGGCGACGGAGGGGGCTCCGTCACCGTGGACGGCTCTCCGACGAACGCCTTCTCGGTGGTCGTCAAGATCACGGCGCAAGGCGGGCTCAACTCCGCCGCCTTTATCTGCTCCATTGACGGCGGGAACAGCTACACCGACGAGATCACCGTCCCCGTCACCGGGGAATATGAAATCGAGGGGACGGGCCTCAAGCTCAAGTTTACGGAGGCGACGGAGTCGGAACAGAAGCCGAGCTCTTTCCTCGTGAACGATGTCTACAGCTTCACGACCACCGCCCCCACCATGACGAACGGCGACGTCCTGGCGGCGTTCACCAAGCTCCAGAAGTTCGCCGAGGAGTATGAGTTCATCCACGTCGTCGGCGAGAGCGACCTCCCTCTCTGGCAGGCCGTGAGCGAGGCGCAAATTGAGCTCCGGGACACCTACCACAAGCCCGTGTTCGTGGTCTTCGAGGCGGCGTTCCCCCAGACGGGGGACGAGGACGAGCTCGACTTGCGCGGCAGCGGGGATCTCACCGATTGGGCCCTCGAGATGGAGGCCAAGCGCAAGAAGGTCAAAAACTACGACATCCAGGTCGTCACCGCCTGCAGGGCGGCTCGTCATGCTGGACGGCACGACGCAGATCGTCAACCTCGCGGGCCTTGTGTGCGGCCTCTACGCAAAGGCAGCGGTGCAGGAGTCCATCGGCAAAACCAGGGCGGAGGCCGGGTTCGGCATCCCGAAGACGAAGCTCCTCGAGCTGCTCCCCGCCGGGATGGACAACTCCATCATCGAACTTTTGGACGTGGCGGGCTACCTCACGTTCCGGGAGTACGACGGGCTCGACGACTTCTTCGTCTACCACACAAAGATGATGAGCCCGGACGGGAGTGACTTCCGCTATGCCGAGGATGTCCGGGTCAAGAACAAAATCATCCGGGAGACCCGGAAGGAAGGGCTCCTTCTGCTCAACGACGACATCGACCTCGAGGACGTCCAGGGCGAGCTTGAGACCCGGGCGAAGTTCATGTTCGTCCCCTTGCAGCGCATGATCGACGCGAAGGAGATCAGCTCCGCTGAGATCACCGTACCCGAGGGGCAGGAGGAGACCATCCTCGAGGACGAGACAATGCGGGTCAAGATCCGCTATGTGTCCCGGGGCTACATCCGGGAGGTCGAGGTAGACCTCGGCAGGGCGCAGCCCAGCGACTAAGGGAAGGAGGTTAAAGAGCTATGTCCCTAAAAGTAAACGGCCAGACCTACGGATGGGGCGACGTGGACGTCAAGATCCCCGGCCTCGTGCTCGTGGTGCAGGAAATCAGCTACGACGACGAGCAGGAGATGGAAGAAAGCTACGGCAAGGGCTACCGCCCCCGGGGGTATGGCAAGGGCAATTATAAGGCGTCCGGCAAGATGTCCATGCTCCGGGACGACTACGACGACGTCCTCGCCTACTGCAAGGCGAAGGGCATCCCGTTCTATGGCATTGAGTGGCCCTCCGTGGTCGTCTCCTACGCCAACGAAGGGGAGCGCACCCGGATCGACGAGCTCAAGAAGGTCATCCCCACCAAGCGCAGCCACAAGGCCGCGCAGGGCGACAAGTCCCTCACGGTGGACATTGACCTCATGATCGTCGGCGGCATCGTGGAGGACGGCGTCGAGCCCACAAAATAAAGGCGTTATCTCAAGATAATCGAGAACAGGAGGACAAAACACTATGGAAGACATGAAGAAGGAAGTCGCGGGCAAGAGCCGCGCCGAGGAAATGAAAGAGAAATACGGCAAGGTCTACCGCGTCGGCGCGACGATCGAGGTGGACGACGAGACCGAGAAGACGGTCGAGTTCTACTTCAAGCGCCCCTCCACGGCGAGCTATGACAGATACGTCAAGACTACCGCCCAGGGCGCGACGAAGGCCCTCAAGACCTTCCTCTTTGACAACGTGGTCGCGGAAAGCGAAGCGGATCTCGAGGCCGACCTTGAGGAGTTCCCGGCCCTGGCGCTCTCCATCGGCGAGAAGCTGCTCGGGATGCTGGGCCTCTCTAAGCAGACAAATTTGAAGATGCTCTAAAAGAGCAGCTCTCGGAGGTGAAGGGAAACTTCGTGGAGGCCGGGCTTCTGGAAATCCACCGTTTCCTCCCTCCGGCTCTTTTAGAGGGCTTCGACATTGAGGAGATCGGCCTCGACGAGTTCCTCCGCTACGTTGCGAAGGCGCGGTACATCCAGGAGCTCGAGGAGGGCATCGTCGCCCGGGCGATCTCCGAGGTTTTCTCGGAGTAGCCGGGCGGCGTCGGTCGCCTTGATTAAGAGCACAAGGTCGCCTCCATACGTTAGGAGGTGAAAGGCAAAGCATGAGTTTAGAGTCCGTGTTCCGATTGTCGCTCATTATGAACCTGATCGACAACCTAACCGGGCCGATGGCTGGCGTCACGTCCAGCGTCGACGGAACCGTCTCCAAGCTGCAAAAGGTCAATTCAACTCTCGGCAGCGTGGCAAAGACGGGGGCCGTCATGCAGGAGGTGGGCTCACAGATCACGGGGGCGGTGCTGTCCCCGGTCGAGGCCACCTTCGAGACAAGACGGGCGATCGGCGAGCTGGCCTCCCTGGGCGTGAAAGACCTCGGGGCGGTCGAAGACGCCGCCCGGGAGTTCTCCGACCAATGGGCCGGAACCACGAAGGCCGACTTCATCGCGGCGGCCTACGACATCAAAAGCGGCATCGCGACGCTCTCGGACGAGGGCGTCGCGGAGTTCACAAGCCTCGCGGCCCTGACCGCGAAGGCGACGAAGTCCACGGCGGGCGAGATGACCTCGCTATTTGCCACGGGCTACGGCATTTATAAGGGCTACTATGACGACATGAGCGATCTCGAGTTCGGCGAGATGTTCTCGGCAGGGATCGCGAAGTCGGTGCAGCAGTTCAAGACGACGGGCTCCGAGATGGCCTCGAGCATTGAGAGCCTGGGTGCGTCGGCCACGAACGCGAACGTCCCCCTTGAGGAGCAGCTCACCATCCTCGGCATGTTGCAGGGGACAATGAGCGGCAGCGAGGCGGGCACGAAATACGCCGCCTTCATCCAGTCCGCAGCGAAGGGCGGCGAGGAGCTGGGCCTCTCGTTCCTGGATGCAAACAACCAGCTCAAGAGCCTCCCCGAGATCCTCGACCAGCTCCGGGGCAAGTACGGCGACACCATCGACGCGATGGAGAAGCAGGAGCTCGCCTCCGCCTTCGGCACGGACGAGGCGGTCGACCTCATTGACCTCCTCTACAACAAGACCGAGGACTTGCAGGGGAACATCCTCACCATGTACGACGCCCTTGGCTCCGGCACAGGGGTCGCCACGGAGATGGCGAACGCAATCAACGAGACCGAGCCGGAGCGGTTTGAGCGGCTCACGCAGCGCATCCAGAACGTCAAGGAGTCCATCGGGAACAGTTTACTCCCCACAATCAACGATCTCATGTCGACGGGCGAGCAGGTGCTCACGAAGGTCGGCTCCTGGGTCGAGGAGAACCAGGAGCTCGTCCGGGTCATCATGCTTGTCGTCCTGGCGATCGGCGGCTTCCTCACCATAGCGGGCACGGTCATCGCCGTCGTCTCCGGCGTGGGCTTGATTATCACGAAGGTAATCTCCGGGTTCAAGCTCCTCAAGGCCGGGTTCCTATTAGCGAAGGGAGCGCTCACGCCGCTCATATCGAGCGTGTGGAGCTTTACAGCGGCACTCCTGGCGAACCCTGTCACCTGGATCGTGATCGGCATCGTGGCCCTCATCGCGGCCCTGGTGCTGCTCTACAACAAGTGCGAGTGGTTCCGAAACGCGGTCAACGCAATCATCGACTTTTTCAAGGAGAAGCTCGGCGCAGCTCTTGAGGTCGCGTCGGCGATCTTCTCCGGCATCGGCAACGTCATCGGCTCCGTCATGAACGCAGCGAAGGCGACGGTCTCCCAGAACCTCGACAACATGCGATCCGCATACGAGGCGCACGGCGGGGGAATCCGTGGTGCAGCAGCGGCAGCGGTCGAGGGCGTCAAGGGCATCTATACGGCGGGCTTTACCTTCCTGGATAATCTCACCGGCGGGCGGCTCTCGGCGATCCGTGACAAGTTTGTCGGCTTCGTGACGAGCATAGCCTCGGGCGTGTCCGAACGGTTCACAGCCGTCAAAACGGCGTTCTCGAATGGAATCACCGCGATCAAGAACACGGTCACGGGAGCCGTGACGTGGTTCTTTGAGTCGGGCAAGCGCGTCGTCACCACATTCGCGAACGGTATCAAATCGGCGTTCACGGGCGCGGTCGACGCGGTAAAGGGCGGCTTGCAGCGCATCCGAAATATGCTCCCCTTCTCCGACGCGAAAGAAGGCCCTCTCTCGACGCTGACCCTCTCGGGACAACGCACGATGACAACCTACGCCCACGGCCTCGAGCTGGCGCAGGATGCACCCGCCCAGGCAATCGAGAAGGGGCTCGACGGCGCGAAGGCTACGCTCGAACGCGAGCCCGTCCAGAAGGTCGACCTCACAAGCGGAGGCGGCAAGAAGGAAGGCTCCGAGAGCGGAGGCTCCGGCGAGGGCAGCTCCGGCAAGCAAGTCATCATTCAAAAGCTGCTCATTCCGGTCGACCTCAAGAAGATCAAAGACCTCGAGCAGCTCCTCGCGATGCTCAAGGAGGTCGAGGACTACGCCGAGGCCAACGGCAGCGAGGAACCCGCAGACGATCAAGACGCCGAACCGGCACCGGCATAACAAGGAGGGAGAGACGACAATGATTTACACCGAAGACCAGATCGTCAAGGTGAACGGGGTCGTCCTCCCTGGCCTTGTTAAGAGTATCGAGGTCAAGGAGTCGGCCCAGATCGACGAGCAAGAGGTCGAGGGCAGCGCCACAAAGCCCAAACAGGCGACGGGCTACGAGGACGCGAAGGTCAATATCGAACTCATTCTCGACGACACACCAACGCAAACGAAGTACCAGCGGCTCGAGACGCTTCGGGCGATCTTCCGAACGCCCGGCCAGTCAGTCCCGAAGCCGCTCTCTATTGTCAGCGAAGACACGGCAGCGCACGGCGTCGACAAGGTTCTATTCAAGGGGCTCACTCACAAAATGGAGAACAAGAAGGAGCAGCTCACCGTCTCCCTTGAGTTCTGGGAGTACGTCCCGCAGACCATACAGACGACGAGCAGCTCGTCGGGATCTTCGTCCGGCGGCGGCTCCTCTGGCGGGAGCTCCGGCGGAACCCAGCAGCAAACGACCTTGTCTTCTGACTATCAAAAATACTTGCAGACGAGCCGAGGGAAGTCCCCAGCCGTCGACGATGCAAGCACGGCGGCAGCTCTCGACAAGGTCTCACAGATGCCATACTAACCCGAGAGGAGGAACAGGATGGAAACGCTCGAATTATTCTACCCTCAAATCGCGGCCCGCGCTGGCCCCTATACCTTCGACAAGGGCATAGAGATCGAGGTTCACTCCTCGAAGTCTTCTTATTTTGATTGGGCGAAGATCCGCTTCACGGAGCAGTTTCAACCGAAGATCTCACTCGCCCGGAAAGACCCGGCAGCGATTGAGCTCGGGTATAACAATGTCTTTGAGGAGGTCTTCACCGGCTACGTCTCCAAGCCGTACAACGGAGGAGGCTTCACCGACGAAGTGACTCTCAAGGACGAGATGCTTCTCCTCGAGGAGACGCAGATCAACAACACATTCCTCGACACAACTCCGCAGGAGATGATCGCCTACTTTCTCGGGAAGGCCGGGCTCTCGAAGATGAAGCTCTCCTCCAAGGGATACCCGGAACGGAAACGGCTTCCCATTCGGCAGATGAACGTCATCGAGGCGATCAATGCCGTACATGCAGCATGGAACATCAAACAGCCGTTTTTCTTCTCTGGGGGCGTGTTCTATTGGGGAGAGAAGCCGGAGCAGAACAAGACCTACATCTTCGAGTATGGCGTCAACATCATCGCCCTCACCAGGAAGCGGCGGCTCGTGGGAGCTCGAGACGGTCTCGGCCCCCTTTGTCCGACACTCCCACAAAATCAGTGTGAAGCACCCTAAAGTGAGCGGAGAGTTCGAGGTCTCGAAGGTCGTCTCGTCTACCAGCGAGAACGGCTTCATCCGCACGAAGATTTATTTCTAAGAAAGGAGGGGGCGGGAAATGCTTGAGCAGATGATGAGGGCGGTCGCGAGGAAGATCATCGCGCAGGATTACCCCCACGCAAAGAGCCCCGCCGTGGTCTACGCCACCGTCAGCAAGGCGACGCAGCTCGGCGAGACGTTCGATCTCGAGGATCTTGTCATTCATAACGACGAGACCGGGAGCAGCTTCAAGGGCCACATAACGGCGCATTGGAACGAATACACCCTCACCGTCGTCGATCGCTGGGGGAACGAGGACGAGAGCTTCCCTCCTCTCCTGGCGTCAGATCCAAAGGACAATATAAGGCCGGGGCCTTCGTGGCCGTTGCGATGGCATACGGGGACAGCCCGGCGATCATTGGGGAGGTGCAGCTATGACAGGGTTACACGACACCGACATCCGACTCAATGATGAATGGGCCCTCACGCAAGCGGCAGACGGAGACGCGCCCCTCTGTTCGGGGCTTGAATGTCTATATCAGAACATCATCCTCGAAGCGCTCACACAGCCCGGGGATCTCTTTTATGACGCTTCGTTCGGCTGGGGGCTATACGACTTCATTCAATCCGAAGACGACGATCTTGTGCGGCTTGAAATCGCGCAGCGGGCGCGGCTGGGCCTTCAAAAGCGGGAGGTCATCGTGCCCGAGAGCATAGAGATCGACGTCGGATTTTCGGACGACACCTTCCGGCTCCGCTGCTCCTTTCAGTTTGCGGACGAGGAGGAGCCCCGGGAGCTCAATGTCGTCATTAGTGCGGTCGGCGTGGAGGTGATAACAACATGATCGACAAAGCAATACTCGACGAAGTTCTCCCGGTTCCCGAGCTTGAAACGCTCAAAGAGGAGAAGATCGCCGAGCTGAAAGAAGAAGGCTTCGCAATCACGAACTTCCATTCGGGCGGCGTCTTCTATACGCTGCTCTTGATAGTCCTCCGCATTAAGATCGAGTTCACGGAGTTACTACGGGCCATTCTGAACAATATGACCCTCACACACTCCACCGGCGCATGGCTCGACATTAAGGCGGCAGACTACGGGAAGAAGCGCAAGAAGGCCCAGAAGGCGCAGGGCCTCGTCACACTGTCCAGGACGAACGACCAGGGCGAGGCCGTGAAGATCGAGAAGGGCCACATCTTCAAGACGCAAAAGGACATCAACGGAGAGGAGCTTCGCTTCTTTGCCATAGAGGCGGCGGTTCTGCAAAAAGGGAGCCGGTCGGTGGATGTCCTGGAGAGAAGCGGAGAAAGAGGGCTCTCGGTACAATGTGCCGGAAGGACAGATCACCCGGAGCCTCACGTTCCTCAATGGGATCGACGGCATCTCAAACGGCGAGGACTGGATCGTCCGGGAAGGAAGCGACACCGAGGACGACGAGGGGCTCCGAACGCGGGCGCTCCGATCCTGGTCGGAGCTCGCGGCCCGGTCTATTGAGGACACATTCATCAATGCAGCGGAGGCCGTCCAGGGCGTCCTATTTGCACAGGCTGACTGTGACCACCCGAGAGGGCAAGGGACGGTCGACGTGATTGTAACAGGGACGGCGGGAGAGGCGACGGAAGGACTTCTCGACGAAGTTCGGGATGCCGTTGACAAGATTGCCGGGCCATACGATAATGTTCTTGTGAAGTCTTCTACAACGGTTTCCCAGGACATCGAGGTCACGGTCTCGACCTCTGACGTGTCGGAGAACGAGGACATCAAGAACGGGATCTCCGCGATCCTTGCCGAGCTGCTCGCCGTCCGAAAGGGCCGGAGGTTCAACGAGCTCCGGCGCTCCGACATCAACTTTGCAATCCGCAGCAACTACAGCGCCGCCACGAACGCGGAGATCATCACCCCCGCCGAGGACGTGGTGCTCGAGAAGGACAAGGTCATCACTCTCGGCTCCGTCTCTGTGACAGTGAGAAGGGAGTGATCGGATGAAACGGTTCGACACCTTCGGCGAGTATATGTTCGACCTTCTCTTTGCCCCGTTGAAACGAGGGAAGCGGGCGGCGAATCAGTTCTTCATCTTCTTCAAGGTCATCGGACGCATTTTCGACGGCATGAAGAAGGACGCCTTCCGGCTTCGGGATGAGCTCAATGTCGCGACCGCGAGCCCGGTCATGCTTCCGGTACACGGACAGGATCGGGACATGCCGAGGCTTGAGGGCGAGAGCATTGAAAACTATCGGACCCGCCTATCCATGAAGGGGATCATCTCTGAATGGGGCGGAACAAAGAGCGGCATCCTCTATGCGTTGACCTCTCTCGGATACGAGCAGAGCACGATCGAGCCGTTCTCCTATCAAGATCCCGAACGCTGGGCCGAGTTCATTGTATTCCTCAAAGGCTCAAAGCAAAGCGGCGTCAACAATCTCGCAGTTATCGACGCCGAAGTTCGGAAGGTCAAGGAGGGCAGCTCGAAGCCCTCTTACGGGGCCGAGTCTGGCGGGGTCATCGAGATCCACTCCGAGACGATTTCCGGGTTCTCGCGGTATCCCCGTTGCGGGGAAATAGTTTGCGGCGTGTGGCCTCATGTTGTCAGCATCGGCCACCTGTTGAGCTCCGAAGTCCAGGCCGTCAGCACCCACGACTCCGGCGAGGTAGAGTTCCCCAAGGTGGGAACGATCGCAGCCTCCGAAAAATTCTATCAGCCGTGCGCGTTCGTCATGTATGAGGCCCTGTCCTCCGAAATTGAGGCGGGCTCCGCATTTGACCACGGCGCGAAGATCTACCCTGTTTGCTCTCCGGGGCTCCGGTGCTCCGGCGTGACACTTATGACGGAAGGAGGGGAAAAACATGCCGAAGACGATCACATCACTCGGGATTGAGAAAATCGGGCGTCGCTTTGCCGACTCGGTCGACCATGCGGCCTATACGCTGAACGGAGCGCCGAAGACGGTCGCGCCGTTCCGAAAAATCGTTGAAGCGGAGTCCGTGAAGATCTACATCTACTTCGACGACACAATCTCCGGCAATGTGGCGAACGTGCAGCTCGTCGACGCAGACGGCGACGTCGTCGCACAGTCTGACCGGGAGTTTGAAAAACCGCCGAGCAAGGGACTCTATGTAGCCTTCAAGTACACAATCATCGAAAAAGAAACGGAGGTACAGATCGAAAGTGAACAGTTATGAAAAAATCGGATGGCTTGACCACGTCGAGGATGTCGCGACGGGCGAGGTCATCCAGGAAGGAACGCCGGTCAGTCAGACGAACATGAACCACATGGACGAGGGCATCTATCAGAACCGAGAAGCTGTCATTCTCCATGAGGCCCAGATCGCCGACGCGCAGAAAGAGATCAAAGTGCTGAAAGACGCCACCCTCAACAACATGACGAACAACGTCTTTCTCATCAATTTTGACTCCGTGAACTCGGTCGCGATCACCTCTGGTATCTATGACCCCGTCGCGCGGAAACTCTATGTATAGGGCGGCTTGCACCCTAAAAGAAACAAGCTGCATACTCGGGAATTTTTTCGGTGAGCTTTGCCCGATATGCGAAAAGTGCCGAGACCTCTCGGAGGACGAGCTCGTTATTATGACCGCGAGCGGCCTCACCCTCGAAGGGGAGTCCGTCCTTGTTATCGAGGGGCACAGCTCCATCACGGGGAAGCCCGCGAAGGTAAAGCTCACCGAATTCGGCTTCGAGTTCTTCGGGGATGACGTCACCGAGGAGGAGGTCGCTCGCGTTAGAAATGCGAGGTGCTGCTACATTGGAACCGTCGATACTTCAAAAGAAAGCTGAAATCTTTCTTGAGAGAGATGTCTACCCCTTGCTCAAGAATTTCCCCCAGGCCGAAAAGTTTAGTTTGTCGCAAGAGATCAAGCAATCGTGCTTCCGGCTGATCCGCGCGGCGGTCATGGCGAACAACCTCACCGTCGTCAAGAAGCGGCTCGAATGGCTGGACGAGGCGGACGCCGAGAAGACGCTCCTCCTTGTGCTGTTTGGAGTCGCCCGGACGCAGAAGTACATCACCGAGAAGAAAGTCCACGAGCTGCAAACCAAACTCAACGAACTGGGGCGCATAATTGGAGGCTTGCAAAAGCACTTCATCAACAACCGATAAAAAAGTAAACCGCACCTACTTAGGGTTATCTCTGTATGGCGTCGAACCGCGCGAACCGTGGGTACAATTCGGCCCGCAACTGGAACAACAACTCGTCCGGCAATCGGAACGTGAACGTCGGTTTCCGCCCCGCCTTGTAGGTTATTACGTCATTCGCGGCTACGGCTTCGAGTGCGTGTCCTTGTTATACTTCAAGGGAGAGGTAATCCTTCGCCTTGTCTCTGACGGCGTAAAAACAGTGACGAGCGCCCGGCCCGCCCTCTCGTATTGGGAGGCTGGGGGTGAGTCTGCAATGTGGGTAAAAACCCGCGTCATAGGTGCCAAGCCGTTTCTGAAAAGGAAAGGATGCCACGATGACGAAATTCCCCTTTTTTGTAAAGACCATTCACAATATAAAGCGCCCGGTCGTCCCTCCTCCACTTCCGGCCTCTCCGTATGAGAAAGTAATCGACTACGAGAACCTCAAGGAAGGCTACAGGAAAGCGACGCGCGGGCAAAGGAAGTACACCCGGGAGGCCGTCAAGTATGACCTCCTACGAGAGAAGAACAATGTCGACCTATGGCGAGAGCTCAAGAACTCGAAGTACACCCCGGGGCCGTATCATTCTACGGTCATAACGGAGCCCAAACGGAGAGAGCTCTCAATCCCTGGACTCCGCGACAAGGTGGTGCAGCTCGTCATCCATAAGGAGCTGCAAAACATCTTCCGGCCCGTGTTCATCGACGGATCGTTCGCTTGTCAGTACGGGAGAGGCCCGATCCGCGCCGCCCTCAAGGTGCAGCACGACATGAGGGTCGCCCGCATGAAGTGGGGCGACGATGTGGCCGTCATTAAAATAGACGCCCGGAAGTTCTTCTACTCCATCGACCGCGACCTGCTCAAGAAAATCCTTGCGAAGCGGTTCAAGAAGCTCAAGAAGAAGCGCCCCGACATGTACGGGGATCTCCTTCGGTTTTACCGGCTTCTTTGCAAAGTGATTGATAGCTCGCCGGAGGGAGAGCGAGGCATCCCACTCGGGAATGTCAGCTCCCAGGACTTCGCGAACATCTACCTCAACGAGCTCGATCAATTTTGTGTCCGCTTCCTCGGGGCGAAGCTCTACACCCGGTACATGGACGACGTCGTCATCGTTGCGCCGAGCAAAGAGATCGCCCGGGAGTGGCTGGCAAAGATCAAGGAGTTCCTCCAAGTGAGGCTACACCTTGACACCAACAAGAAGACAAAGGTTTTCTACATGCGGCAGGGCGTGAACGCCTACGGCTTCAAAATCCGAGCTACCCACATGATGCTCCGCACCGAGTCCAAACGGCGAGAGAAGCGGCGTATCAAAGCGATGGTTCGGAAGATGAGGGAAGGCAAGATCACGCGGGCGGCGGTCGTCCAGGCGGTCAACTCGTGGATCGGGTTCGCCCGGTGGGCCAGTTCCTACAATCTCGCGAAGAAGATATTCGCGCCCTACCGCTTTATCAAAACGGAAGGAGAGATCCCTTATGGCGCAATATCTCGGAACCGTCAAGCTCGGCGGATTCTACAACAACGGCGCAATTCTCAAGCGGCCCACAAAGCCGTGGCGGCCTGACGACTCCGCAGGTGGGAACAGCGGCTACGGAGACATCCCGCAGATGTCCGGCAGCATGGCGAACTACACCTTCGGAGACACTCCCAGCGCGGACGCGAACAAGCTCCAATGGGTCAAGATCAAGGACGGGGACAAAACCCTCCTCATTTGCGACCGCGTCATTCTGGTCAGCGTCTCGTGGGATGACTTGAACGGGCAGGGCTATGTCACCGGCAAGACCATCACCATCGACGGGACAAAGTACAAGTGCCGCCTCCTCACCGGAGGCAGCAACCGGCGGAATAACGACTGGTATGCCGGAGGAACACCTACCAATAACGAGTGGGACAGGTTCATCACCCGCGAGGAAGTCATCACCGGACTCCCTGCCCCGGTTTCCTCTGACCTGGACACCAACCTCAACACGACCGATCACAACAGTACCCATAATCAGCTTTGGCATTGGGTGGGCGTGTATTCCTGGTGTCAAGAGACCTGGGCGGAGAACGCGTCGTACCGCGCGTACCGTGGGTACTTTTCGGCCCGCCTCTGGTACTACATCTCGTCCGGCTATCGGTACGTGACCGTCGGTTTCCGCCCCGTCCTTGAAGTCCTGAACACTGACCCTCTGATCTCTGACAGTGACCGCAACCTCGGAGATAAGAACCAGGACTTCACGATCGAGTACACCGTCAACGACTCCGACTCCGGCGACGTCTTGACGGCGACGGAGTCGATTGATGGGCGAACGACGAAGTCGTTCGCCCCGACGCGAAATTTCAAAAACACGATCACGGTCAACGTCCGCGAACTGTCCCTCGGCCCCCACACGGTCAAGGTCGTCGTCACTGACGGACAGGGCGGAACGGCGACTCGGACGTGGACTTTCAACCGCGTCAACTCCGCCCCGACCATCTCCGGCACGGACACCAACCTCGGGGACAAGAACATCGGCTTCACCTACAACTACACCGTCAACGACGCGGACGGGGACGCCGTGACGGTCGTCGAGATGCTGAACGACGAAACGCTCCGCACCATCAACAACGCCCCGAAGGGAGAGCAGCTCTCGGTCTCTATCACCTCGGAAAAGCTCTACGCCCTGGGCCTCAATACGGTCAACAACCTCGTCATCACCGCCACCGATGGGCAGGGCGGCACAACCTACCGCCGCCTCACCTTTAAGCGGACGAACTCGGCTCCGGCTATCTCTGGGCAGGACGAAGACCTCGGCCAGCAGACGGGCAGCTTCGCCGAGAAGTACACCGTCACCGACGTCGAGGGCGACAACGTGGTCGTCACCGAGTTCGTCGACGACAAGCAGATCCGCAGCTATCAAGCTACGCTCGGCCAGGAGGAGACGATCGAGCTCTCCCGTGAGAATTGGCTCGTCCTCGCAAATGGGGATCACCAGCTCCGCGTCGAGGCCGTTGATGGCAACTTCGCGACGAGTGTGAGGGTCTGGAACTTCTCCAAGAAGGAGACCGTCATCGCCTTCCAGTTCGCGCAGCCGGAGGAGACGGACGCCCGGGCGACGAAGATCCTCATCACGCCTACATGGCATATTGAGGGATCGGTCGCCAAGGTCGAAGCGTGTAACAATGCCTTCGACGACTCCCCGGCCTGGGAGGACATCACGGCGCAGGTCGCGATCAATCGGGTCTACAACTTCCTCAACGAGTCCAAGACCGCCGAAAAGTGGGGCGTGAATGTCCGCTTCACTATCACGAAGAACGAGGGCTATGAGGAGGAGGTTTCGATCTCTGGGTTTGGAGGTGCTTACGAATGAACCAGAGCATGAAGTATCTGACCCCTAAGATGCCGATCACCGAGATCGAGCGTCAGAGGGCGGAAGAAGCGGAGGAGCAGAACATCGACCTCTATGAGGCGATCGCCGGTCTCTTCGAGGAGGTCATGGGGCTCACGGAGAAGGTCTCGAGCCTCGAAAGTAAGATCAAGCAGATTGAAGGAGGACAAGCAAAATGAAAGTGAAAGAGTACATGATTTCCGTCTATGCCGTTCTGGTGAAGAACAGCAAGCGCGATATTGAGTCCCTGCCCGAGGAGTACATCATCCCCGTCGCCGAGTATCTGGCGGCGCAGGAGGAAGGCACTCTCGAGCCGGAGGAGTAACGCCCCAGGGACACCCACCGAAGGGCCGTAGAGGCCCGCAAAACGGCCCGTAAAGGGCCGGTAGTAACCTAACCCACAAGAGGGCAAAAAGCACGGGAGGGGCGGCTATTCGTCGCTCCTCCCGTATGCTTTGAGCCCGCCCTCTTGCGTGTGCCGCTCCCGTGCTTCTGGGGGGCGGTTGACGCAAGCGAGCAGGCTCGGAAATGCTTCTAAGATTGGCCCGTTTTTTCTCAAGTATGCTGTCCCAATTTCTCAAAAAACTTGTCGCGCTACAGGCGCCGGTGCATCCATGGTACGGTATAGGCAGGCAGAAAGGGGGCCGCGCAGTGAAGAAATTTGATACAAAAACATACCGCTCCGTTCTAGGGAGCGTGCTTCTGCTCGCCCTTTTCGCGCTGCTTTTGGCCCTAACCTTCCGCTACGACAACAAGTACACCGCCGGTCCGCCCTATGGGGAGAACGGCGTTTTCTCCTTTTCCGAAGCCGATCTTGATCGCCCGCTGTTCCTCATCGACGGGTGGAAGCTGAACGGTCAGACGGTGTTTATCGGACAATACTCCAATTTTTCTTTCCTGCCCGGCGGCGGTTCTCCATTTGGCGATGGGCGCTACCGCTTGACCCTGCGCTATGACGGCGCGCCGCGCATTCTCCTTTTGGAACTGCCGCCGATTTTTACGGAATACACCCTTCGCATCAACGGCGCGCCCGCCGCCGCAACAGGCGCGGGCGTAGTCAGCGTGCCCGTTTCCGGCGAAACCGTGCTGGAACTGGATACCGTCAACCGTTCACACTATTACAGCGGATTGACCTATCCCCCCGCCCTCGCCGCCCCGGCGGTGATGGACCGGCTGCTGCTCACGCGCACGCTCACCTACGCGGTGCTGTGCGTCGCGGCGCTCACGCTCGCCCTGTTTTCGCTCAGCTTGTGGCTGACCCGCTCGCGCGATCGGTTGTTTTTCCACTTTGGCTTATTGTGCCTTGCGTTTGCCGTGCACTGCGTTCATCCCTTTGTCTGGCGGTTCTGTGGCTATTCGCGGCTGTGGTACGCCGTAGAGGATGCTTCGTGGCTGCTGGTGCTGGCGCAAGCCGCGGCGCTGGCCGCGATCGCTGCGGGTGTCGATCATCGTATCTGGCACCGGCGGTTTTTCCGCCCGCTCTCGTTGTTGCTTTGCCTTCTTTGTTTTGCCGCCGTAATCTGTATCTTACCGCACGCGGCCGGGCTGATCGGCCTATATGGCGCGCTGGTCGATGGGTACAAAATAGCCGTATGGGCCGGTCTCGCGCTGTGCGCGGCGTTCGGCCTAGCGCGCGGCGGCGGGGGCACGGTGTTTTTCGTCCTCTCCGCCTGCGGCGTGCTCGGCGTGAGCTTGCTCGCGGGTATCGGCGACTCCAACACCTTTGAACCGATCTACGGCGCTTGGCAAAATGAATACGCCGGGTTCGCACTGGTTCTGCTGTTCGGCGCACTAATGGTGCGGCGCAACGCCGACCTATTGCGGGAAAGCGCCGACCTGCGCGCCGAAGCGCTGCAAAACCGTTTTGCCGCCGAAAGCGCGGCCCAAATGCGGCGCGGCATCGACGAGGTACGCACGCTGGGGCACGAATTGAGACATCATGTGGACACGCTGTCCGCACTCTATCAAGCGGGGGAAGAGGCGCGGCTCGGCGCTTACCTCGCTTCGCTCCGGCGCGAAAGGGACGCGCTGCCGCCCCTGTACTACGCGGAGAACTTTCTGGTGAACGATATTTTGGCCGCGCGCCTAGGTCCCGCGCGCGATCGCGGAATCCGCGTGCGCTGTCACGCCCATGTGCCGGAGGTTCTCGGCATGGCGGACGCCGACCTATGCACCCTGCTCACAAACGCGGTGGATAACGCTATCGAGGCCTGCGACCGGCTCCCCAAAGACCAAGATCGGTTCATAGAGCTTTCCCTCGCGGTCAAAAAAGGGCTTTTCATCCTTTCGTGCAGCAATTCCGCCCTCTTGCACACCGGAGACAACTTCTCCACCACGAAAACTGATCCAGACAGCCACGGTCTCGGTATCCCCGCCATGCGCCGCGTAGCCGAGCGCTACGACGGCGCGCTCGATGTCCGGCAGGACGGCGCCGTTTTCACCCTGCGCGCCGCGCTCAAATTATCCACACCCTGTGCAAAGGGGCTGTAAAATTAGTTCTTACAAATGAATATAAAACTGTTGCAAAGCGAAGAATGCTACCAATTTTGTCATTCTGAACGAAGTGAAGAATGACATTTGGGTATTCTTCTGTTTGCAACAGGTTTTTTACAGCTCCTTTGCTATTCTGTTTCCACATAAGCGAGCCAGCGTTTTTGCGCCTCCGGATACTCCCGCATCGCTACGGGCACGGTGCCGCCGCTGCGGAGCAAAAAACAGTATTTCCGAATGCCGTTCACATACGCCAGATTGACCACAAAGCTGCGGTGACAGCGGTAAAAACACTCCCCCGGCAGCCGCTCTAGCGCCGCCGACAAACTGCCCGCGCAAGATACGCGGTCCACGCCGCAGTGCACGACCAGCTCACGCCGGAAAACTTCGATAAAGGAAATATTCCGCAGGGGAAAAGCCGCTTTGCCGCCCTCCATCGCGTCCAGCGTCAGCGTGGGCACGCGCCAATGCGCTTCCAGACAGCGCCGGAGCACCGGGCGCAGCGCGTCCCGCGTCAGTGGCTTCATCAAATAGCTCACCGGATAGCTCCGGTAGCCCGCAAGCGCGTATTCCGGGCTTGCGGTGATGAAAACAAGATCGGTCTCGTCCCCCGCCTCGCGCAGCGCATCGGCCAACTCAATACCGTCCTGTTCATCCATCATGATGTCCAGCAGGATCAGGTCCCAGCTCCCGCCTAGCCGCTTTGCGCGCAGCAGCTCCCGCGCCGCGTGAAAGCGGTCGACCGCGCATTCGACCCGCTCCTCCTTCAGGAGCGATACCGCCAGCCCCGTCATCTGCTCCAAATCCCGCTCCACATCATCACAAATCGCCACCCGATACACCCTCGCACCCCCGCCGCTCATAAATCTGTACCCAATATAGCACATTCGGCGTTTTTTGTATAGGGGACAGTCGTACTCCCTATATACACGCATAGCAAAAACACCTGAGCCCTTTACAATCACCCAGATGTCTGTTTTCCTTTGTATCCGTTAAGCTACGGCTACGATCTTCTCGTATTCATATTTCACGGTTCTTGGTGACAGCTCCGCGTAAATCAGCGTTGTTTTGGGATCTGTATGCCCCAGCAGACGCTGGATCACCGCCAGATCCATACCGCCATTGATCGCATTACTCGCAAAGGTATGGCGCATTAAATGCGGATGCACCCTACGCGGTTCTTTTGCCCGCTCTCCGATCTTCTGCATCGCTTTTTGCACCGCCCGCGCTTTCATTGGGCCATATGGCGTTCGTGAACTGGCAAACAGAGCATCTCCACCCTTCCGCTTATTTAAGTACTCCTGCAGCATTAGCTTTGCGCGCACGGAAAAATAAACGATCCGCTCCTTGTTCCCCTTGCCGAGCACCGTAACACTGCGGCCCTGCCAATCGATCTGATCTAACTTGATCCGCACGATTTCTCCCAAACGGCAGCCGCTTGATACCAAAAACTCTAACAACGCTTTTTCTTTATAGGTGCGGCAGCCATCTCGCAGCTTTTCCAGTTCTTCCGGTGTCAGCGGCATACGCGTCTTTTTACGGTCTAATTTGAAGGATTTTATTTTACGCATGGGATTTTTCTTAATAATATCTTCAACATCCAGCCATGAAAAAAAGGATCGCAGCGTGGTCAGATGGGTCTGAATGCTGCTGTTTTTCAGCTTTCGCTCATCAGATAAGTAGCCCACGTAGCTTCTGATATCATCGCTATTGATTTGCGCAACATGCTTATCCACCTGCTTTGCAAAGCACATAAGCATTTCCTTATAATTTTTCAACGTTTTAGGCGATAATCCGTCAATCCTCTTTGCCGATAGAAATGATAAAATTCGTTTTTTCAAGTTGCTCCGTCGGTGATCCGTTTCCCGTTGAATAACAAACCCATCCATTACCGATTCAATTTGTTCCGCATTAGCACAAAAAACAGCACACAATCTTTCTTTCAGCTCCATTTTTGCATCCATATCGAACACCTCCTTACCGCCATTATATCATGGCGGCAAAGAGATGTCGGTTCGCCTTAGGCGAATAAGGTGGACTCCGTTGTCCATAATGTCGCGTCAAAAGCTGAATTACATACGCTTGCTGCAACCACGCACGAAATTGCTTTTTTTACAGATTGGAGCGATGCAACCCCAGAAACATATGGTTCAGGTATCATCGTCGGTGGGCTTGATAGTAGCGACGCGCGCATCTTCTATCGAGGATATACTAAATTTTATACAGGTTATTTCAGGGCGAATATGCCCGAAATCGTATGGACAGAATACGCCACCGCCACCCCTCCCGCCGTGTACGATTTGCCGCTGGCGGCGGGATTTACTGCTTATGTTCCATGCCAATATTGGAAAACGCAAGAAGGCGAAGTGAAAACATGTTGTCGAATTAGGTTTTATAATGGTATAGCGTCACCAATCCGCCTCTTCTCTTTACCCGAAGGCTATCGCCCCCGCAATCCGATGTCTGTGTTAACCAAAGTTGACGTAAACGGAATGCAATATTTTGCGCATGTAGATTTAGGTCAAAATGGCGATGCAACAATGTATATGGCTACAAACGATTCGCTTGGGGGCGAAGGAATTATAACTATGGATCAATTTGTGTTTGTAGCAGCTTAGAGCTCTAAGCTGCCATAAAGTTAATTTGAGTACAGTACAAGACCAATACTGTTTGCGATCCGTTATAATTATCTAACCACAGTTTAATAGCACCATCACCACCAACATCTACATGTCCCACTCCGTGGCTGTAGTCAGAAAAGATAACTGCGCATACAGCATGTCGGCTTTTTGCTGGACGGTATCCCTCCGGGAGTGTTGCAAGTGTCATGCCAGACGTTGGAGCAACGGTCGATCTCAGCGTAAATTCAACAAAAACTTCTTTAAACTGATTTTTCCTGTATTCACTCGCGCTCCATTGGTCAGCTACGCTCCACCCCGCCGCCAGCGGCAGATCGTACACGGCGGGAGGGGTGGCGGTGGCAAGTGGTTTCCAACCTTTCCAAATCCCAGACTCCGTGCTGTTAATCCACATGATTGATGTATATGTATCTATTAGCCGAAGCGTCCAAGCAGATGTAGCTATATTTACTTCTAGCGTACCTGCGTACCACCGTTGTGAAATAGGCGTTCCGGTAGCGTCAGGAGGCACCGAGAACGAACACCCGATGTTTTTGCTGACAGCCCAATCCAAGAGGTTGGAACCATCAACGAGGATTAATCCCGCGCTGTTTTCCACCTTATTCGCCAAAGGCGAATATTTTTAGGCGTAGATATATTTTAACGCTTTTGGGTATTATCTAAAACACATCAATTTTAATTACTGCTATAGCCTCTTTAATTATAGGATTGCTAAAACCATGTATAATTGCTCATTTATGCAATTATATGCAATAATCTTTTAGCGGTTAGTACACCTTAGGCGAATAAGGTGGCCTACATAGCCCCAGAAGAGGCTGATTTACAAAAACCAAATTATCCAACCGCCTATATTGGTGATATTGATGAATCAGCAATGATGCCTAACTCGGATTGGCATCACGTGTTGCATATGCCGCACAGATATCCGGCGGTGGGTTACAGCGCTCTTATGGCGCTATCGTTCGGCTTGCAGCCAAGGCTTTCTATTCGGGGGGCCTATTCTGGCGAATGGGGCGATTGGATACCTATTGCCACCGCCACCAAACCCGCCGTGTACGATCTGCCGCTGGCGGCAGGAATAACCGCCACAGATGCCGGGTGCAAATATTTTAAGACGCAAGATCATGTCTGTACCATAGCTGTTGACTGCGTGATGCCTAACAACGGATTGACAAGCGAGGATGTCATTTTTACATTGCCAGAGGGCTATCGACCAGCACAATATATCATAATTCCAGCGATTGCTGTAACGACAGATGGCGGTACATACTGCGCATCATTACGAATTTGGGAAAATGGGATCGCAAAGATATGGATGCCTGTAGTACACGCTAATCAGTTCATTGCGCACGCCAGTTTTATTGCGTCTTAGAGCTCTAAGCAGAAGGAAGGACAATCCCGCCCAAAAAGTATGCGCTGGTGATTGCTACCCGTATTTCAATAACCCCGTTTTTAAACACTTTAATATAGGGATCGTTTGAACCTCCTCCCCATGCGACATCACGACGCGGTCTAAAACCTTCTGGAAGTGTTGCGATAGTGTAAAATCCCGGATCAATGGTCGTGTTTTCTCCTTTCCAGATGTTCGCTGTTACGTACACAAATCCCTCCTGCGTCTTATAATATTCAGCCGAGTGATCTGGATAAACGCTCCACCCTGCCGCCAGTGGCAGATCATACACGGCGGGTTTGATGGCGGTGGCTTGCAGTACCCACTGCGTATAGCCTGTGGCATAATAACTTGTACGTTTTAGCGTCAGCCCAGCATTTTCGGCGGGATATGTACATGTGATTGTTTGCACGATGCTTGGCGTGTTGTAGTTCGTGTATGTAGGCGCATCTACAGTTAGTGTAAAAAGCGCATTCGTGCCGCATCCAAACGCATTGTCTGTGTCTATCCATGTATATGCTCCCGGAGCTATATCATCGTTAATATTGGCTATAACACCGCCGTCCACAGGCATCTTATTCGCCAAAGCCGCACCAAGCGCGTCGACTTCCTCCATGGAATGCGTATGTTGCAGTCCAGCGAACACTTTACCTAGCGCTGTTTTGACACCGGTCCACGACAGCCGCTTTTTTATACCATTTGCCGTGCTGTCCGTTAGAATCAGGCTATCCGAATCCGCAGGGCTTTCTTTTTCTCCACTCGGTGAAAGTTGTTGTGCGTGTTCCTCTAACGCGGTATCCACCGCATCCCAGTTATCGTTCTGCACACCAATATCGTAAAAATCATCTATACCCGGCTTAATCAAGCCATAATTATCTGTTGTCGTTGCCATATCAGGGTAAAACCTCCTCTCTCAGCTGCGCGTTCGTATAATTCGCGAGCTGACTGTGCGTAAATTTCGTAATTGTTTGATGTTGATTATATTTGAGCATACATACAGTATCCATATTTGCCGGAACGATCTGCTTCAGCAAATCGCCGACTGCCTGAAAATTGTTTTTTGCCGTCAAAGCGACCTTGACAAGAAGATGATACGCCGAGTTATCCAACTCCACATCATATCCGTCCGTGCCGCAAAGCGTTTCCAACTGTCGCTTCCAGCATGCGTACTGTATACGGTAGTTGGGCGTTGATTTTAGATAGCACGCGAAAGCGACGCTCCTCCAACGTTTCTGTATCCTTTGGCACGATCTTGTATATTTTTTCATAGCGTTCTACTGCCTGCTCAGGCGCGGTGTGAATAAACTGTGCATCCAACACCTCGTCCGCACAGGCAAACAGGGCATCTAACTCGGGATCCTCCACACTACAAAGCAGCTGAAAAGCCTGCGTTTGCAATAAAATCGGCGGTAAATAGAGCGAAAGTTCCTTTCTCATACAACCACCTCAATTTTCTTAAGCGACGGAATGTGGTCAGTTGTGATCTGCACATTTTTTGTTTGACCGTTCAGCGCCGTATCCGCAATATCCAGCACGCAGGAAAGCGCTAAAATTCGGGTCTCGATTTGCGCAATTCGGATGACTGTTGCATCCGCATCGGCCCATGCGGCGGCAAGCTCGGCAAAATAATCCCTCACAGCCAACTCGACCTGCTCCCGCGCGTCCTCCCATCTCCAGCCGTCAATAAAGGTAAGGCGTGTTGTGATAGACACGGGTTCGTCTTTGACGCCCGCTACCGTTACGGAGTGCCCGATCGGCGCCAGCCCCAACCCTTCCCCTTGGTTTGCCTGTGGATCAATCTCCTGCTGTACCGCCGCAATTAGCTCCTCGGATGGCACCGTATAATCAGAGGATATAACCGTTAACTTTACCGTTCCGCCGCCGTTCCACACCGGGTAAACCTTGACACCGCCAACACCGTGCAGGGCATTAACCGTTTCCTTGTAGTCGGCCACATTGCCGCCAAATGATTCACCATCGATAGAAGCATAATAGCGCTCGCGCAGCGTCTCTGTCGTATCTCCATTCTCGCCGGGGATAAGCACGCCCTTGATTTCAGCGCTTTGCAGTCCGTTCACGGACTGAATCGGGATCAGTGTGCCCGTATATTGGTTCCCTTCTGTACCCGGCGTTTCTGATTCCAGCCGATACAAGCCGGGCGACATTTTTTCCTTTACTGCGTAATTTACTGCGCCGCAGCGAAAGCGTGTGCCCACCTGTAATTCGAGCATAACCGGTCTGGTCTCCGCTTGGATGATTGCAGCCGTTTCACCTAGAACGGGCACGCCGCGCTCCTTGCAGCGCAGTATCAAATATTGCAGCGACGCTGTATCGACAAAAGTCTCGTCCATCACCACATCCAGTTCCATGTACGTCTTCGCCAACTCGGCGGCAGCCGGCGCCAGCGCGTCGTAAATAACCGATCCCTCACGCTTATCGACAGAATTCGGCACCCGTGCGAGCATTCGTTTTAGGATCACGTCAAACGTCATCCGGTCCGCATATCTTCCGATCACGCCGCTTCACCTCCCCAATTCAGCTCTGATGGGACATCGCCTTGCGTGGTGTGCACGATAAAGCTCGTCCGTAGTTCGTCCCGCCCGGCTCGCACACAGGTAAAACCGGTCACTTGCAAAATTCGATCGTCCTGTAACAGAGCCTCCTCTACTACGTGCTGCAAGCGCGCCTGCAAGTACGGCGTTATGCCTTGACCGAACAGGCTCCGCAGCTCGATGCCATAATTCCATGAATAGATGGCATAGGTGAACCGCTCGGTGTTCAGCGCCAGAAGGATCGCCTGTCGCATCGCCTCCACTCCGTCAATCTTACCGGATGCAGGTGCACCGTCAAAGTCCAGACGATAGGTCTGTGTCGGCTGCTCAGCAATCGTAAAATCACCTTTCAGCCCGTCGTTGAAATCGTTGGGTAGCATTATAATCCTCCCTTTTTGTCATAGATCAAATACTGTTGTCCGCCCTGCATACGAAATAAGATCAGCTTGTCACCCACCTTGAACGACTGCGTGGTCACTCCCTGCCGTACGATAAAAAATTCTTTTTCCAGTACCAGCTTTTGCGATAGCCGTACCGTCAATGGCGCGGTCGACTGCACCGTGCCAAAGCATATCTCAACCGGCCTTCGCGCTTCCACCGCGCTTACGGCAATCGTTTTAATCAGTTCAAACAGATCAGGCATGGAACTCCCCCCTTATGCCGCTTAGCGTTAAATCCATCGTGTGCAGCCCAAAGGAAAAAGTATGCCGTGCTTTTTCGATGCACATGTAGTTCGAGATATTGATGTCCCCCAGCCCCATGCCGACCGCGACTGATGCCCCCGCGCGGGCACGCACGTCGCCGAATACCTTTTTGATCGACAGCTCGCGCTGCTTCACGTTATAGTAATCCAAAAGCACCTTTGCCTTTGTTTGCATATCCGCCGATGAAAGAGCGCTGTCCAGCTTCGCATAATATTGCAGCACGCCCCATCGGCCTTGTGAAGCTGTATCGTTCGTTACATATATCTCGCGCTCGCCTGTTTCTCCGTTGTCATAGGCCAGCTTAACACGATCATAAACCTCGTTGTCAATAGAAGATGCATAGCTGTATTCCTGTGCGGTATTCTGATCAATCCAGATGGGCAACAGCATGCTCTCATAGGGTTTCAACATCAACTTTCCAAAGTCATCGTACAACACGTATATTTTCCCGGTGTTTACCAGCGTTTCATCTGCGGCGTTTCCACAAATATCGAACAGTGTCGTTTCCTCTATGCGCTGTGGTATCTTATACTTAGTATCCACGATTGTCCCGCAGGTCAAGCCGTAATCCTTTGCTAACACTCTAAGCAACTCGCTGTACGTCCAATCCGCATAGGAGATCGAATCTTTGTTTTTGAAATAACGTA
The DNA here is from genome assembly GCF_033193315.1 of Agathobaculum sp. NTUH-O15-33. Taxonomy (NCBI): domain Bacteria; kingdom Bacillati; phylum Bacillota; class Clostridia; order Eubacteriales; family Butyricicoccaceae; genus Agathobaculum; species Agathobaculum sp. NTUH-O15-33. The sequence goes on from NZ_CP136187.1 coordinate 3,267,079, forward strand.
GCTGGTCGTAACAGGTCACTTGGATCAAGCGACTGTCGCTGCGTTCCTTTTTAAACACATATCCGTAAAACACCGGCTCGCCGTTAAAGCGGAACGCTACCGGATTTCCTTCATGAAAGCTTAGGATATCATCTTTGACAACCGTAAATTTGAGCGAGGCGGGTGAGCCGGTTCTCGTTGTCTCCCAAACGATATCGCCCTCCACCATCGGATTTTGCAGCTCCATTTTACTGTTTTGCAACAGTAGTTCAGCACCTGCCAACAAATACGGTTCGGCCTTTCGTAAAATCTCCTTGCGCGTGCCCGCCACACCAGTGATCGACTTGACCACAACTCTGGTTATCTCTTTGGAGCTTTGTCCCGCATCGATTTCTTCACCGTCGCCGTCTAAGATCGCCGTGCCATATTTGACACCCCAGCGGTTACATTCCTCGTTCGTGCTCATCAGCAAATCGAAGTGATAGACGCCGTTTTGAATATTGATCGCACCACCCCGGTCATTCACCGTATAGGTCACGCCATCTAGCTCGCTGCCGGTCCCCTGCACCGTGATCTTGGTGCCGAAGGGCACGCTCGCCGGCGCCGCGCAGGTCCGCTTGGACGTATCCAGCGGGTTGCCCAGCGCATCTAGGAAACCGCCTTCCATGGCGTTATTCGCCGGATAATAAGCAGTAAACATGGCCTTGACAACATTTTTTGCGCCGGCACCCGCCTTGCCGGTGTAGTTGGATACCGTGTCGCTGTCTTTGACGAAATTCAAGGGGTCTCGGGCTACCCCGTTAACCCGAATTTCAAAATGCAGATGACACCCCGACGAAGTTCCAGTGGTACCAACGAGTGCGATCGTCTGTCCAGCCGATACTTTTGCACCGGCTGAAACCAGACGTTTGCTCGCATGCGCGTAACGCGTCGTAATACCGCCGCCGTGATCCAGCTCGATCCAGTTTCCGTAACCTTGCTTTTCATAGTCTGAGATACTTACTGTACCATTACCGGCTGCAATGATCGGCACGCCGTCTGCGGCCGCCAGATCAACGCCCTTATGATAACGGGACGCGCCGGGAGTGGAGATATTACGCGGCCCAAATGGGCTTGAAACATAGCTGTAGCTCGGACACGGCCAAACGTATTTACCCATTTGTTATATCCTCCTTATCCCGGCAGCATCAAAACGGTGCCGGGATAAATCCAGTGTCCGTTTGATGAACTTGCTAACCCATGTTTTTTTGCTTCCGCCTCGATCGTGTCTTGATTCAGCCGATATATTTCGCTCATACGCATACCGTCTCCCAGCTTGATACGCGCGATCTCCCAAAGATTGTCCCCGGGCTGAACAGTGTACACGGGCGCGGAAGGCGCCGTGGTCGTTTCACGCTGCTCAGTCACTTCCGCGACCGTCCCATCCTCAGCCTGCTGAAATTCCACCCGTGCGGTCTTACAGGCCCGCCATTGCCGGAGATCGATCTTGGCCAGCACATCGGTCCCGTGCCGGTCTGCGTCCTCCAGCAGCTCGTACGCTTCCAGAGATACCTGCATGGATCTCGCTTCGATCAGCACCGTGCCCCTATCATCCATGCGGATCACTTCAAACATAAACGGCGCACAGCCGGTCTTTAGGTTTTCCAGCAGGGATAGAAAGTACTGGGCGCTTTGGAAGCCGCTTTGATATTGCGCAAACGAATACTTCCGATTTGGCAGCAGCGCTTCAAAAGAGATTTTGCTCAGGCCGGGCCGTTTGAGTACGCTCACCTCCCCCTCGTTAATCAAGGTGATCGTGTCGTTCTGATTTGCAACCTTTAGCGTCATGGACGAAGGCGTAACAGGCAACAGCACGCCGTCCAAAAAGAATTGATACATCAGCTATGCACCCCCTCGGCACATACCGCCATCTTTTCCGCGACCTTAGCCTCGAGAACATTCACAACGCCGTCAATATCCATGTCGGAGGCGATCGAGTTATGGTTCACCATATCTACCTTAATTTCGGCAGTGGTAAACTGGTTGATCGCCTGCCGTTCCGCGATATCACGCAGCAACTGGATATCTTCGCTCGACATGGCCAGCGATTCAGCCATGATACCGGTATTTTCCGCAGTTGTATTAATATCCTGCGCGGGGTCGTAAGAACCGCTCCCGCTGTACATGCCACTATATAGTCCGCTGGGAGCAATGCCTGACACTCCATCTGGCACCTCTCCCGTCGCGCCGCCGGGCAAGCTGTTTCCCAATAACTCGTCATAAGGCAGGCCATTGAGCGGATTTGATGCGCCGCCAAAAATATTATCTGTACTAAAGGCGTTCTCAAAATTCGCACCCGCATCATAGCCATTTTTATTTGCTTGTTCGGTGTCTAGCGCATGTCCCTGCTGTACAAACTCAGTCCAGCCGGTCTCATCCTTCACCTTATTGATCTGATCGGTATAACCGTCATAAAAACGGTCTAATCCCGATGTGATATCAATCGTTACGCCGGGAATCTTGTTGATCAGGGTTTCAATGGACCGCGCCATCTTCAGCATGGTGCCGACTACCTTCTGGTTCAACTGTAAAAACAAAATATAAATAGATGCTACCGGATTCTTAAACACATTCCCAAAAAAGTTTGCAATATCAGCAAAAAGGTTCCAAATAGGCAGGGCAAAGTTGTTGTATATATAAGCAAACAGCCTCATAAAGTTGCCTGCGATCAGACCGGTCGCGCTGACAGAGGTTCCTTTAAATTTGTTGATCGCCGCTACGACCGCATAAAACACCGCGATTAATGCAACAACGGCGATAATGATCCAAGTGATTGGGGACATCGCCATCGCCGCGTTCAGCTGTAGTTGTGCTGCCGTGGCTATTTTTCTTGCGCCCGTCAATATTGCTTCGATGCCGGCTGGAAGCCAAGGTAGCCGTTTTATATATTCCGATTGCCGCCGCAACGCCTAAAATAATCGGTACCAGCCAACTCCAATTATCAGTAACCCATTCGGCCAAGCCTACCAGTGTATTGAACGTCTCGGTCACTAGAGGCGCCACTACCTGCAATGCGCCAATTACACCGGAGATCATATTTTGTACCATATCGCTATTCGCCAGATCGCTCAGCGCCTGCATGATCGGACCGAAGGCGTGCAACGCATAATCCGAAAAGGTTTGCCATACCTGTCCCCACGTCATCGGCATGGCCGCTAGTTTCTCATCCGTTTCTGCCGTAGCCGATAGCAGCGCGTTCTTAAAGACCGCTGCCGAAAGCTGTCCCTGTGTTGCCAGATCGCGCACCGCTTCCACAGGCTTGCCCATATAATCCGCGACGGTTTGTATCGCGTTCGGCGCGGCATCCATCAGTGCATTAAAATCCTCTCCGCGTATGACACCCGTGGCAAGCGCCTGTGTCAATTTGCTCGTTGCCGCAGCTGACTTGTCTTGCGACGTGCCCGCGAGCACAAACTGCTTGTTCAGCTGCTCGGCAAAAGCCACGGTTTCCGCACTGCTGGAAAACGCGTTCCCCGCGTTCTGTCCCAGCTTAGCCACGGTTTCTGCCGTTTGCAGATAAGCGGTGCGCGAACGCTGCGCCGCTGCATACACCATATCTTGTAGTTGGCCGGTCGACTGCAGACCATCGTTCATCTGATTCAATCGCGCCGTTGTCTGAGCCATGCCGTCTGCTAAATCTGTAACGGACTTGATACTCTTGAGTGCCGAGGATATGCTTTTTATGCGACCGCTCAGGCTCTCAGCATGCGGCTTTGTTTCTTTTAGTTTATTTCCCAGTTGCTCCTGCTGCTGGCTTGCCGCCTCAGCCTGTGCTCCCATACTGTGTAGCTGCTCATTAGCTGCTGCCAGCTCCACAACCGGTACTGCTGGCCCAGCCGTTAGTTGTAGTTGGCGAAATCCGCTATTAGTCACCGTCAGCGCCTGATTTATGCTTGCTAACGCGCTCGCCGTGCCATCATACAGCTGTAGGCTTTTCTCCATTACCACCGGCAATCCTCCTTCCTAAAAAAACTCCAAGGTAACCGCGCCGCCCCGCAGCGCGGCGCGGTCCCTTACTTCCGCTTTGCCTCCCGTTCCGCTTTGCGCTCAGCCTCGATCCGCAACTCGATAGCGGCGGTGAGGAAGGCCCGCTCGTTTACGGGCAGGGCAAGGAACTGAGAAGGCAACAGGTGGAGCTTGTGGAGGCAATAGTAAGCAAGGTTCGCATCACTGTCGCCCCCCTCTATTAGTTTTTTGCTTCTTCCACCTTGTCCGCCATCGAAACGTCAAAGCCGCAGTGCTCCTGCACCTCAGCGGCAAGATCGCCCAGCTCGCCGGGGGTCAGCATGGCGCGCAGGAGCGCTTCCGCGTCCTTCACCTTGTAGCTGTCCTGCAACGCGGCGTCATTCAGATTGGGGTAGACCACACAGGCCGCGCACAAAGCGGACATATAGCCCGGACCGTCAAAATCCTGCACATACTGGCCGCGCTTGCCCGCCTTGCCCGGAGCCGGAACGCGTCGCATAAAGGTCTTGCGCAGCGTTTCGTCCTCGTCGTTGGTGATCGCGCGGATCTCCCACGGAATGGCCTTGCCGTCCTTTACAAAGCGCTTTGATACCGTTACCTTGCGGTTTTCCACCGGCAAGGCGTTGCCCAGCATAAATTCCTGAAAATCCATTATCGCATGCCCTCCAGTTCTTCAAAGGTCTCGGGCAGCTCAAACTTGTCGAAGGTGCCCGATAGCTCTTCGTCCAGTAGATTTTCGCCCGCCGCGAACTTGGCGACCACCACGCTGTCCAGCAGGCAGCCCTTTAGGATGGTCGACTGGCGGCCCACCGCCGCCGAGGGGTCTTCGTTTTCGATCTGGATTTCAAGCTCCGGCATATAGCCGGTATCCTGATAGGTCTTCATCACCCGGCGCAGCACGGACTGGTTGTAGTGCGCCTTACCGGAAAATTCGCCTGTGCCCCCCACCGTCTTGTGGCCCTTGTTAACGCGGCCGAGAATGGGCACGTCAACAATGTTTGGCTTATAAGTCGCGCTAAACTCGGTCATTTGTAAAAACTTATAGCGGCTGCCGTCGATGGTGACAAAGCAGCTTGCCAGCGAACCGGAGATCGCGTCTCTTGCGTCAAGTACCGTATCGTTCAATTTCTGTCCCTCCTTAATTTACCGTTACCGTCATATACAGCTTGCTCATCGCGTTGACCGGGGTCACCGATGCGCCGCATACGACCGCCTTTTTGCTTTCCCCCTGCGCCACCGTCACATCGTCTGAAACGAAGTTTTCGATTGCGCGCATGGCCTGTAATTTCTCCAAAAGCGATACAACGTCGCTCCAGAAGCTCACGCGGCCCGCGTTGTCGTTCGGGATCGCGCCCAGATATTTATCGCTGAACAGCACGGCCACATCGTTGCCGATCTGGTCGAGCACGCGCACAGTCTGATTGGCCGCGAAATCTTCTCCCTTGCCCTCCGTAAAGGAAACAAAGGTGTTGATATCGTCCAGCACGCGCGTTTCGTCGCCCACGCGGTGCATCACAAACTGACCCTTTGCCAACGCATCGGCCAGTTGTTCTTGGCTGAGTGCCGCGTCCACGGTAAATTCGCCGTTGTATTTGGCGTTCTGCACGCTCCTGTTAACCGCGCAGCCGGCCTCTGCGCCGGTCACCCAGTAAACAAGGGACGATTCCGGCCAGCCTTCGTCTGTCACCTCGTTCTGCACGCCGATGACGCCCTCGTGATCGACCGCGCCGGGGCGGTACAGCACGGTCTGAAACTTGACGCCCTGCTCGTCGCGCAGGCGCTTGGTGAACTGAACGAACAGCGCTTTTACCGCCTCATCCGTGGTCGCGCAGCCCAATGTGTTAAAGCTGTACGGCTCCACCTTATCCAAAAACGCCTGATAATCGTCGCCGGTTAATGCCGCCGCGTCCGCGCCCTCGGTCAGTGGCGTACCCGCCGTTGCCGCAAGCGTGGCGCTCGTCTTCCAAGTGACAAGATCGTTGTTTTTCAGCTCGCCTGCCGCCGCTACCGTTTGCTGATCGCGCACACGGCCGTCCAGCAGGGTGGAAACGTCAAACTTGTCCGCGTCCGCCGCGTTTTTCGCAATCGCGATTTGGATATCGTTGCCGCGCGTGCCGGTGTATTTCGCGGTAGCGAAATCGTTCGCCGCCTTCACGCCCGTGCCCAAGCGATAAAAATACGCCTTGCGGATGTTGGAAAACAGATCGCGTAGACCCTTCATTTTTTCATGCGTGTAATCGTATCCGAAGCGTGAAAGCGAATCCTTCTGGAAAGCCTCCGCCGTTACCTCGAACACCTCGCCTTCCGGGCCCCAGCCCCAGACAAGGGGCATGGCCGCCACGCCGCGGTCGGACAGTGCCGCCGTCGCGCGGGAAGCCGATACAAAGTTGATGTAGCTGCCGGGCAGAGGCTTATTCTGCGTCTGCCAAGTTCCGCCGCCAAGTGCCATGTTTACTTCACCGTTCCTTTCAAACCATTCCTGTTGTTTTGTTGTTTTTCAATCCGGGTTATGTTTTTCATGCTTTCACGTCCTGCGTCTGGCGAAGCGTGTCCATCGGCTCCGCCTCGCGCGCCGTGCGGACAAAGTGAGAGTAGGCCGCCGTAAAGTAAAGCGCTCCCTCCGTCACCTCCCAGTTCATAGCCGCCGCACGCACACCGGGGAGTACGCCAAGCAGGCCGAAAAGCGTTTGCGCCGCTTGTACGCATTCCGCATACGGGCCCATCTCGCCGGGATAGTACCGCACCGCGAATTGCTCTTCCAGCAACAGCCGCTCCCCGGGATACGGCTGCGCGCCGCCCTTTATCGGCGCAATGACAAAGCAAGGCTTTGCAAAGCCCGTTTCCGGCTCCTCGGTGTACAGGCCGCAGCTTTCCGCCGGATAAACCGTGCGGATCGCGTCCGCGATTTTCTGTGTGATGTTCATTTACCGCCTCCCAAAACTGCCGCGCATGTTTTCTGTCGGGGATCTTTCCGCGTGTCCCGCCGCCGGCCGGCCTAGGCGGGGCGCGTTCCCCACGGGGCCGTGATCGGCCGCTCGTTTTCATGGTCATTTTGTTTTTCTCCTCTCTTTTGTCATGCATGTTTACCCTTTCTTTGGCAAACGCTAGGGATGAGGTGATTTTTATGTCTTTGAAAAACGTTCATTTCCAATGCGTCGGCACGCCGGACGACCCCGCGCTGAAAACCCAGCTCAGCTCAATCCCGGGTGTTGTCGAAATGGATATCGACGCCAAGAGCCACGCGGTCGATGTCCTGTATGACGACACTCGCGTGTCTAACATCCGCATCGAAGCATGCCTGAACAATGAAAACTACCGCATGCAGAGCTAAAACAGGAGGTTATCGCTATGGCTAAAGCAGGTATGCGCCGTCCCGATCCGGAGGCGCCGCACGGCACGGAAGCGCACCAGCGCAACCATTTTGCAAAGAACGCTACCGCGCCCGTTCCGGAATTACAGGGGCATGCAAAGCATGGACACGAAAAGGCTCGCCCCATTATAGAAAACGGCGACCGAACCCCGCTCAAGGTCTTTCATGAGCTCAAGGGCGACGGCTCCGTCGGCGACGCAACCCCTTAAATCACCGCCCCCTCGGGGGCGGTTTTTTATCGCCTCGCTGTTCTGCAAGTCCCGATTAACGGACTTGTTCTGTGGTATCATGGAATTATCCCCCTATACTGTGCTTCTTTTGGTCAAAATCCGTTGACAGGTACGCATAATCGTACTATTATAAGGTTATACCAACCGCATGAACGCTATTGCGTACTTTCTGTATTCATGATAGTACTTATTTCAGTACTTGTCAATGCAAAAGAGCGTTTTTCAGTACTTTCAGCGTTGTGCACAAAAAGGAGCATACGTTTATGACCGATCTGTACACAAATATTAAAGCCGCCTGCGCGGCACAGGGCATATCGCCCAGCGCCATGTGCCTGCGGCTTGGCATGAGCAAAAGCACCATGTCCGATCTAAAGGCGGGCAGAAAGAAATCGCTCACCTCGGAAACGCTCACAAGGATCGCTGAATTTCTGCATGTCACGGCGGACGAACTGCTTTGCGGCACGGCACAAGAGAAGCCCGCCGGTAAACCGGCGGGCCTTCGGCGAGAAGATATCAAGTTCGCGGTCTTCGGTGACCCGGATGTGGACGACGACCTAATGGAAGACGTTATGGCGCTGGCGCGCACCATGATGGAGCAGCGGAAAAAGAAAGGAAAATAGCTCATGACCCAGCGGGAGAAGCTTCGCGCGCTGGCGCGCGCGCAAGAGATCGACATCTATGAAACGCCCATGAAAAAAGCGGAAGCGCTGGCCGCCCAAGTGGGGGATACGTGCGCCATCGCGCTCGATCCCGCCATGCTTCGCTCACAGGCGGATGAAACGGTTAAGCTCGCGCACGAGCTGGGCCACTGCATGCGCGGCGCGTTTTACACGGAGCTATGCCCGTTGGAGACCCGCGGCCGGCACGAACACCGCGCCAACGTATGGGCGGCGCGGCGGCTGATCCCTTGGCCCCAGCTTCGCGCGGCGGTCGCTGCGGGCCTTACCGACCCGTGGGAGCTTGCCGAGCACTTCGGCGTAACCGAGTCCTTTCTCAACTGGACCGTCGCCTACTACACCGGCCAAAAGGGCTACCGCTTCACAAACGAACTATAGTATCCCGCGCAGCGACATCGCCTCGACGCTTTACTCGTCCGGCGTTGGAATAAACTGATTAATCTCTTTGGCCTGTTTGATCGCGTCCTTCAATATTTTCATCTGCTTCTCATCGAGTGGCGGTAACGATTTCAGCGTTTGCTGTGTTACCATATAAGTTTTCCACAATTTATTTTGGATCGCTTCCCGCTCTGCGCGCTCTTCCGGCGTCGCAACCGTGTCCCGCGCATCCTGCGTCTCCCGCTTATCCGCCAAGAAATAGCATTGTTTTACATCAGACAGTTCCTTTTTCAGTTCACGTACCGCGCCCATGATGCTGTTGAGCATTACCTCGTTCATCTCGTTTTTGCTTAAGCCCTCCTCGGGCATTTTTGCGCTCGATAATTTAAGTAGCTTGATCAGTGAGTTGTAGCGCGGCTTGCTCTCGGTCTCTAAGATCGCCCGCCGGATGCAGTCCTGACTTTTCAGCACCTCGCTATATAGCAAACGGGGGTCATAGTCCAAACAGGAAATACCGTTGATATCAAAAATGCGCTCGGTCCCCTTTTCCTGCACAAGCACCACGGGCTTATCAAACGCCTGACGGATGCCCAGCTCGAACAAAACGTTTGGGTTGCGCGTGCTCAGATCACAGACCGCCATCGGTGCTTGGATCAAATTTTCAATGATTTTAGCTTGAATCAGTCCACTGCTGGAATCCTCGTCCACTCGGTGCGGCTCATAGCCCGCTGACTCTATCGCGGGCCGGAAAATGTCGCGATAAATGCTTGCAAAATGTCCCTCGTCATAACCCGACGGGTCGCTGATCGGCATAATGACAAAGCACATGCCCTTCTTTTCCTCCATCTATGCCACCCCATCTTTCTGTTTTTTTCATCATAGCACAGCGCGCTGTATTTTCAAGCGCATAAAAGCGCCCGGATGGCAAAGTCCGGGCGCTTCCTTATTTCTCCTCGCGGGCTTTCAGCATGATATTCGCGATCGCGTATAGCGATTCCGCGGCAAATTCGCGCTGGTCGGCATTGAGCGAAGCGATCGCTTCCGCGGCCAGCATGACCGGATCGAGCCGCTCGGTGCCGGTCAGCAGGTAATCGGTGCTCACTTGCAGCCCCTGCGCCAGACCGAGCGCGGTCTTTGCCGATATCCCCCGCGCACCATTCTCCACATTAGCCAAAAATTGGGGCGATATGTTCGCGGCTTCCGCCAATTCTTCCCTCGTCATATTTCGTTTTTCGCGCAGCGCACGGACGCGTCCACCTACAATTTGATAAAATTCTGCCATTTTATACACCTATTTAACCTATCGAATAAATCATTATTACTATAGTATATTTCCATAAGAACAAGTGAAATAATCAATAGAATGCAATTATAATCTATTGATTCAGTTGTCGAATCATGGTACAATTTGAGAAAAGATGGATGAAAGAGTGATAATGATGAAAAGTACCGGTATTGTTAGGAAAGTAGATGAACTTGGCAGAATCGTGCTCCCTATGGAATTGCGCAGAACGCTGGATATCAGCGTGAGGGATTCTCTGGAAATTTATGTGGACGGCGACCAGATCGTTCTGAAAAAGTATGAGCCCGCCTGTGTCTTTTGCGGAAACGCGAAATACGTCATCCATTATAAGAACAAAAATGTATGTAAGGGCTGCATGTATGATATTGCAAAAATCGCCGAGTAAACCAAATACAGAGTAAGAGCGCGTTGCTTTCCGCTGCAACGCGCTTATTTTTTTGCGAAAACGCCGCTCTGTCAACCATATATACAAAACGCATGGGCTTTATTTAGACAGAATTCATAGTTACAAACGCCAGATTTGCGTAACCTGTTTCATAACTTATATTTTATATTTACGCTGCGTCGGCAACAAGATATACTGAGAGCACCACAAAAGAAAGGGAGAAAGAGTATGAAGAAACTGATACTCAACGCGGATGATTTCGGCTATTCCTACGGCGTCAACTACGGTATTCTGGAAAGTCATCTGCGCGGTATTTTGACATCGACCACACTCATGGCGGGTATGCCGGGGTTTGACCATGCGGTTTCACTCGCGAAAGCCCATCCGACGCTCGGTATCGGCGTACACCTGACGCTCACCTGCGGCCGTCCGGTGCTTGGCGGCCACAAAACGCTCACGGAAGCAAACGGGACCTTCCACAGCCTTTCCTTCTACAAACAGGAGGACACGGTGCTGGACCCAAACGAAGTCTACGACGAATGGAAGGCGCAGATCGAAAAGGTGCTCGTCTCCGGTATTGAACCGACTCACTTCGATTCGCACCACCACGTACACATTTTCAAGGGGCTGGAATCCGTGTTCGTGCGCTTGGCCAAGGAATACGGCCTGCCGGTGCGCAATTCCAAGCCGAGCCGCACGGATGGCGATATCGAAGGCGTGCCGTGCCCGAACTGCCTGATCGATTTTATTGAAAGCTCAAACGTCCATTTTCACACCCCGCTGCCCGAATACGCGGTAGGCATTTGGGACTGCATGCAGCGCATCGTACGCGAAGCGTTTGAAACCATGGACACGGTGGAGGTCATGTGCCACCCTGCCTATCTTGATACGGACGTGATGCTCACCTCGTCTTTCAACCTGCACCGCATGTGCGAGGTCGACCTGCTCGTAAGCCCCGATACCCGGGCCTATGTGGAGCGGTTGGGCGTATCCCTTGCAAGCTATAAAGGATTATGGGAGGAACAGAAATGAAAGCGGCACTGAACAGTTTAAAAAAGAAATTAGCGCAGCTTGGGCGCTCCATGCTTGTCCCGGTCACGGCTATGCCGGTCGCGGGCATTCTTTCCCGCATCGCGTCCGACGACATGCTGAACATTCCGCTGCTCAAGACGGCGGGCGACATCGTATTCGGCAATATGGATATCTTGTTTGCGCTTGGCGCGGTGGTTGCGTTTGCCAAGGCAAAGGACAAAGTCTCACCCATGGTGGCGAGCTTGCTGTCCATCCTCGTACTGAAGGCCACCTTCGCTTCGCTGGATGATACCATCAACATGGGTATTTTCGCCGGCATCGTCGTGGGCTGCTTCACCGCGTGGATCTTTAACCACAGTAAGGAATGGAACACCCCTAAAATCTTTGACTTCTTTACGGGTGAAAAGTTCGTCATTACCTTAGCGCCCATCTTCACCGTCGCGCTCGGTTATGCGCTCAGCTATATCTGGCCACCCATCCAGCTGCTGCTCGACGGCTTCGCCATCGGCATCGCCAGACTCGGCGCAATCGGCGTGTTTATCTTTGGTTTCTTGAACCGTCTGCTCATCCCGGTCGGCCTGCATCACGTGTTCAACTCGTACATTTACTTTAACCTTGGCTCCTATACCCAGCCGGACGGCACCGTCGTCACCGGCGAAATGACCCGCTTCCTCGCGGGCGACCCGACCGCGGGCCTGTTCCTGTCCATGTTCTTCGTCGTCATGATGTTCGGCCTGCCCGGCGCGGCGCTCGCCATGTACAAGTGCGCCAAAAAGCGCAAAAGCGAGGTAAAGGGCCTGATGACCTCGTCCGCGATCACCTCGTTCGTCACCGGTATCACCGAGCCGCTCGAATTTTCCTTCATGTTCGTCGCGCCGCAGCTTTATTTTGTGCACGCGCTGTATACCGGCCTTGCGGGCGCGGTGTGCTATCTGCTCCATATCCGGCTCGGCTTTTCCTCAGGCGGCAATATCATCGATATGACGCTCAACTGGGGCCTTGGCAGCAATGTGATTTTAATGATCCCGGTCGGTATCGTTTTCTTCCTGCTCTACTTCTTTACCTTCCGTTTTCTTATCAACAAGTACGATCTGAAAACGCTTGGACGCGAGGATGATTTCATCGACTCACAGGAGATCACCGAGGAAGAAAAAGACCGCGACCCTTTCCAACAAGAACTACGCCTACATGGCCAAGAAGATCGTCGAGAACCTTGGCGGAGCGGGCAATATCGAAAACATCGGCAAGTGTATGACCCGCCTGCGCGTCGAAACTCGCGACGCTTCTCTGATGAATCTGGACAAGATCAAGCAGATGGGCGTCAAGGGCGTGGTCACGCTATCGGATACAAGCATTCAGATCATCATCGGCTCCGAGGTGCACAACGTCATGTCCGAGATCGAGCAGATCATTTAAATCACCGTTTTCCTTGCTGTTTAGGAGGCATTATAGTATGAAAAAGAATAAATTTGTAGTCGTGGGCGCGGGCTCGTCCTACACCCCCGCGATCGTGGCCGTGCTGCTGTCCCGCAAGGACGACCTGAAGCTTAGCGAGATCGCCCTTTACGATATTGACGAAAAGCGCGTGCAGCGCACCGGCCGTTTCTGCGAGATGTACGCCGCCGAGCGCGCGGACGGCGTGCCCGTTACCTACACCACCGATATGGAAGAGGCGTTTCGCGGCGCGAACTTCCTCTTCGTTCAGATCCGCCCGGGCTGCAACCAGCAGCGCGAGAAGGACGAAAAGATCCCTCTCAGCCATAATATCCTCGGGCAAGAGACCTGCGGCCTCGGCGGCTTCTCGTTCGCATTGCGCTGCATCCCCGCTATTCTCGATATTGTAGGCAAGGCGCAGGAGATCTGCCCGGACGCGTGGATCCTGAACTACTCCAACCCGGAGGCCATGATCTCGGAAGCGATCTACCGCACCTATCCGAACGCCAAGGCCCTATGCATCTGCGATATGCCGATCTCGCAGGAGGAGACCATCGCGGACTTCCTGCAGGTGCCCCATAAGGAATTGACCTTTCAGTACTTCGGCCTGAACCACTTCGGCTGGTTCACCCATATTTACGATAAGGAAGGGCGCGACCTGCTGCCCGCCCTGCGCGAGCGGGTGCTCTCGGGCGAAAAAGTCAGCCTTGTCAACGCGGAGGCTGAGGAAAAGCACGATAACTACTGGGGCGAAATGTACGAGCATGCGATCGACGGTTTCCGCGCCTTCCCGGAGTTTTTCCCGTTGGTCTACATGTCCTATTACTACTTCCACAATGAGATCGTATCTCACATGGACAAGGGCTATACCCGCGCCAATTACGTGCTCGATGTACGTGAAAAGGTTGTGTTTGACGACTGCGAGCGCTGCATCGAAGCCGGCACCACGAAGGGCAGCGCGCTGCACACCGGCGTGCACGGCAACTATATCGTCGATATTGCGAATGCGATCATCAACAACACCCGCGAACGCTTCATCATCAATACGATGAACCGCGGCGCGATCGGCAACTTCAACCACGACGCGGTGGTCGAGATCCCCTGCTATGTCGGCTCGGCCGGCATCGAGCCGGTATCGGTCGGCTACATCCCGCAGTTCCATAAGTCCCTGATGGAAGCGCAGAAGGGCTATGAGAAGCTCGCGGTCGAAGCCGCGCTCACAGGTTCCTACCAAAAGGCGCTCGAAGCGGTCCTGCTCAACCGTACGGTCCCCTCCTATGCGGTCGGCAAGGCTGTTTTGGACGAACTGATAGAGGCCAACAAGGGTTACTGGAACGAATTAAAATAATTTCCCAAAGCCTCTATCGGAATAAAAAAATCAGCTGCAAAGCCCGCAGCTGATTTTTTTATTTCTTTTTTATTATCAAAAGGACAACACAGGCGCAAAGAATGGCCGCGCCGACCGCGATCCAACGAGCGGTGTTCCTGTAAAACGCTTTCCTATGCTTTATCCCCCCATTTGCCCGCGAGCTCCGAAAAAGGGGATCAGGGGCGCGGGAACGTCCGGATGTTCGCCCAATAGCTTCTCCATCCAAACCATATCGTACCATGTGCCGAATTTGTAGCCGCATTTGTGGAACCTTCCCACGATGGCGTATCCCAAATGCGTATGGAACTGCACGCTGTTTTGGGTCAGGTATGTATCCTCGTGTTCCGGATAGCCGATGCACGCGTTCAGATTCAGGATATGCTGTGCTTTTGATAGTTCCTCCAATGCCCCGTACAGCTTTCGTCCAAGTCCGATCCCTCTTCTGCTCTCTTTCAGATAAATGGAAACCTCCGCCGCCCAGTCGTAAGCCGCCCTGCCGACGAACGCGCCGGTGTAGGCATAGCCCAGTATCTCGCCGTTTTTCTCCGCCACGATGTACGGATACCGCTTAAGCGTGTTCTCTATTCTCTCCTGAAATGCGGCGAGACTCGGCGTCTCATATTCAAACGTAATGGCGGTCTTGCTGACATACGGCGCGTAGATCGCCAGTAGCTGCTCCGCGTCGGCCGTCGTTGCCGCGCGGATACGGATATCGTCGCTTTGCATCTTTTTGTTCTCCCGGTCAGGTGCGGTTGTGGTAAATCTCGAACATCTCTTCAAACGCTAAAATGCAGTAACCGAAAAAGTAATTGGACTGCGCGTTTTCAATATCGAACGGATGGTTGTCCTTAATGACGAAAACCGTGTTGCAAAACTTTTTCAGATCGCTCTGCGGGTTGCCCGTGAACACGATCGTCGGGATCTTGGCCTGCTGGCAAAGCTTGGCCGCCTCGAGTGCAAACGGATTGTTTCCGGATTTCGAGATGATGATCATCGTATCCAGCTTGTGATGGAAATTGCGAACGATGGTGTCGGCCTCTAAATAGTCCTGCGAGATCGCGGTGCACGCGCTGCTGATGAGCTTTTTCTCCAAATATTCCGCAATCAGGCGGGAGTAGCCTTGCCCATGTACGCAGATAAAGCCCTTGCGGTCCAGAATGTCAAAGAAATGCGCTACATCCTTTCTGTCGAAAACAAAATGCATTTCCTCTCGCAGCGCGTCCGGCAGTTGGCCGGACGCGGAGGAAAGCGTGTTTTTAAGCGAGTAGGTCATTTCCTTAAAACCGTCGAAGCCCAGCTTTTTGGATAAACGTATCACCGTCGCGGTCGAGGTGTAGCCCTTTTGGGCCACGCCCCGAATGCCGATTTTGATCGCCTCGTCGATGTGGTTGACGAGGTACTCCATCACTTCGTTTTCCGTCTGCGACAGCTTGACCCCTTTATACAGTTTATCGATTATGGCACGATCGATCATAAAGCCCCTCATATTCCCCGAAAGCGTTAGAAACAGCTGTTAAAATCATTGTAATACACCTTTCGCCGCAATTCAATAGCAAAAGGAAAGAAGGGTCTGCCCGAAAAAGCCAAGACCCTTAGTTATGCCCTTATCCCTTTATCCTCTTCAGTTCAAACCAAAAAATGCTTCCCTGCCCCCATTCGCTCTCCGCGCCAAATTCCGCGCCGTGCGCCTTTAAGATCTCTTTCGAGATGGCTAGCCCTAGTCCAGACCCTTGTTCGTTGCGTTTTTGCTGCTTCAGGGTAAAATATCGTTCCCATATATGTGGCAGATCTTCCGGTGAAATGCCCGCCCCAAAGTCGCGCACTTCGGCGCGCACACCCGCGCCCACGGCTTTTACCGTCACCTGAACTGCCTTGTTTTCTCCGGCATGGCTGACCGCGTTGTCGATTAAATTATACAGCACCCGCGCAAGCTGCCGCCGGTCACCATATACCGCTAATCCCGGCTCCACACGCGCGTCTATGTGATAGCCTCCCCGCGCGCATAGCGGTTCAAATTGCGCAAGGACTTCGCGCGCCGCCACGCTGAGATCGATCGCTTCATACGCGTTCTCCCGCGTGCCCGCTTGCAGGGCGGTATAGTCCAGTATTTCGCCCACCAGCCCGGAAAGCCGGTCCGCTTCGCGAATAATGACGGTTAAATCGGTTTCCCGCTGTTTTTCGTCCTCCCACGATATGTCCCGCACCATTTCGGCATAACCACGGATCATGGTAAGCGGGGTGCGCAGGTCGTGGGATATGTTGGCGAGAAATTCCCGCCGAAAGTTTTCGGTCCTCGCAAGCGTGGCGGCGGTCTGCTCCAACGTGTCCGCCAGCTCGTCCAGCTCGGCGCAAAAGCCCTTTTCAAAGCCGCGCGCAAGCTCCCCTTGCGCCATGTGCCCGGCCTGCGCGGAAAGAACGGCAACCGGCCGCGCAAAGCGCCGCGCGATGAAATACGCGATGATGAACGCAAGCAGCAACGAAGCCGCCGTGATCCAGATGAGCTGCGTGCGCAGGATGGCAACGGTAGCGCCCACAGCGCCGAGCGGCGTGCTGATATAAAGCGCCGACTCCCCAAGCGTCATTCCATACACATAAGCGGAGCCGTTATCGACCGGATAGCCGACCGTCCCGTCCCCACTTTCCTCCAGCCTCTGCAAAAAAACGCCGTACTCCTGCGGCAGGCTTAAATTGCGCTTCGCCCCGATCTGCCAGCCCAGCAATTCCTCGGAGCCACCGTGCTGATCGTCCGTTTGACGCGTCTTGTCCACGCCCGCGTAGGCATGGCTGTGCTCATCGGTGCTGTAAAGGATCGCGCCCCGTCGGTCGGTCAGGAAGATCAGCAAGGAGTTTTCAGAAGCGAGGCTGTCCAAATACCCGCCAAGCTCCGTATCGTCCTGTTGCGCGGCGATCTGTTCAGCCACCGCTTCCACGTTCCGAATCACCATGCCGTTATAAAAGCTTTGCAGGAAGACCGTTTGCAGCAGCCAAAGCGCCGCAAAAACGATCGCGGCGAACAAGGCAAAATAGCGCCAAAGCTTTGCGCCAAAGGCATTACGCTTCCACTTCAAATTTATATCCCACCCCACGCATTGTCACAATGCAGCCGCGGCAAGCCCCCAGCTTTGCCCGCAGCAGCTTGATCTGCCAATCCACCGTCCGTTCTTCCCCGCAGTAATCATATCCCCATACGGCATTCAGGATCGCTTCTCTCGTCAGGACGATCCCTTTGTTTTGGACAAAATACAGCAGCAGGTCGTATTCCTTGGCGGTCAGCTCGGTCTTTGCTCCGCCTACATACACATTCCGCCCCAGCGGATCGATCCATAGCGCGCCCAGCGTGATCGGCTGCTCCGCCGCCGGACCGGCGCAGGGCCGGTGCCGGTCTACGATCACATGGGCCCGCGCCATCAGCTCCTTTGGAGAAAAGGGCTTGACCATATAGTCGTCTATCCCGATCTCAAAGCCGAGCAATTTGTCGTATTCCTCGCCGCGTGCCGAAAGCATCAAAACAGGGATATCCTTTATTTTCTTAATTTGTTTGCAGGCCGTAAAGCCGTCCATATCCGGCATCATAACATCCATAACGATCATGTCGTAATCGTTTTCACGACATAGGGCGACGGCTTCCACACCGTCAGCGGCCCGCGTCGTTTCGTGTCCCTCATGCTCCGCGTACCGGCGAATGAGCTGATAAATATCCGGTTCATCGTCCACGATCAGGATCTTGGCCAATCTTAGCGCCTCCCTTTGCATTTGATATGTTCTATTATACACGAAAACATCAAGCCGGCGCAGCATAAAAACTGTGCCGGCTTGATGTTTTGCCGTTTTATTCGCCAAGAAAGGCATCAATCGCGTCCGCTTGTGCCTGCGTGATCACGCCCGCGTTCAAAAGGTCTTCCACCGAATCGCCGTCCGCGCCGTCCTTTGCATAGCTTGCATAGCGCGCGTGACGTTCCTCCGGCGTCATGTCGGACATATCGCCGCTGTACCTGTCGTGGATCAGGTCGTGCCAGTCGGAAGCATACGCCTCGATCTTGCCGGCCGTCACCTGATCGATCACACCGGCCTCGGCCAGCGTCTCGGCATCCAAATGCCGCGAACCGCCGTACTGCCCGCCGCCAATGCCCTGCGCTTCCAAGTAGGCTTCGCGCTCCGCGTTGCTCGTCAGTCCCGCCGCATGTTCAAACTGCGCATGCCGGGCGCTGTTCTGTTCCTGCCCATACAAGTAGCCATACGCCGTGGCATCCTCCGCCGCGAACGCTGTTACCGCACTGCCCGCCAGCAAAGCGACCGCCAGCACGGAACCCAGAATCGACTGTAGTTTCATTTGTCATACCTCCTCTCCTTTGGTATGGCTCTATGATACCGCACAACCTTGGAAACCCGATGGGCGCTTTTAGGAATTCCTGTGGAATTTTTGTTTCTGCGTGGCTCTCTTACCGTTCCAAATATCGCATCAGCATCGCCGCTGTTTCCGCGCGGGTGGCGTTGCCGGTCGGGTCCAGTACGCCGCCGCCCTTGCCGGAGAGCAGCCCCGCGCCCACGGCCCAACGCACCGGCTCCGCGGCCCAGCCGGAAGGCTGGTCGGCAAACACAGACAGGTCGCCCGCCTTCGCGGTATCCTGCCCCTTGACCTGTGCATAGCGGTACAGGATGGCCGCGAGCTGTTCACGCGTGGCCGGGTCGTTCGGGCCAAACCGGTTGTCGCCATACCCCTTGATAATGCCGTTTTCCGCGGCCCAAACCGCGGCTTCCGCATAGTAAGCGCTCGCCGTCACGTCGATAAAGGGCGCGGCGCCGTTACCGGCAGGCTGGCCCGCCAACCGCCAGAGCATAGCGACGAGCATGGCCCGGCTGGTGCTCTGCGCGGGGCTGAAGCGGTCGCTATCCGTGCCGTTCATCAGGCCCTTTTCATAAACGTACCGAACGCTTTCATAGAACCAATCGCCCGCCTTCACATCCGCAAAGGGGTTCCACGCCGCTTTCTCGTCCTCGGCGCGAAAGCTTGCCGCTATCGCGTGCTCCTTCGTGACCTTTTTTTCGGTGTAGCTTGTCACCGCGCCCACGCTCTTGCCGTCCACCGTCACGTCCGCGATTGCAAAGCCCTCGTTCGGGGTGATCGTAAAGGTCTTGTCGTCGTTCCGGGCCACGCGAACCTTGCCGCTGGGCGAGATCGTACCGCCCTCTCCCGCCGTGGCGGTCAGGGTGTAATAGGTCGTGGACGAACCGCCGCTTCTGGATGGCGTTGGCTCCGCAGTATAGGCGACCGCGTAGGTCGAGAATTTACTGGCGTAAATATGGATGTATCCGTTTTGCGTGTCCGCCCAGAAGGTACCGTCCTCCGGGGTATCGGGCGCGGCATACAAGGCTTTCAGCGCGCCGGCGGGGTCGTCTCCGTGTTTGCGGTAAACCGTCACATCCGTTCTGCCGGTAAACGTATAGGGAACGACCACCTCAAGTACATTCTCTCCGGTATCGGTAATAGCGGAAGCTTCGCCGCCCTCCATTTGCTTGGAAAGGCGCAGATCCAAAAACAGCTCAACGGTCTGCCCCACGGCGATGGCCTTAATAGCCTCCTGCTCCGCAGGCGTTTCCTGCTTGCCCACGTCGAAGGTCACGTTCGCCCCTTCCGTCTCGGCCACAGCGTCCACGCCGCCGACCGCCACGGCGGGCAGACCGGGCGCCACTTCGACAATGCTTTCCTTGTTTGCTCCAGACAGCAAGATGTCTTTCACCACCGGTCCGCTGCCGGTCAACGTCACCATAACGGTCTTAGCGCCTTGAAAGCTCGAAACCACGATGTTATAAACACCGACAGCAGCGCCGTCGAAGTTGTAAGCGCCCTGTTCACCCGTTTGGGTCTCCGCCACGCACGTGCCGCCTTGCTTCAGGCTGACCGTAGCGCCCTTTACCGGGAGTTTGCCGTAGTACACCGTGCCGCTGATCGTGCCCGTCACAGGTTGCGTGCCGCCCGCGTCGACGACGCTGATCGATTGTCCGGAGCAATAAACTACGATCCCGTCATTTCCAGTGATTTCCGAATTTGCTGTCTCCAGCGGCGCGCTGAAGGTCTTGCCCTCGGGTAAGGTAGCCAGCAGCGCCGCCTTGGCCGCCTCCGAATCAGTCAGATTGGTCTCGTAAGTGATACCGCCTGAGCCAAACGTTCCTTCCTCTATGGAGAGCACGGGTTCATCCAGTTCGCCAAACGCTTGCGTCAGGAAACCATGCGCATACAGCCCGCTAAACGTGCCGTTTTTAATCGTCAGCTTGCCGCCCATCTGATAGAGCATCCCTCTGAAAATTCCGTTGCCCGTTATGGTCAGACCGCCCTTGCCCAGAGCCAATCCGCTTGTGCTCACGGTCTTACCGTTCAGGTCGAGCGTCAGACTTAGGGAGGCGGCACCTGCTAAAGTTATTTGCATCTCCTCTGCGCAGTCCTTTTTCTACTCGAATCGTACCCCCGTCCGGCGCGGCGGCAAAGGCCGCAGTCAGCGTGACGTATCCACCCAGCAGTTTACCCTCCGCGTCCAAAACGGATACGTTGTTTGCGCTGCTGTTTAAATCTGTCACCGTACCGTAATTGGTGTTCCCGGTTTGAGCGCCGACGCTCTCGTTTTGGGTATCACCGGCAATACCGCCCACATAGCCGCCGTAGATCTGCCAGTTGGTGCTGCCCCAGAGGTCGCCTACAGAAGTGGTGTTATACGTGACCCCACCGGAAACATCGCCGTTATTTGTGCAATTTGTGATCGTGCCATGGTTGGACCCGGCAATGCCGCCCACATATATCTCAGTAGTGCCCTTGCCCTCGATCATTCCATCATTGGTGCAGCCGGTTATGGTGCCGTTATTTAATCCGGCAATGCCGCCGACACACTGATTATCTCCCTTTGTTTGAATAATGCCGCCGTCAAAGGTGCAATTGCTGATCGTGCCCTCATTTATTCCGGCAATGCCGCCGACCCGGCTGCTGCCACGATATGTGTCAACGACCGTGCCGCTCACTGTCAAATCCTTCACCGTGGCTGATTGTGCCAGATTGCCAAAAAGCCCTGCCGTTCCGTTTTGGGTGTCAACGGCCATGCCCTCAATTTTCTTGTGGTTCCCATCGAACGTACCGGCATACACGCTGTAATAATTGCCGATTGGCGTCCATGGGTAATCACCCAAATCGATATCGTTTTCCAGCGTCACGGTCTTGCCGATGCAGTTATTTTGTTTCTCTGTCACTTGATCCGCGAACCACGCCAAACCGCACGCGGTTTTGATCGTAATATTTGTGTCTTGAGCGATCTCATAATCAGTGCCCTTTTCAGCATTACCCGCCACGGTACTCCACGCCTGCCCCTCGGCAGGCGTTTTGCTCTTGGGTTCCCCCGTATCATCCGCGCCCAGCGCGCGCACCGGCAGCACACCCAGCGCCATGCACAGGGTCAGCCCCAGCGCCAAAGCCCGCCGCGCCACGGTTCCGTACTGCGCGCTACCCTTTGCGTCCAATCTTCCAAGCCATTGTTTTAGCATGTTGTTTTCCTCCTTGCGTATCTTTGCGCCCGACTCATCCATAGCCCCAGACATATCGCCATTGAATTACGATAACCTTATCACGCCGTCCCCCGTCCCATCTGCCGAAAGGATAAACGACGTGTTTTTCGGGACGATCAGCAAAAAAGCCGCCACACGAAACCCTATCCCGGAAAACAACAAAATCCCGTCCAAACATTGGTTTGGACGGGATTTATCTTGGTGAACTGCTTTTACACAAATCCGAACCTTGGAAAAGATCGAAGGAGATGGTTTCACTACCGTCTTTATAATTGAAGATCAAAACGAGTTTATCATCATAAAGATAAAGTGCATTGACAAAGCAGTCGATCAGGCGCTTCTGATAGCCTTTGTCGCTGACATCACCTTGCCGAAATTGCATAAGCCAGAAAACAATCTGCTCACGGGTGAGCACGGTCCGCCGAAGCGATTCGTGCGCAATATCGGCCTCTAATTGTGATTTCCGCTGCTCAAGTTCGCCAAGCCGTTCTTTGGTTGCAGGCGTAAACAGCCCTTGCTCAATGGCGCTTAGCAGGTGCTTTAGGCGGGAATCAACATCTTTTAAATCAGCATTCAGCTTTGGCAATGTCGTGTTTTCCTGCGCCAGAGCCGTTATTACTGCATCTGCGATACGGGCGATCACATCATCACACATAACGAGAGACACGGTTTGCTGCACAATGAGCTTCTCTATCCAGTTCTTGTGAACAGTCTTTTTGTAACAGTGCTTACCGCGTTTTCTTCCCATGCATTTATAGTAGTAATGGATTACGCCTGTATGGCTTTTTCCACTTTCACCCGCCATCGCCTTACCGCACAGTCCACAAAATAGTTTACCCGTCAGCAAGTACTCTTCTTTGGCTTTCGTGTGCGCAGGCGCACGTTTGTTTTTTTCAAGCCGTTTTTGCGCACGGTTAAAAAGCACAGGTTCGATAACCGCGGGAACGCCATTCGGTATCATCACATCACCATAATGGTATTCGCCGATATAGTGACGGTTACGTAAAAGACTATGTAAGCTATTTTTGTTAAATTTGCAGCCGCGCGCACTGGTCAAGCCACGTGCGTTGAGAGAATTGGTAATCAGAGCAGCAGATTCGCCATCAGCGTAGCGAGTGAAAATTTCTTGTACAATGGGAGCGGTCACGGGATCGATCTGATAGTGTCCATCCGTATCGATTTGATAACCGAGCGCAAGTGCACCACCATTCCAACGACATTTTTTTGCATTATCGTGCTGCCCACGTCGAATTTTCTGCGCAAGTTCCGCTGAATAGTATTCAGCCATACCCTCAAGCAAGGATTCAAGCAGAATTCCGTCAGGACCGTCCGAAATGGCTTCGGTTGCAGAAATAAGCTTTACGCCGTTTTTTTGCAGGATATGCCTATAATGAGCCGAATCAAATCGGTTTCGCGCAAAACGATCCAGCTTCCAAACTAAAACGGTATCGAAATGTCCCTGCGCGCTGTCCGCTATCAACTGCTGAAAAGAAGGCCGCGCATCTGTCTTGGCGGAAAAGGCGCGATCTGTGTACTCTTTGATGACGCACATATCGTGCTGCTTCGCATAAGCATAGCATTCACGCAACTGTCCCTCAATCGATTCTTCGCGTTGCTTGTCCGAGGAATAACGCGCGTATATCACGACTTTTTCGCCCATATTTTCACGTCCTTTGTGTTGTTTCATCCAACCAATGACGAAAGCTTTCTACTGTAATTTCACCATTGTAGCATTTTCTCCGCATGGCCCTTGCTTCTTTTCCCCAGTTCTTTACTTTGGGAGCAAGGTGCTTTAACTGCCGCTTGCGAGAATCCATGCGGCGATAAGCTTTCAAATAAAGCTGCTGGATTTCGTCGTCCTTATGCAACGCTTCAAAACGTAGTGTTGCACCAATTTCAGAGCACCGCTTGCCGCTTTCAGTAAAGCGGTCGCAGTATTCCGTGTCCGAACGACCGCGTGGAGAAAACCAACGTCCGCAATGCAGGCAGCGTTTAACGACAGAATTTGACATGGCCAACATAAAAATATCGAATGCAATGAGATCGGTCACGCGCGTCAACGCATAGGCCGGAAGCAGGTGCGTCTGTCCGGCAGACAGCGCTTCGGCTTGCTCATCTTTGTCTCTGCCCGCAAGCAACTTGTCCGGCTGAACGGTAAAGGCGAAGCCGCCGGGGGGCGCGCAGTGATGCAACTCGGAAGTCCCCAGTAAATAGTACCGCTGCAGACAAGTGTTATTGGGGTATTGCTCGCGCGAGGCTTCAAAGAGCTTATCTAGATCTTCACGCAACCGCCGCTGAGCCGTTAGCATTGCGTCCAACACGATTCGACCGATCCATAGCTTCCAATCGGACGGGATTGTAAGCTCTGCGTGAAATACTTTGGCATCGGGCAGCACATTACGTAAATAATTTAGAGCCGCATAAAAGTCCTCGTATTGTTGAGCTGCACGCACAGTTTGCGCAAACAGAAAAAGATAAACATTTAGTTTGGCATGTATATGCGCAGATGCGTCAATCCACGCCTGAAGCTCATCCGAATGTGAAAATGTGCATTCTTCCATCGTCATACTGTCAAATATAGCGCGCAATCCTTCTGCGTCCATATATGCATACTCCAATAGCGATGCGCCGGGTGCGAAGACAACTTGTATGGGTTCACGCAGCAACTGAAAATCCGGCAATAGGTTTAGCAACAATTCTTTGCTTGCAAGCACATGAACGTAACCGATTTGCATGATATGACTCTCCTCGTTTTATTTGTTTAACGATTATTGCTTGATTATATATCAATACTCGTGACATGTCAATCCCTTTCTGCTATGATTAGAACAGAAAAACGGAGAGGAGGTGCGTGCCGTGGAGATGGATACCAAAGAGCATATCCCAGATGATGTGATCGCATCGCTGGCACGCGCCGCCGCGCCCGCAATCCTTGCCTATTTCAGCACCGATGCCGGATGTGCAGATTATACCGCATGGCGGCAAATGCGCAGCGTTACAAACCCTACCGAAACGGCATAACGCCCGCCGCCCGCTCCTGTTCCGATCTGCAACCACATTGCGTTGCGGATCGGGACAGGAGCAGGTATATAGCGAGGAACGCAAGTGGCTAGCCACTTGCCCCTCGTTGGGGACACCCCAAACCCCGGCAGAGGTCGCGCGCGTCCCCTGCACCCCTCGGAAAGGAGGTACGGTGAAATGACCGATCCACTCAAAACACAGCCAAAGCGCGTTCGCAGCGAGCAACTCGCCTTTCGCCTGACCCCAGAGGAAAAGGCCCGGTGGGATGCCGTCTGCGCGCGCAGCGGTATTTCAAATGCGGCGCTGCTCATGCGGCTGATTGACGGCAATCGAATTATTGTTTTGGACTTACAAGCAGTCTTAGGTGAACTGCGCCGCCAAGGAAATAATCTCAATCAGGCCGTGCGTCACATGCACCAGTGCTCCTCAGGGACGGAGCGTGAGTTGCTCGCTGCACTCCAAGAGAACCGAGAATGCAGTCGACAGCTCATGCAGCTGCTTTCAAAAGGAACGCCGTCCAGAAAGAAGGAACTGTAATGCCGCTTTTCAAATGCACCGCCTGTAAATCCACGCCGTATAAGGTAGTCAAATATGTACTTGATAAACAAAAAGTTGGCGCGATCAGCTCTCAATACTTAGACGATAACCGCAGTTACGCCCACCAGTTTACGGAAACAGTGCGCGCATGGGGCAAACTGCCCACCTATGAAAGCCGGAAGTACTACCATGCAAAATTATCCTTTGACTCTGGAGATAACCCAGAAAACGGTGGAAAGCTGACGATAGCTCTTGCGGATAAAATCGCCCGGCGTTTGGCGAGGCGCTTCTGGCCGGGACACGAAGTGGTCATTGTAACGCACATTGATAGGACACACATCCATGTGCATTTTATTGTCAATGCCGTCAGTATCAAAACCGGGAAGATGCTGCACATCAGCGATAAAGATTATCGCTTTCAAAAGGACTACGTCAACCAATTTGCGGAAAAATGCGGTCTGTCCGCGTTGGATTGGCGCGAAGCTACTCGCAAGAAGCGAGAGAAAGAACGCACCGACTCAACAAAGGACGCACAAACCATCGCAGAAGAGCGCATCCGCGCACGCGGCGGGGAATGCTGGAAGGATGGGCTGCGTGCAATCATTGATGAAGCCAAGCAAGGTGCTACAGACCGCAAGGCGTTTGAACAAACGCTTGCGCAAAACGAGGTCGTTCTGTCCCGCAACACGGCACAGACGATATCCTATATCTACAAAAATCACAAGGCGGTGCGCGGCAATAAGCTGGGCGATGCCTATACGCCGCAAGCGGTGGATATCGCGCTCCATGAGAATTCACGGTGCGTGCAGGCCGAGCAGGTGCCGGTGCGCAAGCCGGGACTTGGGGATTTGATCGGCGCGGCAGAAAGCAAGAAAACGGCGCGCGAAGCAAGCCGCTTAACCCGCCGCCAGAAGATCGAACAGGAGCGTTAGCGCAGCTGACTGCGCAGCGATTCAGCGTTGGGCAGTTGCCCTTCGTTGACGAGGAAGAGCAAGACGGCGCGGGCCATGTGTTCCGCGGGCGGGGAATCGCCTGCTAGCGGGCGGTAGCGCTGCCGGAAGCGTCGCGGCGTGTAGCGGGCGGCTTGGAGCACACAGCGAAAGCTATCCGGCGGCAGCGCGGCGAGACGCAGCAGATTGCCGAAGGTTTGATCATCCGGGTTACATTCGTACTGTAAAAACGTCAGGGATGCGAGCGAGCGCACCTTGCACACGCGCAGCTCACCCGGGCCAGCCTCCGGGTTCACCCCCGCGTAGCAGAACATCAGTCGTGCGGCGAGCGAGCAGATATGATCCGTCTGTTCGGCGCGTGTGCTCTCGCCGAGCGGCAGCACGCAGGGGGTATCCCCGCACAGCGCACGGCAGCGCAGCTTGTCCAGTAAACGATCCACCAGTTCTATACGGTTCTCAACCACGCTTACGTCCACGCGATCCGCCCCCTTCCAATTGCTCGACGGTGATGCGAATGCTCTTGCTCTCCGACATATCGAACAGCTGGCTTGCGATCAGCTGTTCCAGCCATCCGCGCAGACCACGCGCGCCCGTACTGGTTTCGTGGGCGAGTTCAGCTAATTTCGCGGCGGCGGCGGGCTCTAAGGTGAGATCTATGCCGAGCTGACTGAAAAACGCGCCGTACTGAGCCGCTACTGAGCCGTCTGCTTCCGTCAGGATGCGTACGAGGTCGGGAGCGCCCAGCGGAAGAATCGGTGCAAGCACTGAGATTCTGCCAATCAGCTCTGGTTCAACGCCGTAGGTCATGAAATCAGCGGAAACGGCCTGCGTAATCAAGTTTTTCGTGTTTTCCTGCGCCTTGCCGAGCGGCTGACTGCCGAAACCGATCGCGCGCTCACCGCTGTGCAGCCGCGTGGAGATCACCTCGTCCAGCCCGGGAAACGCACCCGCGAAGATGAAAAGCAGGCCGGACACGTCAAGCTCTGCAGTTTCCTGCTTGTTTTCCACCGTCACCACGCCGCCCTCCAGCATCGTCAAAAAGGCGTGCTGCGTACCGCGCTGGTACGCCTGCCGGTCGCCGCCGCCGTGCGCGGACAGCTTGTCAAACTCGTCCACGAACACGACCGCGTGTTCTGCTTGGCTGCGGGTTTTGGCGGCGTGCAGTACATTGAAAACAATCTCCTGCACATCACGCCCCTTATAGCCGGTTTCAGAGAACGTTGTCGCGTCCACGCGGACGAAGGGCACGTCCAGCAGCTTTGCTGCGCATTGCGCGAGATAGGTCTTGCCGCAACCGGTCGGGCCGTATAGCAGCACATGCGCGGGTGGTACAGCGGTGTTGCCGCGCAGCCGCTGCGCGTGCTTCCAAAGCGCGACGGACAGCGCCTTCTTCGCTTCTCTCTGACCGATGACCGACTTGTCCAACTCCTCCGCGAATTCACGCGGGGTTTGGGGAGCGGACATGGCTGGCTGCACTGCAGCTGGAACGGGCTTAGCGGAAAAACAGCGCAGCGCGGTTTCTGCGCAGGACTTGCACAGATAGATGTCTTTTCCACACTCCACTAGATTACCCATACCCGGCAATGCTGCCACCTTGCAGACCGCGCACTGCTTGGGACGGCGCGCGCGGCTCATATCGCCGCCTGCTTTCCTCGATGCGTCTTTTCGTAGGCGGATTCGAGGTATTTCTCCGGAATACCGTCCAGCAAGCACAGGCGCAGAGTTTCGGACACCTCGGTGTCGTGATCAAAGGCGTAGGCCTTCAAAGCGGCGATGAGCACGTTGTTTAAGTAGTAGGTGCGCCGGATCATATCCGCTTCAGCGTATTTATGCACGCGGTCTATAGGCAAATCGAGACCAGCGACAGCCTGTAGGATCATCTCGCGGCTAATGCTGCTGAGCTGGGACAGGCTGCCGTTGAACAGGCCGCGCGTACCAAGCAGATTCATGAGCGCCTGCTCGTTGGCGAGCGCGATCTCTTTGCTCGGCGAATGGTACAGAAAAGCCACATCAAATGAAACACGCGCAGCGTGCGTGCTCATGCGGTGCGCCACATCAGCAGTGTAGCCGACATAGAAGGGCAGCAGTCCCATGTCATCGTCCAGCGCACAGAGCACATAGTTGTAAAATGGCGCATCCTGCGTGTCCAGAAACGACAATAACGAGCTGTTGTCCTTAACACTGTCGCGCTCAATACTGCAAATGTAGCGGGCACCGTCCAGCTTTTCGGGTAGATGCATGAATTCCTTAATAGTCATTATTTGTTCCTCCTCACACATTTTGAAACAATATAGTGTATGATGTTTCGCTATGGTGTTATCATACACCATAGCGAAACACATGTCAACACTATAATAAATAATTTTATTTGGATTTGAATATATTGTTTCAGTATGGTATTCTATAATAAAAGAGGTGGCGTAAATGACAAGCGAGAATATTCGTAATGAAGTAAAAGCCTATATCGCCCAAAGCGGCTGGACATTAACCGATATTGTAAAAGAGTGGAACGCACGGCACAGCGAGCAAACCACAACACAGAATATATCCAATAAGCTTTCTCGCGGAACGATTAAATACAGCGAGATCAAAGAAATCGCAGATATTATCGGATATCAGATACAGTGGACACAAAAGTAAAAAATGGAACAAATGTAATCGTCAAAGGCACGGATGATGGCGGTTGCATCGAGGTATATTCCTCCTTAAAGCATTTATTTATTGTGGTGGAATGTCACTTAACCATCAAAAATACCATAGAGCATGCCAAAGCGCATAACGCAAAATAGTAAGAAGTCTCGACGAAAACTCGTCGAGACTTCTTACTATTCCGGCAATTCATCTGTGATAGTAAACAACTCGTTCGGCGTACATTTCAGTAATCGGCAGATCGTTTCGATATTTTCATACCGAATGGATGCCGTTTGGTTATTTACCATGCGGCTAAAATTCTGATAGCTCATTCCGAGTTGCTTATACAGCCAATACTTTGTATGCCCGGCCTGCTCTAAAAGTGGTAACACATTCAAACGAATCATATCCAACCTCCACAATGCCTAATGTAATAATTAGATATTATGCGAGGTTTATACTTGACATATAGACTTTTACATCAGATAATGTAATCATTGGATACAGCATTAACAGAACGTGCTCTCACAAATGAAAGGGGATAATACAAATGAAAAGAAATTACTTAATTAAACGGATCGTGTGCATGACTGCGGTAACATTGCTCATTAGTACGCTCACCTTTTCGGCGACAGCGGCTTCGCTATTTGTACGTACAATCAATGCACAGTTTGGCGTGAGCATCAAATTAAACGGCAAAAACTTTATCCCGACAGACGTGAACGGCAAAACGGCCGAACCCATGATCGTTAATGGCACGACCTATCTACCGGTGCGTGCCGTCGCCGAGGCGGCCGGCTTCCACGTTGACTGGAATGGGGAAACGTATACGGTCAGCTTAAGCAACCGCGAGGATGGCGAGTGGATAGCTGTGGATAGCGAGTGGATTCGAGATATGAACAAAGCGGATTTTCTTGGCGTAACCACTTATCTTTGTGACTTTACCACAGATGTCTCATTACTCAAAAAATTGAGCGGACAAGATTATGTTTCAGGATTTGCTTTCAGTGACACATATGCTAGAAATCAGGGCTGCTCTATCGCCTTGCCAATCAAAAAGAATTACCACAATATTCGCTTTGAAATTGCGGAGGTATATGTCGCAACAGCTGTTGATGGAGAAATCACGAAGCTGTCCATCACAGATAGCGACACTAATGTCGTATACAAGCAGTGTGAGCTTTTGGCAGGAAACAATATTATTGAAGCAGATATCAGCGGCGCAGAGCGTATCACTATCAGCATAGATCCTTCGGATACCGAGCGAAAGAATTGGACAGCTGACTCCGCCAGCACATTTGCCCTTGGCAATATGCAGCTACGATAAAGCAGTCTTACGGGAGAAATAAAGTGAATTGCTATCATCATGAAGATCGCGTTGCTGTTGGGACTTGTCAAGTATGCGGCAAAGCATTATGTAAGGAATGCGCAGGCAAGCATACTCCTTGTTTGTGCGATGAGTGTTTTGATGCTTGTCAGACAACGCTCGCAGCAGCAAAAGCACAAGCCAAAAAAGATGCAATTATTGATACGCATGCGGAGTTTGTAGGTGCACTTTTAAAGGGCCTGCTCGGCGCCGTTGGACTCACCGCGCTGTTCGGACTGTTGGGTGGCGGCAATATTATGCAAATAGCCCCTATGGGGATCGGTTTTTTCTTTGTTCCATTTGGTTGGGCAGTGCTCACTTATATTGAACAATGGCTCCCCGCATTTTTGATGGATGGCATCGTATTCTTGTTTTACCTTGTAGTCAAATTGATGCTTTCGATGTTTCTTGGTATACCTTGTTTCTTGTATCAAATCATTAAATACATCTATAAATTAGTCAAGAGAGCAAAGGACTAAACAAGTATACAACTATTAAGTTTCGTAATGCTGCGTATAGGTATCTCGATCGCATTCCCTTTTGTGCCTTGCCGCGCAGTTAGAAAGGAATATCATAACTATGAAAAGGTCTATTTTTAAGTTGTCGGTGAGCATGTGCATGATAAGCATGTTTCTAGTGATGATAAGCTCTGCCGCCTACAATGATGTGCCCGCGTCGCATTGGGCCTATGCCTCTATTGAGGCAATGACGCAAAAGGGAGTTATGAAGGGCGCAGGCGATAACCTATTCAAGCCAGAAAATGCACTGACTCGCGCGGAATTTATTACCGTGGTGACCCGCGCGATACTTTCTGATCAGATTGATGCCGTCGTGAAAGAGACTTGGTATGCTGCGAATTACAAGGTCGCTTTAGATGCCGAACTGATTCGAGAGGACGAAACGCCGGACACCGTTAGATTTATGTCCGGTAACATCACCCGTTATGAAATGGCACGGCTTTTGGTGCGTGCTGATAAAATGTCAACAAAAACCCCGCGCTCACGGCGGATCAATCGACTATTACTGATTATATGGAGATCCCTATTCCGTATCGCTATTTTGTGGAACAAGCCTACGCCAAAGGGCTTTTGACAGGAGATGGATTTGGCAGATTCTGTGGCAGCGAAAATATGACCCGCGCGCAGGCGGCGGTGGTTGTAGAGCGACTACTGAAGTCGGCGGAAACTAAACCGCCCTATGATCGAGATGAATTTTTAACGGATTATCAGCGCGTGGCAAATCTCGCATGGGTATATCCGACTCGTATGCCCGAGCTCGGAGAGCATACAGAGCAGGATCTGGCCTTTATGGATGCGTGGTTTCCAAGGCTAGAGTTTGTAAACCATACCATGCACTATCGACTTCTTGATGCCGAAACACAAAAGCCGCTTTCCTATGCCACCCTTTATATTTGGGCATATGATAATGCTGATATTGATAATGTATATTTTGTCATGCCAATTAGATCAGATAAGAACGGTGAAATCACCTTCACTCTAAAACGCAAACCCACCGAGTCTATTTCGTATCTGCTATGCGGTGCTGACCGTTGGGAGAAAAGCAACTGGAGCACAAATGTAACCGTAGGTGGAGTGAAATATGAGGGTGGTTTACAGGGCGTTGGTTTAGCAACCAAAGGCAACGAGGTTATAGAGTTGCTGTTCAGTCCAGAATTGACCTAAGCGTAGTATAAATTCTTTGAACCAAAGCGCAGATGGCTTTTGTCTGCTGTAGAGTTAAAAGTGTTGGAAAACTGCAGAGACTAGATGCATAACAAGGAAATCGAATCTCTGCATTTGTTCTATTATTAATAATTTGAAACCACTATAAAATTATTAGAGTGCAAGAGTCAACTGATACTTGTGCTGAACACCAAATAATGATACCCCAAAACATCCCCTGATCGACTGGCAATCGCTCAATCAGAGAAACTGGACTACAAGGTAACGCCAGCGGAGCCGTACCGCCCCACGACAGGTGGTTGCATTTATCCCATGCGGTGCGCTTCACTTTCCGCAGCATTGCCAGCGATAGGACGTCTCTGGGGCTTTCAAACACGGCCAGCAGGCCGCTTGACGGGTCGGAGGACAGGAGGCAGAAGTTAAACCGCTTATCGCTTCCCTGCACGTCGGCCTTGAAGTTGCCCATCGTCCCGCGCATACAGGCAAACCGGTCCTTTCCGGTCTTGTCTTTCCCTACAAACACGCAGTTGTGGTAATTCCTGCTTTCGTAGAAGATACCGGCTTTCATGCCCCGGCTGATGATCTCTGAATCAATCCCCCGGCGCTGTAAGTGCGACACGGCGGCGGTGGCGCAGCGATTGGCTTCCGACAGTACAAAGGCCCTCGACTGTTCCGGGGGCCTTGTTACCGGCTGGAAAAAAACAGGGGCGCTTTCTCCGCACGGCGTCCACAAACTCCATGCCCCGCACCTTGATAAGACAGTCACGCGCCATCTTACCACCAAAGCCCTGCGTCGTCCAGTTCCATCTTCCGA
Source organism: Agathobaculum sp. NTUH-O15-33 (assembly GCF_033193315.1). Taxonomy (NCBI): domain Bacteria; kingdom Bacillati; phylum Bacillota; class Clostridia; order Eubacteriales; family Butyricicoccaceae; genus Agathobaculum; species Agathobaculum sp. NTUH-O15-33. The sequence goes on from NZ_CP136187.1 coordinate 3,299,787, forward strand.
TACTGATAACAAGGTTGTCATGGGTCTTTGTCCGGTATGCCTTGTCCGTGGGTCGCTTCTTTGTCAGCTCCCCCAGCTCGTAGGCTTGCAGATACGAAAGCAAATCCCACTGGTTCTCCCGGTCTATCGGTTCCCTTGTCACTCCGGGCATAGGCAAAACCTACTTTTACCGGCTGGAAGAAAGAAGCGGGGCGCTCCTGTCCAGCCGTTGATAGGCACAAAAAAGGACGGCCTTTTTATCAGTCGTCCCATAAGTACAGCATATTTAATTAACCTTTTTCCAGCAGGTAAGCTCTTTACCAGCTGGTAGAAAGAGGGGGTGCAGGGGGAGAAAACACTGGCTTTCCCCGTCTGCTTGTAAATGGGCGCACTTTCCCCCTTATAATGAAACTATCGGTTTTATGCGCCGTCCTGCTCGGCCTTGTAGTCCTCTATGGCGTCGTCATGGTCCAGCAGGAATGAAAAAAGGAAGTACCCCCGCGCTTCCGGGTGACCGGATAGCTGTTCCACATCTTCCGGGAACGGCAGGCCCAGCACACCGTACAGCGTCCGCAGCGCTTCCAGCATTTCGGTTTCCCGTCCGTCTGCGTAAAGACCGGACAAGAGCGTATATATTTGGTCGGTCGTGTCCGTGTCACCATTCGTGACCGTCCAGAGCATTTCCACAAACGGCGGGGTATGCGCCCCGGAAATCAGGTTGATCTTGTCCTTGACAATCTCCCCGGGCGGTCACAATACCCCCTTATCAATCAATTCTTGCATGTCTGTTTGCCTCCTTTTTCGTGTTGCCCGTGGTGCCCAACCTTACAAAAACACGTTATTAGGAGCCTTGACACGATATTGTGGGATTTTGAGAAAAAGCCCATTTCATGAGGGTTTGCGGGGCTTATTTATGAGAAGTCCCGCCGCCTTTTGCCGGGTTATTCCGGTATCAGACAATAAAAAATCTATCCCTATAATAATACAGAGACCATATATCCCTGTTTCGGGGACATCTGGCCTCTGTATATAAACTTAGTAGGCGCTACTTTAGATCCATTGCTTTTAAATACTCACTTAAGCGATACAACATAGTTGCCACTTCGGCGCGCGAAGCGTTAGCCTGCGGATTCAACTTATTATCTGAACCTTGCATAATTTTATTTTGTACCGCCCACTTCATGGCGTCATTTGACCACGACGATATCGTAGCTGCATCTTCAAATGCGCTTACAGATGAGCCACTGATATCCGGCACCTGTATAACACAAATAAATCTATATAGTATGGTCGCAAGCTGCTCACGTGTAATAGATGCATTGGGCACAAACAGATTATTTCCCATGCCATCAACAATTTGATTGACAGAAGCCCACTCAACAGCTTGACTATACCAAGTACCTGACGGGACGTCATCAAAACCTGTGTGATTAAACAGTGGTGTTCCTGACAAGCGGTGAAGGACTGTGACCAACATTGCACGCGTCATCGGTTGCTCAGCGCCAAACGTGGTTTCTGTCATTCCGTTAAATAACTTAGATGCTACCGCAAAAGCTACAGCATCATGATACCATGCGCTTGATGATACATCTTCAAATGATTTTTTGCTGTTTACATCCACGGTCTTTGGCAGTGAAATATTCGCAATAATTTGTTCGGAAGCGTTTTTACAAAGAATCATCCTATTCCCATTTGATTCATCTGTAATGCTCACCGTGAAATGGTTGTCTAACTGTTTTAAATATGTCACAGCACCGGTCTTGGGGTCAGTACTTACGGATATGGAACCTGCAGGCTTTTCTTCGGCCGGTCTCGATATGCCTGCGCCCCCGCCGCCTCCGCCGCCACTATTTCCGGAAGAGGATTGTCCCAATACCGTAATAGCCATTTGGCTTGCTGTCGCACTATCGGCCATTCTGGCAGTAATAATCACATACCCTGCCGAAACCGCTGTGACCACTCCACTCGCACTTACTGTGGCAACATTAGGGTTACTAGACTCATAAAGAATCGTGCTAGCTTGCGCATAAGCAGGCGTGGCCGTAGCTTTTAAAGCGAACGTTTCACCAACTGACACTCCATTATTGGGAGTATCCATCGTAATTGCGAAAGCTTTCAGTGCGGGGATCGCTGCACCCGTAAAACATTTCAAACGACTTCCATCTGTCTTATCGACCAATATATCAATTTGTCGATCTCCCAAGAATTCATTTCCGAAATAGATAACGGAAGAAAATTCACCTGTGGATATATTGGGCGAAACCTTGTATGTCGCGGTATTTTCGCGCCCACGCAATCCAATATACACATTTGAAAGTTCTGTGGGGTCTGTTGCCTTGCCATTAATCAACAACCGATTGCCTTCATTAATCACACTCGTTAACTGATAATCTGATGAGCTAACTTCGCTATACTCTCCGGTACTGATAGCTACTGTTGAGGTTGGATGAAATTCTCCTAACCACTGCTGTTCTGCTATGCAGTCATAATCACTAGGCATTTCCGTCACATCAAGTCTTTCCGCACGATAAATTGAAGCGTTATAGCTGATATCAGCGTTGCCATCCACCGAAAGCGTCCATATAGGTTTTCCATTAGCGTACTCAAATACGCGACAACGGGTAGTTGTACCCGTCCCCATCGTATCTGTTGCAACACCGTTGGAATCACGAATAATGCCGCCAAAATTCAGAAGGTAATGCTCCGAACCCAAATAGTCGACATCCCCGATATAGGTGGTATACGTGTCACTTCCGTTCTCCTTACCATACTGCCAAACTTGAGAGACTGTCTTGTGGTTTTCATCAACATGGTAAATTACCGCGCGAGAATAGTTTTGACTGGCCTGTACGCTGCCGGCAACTGTTTTTGAGCGATAGTCGCCATTATCGTACAACATGATATTGCCATCTGGCAAAAACATTGGCGCGTGCTGGCCATATTGCCATTCAAACTCTTCACCAACAGGCGTTAACAAATACTGCTGTAAATGCTCAGGCACGGTATTATGATCCCCAAGTATCCAGCGAATCTGTTTCGTTTCCGCATCTAGCTTGATAACCATATTTTGATGGCGGCTGGAAATTAAAAGTGCGTCCTCGCTTTCCAGATAGTCCACACAGTTATTGTGGAACCAGTTGGAATAGTTGTCTGTTCCATACGTCTCATTGGCAGCCAGCCCTTGCCCCAGAATATCCTGCATATCCCAGTTTCTCACGACACCACCGGTTTTCGGATCTATTTCTTCAATGTAGTCGTTGATCGTTGACTTACCAGCTTTACTCATGGAAAAGATATAGTTACCGTTGGCGATCTCTTTCGCTTCGTGGTGCATAACACCATCTGTATTATACTGACGGTAAACACGTCCAAGCAAATCAATTTCGTCAATGCCAATGGTACTGAAGATCACATTATTTCGAGTCAGGCTCTCTACAAGAAAATGGCCGTTAGATAATTGATGCAGGCCGTAATCCCCGACTTTCTTTGTCAGATACCAGCGCACATCTCCGTTTAAGTCCACCGCAAAAGGATGGCAATCTCCATTGGGCATACAAAATGTCAGTCCGGATGCCGCCTGTGAAAGATCGGATTCCGTAGTGTCAACGCTAAGAGTCGGTAGTTTTCCGTCCACAGCAGCGTGCGTGGCCAAAGATATCGTACCGGTTTTCGTCTTCCCATTATCGTCGGTTGCTTGCAGTATCACATTTGTCAAGTCGTTGTAATAAAGGCCAACGATAGGAATGAAGTGCAGCCGCCTCTTGCCATCAATATCATATGTTAAAGTCGTTCTGTCATCTTTTCCCTGCACCGTGACAGTAACATGGGCTGGAGCATCTGTCTCAAAAGCTGCTAGTGCCGTAAGGGGTGATATCCCGTAGGGATCCATTTTTATGTAGGGATTATCTATCGTTTTCCCTTCACTCATTGTATCTAGTTGACGCATCAGCGCCGTAGTGTACGCCGCATCAGGCATCGATGTACTGTAAGTTCCAGAGTTGTCTTGGCCTTTTACAAAATAGTATGGTAATTCTGTGTATGCAGTTTGTCGACCAGCCTCAACTTGCAGGCCAAGAGTATAACGACCATCTGGTAAATCAGTCGTATCAATCGTTTTGTCGTTAAAGCCATACCGATATCCATCTGGCACTTGTTCTTCATCAGGTATCATACCAGAACGTGTTTGCAGCTTTATCTTATAGGAGGCTGTTAGCCCATTTGCTACCAAAAAAGTTTCCCGATTCTGATTTTTTACCTCTGGCATATATGCCCATCCGGAAGCAGTAACTTTCCCATCTTTTTGCATAGAAATATCATTTAACTTATAGCGTATTTCACGATTATCTGTCGGAGATGTCCACGTTTTCCATGTCTCTTTTCCCTCAAAAATCGCCATCCCTGCGGTTCCTAATGCAGGTTCAGCAATAGACGAAAAATCTTTGTTTGATATGAAATGTGCCCGATAAGTGTATTCACTCGGGAATGACCATGTACACGCGACTTGCCCTGTGGGTGACACCTCTACAATTTTTGATCCGCCGCCAAAATCAAGCATACCAAAGCATCCAAGATACATATCTGTATCTTGGCCAATAATATATTGCGCACCTCCATAATAGTAGGAAGAAAGCGATGGCTGTGCGTCTTTACCCCAATCAAATATTTGCTCTATTGTGCGCTTTTCATTATCCACTCTGTAGTGCACAATACGGCTATAAAAGTCTTCCTTATTGGTAAGTCCATCATACCAGCCATAAACGCCCCGCTCTTGGCCATTATCAAAGAGCGTAAAGTCATCTGTATTCGGATTATTGTCCAGATCCGGAAGCGGGGCAATTTCATGTTGTGAGTAAAACCACTCAAAATTATCATCATTTTCTTTTGGAAGTACAATTTTTTCAGTAATATCCTTTTGAATCGCATATATACCTTGCTCGTTTTTACCACTTGCAGGCGTTGCTACCCATTCGATTTCCTTTGTTTGATAATCCATTTTCATCAACATGTGTTGGTTGCGGAAAGATAAATATAGTTTCCCTTGGTCAAATGATATGGTGTTCGGATGGAGCCAATCTCCCAAAGAACGACGCATTTCAAGTGTGTCTACAGTAGAATCCAAAACGTCTTCAGGATTAAAATACAGAGAACTTTCTCCTGTACTTAAATCGATTTGTCGAATTGTTCCGCCGCCCCAGTAGAGCATTTCCCCATTATCTGTTAACGCAGCATCATGATGTGCCGGCTCAATCCACGAAAAAGTGTGTAGAACTTTACCAACCCATGACAAATGAAATATCTGCGCATGAGTTGAATATTGGTCCGTGGAAAACCAAATACCATCACTTGCTGACACCTGATCAATGCCTGAAGGATCATGATGCGTAGTCATGGACGAATACCAGCGAACCTGCCCCTGTTTATCAACAAGCATACGATAGAAACCCGCAATATATGTAAAACCATTATCCAGTGCAGACTCTTCTGCAGAAGTTTCAAAATCAGCCATATCAGCTGGCAATGCCGATGTTTGAATCGTGAATGTTTTTTCCTGATTTTCCGCTGCTATAACAACCCGATTGGCATATTCTGGATACATGCCAATAATCGGCACTTCGTGATGTGTTTCAGGCTCAGATATTTGGTATGTAAAATCCGAAGCGTTATTCTTGCCTTTAATAGTTACCGTTATGTCGCTTTCATCTTCTGTTTCAAATATTGCCAAAGCGCTCAGTGGCGCTGTACCATATGGATCAATAATAATCAACGAATTTTCCAGCGTTGCCTGTCCACTGGTCTCATACGATGACAAAATATACTGTTCCATTTCCGACTGCTGCTCTACAATATTCGGTGCAATCGGCAACTTGGATATCCCCGATCCATATGGTTCAGAAACGATCATTTCACTTGAAACAACCCATCCTTGTGTAGAATCCTTTAAATACTGTTCCGAAATTTCAAAACATACTGTACCCCTTTGCGAGATCAGCAGCTCATTATCAGAAGGAAAGGCTGTATATCCATGGTTAATTAGGAAAACATCATTTGCCATGCGCTCGTAGTTTTCACCTTTTATCTGAAGTGTCAGCATCGAGATATTCAGTGCATCCGCTAAAATGTTCTTTTTACTAGCGCTCAGTGTGACGACGGCAAAAATTTTCCCCGAGGATGGAGTATTATGGTGCTCAATGACATCCTTAGTTCCGTCATAATTAGTTACCTCCTCTTTAGTCGCCAAATCACTACATAATATAATTTGCTCAATATCAATTTCCCAAGATGTTGCGTTTTTTTCTGAAGCAACTGCAGTTGGCAGAACCCCAATGAACATACATAAAATAACAACAGCCGCTTCAAGTCTTTTCCTCATGATACTCCCCCACTTTTTAATGCTTGATCCACATTGATTTTCCAAGCATTTTTCTACTTCACATTACATGTTTCCAATCCACAGCTTATCCGCTGTGAAGTTGCAATCACATTATCTATAAATATAAAAAATGCTTCTGACGAGGTTAAATCCTCCCATCGGTCGCAAAATGAGTTATAGTCAATGCATTTGCTACCTAGCAAATAAGTTTAATTGTATATAAATAAATTATTTGCTTTCTGCCGTAAGCATTTGCTGGATGGATACACACGGAAACTCCTTCAAGACTCTTGTAAGCTTTTTCTCGCAATTCCTAATTCCAAAGTAATGAATAAAAGAATCACGCATACTTAATTTTAATCTCGGCTGTTCTGGATCTATCTCTCTTGGATGCAAATAAAAAATAACTGGTTCTCCTTCTCTGTTCACTTTGTGTGCGCAGATTTTGATCATCAGAAAAGGTAGTGCCCGAAAATAGAAGCCTCCTGAGAAAGGCATATTTAGGCCCGGTATTCGCACTGTAGAAGGTGGGATTTCCACTAAATCAGACGTTTTGCAATACAGCTTTGAGGGGAAGGGAAATCTGGGTGCTCCATCGATACCGTACAAGAAGTTTTTAAAGGGGAAAATACTACTATCGTATCGAAAGCCTTCCTGTGTCAGAATTTCTAATGCCCATAGGGAATTTTCTGTAATCGACCACGATGGTGCCCTGTATCCCCAAACAGGCTTACCGATGACATTCTCTAATAATGATTTGCTTTTTCTAATATCCTGACGAAACTCCTCAGGGGTTTGTTTATAAACTAACTGATGCCCATACCCATGGCTTGCAATTTCATGTCCTGCTTCAGCAATACGTCTTACTAGCGCAGGATGCTGTTCTGCTACAAATCCCAGTACAAAGAACGTAGCCGTGGTGCCACATTCCGCAAAGTATTTTAAATACACATCTGTATTTGCTTCCACAGTAGACTGAATTGATGCCTCATTTTGAAATAAATTATTCGTATAATTTGCATGAAACCAGTCTTCTGTATCTACTGTAAAAATATTTCTCATAATCGTTTTCCTATATAACATCATAGTCGCCCATTGTAAAAAACCAATTTTGAATATCTAGGACGCCTTTCTCTTTTAATGATTCATCAAACAGGCGAACTATCAATGGAAATGGCTGTGGCTCCAACTTTTTAGGGCAACGTAAGAATCCGCATTTACGCAGTATTGCCGCTTCTTGTGTATGCGCGAGCATAAGACTGCCTGCAACGCTTGCACCTTTCGTCTGCAGCAATCTAAGCATAAAAGATAACAATATCTTCGCCTGTGCTTCACACCCCCCAGCAAACATGAAATCCGCCAGCATACCGCATTGCATTCCTGCAACATTCATGATGCGTCCGACTGCAAATGCTACGGGAACGCCTCCTCGAAGCACTAAGTAAGGATAATAGATTCGATGCGGCATATTTAAGTAGCGAAATTTAACGTACAGGCTATCCCGTATATTCATAACGGGATATTTTCCGCAAATTTTATTCCACAGAGAGTCTACAAGCGCCAAATTCTTTTCTGTCACACATACAATCTTTATATTACCTTTTTCTTTTATTTTGTTGACCTTCCAAAAAATATTTAACGGTTTTGCCAAGGAACTCAACCACTTATGACCTAGGAACTCTTTTAACATGGTTGCTGGATTCAGGGGCCGAAGATAGAGTGGTGTTTGGCCGATCTCGCTAAACACCAGTTTATTAATAAACCCTGAATATGAATTGGGATTAGGCGTTCCATAACAAAAACCATGCCCCAACGTTATTTCTCTCGCATAGGTTCGTTCTGCCAAACCTGTAAAGATACCTTGACCACGGTAGTCTGTCCTAGTCAGCGTATTCAGTGAATGCGCACATAATTGCAACTTGTTTTGTACCCAAAAACGCATTGGCCAAACAACATATTGACCAGCAAGCCGTTGTTTATGGTCATCCCACGCTAAATCAATCACTGCATCTCCTGCAGGATTTTCAAAATACTGATGTTCAATGAAGTCCCTTTTGGCAATATCATTATCAGCACCATAGTTCTCTCGCGTCATTTTGAGCATTTCCAACAAATGCTCATTGCTATATGTGATCGGTTTCCACATATTTTTTCACCCCCGTGTCGCAATAAAAACTCCGAATACAATAACCGCTATCCCCAGCCATTTGACACCAGAAATATGCTCATGAAAAAATAGCATCGATGCAAACAAGACAATAGGAAATGCCAAAGCTTGTATGGGATATGCATGACTCATCGGTGTCCGGCTTAAAATAAACAGCCATAGACCCGTGGTTGCCGCATAAAGGCAAAGCGCAATAAATACAATAGGCGTAAAAAACAGCTTAACAATTTCAAACAAACTATTTACAGCTTTGCCCGCAGATCCTATTTTAAATAGCATCTGTCCGGTTGCCATCAAACATGTGTTAAGTAAACACAGCAATGTCATCTTCATTTTTCTTCATCCCCACTCAAACTTTCCAACTCTCGCACTCTTTTTTCTAGAAGCGCAATCGTCTGAATTATCCGTTTAATTTTCTCATTCATTTTTGAAACAATTGAGGTCAGCGACATAAGGATGATGATAATGCAGAAAAAGATGATGGCAAACAAGGCGTTTGTTGGCTCATAGATTCCGACAAGACCGGCAAACCAGTTTATAAATTGTGGAAAAATACCCAAAAGTAACATTAAAATACCTGAAAGTATCCAAAGCAAAGTATATTTTAGATTTAAGCTTTTCTTTTTTAGAAGGTGGAGAAGCAATGCAAAGTAAATCATGATTGCAATTAACATTGCCACACGTAGCGTATTCGTAATCATGTTATCCCCGTTCTTTCTTTATGGTTAAACGCTCAAGTATTAGTGCAATGGATACTTTTAACATATAATACGCTGATTTAAAGGAATGAATAGAACTTTGTCCGCCCTGCCGTTCATGCATAATCACGGGTACTTCCGCGATTCGAGCACCTTTTAGACCTGAAGCCAGTATTGCTTCAGGCTCAGGATAATCCTGAGCATAATTTTCTGCAAATTCTTTTATCATTTTACGGTTCACAGCTCGCATTCCGCTTGTAACATCCTGTACTTTAATACCACAAAGCAACTGAATTAATCCACTTAAAAAGTAAATACCCAGCCGTCTTAATGCTGAAGACTGAAATCCCTCTTTCTTTATAAAGCGTGAGCCGATTACAATATCAGCTTGTCCGCTTATAATAGGAGAAATTAGCTCCTTTATGTATCGCGCGTCATGCTGTCCATCACCATCAAATTGAATAGCAATATCATAATCATGCTCCAAGGCGTATTGATAGCCGGTTTGGACGCCACCACCAATACCAAGATTTACGGGCAAATCCAAAAAAGAAATCCAATTCTCAAACAGGATTTTTCGAGTATCATCGGTTGAACTGTCGTTAATTACAATAAGATGCGTTTGGGGAGCATGTTTCTGCAGATTAAATACTGTGCGCAAAATGTTCTCCGACTCGTTATAAGCGGGAATAATTACGAGGATTTTCATTGTGCATTCACCTCCAGATTAATGACATTTGCACACCATTTATTACCACTCGGATCGCTAATTGAAATTGAAATATCTCCCTTCAGACCATCAAGAGAAAATATTTCATCAAGCATGAAGTACTCCATATTAGGAATTGCTTTTTTATAGAAAACGGTGGCACCTGCATTATGCGTAATCTTGATTTGGAAACCAGCATCAGGTATCTCCCAACGTACGTAACTCGGAATACATATAATCCCCTTCACTTGAACATTTTTTGTATTTTCCGGTAGCTGAATAATTTGTGATTCTCGAAGTTCGGTGCAAGTATTTACTTTTCCTGTCATACTATATCCAATGAGAAGCGGTGTATCACGGCCAATAAAATAGCCACTTACCTCTTCCAACGATACAATTTCAGCGCCCACCATATTAGCATTGTCGCAGAGATTATCAAAGTTATTTACTGTTGTCATATCATAAATCCCAGCGCCGTTAGCTTCATTCTTCGCGATTTTACCAAGATAATAATCCGCATAATCAATCCCCTTTTCCTGTTTAACGCTTGCTAAACTTGCCGTTACATACGAACCATTAATAATTGGCGCATCCGGATCCATCGCTTTCATCATACTATGTTGGAAATTTGTGGATAAAAAGAAATCGACGCGATTCCGTTGTTCTTCTGTGCCGATCAATCCACGATCCTTTAACAAATATTTAGCATTATCGGCATATGTAGATTTTAATGATTCCCAAGAAACTACATCTCTCCATCCCCAGTCATAGAGGTTTAAGGCACCTGCTAGCGTGTTAAACGCACATTGAATGGTCAACGTAGCAAGAAGAGTAATAGCGATAATGCGTTTCGCGTTTCCTCCATCTACAATCCATGGAAAGACTGCGCCTATCAGCACAATGGCAGCCAGCATTTCACAAAGAATTGCATACCGCGGATATCCAGTGCTTTTTTGCCATAATATTGTAAAACCAACAAAGCAAGCCGTTACCGCTAGCAAGTTGGTAGCGCGCTTCTTTAGCAAACAACGAACGGCCACCACACCAGTTGCGATCCAACCTAACAACAGATAGATTTGTGAATATTTAGAGATTTCTGAAACGCGTTCAGTTGGATGCATGATAAGATGTACTGGCCAAAGAAGGAACTCCTTCCAACTGCTTGGTCCCCAACGCGTATCTTTAAAATTTTTATCCGGATAAAAAGGAGATTTAAAAACTGCATTAAATGTCCAATAGACCGGATTTCCTGTACTCGTATAGGCATATAGCAGATATGGGGTCGCAGGTATTATGCCTACCAGAAAGCATAGCAAAAATGTTCTAAATTTAATAGATTGACGACTTTGATAAATAAATACTAGCAGCAACGGTGCAATAAAGATAATATTAGTAATTTTCATTGCAAACAAGATACCGCAAACCATTGCAACAAATAGCAATTGGGCAAAAGAACGTTTTCCCTTTCGCTGAATTAAAGTAATATTTAACAGCCATAAAAGCAGTGGAATTCCAAATAAGTCAACCATATAGGTTCCCAAATCTGCAATGCTATAGAATAGCATAACCGATAGAAAAGCCAAAGTATCTTCGCTCAGCACAAACATAATAAAATCATAAAGCGGCCGCTTAATAGATTTTTTACGGAGCTTCTCTCGTAGCTTTTGCTGCGACTCCTTAAGCAGGTGACCAGTCAGACCTACTACTTGATAATAAATCAGTAAAAGTAAAAATGCGTTTCCCAAAGTACCCAGTCGATATCCTAAGAGAATACGAGGATAATAAAATATACGATCACTCAACGGGAAGAAAAATGTGAAACCTGCCGGAAATACGTTACAATTAACATTATCTACAAAGTAAGGTGTCTGCCAAAACACTCTTCCTTGTGACACATCATGACTTAAATCTGGAATAATGCTTCGTATTAGAGCAATGACTAAGATTATCGCAACATACAAATAAAATGAGCGATTAGTCTTCATACGTGAAAATGCAAACTGTGTTCGATACCACCATGCCATCACTACAGTTAAGGCTAGTGCAATGCCGATGGCAGCAGGTAAAAAATTATTTGCATTCAGGTAGTAAAGGGGTAATGCAAACACATCCGTTATAGAAAGAAAAGCAATATAAAAAATGTAACCGTACAGTATAGCAGGTATTTTTAGCAAATTTCCCCCTTGCACCTCACAATCGATCACTTTATTCATGTTTTCTCCTCTCGCGTCTCCCTAGATTATGAAATAATATACCCTTGAATTTTGCACTGCTTTCCTGCCTCAATATCCCAAGATTTATCACCAAATATAAGACATTGTGCCGGATCAAGGTCAAAATCCCGGATGGCGTCCTCGATCATGCCGGGCTCGGGCTTGCGACAATGGCAAGGGCCGGTGATATCCGGGTGGTGCGGGCAGAAATAAAATGCATCAATATGCGCTCCATATTCTGCGAGACGTTCATTCATATACCGATGAAGGGCACGCATATCGTTCTCGGTGTAGTAGCCGCGGGCGATACCGGCCTGATTGGTGACGACGATCACCTTGTAGCCCCAATCGTTCCACTTCCTGATGAATTGTGGCATCCCTTCAATAAATTGCAGATCCTCAGGGCGGTGCAGATAATGAATATCCACATTAATCGTGCCATCCCGGTCAAAAAAGGCTGCGCGGTTCACAGGTGCCCGTTCTTTCATACTCTGCTGTGCCGCGGCATAATCTTCAGGCACACCGATATCGATAAAATAGCCGGGCTGCTCGACCGCATATACCTTTCCAGCCTGAGCCGCAGGTTCTAAAACTGCGGTTTCAAAGGAGAACGCATCCTCTTGAACATGATCCAGCGCTGTTTTTTCCAACAAATATATGCCGCCATTGATGAGTCCCTCCCGGCAGGAGGTTTTTTCCTGAAAGGCGGCGACACGATCGCCTTCCAGTTCGAGCACACCGTAGCGGTCGAAGTCAAACATCCGCTTCGCCGCCAGAATGATCGCACCGGGTTGTGTTGCCAAGGCACGTTCCATAGCGGACAAATCGACGTCGAAATAGGTATCCCCGTTTGCCACCAACACCTGCTGCTCCCGGCACAGCCTTAACGCCTGCTTGATCGCCCCTCCGGTGAACAGCGGCGTTTCCTCTGACGAATAAATAACTTGCATACCCCTATAAGCCTCGCCGAAAAAATTGCGTATGACCTCCTGCTTATAGCCCACCGCAAGAACTACACGTTCTATCCCCTTAGCCTGCAGATCGTCCAGTATGAAGCGGAGGAACGGGCGACCACAGACCGGTGCCATAGGCTTTGGCACATCAGATACGATATGGGCGAGGCGCGTGCCAAACCCGCCTGCTAAAACGATTGCTTCCCTCATCACGTATCCACTCCAAACAGCTCGTTTTCTACGCAGGCGCACAGGCAATGGTAAATCGGCAGGTGATACTCCTGTATCTGATAGGTGATGTCCGAGGGCGCGCAGATACAGATATCACTGAGCGATTTGACTTTACCTCCGCTCTGACCTGTCAGGGCAATGGTCGTTACGCCTTGGATCCGGGCGATTCGCGCAGCATTAAGAATGTTGGCGGAGTTGCCAGAGGTAGAGATCCCCAGCAGGATATCGCCTTCCCTGCCATAACTCAAGACCTGCTGTGCAAATGCCATTTCCGCGGAATTATCGTTTGTATAGGCGGTCATCAACGCAGTCTCACTGACAAGGGAAATGGCCGGCACCGCTCGCTGCAGGTGCGCGATCATGGCTTCCGCATGCTCAGGATAGGCACTTCTCAGCTTTTTCTGCATATCCGCATCCAACGGTCGATCCAACATGAAGGTCTTCATAAGTTCGCCAACGATATGCTCACTATCCGACGCGCTGCCGCCGTTGCCGCACACCAGCAGCTTGCCGCCAGAGGAAAAGCAGGCCAGTAAGGATTCAATAGCTGCTTCGATCTCCGCTTTACACGCGCACAAGACCGGGTATCTTTCCAGTAAATTGCAGTATATTATTCTTGTCGTATTTCGCATCAGCGTTTTCCCCTCTCAGTACAGCGTCCACGCCTGCGTTCCCAGCTCCGTAAAGCTAGTGACCATCACCCGTCCGTCTGTTTTCTTCAGCTCGTCCACCAGCTCATAACGACGAATGGGATCACAGATGATCATCATAAATCCGCCGCCGCCCGCGCCGCTGATCTTGGCGGCCTTGCCGCCGTGCGCCATCACAAAAGAATATGCCTCTTCGATCTTCGGATTGCTGATAATGGCGGAGGTCTTTTTCTTGGCCTCCCATCCACGATGCAGGCATTCCGCAAAGCCATCAAAATCGCCTTTCAAAACACATTCCTTCATCCGCGCAGCTTGCGCTTTCAGTTCGTGCATCCCTTCCAGAGATTTTTCGTTTTTCTGACAACTCACCTGTTCCTCAATGATCTTTGCGCTGTCCCGCGAGGTGCCCGTATAATACAGAACCAGAGAGTTTTCCAGCTCGTTTTTGATCCAGCGCTTGATGCGCAACGGATTGACGATCACCCGATTATCTGCAAAAAATTCCATATAGTTTAGTCCGCCGAAGGTTGCGGCATACTGATCCTGCTTGCCGCCGGACAGCCCCAGATCCTTTCGCTCGATCTGGTAGGCCAGCGCCGCTATATCGTACTCACCCAGCGGTAAGTTCAGCCACTCCATGTAGCCTTTCAAAATGGCCACGACCATAGTCGAGGACGATCCCAAACCGCTACCCGCTGGTGCATCAGAATAAGTAGTCATACGAAAAGATAAAGGATTACCACTACAAAAATCTCGCACTACACGGTTGTACGCCCCCCGATGCAACGAAAGCTGTCCTTCAATATCCAGCGCTTCCACGGCAGGCAGCCGAACCCGTTCGCCGCGGTCAGCGGCATAAAACTCCACAAAGCCGTCATCTGTTGGTTCGATCGTGCAATAGGCATACATATCTATTGTGACGTTCAGCACCACGCCACCATATTGTTCGCAGTACGGGGAAACGTCGGTGCCGCCCCCGGCAAGGCCCAGCCGCAAAGGGGCTTTGGAACGAATAATCACGTTTTGTCTCCTTACTCCATATCAAAATCAGGCCCTACGATTTGCCTTGCGTTTTCTGGAGAAAATTTTTCCCGAATATAACGGTAGGACGCCGCACTTCGGGCAGTCAATTCTTCCCCGTTCTGATACAGTGAGGCGGCCTTCTGTGCAAATTCCTCCGCACTGTCCGCAACGGTGAGGATCGAGTCCGCGCCCGAAATACCTTCCGCACCCACCGATGTCGTTACGACCGGCATACCGTAGCGCATCGCTTCCACCACCTTACCCTTGATTCCCGCGCCGTAACGCAGCGGCACCAGATCCAAACGGCATGCGCTGTAATACCGCTCCAACTCCTCATCTGTGACAAATCCCATAATGCGCAAATGCTCACTTTCCAGAGTTTTTACTTCGTCGGGCGGGTTGGAACCCAGAATATAAACGGTCAGCTCTGGCAGCCGCTTGAGCAGATGGGGCATAACCTCTGTTGCCAGCCACTTCACCGCGTCCACGTTGGGACGATGCCCAAAACCACCGATAAACATTGCATCCCGCCGCATTTCTGCGTGATAAGGCTGCGCTTCCACACCGGAAAACAGATAGGCTGGAATCGCCTTTACATTGACATCCGGTGCAAGCTGCTGTATTTCTTCTTTCTCAATATAAGAGGGATAATAGGCGACATCCGCCTTGCGCATCAGCGCAAGCTCCTTCTGCTTCCACTTCTCAGAGGACGCAAGAAGTCCTGCGTCTCCGGTCAGCTCATACTCTCGCCGCTCCCGCAGAAAGTGCAGATCATGGCCGTAGTAAATGATTCTGGCGTTTGTATGCTTTCGAATCTCCTCAATATAATTTGCGGCAATATGCGGCCGGTTCAAAAAGGCATAGCCAATGTTCGCACCGTTCTCCTTCAGCCAATCCTTCCAGTGCTTTGCATAATAGGGGCCAATTAAAACCTCGACGCCAAGCTGCTGCAAGGTCTGTGTATAAGGCTGATGCGGGTAAAAATTATCCCCAATGAATTTCACATTGTAGCCCATATTCACAAATAGCTTGATATATTGAAACACCGTGCGGCTGCCCGCGTCTTTATCATACATAGGCACATAATGATCGACCATTAGCAGCGTCTTTTTATTTCTGCTCCGATCCCGGGCGAGAAAGACATTTTGTCCGTTAGGGAAATTCTCCTCTTCCAGAACATTCTTCCACTTCTCGTAAAACCTTTTCTGGTTTGTCACCTGATAGGCTTTTTGCCCGTTGGCGGTATCCGTGCCGTTCGACACTCCCTCAAAGTGAACTACCACGGAAAGAGGCTGATAGAGCACCTGATAGCCGCGGCGACGCACTTCAAAGGCTAGATCGCTGTCCTCGCAGTAGGCAGGCGCGAAACGGTCGTCAAAACCGCCAATTTTTTTCCCACAGCGCACGCCGAATCATGATGGAGGCGCCCGAAATATAATCCGCCTCTTTCACATAGTTATATTCCGGAAGCGCTGGGTCCGAACGATTGCCGTAGTTCCACGCACTGCCGTCACGCCATAGAATCCCGCCGGCCTCCTGCAACCGCCCGTCCGGATACACCAGTTTAGAGCCTATCAGGCCAATTGAGTCATCTGCATTCATCAAATCTAATAATGGCTGAAGCCAGTTTTCCTGTACTTGCGTGTCATTGTTGAGGAACAAAATATACTGGCCTTTCGCCTGCTTCGCCGCATGGTTGCAGTTTAAAAGGAAGCGTAAATTTTTCTGACTCCGAATGACGCGCAGCCCGCTGATAATTTCCTTTATTTTTACTGTCAAATCCATCGAGCAATCATCCGCAATGATAATTTCATAGGACGCCTCGCCGCTGTTTCCCAGAATCGACTTGATACAGGCATAGGTGAAATCAAACTGGTTGTATACCGGAATCACAATGGATACCGCTGGGTTTTCCCACTGCGGAACTGTCAGCCGTTCATAATCCTTTACACTTTTTACTGCCTGCACATTGACCGGCTCCAGCGCGATCTGCGTCTCTGGCAAGGAAGCGGGAGTCAAGCAGTCATTCAGCCTACGTGATGTGCCATCGACGCCCTCCCGCTGCACGGTGCTGAAAAACTTTCGTATCCGCTTGGGCGTACATTTAGAAAGAAAACGAAGCGGATGCTTGACAAACTTCACCAGCACTTTCCCCGCCAAACGACGTCGGCTCCCTTGCGGAATCAAAAAGTCGCGCAGCCTCCAGAAGTACTCCATAAACCGCCATGAACGCGAACTTTTTATCCGATTCAGCTCCCTGTCCGATTTTAGAAGCAGCTGAATGTGTCCTTCCTTATTCAGCACCTCTTGTTTCAGCTCCCGCTCGCTCTGCATCAGCTGTTCAACCCACCCGGTTTTATTCCTTAGTTCATCCTCCAGCTTTGCAATTATAATGTCCTGTCGTTTCGTTTCCGCTTTCAAGTCCCGCTCAGACTGTAAAAGCAGCTCAATATGTCCTTCCCGTCGTTTCAGCTCACCCTGTAAGCGTTCCTTCTCCCGCGTCAAGCGTTCGTTATTTTGTTTTAAAAAAATGTTTTTTGCGTCAGCCGTCAGTCTCTCCTGATACATCAGTCCGTCAAACCACTGACAGTTAACCGGATCCATCAAATTTTTCAAAAACAGCTGTTCTCGCTGCTCGAAAACATCCATGTCCTCTGGTTGAATTTTGCACGAGCGATAAAAGGGCATGGTCATTTCCTGTTTTATCGCGCGACATGCATAATGAATAGATCGATAAAGCAAATATTTAAGCGGAACTTTGTTTTCTTTCCACTCTTGATCAAAAAACAGAAGCTCTTTTCCATTCCAGAAGCTGTTGCGGAAGGTCATATCTAAAAAGCCTTTTTCTAAAATGGTATCGCCGTCTTTGACTTCCGCTTGACCGCTTTTAAGTAGTGCTTCTCTAAGTCGTTCTAACATCTCATAAGCCAGTGCGGTGTTATCGGTTTCAACCGCTTTTGCAAACACTGCATCCGCACGCGGCAGCATTATACGGGGAGCAATGCTTACTCCCTGTTCGTTGCATTGCTGTTCAACACATGTAACACCTCGTTCTATCAATATCCTAGTGTTTTTTTCCAACTCACGCAGGTGCGAAACCGACTCTTTGCTTGTGGCCAAACGCTGAACTGTATCATTTTTAATTACTGTGGCTATACGGTATTGTGCAGCATAATCTCGCTTAATCAGGCTTGTCAATATGGAGCAGGGTATACCCCCATCCGTCATTGCTTCCACAAAAAATGAATTGGCAAAAAAACCAAGACAATTATTTTCAATTACCGTGGCGATCAGCTCAGACTCATTGGCCACTAATGCAGCCTCTTCAGAGTAGCTGTATTTCACATCCTGCGCTAAAGCAGCGGCATCCTCGCTATTGTCGCTCAGAACAAGCATAGGAAATTTGTAATCTGGCAACGGGTAGTAATATTTCTGCTTGGCGAATCCAGAAGTGGAAAGAAGCTTCTGCAGCGTTTCTCTGTCAAACGTACGCACTCCGTTTTGCCCTTGATATCGCTCCGTTGCGCCAGCACTTTTCTCATAATTATTTAGCGAATCAAATGGAATGCCCGTATGATCTTCTGCTGCGCCACACCAGTATTTGAGACCACATCGATTTTCAATGGCTAGCAGGAGCTTACCTGTAGGTTTTAGATGCGCGCGGGCTTCCGTTAGCAGTTGAAGCCACGGATCTTGTCCTTCTCCGCTGATTCCAGAGTATTCAAGCACCCCAATCAGCAATATTTTATCAAACAATCTTTCCGGCACTATGTCATGAATCGTACCGTTAACAATTTGCACGTTATCCATTTCGTTGCAGCGCAGTGAAATGATTTCCGCACGGCGCTGTGACGGCTCCACCGCTGTCACATGTCTACAGACAGAGCACAAATAAGGTGTCAGTGCCCCCATTCCTGCACCAATTTCCAATACCTCATCCTGTGAATCAAACGGATACCACCGCAACAAGTTTTCACGTGCAGCAGAAAAATTATGAAAAACAGCGCCTTCCGGAATGTCCTTAATAATTCGGTCAGCATATTGGCGATGTTCCTTTAAATAACCAATTATGCGATCCTCCAAGGAACCATCGGAGTACATGTTTGTATTTTGAGATAATACCATATTGTTGTTCCTCACTGTTTTTCGCAACTTTTGTACAAATAATTCACATTTCTATACTCAATCTTTATTGGGACGACAATCTTTTTTTGGGGGGAATCAACGCTTCTACTCCCCCTTCACCCCATCCAACAGCAAACTCACATCCCGAATATCCGGTGGTGTCCTGTGTGAAAAGCTTGCTTCCAGCTGAACCTTCACCACTGCGTTCGCCGCGGCGGGCAGAACCAAATCCATATGCTCCTGCACTCCCATTTTGACCGGGGGCCGGTCATCCACCCGTGCCGAGATGTGTTCACTGCCGTCCAGTGTAAAGGGGCAATACAGCTTCATTCGTACAAGTCCGCTTCCGCCTGTATGAATCCGAAATTCCGCTTTCTCCCCGCACCAGTTGTCCGGATAGACGGAGCCCCTGTCCATTGTTTTTATGTCGGTACCCACCGCGTTTTCGCCGTCGTCATCCTGATCGCGCCCTTCGTAACGGTTGCAGATTTCCCGTATCGGCCCCAAATCCACCAGCTCTCCGTGCTCGATCCATACCACGCGGTTGCACATCTCTCGAATCTGTGAAAGCGTGTGCGATACAAACAGAACCGTGGTACCACCTTTCATCATTTCCAGCATTCTTTCTTTGCTCTTTTTCTGAAAGTCAGCATCACCCACGGCCAGAATCTCGTCTACAATTAAAATTTCAGGATCCACGACTGCCGCAATCGAAAACGCCAGCCGCATCAACATTCCGGAAGAGTAGTTTCTAATCGGCTGTTCTATAAATTTTCCTAACTCGGAGAATTCTAGAATTTCTTCGTATTTTGATTTTAAAAAAGCTTCAGAGTAGCCTAAAATAGCGCCGTTCAAGAAAATATTCTCATGTCCTGTCAGATCTTGATCGAAGCCGCTACCCAGTTCCAGCATGGGAACGATATTGCCCAGACAGGTTACACTTCCGGATGCTGGGCGCAAGATACCGGAGATAATTTTTAAAAGTGTACTTTTCCCCGCCCCATTGTGTCCAATAATTCCAACGACTTCGCCACGCTTCACGGAAAAGCTTATATTCTTCAGCGCCCAAAACTCTTCATAAGATAGCTTACCACGCAAAGACTGCACCAAATATTCCTTCAGACTGCTTACTCGATCATGCTGCATACGAAAGCAAATCGAAACGTCTTTTACTTCGATAATCGGTTCCATGCCGTGCTCCTTACAGGTTTAATGCAAATTTATTCTGCTGCTTTCGGAAAATAAACAGGCCGATCAAGAACGGTATGAGCGCCATGATCATGCACAGCAGATAGGCCTTTGGCTCCGGAGACACTCCATCAATGAGCGTAATACGTGTAAACCGGATAATATGGTACAGTGGATTCATTTTATACAGCATCATAAAACGCTGCGGAATAATGGTTTCCGGATAGAAAATCGGTGTTGCATACATCCAAATCATTGTAAGGACGCTCCACAAAAACTGCATATCCCGAAAAAACACCATCAGCGTAGACAGAAGCAAGGAAACACCGATGCAGAAGGTCAGCAGACACACAATGATAAACGGCAACAGCAGTACTGCTTTTGTCAGTTGTTCACCGGTGCAAAGCAGTACGACGAACAGTGGCAGAAGCGATAAAAGAAAATTTACCATCGATGATAGCACACGCGTCAGTGGATAGACAATTTTAGGCACATACACCTTGGTGATCAAAGAAGCGTTTCCCGTTATAGCAGTCAACCCCAATGATGTCGACTCGTTAAAGAAATTAAACATGACGATACCGGTAAGCAGATAAGCCGGGAAATTCGGGATATCACTTTTAAACAGCGTTGAAAAAACGACATACTGCACCAACATCGTAAGCAGCGGATTCAAAAAGCTCCAGAAAACACCTAGAACGGACCGCTTATATTTGGTCTTAAAATCTCGAGCAACGAGCTGCTTAATAAGGAAACGATACTTGGCCAGCGCAGTAATGGCATTCGTCACAAAGCTTGGTTTTTCAAGCGCAGCCTTGCGGTATAGTGTTAGGAAATACAGCAAAAGAAGGATTCCCATAATGCCGACCGCAGGCCAATAGTAGTCCATGTACCGTAAATAGCTTGTCGTCCCAATTTCCATACACAGCATACCGTTCACCGGCACACCATTTACCAGCAGCCGTTCGTCCGGCGCTATCGTCTGTGCTACGCTTGCACGGCCAGTTTGAATTGAATTACCATAATAAACGCTAACAAAGTTGTCCGGCATGCCATCTACGGAGGACAGCGTCAGTGTATAGTTGCTGTTTCCCTGTACAGGCCGATCTAACTTTACAGTAAAGAATTGCGAGTCCTGTACTTTTGAAATATCAATCGTGTCCTCTGACACTGTTTGTCCCAACTCATCTTGAAGCGACAGCACAAGAGAGCCTGTATTTTGGCGTCCATAGTCAGCAAAACGCAGCGCAATACTGTCGATCTGATCGTTTGTCACACGAAATTGCTGAGACAACGTAAAACCTGCCGTCATATCTCCTACGACCGCCGCCGGTGATAACGAAGCGGAAACCTCATTGCGATAGCGAAATTGGTCTCCCGCGATCCAACTAAGCAATATCATGCACAGACAGTATGCTGCAAGCACCACCGCTGCAAATTTACCAACCCGTTTCTTCATGCCTTTTCTTCCAGTTCCTTTAAATATCTATTCAGAGCGTCCTGCCAAATCGGCAGTCTCTCTGAAGCTCTGCGTTATCCAGACTTTTTTTGCTCATTCTAGAGTTTAATGGGCGCCGAGCTTTCGCACCATATTCTGCTGTTGTCACCGGCCGAACCTTCACAGTTTTTCCAGCCTGTCGGAATATCTCGACTGCAAAATCCGCCCAAGAGCAAATTCCCTCATTAGTAGCGTGATAAATGCCGTATTTGTCCGTTTCGATCATGTCGCACAGCAATGGAGCCAAATCGCAGGTGTATGTCGGGCTACCCATCTGGTCACAAACAACGTTTATTTCGCTGTGCGTCTCTGCCAGTCTCAACATGGTCTTCACAAAGTTATTTCCATTTTTCCCAAAGACCCACGAAATGCGAACAATAAAATATTGGTCCATTAGCTCTCGAACCGCCGCTTCACCATCTAGTTTCGTTTGTCCATAAACGCCAAGTGGTCCTTTCACATCATCTGTTTCATAAAAGCTGTGTCCCATTCCGGGAAAAACATAATCCGTTGAAATATAAAGAAGCTTTGCGTTAATCTGTTTACAGGCAGTTGCCACATTGCGTGTGCCGTCTGTATTGACAGCACGTGCTAGTTCCGGCTCCGCTTCCGCTTTATCCACTGCAGTATAGGCCGCGCAGTGAATTACTCCGTCAGGATGATTAGCAACAAGGAACTGCAGCACATCATTTGCATCAGTAATATCCAGCATTCCATGAGTAACACCACAGCATTCCACACCGCGTTTCTCCAGCGTCTTGCATATATCATAGCCGAGCTGCCCACCAGCCCCTGTAACCAAAACTTTCATACACCCTGTTTCGCTTTCTTTATTATCTGCCGAAGTATTGACGCAGGCAAAAATTTCATGACAATTTCAAACCAAGCGTCCTTGCGACACAGCTCCCGATTTTTCCATATGCCCCATACATGTCCCGCTGCGCGCGCCTGTGCGAAAGCCACAACATCCTGCGGCGCACCATAACGGCGGTCGAACTCCAGCACACGCGCCTGCATCGGCCTTATGCGGTTATTCATATATTCTTCTTTTGTGCTGATACCTGCCAAGACTCCGGTTTGATTACTACCGTGAATCCTATATTTCACCAAAGGACTTTCAATGAAAGAAACCGCTCCAGTCGCAGATGACGTCAGACACAGCCATTGGTCGCAAACAGTACCTTCAGGAAACGGAACAGCCATGCGCGCTAAATCCGAGCGCATCAGCATTGAGCATCCTGCTGTACAATTTGTAAATGCATAATAGCGAGCCAACCCGATCCCTTCGCGGTATCTTAATCGAGGACGATCATGTTTAAGGCTTTCCGCTACAATGTTTCCGCTACTGTCAATCACACGCATATCGCTGTAAACGAACGATGTTCCTGCCTTCATGTGTTGTTCCAGAAGCAACACTTTGTTTTCCTCCCACACATCATCCTGATCGCAATACGCGATGTACGCGCCTTTTGCCTCCAGCGTCAGCCGCTCAAATGTCCCGTTGGACCCCAAATTCCTCTCATTTTGCTGAATTTGAAACGGAAATGCGGTAATGCACCCCTCCACACACCCGCAAATTTCCTCAAACGGCACCGTTAGAGAACAGTCATCCCGCACCAACAGTTCTAAATTCGGATACGTCTGCGCATTCAGCGATTCCAGCTGTTCCCGCAGCCAGTCCATATTCGGTTCATATACCGCCATTACAATGGAAACTAGCGGTTTATCGGTCGCCATACATCCGCTCATAATAATCCTGATACTCCCCTGAAAGGATGTTTTCCCACCAGTCCCGGTTGTCCAGATACCACTGGATGGTCTTTTTGATGCCGTCCTCGAATTTGGTTGCCGGCAGCCAACCGAGCTCGTTATGAATTTTGGTCGGGTCGATCGCGTACCGCTGGTCGTGCCCCTTGCGGTCGGTCACAAACTGAATTTCGCCTTTGCCCAGCGCATCGATAATGATCTGAACAACCTCTAAATTAGTCTTTTCATTGTGGCCGCCGATGTTGTATACTTCGCCAACGCGGCCCTTGTGCAGGATTAAATCGATTGCCGCACAGTGATCCTCGACATACAACCAGTCGCGTATGTTCTTGCCGTCGCCATACACCGGCAGCGGCTTCCCGTTGAGCACGTTTGCGATCATCAGCGGGATCAGCTTCTCTGGGAAATGGTACGGCCCATAATTGTTCGAGCATCGCGAAATCGTCGCCGGCAATCCAAAGGTACGGTGATACGCCTGCACCAAAAGGTCAGCCCCGGCCTTAGACGCCGAATACGGGCTGGACGTATGGATCGGTGTTTCTTCCGTGAAAAATAAATCCGGTCGGTCAAGCGGTAAGTCGCCGTACACCTCGTCGGTCGAAACCTGATGATAGCGCGAAACGCCGTATTTTCTGCTCGCATCGAGCAGCACCTGCGTACCCATGACGTTGGTCTGCAAAAAGATGGACGGGTTCTCGATGGAACGGTCCACATGGCTCTCCGCCGCAAAATTGACGACAATATCCGGCTTTTCCTTCTCAAAAATGCCGTACACCGCGTCCCGGTCCGCAATATCCGCTTTCACAAACGTGAAATTCAGCTTGTCCATCACCGGCGCCAGCGTCTCCATATTGCCCGCGTAGGTCAGCTTATCGAGGCAGATGATCTGGTAGTCCGGGTATTTGTTCAGCATATAGTGAACAAAATTACCGCCGATAAATCCAGCGCCGCCCGTTACAAGTATCTTCATTCTTTTACCACTCCTCAAAGCCGGTCACGGCATCCTTCAAAAACGGCGATTGTGCGTCTTTGTCAGACAAAACCGGTTGCTCCACGCCCCAGTCGATGTTCAACTCCGGGTCGTTCCACCGAATGCCGCCATCCGCTTCGGGCGCGTAGTAGTTATCCGCCTTGTACAGAAACTCCACATCGTCGGTCAGCGTCACAAATCCGTGGCCGAAGCCGCGTGGAATCAAAAATTGCTTTTTATTCTCCGCTGAAAGCTCTACCCCAACCCACTGTTTATACGTTGTGCTGGAGGGCCGCAGGTCGACCGCCACATCGTATACCGCCCCGCGCGTGCAGCGCACCAGTTTAGCCTGCGCCTTGTCACCACGCTGGAAATGGATGCCGCGCAGCGTCCCCTTCACGGTGGAAGAAGAATGGTTGTCCTGCACAAAATCATACGAAAGGCCCATTTCGTCCAGTTTCCGCTTGGACCAGCTCTCCATAAAAAAGCCGCGATGGTCGCCGAACACATCCGGTTCCAGTATCACAACACCGTCAAGCTTTGTTTCCGTCAGTTTCATATGTGTAAAGCTCCTTAATACTGTATCTTTCCTTCGGCTACCTTGCGCAGATAAGCGCCGTATGGCGCCTTACCGTATGTATCGGCTGCCGCATTCAGTTCGTCACAGGTGATCCAGCCGTTACGATACGCGATCTCCTCGAGCGACGCGATCTGAATACCCGTACGGCCTTCCACCACGCGGACAAAGTCGGTCGCCTCATTCATAGAATCCACAGTGCCTGTATCCAACCAGGCATAGCCACGGCCAAGGGTCACGACGTTTAAAGCATCTGCCTCTAAGTAAATGCGGTTCAGATCGGTGATCTCCAGTTCACCGCGCGGCGAAGGTTTAAGTGCCTTCGCGTAGTCACAAACCTTTTCATCATAAAAATAAAGGCCCGTGACTGCGTAATTCGATTTGGGCTTTGACGGTTTTTCTTCAAGCGATAGCGCTCTTCCATCCCCGTCCAGCTCTACTACGCCGAACCGCTCTGGATCGTCCACGTAGTAACCAAACACCGTCGCGCCGGACTCCCGCTCAGCGGCTTTCCGCAGATGCGCGCCCAGCCCCGCGCCGTAGAAAATATTGTCGCCCAGAATCATCGCGCAGCGGTCCCCTGCGATAAACTCCTCACCAAGAATAAACGCCTGCGCCAAACCATCCGGCGAGGGCTGCACCTTATAAGAGAGGTGGATCCCATAGCGGCTGCCATCACCAAGAAGGCGCTCGAAGTTGGGCAAATCATGCGGCGTCGAGATGATGAGAATATTCCGTATCCCCGCCAGCATCAGCGTGGATAACGGATAATACACCATCGGCTTGTCATAGATCGGCAGCAGCTGCTTGCTTGTCACCATTGTCAGCGGATACAGGCGCGTTCCGCTTCCACCTGCTAGTACGATACCTTTCATCTCATTGCACCCCTATTATTTATTTCAGGCCCCTTTGACCCACTTCCAAAATGTCTGGTGCGACACTCCAAGAATCCTTGCAGCCTCGCGGGTGGATATCTCCTTGGAAAGCCAACGTTTCTTCAACTTATAGAACTCTTCTTCCTTTTCAAGCGGCGGGCGGCCGAAACGAACACCTTTTGCTTTGGCGGCATCAATGCCCTCACGCTGACGCTGGCGATGTTCATCATACTCATGCACCACAGTGGAGTCAAACGCTTCGATCAGAATGTTGTTCATCAGTTCTACAGCCCACTGCTGGTCTTCAGATAACTCGATCATCGTCGTTGGCATATCGACCACTTTCAGGCGTATGCCGCTCTCTTTCAGCCATTGCAGTTCCTGTTTGATATCCGCTTTGCAGCGGCTTAATCGGTCGAGGGACTGGATAATCAGCGTATCCCCTTCGCGCAGTGCGGCGTTTTTGAGCAACTGATAGCTGTTCTGATCGGTATTTCGCTCCGATTCCAGATCAATGAATATTTCATGCTCCTGCGCACCGAGTTGGTGGAAAGATTCCAGCTGAGCATCCAAATTTCTCTCATCGTCTGATACGCGGGCATAATAAAAGGTTTTGTGTTGCATACTCCCACCTCTTCTTCCTGCATTTCTTCGATGATTTCTATCTTTTTTATTGTAAAGACAATCAAAAGGTGTGCCTTTTGACAGCTTTTTTGCCTAATCAAGTATATCGCAAAAGTGCTTAAAAAGCAATAGTTAACTAGCACATCGCTTCCAGTTACCGATAGTGATGTATGATGACTGGAAATTTTCAGCGGAAATCAAATAGTACACCTTTTGACAGCTTTTTGATTGTTTCATCAGCTTTCATATATGTTTTTAAGTAATACACTATAAAAAGCCGGGGCTTTATCTGCTGATAAAGCCCCGGCTTGGCAGGGATTGCATAGTTCAAGTAATGACTCTGATGAAGTATCCAGCAGAAAGGTACCAAGCGGTGCCAGCATTGAGCCGATGACGCGCAGCTCCCTATGTTGTTCGCAACAAACGTTTGTTTTCTAATTGTTCACTTAACATGGCATAGTTTCAACTCTTATACACTGTTTAGCACACCACGCTATATCCTTTCATGCCAAAAAAAAACAACAAATCCGAACCCATCTCCAATCGGAGTCGGGTTCGGATTTGTGTGTGTTGGTGATCCATCGGGGATTCGAACCCCGGACACCCTGCTTAAAAGGCAGGTGCTCTGCCGACTGAGCTAATGGATCATATTGAGTTGTTCGCATTTCATCTTAGTAATACTTTGCGGATAAAGAATGGCAGGGACGGCTGGATTCGCTTTTCTGCGGAAAAGCCACGGCGGTTGCAACATGCCGCCGGCATGTTGCTAAAAGCCGCCTTTCGCATCCAGCAAACTTACCGGACTTAATTACTTGGCAGGGACGGCTGGATTCGAACCAGCGAATGTCGGCGTCAAAGGCCGATGCCTTACCGCTTGGCGACGCCCCTGTATTCGCGGGCCGAACCGGTGACCTAGAGACAACGCGCTGCGATTTGCAGCGCGTCGTTTTAGATAATGGGGTGGGTAAAGGGGTTCGAACCCTCGACCTCCGGAACCACAATCCGGCGCTCTAACCAGCTGAGCTATACCCACCATATTCTGTTTCAGCGGAAATGGCACGCCAGAAGGGATTCGCTTTTCTGCGGAAAAGCCACGGCGGTTATAATATGCCACTGGCATATTATTAAGAGCCGCCTTTCGAATCCCCAGCATGTGCACAAAGAAGAACTTGGCACGCCAGGAGGGATTCGAACCCCCGGCCTACTGCTTAGAAGGCAGTTGCTCTATCCGACTGAGCTACTGGCGCATAGTGTTCCGCGCCCGCTGCCTTTCCATACATAAAAATGGATGGAGCGGGTGATGGGAATCGAACCCACGTGTTCAGCTTGGAAGGCTGACATTCTACCATTGAACTACACCCGCGGGTTTTCTGACGCTTAAATAGTATACCAACATTCGGACGTTTTGTCAACGCTTTTCCCGCCATTTTTTCAGAAATCCGCACAAATTTTCCGCACCCCTATTGCCCGCGTTTGCCCCGCATGCGTTCACGGTACTGCGTGCGGTAGCGGATAGGCGGTAACCCGACGGTTTTTGAGAAAATCTCGCTGAAATGCGTCACATTGCCGTAGCCGACGATAGCCGCGATCTGCGCGGCGCTGTAATCGGTCGAAATCAGCAGGTTCTGCGCCTCGCCCACACGGCAGCGTATCATATATTGAATCGGCGAAAATCCCGTAATGCGTTTAAAGATATGCGCCGCGTAATAGGGCGATACATGAAGCGTCTCGCCGAGCGAATGGAGCGTCAGCGGCTGGTCAAAGTGGGTGGCGATATATTGACGCATGCGGTTTGCCAGCACGATCTCCGCGTTTTGCCGTCCGCCGCGATCATCCGCTGGAAAGCCGACGGCGAGCAGCACCAGCGCGGGGAACAGTTGGTCGACGATCTCGCGCGAAGGTACGGTATTCAGCTCCATCCGGTCGAACAGCAGCTTACACAGCGCGTTTATTTCATGATACTCGCCGTGTACCGGACGGACAAAGCCGCTTTCCGGCGCGGTCATGTGGCCGGGCGGCAAGCCGTTTAAGGCAAGCCCCGCCACGCCAAAACAAAACGTGCCGATCTCGTGCGCGGTGGTGGATACGACCTCGTGCAGCGCACCCTGATTATAAAGCAGCAAGTCGCCCGGCCGGATGGGATAGCTGTACCCATCCACGGTATAAACGCCCTCGCCCCGGTAGACGAACAGCAGCTCGGTGATATCATCGTGCCGATGGATGGGGCGGTGAATTTTAGGATCGGCCACGGCCTGCCGGGTGGCATACAGCAACATGGGCCGCAGCCCATGTGCAAAGGTCGCTTTTCCCTTATCCGGCATATGGTCCGGCCCCCTTTCGTTTGCTTGTTTTATCATACCGCATTTTCTAACGCAGCGCAAGAAACCGGAAGAAACAATTTTATAAAGCATTTTTTGTGCAACTTTTCCGCGTTTTTTAATGTGGAAAGCGCAGGATACCGGAAACAACCTTGGCACATTTTCGATATAATACGTTTATCAAAAACAAGCGGCGATGGGCGCCGCCGAAAATGGAGGGAAAACCAAATGAGCATGAATATTTGCGGCGCGCCGTGCTGCTGGGGCGTGGACGATCCGAAAAAATCCGTATCTGCCGCCTTGGCAGCGTGTGTTGGACGAAGCCGCGCAGGCGGGCTACCGTGCGATCGAGCTTGGGCCCTACGGCTATCTGCCGGTCGACGCGGACGTCGTATCCGCGGAGCTGAACAAAAATCATCTTTCCATCGTCGCGGGCACAATTTTCCACGATCTGCTCGACCCGGCAAACCAAAAAAGCGTTTTGGACGCGGTCGACGATATCTGCCGCCTGATTACCGACCCGCGTCTTCCGAAACTGCCTGTGCACGAAGGGCAGAAGCATCCCACGCCGTACATGACCGTCATGGACTGGGGCCACGACGAGCGGGACTACAACGCGGGCCACTCGGACCGCTCGCCCCGCCTGTCGCCCGAGGAGTGGACACGCTTCATGGGCAACGTGCGCGCCGTGTGCGAGCGGGCGAACAGCTACGGCGTACGTCCGGTCATTCACCCGCACGCGGGCGGCTACATTGAATTTGCGGACGAAATCGAAGCCCTTGTGCGCGATATCCCGTACGAAGTCGCGGGCCTGTGTCTGGATACCGGTCACCTGTATTATTCGGGCATGGATCCGGTGGAGTATCTCAAAAAATACGCCGACAAACTGGATTACGTACACTTTAAGGATGTGGACGAAACCGTCTACCGCGCGGTACTGGGCAAGCATATCCGCTTTTTTGAAGGCTGCGGCGAAGGCTCGATGTGTCCGATCGGCACGGGCGCGCTCGACTACCCGGCTATCAAGCAGGCGCTCACGGATATCGGCTATTCGGGCTACATCACCATCGAGCAGGAACGCGACCCGCGCAATGCCGACACCAGCCTGCGCGACGTTAAGGCAAGCGTGGACTACTTAAAGTCGGTCGGCTACGAGATATAAGCACGTCCCTCCGTCAGTTCGGCGTATGGTCCATCAATATAATCGCCTTGTTGCGGAATGGCGCGGTGACGCCACCCCTCCGCTCGCAAGGATCGGTACGCTCCCCCCAACCTTATTAATCAAGAATGGAGAATGACAATGTATTACGGTGAAAAAAGAGTAGAAACCCCCATCCGCTGGGCAATGGTAGGCGGTGGCAAG
This sequence comes from Agathobaculum sp. NTUH-O15-33, assembly GCF_033193315.1. Lineage (NCBI taxonomy): Bacteria > Bacillati > Bacillota > Clostridia > Eubacteriales > Butyricicoccaceae > Agathobaculum > Agathobaculum sp. NTUH-O15-33. The sequence continues at coordinate 3,330,085 of NZ_CP136187.1, forward strand.
GGCAGTCAGATCGGTTATATCCACCGCTCCTCCGCGCTGCGGGATTTTAACTTCCAGCTCGTCGCGGGTGCGTTCGACATCGACGCCGCGCGCGGCAAGGCCTTTGGCGAAAGCCTGCACGTCGCGGCGGACCGCTGCTACCCGGATTATCAAACCCTGTTTGCCGAGGAAGCAAAGCGTCCGGACGGCATTCAGGCCGTTTCCATCGCCACCCCCAATTTCACCCATTTCGAGATCGCCAAGGCGGCGCTGAACGCCGGCCTGCATGTTTATTGTGAAAAGCCCATGTGCTTCAACACCGAGGAAGCCGCCGAGCTGGAAGCGCTGGTTGAAAAGACCGGCAAGGTCATGTTCGTTTCCTACGGCTACGCGGGCCACCAAATGATCGAGCAGGTCCGCAAGATGATCGCGGACGGCGTTTTAGGCAAGATCCGTATCGTCAAGATGCAGTTCGCGCACGGCTACCATAACGTGGCGGTGGAAAAGAACGCGGCTTCCACCGCGTGGCGTGTCGACCCGAAAAAGTCCGGCCCATCCTATGTGCTGGGCGATGTGGGCACGCACCCGCTGTATCTGGCTGAAGCCATGCTGCCCGAGGAAATGAAGGTAAAGCGCCTGCTGTGCTCGCGCCAGTCCTTTGTCGAGAGCCGCAAGCCGCTGGAGGATAACGCCATGACGCTGATGGAATACGAGGGCGGCGCTGTCGGCTACGTCTGGTCGAGCTGTGTCAACGCGGGCGCGATGTTCGGCCACACCATCCGCATCGTGGGCGAGAAGGCCTCTATCGAGTGGAACGCCGAATTCCCGAACCAGCTTGCCTACGAGGTGCAGGGCGAGCCGCAGCACATCATGCACCGCGCCATGGATTACCTGTATCCCGAAGCGACGGCGGACGACCGCATCGGCGGCGGCCATCCGGAGGGCCTGTTTGAATCGTGGGCCAACATTTACAGCCGCTTTGCCCGCGCCATTGAACTAACCGAAAAGGGCGAGCCGGTCGATTTCTGGTACCCCGGCGTACGCGCGGGCGCGGAAGGCGTCAAGTGGGTCGAAAAGTGCGTGGAATCCGCCGATCAGGGCGGCGTTTGGGTCGATTATTAAGCAAAAAGAGAAATACGCGGGCGCGGCCGGATAAGGGACCGACCGCGCCCCCGTTTGGCAAAAAAAGAAAAAGAAAAAGAGAAAAGAAAATAAGGGGTACATCTATGTTCACTATTGTCACCTTCGTCGGTTTTACGGCGCTGGTCGCGCTCATCTCTTGGATGAAAACGCGCGGCGACGATCTTTCCACCAAGGACGGCTACTTCCTCGCGGGCCGCGGCCTGCCCGGCATCGTCATTGCGGGCTCGTTGATGATGACCAACCTTTCCGCCGAGCAGCTTGTCGGCACCAACGGCCAGAGCTTCGCGGGCAACATGAGCCCGATGGCGTTCGAGGTCACCTCGTCGTTTGCGCTCATCATGCTCGCGTTCCTGTTCCTGCCCAAGTTTCTCAAGGGCGGTATCACAACCATTCCGGAGTTCTTCGAGATGCGCTTTGATACCACGACCAAGCGCCTGTTCTCGCTGATGTTTCTGATCGCTTATATTTTCACCATGCTGCCGGTCGTGCTGTATTCGGGCGCGGTCGTGTTGGAAAAGATCTTTGATATTTCCGGCATGTTCGGCCTTTCATATTTCTGGGCGATCGCGCTGGTCTGTGCGGCGACCGGCATCATTGGCGCAATCTACGCCATTTTTGGCGGCTTGAAAGCGGTTGCGGTATCGGATACGATCAACGGCGTCGGCCTTTTGCTCGGCGGCTTCATGGTGCCCGTGCTCGGCATTCTCGCGCTCGGCGCGCTGGACGGCGGCGGCTTTCTGGAGGGCATCAAGCACTTCATTTCGGCAACGCCTGAAAAGCTGAACGCTTGGTCGCCCGCGACCGCGCTCCCGCCCGAGGTACCGTGGCCCGTTCTGTTCACCGGCATGATCGTGAACAACCTGTTCTATTGGGCCACCAATCAGTCCATCATCCAGCGCTCGCTGGCGGGCAAAAACCTTGCCGAAAGCCAGAAAGGCGCGATCTGGGCGGGTTTCTTCAAGATTTTGGACGCGGCCATTCTCGTCATTCCCGGCATTATCGCCTATCAGCTTCTCGCGGGCCGCATGTCCACCGAGGTCGGCATGGCGGCGGACTCCGCTTACCCGATGCTGATCTTAGAGGTCGTGCCGAAGCCGCTGCTGGGCTTCCTCGCCGCCGTTATGTTCGGCGCGATCCTGTCCTCCTTCAATTCGGTGCTCAATTCCTCGGTCACAATTTTCACGCTCGACCTGTACCAGCCCATCTTCGCACCGCAGGCCAATGCCAAAAAGCTGGTCAAGGTCGGCAAGATCTTCGGCACGGTCATTGCGGTCGCGTCGATCATCGTCGCGCCGTTCGTCATGTTCTTCGGTACCGGCATCATGAACTTTATCAACGAGTGCTGGGGCTTCTTCTCCATGCCGCTGCTGACCGCCGTACTTTTCGGTCTGTTCAGCAAGCGCGCGCCGTCCATCGCGCCCAAGATCATTATTCCGATCCACATCGTGCTGTACGGCATGTCGAAATTAAGCCCGTTCTGCCAGCAGTTCCACTATCTGTATGTTGTATTCGCGCTGTTCGTGTTGGAATGCATCATTTACGGCCTGTGCATCAAGTTCGCGCCGCGTCAAGACGCGTTTGAGATCACAGACGCCAAGGTGATCGATCTAACGCCGTGGAAAAACGGCAAAATCTTCGCGATTATCGCGGTGCTGGTCACCGTGGGCGCCTACATTTTGTTCTCTCCCATCGGTCTTGCACATTAAACTTATAAAATACACCTAAAAACCACCGTCTTCCATGCGCAAAATAACCAAACTTTCATTTTTTCCTTCTACTCCTTTTGCAAAAACCCTCAATTTGTGTTAAAATAGATACATGGAAGGCAAGAAAGCCACGAAATTTCTTAAGTTTCGTGGCTTTCTCATCGTTTTTTGCACAAAAGTGGAGGCGCAGAATGTTTCAAGTGGGAGATTTCATTGTTTATGGCAACAACGGAGCATGTCAGGTAAAGGCGATCAGTACGCCCGGCCTTGACCCGGAGACCCCGGACCGGCGGTATTACACCATCCAGCCTGTCTGCGGCACGGAAACCATCTATATACCGGTGGATTCCAAGGTGTTCATGCGTCCGGTGATGAGCAAGGGCGAAGCGGAAGATCTGATTTCCCGCATCCCGGATATCAGCGAAACGCCGCTCGAAACCAAGGATCTTCATATCTTGACAGACAGCTACCGTCAGGTTTTCCTGTCGCATGATTGCGGGCAGTTGGTCCAGCTGATTAAAACCACCTACCGCAAAAACCGCACCGCCGTACAGAACGGTAAAAAACCGAGCGAGATCGACGCGCGTTTCCGCAAAAAGGCGGAGGAGCTGCTCCATGGCGAGCTGTCCGTCGCCCTCGGCATACCGGTCGAAAACGTTCCGCAGTATATCGAAAGCAAAATATCGTAAAACGCCCCCCTGTTCCCGGTCAAGCGCCGGGAACAGGGGGGTGTTTGTTCAGCGCTCGTTTCGCTTACGCGATTAAAACGCGGCATCGGCCGTTAGCGGTATGTGCGTAGCTTTCCGACAAAAAACGCGCGTTTTTCCGTTACTTTTTCAAAACGCCCAATCGGAGCGGGTTTTCGTAGGTATTTTTCTCCTATCCGCGCGGCGGTTTTCATTGCGCGAAAGTGGGTTTGGTGGTAGAATAGAGACTGATATATTGTGGAATAACGGGAAAAGGAAAACTATGTGGATTGCTGAGAACTGGAAAGATTACACCGTTTTAGACTGCGGCGGCGGTGAAAAGGTAGAGCGCTGGGGGGATCAGACCCTGATCCGGCCCGACCCGCAGGCCATTTGGCCGCGAACGAACGGCTGCCGCGCGTGGGAAAAACCCAACGCAATTTATCACCGCTCCAACGCGGGCGGCGGTAAGTGGGAGATTCGCAAGCTGCCCGAGCAATGGGCCGTTCGCTACGGCGAATTGACGTTCCAGCTCAAGCCCATGAGCTTCAAACATACCGGTCTGTTCCCGGAGCAGGCCGCAAACTGGGATTTTATCGACCGTATGGTGCGGAAGGCGCACCGTCCGGTATCGGTTTTGAACCTTTTCGCCTACACCGGCGGGGCTACGCTGGCCGCCGCGGCAGCGGGCGCGAGCGTGTGCCACGTGGACGCTTCCAAGGGCATGGTGCAGTGGGCGCGTGAAAACGCCGCGTCCTCCGGACTGGAAGCGCACCCCATTCGTTGGATCGTGGACGACTGCAAGAAATTCGTCCAACGCGAAATTCGACGCGGCCGCAAGTACGATGCGATCATCATGGACCCGCCGAGTTATGGCCGCGGCCCCTCGGGCGAAACCTGGAAGATCGAGGACGACATCGCCGATTTCATTGATCTGACCATGCAGCTTCTATCGGACAAGCCGCTCTTCGTACTCGTTTCGAGCTACTCGACCGGCCTTGCCCCCTCGGTCATGGCCTATCTGCTCGGCACCACGGCGGGCAAACGCGCGCTCGGTAAGATCGAAGCGCAAGAGCTTGGCCTGCCCGTTCAGTCGACCGGACTGTTTTTACCCTGCGGCTCCTCCGCGCGGTTCATCGCGGAGGAATAATCGTTTTGTTTCAATCACACTTGTGATCGCGTGTTCTTCGGACTGCTGCCCGCGATATGACAGTCCATCAGGAAATAATAGAGGACGAATAAAACATGGCTGAAATTATCAAAACAGAAAATCTTGAATACGCCTACCCGACGGAGGACGGAACACTTTCCATTCCCGTTTTGAAGGGGGTGGACCTTTCCATCCGGCGGGGCGAGTTTGTCGCGGTACTGGGCCATAACGGTTCGGGCAAGAGTACGCTTGCGGGCCACTTCAATGCCATTCGCCTGCCCACGGGCGGCGTTTGCTACGTGGACATGATGGACACGCGGGATGAAAATAACACTTATGAAGTGCGCAAGACCGTCGCCATGGTGTTCCAGAACCCGGATAACCAGCTGGTCGCCACCGTGGTGGAGGAGGACGTCGCCTTTGCGCTGGAAAACATGGGCGTGCCGCCGGAGGAAATCCGCGTGCGCGTGGACGACGCGCTGCGTGCCGTCGGCATGTATGAATACCGCAAGCAGGCGCCGCACCGCCTTTCGGGCGGCCAGAAGCAGCGTATCGCCATCGCGGGCGTGATCGCCATGATGCCCCGCTGCGTCGTTCTGGACGAGCCTACCGCCATGCTCGACCCGCAGGGCCGCCGCGAGGTCATGTCGACCGTGCGCGAGCTCAACGAAAAGTTCGGTATCACGGTCGTTTTGATCACCCACCACATGGACGAAGCCGTACAGGCGGGCCGCGTGGTCGTAATGCATCAGGGCGAGGTTTTGATGGACGGCGCGCCGCGCGAGATCTTCACCCGCGTGGACGAGCTGCGAAACGCCAGTCTTACCGTGCCGCAAACCATTGAGATTCTTTACGATCTCAATGCCGCGGAAGGCACGAGCCTGCCGATCGACGCGCTCTCCGTTGAGGAATGCGCGGATACGCTGCAAAAATACCTTATGAATAATTAGCAATTAGTAGTTAGTAATTAGTAATCGGGCGGTTACGCTTCCGTTTTCTTTTTAACCCTTTAGAAGCGCTGTTCCCCCTAAACTCTTGGCGCAAGCAATACACGCAGCTCCATAATTACTAATTTCTAATTACTAACTACTCATTAGAAAAAAGGGGTTTTTTCCTTGTCAACCATTCTGGAAACGCGGGGCCTGACCCATGTATATGGCGCGGGCACCCCTTTCGAGCGCGTTGCGCTCGACCACGTGGATCTCAAAATTGAAAAAGGCGAAATTCTCGGCGTGATCGGCCACACCGGTTCGGGCAAATCGACGCTCATCCAGCATTTCAACGGCCTGCTCGCGCCCACCTCCGGCGAAGTCCTGCTGGATGGCAAGCCTATCTGGAACGAAAAGGGCAAGTGCGCCCGTGAAACGCGCTTTCGCGTCGGTCTGGTGTTTCAGTATCCGGAATACCAGCTCTTTGAGGAAACCATTGCCAAGGATATCGCCTACGGGCCGACCAACATGGGCCTTGCGCCGGACGAAATCGCGTCGCGCGTATCGGAATCCATGCGGGCGGTCGGGCTGGACGAGGCGCTTTCCTCTCAGTCCCCGTTCGCGCTTTCCGGCGGGCAGAAGCGCCGCGTCGCCATTGCGGGCGTGATCGCCATGCGACCCGACGTGCTGGTGCTGGACGAACCCACCGCCGGTTTAGACCCCGCCGGGCGGGACGAAATTTTAGACCTCATCCGCGGCTACCACCGCGAGAGCGGCGCGACCGTGCTGATCGTCTCCCACTCGATGGAGGATATCGCGAAGCTTGCCGACCGTCTGCTTGTCATGAATGAAGCAAAGATTCTGTTTTGCGATAGCCCGCGCGAGGTTTTCTCGCACGCGGGCGAGATCATCGCCGCCGGGCTCGATATCCCGATGGTCACCAAGGTCATGCTGGAGCTGAACAAGCGCGGCATCCCGGTCGATCCCTCGGTGTTCACCGTCGAAGGGGCGCTCGCGGCCATCCGGGCCTATCGGAAAGGGGGCGGGCAGCCATGCTGAAGGATATCACCATCGGCCAGTTCTTCCCCGGTGAAAGCGCGGTGCACCGGCTCGACCCCCGCGTCAAGATCGTTTTGACGGTCGCCATGATCATCACCCTGTTCCTTGCGGGCGGGCCGATCTCGTATGCGCTCATCATCGCTTTTCTGGCCGTCGTGATCGGTATTTCGCGCATTTCGCCAAAGCTTGTGGTGCGCGGCCTCAAACCGATCCTGTTCATCATCTGCTTTACGGCGGTGCTCAACCTGTTTTACACCCCCTCGCCCACCGGAGAATACCTGTGGCAGTGGGGCTGGCTGCATATCTCATGGGAGGGCGTTAAGGTCGCGTTTTTCATGGTGCTGCGCCTGATGCTGCTCATCATCGCCACCTCGATGTTGACCTACACCACCTCGCCCATCCAGCTGACGGACGGCTTGGAGCGCCTGCTTTCGCCACTGAAAAAGCTCCACGCGCCCGTGCACGAGCTGGCTATGATGATGTCGATCGCGCTGCGCTTCATCCCGACCCTGATCGAGGAGACCGAAAAAATTATTTCGGCGCAAAAAGCGCGCGGCGCGGATTTTGAATCCGGCAACCTTATCCAGCGCGCCAAGGCTATGATCCCGATCTTGGTGCCGCTGTTCATCTCGGCCTTCCGCCGGGCGGACGAGCTTGCCACCGCCATGGAATGCCGTCTGTACCGGGGCGACGTGGGCCGCACGCGCATGAAGCAGCTGAAAATAGAAACGGTGGATATCGGTGCGATTGTTATTTGTGTTCTTGTGTTCGGCGGCGTGATCGCGCTGGGCCGCTTTGGGTTATAAATATGAATACAGCGCTTGTTTTATCCTATGTGGGCACGCATTTCCACGGCTGGCAGGTGCAGAAAAACGGCCCCTCCATTCAGGAAACGCTGGAAACCGTGCTGCACCGCCTGACCGGGCAAAAGATGCATGTTTCCGGCGTTGGCCGGACCGACGCGGGCGTACACGCCCGCCGCTATGTCGCAAACTTCAAGGGGAACTGCACCATTCCACTGGACCGGTTGCCGTTCGCCATGAACAGCCTGTTGCCGGAGGATATCGCGGTATCGGCCGCCGTACCCGTGCCGGAGGAATTTGACGCCCGTTTTGACTGCACCCGCAAGGAATACGCCTACGAGCTATTCCCCTCCGCGCTGCGCGATCCGTTTTTGGCCGCGCGCGCCTATCGCACCACCTATACGCTGGACGCCGCGCTGATGCAGGCGGGCGCGCAGCATTTTGTCGGCAAGCAGGATTTCGCCGCCGTGCGCAGTCAGGGCACGCCGGTCAAAAGTACGGTGCGCACCGTCTTTTGGTGCGAGGTGGAAACGGACGGTCCGCTCATCCGTATCCGCGTGTGCGGGGACGGTTTTTTGTACAACATGGTGCGCGCGATCTCGGGCACGCTATTATACGTCGGCTGCGGCAAGATCGCGCCGGACGAGGTCGCATCCATTCTTCGCTCCTGCGACCGCGAGCAGGCAGGCCCCACCCTGCCCGCCTGCGGCCTTTATATGAACCGTTTGTGGTATGACCATACGCCGGAGCTGGCAGTTATGAAATTAAACTAGTTAGGAAGTAGGAGTGAGGAGGTAGGAACGGCGGTGCGCCGCTTCGCGGCGTTTTCAATTATCGCGCTCCGCGCGTTCCCGTAACTCCTAATTCCTAATTCCTAACTTCTAATTAATTAACATTCGCTTCATATATCGCCATGCAATTCGCGTTACAATGAGGAGGTGAGGCAAATGGCCGAACATATCACTCGAAATTCTAAAAATGTGGTGCAGTTCCCGCGCAGCCGCAAGGAGCGCAAGCGCATCCTGCGTGAAAGCAGGGACGGCCGCGTGCGCGTCTGCTCCAAGCTGCGCGCCATGTGCGGCTGGGTGCTGGTCGCCAGCGCGGTCCTGTTTTTGCTTTTGAACTTCCGGCTGTTTTCGCCCTCTTCCATCCGCAGCCTGACAAGTTACGCGATTGCCGGACTGCGCCAGAACAGCGGCGACGCCTCCGCCATCCCCTACGAAAACGGCTCGTTCCACGACGCGGCGCTGTACGCGGGTGGTCTGGCCTATACGGATGGCGATACCCTGTATCTTGCCCGGCCGGGCGGCGCGGTCACGCAGCGCCTGCCAATGAGCTATTCGCAGCCCACCGTGGAAGCCGCCGGCGGCTATGTGCTCGCCTTTGACCGGGGCGGTCACGGCGTTACGCTGACCAATTCCTATCAGCCCGTGGCCGAGCTAGACCTCGCTTCGCCCATCATTACCGCGGGCATTGGCAGGGACGGCCGCTTTTTCGTCGTCACGGACGAGCAGGGCTACCGCACCGCCGTCGCGGTTTACGATAACCGCGGAAACGAAGTGTTTAAATGGAGAACCTCGGAATACTATATCGTGTCGGCCGCGCTGTCGCCGGATGGCAAAATGCTTTCCGTCCTTTCGTTTAAGCAAAACGGCGTGTCGCTTGATTCGCAGGTGTTCTTCTTCCGGCTCGACCGGGATACGGCGCAGGCCGAAGCCACCATTCCGGGCGTTTTGGGGCTAGAGCTTGCCTACCTATCGGACGGCACCGCCGCCGCCCTGTGCGACAACGGCCTTTACTTGATCGATAAAAAGGGCGAAGTCACAAATCCCATAGCCTATTCCTCCGGCGATCTGCTGGCGTTCTCCTTTGGCGATAACGCGCTTGCGCTTGCTACCCGTTCGTTTTCCGGTTCAGCGCGGAGCGATATCTATTTGATCCGCTCAGGCGGCAAACTGGAGGGCCCTATCGCCTCGACGGAGGAACCGTCGGCGCTCGCCATTTCCCGAACCGGCCTTGCCGCGCTGACCGTTTCGGGCGTTACCGTGTACACGAGCGACCTGACGCCCTCGTGGCACAACAGCGAAGCCGTGGGCGCGCGCCGCCTACTCTTGAAGGATGACGGCACGCTCTTTGCCCTGTACGCGAAAAACGCCCGCCTGTTTACCGCACATTCCGAACGTTCCGAGGAGATCCCGCATGACAACTGACGCGCTGACTGATTTTTTTAAAGGACTTTTAAACCTGCCCGATCTGATCATTTTGCTGCTCGTGCTGGCCGGCCTTGTTCTCGGCTTGCGCCGCGGCCTGCTGTACACGCTGTGCGGCGTCATCGGCCGCTTGGCCGCCTTGGGCGCCGCCGTGTTCGCGGCCAAAGCGCTCGCGCCCGGCGCGGCTAAAATGATCGTTTCCCCCATCGTGGGCGAGGTCTTTTCCCGCCAAGCGGAGCTTGGGCAGGCCGCCGGCCTGCTGGACGGTATCAAGCAAACCGTTACCGAAGCCGCCACTCATATGGCGGAAAGCATTGCGTTTCTGGCGCTGTTGCTGTTGCTGGGCGTGCTGTTTGGCTGGCTGATCTCGTTCGCCATCAAGAGCCTGCACTTTGTCGCACACCTGACGCCGCTCGGCTTTCTGGATGCTTTAGGCGGCGGCGTGCTGGGCGCGCTCGGCGGCGTGGCGATCGCCGCGCTCATCCTGCTCGGCATTCAATGGTTCGCGCCCATCACCTATACCTCGCTCGGCTGCCTTTCGCCCGAGCGCGTGCAGGCCACGGTGCTGCTCTCGCGTTTGATCGATATCCTGCCGGTCGCCATATAAAAACGGCAACACCCCAAGAAGGAGATTTTTTTACTATGAACATGCCAATGTGCTCGCGCTGCCACAAAAACATCGCGGTGGTCTTCATCACCAAGATCGAAGGGCCGGACAAATCGACGCAGGAGGGCCTGTGCCTTAAATGCGCGCGCGAGCTCGGCGTCAAGCCGCTCGATAACATCATGGAGCAGATGGGCATCACCGAGGACGATCTGGAAGCCCTCGCGGGCGAAATAGGCTCGCTTGAGGACCTGACCGACCTTGTGCCCGCCGGTACGGACGGCGCGGAGGACGACGCGCCGCACGAGACCGACCCTGCCTCCGGCGACGCGGAGGAGCCCGCGGAGCGCCGCCCGTTTAACCTGCCCTCTATTTTCGGCCCGAACATGCCGCGCCGCTCTGGGGATAATGTACGCACCCGCGCCCAGCAGCCTCAGCGCGATGATAAAAAGCGCAAGTACCTGAATAATTACTGCGAGGATCTGACGCGCAAGGCGCGCGAAGGCCTGCTCGACCGTATCGTCGGGCGCGACCGCGAGACCGACCGCGTCATCCAGATCTTGAACCGCCGCCAGAAGAACAATCCTTGCCTGATCGGCGAGCCCGGCGTGGGCAAGACCGCCGTGGCCGAGGGGCTGGCCTGCCGCATCGCGGAGGGGCGCATTCCCTTCAAGCTGCGGAATAAAGAGGTGCATTTGCTCGATCTGACCGCGCTTGTCGCGGGCACGCAGTTTCGCGGCCAGTTTGAAAGCCGCATGAAGGGCCTGATCGACGAAGTCAAAAAGCTGGGTAACATCATCCTCGTTATCGACGAGGTGCACAACATCGTCGGCGCGGGCGATTCAGAAGGCTCGATGAACGCCGCGAATATCTTGAAACCCGCCCTGTCGCGCGGCGAGATTCAAGTGATCGGCGCGACCACCTTCTCCGAATACCGCAAGCATATCGAAAAGGACGCAGCTCTGGAGCGCCGCTTCCAGCCCGTCCATATCGGCGAGCCCTCGGTCGCGGAGACCGCAGAGATCCTGCGCGGCATCCGCTCCTATTATGAAACCTTCCACGGCGTGACGGTTTCGGATGAGATCTGCGACGAAGCCGCCCGCATGAGCGAGCGCTACATCACCGACCGTTTCCTGCCCGACAAGGCGATTGACCTGATCGACGAAGCGTGCTCGCGCCTAAACCTTGATTCGCCGCAGCTTTCCGAGATGCCGGCCCTGCAAACCGAGCTGGAAAGCCTTCAAACGCAGCTAGACCTGCTCTCCCAGCAGGCGCAAAACGACGAGCAGGAAGAGACCTACGCCCGCATCGCTTCATGCCGCCAGCGTATGCTGCAAGTGGAGAACCGTCTGCACGAATTGCAGACCCAGCCCGCCCCCAGCCTCAGTGAAACGCAGCTCGCCTCGGTGATCGAGCTTTGGACGGGCATCCCCGCCTCCAAGGTCTGCGCGCAGGAATCCGCCCGCCTTGCGGGTATGGAAGATCGCCTGCACGGCCGCATTATCGGGCAGGACGAAGCCGTTTCCGCCGTGTGCGCGGCCATTCGCCGCTCGCGCGCGGGCATCAGCCCCAAGAAAAAGCCGGTATCCTTCCTGTTTGTCGGTCCGACCGGCGTGGGCAAGACCGAGCTTGTCAAGCAGCTTGCCACCGATCTGTTTGATTCGCCGGATTCGCTGGTGCGGCTCGATATGTCCGAATATATGGAAAAGCACACGGTCTCCCGTCTGATCGGCTCGCCTCCGGGCTATGTCGGCTATGATGAAGCCGGGCAGCTCACCGAGAAGATTCGCCGCCGCCCCTACTCCGTCGTGTTGTTCGACGAGATCGAAAAGGCGCATCCGGACGTGCTCAACGCACTTCTGCAAATTCTGGACGACGGCCGCCTGTCCGACGCGCAGGGCCGCGTGGTCAGCTTTGAAAACACTGTAATCGTCATGACCTCGAACGCGGGCTCACAGGCGGGCAGCGGCGGTTCGCTCGGCTTTGGCAAGAGCGTGACCGAGCAGAGCCGCGACCGCGCCATGAAGGCTCTGGAAGAACTGATGCGGCCCGAATTTTTGAACCGTATCGACGAGATCATCGCCTTTAACCAGCTTTCCGAAGCGGACTTCCGCCATATCGCCTCGATCATGCTGGGCGAGCTGCGAGACAGCCTCGCGGAAAAGAAGCTGCGCCTGACGTGGGACGACAGCGTGCTCGATTACCTGACGGGTAAATCGTTCTCCGTCAAGTTCGGCGCGCGTAACCTGCGCCGCCTGATCGAAAAGGAGATCGAAAACCCGCTCGCCACCGCGATTGTCCTGAGCGACCGCCCCCTCTCCGGCGCGCACATCTTAGCGCCCGCAGACGCGATCGAGATCCAAACCATCTAAAACCAATTCCCGCCTGCATATTGCAGGCGGGAATTGACGATCATATTCGACAAAACACAAGCGTACATGACACTCGGGCGGCCGCAGGTCGCCTCTACGCGGGGGCTCGCCGGCTCCTTCGCCGTAGGGGCTTCTTGCGGCCGCCCGCTTTTCAACTTTTTTTAATCGCGCGGGAGCATTTCCTTTGCTCCGCGCATCTTTATAGTGTCCGGACAGTAAATGAGGTGATACCATGGAAATGATACTGACGCCAGCGGCGAGCGACCTACACGCCCGCTTCTGCGCCGCTGTGACCGAACACAAACTCGCCATGTACCGCGCGGCGCGCGCGCTTTCCGACTGCGACGCGGACGCGGAGGACGCGGTAAGCGAAGCGATCCTGCGGGCTTGGCAGGCCTTCCCCCGGTTGCGCGACCATGCCGCCATAAAGGGCTGGCTGATCCGCATCACGGTGAACTGCGCGCACGAGCACCGCCGCAAGGACGCGCGCGTGACGTATATGGACGACTTGACAGCAGTCGCGGGCGGCAAGAGCGATACCTACGACAGCGGCCTATGGGACACGGTATGCCGCCTGCCCATGGACTTTCGCGCCGTGACCGTGCTGTACTATTTTGAGGATATGACCACCGCCGAGATCGCAAAGGCGCTCGGCGTGCGTGAAGGCACGGTACGCTCGCGGCTTGCCCGCGCGAGAGACCGCCTGCGCACGCTTTTGGAGGAGGAATAACCATGACATTTGATGAAAAGCTAAAGGCCCGCGCGGAACGCGAGGGCAGCCCCACGCCCGAGGGCTTTGATGACCGTATCGCAAATCGTCTGCAATCGCTGCCCGCGCCGGAGCGGCCCACGCGCCGCCTTCCCCTGCGGCGTGCGGTAGTGGTCGGTATCGCGGCGGCGCTCTGCCTAGCCGGCGCGGCCGCCGCCCCCACCGTCATTTCAATGGCGCGCGGCGCGATCAATTACTTTGACAGCGAACGCCATACCGCCTATGGTTCGCAGCAAGACAAGTTTGAAGCATACAACGCCGCCGTTGGTCTGAGCCAAAAAAACGGGGAACGGACCTTGACGATCGACAACATCGCGGTGGACGACAGCTATCTCAACGTGTTCTACACCCTGACCAGCGAAACGCCGCTTGCCTTGCCGAGCACCGACGCCACGCCCGCTGAAATACGAGTCAGTCTTTCCGCACCACATTTCTGGGCCGTGATAGACGGCAAAAAGCTCGAACCCACTGGCACGATTGAATCCGAGGCCTATGCAGTAGGTGATCGCACCCTTAAGGGAATGGAGCGAATCGCGCTGACCCGCGCCCTGCCCGATGAATTTGAGCTTCTGCTCTATACCGGCGGCACAGATGCGATCAAGGATGCGGAATTTCAGTTTTCGCTCGCGGTCGACAAAAGCGCGGTTGCGGTCGAAAGCCTGTCGGTCGAACCGAAAATCGATTTTACGGTGTACTATTCCACTGTCAACAGGCGCCACGACGTACGGGTCGAGCGCGTGTCCATCTCCCCGTTCGGCTCAACGATAACGCTGAGCGAGGTCGCAAGCGATCCCTTCACCGCCTTCGTCCTGCGCGACGATCAGGGAAAGTACCTGACGCGCCTACCCGCGGGCAGTATCGGCAGCGGAATACTCCGCGACCGAGTGAGCAACGTGTTTGAGTTCCTTGGCGCGGATACGGATACCAAATCCATAACGCTCATCCCCATTGCATCAGACGGGCAAGCCCATCGCGTCACCGGCGCGCTGAACGCTCTGCCGCTGTCCGATGGCACCAAAGGCGGCGTAACGCTCAAATCACTTGATATAAGAGAAGATAAAGCGGTAGCCATCTTCTCGTCCGCAGGTGCTGCCCAGCTCACCACCATGCAGTTTTATCTAACGGATCAAACAGGCAAGGACTTAAAACTGACCGGCGACACCTATCTCGATAGCACCATCGACCGCGAGACCGGCCTTATCACTTCGACCCTTTATTACCCGCAGGCCACCGCCGAAGACCTCGCCAAGGCGCACGGCGTAACCTTCTGGCAGGATGATCCCCTGACGCTTCTCGAAGACCAAGCCGTTACCATTGACCTGCAATAACACAAAAAACGCCGCTGATAGCGGCGTTTTTTGTGTTTTCATAGGGTCTGCCCGCTAGCTCCCAAACAGCCTAAGCAGCCCCAGCGATATCCCCGGCACATAGGTGATGAGCAGCAGGCACGCCAGCAAGGTCAGCAGCAGCGGCCAGCCCTCCCGAATGTATTCGGATACCTTGACCTTGATGATCGAAACACAGGTAAATAGTAGAATGCCAAACGGAGGCGACGCGCCGCCGATGGTGTCGTTCAGGCACATGATAATGCCGAAATGAATCGGATCGATGCCAAGCTTTGTTGCGATCGGCACCAGCAGCGGCGGCAGAATGATCAGCGCGGCCGCGCTGTCCATGAACATACCCAGCAGGATCAGAAAGATGTTCACGATCAAAAGAAACACCACCGGACTGTCCGTAAAGTTCATGATCGCCGTGGCCAGCGTTTGCGGGATGTTTTCCAGCGTCAAATAGCGTGCGAACATATTCGCACCCGCCAAGATGAACATGATGCACGCCGTCGTCACGGCGGATTCCACCAAGATTTTGGGCACCATGCTCCACTTGAGCTTTTTATAGATCAGCGCGCCCACCACGGCGGATAACATGATGCAAAACGCGCCGCACTCGGTCGGTGTGAACACGCCGAGGCGCAGCCCCATGATGATGCCGAGCGGCAGCAGCAGCGCCCAGATTGAGCGCCCGAGCTGCGCCAGCACCTCTCGCCCGGTGGCGCGCTTGTCCCGGCTTGGTTTCAGGCCCCTGCGTTTTGAAATAAAATCGGTCACCACCATCAGCGCGGCGGCGATCAGTAAGCCGGGCAGATAGCCCGCCATGAACATATCGCCGATCGATTGGTTGGCGGCGGTCGCGTAAATGATCAGGCAAATGCCGGGCGGTATGATCGGCGTGATGCAGGAAGAGCAGGTGGTGACGGCCGCCGAAAAGCCCTTGGTGTATCCGCGCTTTTCCATTTCAGGCACAATGATCTTTGCATTGAACGCGGTATCCGCGTTGCCCGAACCCGAGCAACCGCCCATAAACGTGCTGGTTAAAATGTTGACCTGCGCCAGCCCGCCGACGCGGTGCCCGATCAGCACCTCGGCGAAATCCATGATCGCGCCCGCGATTCCGCCGTAGGACATGACCACGCCCGCCGTGACGAACAGCGGAATCGCCAGCATGGTGAACGACTGGCTCTGCGCGACCAGCGATTGCAGGATCATATCCATCGGCATGCCCGGGCTTAAAAATACGAAATAGCTCAGCCCCGCCGCAAGCAGACAGTACCCGACCGGAATATTGAAGGCGAACAGCAGGAATAAGATAAGGATGGGCAGAAACTGCGTCATTTCTTCTCCTCCCCGCCGTTCGGCTCCGCGCGGTCCTCTACATGCAGCTGTAAGGTCTCATCCTCCGCCACGCCGCCCATCACCGTGTCGTAATCCAGAATACCGCTGTAAAGCGGTTTGGAGCGGTAGTAATCCTGATGCAAAAACAGGTTCTTGATAAAGCCCAAGCTGTGCGCGCACATCATGCCAAAGCCAACGACCGCGGACAGATCGACCCAGAAATAACTGATATATAGAATCGGCGTCACCTTGCTGCCCGCGCTTACCGCAAAGCGGAAGCTGAAAAACGTCATCACGACACAGATGAGCAATATTAAAAAGGTAGAGAGAAGCGATACCACCTTGCGCGCCGTTTCAGGAAACAGACGCACCAGCAGGTCGATGCCGCCGTGCAGGCTCCGCTTGTAGGCCGCGCTCGCTCCCACGAAGATGATCCACGCGAAGCAGAAGTACGAGACCTCCTCCAGCCATGGGATGGACTGCCGCGTTGCCACGCGCAGCACAACGTTGAAGGAGATCATGCACACCATCAGCAGCAGGAAAAAGGAAACAATGATCTCCTCGAAATTTGCCAATACTTTTTTCATAGCGTATCCCCCGTTAACTTTTCGCGTCTTCGGGCCTGTATCAGGCTCTGATGATGGCCGTTACGCGGTCATACAGCCCTTCCGACCATTCCGGGAACTTTTGATAGACGGATTCCGTGGCCGCGCGGTAAGCGTCGGTATCGCACGCGATAAATTCCACACCCTCGCCGGTCATCTTTTCGCGCACTTCCTTTTCCTCTTCCTGTACCTTTTCCGTCACTGTTTCGGCAAAGACGATCGCTTCCTCCTCCAATATCTTTTGCTGCTCCGGCGTCAGGCTTTGGAAAACCGCTTCGGACATTTCGATCCCATTGGGCTGAATGATGTGGTTGGTTTCGGATACGTACTTACATACCTCGTGGAACCGCGCGGCGTAGATCGCGGGCAGCGGATTTTCCATGCCGTCCGCCACGCCTTGCGAAAGCGCGGTATACACTTCGCTGAATGAAATGGTCGTCGTGTTGGCCCCCATCGCGGTCAGCATTTCGATCCACAGCGGTACAGAGGGCACACGTACCTTCATGCCCTTCATCTCGTCCGGCGTGGGTACCGGCTTGTTGCCGATAAAAACGCGCGTGCCATAATAGCTCGACATATGGTCCAGCACGCGGATACCGGCTTCCGCCGCCTTTTCTACCATTTCATCGCCATAGTCGGAAAAGGCCAGTTTTTTGATCTGCGCGATATCGTCGAACAGATAGGGCCCCAGCATGACCGCATAATCCGGCACATAATAGCACATGGCGGCGGGGTCCACATAGGTCAAGTAATTCGCGCCGCGCGCGCAGGCTTCCAGCGCGTCGTTGTCGTCCCCCAGCACGCCGTTGTGGTGCACCTCGATCACCACCTTGCCGCCCGTTTTTTCCTTGACGCGTTCGGCAAACGCTTCGATCTCTTTCGAGCAGGTCTCCTCCGGAGTCTGACTGTTGGCGAATTTCAGCGTCACCACCCCGTCCCCGTCCGCTTGTCCCGCCTCCCCGCTTGACTGTCCGCATCCCGCGGCAGCGGCCAGCAATAGGCAGCCGATCAACAAAACGCTGATCCATCGTTTGTTTCTCATGTTTGCACTCCTTTCAAGTTTGTCCAATATGTTCCTCTTGCGTACATTAATATATTAATATAATATATAGCCTCTGTCAAGGATAATTGTCGCTTATTTAGCCTATTTCTTCTACCATTTTCCATCTATATAAACAGACCTTCTCAGTCCTTGCCCCCTTGCATAGAAAAAACGCCGCAAAAGCGGCGTTTTATACATCTTTTATACATCTAAAGTGATTTTGCTTTCTTCACGCTGGGCACGGCTCCCCCACCAGCACCTGTACCGAGCGCGGCGCAAGCGTAACGTGCGAGCCGTCGAACGTCCCCTCCGGCGCAAGCGGGTCGCGCGCCGCGGTATCCGCCGCGCGCCGCCAGCAAAAACCGACCGGCAGGCTTGGAAGCTGCTGCCCATGCTCCTCCCAATGTACATTAAGGGCAAGGAACACAAAGTCGTCCCGCTCGCCCTGCGTGTCGCGGCCTGTGAACAGCACGCCGATCTGGCGCGTCTCGCCGTCCACCGCGTCATTCCACGCGGTGCCGTTATGCAGGCTGGTATCCGGGTACTGCGCCGCGGCGGGCGCGGTCGTGCCGCGCAGCACCGGGTGCGCCCTCCGCAGCGCGATCATACCCTTGGTAAACGCAAACAAGCCTTCAAACTGTTCCAGCCGCGTCCAATCCAGCCATGATATCTCGTTATCCTGACAGTAGGGATTGTTGTTTCCAAATTGGGTGTTGCCAAACTCATCTCCGGCCAAAAACATGGCCGCGCCCCGGCTGCACAGCAGCACGGCCATAGCGTTCTTGCGCAGGCGGTCGCGCAGGCCGTTTACGGCGGGGTCGTCTGTCTCGCCCTCCGCGCCGCAGTTCCAACTCGCGTTGTCGTTCGAGCCGTCCGTATTATTCCAGCCGTTTTGCTCGTTATGCTTTTCGTTATATGCGTAAAGATCGTACAACGGAAAACCATCGTGACAGGTGAGGAAATTGACCGAAGCGTTTTGCCGGCTGTCCGGCGGGTACAGATCGGGCGAACCGAGAATGCGCTGCACCGCCGCCGCGGCCACACCGCCGTCGCCCTTGAGAAAGCGGCGGAGATCGTCGCGGTACTTGCCGTTCCATTCGGCCCAGCGGTTCCACGAGGGGAACGAGCCGACTTGATACAGGCCGCCCGCGTCCCATGCCTCGGCGATCAGCTTGACCTTGCCGAGAATGGGGTCGAACGCCAAGCTTTCCAGCAGCGGCGGCGAGGCGAGCGGGCCGCCGTCCGGCGCGCGGCCCAGAATCGTGGCCAGATCAAAACGAAACCCATCCACCCGGTATTCCACCACCCAATGGCGCAAGCAGTCCAATATAAAATCGCGCACCATGGGGTGGTTGCAGTTGAGCGTATTGCCGCAGCCGGAAAAATTATAATACTTGCCGTCCGGCGTGAGCATGTAATAGATATTGTTGTCCAATCCCTTAAAGGAGAAAAAGGGGCCGTGCTCGTCGCCCTCCGCCGTGTGGTTGAACACCACGTCCATAATGACCTCGATTCCATGCGCGTTGAGCGCGCGGATCAGCTTTTTCAGCTCGTCGCCTTCGCGGTTGTATTCGATCGCGGCGGTGTAGCTGGTGTTGGGCGCGAAAAAGCAAACGGTGTTGTAGCCCCAATAGTTGTATAGCGGCTTTCCGTCGACCACACGGTCGTCCTCCATCTCGTCAAACTCGAAAACAGGCATCAGCTCGACCGCGTTCACGCCCAGTTCGAGCAGATAGGGCAGCTTTTCCATCAGCCCGTCAAAGGTGCCGGGGTGCCGCACGCCCGACGAGGGATGCTTCGTAAAGCCGCGCACGTGGGTTTCGTAGATCACCATATCCTGAAACGGGATATGCGGCTCGCGGAAATCGCCCCAATCGAAATTCGAGTGCACCACGCGGCTGTGGTAAGCCACGCCGGGCGCGGAGCGCACGCCCCACTGACTCTGCCCGGTCACCGCGCGGGCGTAGGGGTCGAGCAGGAATTTTTCTCGGTCGAACAGCAGGCCGCGCGCGGGGTCGTGCGGGCCGTCCAGCCGGTAGGCGTATTCAAACTCGCAGATATTCAGGCCGAATACGATGATCGAATACGTATTGCCGATGCGAAAGGTCTCCGGAATGGGCAGCACGGCATAGGGCTGCTGCTCGCCCCGGTGAAAAAGACACAGCTCGCAATAGGTCGCGTAGAACGAATGCAGGGTAAAGTTCACGCCATCCGGCACCACGCTCGCGCCATCCGATAAGTAAAACCCGGGCCTTACCGGAAAACCCGCGATCTTGCCCGTTGGCTTTAGCGGTTCAATCTCGGCCATGGGGCACGCTTTTCTTTCCTTTTCCGTCATGGATACGCCTCCGCTTCCCAATAAAAAAGGGCGCGCCGGCGGCGCACCCCTTTATTTTATTCTCCGATTACCTGAAACACGATATCGCGCGTGCGGTCGTTGGTATCGCACTCGACCAAGGTCAGGTTCTGCCACGGTCCGCAAACGAGCTGACCATCCACAAACGGCACCGTGACCGAGGGCGACAGCAGCGCCGCCTTGATGTGAGACGAACCGTTATCGTCGTTCCACGTATCGTGGTGCTTGTAGTGAATGACCTTGCCGGTCTCATCCTGATAGGGGGAGAAAACGTCCATCGCGGCTTTCAGGTCGTGTCCGACAAGGCCGGGCTCGAACTCCAGCGATGTCAAACCGGCCACGCCGCCGGTTGTCCAGCCGGTAATAATGCCCGAATGCACGCCGTATTTTTTGCCTGCGTTTATGACCGCGGCGCGAAAATCATCGGTCACGTCGATCATGCCCATGTGGGCCTTGGTGCGGTAGGTTTTGGTTTCTGTGTAAACTGCCATAGGGTCTCCCTCTCTCTCCGTTTTGTTGACTGCCTTTGTTTATAAGCACTGTAAGTACTGGCCGTACAGCGTCTTATCGAGCTCCTGTCCAAGCTGGTGAAGCTGGTCGCGGCTGATATAGCCGCGCTCCAACGCAATCTCTTCCAAACAAGCGATGTAACGCCCGGTCTCATCCTGCACGCGCTTGACCTCCAAACCGGAGGAAAGCAGGTTGTCCGCCGTGCCCGCGTCGAGCCAGACGAAATCGCGGTCCAGCTTGACCACGTGCAGGCTGCCGCGCCGCAAGTACTCTAGGTTCACATCCGTAATCTCCAGCTCCCCCCGCGCGGAGGGCGTCAGGTTGTGCGCGATTTCCATGACCTGCTCATCGTAAAAATACAGGCCGGGGATGATGTAATTGGACTTTGGAAAACGGGGCTTTTCTTCAATGGAAACCGCGTTTCCCGCCTTATCGAACTCCACCACGCCGAACGCGCGCGGGTCGGACACGTAGTAGCCGAACACACAGGCCCCCGCGTCGCATTCGACCGCCTGATTCAGGTAGCGGGCAAAATCGAGCGAATGAAAGATGTTGTCGCCCAGAACAAGACATACCTTGTCCCCGCCGACGAACTGCTCGCCGATCAGCAGCGCGTCCGCGATACCGCGCGCGACCTCCTGCACCTCGTACGTGATATTGACGCCAAAGCGCGAGCCCGAGCCGAGCAGCCGGTAAAACGGCCCTTCCTCTCCGGGCGGGATGATGATCATAATATCGCGAATGCCCGCCTGCATCAAAACGGCGAGCGGATAATAGATCATCGGCTTGTCGTAAACAGGCAGCAGCGGCTTGCATACCGGCCGCGTCATCGGGTACAAACGCGAGCCCTTGCCCGCAGCAAGAATGATTCCCTTCATAGTAAGCCCTCTGTCTTTTTAAATTTCAAATTGCTTTACAGGTATTATACCACAGCGGCAAGCATAAAAAAAGCCATTTGCATCCCGTATGTTCCGCTGGTGGCAGATTAATTTAGGCAAGCTTGTCTGCGGGAAAAAGCGCATAGGTAAACGGGCTTGTAGGGCGCGACGCCCTCGGCGCGCCGTCTCAGAGGGACGTAGCACTTGCTGAAAAGCAAGGGCTCCCCGTCCGGCCGGACCGGCCTGTATGGTGCTTCCCCGTATTCTGGCGCTTCGCTCTCGGCGCGCCGGGGGCGTCGCGCCCTACTATTCCGGTGGTATCCATGTCTTTTTCTATGCGTTTTCCTAAACCAAACGGCATTGGCGGTTTATCTTGCACGAACGTTATTCGTCAAACCCCAGCATTTCGTTTGGCGTGGTGCCGAGGATGCGGCAAAGCTTCGCAAACGTCTCCACATCCATTTTTCGCTGTCTGGTCTCATACATCCCATAAGCTGCGGATTTCAGTCCCAGTTGTTCGCTTAGCTGTACCTGAGATAATTTCATTTCAAGCCGCATCTTTTTGAAAGCTTCAATATAATCCATAATACCTCTTGACTTCACACATTTTGTGTGATAATATTATTTCACACAAACTGTGTGAATGGAGTTTTGCCTTATGAATACCTTTCTAAACGACCTCTACTACACCTACGGCCGGCACGAGCTGCCCGAACCGGCGCAATGGCGCAGCCACAAGGCCTATGACGAGCTGTACGCCCGCCTGTCGCCGGAGGGACGCGCACAGCTGGGCAAAATCATCGCGGCGGCCCAGATCGAATCCGCTATCGCCGGAGAACGCGCCTTTACCGCGGGCCTTGATTTCGCCGTTTCCCTTTTCACCGGTATATTCGCGGAGTACTAACCTCGCCATCTTATCTGTAAGTATACCAGAGCCTGCCAATTCGCGCAAGCGCCAACGGCGGTCCACGACCGCAAAAAAGGCCGCCCCATCGGGGCGGCCCTTTCGCTGTTCTTTTATTACGCCTTGCCAAGCTCCTTGACGCGCGCCTGAGCCGCCGCGAGGCGGGCGATCGGTACGCGGAAGGGCGAGCAGGATACGTAGTTCAGGCCCACATTGTGGCAGAACTCGACGGAGGAAAGGTCGCCGCCGTGCTCGCCGCAGATGCCGAGCTTGATGTCCGGGCGCACCTTGCGGCCAGCGTCCACGGCCATCTTGACCAGCTTGCCGACGCCGTTCTGATCCAAACGGGCAAACGGATCGGATTCGAGGATCTTCTTATCGAAGTAGCACTCGAGGATACGGCCCACATCGTCGCGCGAGAAGCCGTAGGTCATCTGCGTCAGATCGTTCGTGCCGAAGGAGAAGAACTCGGCCTCGGTCGCGATCTCGTCCGCTGTAACGGCCGCGCGCGGGGTCTCGATCATCGTGCCGACCATATACTTCATCTTCAGGCCGGAGGCTTCAATCAGCGCGTCCGCCTTATCCTTGATGACCTTCTTGACGTAGCGCAGCTCGTTGATCTCGGATACCAGCGGCACCATGATCTCGGGCGTGATGTTCAGTCCGTCCGACTTGCACACGTTGATGGCGGCGGAGATGATGGCTTCGGTCTGCATCTCGGCGATCTCAGGATAGAGAACGTCCAGACGGCAGCCACGGGTGCCGAGCATCGGGTTGAACTCGTGCAGGTCGGCGATCTTGCTTTCCAGCTTTTCAGCGGGAATGTTCATTTCAGCCGCCAGATCGAGGATATCCTGCTCTTCCTTGGGCAGGAACTCGTGCAGCGGAGGATCAAGCAGGCGGATGGTAACAGGCAGGCCGCCCATCGCGCGGTAGATGGCTTCAAAGTCGCCGCGCTGCATCGGCAGAATCTTGGCGAGCGCCGCGCGGCGCTGGTCGACCGTGTCGGAAACGATCATTTCACGCACAGCCTTGATGCGCTCGGGCTCGAAGAACATATGCTCGGTGCGGCACAAGCCGATGCCCTCGGCGCCGAACTTGCGGGCCTGCTGGGCGTCGCGCGGGGTGTCGCCGTTAGTGCGTACGTGCAGGGTGCGGATTTCATCAGCCCAACCCATGAAGCGGCCGAAATCGCCGGTGAGCTCGGCTTCCTGCGTGGCGATCTTGCCGAGGTATACGTTGCCGGTGGAACCGTCGAGCGAAATCTCCTCGCCCTCGTGGATGACCGTGCCGTCGCCGAAGGTGATGGTCTTGGCGGCTTCGGATACCTTGATGTCGTTAACGCCGGCGACGCAGCAGGTGCCCATGCCGCGGGCCACGACGGCCGCGTGGCTGGTCATGCCGCCGCGCGCGGTCATGATGCCTTCGGAAACGGCCATGCCGTCGATATCCTCCGGCGAGGTCTCCTGCCGGACCAGTACGACCTTCTCGCCCGTCTTGTGCGCCTTGGCGGCTTCCTCGGCGGTGAAGTATACCGCGCCGCAGGCAGCGCCGGGAGAAGCCGGCAGGCCCGAGGTGATCGGCTTGGCCGCGCTAAGCGCCGCGGGGTCGAACGTCGGGTGCAGCAGCGCGTCGAGCTGCTTGGGCTCTACCTTCATGATCGCCTGCTCCTTGGTGCAGACGCCTTCGTCCACCAGATCAACCGCTACCTTCAGCGCGGCCTGCGCGGTGCGCTTGCCGTTACGGGTCTGCAGCATATAGAGCTTGGCGTTTTCGATCGTAAACTCCATGTCCTGCATATCGCCGTAGTGCTGCTCCAGACGGCTGGAGATGTCGACGAACTGCTGGTACACGTCGGGCATGGTGTCCTTAAGCGCGGAGATCGGCTGCGGGGTACGGATACCGGCCACAACGTCCTCGCCCTGCGCGTTCATCAGGAACTCGCCGTAAAGCTTCTTTTTCGCCGGTGGCCGGGTTGCGGGTAAAGGCAACGCCGGTGCCCGAGGTATCGCCCATGTTGCCGAACACCATCGACTGGACGTTGACCGCGGTGCCCCAGGAGTGCGGGATATCGTTCATGCGGCGGTAGGTGTTGGCGCGCGGGTTATCCCACGAACGGAACACGGCGCGAACGGATTCCATCAGCTGGGCCTTGGGGTCCTGCGGGAAATCCTCGCCGAGGGAGTTTTTGTAGTGCGCCTTAAACAGGCTGATCAGTTCGAGCATGTCGTTTTCGTCCAGCTCGTTGTCGTGCTTGACGCCCTTCTTCTCCTTCACCTGATCGATGAACTGCTCGAACGAGGACTTGGGCAGTTCCATAACGACGTCGGAGAACATCTGAATGAAGCGGCGGTAGGAATCGCGCGCAAAGCGCGGGTTGCCCGTCAGCGCGGCCACGGCTTCACAGATCTGGTCGTTCATGCCGAGGTTCAGGATGGTATCCATCATGCCGGGCATGGACGCGCGCGCGCCCGAACGTACGGAGACCAAAAGCGGACGGTCGGGGTCGCCCAGCGTTTTACCGGTGACCTTCTCTAGCTTATCCAGATATTCCATGATCTGCTCTTGGATATCGGGGTAAATGGTGCGGCCATCCTCATAGTACCGGGTGCAAGCCTCGGTGGTGATGGTGAAGCCCTGCGGCACGGGCATGCCAAGGCCGGTCATCTCAGCCAGATTGGCGCCCTTGCCGCCGAGCAGCTCACGCATCGAGCCATTGCCTTCCGGGAACATGTAAACGTACTTCTTCATGTGGTTCGTTTCCTCCATTTCATCTTTGGAACTATTCTTCACTTTTCACAACACAAGAATATTATACCACGCAGTCGGTGCGCGGTTCCACTGTAGGATTATACCGATTTAAAGGAATCGCATTGTATAAAACGACGAAAAGCGCCAATTAGTTGAGTTTCCGTCTTGTGCGGCACAACGGTTTTTAACTTAAATCATAATTTTATGTCGCTAAAAATTAAAGATATGTCGCTTTTTTTGTTTTTTTTACTGCTTTTGTGAAATGGTACCCAGATGCACGCCCGATTGCACCCAGTATTTCCTCTTGCAGGATTTCCTTCAAATACCATCCCGCGGCAGCGTTTTCTTTCCGCGCGGCAACCGGCCTTATTTTTTGTGCAGGATAATTGGGTGTCCCAGCAGAATTATTTGATTTTTTGATTCCGCGTCTGTAAAAACGCCCTTTCGCCGAAAAAATCCAGCAGGATTATTAACCACATCAAACGGATTATAGCTTGAACATTTAACGCAAACAACCTATAATTTAGCTCATAAACCAAGCATAACCCACAGCACCGGCAAATTGGCCGCCTTTTTCCGCCGCCGGGCCGGACCGGCTATAAAAGAGTCGTAAATCAAAACAGAATCGTTTGACGGAGGGACAATATGAAAATCAGTGTTATCACCAACGGTATCAGTCAGGATTACGAGACCTGCTGCAAGATCTTGAAAGAAACCGGCGTGCGGTACGCCGAACTGCAAGAGGTATATGGCAAGCGCGTCGAGTTGCTCAGCGAAGAGGAAGCGCAAAAAATCAAGTCTCTGAACGAGCAATACGGGATCACGCCCGTGAGCGTCACCACGCACGCCTTTGCCGGCGTCGATGTGATGAGCCTGAACGTAGGCGACGAGACCTATGAAAAACACATGGCGCTTTTGAAAAACGGCATCCGCGTGGCCAAAACGGTCGGCGCGCCGCAGGTGCGGGCCATGCCCTTTACCAAGGCGATCGTGCTGCACGGCGCGCACGGCTCGGATCAATGGAACGCGGGCGGCAACAAGGCTTGGCCCAAATTCATCGAGCTGTACCGCCCCATTGCGAAGCTGGCCGAGGCGGAGGACATCGTTATCACGGTGGAGAACGGCTTTAACGCCATGATCGTGTCCGGCTACCAGTGCCGCCAGTTTATCGAGGAGCTGGGCTGCGACCGGATCAAGATTCTGTGGGACCCGGCCAACGCCTTGTATTACGGCGATATCCCGTATCCCAACGCATACCACGAAATCCGGGACTGCTTGGGCCACGTACATATCAAGGATCTGAATTGCTCGATCATTGAGGGCTGGGTCGATATTAAAAACATCGGCCACGGCATGATGGCGCCCTATCTGGACGACATGCGGGCGGCGCTGGAGCGCGACGGGTACGAAGGCTACATCTCCCTTGAAAACATCCTCCGCCCGGACGGCGGCGATTTTATCGACGGGTACTACCTCGATATCCCCGAGCTGCAAAAACGGTTCGGCTGAAAAAGCTCCCTTCATTTTTGGCTGCGGGGCGTCAACCCCGCCCCGCAGCCAATCCTCCTGAATCCCCCACATCGACGGCGAACGATTCCAGTTCGCTGTCTCTTTCAAAATCTCAATTCTTGGTCTATTATAAAAGGAGAAGTGAATCATGAAAACAGTCGGCATGATCGGTCTTGGCAACATGGGCATGGGCATGGCCAAAAACCTGATAAAAAAGGGGTTTCCCGTCAAGGGCTTTGATGTATTCGCCCCCAAGCTGGACGAATTCCGCGAGGCAGGAGGCCAGCCTTGCGCCAACCCGGCGGAGGTGGGCCACGACGCGGATGTTGTATTCGTCATGGTGCTCAACGGCCAGCAGGCGCTTGACGTCGCGTTTGGCGAAAACGGACTTGTGCAAACAATGCGCCCCGGCTCGGTCTACTTCCTAACCTCCACCATCGGTCTGGGGTATGCAAAAAAACTGCACGAGGGCCTTGCGGCAAAAGGCATTGAAATGATCGACTGCGCGGTCTCCGGCGGCCTGCCGGGCGCGCAGAACGGCACGCTCACGCTGATGGCGGCCGGAAAAAAACCGGTTTACGAAAGCTGTGCCGATGTCATGGACGCGATCGCGACCAATCCCAACCACGTGGGAGAAGAGCCCGGTCAGGGGCAGGTCGTCAAGGCATGCCTGCAAGCGCTGGTCGGCGCGCAGTACACCGCGATCTTTGAATTGATGGTCATGGGCTGCAAGGCAGGCGTGGACCCGCAGGTGCTGCAAAACGTGATCAGTACCTCGGTTGCGGGCAGCAAGCTGTTCGATATCTGCGTGCCGCTCATCATGGATCGCAAATTCAAGAACACCGGCTCGTCGCTTGCCGTGATGAGCAAGGATCTGAATATCACGATGGATCTGGCGCGCGAGGTGGGCTGCGCCATGCCGACTGTTGCGATCGCCCGCGAAATGGTGCAGGCCGGCTTCATCCGCTACCCGGACGAGGATAACTGGGCCGTTACAAAAATTCTGGAGGACATCGCGGGAGCCGAGGTAAAACGCCGCTAAACGGCTACGCAAAGCAAGGGAAACAGACAGGAGGGAAAGGAATGAAAGCGATCAAGTGGCTTAACCGACATGCTGAAGAGGTTCTTCTGGTGGCAATGCTCGTGGTCATGCTTGTTGTGGAAATCGCGCAGATATTCATGCGCCGCGTCATGGGTTCGTCCCTTTCGTGGGCGGAAGAGGTCGTGCGGTATCTGTTCGTATGGTCGGGCTTTCTCAGCATCAGCTTTACCATTCAGAATCAATCAGCCATGCGCCTTACCATGCTGGTCGCCGCGATGCCGCGCATGGTGCGGCACATATGCATCGCGGTGGTGTATATCGCGCTCACAGCATTTTTCGGGTATATGGCGGCGGTGGCGGTGGTGCAGCTCGGCTCCATGCACCAGACGAGCGCCGCGCTCGGCATGCCGATGGTGTACGTCTATCTAGCCCCCGTGGTGGGCTTTATCCTGACCACGGTGCGCAGTATTCAGGCGCTCATCGTCGTGTTCAAGGGCCTTGGCAAAAACCATACGCACGATATTGTCATCAACACGAAACCTGAGGAAGGGGGCACGGTCTGATGGTAGGCGCAATTTTTGCCGGCATGCTGGTGCTGCTGGTGCTCGCGGTCCCGATCTGTGTCGTGATCGCCATGATCTCTCTGATCCCCTACGGGCTTGACCCCACCTTTGCGGCCAGCCCCATGTTCATTCTCCGGCAAATGGTTTCCGGCTTGGATTCCATCACCCTGATCGCCATTCCGATGTTCGTGCTGTCGGGTATCATCATGGCGCGCGGCGGCATATCCAAAAAGCTGTTTAACGTATTCTCCTATTTTATTGGCGATAAGACCGGCGGCCTGCCGTGCGCGGCGGTCATCACCTGCCTGTTTTACGGGGCCATTTCGGGCTCCGCGCCCGCGACCACCGCGGCGGTCGGTGCGATGACCATCCCGATTCTGGTCAGCCTCGGCTATGACCTGACCTTCTGCGCGGCGCTCGTCGCTATCGCGGGCGGATTGGGCGTCATTATTCCCCCGTCCATTCCGTTCATCCTGTATTCCATGAACTCAGGCGCTTCGGTAGGCGCGCTGTTCATGGCCGGCATTTTGCCCGGCATCCTGATCGGCGTTTGCCTGATGGTTTATTCCGTCTTCTACTGTAAAAAGCACGGCGAGGATAAGGAGAAGCTGCGCGAAAACATCGCGGAGCTTCGCCAAAAGGGCTTTATTAAGGTGTTTATGGAAAGCTTCTGGGCTCTGCTCAGCCCGGTCATCATTCTCGGCTCAATCTACGGCGGCATCTGCACGCCGACCGAAGCGGCGGTCATCTCGGTCGTGTACGCGCTCGTGATCTGCCTGTTTGTCTACAAAACGCTAAAGCCCCGTGAGTTGTACGCCGTTTTACGCGAGGGCGTGGAAACCTATGCGCCCATCTTGTTCATCCTCGGCGCGGCGCAGGCGTTCAGCCGCGTGCTCACGCTGACGCAAGCGCCCCAGCAGCTGGCCGAGGCCATGGGCTCGGCGATCAGCTCCAAGGTTGCGCTCATTCTACTGATCAACGTATTCTTGTTGTTCGTCGGCATGGTGATGGACACCGGTCCCGCTATTCTGATTTTGACCCCCATCCTCGTGCCCATCGTCACGGCGGCGGGCATTGATCCGGTACATTTCGGCGTTATTATGATCGTAAACCTCGCCATCGGCTTTGTCACGCCGCCGATCGGCAACAACCTGTACGTCGCCTCCACCCTGACCAAGCTGCCCGTAACAGCGATTGCGAAAAAGGCGGTGCCGTTTATGGCGGCCTTCTTCATCGCGCTACTAATCATCACCTTTGTGCCGCAGGTCTCCCTGCTGCTCGTCCAGTAAAGGAGGGCCGGAAATGATAAAACGATTGCGAAAGCTTACCGCGCTGCTGCTTACCGGCGGCGTAACGCTCTCCTGCGCCGCCTGCGAACCGCTGAACGCGGTCGCGAGCCCGGATAAGGAAGGCAAGCTGGTCGTCAGCGTCGCCTATGATTCTCAGCCGGATTCCGTCACCGGCATCATCGCCACCAGCCTTGCGGAAATGCTGGAAGAGAAAAGCGGCGGCAAGATCACCGCGCATGTATACCCGTCCGGCCAGCTCGGTTCGGACAAAGAGCTGATTCAAAGCTGTATTTCGGGCGATGTGGAGTTTGTCGTGCAGAATCACTCGGCTCAGGTAAACGATATCACGGGCGCAAAGGTGCTCGATATGCCGTACTTATTCCCCAATATTGAAATCGCGCGCCAAACGCTGGACGACCCCGAATTTCGCAAGGTGTACGACGCGCTGTATCCCGAAATCGGCTTGAAGCTGCTGATGATCTCGGACATGGGCTACCGGCAGACCTCGTCGAACCGCAAATTACAAACGCTGAACGATTTTAAAGGGCTGGACATCCGCACGATGGAAAACCCCATCCATCTGGCGCTTTGGAAGGCGCTCGGCGCGAACCCGACCCCGATGAACCGCGGCGAGGTGTTCCTTGCCCTGCAACAGGGCCTGCTCATGGCGCAGGAGGACCCTTACGTGAACTTTCTCCTGAACAACTATCAGGAGGTTCAGCAGTACGCGGTCGCGACCAACCACCTGTTCCACGACATCACCGTGATCACGAACGACCGGTTTTATCAGGAGCTGCCGGAGGAGTACCGGAGCTGGATCGACGCCTGCTGCACCGAATTGCTTCCCATCTCCCGCGAGCGCTCGGACAGCATCAACAACGAACAGGATCTGATCGACGCGGGCATGGAGGTCGTCCATCTGTCGGACGAGGTATTCAACCAGATCTCCGCGATTGAGGAAGAACAGGTCTGGCCCATGATTCGTGAGCAGGTCGGCGACGAACTGACCGACGCATTGCTGGACGCGGTCGACCGAGCCAAGATCAAATGCGGTTACGAGGAATAAAAAGCCCCCGCGAGAGCGGGAGCTTCTACAAAAGCGTCATAAGAACAACGAGGATTCATCGGGCGTTACCGTGGTAAACCGTTCGCGAAACGCCTGCGGATGCAGGCCGATGTGCCGCATAAACAGCTTGGTGAAGTGGTAAGGGTTTTCATAGCCCACCTGCCGCGCGATCGCGCTGACCGAATGCGTCGTGCGGATCAGCTGCCACTGCGCGTCGCTCATGCGGCGGCTGATCTGATAGTTGATCGGCGAAATGCCGAACTCTGTTGTGAAAAGGTGCGTCAGATAGCTGGCGCTTACGTGAAAGTGCGCGGAAAGCTGTTCCACCTTGATCACGGTGCGGTAGTTCTTATCGATGTAATGCAGGATGTCGAGCGCAATCTGCCTGCGTGCGGTTTCCTTTCGGGTAGGCTTAGCGTGGGAATCGTTGTGCTCCACCATACGGTGCGCGATCAGCAGCAGCGACAGGCTCAGCATGTGCGTCAAATCGTGTGTGTAGTGGCTGGCCGCGTCCTGCGTATAGGCGGCAAGGATTCGTTCCAGCAGCAGCCGGATCGTCTCCCCCGCCTCGCCCGCCGCGTAGTACGGATAGGTCTTGGGCGAAACGATGTAGCCGGGCGGCACATTATCCAGCTTGACCCCCGTCATCGTGAGCGTCCATGCATCCAGCGCATCGTTCGGGTCGGAAACAACCGAATGCACCGTGTCGGGATTGATAATCAGTAAATCGCCCCGGCTCGCGTGGAACACCGAATCGTTCACCGTGTATATCCCCTGTCCACCGGCGATATAAATGATCTCCGCCAGCGCCTCGTGGGAATGGAAATGAAACACCCAGTTTGGGTTGCCAAATACGTGGGTAATCTCGGTCACTTGAAAATTCGCGTTATCCGCAAGGAACGTGGAAGGCTGTTTTTCAAAATGCAGCTTGATCACGGCGCTTCCCCCCTCTCCGGCTCCGGCCGTTACTTGTTCATTTTATTGTATTGCATCTTGTGCGGGCCGTCAAGCCCGGACTCATGTTAAAAAGGAGCAGAATACTCATGAAAAAATCGATCTGTATAGAAAAAATATTTTTAGAGCACGACTTTTACGACCGCTTTGCCAAGGTGGCCGAAGCAGGTTTTCAGTATGTTGAATTTGGCTATTGGCCGGGCCGCGACATCGACCGCATCAAGGCCGAATGCGACAAACACGGGCTGACGGTCACCACCTTTTCGGCAGATTTCAAGGCTTCGCTGATCGTGCCAAAGGATCGCGCGGCATTCCTCGACTATCTGGCGCAGTCCATCGAGGTCGCCAAGACCCTTGGCTGCCAAAATCTCGTCATTCATTCGCAGGCCATGGACGATACCGGCGCGTTTACCAGCGACGGCAGCGATCTGGACGAACCGGTCAAGCTTTACAGCGCTGCGCTGACCGCGCAGGACGCGGCGCGCATGGCCGAGCAGGCTGGTGTAACCCTCGTACTAGAAGCGGTCAACAACATTTCAAAGCCCGGCTACTACATGACCAGCTGCCGCTATACCGGGAACCTGTGCAAGGTGGTCGGATCGCCAAACCTAAAAATACTGTATGATATCTGGCACATGCAGCAGATGGAAGGCAACATGGTCGCCAATCTGCGCAAATACGCGGACGTACTCGGCTATATTCACGTGGGCGACTGTCCGGAGCGCCACGAGCCGGGCACCGGCGAGATCAACTTTGATAAGATCAAGCATGTCGTCTGTGACGAGCTCGGCCTTGATATCGTTTGGGGCTTTGAGCTCGATCCCGAAATTTCTTCAGCCGACTGCGTGCAAAAGCTCGCGGCGTTTTAAAAAAAGGAGGATATTATCATGATCGTTACCATCGCCCGTCAGGTCATCAAGCCCGCCTGCTTCGACGCTTATCATGCGCTGGCGGCAGAGCTTGCCGAAAGCTCCCGCGCCGAGCCCGGCTGCGCCGGCTATCGCTCGGTGCAAGCCGAGGAGGACAAGCGCGTGCATCTGTTCATCGAATGCTGGAAGGATCAGGCCGCGATCGATACCCACGTCGCGACAGAGCACTTCACCCGCATCGTGCCGCAGTTCGCCGCCATGTTTGATGATGCCGAATTGGTCACCCGCTATCAGGTGCTTGCCTGATATGTCCGTCTCGACACGCACCGGATTGATCGCGCTGCTGGGCCGCCCGCTGGGCTTTACACTCGCACCCGCCATGCAGAACAGCGCGTTTCGCGCGCTGGGCATGGACGCACTCTACCTTCCTGTGGAGTGTGAAGCGGACGATCTGCCCGTGCTGCTCGCAGCATTCCGCCGCATGCCGTTTATCGGGCTGGCCGTCACCAAGCCGCTCAAGATCAGCATCCTCCCCTATCTGGACGAATCGGACCCGCTGGTCGCGCAAATCGGCTCGTGCAATACGGTTTGTTTCAAAAACGGGCGGTGGACCGCCCACAATACGGACGGCGAGGGCTTTGCCGACGCCCTCACCGGAGCATACGGCGATATCCGAGGCGCCACACTGCTGGTTCTGGGCGCAGGCGGTGCTTCGCGCGCGCTGTGCTTTGCCTGCGCGGCAAGGGGCGCGGGGCGCATCCTACTTGTGAACCGCACGCTGGAAACCGCACGCGCGCTTGCGCAGGCGGTGAGCCTCCGCTTCCCTATTCCATGTGAAGCATTGCCTTGGGGCGAGCTTTCATCCGCCCTGCCTATGGCCGATATCCTGATTAACGCGACCGGCCTTGGCATGGAGCCGCACGTGGGGCAAACCCCGTTGCCCGCCGCGCTGCTTTCACCGCGCCTGTTCGTGTGCGACCTCGCCTACCGCCCGGCGCGGACCCGGTTGCTTGCCGATGCCGAGGCGGCGGGCTGCCGCACTATGAACGGGCTTGCCATGGCCGTTTATCAAGGGGCGCGCCAGATTAAGCTATGGACGGGGTATGACGCCCCTATCGGCTTCATGTCCGATACCCTGCGCCGCCTCTCCGGATGCGAAGGAGATCGCCTGTGAAGCAATATGGCCGACTTTATTTTGCGTTCCTGCGGCTGGGCGCCTTTACCTTCGGCGGCGGGTTGGCCATGCTGCCGCTGCTACAACACGAGGCCGTGGAGCGCTATGGCTGGGCGACGGAAGAAGAACTGATCGACATGTACGCCGTCGCGCAGTGCGCGCCGGGTATTATCGCCGTTAATACCGCCGTCTATGTCGGCAGCCATGTAGCGGGAGTGCCCGGCAGTCTTGCCGCGGTGCTAGGGCAAATCACATCGCCCATCTGTCTGATCACCTGCATCGCCTTCGCCTTTCAGCATCTGACCGAGCAGCCGCTTTTTCAGCACGCGCTTGCCGGCATACGCGCCATGGTGTGCGTCTTGTTATGTAACACCGCTTGGCGCATGGGCCAAAAAAGCTTGGTGGACATTCCGACCGTGATGCTCTGCGCCGCCGGGGTCGTCCTGTCCCTACTGCTGCATGTGCCGCTGATCGCGGTCATGCTCGGGGCAGGGCTGCTTGGGCTGCTGCTCAAAGGGGGAAAGCCTTCGTGACCTGCTTCACCTTGTTCTGGACGTTTGCCCGGATCGGCCTATGTACGCTGGGCGGCGGGGCGGCCACGATCCCCTATTTGCTGGAATTGCCGGCGCGATTCGGCTGGACCTCACCCGAAGAAATGGCGGTCATCATCGCAGTAGGTGAAAGCGCACCCGGACCGGGCGGCGTGAACATGGCCGGCTATATTGGCTTTGAAGCGGCCGGTCTGCCCGGCGTCTTGTGTGCGGTTGCGGGACTGTGCGTGCCAAGCTTGATTCTGGTGAACCTGATCGCCGCCTTTTTGCGCGACTTTAGCAAGCACCCCGCCGTCACACGCTTTTTCTACGGCTTGCGCCCCGCCGTTGTGGCCGTGATCATCAGCGCGGTATGGGGACTGATGCAGATCAGTTTATTTGTTGACGGTACCGCTCATCTGCCCGCGTTCGTGATCTTTGCGGCCGGTTTGGTCATAACCCACCTGCCCCGCACCAAAAGCGTACACCCGTTGGTATTGGTCTTTTCCGCCGCCCTGTTCGGCATGATTTTCAGGATATAATAAAAGGCCTTTTGCAAAATAAAAAAACACTCTAAAACTTGTCATTCTGAGGCGTAAAGCGACGAAGAATCTCGCGCGAGCGCGCGATTCCCACACATCTTCCGCGTGTTCGTGTGAGATTCTTCACTTCGTTCAGAATGACAATCGAGTGTTTTTTTGTTTTGCAAAAGACCCTTTTGTTAACTCTTTTGCAGCATGATATGGATGAACGCGCGCTGGCCGACCTCTTCAAGGCCGAAACCGAGCGCGATGCTGTAGCCGTTCTGGTAATAATACAGCATGGTCTGGCCGTCGCCCTCGCTCGCGTTCACAACGCGGAAGCCGTTATCCTCAAGGCAGCCGATATACCCGTCCACAGCCACCTCCACGCCGGTGGAAATGCTTCGCAGGTCGTAATAATAATGCTGAATGCCGTCGGTCAGGTTCTTGCTGTAAACCGGCGCGCCGGTATAAGCGCCGTAATCGGGCGCGGGATAATAGCCGTCGTAGCACGCGACCTTGGAGTTGACCTGCGAGGCCTGCCCCGTCAGATCGGCAAAGCTTTTAAGCGAGCCTGTGCCCAGCTCATCCAGATAGTACGCCGGAATGGCGAGATTCAGATTCTGTCCGCCGTCGATATAGGCGGAGGTGATACCGATCAGCTCGCCCGAGGCGTTAAGCAGCGCGCCGCCCGAGGAACCGTGCGAGATCGCGGCGGTGGTTTGGATATAATCCATGCCGCTGATCGTGCGCTTGGCGTTGGAAATGATGCCGTCCGACAGGGTGTTGGAAAGGCCCTGCGGGCTGCCGATGGCGTATACCTTGGCGCCGGTGGCAAGGGACGTGCTGTCGCCGATCGAGACCGGCGTAAAGCCCGAGCCGTTCACCTTGATACGCGCCAGATCGAGCTCCTCGTCATAGGCGTAGACGCCTGAAACG
Organism: Agathobaculum sp. NTUH-O15-33; assembly: GCF_033193315.1. NCBI lineage: Bacteria > Bacillati > Bacillota > Clostridia > Eubacteriales > Butyricicoccaceae > Agathobaculum > Agathobaculum sp. NTUH-O15-33. The sequence goes on from NZ_CP136187.1 coordinate 3,365,669, forward strand.
TCGTACACCTTGCCGTCCGCGGTCTGGATTTTGGCGGAAGCCGCCCCCTCGATCACGTGATAATTGGTCACGGCTTCGCCCGACGCGGTGAGGAACACGCCGCTGCCGGCGGCGGTGGCGTTGCCCGCCTTGTCATAAATCTCGATATAGAACACACTGGGCGAGCACTTTGCGAAAAGGTCCTCGCTTGAAAGCGACGTATCTTCCTTTTTCAGCAGCGTGATGCTTTTGCGCAGCGATTTGTCCGCCATGCGCGTGACGATCGCGGCGACCTCGCCGCGCGTGATGTTGCTGGAGGGCTGGAACCGGCCGGAGGAATCCGACCCGGTCAGCACGCCCGCGCGGTACAGCTTATAGACCGAAGCTGCGTACATGCTGGCGGAGGATACATCCGGGATCGCGCCGTCCTCCACATCGTTGATGGCGGGCAGCGCATCATCCGGCAGGGCGGCGGCAAACAGCACGGCAAACTGCGCGCGGGTGGCGTTCGCATCGTAGTTTGCGTAGTCGGCCGCGATAATGCCCTCCCGCAGGGCGTAATCCGCATAGGTACGGTACCACGGTTTGGAGGAAGAAAAATCCGCTGCGCCGGTCTCGTAAATACTTCTCAGGCAAGCCGCCAGCTTGACGGCCTCGGCCAATGTCAGGTCGTCGTCCGGCGCAAAGGTGGTGGCCGTTGTGCCATTGATCAGGCCGTATTCGTACGCCGTTGCGACGTTGCCCGCATACCACGCGCCCACGGGCACATCGGTAAACTGGCCTTGTACATAGCTTTTCGCAGCCGTAAAATTCTCATACCCCGCGAAAGCGAACGGTATGGAGGCGACTGCCAGCAATGCCGACAGCAACAGGCTAAGCAGCTTCTTTTTCATGGATTTGCTCCCTCCTTATATCCCCATTCTGACCGACGCCTGTGGTTTTTCTGTGAACGGGATATGGGTTTTCTGCGTTTTTATCCTTGGTACGCCGCGACGATCTCCCCGATATACATCGTGTGGAAATCATGGTCGCCGTACCACTTATCGATCGTTTCCTGCTGCAGGATATCTTCGGGCGCGATCTCGCTCTTGCAGCGCTTGCGGCAAACAAGCACAAGCTTCGCCTCTTCAAACGTGGGCTGGCCCTCGACAAACACCGGCGTTAGGCCGCTTTCGTGCATCTTGTCGATCTCGCGGCCCGATTTGGAACCCAGCGTATTGAGCGCGTCGCGGTGTCCGTCCTGTAAAAAAGTGATGGTAAAATACTCGCTGTTATCAACAAATTCCTTGGTATAGCGGCTGTGGCGGATATACGCGGTCACCGAGGGCTTGCCCCAGATCACGCCGACGCCGCCCCAGCTCGCGGTCATGGTGTTCCACTTTTCCTCCGTGCCCGCGGAAATCAGCATCCAATCCTTAGCGAGCAGGTCGAATACGTGCATGGCTTGCTTTGTAATATCGATTTTGGTAAGTGACATAAAAATACCTCCCACTACTGTTAGTTAGGAATTAGGAATTAGTAGTTAGGAATTGCGGTATCGGCCGTCGGCCGATCATTTTAATCGCGCGCAAAGCGCGCCCACGCAATTCTTACCACTAACGCCAAATTACTAATTACTAACTACTCATTACTAATTCTTACGGAGTGTCGTGCCTTCTCATCTTCATCTCCTGCCAATCCTCGCGGGAAATGAGAATCTGCCGGGGCTTGGAGCCTTCAAACGAACCGATGATGCCGCGTTCCTCGATCTGATCGATGATGCGCGCGGCGCGGGAATAGCCGAGCTTCAACCGCCGCTGCAGCATCGAGGTCGAGGCTTGGCGGCAATCCATGATCACGTCGATCGCCTCCTCGATCATCTCGTCCTCTTCCTCGCCCGGGTCGCCGGAAGAAGAGCCGCCCTTGGAATCGGCCTGCTCCGCTTGACGCTCGATGTGCTCGAGTATCTCTTCATCATATTCAGCGGTGCTTGTCTCCTTGATATGCGCGATCACGGCTTCTATCTCATCGGACGAAATAAAGCAGCCCTGCACGCGCGTGGGCTTGCCCTCGCCAAGGGGGGCGTACAGCATATCACCCTTGCCGATCAGCTTTTCCGCGCCCGTGGTATCCAAAATGATGCGCGATTCGATCTGGCTGGCGACCGCGAAGGCGATGCGCGAGGGAATGTTCGCCTTCATGATGCCGGTAATCACGTCCGCCGAGGGACGCTGCGTGGCGACGACCAAGTGCATGCCCGCCGCGCGCGCCTTCTGCGCGATGCGGCAGATCGAGGTTTCCACCTCCTTGGCGGCGACCATCATCAGGTCGGCCAGCTCGTCGATAACGATGACGATCTGCGGCAGCACCTGATACTGATCCGGCGTGCCGCCCTCTTCCTTTTCGGCCTTTTGGCGCTCGGCGCGCATCAGATCGTTATAGCCGACAAGGTTGCGCACCTGATGGTCGGCAAAGAGCTTATAGCGCCGTTCCATTTCGCCCACCGCCCAGTTGAGCGCGCCCGCCGCCTTGCGTGGGTCGGTCACGACCGGGATGAGCAGGTGCGGCACGCCGTTGTAGTTGCCCAGCTCGACCATTTTGGGGTCGACCATGATGAGCCGCACCTCTTCGGGCGTGGACTTATACAAAAGCGAAATGAGCATGGAGTTGATGCACACCGATTTACCGGAACCGGTCGTACCGGCAATCAGCATATGCGGCATTTTGGCGATGTCGCCAATGACGGGCTTGCCCGTGATATCCTTGCCAACCGCGAAGGACACGCGGCTTTTGGCGCCCGTGAACGCGGGCGAAGAGATGCACTCGCGGATAAACACGGTGTTCACCGCCTTGTTCGGCACCTCGATGCCGACGGCGACCTTGTCCGGTATGGGCGCGATACGCACGGACACCGCGCCGAGCGACAGCGCGATATCATCGGACAGCGAGGAAATGCGCGAGATCTTGATGCCGCGCGGAATGGTCAGCTCAAACCGGGTGACCGACGGTCCGCGCACGATGCCGATAATCTGCGCGTCGATACCGAAGGATTGCAGCGTGTCCAGCAGGCATTCGGAGTTCTCCTGCAGCTCCCGCTCGGCTCCGGCGGTCGAAACGCGTTTGCCCGCCGCGAGCAGGTCCATCGGCGGATAGTCGTACACCGGCACGGGGGCCTTTTGGTTTTCGTCTATCGCCGCGCTCAGCGCGGCCTGCTCGTCCTCGGATATCTTTTCGGGTTTTTTGGGCTTATCCGCGGCAAAGGGCGGTTCGTCCTCGTCGGCCGGAGGCTGCACCAAATCCATGATGCTGGTCTGCTCGCCGGTCAGTTCGCCCCCCTCCATCGCGCGCAGGTATTCGTCCGGCGCAATGGGCTTTTTCTTCATGAGCGTCTCGCGCGGCGCATCCTCCGCTTCGGAAAGCTTGTCCGGCGGCGGCGGGCCCTCGTCGAGCGGGATATCGATGCTGGCCTGCCGCTTCTGCGCGCGCTTTTCCGCGCGCTGGGCCACGGCCACATGTACGTTGGGCAGCTTTACCGGGGCTTCGTAGCGCTCGCGCTCCTCCTCGTCCTCGTAATCGTATTCGGGCGGGCGGAGCATTTCCATTAGCGCCTGCGGCGTCACGCGGAAGGCGAGCAGCACGGCGGCCAGCGTCAGCAGCACCAGAATCAGCAGCGCGCCGACCGAGGAAAGCCCCCATTCCAAAACAATGTACAGCCCGCCCGAAAGCAGGCCGCCGGACGAACCTTTCATGCCTGTCTCGATCAAGTCGGACAGCGTTTCCATGGAAAAGGTATATTCATTTGCGTGGGTGAACGAATGCGCGATGCCGCCCACCAGCACGGGCAGCGCGCCAATGGCGGCGCCCCGCAGGCGCACCGGGCCCTTTTGCCGCACAAACAGCAGCACCGCAAGGCCCAGCAGGGCAAACGGCAGCACATATACGCCCCCGCCGATCAGCGCCCCCACGCCCTGATGCAGCGCGTGCAGGATGAAACCGTCGATCGGCAAAAGGCTAAGCAGCCCTAGCAGGCCCAAAAGCCCCCAAACCGCGCCCCACGCCGTACGGGACAGCATGCCCTGCGGCGCGGCGGGTTCGGGCTTTCTGCGCGGCGCGGCGCCTGTGCGCTTTGCCGCCGGTTTTTTCGTGGTGGTCTTTCTTGCAGCCAAGTGATCTTATCCTCTTTTCTCAGAGCGTTTTAACAAGGGTCACGACGATGGTGATCACACCGATCAGCGCGCAGTACACGGCGAACGGCCGGAAGTGCCCGCTCTTCGATACCATGCGCACCATTTTGATCGCGGCCAGACCGGCGATCATCGCGACCAAAATACCGACAATGTAGATATACAGCGGCACCGCGCCCGCGGCTGCCGGCGCTTTGATCGCGTCCGCCAGCTCCAATATGTTTGCGCCCAGCACGACGGGCAGCGACATGATGAACGCGAAGCGCACGGCGAAATCGCGCGAAAAGCCACGGAACAGGCCCGCGCAGATCGTGGTGCCCGAGCGGGACAGGCCGGGCAGCACCGCGAAGCACTGCGCCACGCCGACGAGCAGCGCGTCCAGCCAAGTGGCGTTTTCCTCGGTCTTGTTCTTATGCGGCGCTTTTTCAGAAAGCAGCAAAATGCCGGCGGTTACCAGCAGCAGCAGGCCGACGACCAGCGGCGAGGAAAACGCGGCTTCCAGTTTGGATTTAATGGGCAGGACCGCGAACATCGGCACGATGGTGAGCAGCACCATGATGACGAAGCGGCGGTACGGGTGGCCGTTGATTTTAAAGCCGTCCTTCACCCAGCCGAAGAACTCGACGAACAGCTCCTTGATATCCTTCCAGAACGCGACAACGACGGAAAGCAGCGTGCCGAAGTGCAGCAAAACGTTGAACAGCATGTAATCCGCCTCGACGTCGCCGCCGAACAGCGTTTGCGCCAGCACCAGATGGCCGGACGAGGAAACGGGCAGAAACTCCGTCAGCCCCTGTACCAGTCCCAGCAGGATCGCGAACCATAAACTCATTGATGTTTCTCCTCTCGATCGGATCAGTATCCATACGATTTCATTATAACACAGCATTTCTGCCTTTACCACCGAAATTTGCCGCAATAGGGGCGGCGCGGCGCCCGCCGCGGGGATGATGCGGCGCCCGCCGCAGGGGCAAAGGGGAGAGGAACACCTTGCGGTTTTCCTCTCCCCCTTGACCTCCACGCTTTTCCCTTGTGCATGACCGAGGCGGCGCGTGCCGTCCATTTGTTTTGCAAATTTTTTCCCACATTATGGTACCGGGTGCCCAGAGATTCAGTGGACGGATGCCTCCGCTCGGCCGGACCGGCCTGTTTCGCGCACCCACATGGTCAGATGCTTCGGATTCGGGCGAAACAGCAGATCTGGACTGCTACGCCAATTTTGAATACGGCTTCCGCCTTGGGGCTTTGCTCATGGCCGCGGTGTTCATGGAAAGCGGCACGGCCAACGCGGCACCGCAAAGCATCTAAAAAAAGTCCGCGCCCGGCGTAACGATACGCCGGGCGCGGGTGTTTTATCTGTTCTTTTTCAGCAACGCACTTAATACGCCGAACACCTTTTGCAGATCAATGGGCTTGGCGATAAATTCGTCCATACCGGCTTGCAGCGCCGCTTTCCGGTCCTCTTCAAAGGCGTTCGCCGTCATGGCGACGATGGGCACCGTCTTTGCGTCCGGCCGGTCGAGCGCGCGAATCGCACGGGTGGCCGCCATGCCGTCCATCACCGGCATTTGTATGTCCATCAGGATCAGGTCGTAGGTGCCGGGCTTTGCGGCGGCAAAGCGTTCGAGCGCCTCGCGCCCATTCTCCGCCGGGTCTATCTCCGCGCCGCTGCCGCTGAGCAGCTCTGCCGCGATCTCGCGGTTTAATTCGTTATCCTCCACCAGCAGAATGCGGGCAAACGAATAGTCTGCCGCGGGTATCGCATCCAACTGCCTGAATCGGCGCGGTTCCTCCTTGAGCGCGTATTTGCGCAGCATGTATATCAGGTTGGAGGTCAGCAGCGGCTTTGTGATAAACCCGTCGATGCCGGCGGCGTGCGCCTCCGCTTCGCATTCCGACCAATCGTAAGCCGAGATCAGGATGATGGGCATATCCGGCCCCACGCTGGCGCGGATGCGCCGGGCGGTCTCTATGCCGTTCATGCCGGGCATACGCAGGTCGAGGATGGCCGCGAAATAATCCCGCTCCGCCTCATGGGCGGCGGTGACTTCGGCCACCGCTTCCGCGCCGCAGCCCACACAGCGACAGGTCATGCCGAGCTCGCCCAGCCGCATCGAAACGCACTCGCAGGTGATGGGGTCGTCGTCCGCAACCAATATGGGCAGCGCCGTCAGCTCGCGCACATCGGGCATATCCTGCTCGCGCAGTCTCAGCTGTATGGTCACGGTGAACCGGCTGCCCCGGCCAAACTCGCTTTCGGCTTTGATCGTTCCGTTCATCATACGCACGATGTTATCGCAGATCGCCATGCCAAGGCCGGTGCCCTGTATGGTGCGGATGTTCGGGTCCTCCGCGCGTTCAAAGGGCGCGAATACCTTGCTCAAAAACTCCGGCTTGATACCCACGCCGTTATCCTGAAAAACAAATTCATAAAGCCCGTAGCCGCTCGCCGGAGATACCTTCTCCGCGATATCCAGCACGATGTGCCCGTGTTCCGGCGTATACTTGACCGCGTTGGACAGGATATTTAAAAACACCTGCTGGATGCGCTGCATATCGCCGATCACCAATTCGTGCCGCAATTCATGCACATGCACGTCAAAGCGGTGGCCCTTGGCCGCGATCGCGGGACGGATGATGGTGCCCACGTTTTGCAGCAGGTCGCCTAGGCTGATCTCCTCCTCGGCCAACGTGATGCGGCCGCTTTCGATCTTCGCCATATCGAGCGTTTCATTGATCAGACTGAGCAGCAGCTTGGACGAGGCGCTAATCTTCTCCAAACAATCGAGCACACGCTCACGGGAATCGATATGCGCGCCGGCGATCGCGGTCATGCCGATGATGGCGTTCATCGGCGTGCGGATATCGTGGCTCATTCTGGATAAAAAGTCCGACTTCGCGCGATTCGCCACGTTGGCGGCGTGCAGCGCGTCCTCCAGCAGCTCGCGCTGCCGCTTGACCTCGCGCACCTCGCTCACATCCGTGCGGGTGAGCAGCAGCATGTTTCTCTCCCTATTATAATAGCTAAAGCGCATCTTTTTATCGCGCAGCTTGCCGTTTTCGGCCACCTTGCAATAAACGATATATTCGTCGTTCTCTTCCAGAATCGGCAGCACATTGGCCAGCATCAGGCTTTGGTTAAGCTCTTCGCGCTCGTCCGCCGGAACAAAGGCTTCGTGAAACGCGACCACTTCGCGCTCATAATCGTTACTGGCCAGCGGCGGCGTGGGCGTGCCGTTTTCTTGGTTGGCGCTATACATCACATAGCTGTTCCGGTCCGCGTCGATATAGACCACATAGTCGTATTCCGCGCTGACGGCGGCCTCCACGATATGCGCCCGTTTCTGGCTGTCGATATATTGGCTGGTCAGCAAAACGCGGCCCGCTCCGCTCTCGCCGTCGTCCAGCAGGTCAAGGAAGGCCTCGTGCCATTCAAATCCAAACGGCTGCCCGTTGAACCGCATTTCAAACGAAATATTCTTTCCCCCGCTTTTGGCAAAGGCGCGAAGCGCCGCAAGGGACAAGGTGCTATCCCATTTCTCCAAATCCGGCGGATACACGCTCGCCCGATACGACTGCTCGATCGTTTCGTAATCGATCTCGCTCCCGTTCAGTTGCTGCCGCGCGGAATCGTGCCATATCTTCACCTTCCCGGAAGCAAGGTCGATCTCCCAGATCGTTTGGACAAAATGACGCGCGCCGGCGACCATTTCGTGTATGCTCAAGCTCATCATGTCTTCCTCATTCTCTGTCCGTCTGTCTGCTGTGTCAGTGCGTTTCGCTGTCCAGTATCTCTTCTATCGCCTTAGCCACGCCGTCCATGGCGTTGGTCGCGGTGGTGCGGCGGCAGGCGGCCTTGACCGCGTCGGTCGCGTTGCCCATGGCGACCGGCAGCGCGACCGCGTGCAGCATTTCCATATCGTTTTCGCTGTCTCCAATGGCGGCGGCCCGGCTCAGGTTGGTGCCGAGCGTGCGGCACAGCATGCCAAGCGCCATGCCCTTATCCGCGATCGGCGAAATGATTTCGATGTTGTCCGACGCGGAGCTCATCACCCGCACGCCGGGGATGCTTTCAAGCTGGGCGCGCGCATAGCGCAGGTTTGCGTCGTCGCTCGAACGGACGAAGATCTTATCCACCGATAGGCGCTCGTTCGCGATATACTCGGCCACAGACGCTTCGACCTGCTTGGCGGCGAGATAGCCCTCGTTCGATTTATAACGGCCAAACTCGATCTCGTCATAAGGCGTGATGAGCAGGCGCTCGCCCGCGTAGACCATAGCGGTCATGCCGATGCGCTCCACCACGGCGGCTGCGCGCACCGCGGGTTCCCACGGCATCGAGATACGCACCGAGCACGTGCCGTATTCGACCGAGGACAGCGTCGCCCCGCCCGATGTGACCATGGTGTCGTCCGCGCCGATCTCGCGCGCGAACTCGCGCGCCTCCGCGCAGATGCGCCCGGTGGCAATCACCACGTGCACCCCCGCCTGCTTTGCCCGGCGCACCGCCTCCTTCGTTCGTTCGGATACCGTGTTGTCCGGCATGAGCGCCGTCCCATCCAGATCAAGCGCGATCAGATCAATTTCCCGCATAAAGCCGCTCCTTTTCATTTCCACTGAACTTTATTATATCATAATATACTCTTCTGCGCACAAAAAAGAGGGCCGCGAAAAGCGGTCCTCTTTTGTAGGTTCTTATAAATTGGTGGGCGTGATCGCCTCGTAATCCTCGAGCGTACCGCCGTTCATGAAGCAGTCGATGATCTGCTTGCCGAGGGGGTGAAGCTCAGGCGTATCGAACTTGGCGACTTCTTTCTTGAAGAAATCGGTCAAGATCTTGGCGCCCGCGTCATAGCCGTCCTCGCCGACGCGGTCCTGCGTGTCAACGCGCAGGTACTTGGAACGGATGCGCTGGCCGTCGATGGTCAGATCCTTCATCGCGTAGCCGAGCAGCGGGCAGCGCGCGGGCTGCAAGTGCTCGCGGCGGATCTTCGCGCCGCCGTGGCGGGCCAGATACTCGCGGCTGATCCATTCCGCCATGAAGCCGACCTTGTACACGCCGATGTGCTGGTTCGGGATGAGCACGTAGCGGGTGTTCGGGCAAGCGGTGATCTGGTCGAGCAGCAGGTTGGCCTGCTTGACGCGCTTGCCGGTCGCAAAGGGCCAATAGGAACCGACGCCCTCGCTCTTGAGCTCGTTGCCGGAAACGATGGACGGGTTGTTAAAGCCGCGCGGCGCGACGAGACGCCACAGCCAAGCGAGCGCGGGCGGAATGATATGCATCATGCCCATGATGCCGTAGTTCGGGTTCTCGCGCGTTGTGGGGGGCATACGGACGCCGAACGAGCGCACGTCGACCTCGACAGGCTCCTTGACGATATGCGGCACATCCCAGCGCGGCACGATGGCGCGCGGATTGGGGCAGCGCTTGCCGTTGGAATCGAGCGTGTGCTCCCAGATCAGCAGCGTCGAACCGGGGTGTCCTTCCATATTAAAGAAGATCAGCGGCTCGGCGGGCTCGGTGCAGATTCGCTCATAAACCGGGTCGGAGCCGTAGTGCGTGACGCCGTCCATGCGGAGGAACCAGCCGTCCTCGCCGTCGACGAGGCACAGCTTGCCGGATCGGTTCTGGATGGAGGGATAGCAGGTGGCCATATCATCGCACACCGGCTCGATCGAGCAGGTCGGGCCCATGTTGAGGAAGGTCTCCTCACCGGTCACCGTGTTGGTCGAAAGCAGCACGCGGTTATCCGGCTGGCGGGAGATATCCTGCAGCATTTCGCTCTTGCCGCCGCCCGAAGCGCCCTCGTGCATGATGACCATCTCGTTCTCGTACGGGGTGACGAGGCGGCCGCAAGAGGTGTGCGCGGTGACCCAGTTTTCCTGCTCGCCGATATCGAGCAGCACGGAGTAAACGCCCTTCTTCGCGGACGGGCCGGGATAAAGGTTGTAGGAGAATACCTCGTGGCAGTCGTCCAAACGGTTGTGCACGACGACCTGCTTGCCGTCAAAATGGGTGTGGCGGAACGGGGGCGCGACGTAAACGATCGCGCGCGGCTTATAGCCCTCCGATTCCTCGGCGTTTACAAAGCCCTGCAAATGAGCCAGCGCAAACGCAAAAAACGCGGCCTGCTTGGGGCAGACCAGCATAGAGCCGTAGCCGTAGATGTTGCCGCCGGAATTGAAGGGCATCAGGATCAGTTCCTGTTCCTTAAACCATTCCATGGTCTCGCGGCGCAGGTCGGCAAAGGGATAGCCGTAAACATCGGCAAACCGCTTTTTGTCCGTGGGCTTGTCGTCCGCGATGCGCATGCAGTCGGGATCGCGGCGGCGCATGTAGTCCTCCACGTAGTTGACCGAAGCGCCGTTCTTGCAGCGGGTTACGTCGCCTTCCTTGACGGGGCCGCGTCCCTTTACGTCGAAAACAACGTCGTACACGTCCGCCTTGTCCGGCCCGAACACCATTTCGTACAGCTCGGCCTTGCTTGTAGGAACTGAAACGCCCTTGCAGTTTTCGATAACGTCCGTCAGTTCATCCGTAAAAGTGAATTTGGTGAGCAGTGGGTTCATGATATCGTTTCCTCCTTTGGCATCGCGCGAACGGGGCAGCGTTACGCGGGCGATGCTGGCAATGGATCTTCGCCGACAATGTAGGGTGCCCGCGCAAGGTCCGATTTAGTTCATTTATAGCATACATCAAAACCCACCCCGCCGTCAACCGATTTTGCTATTTTTGCAAGTTATGCGACAAGTTCTTGCAGAATGTACAAAATCGAGCGGAAAATTATAGTCGTTCTCACCAGATGGACAAGTGTTTACCGCTAATTTATCCCAGTAAAGCGCACGTTCAGGCGAACGACCTCGCTTTTCGTGCCCACACGCATGTTCGGCCCCCATACGCCGACGCCCGAGGTGACGACCGAATGCATATCGCCCACCTTAATATGGCCGCAAGCGTTTTCCCACATCAGCTTTATCGTCAGGTTGCCGGGGAACATCTGCCCGTCGTGCGTGTGGCCGGACAGATCGAGATCGGCCCCGCTCGCGGCCAGCTCCGCGAGCTCCTTCGGTTGGTGGTCAATGACAAAAACCGGCTTTTCCTTGTCCGCGCCGGCCAGCAGTTCTTCGGGCGTTAGCCGTGACTGACCCACCTTTTTCGTCCGCGAGGGGTCTTTCCGTCCCGCGATGGTCACACCGTTTGCAAGTGTGACGCTTTCATCGTTCAGCAGCGTGATCCCGGCGTCCTCCAAAAATTTTTCCATGCGGGGGTCATTTTTTTCAGAATCCTTGGTATCCCATGTAAAGCCCGCCAAAATCGGCTCGCGCAGGTCGTGGTTGCCCCAGCAGGCGTACGCCCCGTACCGGCTTTGCATGGAGGCGAGCGCGGCGCCGATCCGCTCGGGTTCGGGCACGGCCTCGTACTCGTTATCGAAGATATCGCCCGCGTAAACGATCAGATCGGGCCGCATTTCATTAACCGCCGCCGCGACCTCCTCGATATAGGCGGGGTCCGTCGAGTACCCCATGTGTAGGTCGGCCAGCAGCGCCACGGTCATGTCCGCCCCCGCCTTGTCGATCGCGATATCATATTCTGTCACATACAGGCGCTCCGCATGCGCCACGCCGTAAAAGGTGAGCGCGCACACCAGCGCCAGCGCGATACCGCCCTGCACCTGCCGCACGCGCTGCACGCCCTCGAAATCCTTCTTTCGCCATTTGCGCGCGATAAAAAGAATCAGCTCGGTCAACAACACCGCCAAGATCAAATACAGCAGGCAGCCCAGCCAAAAATTATTCATTTGCTTGAGCAGCCGGTGCAGCCATACCGGCGACTTGATCACGAACGAACTGAGCGGCGTCACCGCAAGAAATGCATAAACCGCGCCAAACAGCACACGAAAGGTTTTCGTGCCGAAAACGCGGTGATAAGCCCCTGTCCAGCGCAGCACCCAGCGGGCCAAATAAAGGTTGACGAATATGTAAAATGGTGCGAAAATAAAAGCGAGCATATGCAAAAAACTCCATTCGATAGGATTTAGGGGGACACATCATGTGGGAAAGAAGAGAGCTTAAAGCGCGGGGCAAGCGGAGCTTCATGCGCAACTTTTGGGCGGCCGTGGCCGTCTGTTTTATCCTTGCGTTCACCGGCGCGGAATTTGGGGATTCCGTGTCCTTCATCCGCGATTTTGACGCGTCGCGCGCCCAGACCGAGGTAGAGGTCATACACGAGCAAACCACCGTTTCCAACTGGGACACCATTTTAAAATGGCTGGATATCGACCCCACGGACGGCACGCATCCGATGTGGGCCACCGCCACGCAAAGCGTAAAACCCTTTTTTGATACGCTGACCGGTCCGGCCTCGGCCCTATTCGCTTTTCTCGACCGGTCGGGCTCGTCCGGCTGGGGCGGCGTTACGCTCGCCGTTCTCGGCATGGCGGGCGGCGTGTGGTTCTCCATTTTCGTCGTAAGCGTGCTGGTGGTCGGCGCGCGGCGCTTCTTTTTAGAGGCCCGCGTGGAGGATCATATCAGCATCGCGGCCCTGTTCACGCCGTTTCATAAAGGCAACTGGCTGAACACCGCGCGGGCCATGCTGCTGCAATCGTTCTACCTCATCCTGTGGATGTTCACCATGGTCGGCGGCTTCATCAAAATGTACGCCTACCGCATGGTGCCTTACATACTCGCGGAAAACCCGCAGGCAGGCGCGCGCGAAGCAATCCGCTTGTCCCGGCAGATGATGCACGGCAACAAATGGCGCTGCTTTGTGATCGACCTGACCTTTATGATCCAGTGGACGCTGCTGCCCACGTTGGGCGCGAGCGTTTTGGGGCTAATCCTCGGTTTGTCCACCGGCCACCCGACGCTTTCCGGGTCGATCGCCGGGCTGCTCACCTGCCTGCTGTCCCTATTCTTCGTCAACGGCTATAAAGCGGCCACCTACGCCGAGCTGTACGTCGCGCTGCGCGCCGAACAGCTGGAAAAACAAGCGCCGCTCGCCTCCCTTTTCATCGTACCGGAATTTGGCCGCAAGCCGGTATCCGGCCCCAAGGAAAAGCTGGCGGCGGATGGCGTCACCCTCTATACCGGCCCGGTCGTGTTCCACCGGGCGCGCCACCATAAGTTCGATTACACCCGGAAGTACACGCTGAAAACGCTTATTTTGCTTTTCTTCGCGTTTGCCTTCGCCGGTTGGGTGTGGGAAGTCGCGCTGCACATCGTCACGCAGGGCATGTTCATCAACCGCGGCACGATGTTTGGCCCGTGGCTGCCGATTTACGGCGCGGGCGGCGCGCTGGTGCTGCTGCTTTTAAAACGCCTGTTCAAAAGCCCGGTCGCGACTTTTCTGGTCTCCATGGTGCTGTGCAGCGTGATCGAATACTTCACCAGTTGGTATCTGGAAGCGACCAAGGGCGTGCGCTGGTGGGATTACAGCGGCTATTTCATGAACCTGAACGGCCGCATCTGCTTGGAAGGCGCCGTGGTGTTCGGCCTTGGCTGCTGCGCGGTGGTCTACTTCGCCGGGCCGCTGCTCGGCGGGCTGATCGACCGGCTGTCCTCGCCCGTGCAGCTCGTGCTGTGCGCCGTGCTGGTCGCGCTGTTCACCACGGACGCGGTCTATTCCCACTTCCACCCGAACGCGGGTAAGGGCATCACGGATTATAACGACTGGGAAAACCAGCCCGCGTCGGGAGCCGAAGCGTACCTTACCGAGAAAATTTCTGTGCTATTCGCGTCACCGCAAGGCATGTTCCGTCTTCGCTGATCTCGAACACAGCGCCCGCGAGCGCCGTCTCGCCGGGCGCTGTTTTAAAGTATTCGGTCAAATCGCCGCGAAACAGCGCGATGGACTGCTCCGGACACACGCCGAGCACCGAAACCGTCGGCCCCGTCATGCCGATATCGGTGATATAGCCCGTGCCCTTTGGGTTGACGCGCTCGTCCGCGGTCTGCACGTGGGTGTGCGTGCCCCAAACGGCGGCGCAGCGGCCATCCAGATAATAGCCCATGGCTACCTTTTCGCTCGTCGCGCCCGCGTGGAAATCGCACAGGGCGATATCGTACCCGCCCGCGTTTTCCTTCAGCAACCGGTCGGCGCACAAAAACGGGTTGTCCGGGCCGAACTGCATCTCGCACCGGCCGATCAGATTCATCACCAGTATGCGCGCGCCGCGCGGCCCGTCAAAAATACCGCAGCCCCGTCCGGGCGCTTGCGGCGCGTAATTGGCCGGGCGGAGAATGCACGGCTCGTCGTCTAAATAAGGAACGATCTGCCGCTTGCCGAACGTGTGGTTGCCGAGCGTGATCACATCCGCGCCCGCGTCCAGCATGGCGTCGGCCTGTTTGGGGGTTAGCCCCACGCCCGCCGCGTTTTCCCCGTTAACCACGGTGAAGTCGATCCCATGCTCGCGCTGGATGCGGCGCAAAAGCGCCGATAGCGTGTCCAGCCCCGCCTCGCCGACGATATCGCCGACCGCTAAAACCTTCATAACATTCCCTTTCTATAGCAAAAGGCTGCTGCGATTCGCAGCAGCCTTTTTTGTACAAAACCATTGTTTCGCCGCGTGGACGCGGCGGGCGGCGGGGTGCGGTCACCCCGCCCTACACAAGGAGGTTTCCTCCCGTTGTTGTGTTTCCGTGTCGACGCTTTACGCGAGGTCACGCCGCCCTATACAGGGTGGCACCCGTTGCGCTGTAGGGCCGGGTGACCCCACCCGGCCGCTTCCGCCGCCGTCTTAATCAAACAGCGTGGAAACAGACACCTCTTCGTAAATTCTTGCGATTGCCTCGGTAAAAATGGGCGCGGTGGAAAGAACATTGATCTTATCGATCTTCTTCTCCTGCGGCAGCGGAATGGTATCGAGCAGCGCCATTTCCCGGATCGGGCTGTTCGAGATGCGCTCCACCGCCGGGCCGGAAAGCACGCCGTGGGTCGCGCAGGCGTATACCTCGGTCGCGCCGCCCTTTTCAACGAGCGCTTCCGCGGCGTGGCACAGCGTACCGGCGGTATCGATCAGGTCGTCTACCAAAATGCACTTCTTGCCCCTCACGTCGCCGATGATGTTCATGACCTCGCTGACATTGGCCTTGGGGCGGCGCTTGTCGATAATGGCGAGTTTGAGATCGAGCTTTTCCGTAAACTTGCGCGCACGGGCGACAGAGCCCAGATCGGGCGAAACGACGATCAGATCGTCCGCGCCCACGCCGAACTTGCCCGCGATATACGGGATGAGCACGGAAGCGCCCAGCATCATATCGACCGGAATGTTAAAGAAGCCTTGAATCTGCGCGGCGTGCAGATCCATGGTCAGCACGCGGTCCGCGCCGGCGGCGGTGATCAGATCGGCCACCAGCTTGGCGGAGATCGGGTCGCGCGCCTTGCTCTTGCGGTCCTGCCGGGCATAGCCGAAGTACGGGATGACCGCCGTGATGCGGCCCGCGGAAGCGCGCTTGCAGGAATCGATCATAATGAGCAGCTCCATCAGGTTGTTATTGACAGGGCCGCAGGTGGACTGCACCAGAAACACATCCGAACCGCGCACGGATTCCATAATGGAGACCGAGATCTCGCCATCCGCAAAGGTGGAGATCGACGACTTGCCGAGCGGCAGGCCGAGGGCCGAAGCGATCTGCATGGCAAGCGCCGGGTGAGAGTTGCCGGCGAAGATCTTGATGTTTTTTCCGTGAGATATCATAATGGGTTTTCCCCTCCGTATTTTTTTGAAAAATAGCTTTTCGCTCTTTTATTTTTTCTCTTTTTCATGCGCGGCGCGGCGGCGGTCGTTCCAGCCGTCCATTACGGTCTGTCGTGCGCGCGCAACGCACAAAGCGCCGTCCTGCACGTCCTTGGTCACGGTCGTGCCCGCCGCGGTGAACACGCGGTCGCCGAGCTTTACGGGGGAGACAAGGTTGGTGTTGCAGCCGATAAAGCAGTCGTCCCCAATGATGGTTTGGTTCTTATGGTAGCCGTCGTAGTTGACCACGACGGTGCCGCAGCCGAAGTTGACGCGCTCGCCCACGGTCGCGTCGCCGATGTAGGTCAGGTGCGATACCTTGGTGCCGTCGCCGATTGTGGACTTTTTCAGCTCCACAAAATCGCCGATGCGGCAGCCGTTGCCAACCACGCACTGCGGGCGGATATAAGCGAACGGGCCAACCGTGACGTTTTCGCCCACGGTCGATTCATACACCTGCGAGTTGTTCACCGTGGTGCCCGCGCCGATCTGCGCCTTTTCAAGGATGCTGTTCGGGCCGATGACGGCCTTCGCGCCGACCTTGCAGCCCGGGCGGATATGGCAGCCCGGCAAAATGACTGCGCCCGGTTCGATTTCCGCGTCGGGCGCGATGTAGGTGCTGGTGGGATCAAAAAGCTGTACGCCGTTTTGGATCAGGCCGAAATTGACGCGGTTCTGCACGGCAAGCTGCGCCACATAAGCGGAAGCGCCGTCGCGAATGGCGACGATCTCGTTGGTGACGGCAACGCCCTTTTGCGCGCCCGCCGCGACCGCGGCTTCCACCAAAGCGTCCAGCGTATCCGCGCCGCTCGCGAGCGCCGCGCCCAGCATTTTGCCGGTAAACACAGCGACCAGCACGGCCGGGTCGGCGGGGATGGGCTGGCCCTCGGCGTCAAAGCCCTGCTGCTCCGCCACCAAAACGCTCACGCCGTAGCCCGTAATGGTATGGCTTTCGATTAAATGCTCGAGCGCGTCGTCCTCCGCGAGGGCGAAGGGCTCGGCGATGACGATTACCTGCTCCGCGTCCGTCAGCGAAGAAAACGAGGCAAAGCGGTTTTCCGCGAGCGGGATGCTCTCGGCCCCGGCGATCGGGTTCTCGCGCTCGTCATGCGCAAAATAGCATGTTTGGGCTTCCTTCGGCAGCGCACCCAGCACCGCGTCCCCCGCCGTGCCAAACAGCACGGGGCGCGAAAAAGCGGAAACGCCGCCCTCATCGAACAGACCGCCTGCAATGGCGGCAATCACATTACTCATATAGATCCTTCCGTTCACGTTTTTAGGCAAAACAGCCCGTATAGAGACTAGCAAAGTTATTATACAACAGTTTTAGGTAAAATGCATTAGCATTTTTGATAAAATTCCCCGCGTCCTTGCATCTTTTCCCGGCGCAAGGTATAATAGCCGCAAAACGGCTATTATACACAGATTAAATCATTATACCACCAGCGGCGCTTAACGGGATGTTTAGTGCTTACTTTTCCTTGCCGCTGTGGTATAATAGCCGCAAAACGGCTATTATACACGGATTAAATCATTATACCACCAGCGGCGCTTAACGGGATGTTTAGTGCTTACTTTTCTTTGCCGCTGTGGTATAATAGCCGTAAAACGGCTATTATACCCGGATCAAATTCATTATACCATCAGCGGCGCTTAGGTGTGTTTTGACACTTCGAAATTGCTTGCCGCTGTGGTATAATAGCAGTTAGAATGTCATATGTATCGCTTTCATCCAAAGTCGCTTCCATTCAGAAAGGATTCTATCACCCATGTCACAAACCTCCGTTTCGCTGCCCGAGGGCGAGCTGCGCGTCGCCCGGTGCGACACGCTGGACAAGCTGATCGCCGTGGGCGACGGCGACGCCGCCCTTTTATATCTCTATATTCTGCGCCACGGCGCGGTGACGGACGATAAGACCGCCATGCGCGCGCTGCATCTGACGCAGGCCCGGTTCGAGCGCGCCGCCTTTACCCTGAACGGGCTGACCGCGCCGCCGGCCCCCGCGCCCGCGGAACCGGCAAAGCCGCAAACCCCCGCCTACGGCTCGGACGAGCTGCGCCGCGCCCGTGTGGACGACCATAAATTTTCCGCCGTATGCCAAATGGCGGAGGAAGCGCTCGGCCGCACGCTGACCGAGGGACAGCTCCGCACCCTGCTCACCGCGTACGACCACCTTGGCCTGTCGGCGGAGGCGATTATCGAAATGCTTTCCTATCTAAAAAAAGAAAAAGGCGCGGTGCGCCTTGCCGATATCCGCCGCGAGGCTTACGCGTGGGCCGATATGGGCATCATCTCCGCGCAGGACGCGCAAGCCTATCTTTCCCGCAGGGCCGGTGAAAAACCCCTGCTGGGCGCGATCTATCAAGCCCTTGGCGCGGATACCGCCGCGCCCGCCCCCAAGGAGCAGCGCCTTGCCGCGTTCGCCCTGTCGCGCGGCTTCCCGCCTGAATCGGTCGAACTCGCCGTGCGCCGCACCGAAAAGCAGCAGGGCCACAAAAGCCTTGATTACACGCTCGGCATCCTGCGCCAGTGGGACTCCAAGGGCGTACATACGATCAGCGAAATCACCGCGCTGGAACCCGAGACCCGCGCGGGCAAGGCCGCCGTCGGCGGGACGCAGGCCGCGCCGACGGACGCCGCCACGCTTACCGCGTGGGAAGAGGAATGGGCCGCCCGTGTCAAGAGCCACCGGCGGCAAACGGAGGAATAATCCATGCCATACGATAAAAAGATCCTATCCGAAGCAAAGCGCGAATTGGAGCGCGAGCGCCAGCAGCGCCAGCAGCAGCTGATCGACCGGCAAAGTGAAATATACGCGAAGCTGCCCCGTGTCCGCGCGATCGACCGCACGCTTTCAGCCACGGCGGCCAGCGTATTGCGGGTGGCGCTCGAATCGGGCGACGACCCGACCGCCGCTATCGAGCGGCTGCGCGATCAAAACCTTGCCTTACAAGAAGAGCGCGCCAGACTGCTCACCACGGCGGGTTATCCCGCCGATTATCTGGCGGACAAGCCCGTCTGCCCGCTCTGCGGGGATACCGGCTACGTCGGCAGCGTGCTGTGCGACTGTATCAAGGCGCGCTGCGCTCGCCTGCTGACCGAAGAGCTTTCCGCCGCGCTGCCCATACGCGACCAAAACTTCGCCGCCTTTCGGCTGGACTATTATTCGACCCGGCCAGACGGCCGCCTCGGCGTTTCTCCGCGCGAAAATATGGAGTACAATCTCGGCGAATGCCGTGCCTATGCAAAAAGCTTTGGCCCGCACTCGCCTAATTTGCTGCTGACCGGCTCCACCGGCTTGGGTAAGACCTTCCTTTCCACCTGCATCGCGCAGGCGGTATCGGAGCGCGGCTTTTCCGTAGCCTACGATACGGCGATCAACATTTTAGCCGCCTACGAAACGCTTAAATTCGGCTCCGGCGATGGAGCCGCCGCCGCCGACCGCACCGCCCGCTACGAGCGCGCCGACCTGCTCATCATCGACGATATGGGCACCGAAATGGGCACGGCGTTCACCGTGTCGGCGCTTTACAATCTGATCAATAACCGCCTGATGGCAAGCCGCCCGATGATCATCAACACCAACCTGCCAGCTGAGGTGCTAGCGGAGAAATATTCCCCCGCCGTCGCCTCCCGCCTGCTTGGCGAGTTCACGTCCCTGCGGTTCATTGGCGAAGACATCCGGCTGCTGAAAAAGCATGCCCGTTGAAAGCCACAATTCTTTCACAAGTTGTTCAAACACTGTTCACACATTAATTGGTATTTAGCGTTATACTGGTCTTGTCAGCGAGGGAAGCCGCAATCCCGAGCCGATAGAGACAGCCTACCGATCTTTTATTTCTCTTTTACCCCCCTTTATTTTGTGAAACGATGAGTAGCCCCGTATCCGTCCCCCCACGGATGCGGGGCTTCCTCGTGCCATTGGGAAAACCCGGCGATATTTCCGTTATTTAAAAAGGTTTCACAGCCTATTCAAATCTTGTTCACACTTTGGGGGCGAAATAGCGTTATACTGATCTTGTCAGCAAGGGAAGCCGCAATCCCGAACCGACAGAGACAGCCTACCGATCTTTTTACTTCTCTTTTACCCCCTTTTTATTTTGTGAATCGATGAGAAAACCCCGTTTCCGTCCCCCTACGGAAACGGGGTTTTCGCGTTTGTTTGGAGGCGCGCTATGCGCGCAATGTAATGCGCGGCAGTAGCCGCGAGAGACGGTGCGGCGCCCGCCGCCGGGGCATAGGGGAGAGGAACACCATGCGGTTTTCCTCTCCCCTATGTACTCCACACTTTTCCCTACTCCTGTCCAGAGGCGATGTGAGCCGACCTTTTGCTATATAAACAATTTGTGGCGGTGCCGGATCGGATGCCTAGGGATTCAGTGGACAGGTGCCTTCGCTCGGCCGGACCGGCCGAGTTTTGCGCGCCCACCTTTCCCGGCGCTTCATTTTATCGGAGGCGCGCTATGCGCGCAATTTAATGCGCGGCAGTAGCCGCGTACAGGACGAGTACCACGCTTTAATGGAGGCAATTTGCATTCTTATATCCGCTGCCATCGTTTACATATTATGAGTATGCTTATTTTCTTTGCAAAGCAATTCGTCATATGTGGTGTGTAAGGCATCACGGATTCCACACAGTTGAGACGCGCTGATATGCTGCACACCACGCTCAATTTTGACCAACGTTTCTCGTGTCATTTTAACACCTAACAAATCAAGTGCTCGTACTAGATCAGTTTGACCCAGCCCTTTACTCAATCGCACGCGGCGTATATTGGCTCCAATCTTAATTCTATCTTGTTTAATTTTTTGTTCTTCCATAAGACACCTCTAGCGAACCAGTTTTAGTCCATTTTTTCTTTATCTTATGGGAAAAACATGTTATAATGGGACCCATACTAGTCCACCCCGAAGAAAGGAGGGATAAAAATGATAAAACACATAAACTTTCAAGATCAAGTATCTTACGCTTTAGTCTGCTTTGGTTTTTCTCGTGCAAAAAGGGAATATACATTTCTCTATGATTCAATACCGCTAGTATTAAACATGGGCAAAAGACCTGATGAAGCATGGGAATTCGTCGCTGCAAAATATGAAATAATAAAATTTACAGTACGAGACACGATTCGTTTAGGAATTAATCATTCGTGGGAACTAGTTCCTCATATGTATGCGGAAATCAACCCTGTTTTCCGTAATCGCCCACCTTCTACATATGAATTTTATGTTTTTTTTAATCAGTGGATGACTCGATATGAGGTTGCGGCAGAGTTCACAAAAGGGAACCTGATGAAAATGGTAATTCTACAACGCAAGCCTAAAAGGGCAAAGAAAGAGTTAAAACAATAGATATTGCTTGGCTTTACTTTTCAGAATGCATATCGTCCTGATAAAGCAACTCATCATATGTGGTATTTAGTGCCTTGCAGATACCGCGAAATTGCGTAGCTGTAAGGTGTTGTTTGCCGCTCTCTATTTTCACAAGCGCTTCACGTGTGATTGGAATCCCCGCCAAATCAAGTTCCCGCACTAGATCTGTCTGTTTTAAACCGTTTTCGCATCGTATGCGACGTATATTGGCGCCAATTTTGATGCTATCCTGCTTAATCTTTTGTTCGTTCATTTAACGATACCCCTTGTGAACCAATTTCAGTCCTATTTTCTTTTATTTTATGGAACTACTCCATCGCAATGGGACCCATATTGGTTCACAAGACAATTAAAATAAGCGGAGAGAAACACGTTCAATGTTTCTCTCCGCTTATTTTGCGGCTACTGCCGCACATGAAATTGCGCGCCGCAGCGCGCTAACTACAAAACAAGGCGCCGTAAAATATTGCTGCGTTGATTCGAGTCAAGCGTAACGGCGGGGTGGGTCACCAATGTCATAAAGATAAGGGAAACGCATAGAAAAAAACAGGGGAATCACCGAGCTAGTAGGGCGCGAGAAGGTGAATTGGCCGAAGGCCAAGAGAAGCTGGTCTGGACCACGCCCTCGGCGCGCCATCTCGAAGGGACGCAACGCTTCCTGAGAAATCATATCCCTTCGCTCGGCCATACCGGCCTGTTTGATGCTCTCACTTATCCCGGTGCTTCGCTCTCGGCGCGCCGGGGGCGTCGCGCCCTACATTTTCTGTCTTTGCGTTACCTTATCTTAGGTCACCTCGCCCTACGTAGGCGGCCCGCTCCGTTGCAACGTAGGGCCACCCGGCCGCGCGCGGCTACCACCGCGTATTAAATTGCGCGCCGCAGCGCGCCTGCTATGAAAAAACAAAGCTCCGCGAAATACTGGCGCTCCGATCCGAGTCAAGCGATACGGCGGGGTGAGGTCACCCCGCCCTACCCAACAATGCACCCGTTTTTGTAGGGCCGGGTGCCCCCACCCGGCCGCCCGCGGCTACCGCCGCGCATAAAATTGCGCGCCGCAGCGCGCCTCCTATCCGTTCTTCAAAAAGCTTTCACAGCTTATTCAAACCTTGTTCACACTTTCCCCCTCTGTATGCAGTATACTGAACTTGTCAGTAAGGGAAAGCGAGATCCTACCTGACGGAACAGCAATTTGTCAGCATTTTTTCTTCATCCCCCTTTTTTCAAATCCCCCCTTTTTTCATTTTGTGTCATTCAGAAAAACCCCGAACCGTTCCCCCACGGTTCGGGGTTTTTCGTATGCTTTCAGTTTTTCATCATCCGGCGGTACGCGCGCGGCGAATAGCCCGTCACCGCGCGAAACTGCTTTGAAAAATAGCTGTGATCGGCAAAGCCGCAGCACGCGGCTA
Source organism: Agathobaculum sp. NTUH-O15-33 (assembly GCF_033193315.1). Taxonomy (NCBI): domain Bacteria; kingdom Bacillati; phylum Bacillota; class Clostridia; order Eubacteriales; family Butyricicoccaceae; genus Agathobaculum; species Agathobaculum sp. NTUH-O15-33. Next base: position 3,388,323 of record NZ_CP136187.1, read on the forward strand.
CCTCTACCACCGGCGTGTCGCCGCTTTCCAGCAACGACATGGCCGCCGCCACGCGCCGCCGCAATAAATATGCCTTAGGCGACAAATGCAGCAGCTCCTTAAAAATGCGCTCGCACTCGCGCGCGGAGCAATGCACCGCCCCGGCCAGCGCAGCCAGCGCAAAGGGCTGGGCATAATTTTCATCAAACCACTGCACCATCCGCTTGAGCCGCTGCTCGCGCTGCGTCGCGGCGCGGGAAACGACCGGCGGCTCGCTGTGCTGTAAAAAGGCCAAGGCGATCTGCGATAGCGCGTGGCGCACCGTAAATTCATAGCCAAAGCCCTCGTTCTCACAGGCTGTGAACGCCTGCGCAAAGGCTTCAAAAAGCCCCGCCTGCCAGCCCTCCTCCTGATCAAGCAGCAAAAAGGCGGGCCCCCGTTCCAGCAGCGGGCGCATATACTTGATATCGAACGCGCTGCCCACCGCGCCGGAAATCAAGCCCGGGTCGAACACGATCGACCGGTACCGGCACGGCCCTTCGTCCGCGCAAATCATGCTGTGCAGCGTGTCCGCGCCCGCGAAATACCCCTGCCCGGCGCGGAGCAGCGCCCCCTCGCCCGCGAGCGTGGCCTTAATCGCGCCGCGTTCCACCAGCATCAGCTCCCACTCATGGTGCCAGTGCGGCGGCACCTGCGAGGCAACGTAGTCGTGCACATCCCCGCGATAGGCGCAGCAGGCCAGCGCGGAACCCGCAAGCGGCTGCCACTCCATGCGGTTTTCTCCTATTTTGAGCGGACAGGTCGCAATCAGCATGGCCGTTTCCTCCCCTTCATGGGTATTTTGTCGTTTTTCTTATAGTATAGGGCGCATCGTTACGAGATGCAACAGGTATTTTGCGATATAATGATACTGACAAAGCTGATGAAGGAGGATTTTTTCATGCTCGAACATGTTGCGATCTGGACTAAAAATCTGGAAGAAATGAAGGACTTCTATTGCGCCTATTTTAACGGCCGGACCGGTGAGCGATACCGGAGCGATACCGATTTCAGCGCGCATTTTGAATCGTACTTTGTGTCCTTCGGTGACAAAAGCAGGCTGGAGCTGATGGAGATGGCCACCATCCCCGCGACCGCCTACGCCCCCGGCGAGGAAGCGACCGGCCTGACCCACCTAGCCTTTGCCGTGGATACCACGGAGGCGGTGGACGAGCTGGCGCGCCGCGCCCACGCGGAGGGGCGCACCGTGCTGCTCGAACCCCATATGACGGGCGACGGTTACTACGAAGCCTGCCTGCTCGACCCGGACGGCAACCGCGTGGAAATCACGGTTTTGCCCGCGTAAAAGACTTGTCCCGCCCGGTCGTAAAATGCCAAAATTTGGCGAAACAATTCTTTCACAGGATGTTCAAAGAATATTCACACGTTTTACGCAAAAGTGCAGTATACTGTGATTGTCGGTAAGGGAAGCCGCAAGCCCGAACCGATAGACAGCCTACCGATCTTTTATTTCTCTTTTACCCCCCTTTTTATTGTGAAGGAAAAGCGCCGTTTCCGTCCCCCCACGGAAGCGGCGCTTTTCTGTTTGCAAGTCATGGCCGCAAGCTTTTATTTCCCGCGCCTATTTGATATACTAAGTACAACGATATTGTTACGGAGGCTTTTTATCATGTCGAAACGTTTGATCGACTGCACGGCCAGCGAGATGCTTTCGCTTGACCGCGACGCGCTTTTACAAAGCATTGCGGCAAGCGAGGGCCGCACCATCGTCTGTGAGACCATCGGCGCGATCCCGCCCATGCTGGGCGACACGACGAACGCCGAGTTCGCGGCTTCGCAAGGAGCCGATATCATTTTGCTGAATCTGTTCGATGTGCAAAATCCGCAAATACAGGGCCTGCCCGCGTGCGCGCCGGAGGATACAATCCGTGCGCTGAAAAAGCTAACGGGCCGCCCCGTCGGCATTAATTTAGAGCCGGTCGGCGGCGACGCGCCAGCAGCCGAGTCTATGTGGAACATGACCGAGGGCCGACGCGCCACCGCCGAAAACGCGGTTCGCGCCGCCGACATGGGCGCGGATTTGATCTTGCTCACCGGCAACCCCGGCATCGGCGTATCGAACGCCGCCATTCTCGAAACGCTGCGCGTGCTGCGTGAGCGCGTGGGGCACCGCATCGTGCTGGCCGCGGGCAAAATGCACGCCGCGGGCGTGCCGAGCGAGGGCGGCCCCCGCATCATGACCGAAGCGGACGCGGAAGCCTTTCTGGACGCGGGGGCCGATATTATCCTGCTGCCCGCGCCGGGCACCGTGCCCGGCTGGACTACCGAGTGCGCCCGCGCGCTGATCGGTGCGGTGCACGCCAAAAACGCACTCGCCATGACCGCGGTCGGCACCTCGCAGGAGGGCGCGGATACCGCCACCATCCGCCAGATCGCGCTGATGAGCAAAATGGCGGGCGCGGATATCCACCACCTTGGCGACGCGGGCTACGCCGGCATGGCGCTGCCGGAAAATATATTTGCTTACTCGGTCGCGGTGCGCGGCGTGCGGCACACCTACCGGCGCATGGCGCGCTCGGTCAACCGCTGACGCCGTCGCGGCGCGTGGGCGTGATAATGCCGCAGGCAAGCTTTGCGCCCGCGTCGCCCGAGGGCTGGGTTTTAAAATCATCCGGTTTCGAGTGCACGATGACCGCCTTGCCCAGCACGTCGCGCACGGTGAAGCGATCGGTCAGCACCGCCATCCAAGCGAAGCCGGTGCGGTCGGAGAACAGCGGCGGCAGATCGCCCGCGTGATACGGATGCGGGCAGCCGCCCGGGTTAAAATGCATGCCCGCGTTTGCAAACGGGTCGCTCGCGTTGCCCGTGCAGGCGGTCCCCTCGTGCACATGCAGCGCGAAGATCGGCTGCGCGCACGCCATGCGCGTGACCGGCAGGCCGCGCACCGCCGCCGTTACCAGTACGCCCTGCGGCGTTTGGTAAAAGGATACCGTGCCTTCAATTCTTCTGCCGTTCGGCGCGCCCTGTAAAACCGCCGCCGCGTCGGGCAGGCTGTTTCCCATGACATTTGCGAAATACTGCGTGTTGGTCATTGTCCTGAATCCTCCTCGTTTTCGTCTGTATACAGGCTATGCGGGGCGGCGCACACTTGATAATCGCTCCGGCCTGCGGTATACTATATGCAAGCGCAAAGCAAGATAAAGTAAGGAGTTGTTACAATATGGGCTGTTCGCACAACTGCGATAGCTGTTCCTCGAACTGCGGCGGGCCGCAGAGCCTGCAAGTGGCCGCTAACGCCAAGGCCACGGTGAAAAAGGTAATCGGCGTTGTTTCGGGTAAGGGCGGCGTAGGCAAAAGCCTGCTCACCTCGTCCCTCGCGGTCGGCATGACGCGCAGAGGCTACACCTGCGGCATTCTGGACGCCGACATCACCGGCCCTTCCATCCCCAAGACCTTCGGCGTGCACGAAAAGCTGGACGGCACGGAGGACGGCATCCTGCCCGCTCGCTCGGCAGGCGGCGTGCAGATGATTTCCATCAACCTCGTCCTTCCGAACGAGGACGACCCGGTCATTTACCGCGGGCCGATCATCGCGGAGACCGTCAAGCAGTTTTGGAGCGACGTGCTCTGGGATGAAGTGGATTTCCTTTTCGTCGATATGCCGCCCGGCACGGGCGACGTACCGCTTACCGTGTTCCAGTCCCTGCCGGTGGACGGCATCCTCGTCGTCACCTCGCCGCAGGATCTGGTCTCCATGATCGTGGGCAAGGCGGTTAAGATGGCCAAGATGATGAACATCCCGCTTATCGGCATCGTGGAAAATTATAGCTACCTCGCCTGCCCGGATTGCGGCAAGCATATTTCCGTTTTCGGCGAAAGCAAAATAGACGAAGTCGCCGCGCAGTACGAATTGCCGGTGCTGGCGCGTCTGCCGCTCGATCCCTCGCTCGCCGCCGCGGTCGACGCGGGCAAGCTGGAGGACGCAAAGCTGCCGGAAGAGCTGACGGGCGCCATGCGCGCCTTGGAGGGTATGCTATGAACATCGGCGTAGCCTACGCGGACGGTCAGGTGTGCGCGAACCTGAACGACTGCCGCGAATACCTGATCGTTTCGGCCGATGGGCAAACGCCCACGGGCAAGCGTCTGGTCACATGCGAAGCGGCCGGTTCGACCGCCATGCTCCGCTTGATGAGCACCGAAAAGGTCGATGTACTGATTTGCGGCACGCTCGGCCTTGCCGCGCGCAACGCGCTGGAGCTGATCGGCGTGCTGCTCATCCCCGGCTGCGAAGGCAGCGCGGAGGAAGCAGTCGCCAAGTTCCTCGTCGGAGAGGCGCAGGGCGACCCCACGATCTTGCAGATCGCCCGCGAGGACGACCCGGACGATCCCATGGCCTGCATGCATGACTGCGCCAAGTGCGCCGGCTGCGGCCCGATCGAGATTTTAAAGAATATCCCCGAGCAAAAATAAACCCACGTATAACAAAGCGGACGGCTTACGCCGTCCGCTTTGTTATACAGTGAAGCTTTACGATTCCGCCAATGAGCCGGAAGATTTACCAAGGAAGATCAGGTACAGTATCTTGCCGATCGCCTGACATACCAACATGCCGACCAGAAGCGAAATGGTGACCGGCGAGGTCGCCGTCAACTGCATGTAATGGCACACCGCATAGATGGCCGTGCAGATCAGATACAGGATGATGGTGATATTGCCAAGGCTCGCCGTACCCTCGTCCCCCGAGGCCTTCAGCAGATCGCCCGCGCCGCGGCATACCAAAATTACCATCGCGGCGTCCATCACGACCTGCGCCATACCGGCAGGCAGCTTGACGCCTTCAAAGCCCGGGATCTGGCCGATCACGCTAAAGATCAGGTTGCCGATCGTCATGTAAAACGCGGCCTTCAAAAGGTTATGCGCGGGCGAAGCCTTATATAAGCCCATAATGTTTAGAATAAACGCTACTACCATGCAAACGAGCACCGCAAGACCCAAGAGCAGGGTCATCCCCAGCCCGGCCCCCTTCATCGCCGCGATCACTTGCAGAACCACCGCGATCACGACCGCAAGGATCATCAAGATCTGGCTGGTAAAAACGCGCCGCAAGCCGGTCGCCGCTAATTGGTTGTTGTTCTCCATTTTACATCCCCCTTTTTTCTATAAAAGAGCGGCTACGCCTCTCTCTACAAAAAATTATATGCTTCTCACAAGGGATGTCAACAAAATCGCCTAAAATGCTCCTTTTTCACACAATATGCACGATTTACGCGCATATCGCGACCTATCGACGCGGACACACACTATTTTTTCGATATGGTGAACACCATTTCAAAAGCCGCCTGCGCGCCTTCCTCGGGCCATAGGTATACGCCGCCAACCACTTCATATCCGGTATGCGTTACCTGCTGGCTGATGTGCAGCGAACCGAGATCGGCCTCAAAACCGGTATAGAAATTTTCCATCTGCTCCGTTACCGGATCAAGCATAGTCTCCAGCGCGCCCCTGCGCTCGTGCGACACGGCAAACGCATAAAGCAGCATATCGCGCAGGTAGAGCGCGTCGCCGCTCAGCATATCCGCGCTGGAAAAGCGATACGTGACCGAGCGAACCATACCGGCTTCATCCGTCTGCGCTTCGGTCCGCTGCCTCGATTCCATGCCGATGAAAAACGTGCTATCATCGGGCGACCATGCGTCCCATTCTCCGTTTTTTACCCTGCCGGGCAGGTCGCGGTATTTTAAGTAATCGTTGCAGTTATCGGTATACGCCGCAAGGGTCAGCTCGCCCCGGCGGGGCGGCAGCTCCGCGCGGAGCACCACGCCGAGCGCCAACGCAAAGCTCAGCACATCCGCCAGCACAAAGCAGACCATGCGCGCCGGGTGGATACGGTCCCTCGGCGCAAGGATCACGGAATCGTTTTCCTCGTCCCAAGCAAGCTCGCGTTCCCTGCACGCGCTATAACAAACATACGCGCGGTACAGCTGATAGACCGGCACGCCATAGCCCATACCGGTGCGAAAAACGGAAAGCGTGCGCCCCATCGCGTCCGCCCAAGTGAGCTTCTGCCCATTTACTCCGCGCACCTTCATGCCGAATATCCATTTGCCCGGCGTCGTGCCCCAATAGCGCAGCAGGATCGGTTCAAACAGCAGCATCAGGCCGATCTTCGCGTAGCTGAACAAAAGCGAAGCCACAAGGCCCTCCGGCGTGTTCCAGCGCAGCAGCCATCGGGTAACGATCATCAGGAGCAGCGCATACAGCCCCAGATCGAATGCGCGGGCAAAATACCGCGCCCACGGATGGCCGGCAGGCTGTAACCGGTCGTTTTGCAGGGCTTGCCCGCCCCCTTGCTCCATGGCGGTAGAGAGATAGCGCGCCGGGTCCAGCCCACTGAATGAAACGCCGTCCGCCGTAATGGCCTGACAGATCGCGAGCGCCTGATCGGTTTCTTGCCGTTCCCGCTCAAGCGGCCCAACCTGCGCTTGCACCGCATCCGCCAGTGTGCGCTCGCCGCGCTGCACCTCGCGGATCACCGGCACGGCAATGCGCAGCCGCCGCAAAAGCTTCACCTTTTCCAGCGTGCGCACATCCTCATCGGAATAGTTCCGGTAGCCGTTTTCGCCCCGCGTGGGCGACAGCAGCCCTTCCTTTTCATAAAAGCGGATATTGGCCCGCGTCAGCCCTGTTTTCAGTTCCGCCTCTGCGATCGTCATATCACGCACCTGCCTTTGTACCTCCTATTATAGAGGGTAAAGTGGGTTCACAGTCAAGCGATTTCTCAAAAAAACGCCGGAATAAGCAAGGCGGCCGTGCGGGATGATCCCGCACGGCCGCCGACGCGTCATCCGCAGCGTTTTCCGTCGTACTTTGTGACTGCAAAGGGATAGGAACGCGTTTCCGTGTGCACACCGAGCGCGTCCAGCGACCGCGCAAGATCGCTGACCACCGTCAAGTCGTGATCGCGCTGGGCGATGGAAAGCTTCATCGTACCGTTGTACGAGCTGATGAGCAGCGCGAACGGCTGCGCCGCCGAGGGCAGCACCGCGCCGTAATCAAGCACATAGGGCAGGCAGCACGCGGGCAGCTTGAACTCGCCCACGTTGGTGATGAGGAAGCTATCCTCCAAAACAAAATCGCGGCACAGCTTTTGGCCCTGCACGCACTTTTCATCAAGCGGCATCGCTGCCTCGTGCAGCTCGCGGCAGGTATCGGACGCGCGCTTGGCGCGGTACATGAGCTGCTCCGGCTGCATCTGGTCCTTCAAAAACGCCTTGGTGCGGCGGAACACCTCGTCCACCGGCAGGTCGCGGTATTCGGGCAGATAGGGCAGATCGATAAAGCAGATGAAATACCGGGTCGTCACCGTGGGCAGCAGCGGCCGCAGATCGACCGGGATCTGCGCAATAACCGGCTTTTTCCTCCCCGCCGAACTTATGATCGAACGCGCGCATGAACAGCGGCGCGACCACGGAAAGCGGGCTTACCCCAATGCCCTTCGCATAGCTGTGTAACGCGGCGAACGGAAAGGTCACTTCGCTTACGATCTCCGGCCCGTCGCCAAGGTCGGTCAGATCCCACGCGTGCGCGGCTTCGGGCTTTTTCCAAATGCCCTCGGACGAAAACTCGCGGTCGGCGAGTTGGCGGTAGCCGTCCGCCGATTCCTCCGGCGAATAGCGCGTGTCCATCGCGCGGACCGAGCCGTCGTTTTCCACCGGCTTACCGGAAAGCTGTAAGTACTGGAGCAGCACGCAGCGGATAAATTCTTCAAACCCGCGCCCGTCCGAAATGGAATGCTGGTACTCCATCGTGATGGTATCGCCCTGATACCCGACGAGGAACAAATACCCGTTCGTATCGTCCGAGCCGATGGTATAGCGCCTGTCCGCCCCGTCGAACGGCAACACCACCGGCGGGCGCACGTTCTGCACATAGCGGAACGAGGTGGCCGTCGGCTGCACGGTGAGCATCATGTGCGGAAAGCGCAAAAGCGCCTTTTCTACCGCCTGCTGCAAGCAGCCGGGTCTCACCGGCTCGCTCATGCGGATGGTGTGGCGCGGCACGCAGGCCACGGTCTCGTGCGTGTTGTAAAGGAATATCTTGGCATAGCTATCCGTGCGGAGCAGAGGGTGCTCTTGCAGCAGTTGCATGTTGAGGGCCTCCTTCTAAAAAGCGGGACTGTCAATTTTTTCTTCACGCCCATTGTAGCACCGGCGATTTAATTTGTAAATCAAATTATGTGAAAAAAGTGACGAAAATGCAGCATAGCATACACGCTGTTCACTATCCGCCCTTTACGGCTTGAGCCATTTGTGGGCTTCCTCATCCGAGCAGGCTTCGCGCACCCACGGGTCTCCATCCAAGTGGCGAATGACCCAAAGGATGTAAATGCGGTAGCCGGGCGCGGCGGCCTGCGGATGCGGCAGGTTTTTGCCAATGGCGCAGAAGCTGCCGTCCGTTATTTTAAACACCTCGTCGCCCACAAAGGACGCGCCGAAGGCGGAGGGCTTTTCGGTGCGGAAATAATACACCTCGGGCTGGGGATGGTAATGCGGGATATAGCCCGACCAGCAGCCCTCGTACATGATGGTTTCGCCCAGCACCAAATTGGAATAGGGCGCGTCCGCGTATTCAAAGGCCGTGCGTACCAGCCGCTCGGCCTTGCCGCCCCAAAGACCCATGCAGCTTTCGTTCTCCCGCGTGTTTTCCGGCGTGTACAGCTTGGGGGCGAAGGCGCGCTCGTTGCCGGTGGCGACGAAGATCACCTCGCTGTCCGCGTGCGCTTCAATCGTAAACGTCGTGTCGCGGCATACATGCAGGCAGGTTAGCCCCTCGTCCATAAAGCTGTGGCGCTCGATCACGGCGGCCTGTCCGTCCCAGCCGAGCGTTACCTTGCCGTACAGCACCAGCGCCGCGACCTCATCGTTTTCGCGGCGTATTGTGCGCGTTTCACCGGCCTTCATCCGGTAGGCCCACATATCCATCTGCATTTCGCGATAGACGCCGTCCCGGTCCATGATCTTCCCCTCGCCGTCCGGCTGCCAGCGGGTATATCCAAAGCGTTCCTCTCTCATGCTGCATTCCTCCTTATCGGTTGCCTTTATTATACGAAAAAGTACCGCCCCGTGTCAAACACGGAGCGGTAAAAATAGGATGATTTATTGAGCAACCGGAATTTCGATCCCGCCGACGGTGATCGATGCGATCTCCTCCACCGGCATGATCTGGTCGAACACCTTACCCTTTTGGCATTCCGTCTTTCCGTTTTTGGGCGAGATGCTGCCGCCGGCATTTGTCAGATCCATCGTCGTGCCGTCCGTTTTGTGCAGCGTGATGGGAAGGCTTTCAAAATAGCGCTGGCTCTCGCGGCGGTTTTGCTCGGGCTCGCGGCCGCTCGGCGCGTCGTCGTCCCACTGTACCTCGCTGTCGACTGTGTAATCGACGCGCACCGCCAGCGGCGACAGCGTGATTCGATCGATCTTCGCGTTCATGCCGTTCAGGTCAAAGGTCTGGCCAGCGGGCAGGCTGACCGAGGTATCCTCAAAATCAAAGTCGAATTTGAACTTCCATTTGCCTTCGATCAAGGTGTAATCCTCGTTGCCGTCGTTAAATTTCAGGTTTTGGAAGCTCGCCTTGGCCTTGCCCGGCTTTAGTTCGCCGTCCACCGACATCATTTCGACAAATTGAATTACATTATCGCCCGGTGTCTCGTCGATAAAGAACGAGCCGCCGTGGCTGCCGCCCATGTAGGAGATATCCGTGGACGAATCTTCAAAATGCAGCGGCAAATAGCCGTACTCGTTACCCGTCAGATCAAACGGCGTGCCGTCGTCCCGCCTGATCTCATAGACCATGGCGTAGTTGTACTTATCGCCGATGATGGCCTCCGCCGTGATCGTCACGCCGTTATCGGTCGCGGATGCGCCGATCGGCTTGCCGATCTTATCCACAATCTCGGTATGCGCCGTGCCGAACACGCCCGCAAACGATTCGCTCGCCAGCTTGTTGTATACTACCGCCGCGCCCGCGCCGATCGAAAGCACCAGCGCCGCCGCGATACCTACCGCCGCGATTCTGGAAAGCGGACGGCGCGCGCGCCGCTGCGGCTTCTCCTGCGCCTCCATCAGGCCCTGCACCATGCGGGCCTTGGCTTCACCGGAAAAACGCAGACTGTCCAGCGCTTCATTATACTCTCTGTTATCGTTATACTCTTTGTTCACAATAATCGCCTCCCAAAAGTGTGCGCAGCTTGTCCCTGCCCCGGCTGAGCTGTGTGGTCACAGCCGCCTCGCTCCGTTCCAGCAGCGCCGCTGTTTCGCGCACCGAATAGCCTTCGTAATAATGCAAATAAACAGCTTCGCGGTATTTTTGCGGCAGCTCCATCACCGCTTCTAAAACGGCGTTATCCGGCGCTTCCGGCGCGGCGGACGATGCCGCCGCCTCGATACCGACCGCCTTACGGCGGTAGGCCCGCAGTTCATCCTTGCAGGCGTTCGCCGTCGCGCGGATGATCCACGCCTTTTCGTGGGCGGGGCTGTCGAACACCTGCCCGCTCGTCAATAGCTTGAGGAATACGTTTTGGCAGATATCCTCCGCGTCCTGCGTTGATTTCAAATAGGTGTAGGAAAGCCGCAGGATCAGGTCGGAGTAGGTCTCCACCAGCCGCTCGGCCTCCTGCATGCCAAATTGTTTCATGGTTTCATCTCCTTTGAAGGGGCCCTTCACCTACAATACGAACGGGCGCGGCAAAACCTTGCACAAAAAAATAAATAAGGGACGATTTTTTAAATCGTCCCTTATTATAACACATTTTGCGGTTTTACCGAACGCCGCGCGCCTGACGGGCTTTCCGCCCGATGCGCACCGGTTTTGCACCGCTCTCGATTTGTCCCGTGCGCCGCGTGGATAGCAGCAGGCCGAACAATAGCATGGTCTGGCACAAATACAGGCCGCCATAGGAAAACAGCGGCAGACCGTAGGCCGCGAAAAGAATAATGCCGAAATTCTGCAACACATAAGCCATGGTCTGGCACGCAAACGTCAGCATGATCGCCCAGCTCATCATTTTGGCGAGCACGCCGCCCTGCCGGTGCGCCAGCTGAAAGCCCCGCGCCAACAGTACCAACACTACGGTTAGTACCAGCGCGAACGCGATCCAGCCCCATTGCAGCTTAGCGGCGGCAAGAATAAATTGGGTAGCACCTTCCCCCTTTACAGTAGCAAGCCTTTCTGCACGGCTGTCAGGCGGAACCACCCCGCCAAACAGCGCTTCCCAAACTGCCGATCCCAGATAACCCTGATATTGATTATCCAGCGCCGGATTAAGTATTGCCGCAACACGTTCCCTTATATGGGGTATATTGCGAATAATCCATATTACTCCGGCCGCTATCAAAGCAACGGGCGACAGCGCAAGAGCAATCTGCCGTTTGCGCCCTCCGCCAAATGCACCGCGCCATACGGCGCAGCAAAGCAGCGCGGTGCAGACCAATACAAGCGTTAAAAGACCCGACGTACTTGGAATTGCTAAGGCCACAAACATCATAGATACCATGGCGGCTATGCAAGTGCATACGCCTGTCGTCCCTTTCCGCGCTGCGAATACAGCACCGTCGCAAACGCGACGGGAAACAACCAAAGCCCGTACTCTGGATAGTACCATTTACCGTTCATGATAGGAGAACGCCAAAATGCAGCCGCCATGATGCCTGCCCAAATGGCATAGGTAAGCCTCGGATGCCTGCCCAACCAAGTATAATCAAGAAAATAACCGGCAAACAAACACACGGCACCTGCCAAGTATTGCAAAATTTGAACCTTCGATTCGTTTGCCGCCACCGGGTACACCCCAACACCGGCAATTAGATACTGGACGATCTTTCCAATTATCGCCACGCCAAGCACCAGCCCCAGCATCACCCAGTCGGGCGCGGGCCGCCACGCGCGGTCCAACGCGGTGCCGGTCTCCACCGCGTCGCCCATTTCGCGTATGGTCGCTTCGGCGGCGTGCGCTTCATCCATCCCTTGGTCGCGGAACGCTTCGTACTGATCGGTCAGGTGGCCGGCCAGCTCGTCCGCCGCGTAGGGTCTGGCGCGCTTCCAGCGCATTTGTCCGGTCGCTTCGTTCAGCCACAGCGCCAGCCGCGCGGGCAGCGGATGCTTCTGAGACGGCGGGGATACTTCCGGCAACGCGGGCGACTGTTCGCCGCGCGCCGCCGCGTCGCGTTCCAGCAGGCGCGTTAGGCCGTTTCGCACAGGGTCAGGCAAACGCATGGCTTTCGCCCCCCTTCAGCACGTGGTTCACCGCGCCGGAAAAGCGGCGCCATTCCTCGGTCTTTTCGGCAAGGCGCGCCCGGCCCTGCTCCGTCAGGTGGTAATATTTGCGCGTCCGGTTATCCGCCGAAGCGCAAACATAGCTCTGCACCGCGCCCTGCGTTTCCAGCGTGTGCAGCAGCGGGTAAAGCGTGCCCGCCTTAAACGCAAAGGTATCGTCCGACCGCTCGCGCAAGCGGTCGATCATTTGGTAGCCGTACAAATCCTCTTCCTCCAACAGGCGCAGCACCAATAGTACGGTACTGCCCGCGAGCAAGCTTTTATCAATGCCCATGGTCTATCCTCCTTATATCGATGTCCGATATATGCATTATATATCGATCATCGATACAAGTCAACCCTTGACAAGTCCGTCCGTCGGGCGTATTGTAAAAGAAAAACGGAGGAAGTTCCCCATGTCCGCATTTACGATCGATCCCATCTTATATGAAGGCCGCCCGGCGGACTGCACCGGCCGCGACCCGCGCGAGATCGCCTGTTACGACCTGCTTGACCGGCTGGGCGTACCCTTTTTCCGTCTCGATCATGACGAAGCGCCCTCAATCGAGTGCTGCGCCGCCGTGGAAGCGCGGCTGGGTACCGACATCTGCAAAAACCTGTTTCTGTGCAACCGGCAGAAAACGCAGTTTTACCTGCTTTTAATGCCGGGCGACAAGGAGTTTCGCACCAAAGATCTTTCCGCGCAGCTTGGCATTTCGCGGCTGTCGTTCGCGGGCCCGGAGCCGATGGAAGAATACTTAGGCGTAACGCCCGGCTCGGTCTCCGTGCTTGGCCTGCTGAATGATCCGGATAACACGGTTCGTCTTGTGATCGACCGCGGCGTGGTGGAGGGTCGCCCTTTTATCGGCTGCCATCCGTGCCGGAACACCTCGTCCCTTCGTATTGCGACGAGCGATCTGCTGGAAAAGATCCTGCCCGCCCTGCGGCACGATCCCACCTACGTGTCCTTATAAGCATAAAAGAGCGTCTGGAAATGGGATTTACCATTTCCAGACGCTCTTTTATGCCGTTATAGACGGATGGATACAAACGTTCCGTCCGCGGCTTCCACGTGGACAATCTCCAGTTTTTTGTACTGCTTCAAAACGGACAAGCACTCCCGCACCAGTTCACGCAAGTAACGCTTGGTCAAAAACTCGTCATAGGGCGGCGGAACCGATCTCCGCATATCCGCAAAGAGGGTCTCCGGCAGGAGCGCGACCGCCGCGCTTGCCAGAGACAGCGGTACGGGCAGCCACAAATTCACCCCTTCGGAACGGACAATAATGCGCATGCGCCGATCCTCCCGGTCTTATCCGATGAATACGCGAACCGTGGTACCGTCCGCCGCGGAAACCTCCACGATGTTGCCCAGCGTTTCATTATCCAAGCATTCCAGTATGGCGGTGGTCAGCGCGTCCAGATCAATGCCTTGCAGCTCTTCGTTTTTGATCGGCAGCTTGCCGGTCACCTTGAGTACTTGACGGATGATCTTTACCGGCAGCTGTACATTGACCTTATCTCCCGTCGTGCTGTCCACAACGACGCGCAGCATTTTATTTTCATAAGGCGCCGCGTCCGATACGGCGGGCATTGTCGCGCCGAATTCCTCCGCCGCGGGCGCGGGTTCGCCCAGCGCGTCGATTAAATCAACGGCCTGCTCGGCGGAAAGCTTGCCTTCCTCCACCATTTTCAGGATCCTTATTTTTTCATCCATATTCATAACCTCGTTTCCACGCGCCTGCGTCCGCGAACGCAGGGCAAGCGTTACTTATTTTGCTTTAACTGCTCCAGTGCTTCCGCCGGGCTGATCTCTCCGTTTTCCAGCGCGCCCAGAATGTCCTTTTTGCGTGAAGCGGCGGGCGACGGCGCGACCGGCTTTCCATCCAGCTTGCGAATGATATCGTCCAGCCGGGAGCGGACGGTCGGGTAGGAAATTTTCAGTTCCTTTTCCACTTCCTTAATGTTGCCGCGGCATTTCAAAAAGGTTTCCGCAAAAAACAGGTCTTCCGCCGCGAGATAATCGAACTTGCTTAGGGCAAAATCATTTTCTATGGCCGTATCACAGTTTTCACATTGCAGCTTGACGACCTTCAGCCTTTTTCCGCACACCGGACAGTGGCTGATCACCTGATACATCGCGACCACCTTCCCTCTTCTTAGTGTCTATAATATAAACCCCGAAATCAATAATGTCAATATATAATTTGAAATAATTAATATATATATTAAAATTCTTAATATCCAAGTCTTATATTATTTAATATTTACATAAAAAGGGGGAAATAACTCATCCTATTCCCTTAGCGGTGTTTTACCGCCGCTTTGATCCTATCACACGGCGGCGCGCTGCCTATCCCGTGCACGGTAAGCGCTTGACAAACTAACACCATTAGTTTATGCTGGATATAGAAACTAACACTGTTAGTTTGGAGGAACCCCCATGCCTAAAAAAGGACTGAGCCGCGACCGGATCGTCGACGCGGCGGCCGCGCTCGTCGAACAAAAGGGGCTGGAAAATATCACGCTGCACGAACTGGCAGGCGCACTCGGCGTGAAAACAGCCTCGCTTTACAACCACTTGCAGGGTCTGCCTGAACTAAACGCGCGCCTGTCCGAGCGCGCGCTGGAGCGCCTGATGGGATCGCTCGAAAGCGCCATGGAGGGCAAGACGGGGACGGACGCGCTGCGCGCCCTTGCCGCCTGCTACCGCTGCTTTGCGCGCGAACAGCCGCAGCTGTACAAGGCCATGCTCGGCCTGCCGGGCTTTGCCGATAACCGGCTGGACGAACTGAAAAACAGCTATATGCAGCTATTTCGCCGCGTGCTGGCCCCTTATGGCCTGACCGAGCAAAAGCAGGTGCACTTTTCCCGCCTGATGCGCAGCGTGCTGCACGGCTTTGTCTCGCTGGAAGCGGCGGGCTTTTTCCGCCGCGCGGTGGAAGCCGAAGAAAGCTACGGCTTTGCCGTTGCGCAATTATGTACGCAGATCGAAAACGCAGCAAAGGAGGCCGCCGAACATGGCGCAAAATGAAGACGCGCAAGCGCGTAAATTCCGGCAAATGACCGAAGCGCCGGTGGAGCCGCTCATTTGCAAAATGGCGGTGCCCACCATTATCAGCATGCTGATCACCTCGTTTTACAATATGGCGGATACCTTTTTCGTCGGCAAGCTCAGCACCAGCGCGACCGGCGCGGTCGGCGTTATCTTTCCGCTGATGGCGCTCATTCAGGCGATCGGCTTTTTCTTCGGTCAAGGCTCGGGCAACTATATTTCGCGCCAACTGGGCGCGCAGCATGAAGAAGAAGCCGAACGCATGGCCTCCACTGGCTTTTTTTCCGCACTGATGGCGGGGGCGCTTATTCTGGCTCTTGGTCTTGTGTTTCAAAACCCGCTGTGTCATCTGCTCGGCGCGACGGATACGATCTTCCCGCACGCGATCTCCTATATGCGCTTTATCCTGCTCGGCGCGCCGTATATGACCGCCGCGCTCGTTTTGAACAACCAGTTGCGCTTGCAGGGCAACGCGACCTACGCCATGATCGGTCTGGTGTCGGGCGGTATTTTGAATATCGCGCTCGATCCGCTGTTTATCTTTGCCTTTCATATGGGCGTGGCGGGCGCGGCCATCGCCACGATCTTGAGCCAGCTGGTCAGCTTTCTGCTGCTATTGTGGGGCGTGGAGCATTCGGGCGGCATTCCGATCCGGCTGAAGCTGTTTTCGCCCAGTCCCGCGCGCTTTCTCGCCATCGCGGGCGGCGGCGTGCCCAGTCTGTGCAGGCAGGGTCTTGCCAGCATCGCCATCACCTGCCTGAACACCGCCGCCCGTCCCTTTGGCGACGCGGCGATCGCGGCGATGAGCGTGGTCACCCGCGTCACCCAGTTCGCGTCCTCGGCGCTGATCGGCTTCGGTCAGGGCTATCAGCCAGTATGCGGCTTTAATTACGGCGCCAAGCGGTATGACCGCGTCACGCGCGGCTTCTGGTTTTGTGTGCGCGTGTCCAGTGTTTTGCTCGTTGTACTGGCGGTGCTCGGCGCGGTGTTCGCCCCGCAGCTCATCGCCCTGTTCCGCGCGGACGACGCGGAGGTCATCCGCATCGGCGCGGCGACGCTGCGCTGGCAGTGCCTGTCGTTCCCGCTGCTGGGCTATGTCATTCTGTGCAACATGCTGCTGCAAAACATCGCGTTCACCGTGCGGGCCAGCGTGGTCGCCGCCGCGCGGCAGGGGCTGTTCTTCATTCCGCTGGTGCTGGTGCTGCCGCGCCTGTTGGGGCTTACGGGCGTAATCTACTGCCAGCCCATATCCGATGTGTGCGCCTTCATCCTCTCTCTCGTATTGACCGCGCCCGTGCTCGTTCATCTTGCCAAGCTGGGCGCGGTGGGGCAAGACGCTTGACAGCCGCGCGCACGCCGCCTATACTGGGCTTAACATTTTATAAAATAAAAGGAATGAAACCATGAATGATCTGACCATCCGTCCGGAACGCCCGGCAGACGAGCGCGCCGTGGACGCACTGACGCGCGACGCGTTTTGGGACGTTTTTCGCCCCGGCTGTGTGGAGCACTATATTCTGCACCAGCTGCGCAAGCACCCGGATTTTATCCCGGAACTCAGCCTTGTCGCCGAGCAAAACGGCGGGATCGTCGGCCACATTGCCTACAGCCGCGCCGCCATCGTGCAGGAGAACGGCACGGAGTTCCCTTTGATTCTCTTCGGCCCGCTGAGCGTGCGGCCCGATCGCCAGAAATCCGGCGTAGGCGCCGCGTTGATACGCCATTCACTGGCCCTCGCCGGGGAACTGGGCTACCCTGCCGTTGCCGTGTGCGGCTGGCCGGATTATTACCCGCGCTTCGGCTTTCAGCGGGCGCGCGTTTTCGGCATCACGGACGCGGAGGGCCAATCGCCCGATCCGTTGATGGCGCTCGAATTGCAGTCCGGCGCGCTCGCCGGCGTTTCCGGCGTTCTCCGTGAGAGTGAAGCCTATTTTGACACTCCGCCCGCCGCGATTGACGCGTTTGACGCTACCTTTCCGCCCCGCGACAAGCACGTACTGCCGGGACAGTTCCTCTAACAAACACTGAGGGGCTGTAAAATAAATTCCCACAAGTGAATAGAAAACTGTTGCAAAGCGAAGAATGCTACCGATTTTGTCATTCTGAGGAGCGAAGCGACGAGACCGTAGTCCGCTATCCTCAATCTGCCGCTTGGCGGCATTTTAAGGAGCGCGAATCTCGCGCAAACGCGCGGAATTTACACTGGAAACGCGCGTTCGCGCGGGATTCTTCACTTCGTTCAGAATGACATTCGGGGGCCTTCCTTTTTTGCAACAGTTTTTTTATTTTACGGAAATTGTGCTTTATCGCTGTTTCCACACCGCCTGACGGCCATAGACAAACTGCACAACAAAACAAACACGTTTTTTGCTAAAGTGACAGATTTGTAAAATCCCCAAAAAATGTCCCCCCTGATGCAAAAAATCGATGTTCCCGAAGTGTTTTCCGTTTGATAAAATAATAACAAAAAGAGGCGTGAGGAGGGATAAATGCATGGAGTATATACTGGAAATGAAAGATATCAGCAAAACATTTCCCGGCGTAAAAGCGCTTGATCATGTTCAGCTTCGGGTAAAACCCGGCGAAGTGCACGCACTGATGGGCGAAAACGGTGCGGGCAAATCGACGCTGATGAAAATTCTGATGGGCATGTACACCAAGGACGACGGCGGCGAAATCCTCTTTAACGGAAAGCCCTACAAGGCTTCAAGCCCGAAGGAGGCAATGGATCTTGGCGTTGCCATGATCCATCAGGAACTCAATCCGATCCTTGATATGTCCGTGTATGAAAACATTTTTGTCGGGCGTGAGATCCGCAAAAATGGACTGGTAGACAAAAAGGCGGAGATCGAACAGGCGCAAAAGCTGATCGAAGAGAGCGGCCTGCATGTTTCGCCCGAGGAAATGCTGCGGAAACTGACAGTCGCGCAGTGCCAGCTGATCGAGATCATCAAGGCGATCTCCGTCAATGCGAAGGTCATCATCATGGACGAGCCAACCGCGGCGATCAGCGAGCGCGAGGTCGAACTGCTGTTTGGCCACATCCGCAAGCTTGCCGAAATGGGCGTCGCGATCATTTACATCTCCCACCGCATGGACGAGATCTTTTCCATCTGCGACCGCGTCAGCGTATACCGCGACGGCCAGTATATCGGTTCCGGCGACACGAAGGATTTGAACGAAGCACAGCTCATTAAGATGATGGTCGGCCGCGAGATCACCGACGTGTTCCCCAAGCTGGAAGCGCAGATCGGCGAGGTCGTTTTAGAGGCTAAAAACATCGTCCGTGTGGATCGCAAGGTCAAGGGCGTCAGCTTTTCCGTCCGCAAGGGTGAGATTCTTGGCATTGGCGGTCTGGTCGGCGCGGGGCGCAGCGAGCTGGTCGAGGGACTGTTCGGCATTCACGCGCTGTCGGGCGGCGAAATCTATATAAAGGGCAAGCAGGTTCACGTACATTCGCCAAGCGATATCATCAAAGAGGGCGTCGCGCTCATCACCGAGGACCGCAAGGGCACCGGTCTGAACCTGAGCGGCACGGTGGGCGACAATATTGCCATGGTGGCCATCCGCAAGCTGCTCTGCCACGGCCTTTACAACAAGAACAAGGCGCGCAGCGCATCGCTGGACTACATCAAAAAACTCAATATCAAAACTCCTTCCGGCGACCAGATCGTCGGCAACCTGTCCGGCGGCAACCAGCAAAAAGTCGTTATCGCCAAATGGCTGCTGAATGATCCCGATATCATCATTCTGGACGAGCCGACCCGCGGCATCGACGTCGGCGCCAAGCGCGACATCTATCTGCTGCTCGGCAAACTCGTACAGCAAGGCAAGGCAGTCGTCATGATCTCGTCCGAAATACCGGAACTGATGGGCGTGTGCGACAGGATCATGGTCATGTGCGAGGGCAATCTGTCCGGCGAGGTCAAGCGGGGCGAGTTCTCGCAGGAGCGCATTATGGCGCTGGCCTCCGCCATCGAGGTATGAGATATAAGGAAGGGGAAACTATGAAACAGAAGAAAAATGCAAAGGCGCTGATCAGCGAATACTTCATCTTCGTGATTTTTATCGCGCTGATCATTGTATTGACCTGCCTCAAGCCGAGCTTTATCCAGCCGGGCAATCTGGTTAATATTCTAAAACAAGCGTCGATCAACGGCATTTTGGCGTTCGGTATGATGTTCGTCATCATCGCGGGCGGCTTTGATATGTCCGTCGGCTCTACGGTCGCGTTCACCGGCATTCTCGCCGCCATGCTCGGTCAGGGGCAATATCCGCTGATCGTGCCGCTGGTCGTGGCGATGTTGGCCGGTCTTGCGGTCGGTCTGGTAAACGGCGTGGGCGTCGCGATCGGTGATCTGCCGCCGTTCATCATGACGCTCGGCACCATGACCGCCGTGCGCGGCCTGGCGCTGCTGACCTCCAACGGCAAGCCGATCACCGGCATCAGCAAGCAATATCGCGAGGTCGCCGCAAGCTCGCTCTTCGGCGTGCCGATGCTGGCGGTCTTTCTGGTCGTCGTCATCCTAATCTGCTCGTTCGTTTTGGCCAAAACGGTATACGGCCGCCGGGTCTATGCCTGCGGCGGCAACCTGCAAGCCGCGCGCGTTTCGGGTATCAACACAACGATGATCCGCATTTCCACGTTCGCTATCGCCGGCCTGCTGGCCGGTCTGAGCGGCTTTTTGATGACATCCCGCGTGACGATCGGCCAGCCGACCGCGGCGGAAAGCTACGAGATGGACGCGATCACCGCGTGCGTCGTCGGCGGCGTTTCCATGGTGGGCGGCGTCGGCAAGCCGTGGGGCGTGGTAGTCGGCTGCCTGCTGATCACCATCATTGCCAACGGTCTCGATATCATGGGCGTATCCTCGCACTGGCAGAAGATCGTCAAGGGCGCGATCATCGTGCTGGCGGTCCTCATCGACGTAAAGGGCAAGGGAAAGAAAAACTGACGGATGTTAAGAGCAGGGGCGCGGGGCGCTCCGCTCTTACCATATATGCTTCTTAAGGAGGAAGAGAAAAATGAGCAAAAAAAGATTTCTGGCCATGCTGATGGCCGGCACGATGGTCCTGACCATGGCGGGCTGCGGTAACGACGCGTCCGGCGAGACGAAGGGCGACGCCGAACCAAGCGCGGATGCCGACAAGGGCGGCGACGCTTACAAAATCGCGCTGATCCAGCAGCACCAGACCAACGCCTTCCAGATCGAGCTGACCGAGGCCGCCGAGGCCAAGGCCAAGGAGCTGGGCGTCGACCTGACCATCCTCAGCGCGGATCAGGACGCCGCGACCCAGATCAGCCAGATCGAGCAGTGCGTGTCCGAGGGCTATAACGCGATCTTGTTTGAGCCTGTCGATCCCGACGGACTGGGCGACGCGTCGAAGAACGCCGCGGACGCGGGCGTTGTCGTCATCAACATCGTTTCGGCTTGCACCGATTGGGAAGCCAACGGCATCGCCGCTGTTTCCTACGGCAATAACGTCAAGGCCGGCGAGACCGAGATGCAGCACGTTGCCGACCTGCTCGGCGGCAAGGGCAACATCGCCATCCTGACCGGCCCGTCCGGCGACTCGGGCGGCTTGCAGCGCATGGAAGGCTACGAAAACGTGCTCAAGAACTACCCTGACATCGTGCAGGTCGTCGCCCCGGCAGACTGCCAGTGGGATACCGCGAGCGCGCAGTCCACGGTAGAGAGCTGGCTGACTGCCTATGATCTGGACGCGATCGTTTGCGAGAACGACGGCATGGCGGTTGGCGCGGGCAACGCGGCGGGCGCGAACAGCGGCATCATCATCACCGGCGTTGACGGCACCCCGGACGGCTTTGAGGCCATTCTGGACGGCCGCATCACCGGCACCGTTTCCCAGAACGGCGGCGCCATGGCGGCCAACGGCGTCGAGGCGGCGGTAACGCTGTTGAGCGGCGGCAAGCTGGACAACAACGTCATCATCACCGACAATACATGGATCGACGCATCCAACGTAGCGGACTTCTCCTAACCTGCATTCTATGTTGAAAAATCTTTAAACTAGTGTTAAGATAAGTATAGAAAAGGGCGCGTTGCAAAATAAAAGAATGTTTTATACCTTGTCATTCTGAGGAGCGAAGCGACGAAGAATCTCGCGCAAACGCGCGAAACCAACGTACGATCCGCGCGTTCGCGCGGGATTCTTCACTTCGTTCAGAATGACATACGGAAATTCTTTTATTTTGCAACGCGCCCTTTTCTCATCGTCATATAAAAATACCGGAGGAATGCATATGTTAAAGGTCGTTCTGGCGGACGATGAGAAAAAGATCATTTCGCTGATGCTGAAGCTGGTCGACTGGGCGGGGCTCGGCTACGAAGTCGTCGGCACGGCCAATGACGGCCTGCGCGCGCTTGATCTCGTGCAGCAAAAGCAGCCGCATCTGCTGATCACCGATATCCGTATGCCGGGTTGCAGCGGGCTTGATCTGATCCGTCGCGCCAAGGGATTGCAACCCGGCCTGCATTTCATCGTCATCAGCGGATACCGGCAATTTGAATATGCGCAAAACGCGCTGAAATACGGCGTGGAGGATTACCTGCTCAAACCGCTCAAGCAGGACGAGCTTTCCGATATACTGCTTCGCTTGAAGGATAAGCTGGGCGAAGAGACCGCGCTGGAATACCATCTGCAAAAGAACGGCGAGCGCCGGCAGGACCTTCTCATCGCAGCGCTCAAGAGCGCGGCAGAGCGGCAGCAGCCGTTTCTGACCGCGCAGCAGGCCGAAGCGGAATACGACCTGCGCTTTGGCGAGGGCTGCTATTTTGCCGCATTGATCAAGCCGGATATCTCCTATGCGGACCAATCGCTGGACGGATACCGCATCATGATGCAGCACACGCTGGAGATCGTGCGGCGGGAGATACAGCCGCTCGCGGACGAATGCGCGGCAGCCGTTCTGTGGGAAGGCGTAGCCGTTCTTACGTATCTGCGCGATTATCGCGCGGTCGAGGTCAAGCAGTGCTTTACCAAAATCCGAAAAGAGGTAGAAAAACAGCGCGATCTGTTTTGGGGAATCCGGTGCACCGTCTGCTTGGGCAGCCGCAAGACCTGCCCGGAGCAACTAGCAGCCTCCATGCGGGAGGCGCTTTGGCTCTGCCGCGACCGCCTGTGTCGCGTACAGCCGTGGCGGGATGCGGAAAGCGAGGAACCCGCGCTTGACGAGCGGTACCAGATGGACACGCCGCATAAAAAGCGATTTCAAGAAGCGGCGGAATATCTAGACGAAACACGCTTTACGCAGGAGCTGGAGGACAGCTACCGCTTGATCGTGCCGCGAAAGCCGCTGAATGGACAGATGCTGGAGGATTGGTTTACGCAGGTGCTGGAGACAAGCCTGTACGGTATGCAGCAAAACGCCAAGGTGGAACCGCGGTTCTCGGAAACCATGCGCGAAAACTTCTGGCGCTGCGCCGCGCCGCAAGACATCCTGCTTCTGCTGCGGGAGGGCGTCTGCGAACAGCTCCGCCGTCTGAGCGAGGAAAAATCGCTGCGCGAGACCCGCCCGATTACCGAGGCCAAGCGCTATATCCAACAGCACTATCAGCAGGCGCTGCGGCTGGAGGACGTGAGCAGCGCGGTCGGCTTCAACGCCACTTATTTTTCAGTATTATTTAAAAAAGAGACCGGACAGAATTTTATGGATTATCTGACCGAGCTGCGCATCAACAAATCCAAGGAGCTGCTGTGCAGCGATACGCTGTCCGTGCAGGACGTGGCCGAACAGGTCGGCTACCGCGATTTAAAGTATTTTTCACGGCTGTTCAAAAAAACGACCGGCGTCAGCCCGTCGGATTACAAGAAGCTGTATAAGTAGGTGGTACCATGCGGTTTCGTACAGGATGGAAGCTGTTAAGCGCGCTTAGGCGTTATCGGAACGACAAAAATTTGGAAGCTGTGCTGCGGAGGGACTGGAGCCGGGACCCTGATCTCAGCGCGTTCTTTTCGGATATCGAAACGCGGCTGCACGGCGAGGAGATCGCCAAGCTACAGCAAAAGCAGGCGGAGTATCTGGCGCTGCAAAACCAGATAAACCCGCATTTTCTATACAACGCGCTCGAAGCGATCCGGTCGGACGCGTTGCTCGCGGACTGCGAGGAGATCGCCGAGACGACCGAGGCGCTTGCCACCTTTTTCCGCTACACGATCTCCAACTTGCAGGAATATGTGACCTTCTCCGACGAGCTGGACAACGCCGAAAACTATTTCACCGTGCAGCGCTGCCGCTTTGGCGACAAGGTTTCGATGGAGCTGGAGCTCGGCGACGAAGCCTTGCTGGAAGCGCGTATGCCCAAGCTGATCCTACAGCCGCTGGTGGAAAACGCGGTCTCGCATGGCTTGGAGGGAAAGATCGAGCATGGCACGGTCCGCATCCTTGTGGAAAACAGCGAAAACACGCTGTTCCTCCGCGTGCGGGACGACGGCGTGGGCATGCCCGAGGATCAGGTGGCCCGGCTCAACGAAGCGTTTGCCGGGGACGTCGGACCGATCGGCGTGCAGCTGCGGGACGGCATCGCGCTGCGCAATGTCAACAGCCGCATCCGCCTGATGTTCGGCGAGGATTATGGACTTCGCATTTTCAGCGCGGCTGGCGTGGGCACGGAATGCTGCGTGACGCTGCCGCTGCTCTCGCAGGAGGAATGAACGCCGATGAAAGAAGAACTGATCCGTGTGGAAAACGGCCGTTTTCGGAGCGATGGAGACGACTACCAGTTCGATATCGCCATCTCCCGCGGGGAATGCGTCGGCGTCTACGTAGACGACCACCTGACCTCGGGCACGGCCTATTTGGACATTTTCAAGGGCTATTCGCACCTTGTCGGCGGAAAGGTCTTTGCCCTTGGCGGGCGGTCCGGTTCGATCGAGCTGGAACGCTATATTGCACAGCATTGCATGATCATAGACCGGCACCGCTTTGACTCCGAGGAGCTGACGGTGCGGGATTTTGTGCTGGCGCTGGATAAAAGCTTTCGCTGGCGGCAAAAGAAAAGCGCGGCCCAGCGGTTGCTGTCGCCGCAGTCGGAGGACATGCGGCGGCAGATGTCGTGCGGTTTTCCGTGGGAGCAAAAGCTGGTCGAGCTTTCGCTGCTCGATTATTACCGGCTCGCCGTTTTTCGGGCGTGGTTCTGGAAAAACGAGCTGATCGCACTTGACCGTTTGACCGAAATCCTGCGCCAGAAGGATTTGGAAAAGCTGATGCACTGCGTCCGGCTGCTGCTGCAACAAGGGGCGGCGGTGATCCTTTTTGATATGGACGAGGAATTCTTATACCGGCACGCCATCCGAATCGACGTGGTTAAGGACCGGAAGACCTGTTACCGGCTCTATCCGGAGGAATACGACGGCCGCCTGTATGAGATTCTAGGCTGGAAGCGACGCGGCGGCCGCGTGGATGAGCCTGAACCGCAGCCCGGCGAACAGGTCGTGCTTGCCGTATCCGGACTCACCTTTCCCGCCATGCCGCCCCTCCGCTTTGAGATTCGCGGCGGAGAGATCGCCTTTCTGCGAGATGAAAATTACAACACGGTATCCCAGATCCGCGACTGTTTTTTGGGGGAAAAAAGCTGGTTGAGCGGCGTGTTTTGTCTGGACGGCAAGGTATATGAGCACGCGGAGCTGACCCGCGTGATCGGCACGCGAATCGGGATACAGATCGAGCGGCCCGACCGCCCCAGCGGCGTGCTGTTTGACAATTTGACCGCGCTGGATAACCTGTGCACCTGTCTGCTCCCCAAGGCGGGGCGGCATATCATGCACCGCAATCTGGTGGAAAACATCTTACAGGAAGCGTCCCGCTGGTTCAGCAGGGACGCGTTGCTGCGCCCGCTTCGCGAATGGCCGCTGCCCGAGCGGCTGCGGTTTTCTTACTTTAAGTGGTACTTTTTGAGCCCGCGGCTATTGATCTGCTTTTTCCCGTTTGCAGGTCAGGAATCGGCGCACCATGAGATGATCATCGATATGCTGGTTACCTGCGCGCAAAAAGGAATGGCAGTTTGGGTCGTGTCCTCGGGTATCGACGCGATCTGTGAGAAAACCGAAAACAAAGAATTCCTCAAACGTCTGCATTATCTGAACGAATAGCTTTGTGCGCCGCATTTTTCTTCTATTTTCCAAACCGGAACCAAAACCGCGGGCCGTCCGCGCCGTTTTCCGCGCCAAAGGGATAGCCGTGCAGCTCAAAAACCGCTCTTGCAATCGCAAGACCAAGCCCGGTGCCTTCGTCCGTCCGGGCGGGGTCTCCCTGATAATACGCATCCCAAAGCCGGGGCAGGATATCTTCGCCGATCGGCTCGCCCGTGTTTTCCACCGCGCACACGCCGTTTTCGATGCGCACGGTAATGCGACCGCCAACCGGCGTAAAGCGAACCGCGTTGCCCAGCAGGCTGTCGAGCGCGCGGGTCAATAGCGCGCGGTCGGCCAACGCTTCGTCCGCCCCGTCAGAAACGACCCGCGTTTCCATGCCCTCGGTCAGCGGCGCGGCGGCGTACAGCATATCCTCGGCCAGCGCGGCCAGCGAAAGGGGTTCGCGGCGCAACTGCTCCGCCCCCGCTTCCAGCCGCGACAGGTCGAGCATTTTTTTTTACGCTTCCATCCATCCGCGCGGCCTGTTCTTGGATGACGGATAGATAATGCGTCCGCTTATCCGCGGCCAAGTCGCTTTGCAGCAGTTCGGCGCTGGCCGATAGCACGGCGAGCGGCGTTTTCAGCTCGTGCGCGAGCGCGTTTGTCGTGTCGCGCCGCACCTGTTCCAGCTTCTCTTGCTTTTTCCACACCCGGTTCAGCCGCCACGCGAGCAGCGCGGAGAGCACCAGCACCATCACAAAGCACAGCCCATAAACCGGCGCCAGCTGTTTCACTGCCGTTTTTAGGGGATAGGATACCGCGCCGTATACGACGGTGTAGGGATCATCCCGTTCTCTACCTCTTAAGGAACGCTCACTGGTTCTGTCTGAAACCTCATGTTTAAAGATCAGTTGCAGCTTCCATAGTCCATTCATCGTTCCTGTTTGCAATGTTGGTTGATACATTGCTTCAATCTCAGGTCCCGCCGCATACAGGCTTTCACGGAGCGCGACACGATCGGGATCGTTCTGGTACGCGATGAATTCCTGATAACTGATCTCCGGCGAGCCACTTCCCCGATTGCTTAAACCGTTGAGTAAGCTGCTTGTGCCAAGCATCTCCGTTTTATAAGGTAATCCGTCCGTTTTCACACCCTCGGGCTGGAATGTGAAAAGAACGGGCCTGTCGTTCAAATGTTCCGCACTCCATCCATTTTCGCTCACGTGTGTGATGCGCATGTTATCCTTATAAATTTTATGCGGTATGATCATTTGACCGTCTAGCCAGCCATCAACCATGAAATTATAAACAACGTCACCAATTTCATACGTTCCCCACATGTCCATATTCCAGTCGTCGATCATCATTTGACAAATCGTTTGCTGTTCCTCCTTGGTCAGCCACCGATCTATGTCAATAAAATAATCTGCGGGACTTGGCACATGGCCCTCTGAAATGTTCCAATAGTTTTCCGTTGCCGCTAATAATGGTTTATCCTCCTCACCGTACAGCGCAAGTTCCACTTTTAGGTTAGGGTAGGCATAGTATTTTTCAGAAAACATGGTATTGATCAGATTACCCATTCGCTCTTCATCCGTGTATTTTTGGGTCTGCCGGATCTGTGCCATCTTCTGCGCGACACTGGTCGCGCGGTTTGACATCGTCCATACGTCGGCCTCCCGTTTTTGCGCTGCAGCCAAATACGTAAATCCCGCCATCGCGGCGACGCAAAAGGCCAGATAACCCGCAAACACGCGCCAAAAGAAGCCCCAAAACGTCTTATGTTTTCCCTTCATCCTCATCCACCTCCAACCGGTAGCCCGCCTTGACGACGGTTTTGATATATCCCGCACACGGGCCGAGCGCCCTTCTCAGCTTTTTGATATGGCTGTCGATCACGCGGTCGGTGCCGTCAAAATCCCAGCCCCAAACGCGGACGAGCAGCGCTTCGCGCGACAGAAGCTGGCTCCGCTGCTCCATCAGCAGCCGCAGCAGCGCGAACTCCTTGGGCGGCAGGTCGAGCCGCGCGCCGTTCGCGAAAACCGTGCCGCTGTCCGGGTCGAGCGTCAGCGCGCCCACGGTCAGCCTGCCTTCCCGGGTCAGCCCCTTGGCGCGGCGCAGCAGCGCCTGCACCTTGGCATACAGCACGGCGAGCGAAAACGGCTTTACCACATAATCGTCCGCGCCCAGCCCGTAGCCATGCAGCTTATCCGCCTCGTCCTCGCGCGCGGTGACAAACAGGATGGGCGCGTCGCCCTTTTCGCGCGCCGCGCGGCAAAGCGTAAACCCATCCGCTCCTGGCAGCATGATGTCGAGCAGCAACAGATCAAACGTCGTTTCCTCGATTTGCCGCAGCGCCTCGCCGCCGTCCGCCGCCGGAACGATCCGCAGCGCGCCGCCGCTTTTCTCGGTAAAATAATCGGTTATAACCTCGCGCATCGCGGTCTCGTCCTCGGCAAGCAAAATCGTATACGCCATTCGGCAGGCCCCCTTTCTTTATTCCTGCCCCCAGTATAGCACGGCCATCTGTCCTTTTGATGACTCTTTGCAAAAAACTTCTATCTTACGGGAACCAATCGCGTGCCGTGCGCATCTTACGGTTATCAGGGAATGAAGAAACGAGGTGACACCATGGCACAAAATAGCATGGCCGTTCACGCCGAGCACCAAGCGCGGTTTGCCGCGTTGATCGAGCAAAACCGCCGTTCCATGTTCCGCGTCGCCCGCGCTATTTTGTCCTGCAACGCGGACGCGGAGGACGCGGTCAGCCAAGCGACGCTGAACGCATGGCAAGCGTTCGGCCGCTTGCGGGACGACCGCGCCGCCACCTCGTGGCTGCTCAAAATCACGGTAAACTGCGCGCGCGATCAGTTCCGCAAGGGTGCGCGCGTCACCTATGTGGAGGACCTCGCGCCCTATGCGGGCGAAGCGGAAGCGCCGCTGATATCCGATTTGTGGGAGGCGGTATGTCGTCTGCCGGAGGATAGCCGCGCGCTTGTCACGCTCTATTATTATAACGGCCTTTCCATTAACGAAGTCGCGCATGTGCTGGGCATCCGCACGGGCACGGCCAAGTCCCGTCTCGCCCGCGCGCGCGGCAAACTCAAAAACATGTTAGAGGAGGATGCGCCATGAACGATTTTGATGAGTGCCTGCGCGCCCGCGCCGCGTATGAAGACTGCCCGCTGCCGCCCGGCTTTGCCGCGCGCTCCGATTCTTTGTTGGCGATCCTGCCGCAGCGCCGCCGGTTTCGTCCGCATGTGGCCGCTCTGCTGGCCGCCGCCCTTCTTTTGCTGACCGCTTGCGCCGTATTGAGCGCCTTCGACTATCTAAGCGCCCGCGACCCGTTTCGCCAAATGGAGATGAGCGCCCTGTATGAACAATACGCGCAAGACGTAAACCTGACCGGCAAAGCAAACGGCTACACCCTAACGATTGAAAAGATCGCGCTGGACGATAACACCTGCACCCTGTTTTACACGGTTCAAAGCCGCAAGGCGCTGCCGACTGTTCAGGAAATAGTTGCTGACGATAAAAACGCGCCCGACACTTGGCAGGCGCAAGCCGTCGGCATGTCCTTTCGCCTGACTGCAAATGGTGAAAACATCGGCACTTCCCTGCTCGACTGTATTTCCTATCTTGACGGCAGTCACAAAATGATTGCCCTCGAGCGGCTGAGCCTTGACACCCCCATCCCCTCCGGCACGAAACTGCAAATACATACGGAACTGACAGACCTGTCCGATCCCGCCCGCAATGGCGCGCGCTGGTTGTTCGATATCGCCGCCCAGACCGTACCGAGCGAGCATTACACCCCCGGCACTGTATTTGAGTGGAACGACGGTTTCTACTCGCACACCATTACAGTGGAAGCGGTCGACCGCTCACCGCTTGGCTGCTTTCTCACGATGCACGATTCGCTGGGCGGAACAGGCCATCTGGATCCGGAATTTTCTCTGCGCGACCAGAACGGAAACGGCATCCCATACCGCCGCGCGTCGAATGTGGTCTCCGACCGATTTACCTATGAGCTGCTCGGCGATCTCACCTCGCTCACCGAATTGACCATCGTGCCGCTGCGCCCTGAGAAGAACGGCGACTTCCACCGCATGCTGATCCCGGTCGACCGCGTTCCCAAAGAGTTGCATGCTTACGGCTACGCGCTTACAACGCTTACGCTGGACAGCCGCCGCCTTTCGATGACCTTCCGGCCCGACGGCATGACCATTCCCCCCGCTCTTTATCCTGTTGCCGCGGATCAAACCGGAGAGGAGCTTTTTGATTCGTATGTGGATGCTGCGGTGAGCCATCAGGACGGCTCGGTCCACATCACCCTATCCTTCCGTGTACCGCTCACACCGGACCAGCTGCGGCGGCTCACGCATGTGCGCCTGCAAACCCGCGTTTTCTCGCTTTCGGAAGACGCCGCCGTATCGATCGCCCTATGAAAACCAGCCGCCGCCGCTTGACAAGCGGCCGCCGTTCGTTTACAGTGAAGATACACGCAATAAGGAAGGAGCTTTTCATGGAAAGAACGTATATCATGCTCAAGCCGGACGCTTTGCAGCGCGGACTGAGCGGCGAAATTCTGGCCCGCATCGAGCGCAAGGGCTACCGCATCACGCACATGAAGACCATGCAGCTTGACGAGGCGATCCTGCGCGAGCATTACGCCCACATCGCCGGAAACGGTTACGTATATGGTTAGCGGCCCCGTGCTCGCCATGGTCGTAGAGGGGGAAAACGCGGTGCGCGGCCTGCGCATGCTGATGGGCCCGACCAAGTTCGAGGACGCGCAGCCCGGCACGATCCGCGGCGACTTCGCGCATTCGACCACCTACAACATCATCCACGGTTCGGACAGCCCCGAAAACGCCGAGATAGAGATCCGCCGCTTTTTCGGCGACCTCTAAGCGCCGATACGGCTCCGCAAAAACAAAAAGCCGCCGCAAGCGAACTTGCGGCGGCTTATATTTTGCTTTACTTGATCTTTTCTTCTTCCTTGACATCCTTCATGGACAGGTTGACGCGGCCCTTGTCGTCGATCTCCATGACCTTGACCCAGACCATATCGCCTTCCTTAACAGCGTCCTCCACCTTTTCAATGCGGTGGTCGGCCATCTTGGAAATGTGAACCATGCCGTCCTTGCCGGGCAGCAGGTTGACAAACGCGCCGAACGCCATCAGGCGGACGACCTTGCCGTAGTAAATCTCGCCGGCTTCCGGCTCCTTAACAATGGCTTCGATCATCTTCTTGGCCTTCTCCGCATCGGTCGCCTTGATGGCGGCGATGGTGATGGTGCCGTCGTCCTCGATGTCGACCTTTGCGCCGGATTCGGCAACGATATTCTGGATCACGCTGCCGCCCTTGCCGATAACCTCGCGGATCTTATCCGGGTGAATATGCATGGTGGTCATCTTGGGCGCCCAATCGGAAACATCGGCGCGCGGCGCGTCGATCGCCTTCAGCATAACTTCGTCGAGGATGCCATAGCGGGCAACGCGGCACTTTTCAAACGCCTGCTTGATGATGTTCGGGGTCAGACCGTCGACCTTGATATCGACCTGAATCGCGGTGATACCCTTCTTGGTACCGGCCACCTTAAAGTCCATATCGCCGTAGAAGTCCTCAACGCCCTGAATATCGGTAAAGGTGGTCTCCTGACCGCCATCCGTGATCAGACCGCAGGAGATACCGGCTACCGGCGCCTTGATCGGCACGCCGGCGTCCATCAGAGCCAGCGTGGAACCGCAGACCGAGCCCTGCGAGGTGGAACCGTTGGAGGAAACGACCTCGGAAACCAGACGCAGCGCGTACGGGAATTCGCTCACCGGCGGGATCACGGGCAGCAGCGCGCGCTCAGCAAGCGCGCCGTGGCCGATCTCGCGGCGGCCGGGGCCGCGCGACGGACGGGTTTCACCGACCGAGTAGGACGGGAAGTTGTAGTGGTGCATATAGCGCTTTTCTTTTTCTTCAAAGATGGTGTCCAGCTCCTGCGCGTCGCCCAGCGTGCCGAGCGTGCAAAGGGTGAGCACCTGCGTCTGGCCGCGGGTGAATAGGCCGGTGCCGTGTACGCGGGGCAGCACGCCGACTTCGGCGGCCAGCGGACGGACTTCCTCCATGCCGCGGCCGTCCACGCGCTTGCCGGAGGCCAGCCAGCGGCGAACGATCTTCTTTTCGAGCTTGTCCACGCACTCGTCAAGGAACGCGCCGTGCTCGGCGAGGTATTCCTCGGAAAGGGTGGCCTTGAACGCATCGACGACTTCGCGGATGCCCGCGTCGCGCACAGTCTTGTCGTCCGTATCCATGACGCGCTCAAACTCGGAAACACAGTCGGCTTCCAGCTTGTCGAACAGCTCATGGTCGATGTCGTGGTGTTCGTAATCGAACTTGGGCTTGCCGATCTGATCCTTGATATCGGAAATGAAGGCGCACATCTTCTTGATTTCCTCGTGCGCTTCCATCAGCGCGTCAAACATCGTATCCTCCGGCACTTCGTTCGCGCCGGCTTCGATCATGACGATCTTGTCCTTCGTGGCGCACAGGGTCACTTCCATATCGGAGACCTTGCGCTGCTCGGAGGTGGGGTTCATAACCATCTTGCCGTCGATCAGGCCGACGGAAGCGCCCGCCACGACATAGTCGAACGGGATATCGGAAATAGAGACCGCGATGGACGCGCCCAGCAGGGACACGACCTCGGGCGAATTGTCAAAATCGTTCTCCAGCACGGTGCAGACGATGGAAACGTCGTTTCTCAGGTCCTTGGGGAACAGGGGGCGCATCGGGCGGTCGATCTGGCGGGAAGCCAGAATGGCCTTTTCGCTCGGGCGGCCTTCGCGGCGCATGAACGAGCCGGGGATGCGGCCAACGGAGTAGAGACGCTCCTCAAAATCGACCGAAAGCGGGAAAAAGTCGATGCCGTCGCGCGGCTTGGCGGAAGCGGTGGCGGTGACGAGCACGGCGGTGTCGCCGTAGCGCACCAGACACGAGCCGTTGGCGAGCTGTGCCAGCTTGCCGGTCTCGACCGTCAGCTTGCGGCCGGCGTAGGTGGTTTCAAAAACGCGGTGATCCTTGAAATCAAAGTGGTTGATGTTTGACATAGTTTGTCCTCCTTATTTTTGATCCCGGAGGGCGGCGAGCGGCTTTTAGCACTTGAAGCAGGGGCAACGTTTTGCCGGTTCACGGGTGTGCTGTGAACGGCAAATTTGCGGTTTGTCTCTCCTTCAACTGCTAAAAAACGGGCGGGCCGCCTTCCATTGAAATACAGAAACAGGGGAGCAGACTGCTCCCCTATTTTTCTCTTACTTACGGATGCCGAGCTTGGCGATCAGTGCGCGGTAACGGTTGATGTCCTTCTTCTGCAGGTAAGCCAGCAGCGAACGGCGCTGACCGACCATCTTGAGCAGGCCGCGGCGGGAATGGTTATCCTTCTTGTGGATCTTCAGGTGCTCGGTGAGCTCCTGAATGCGCGCGGTCAGGATGGCGATCTGGACTTCCGGCGAGCCGGTGTCGGTCGCATGGGTGCGGTTTGCTTCAATTACAGCGGTTTTGTCTTCCTTACGGATCATGGTATCTTTCACCTCATTATAATATTACCCACTGCGCCGGGCCGCGGAGGAGGGAAACTTGACACGGTAGGAACGTGCCCTGTATATCCGGCGGCTAAGCACGGGGCCAAAGTTATAATTATGATAACACAGTGCCGGGATTTTGTAAAGCTTTTTCTTGATTTTGCACATGCAAGGGCTTTTTGCATGGATTTTCCGCCGCTTTTTGTCGAATTGCACAGATGTAAACAAATTGTAAAGAAGCGATTTGTAAAATATGAATCTTGCCTAGAAAAGACAATAAGTGATATAATTCTTTTATTCGGTGGACAACCAGAGACATCCACCCTCTTTATTTTTCGGAAGAAACGCGGCGGGGCTGTGCAATCGTGCGGCCTGATGTCGCGTTCTTTTTTTAATCATTCGATCACAACCGCCGGTTGGATCATTTCATATATTTTATGCGATTCCGGACAAGCTTTGTCCGGAATTTTTGTTATAATAGAGAAAACAGCTGAAAGGGGTGTTCCCGCCATGGAGACCGTTCCGGCCAAAACCATAGTAACGAACGCCAAGGCGCCCAGCGCATGGTTTGGGGCGCGTTATATGATGAACATCTACCGCGGCTGCTGTCACGGCTGCATTTACTGCGACAGCCGCTCCGAATGCTACCGGGTGGAGGATTTCGACACCGTGCACGCAAAGGAAAACGCGCTTGCCATCATCCGAAGCGATCTGAACCGCAAAACGCGTTCCGGCGTGGTGGCGACCGGCGCGATGAGCGACCCCTATAACCCGTTTGAGCGCGAGACCGAACTGACGCGCCACGCGCTTGAACTTATTTCCGCCTATGGTTTCGGCGCGGCCATCGCCACCAAGAGCGATCTGATCTGCCGCGATATCGACGTGCTGCGCGAAATACACGCAAACGCCCCCGTACTATGCAAAATGACCGTGACCACCACGGACGACGCGCTCGCGAAAAAGATAGAGCCGCGCGCCCCCTCGCCCACCCAGCGCTTTGACGCGCTCGCGCGGCTGGCGGCGGCCGGTCTGCCCACCTGCATCTTATTGATGCCCGTTTTGCCGTGGCTGACCGACAGCGGGGAAAATATACGCGCCATTGTAAGAAGCGCCAAGGAAGCGGGCGTGATGGGCATATACCCCGCCTTCGGCGTGACCATGCGCGACCGCCAGCGCGCCCACCTGTACGAAGCGCTGGACCGGGAGTTCCCCGGATTGCGCGAAAAATACGCGGCGCGTTACGGCACGCGCTATTCCTGCGGCGTGCCGCGCGCGAAAGCGCTGTGGCACCTATTCTCCACCGCGTGCGATCAGGCGGGCCTGTTCTACCGCATGCGCGATATCATCCGCCGCTACCAGCGCGGCTACGGGGATGGGCAGCTATCGCTTTTTCTATAACGCTTACGCCTTTTGCTGATACATTTTCCGGTCCGCCGCTTGGATCAGCTCGTCCGGCCCGGCAGCGGCGTCCGAACGCACCGCGCCAAAGCATAGCGATAGCGAAAACGGGTAGGCCGAGGTGTTGCTGCACGCGCGCAGCATGCGGTCGGCTTCGCGCAGCTTGCGCCCGGCCTCTTCTTCAGTGTAGTCGGAGAAAAGCGCGATAAACTCATCCCCGCCGTAGCGGAACAGATGATCCGCCCCCGGCCGGAGCACGCGCCCGATCTCCTGCGCGGCCGCCAGCAAGTACGCGTCGCCCGCCGAGTGCCCGATCCGGTCGTTGACGTGCTTGAGCCCGTTCAGATCGATAAAGCACAGGCAAAACGGCTCGCGCCGGTCAACCATTCCTTCAATGCGCTGCTGCGCGCACTGCCGGTTAAACAGGCCGGTCAGCGCATCGCGAAACGCCAGCGAGCGCAGGCTTTCGGTTTCCCTGCGCTGTAAGCGCACCTCGGCGCGCATTTTTTCATTTTGCTTCCGGTATAGGGACAGACGGCACATGCGGATGGTATACCACAGACCGTATTGATAGCCCACAGCCGTAAACACCGCCGATTTGATGCCCCACAGCTTGAGCACCAGCAGATTTTCCCCGGTGCTGTACAAAAGCAGGCCCAACGACAGATAACCGTAAAGAATCGCCGCCATCCATAAAAACACGCGCAAATGCTCCCTGCTGCGCATGACCAAGCGGAGCGCCCGGATACGGCCGGGCTTCAAATACAACTGAAACACCAGCGCGGCCAAAAGGAAACCGGCCATGACCGGATACAGCTTGATATTGTCCGCCTGACTGGTATTGTTATTCACCGCGTTCAGCGGCACATCGAGCACGAGCGTGACAATGCAGCGGCTGAGCATATTGAAGGTGAGCCCAATCAGCGCGCCTTGCAGCGCAAGCAAGCCGGAAGGCAGCAGGCCGCCGCGAAACAGCGGCAGCGTTTCGGCAAACAAAAGCGCGAACAGCAGCGTCCAGTTCACGATCAGGTGGAACTGCATCACGCTGCACAGGAAAAACACCGTGTAATTGACAAGGAACAGGCCCAGCGTGTACCGCACTGGGGCGGCGGGGCGCGCCAGCGCTTTGGCGGCGTAAGTAAAATACCGGTCGCAGTAGCAATAGGCGGCGGCAGCGGCTAAAAGCAGTCTCAGCACGTCACGCACCTCCCTGCACGGACCGACGGCCCCGTTGCTTATCCTGATACATGGCGGCGTCGGCCTGATCGATCAGCGCCTGCGCCTCGGGCGGCGTACCGCCCGCGTAGCAGGCCACGCCAAAGCTAAACGGGCACTTATCCTGACCACCGGCGAGCCGGTCGCGGACCGCGCGCATGCGTTTTCCGGCTTGCTCCTCATCGGCGGACGGCAGCAATACAAGGAACTCGTCCCCTCCGTAGCGCGCAAAAATATCCTGCGGCTGCTGCAAGCGGCTGAACCGCCCGGCAAAATCGCGCAGGTGGTCATCCCCCGCCTTGTGGCCATGCCGGTCGTTGACCTGCTTGAGCCGGTCCAGATCGATAAATACGGCGGCAAAGGGCTCGCCTTGCTCCAGCATGGTCTGCATGCGCGCCACGGCATAGCTGCGGGAATAAGCGCCGGTGAGCGCGTCGGACGAGGCGCTGCGGCGCAGCATGGCGGCGGTGCGCGCGTTGGTTTCGATCTCCTCGCGCAGCTCCGCGTTTTCCCCCTCCTCGCCGATGTTTTCCACAATGGCGCTGATATCGCGCAAGAAACAGGCGATAAGAAACAGCAGTAGCGCGTTGCTGCCGATCAAAAACAGCGGCGTGTGCAGGGTAAGCGTATCAAACCGGCCCAGCATCCCATCCACCAAAATGGAAAGCACGCACCACCACAGGCAACGGTTGAAGGGCCGAAAATCGCCCCGGCCCTCGTCCCGCGCGAACAAGGCGATCACCCGGCTATGCCGCAGCATGATCATGCCGCACGCCAGATCGGCCGTCATCGCCAGAATCAGGGTGAACAGCCGCCGCATCGGGTCGTTCATGGCGTCGGCCAAACTGAGCCGTCCCGCGAGCGCGACCGCGCCGATCGCCATCAGGTGCAGCGCCGCAAAGGTGACAAACCGTGTATGGAGCAGGGCCTGCCTCGTCAGCCACGCGCCGCGGCGCGGCAGCAGGCGCACAAGCTTTACCAGATAAACGAGCGAATAGAACGCCAAAAGCGGGATGCGCCATACCGTCAGCGCGGTAAACAGCAGCGCCGCCGGAACATACCCGGCGATACGCCAACCGAGCCCATCCCCGCATGGCCCGCACAGTGCATCATCCAAACGCAGGCAAACACGGCTGTGCAGCACGGACAGCACCACGACCAAAACTACCGCGACCAGCACAGCTTATCTACCCCTTCCTCATTTGTTGAATTTTTTTCCTATTTAAATATGCTACCACATCGCTCTTTGCTTTTCAAGCGCGAAGGCTGGTGCATTTCGCCGGTTTGGGCGCGCTAAAGTATCTCACGCGCGTAAATTACCACAAAAGGGCGCTTCTTTCGGAAATCTTAATATTTTCCTTTTACATTCCTTAATTTCTTACCGGCATACTGCTAGGTAGAGGTGATGAGGAATGAAACGAGCAAAGCTGGCGCCGGCCGCGCTGTCGCTTGTTCTGCTGCTGACAGGGTGCGGCCCACAGCCTGCCGGGCCGGGTTCGGCGGATAGCGCGCGGTGGAACCCCGCGCTGAATAATATACTCGGTCTGACAGCCGAGCAGCGCTTGGAGGATTACGACTATTTCCGGGACACGCTGCAAAACAGCTACCTGTACCTTGGCGTGCACGACCGGGAAGTACCGGACGACCCGTCAAGCGGCATTTTTGACGAGTACCGCGAGTTGATCGCCGCAAACGATACGGACGAGGCCTTTTATACCGCGCTTTACAGCTGCCTATACCGTTTGAACGGATTTGGCCACCTGTGGCTGATCGAACCAGAGGGTTATCAAGCTACGGTGGAAGCGGCCCAACTAGGCGCTTACAGCGATAAGCCCTATTGGGCCGAGGTGATCGGCAGCTCAAAGGCCCGAGAGGGCTACGCCAAGCTATCCGCCTATTTAGCGGAGCGGGACAAGGACGATCCATATGACGGCCAGAGCCCCACGGTGGACGAGGATTACCAAAACCTGCGCACGATGCTGCTGCCCGGCGGTGAGATCGGCTACATCAAGATCGACAGCTTTCTCGCGCCGTATGAGTACGAGGAGGAACAGAACGCGCTTTTCGCCTTTTACGAGCAGGCCGCAAATTGCACCGACCTGATAATCGACCTGACCGAGAACAGCGGCGGCAGCGAGCTTTACTGGCAGAATCTGATCGTCGCGCCGCATATCGACCAGCCGCTCGCCTGCGAAAACTACGCGTTGCTGGCCAAAAGCGAGAATAACACGCCCTATATCGAATCCGCTTTCCGGCCGGAGGAGCTGCACCCGATCGCCGAACTGCCAAAGCTGCCCGCCTTTCAGCAAAGTGGCACCCAAGCCGCCACCCATTTTATAGTCAGCAAGCTTGCGGTCTCGCCCTCCGCCTACCGCAGCCCGTTCCGTGGACGCTTATGGTTTTTGGTGAATGAAAGCGTGTACTCGGCCAGCGAGAGCCTGTGCGTGTTTGCCAAACAGACCGGCTTTGCCACACTGGTTGGCACGCAGACCGGCGGCGACGGCATCGGCGCGCTCGACCCGGTTTATATGACGCTGCCCAACAGCGGCCTGATGATCCAGTACTCCATGATGTTCGGCCTGAACCCGGACGGTTCAAGCAGCGAGGAAGCGGGCACCACGCCCGATATCGTTTCGCCGGCCGGAGAAACGCCGCTGATCACCGCGCTGCGCGCCATCATCGAAAAATAGAACAAGAGGACGTTGCTATCATTCGCAACGTCCTCTTGTTGTGATCCCGCGGCTGTAAGCCAAAGGACTGATGATCGCTATCATGCGGCGGCGGACGCATCCTCCGTGGTGAGCGCGATGGTTTGCGTTTTGCCGTCCCACGCGACGCTCACGCCCGCCATGCGGCACAGGTCGCGCAGCTTGAAATAGTGGTTGCCCGCAATCTCATACGCCTTGCCTACAAGGGGCATATCCCCGATGGCCACGTCGCTCGTCGCGCGCACCGCGGTCTGGTCGCCGCCCGTAAGGGGCTGCAACTCGCCGCCGACCGGCGTATACGTCCCCTCCGTCAGCTGGATGTGCTTTGCCGCGCCGTCCCACGTGACGTTGAAGGCGCTTTTTGTGCCCGCGAACGCCATGGCCAGATCGCGCAGCTTAAAATAGTTGCTGTCCGCGATCTCGTACGCCGCGGCGGCAACCGGCTTGCCGTTCACCGTAACGCGGGCAGAGGATACCTTGGCCGTCTCCGTCAGCACCGGCGTGACGGGCGCGTGATCCAGAATATACTGCACCGCCGTGTCCACGCCCTTTAAATAATCCGCGAAAGAGGGCTGCACCGTGATATCGGGCGGGAAGCTTTCCACATCATAGGGCTTTGCCGCGTCCAAATAGTCCGCCATATCGATAAATTTATTGGAATATTGGCCGCGCATTTTGGAATTTGGCAGCTCGAACGTGCTGATGGAACCGAAATGATCCACGCTGCCGCCCGTCGGCGTGCCGACCACCGCCGCGTCAACGTCCTTAAGTTGCACGGTGTTGATCAGCGCCGAGGAAAAGGTGCGGTCGCCGGCCAGAGCGTAAACCGCGCCGCCCTTTGCCAGAAACTGCTGCGTCTGATAGACGACCGGGTACAGCACGCCGTCCGACCCGCCGCCATTGTTCCGCAGATCGATGATAAATTTGGAATACGCGCCGGAGTCCAGCTTTTCCTTAATCTCGGCGGCAAAGGCAGCCATGGGCAGGTTTTCGTCCTCCCGGCACTTGTTATACTGCATATAGAGCGTGCCGTCGCCCAGATCGAGCAGCTTGTAGATCACGGCGCTGTCCGGCTCGGTCGCGGGCACGGCGGAACGCAAAAGCTTTTTGTTGATAAAGCCGTCGTCGCCTAGCGCCGTTTCCTCTTCCGCGGTCAGGATGGGCATATCCAGTACGGTCTCCTTGCCGTCCGTGCCGCGCAGGGTGACGGGCACCGTCTTTTCATCGCCCTTTACCACGCCGTAGTGCGCGAGCACCTCGAACACATACATGTTGCCGCCGAGCTGAACGCGCAGTCGCGTGTCGTTGTCGTTGCTGAGCATGGGCTTCAGGCGCTCCAGCAGCTCGTCCATGGACACGCTGCCGATCGCCGTGATCTCGCTGCCGACGTACTGCTTATATTCGCGCAATCCGCCGGTCATCGTCCAGCGGCCGTCAAACCATTCGGGCGCAAAGGGCAGCATATGTACCTGTGCGCCCGCGCTGCCGATGGAAAGCATGGTGTGCGCGTCGCCCGCAAGGGCGGCCAGCTCCTGCAGGGAGATCGCAAAATCAATATCGCTCGCCGTTGCGATCGTGCTCTCGATCGCGGCCTTTTTATCCGCCACCGCCTGCTTTGTCGTGTTCCGGTAAAAATCCGGGTGTTTCTCCGTCAGCGTCTGTACGAGGAAATCCAAATCCTCCTGCCTTTTGTCCGCTTCCGTGCCGCCCGCCGCAAAAGCGGAGACAGGCAAGAGCGCCGCCGCAAGCAGCGCCGCCAACCAGCGTTTGATCTTCATCCTGCTTCACTCCTTGTATTATTAAATTAACACAATAATATCATGTCCATAACGCCCTGTCAAGTGGTTCTATCAAATACCCAAGGGCGCATACAATGGCTGGGTAAAGGAGGCGGGGACAGACATGCGCAAGCTGTTTTACGCGGGATTGGGGCTAGTGCTTATTTTGTATCTGCTGCCCGCTGTTTATCAAATCATGGGGCGCGGGGACAAACTCGCGATCGACTTTGAAACGCTCGACCTGCCGGGCGCGGTGCCCGCGAGCCAAACGCCGGAAGCGTCGCCCGGCGCGGCGCAGGATGAGACCGGCGACGCTGACGCGCCGCTCGACTATTCTTCCATTACCGTTTCGATCGACGGCAAGCCGGAAACCCTATCGTTGGAAAGCTATGTGGCGGGCGTGACGGCGGCGGAGATCGGCGATGAGTTCCCCGAAGAGGCTATCCGCGCG
Organism: Agathobaculum sp. NTUH-O15-33; assembly: GCF_033193315.1. Lineage (NCBI taxonomy): Bacteria > Bacillati > Bacillota > Clostridia > Eubacteriales > Butyricicoccaceae > Agathobaculum > Agathobaculum sp. NTUH-O15-33. Next base: position 3,428,886 of record NZ_CP136187.1, read on the forward strand.
CAGGCGGTAGCGGCGCGCACCTATGCAGTCTATAAAATCTTTCGCGGCCGGCCGGACGCGCACCCGGACGCCGACGTATGCGACGATTTCCACCACTGCGCGGCCTACCGCGCGGACGCGGCGGAAGCTTCGACCGGCGGCGGGCTGACGCGCGTGCAGCAGGCGGTAAAGGACACGGCGGGCCAAATTCTGACCTACAATGATGAACCGATCGCGGCGGTGTTCCACTGCGCGAGCGGCCCGCGCACCGAGACCGCGACCGATGTTTGGGGCGGGGACGATATCCCCTATTTGCAAAGCGTGGTCAGCCCCGGCGGTTCGGCCTGCGAGAAATATGAAGGCACGGTGAAGGTAACGGCGGATGAATTTCGGGAAAAGGTAAAAGCCGCCTTTCCGACCGCCGACGTATCCGGCAAACCAAAGTCATGGTTTAAAGCCTCCGTGCGGTCGGAAGCGGGCGGCATAGAAACCATCAAGCTGGGCGGCGTAACGGTTGAGGGCACGGCGGTGCGCGAGCTGTTCGGCCTGAACTCCACCAACTTCACCGTCACCACGGACGAGGACGCGATCACCTTCCACACCATCGGCTACGGCCACGGCGTGGGCCTGTCGCAATACGGCGCCAAGTACCTTGCCGAGCAGGGCGAAGATTTTGAAAAAATTCTAACGCATTATTATCCCGGCACGTCGCTCACGCAAATTTAATTCAAAAAAATCCGCTTTTTTTGTTGCTGTTACAAATCATTTTTCATCAGGCCCGAAACGAAGTATAAATGAAATTCCTCCTGTCGATACTATTGGCAACGGAGGTAAAGGGACATGAAAAATTATCAATCCAAACACGTATCCACACTATCCACACGCGGCTTTTACACGATTTTGACCATATGCGCGCTGATCATCGCGGTATCGGTCTATGTGCTGACGAGCACCGCTTCGCGCGGTCAGGAGGAAGGCCCGGCGACGATCTCCACACCGATCATCGCGCCGACCGAAGCCATCCCCGACCTGTCGGGCGACGAGCCGGTATCCGCCGACGAACCCGAACCGGCGGAGCCCGCGTCCGCCACGGCGGAAACGAAAGAGAAGGAGCAAGCTCCCGCCGTGGTCGAGACCGTGCACGCGCCGGTCTACGTCCGTCCGACGTCGGGCGCGATCATCACCCCGTTTTCGGGTGACGAGCTGCTTTACCAGCCGACGCTTGGCGATTGGCGCACGCACACGGGCACCGATATCGGCGCCGAGCCGGGCGAGCCGGTGCTTGCCCTGACGGACGGCACGGTCATTTCGGTTTATGACGACGCGCTGTACGGCACAAGCGTCACCGTATCGCACGACGCGGAGCTGACCACCACCTATTCCGGCCTTGACGCGGTGCGCGTTTCCGCCGGTCAGGCCGTGGAAGCGGGCGAGACCCTCGGCACCTGCGCGGAGACCATCGACGCGGAAGCCGACCTTGGCACCCACATCCACGTGGTCGCCCAGCGCGCCGGCACCAACATCGACGTTCTGGAGCTGCTCGGGGAAGCGGAAACTGAATAATGAAGTAAGACGGGGCTGGGGCTGCGACGATTTACGTTTCGTCGCAGCCTCCGTTATTTTTGAAGGCTCGCTGTGCTCGCGATATCATCCGCGGCAGTAGCCGCGAGGACGGTGCGGCTCCCGCCGCAGGGGCAAAGGGGAAGGAACAACCATACGGTTTTTCCTTCCCCCTTGACCTCCATTCATTTCCTTTATTACTGTCCGTGGGCGGTGTTTGCCGTCCTTTTATGATACATATAATTTGCCATGGAGCTGTATCGGGTGCCAAGTGATTCAGTGGACGGGTTGCTTCGCCCGGCCGAACCGGCCTGCTCCGCGCGCCCATCTTTGTTGGCGCTTCGCTTTCGGCGGGCTGGGGTCAGCCCGCTCTACCGCGGCGTATTTTATTGCAAGCAAAGCAAGTATCCGCAAGCCTCCCATACGCAATAAGGACATGTTTTTTTACAAAAGCACAGCGCTTTCCAAACACTTTGCACCTGTAGGGCGGGCTGTCCCAGCCCGCCGCAAGCGAAGCGCCCAGACATGCGGGCGCGCTAATCAGGCCGGTCCGGCCGAGCGAAGCAACCCGTCCACTGAATCACTTGGCACCCGGTACGGCTCCATGACAAATTGATTATATAGCAAAAGGGCGGCACGAGTCCTCCAGTCGGGAGATGGGAAAAGGAGAGGAATCCATAAAGGGGAGGAAAAACCGTCTGGGTTTTCCTCCCCTTTATGCCTCCGCGGGTGCCGCACCGTCCTCGCGGCTACCGCCGCGCATTATATTGTGAGCAAAGCGAACCTCCTACAAAACGAAGGCACCGGCCCCGCCAAGTGCGGGAAGCCGGTGCCTCTTCTTCTTCATTTCTAATCACATTTTACGATGCTGTGTAGTTTCCTGTTACCCCGCCGCCCGCGACGGTGATGACATCATCCGAAAACAGGAAATTGATCTTGCCGTCCACGCTCTTGGCGGTGTTGCCCGCAATCTGCGCGTTGCCGGTGGTGCCGTCTGAGAATGCGAACTCAAACGAGCTGCCATCCCCCTGCAGCACATCGAGCGTTACCTTGGCCGGGCCGGTGTAGCTGCCTTCCCAATCGCAGACCGCGTCCACGGTGGGATCGTACAGCGGAAAGGTAGCATAATCATCCAAAACGCCGTCGCCCAGATAATTGTACTTGTCGCCCGTCTGCTGGTCGACCGCGACACGGCCGACGGAAGCGCCTTCGAGGTCCTTTACATCGATCACAAAGTAATCGTGCTGGCTCTCTTCATCCTTGCCGACGGTGAGCGTTTCGTCGGTCAGTTCGGCGGTATAGTGGTCATCGTTTAGCGATTCCACAACGCGAGCCTTGGCTTCCTCGCCGGTCAATCCGGTGCCGGGCGCGGGGTCTTCCGGCGTTTCCGGCGGTTCGTCGGTCGGGTCGGTCGCGCCCTGTTCCGTCGCGGGCGGCTCGGTTCCGGCCTGCGGATCGGTCACGGGCAAATCATCCTTTCCGCAGCCGGCCAGAACGAGCGTAAGCAGCGCGATAAGCGCCAAAATTCGTTTCATTTCTCCCCCTGCCTCCTTTTGCGCACGGTTGTAAAGTGCGTCGAGTCGAAGTATACCGTTACATCATACCGTATTTTATGCAAAAAAGCAATGGGATTTTTCCGAGAAGAAACGACCTTATTCCGCAGTTTCCTCCGCTTTCAGCAACTTCTGCCCCTTCCTCGGCTTCTTTTTCCGATTTGTGAAACGCGAAGCAAGGCTGTCGATCAGCGAGTAATAAACCGGGGTAATGAACAGCGTGGCAATGGTGGAAATAATCATACCGGTGACCATAACGATCGCCATGGGCTTCATCATTTCGGAGCCTTCGCCGCCCGAGAACACCATGGGCAGCAAGCCCAAAATGGTGGTGAGCGCGGTCATGAGCACCGGGCGCACACGGCGCGGACAGGCGTTCAGGATCGCTTCGTTTTTCTCCTCGCCCGCGTCGCGGCGCTGCTGGATATAGTCGATCAGCACGATCGAGGAGTTGACCACCGTACCGGCCAGAATGATAACGCCGAGCAGCGCGACCATGGAAACCTTGTTGCCGGTAAAGAACAGAAGCGACATGGATCCGAGCAGGCCGATCGGCAGGATCAGCATGATCGCCACCGGCAGCACGAACGAGTTGAACTGGCTGGCCAGAATGAAGTACACCAGCAGGATCGCGGCGCCCAGCGCCAGCATCAGCGTGCCGGTGGTCTCGGCCATATCGGCGGCGGCGCTCGACCCGTCGTCTATCTCGACGCCGTCCGGCAGATCATAGGTCGCAAGGAATTCGTTGACGCGCGTGGCCATGCCCGCCGAATCGCCCGATTCGGAATCGCCCGATATCGTAACGGTTTCGTTCTGGTTTTCGCGCTCGATCGACTGCGGGGCCAGCTCGGTGTATACATCGGCCACCATGCTCAGCGGCACGGTGCCGCCGGTCGGCACCGGAAGCTGCATGGACTTGAGCGCGTCGATATTTTTAGAGGCGCTGTCGTCACCGGAAACGGTGATGTCGTACTCCTCGCCCTTCATGCGCAGCTTGGTAGCGACCGAGCCGGTCAGCTCGCCGCGCACCAGACCGCCGATGGAGGCAGCCGACAGGCCGAAACGCGAAGCGTTCTCGCGGTTCACCTTGACCGCGATACGCGGCACCTGCTCGGCGGCGGAGCTCTTGACGTTGACCGCGTCCGGCAAGCGGGACAGTTCCTCCGCCAGATCGTTTGACACCTGACTGAGCTCGTCATAGTCCTTGCCGGTCATTTTCAGGCTGATCGCGCTGCCGCTCACGCTCGACATCGAGCTGGACGACGAGACCGTGATCTCGCAGCCCGCGATATCCTGCAGGTCGCGGCGCAGCTGGTTGGCCACCTGCTTTGCCGAGCGGTCGCGGTGCTTGCGCTCGACAAGCGTGATGCCCACGCTCGCGCTGGACGAGCTTGACATCATGGAGGAGGAGTTGCCCGTGGTGTAATACAGCAGATCCATTTCCGGGATCGTATCGGTCGCAATGGTCGCGATACGTTCCTGAATGGCCGCCGTTTCCTCCATCGAGGAGCCGGTCGGCATGCCGACCGAGACGCTCAGTTCGCCCTGATCCATTTCCGGGATCAGCTCCATGCCGGCAAGTCCGATGCTGATGATGGAACCGACACAGATCACTACCGTGAGCAGCATGCCCACCGCGCGGCGCGTGATGAACAGCTTCAGCACCGCTTTATACTTGCGCATCAGCGGCTTGTCGGCGATAAATTTATCCTTCACATCCGGAATGGTGACCATCCGGTGGCGGCCGCCGCGATCGAGAAGGATATAGCACAGCAGCGGCACAAGGGTAAGCGCGATGATCAGCGACGAGCCGAGCAGCGCGCAGATCGTGATACAGAACTCGCGGAACATCATACCGGTCATACCGCCGGAAAGGCCGATGGGCAGGAATACCGCCACGGTCGTCAGCGTGGACGCGGTGATGGAGAGCGAAACCTCGGCCGCGCCCTTGGTACAGGAATCCCAGCGGTCGTAGCCGTCCGCCCGGTATCGGAAAATGTTATCCAGCACAACGATTGAGTTATCCACAATCATACCGACGCCGAGCGCGACGCCGCCGAGCGACATCATGTTCAGCGTGATGTTCAGGCCCTTCATGATAAGGAACGTGAACAGGATACAAAGCGGCATCGCGATCGAGATCGCCGTGGTCGCGCCGAAATCACGCAGGAACAGGAACAAAACGAGCGCGGCGAAAATAACGCCGAACACGATGTTGGAGATCGCGTTGTCAACCGACAAGTTGATAAATTCGGATTGATCCATGAGCATATCCCAAGAAAGCGCCGCGTTCTGGCTGACCAGCTCGTCGAGCTTGGCCTTGGCGCGTTCCGCGATATCCACCGTGTTGGAGCCGGACTGCTTGTTGACGGAAAGAAGGATACATTCCTCGCCGTTTACCTTGGCGAGCGAGTTCTGATCCTTATGCGCCATGGAAACGTCCGCGATCTGGCTCAGGCGGACGGTGCCGCCGGTGGGCAGCGAGATCAGCGCGTTTTTCACATCGTTGACCGATTCGTACTGGCCGTTCGTGCGGACCGACAGCGTCTGCGAGCCGCTGTCCAGATCGCCGCCCGGCACGGCCATGTTGTCCGCGCCGATCTGCTGGGCCACGCTCGAAACGGTCAGGTTATAGCCCTTGAGCTTGACAGCGTCGGTCTTGACCGCGATCTCGCTGTCGTAGCCGCCCGATACGTCGACCGAAGCGACGCCGTCCAGACGGGAGAGCGCGGGAGAAAGCTCATCGTCCGCGATGGACTGCAGGGAAGCCAGATCGTTGCCGCGCAGCGCGACCATGATGACCGGCATCGAATCGATGTCGAGCGACATGACCGTGGGTTCGCCCGCGTCGTCCGGCAGGGACGACTTCGCCATGCCGATCTTATCGCGCAGATCGGCCATCGCGGTATCGATCTTGGTATCCTCCGTAAACTGAATGACGATCACGCTCATGTTCTCCGAAGAGGACGAGGTGAGCGTATCAAGGCCGGACATACTGGCGCAGACGCTCTCGAGCGGATCGGTCACCTGCTGCTCGATATCGTCCGGGCTCGCGCCCGCGTACGTGGTGAACACGATGGCGATGGGCACTTCCATGGACGGCATCAACGAAAGCGGCAGGGCTTTAAAGCCGACAAAGCCGAAAATGGCGATTAGGATAAACGTCAGGATGGTCATGACCCTGCGTTTGATGCAAAGCTGTGCGATTTTCATATGCCGCTCAGCCCTCCCCGCCGTCGTCCTGAGACGCGGCCGGGCTTTCCTCGCCCGCGGTATCGTCATCCGATACGACACGGACGGCCGCGCCATCCGACAGATAGGATTGCCCCTTGGTCACGACCAGATCATCCGGCTCCAGTCCGGAAACGATCTCGGTCAGGCTTTCGCCGACCAGACCGGTCTCCACCGGCAGGCGCATGGCGCTTTTCCCGCCTTCCCCATCGTCCTGCACGATATAGACGAACTGTCCGTCGGTGCCGGTCAGGATCGCTTCGGTCGGGATTTGGATGGTGTTGTCGCGTCTATTGGTATAGAAGGTCACCGTGGCGAACGCGCCGATGGGCGGCGTCACGCCGCTCGGCAGCGAGATCGACACATCGTAAAGGCTGGTCTGCACGTTGGCGGCCGCCGGTACGGAAGCGATCTTGCCCTTTGCCGTCTTTTGCTCGGTGGAGGCGATGGCCAGATCGACCTCGTCCCCCGCCTTGATATTGGTAAACACATCCTCGGCAACGGAGACCTTTACCTCTACCTTGCTATCCTCCGCGATGACCACGGCGGGCTGCGCGGACGAAGCCATTCCGCCGCGCACAACGTTCACCGAGGTAATCAGGCCCGCGCAGGGCGAAACGACCGTGCCGTTTTGCGCCTGCTTATTGATCTGGTCGATCTGCGCTTGGATCTGCGCCAGCGAAGCCTTCTGCTGCGCCTGCGCCTGATTCAGACCGGCGGTGGCCTGTTCCAAAGCCTGCTTTGCCTTGGTCAGGTCCTGCTCGGCCGCCGCGCCGGCTTCGTACAGCGCCTGCGTGTTATCCACCGCGGTCTGCGCCTGATCGATGCTGATGCGCGCCGACTGGATGGCGAGATTGGTCGCCTGCTGGGTTGCAGCGTAAGACTGCTGCAGCGCGGAAAGCGAGGAGGTCACGTTAGAAGTATCAACCGTGAACAGAACCTGCCCCTTGTTTACCTTGCCGCCTTCCTTGACCGGAAGCGTGAGCACCTGTCCCGCGAGCATCGGGAACACCTGCACCTCGTTTACCGCGGCGACCTTGCCGGTCAGCACCGACTGCGCCGACATCGGCCCCGCGAGCGCCGGGGTTACCTCTACCGCCGTGCCGACCGGCGCTTCTTCTTCCGGCTCTTCCTCTTTGCCACAGCCCGCGCAGAGAATCAGCGCTCCCGCGAGCGCGGCTGCTATGATACGTTTGGTTTTCATGCGGTTCCTCCGTTATATGTGATTACTGCCTGATCCCGTCAGGAAGCAGAACTGATGACGCCACGCTTGGCCCACTGGTAGTTGTTATACGCGGTGAGCAGATCGATCTTTGCACTATCGATCGCTTCCCGCGCGGTCTCCAGCTCATCCTGCGCGTTTAAATAGTCGAGTTTGGAGATCATGCCGCGCTTATACTGTGTTTCCTGCACATGGAAGGTCTTCTGCGCCTGCTCCCAGTCGGACTGGGCCGCGCCGAGCATCGTTCTGGCTTCCTCCAGCGCTTTGTACAGCTTGCGGAAGGCGACGGTCGCCTTTTCCTTTTCCGCGTCCAGTTCGATCTGCGCGGCCTTATAGGCGTACAGGTTGTTGGTCTTGTTATTTTCGTAATCATCCGAAGCCTGACGCACCGCGTCCTCCTTGGACCAGATGGAGTAGCTGTTTTTCAGCGCTTCGGCCAGATCGGCGGCATAGTCCACCCCGCCCGCCTGCTCGGGCGCGACCTCGGGCAGCGCGGTGGTAATGATCTCGGTGCCGATGGCGTAGCCGCACTGCACGGCCAGCGTGTTTTTCAGGTTTTCCGCCTGCGTTTCGATGGTGTCGAGCGCGGCCAGCACGGTCTCGCGCTGGCTTTGCAGGCTTTTCAGGGTGTTCTGCCCCGCCGCGCCGAGGGATACGCGCACGCGGGTCGCTTCGATGTTGCGTTCCAGCTGCTTGAGGCTGCGCTCCCGCTCGCTGTGCGAGAAAGCCAGCGACTGGAGCGAGATATAGGTGCTTTCCGCGCCCATGCAGATCAGGTCGGCCGCGTTTTCAGTCTGCCTTCTGGTGCTGTTCACCGTAAACTCGTGCTGTTCCTCGTCGTCGTCTTCCTTATCCTCCAGATCGTCGTAGGATGCCTGCGCCGCTTCCAGACTTTGTTGCAGCGCGTAGCGCTGGGCCTTGAGCGTATCGCGCAGCGCGGTCTCGCCTTCAGGCAAGGCGGCGATCGCTTCGTCCAGCTCCTTGATCTGCTTGGTGTACTGGGCAATCTCGTTGTCCGTGTTCCAGTAGTTTGTTATGTAGCTGTCTCCGGGATCGGTTTTTTCCACGCCGGTGAGCGTCGACTGTCCCGCCTTGATGGAGACGTTGTTCTCGCGCACGGTTTGCTCCAGCGTTTCAAAGGAGAGCGTTACCGGCCCCTTTTTCGTTTCGGTCTTGTCGGTCTCCGCGGCGTCCGCTGCGTACGCGGGCACGCAAAAGCCCATCAGCATCAGCGCGGTTAAGCCCGCGGCTATATATCGTTTCATTCCTTCGTTTCCTCCTGTTTCGCCTAAGCTGCGCCGCTTTATACCAACCCTTGCTTGGCCCACTGGTACTTGTTGTACGCGCTGGTGAGCTGTAGCCCCGCGCTGTCCACCGCGTCCTTCGCGCTGTCCAGCGTATCCTTCGCCGCCAAATAGTCCATTTCGGATATCATGCCGTGCTTATATTGCAGCTCGGCCGTTGAGAAATCCAGTTCGGCCTGCCGCAGCGCGGCCTCGGTGGCGGTCAGCGTGGTCTGGCAGTTGCGAACGGTTTGGTAGGTGGTAAGAAACGCGCTTTCTACCGTTATCTTTTCGGCCGCCAGCGCGTCCTTCGCGCCGGCCACCGCTTCGGCCGTGCCCGCGATCGCCGTATCGTAACGGTTTTGCGCGTCGCGCAGGTCGCACTGCTTCTGCCAGATGGAAAAGCTGTTATCCTTAGCGGAAGCCAGATCGGCTTCATACTTCATCTTACCCAGATCGGCCGCGCCGGGAACGGGCAGTACCGACGGCAGCACCAGCGTGCTCGCGTCGAAGCCGCACATCAGCGCAAGGCTGCTGGCCAGATTTTCGCGCTGCGTCGCCAGCGTGGTCATGTTGACCGCAAGGCTCTGCCGCGCGTGCCGGGCGGTGTCGATCTGGTACTGGCTGATCATGCCGAGCTTGCGGGTGGTCTCCATCATCGAAAGCGTGCGGTCGAGCTGCGCGAGCTGACGGTTCAGCCCCACCTCCGTGCTTTGCAGGGTCTTGATGCCGATCAGCATATCCTGCGCGCCCATCGCAAGCTGGTCGGCCACGTTCGCCGCTTGCTTTCGCAGGTCGTACACCGCGTCGTCGATCGCGGAGGCGTAGGCCTGCTGCTGCACCGGCATGGTCAATTCGTTAAGCTGCAAGCTCTTTAAATTGTCCTCCAGCAGCTTTTTCTGCGCCGCGTAGGTTTTGTACAGGTTATCCGAGGGTTCCAGCCCCTCCATCGCCGCATCCAGCCCGGCGATCAGGTTTTTGTAATTCTCGATCTGCACTTGGATCAGGCCGCCCTGTGCCGCGTATTGATCGGAGATGTCTGATACCGTGTCGATGCTGGACGCTATGTTTTTTAGCGATCGCACGGTCGAGTTGTTTTCGCGCACCGCGCGTTCCACCGCCGTCAGGCCCATTTCTTTCACTGTGACCGGCATTCCACTAACGGCGGGGGCCTCCGTACCCTGTGGTGCCTGCGCGGCCGCCTGTCCGCCGTCCTCCGCCGCGCCCGCCGGCGCGGCCAAAGCAGCAAGCAGCGCCGCCGAGAGCAGCGTGCTGACAAGCCGCCGTCCCTTGTTGCTATTTTGCTTCATTCGGTTCTCTGTTCCTTTCTCTACCGTCGCTGCCAAGCGGCCGCGACCATGCCTGTAGAATACGTTTCGCTCACCAAACGCGGGGCGCTCCCCCAAGCGCGGCGCACGGCGGGCGATATGCGGGGTTTGCTACCTCAAATTTAAGGTTCGTTCCATAATCGCAAGACGTAGTTATATTACCACAACTTTGCCCTTCAAAACAAGCGTTCGCGTGTATTTTAGACATCTTTAAGGGAAGTGTTGCATTTATTCCGCCCTGAATTTGACACCGCGCGCATGATTCCCCTATTCTTTCCCCCGTTTTCCTTCGCATAATGACCAATGGCAAGCCAAGAAATTACAGCGGTGCGCCAAAAATTTGCAAGACCGCTTGCAAGCGCCCCGGCAACAGGCTATAATAAAGGTGCCCTTGTATGAGGACAACCTTAATATTCTAAAGGAGAGAAGAATAATGGGAATCTTAAAAATTGGCGTAGTGGGCTGCGGCCGTATCGGCAAGCTGCACATCAACAACCTGATCAACTCTGTGCCGGGCGTGCAGGTCGTCGCCGCTGCCGATCCGATGCTTGACAAATCTGGTGCGCGCGAGTGGCTGGCAGAGCGCGGCGTTACCAATGCCTCCACCGATTTTATGGACGTGATCAACAATCCTGAAGTGGACGTTGTTTTCGTTTGCTCCTCCACCGATACGCACTGCGACGTTTCCATGGCCGCTGTCAAGGCCGGCAAGCACGTCTTCTGCGAGAAGCCGATCGATTACGATATCGACAAGATCAAGGCGCTGCTCGCCATGGTAGAGGAAAAGGGCGTGAAGTTCCAGGTCGGCTTCAACCGCCGCTTCGACCACAACCACAAGGCCGTGGCTGACGCTGTGAAGGACGGCTCCATCGGCGATCCGCACATCGTTGTTGTTTCCTCCCGTGACCCCGAGCCGCCCCCGGCTTCCTATGTCGCTGTTTCCGGCGGTATTTTCTACGATATGATGATCCACGACTTCGACATGGTCCGCTACGTGACCGGTTCGGAAGCAGTAGAGATCTCGGCTGTCGGCTCCTGCCTCGTCAACCCGAAGCTGCAGGAAGAGTCCGGCATTCCGGACGTTGACACCGCTGTTGTTACCCTGAAGATGGCCAACGGCTGCATCGCCGTGATCAACAACTCCCGTCAGGCTGTTTATGGCTACGACCAGCGCGTCGAAGCGTTCGGCTCCAAGGGCATGGCTTCCGATGCGAACGATCTGGTCAACACCACGACCGTTGTCACCGTGGACGGCGCCAAGAGCGAGAAGCCGGTTTGGTTCTTCCTCGAGCGCTACAATCAGGCGTTCATCGAGCAGGTCATCTCCTTTGTCGATGCGATCCAGAACGACAAGCCGACCGCCGTTGGCGCTATCGACGGCCTGCGTCCGGTCCTGATGGCAAAGGCTGCTACCGAATCCTGCCGCAACGGTGGCGTTTACGTAAAGGTAGAAGCATAAGCACATATGCATCAAAGAGCGTCCGCTTCGGCGGGCGCTTTTTTTGCGCCCTTATTCCTCTTGCTCCGCTTCCTTGGGATCGCTGGCCGCTTCCATAATGGCCTGCGCAAAGCCCATGATCGCCTCGCTTTTTATCATCGCCAAGCCGCCGCCCTGCGCTTCATCGCCTAAGACGAGCAGTAGGTCGCCCGGGTGGATGCCAAATAGATCCCGCGCTTTCTTCGGGATGACGATCTGCCCCTTTTCCCCGACCTTTACCGTGCCAAAAATATGTTTGCCATGCTGCTTCACCAAATCAGTTCCCCCAGTTGATAAAAGTATGAAAAATATGAATTGTGCGATAAGTATACAACTTCTCTCCTTTCATGTCAAGGCCTTCCGAAAGGGCTTTTCGCAATCTGATCGCGGTTTCTTAAAAAAATTCAAGGGGCGTGCGATAAAGCCCGCGGCCGGCGCATTATCCTTACAAAGGCGGAAGCGCCGCGACGAAAGGATGGATCGACATGAAAAAGAAAAGGTTAGCACTTCTCGCCCTGCCGCTGGCGGGCGCGTTCGCCCTCGGCGCGGCTGCCGCGGGCGGCGTTCAGCAGATCACCGCATATCTCCGGCCCGACGTGACCGTAGAACTCGACGGCTACCGGCAGGTCATGACGGACCGGAACGGCAACACCGTTTACCCTGTGGAGTATAACGGCTCGACCTACCTGCCGATCCGCGCGCTCGGCGAAATGCTGGGCCAGCAGGTGGTGTGGAACCCGGATACCCTGACCGTTGCGCTTTCCGCGCGCACCGGCACCCCGGCAGAATCGCTGAGCCCCGAGGCCCTGCGTTCGCGCATGACGGCGCTCGAAAACCGCTACGCTTCGCTCGCCGCCGATCTCCGCAATACCGACAAGGCTTCCTCCTACGCGGAAAACCAAAACCGCTACGGCAAGCTGGAGGAACGCCGCGAAGCGATCGAGGACGCGGCCACGTTTTTACTGATCGACTGCCGCGAAGCGCGGTACGGCGGAACCCTGACCGCGAGCGAGTATCAAGCGCTGCAAGACCGTCTTGCCACCTTGGAGGATCAACTGGACACACTAAAGGATAGCATACGCACCAAATTCGGCGTCTATGAGGACGGGGCGAAAACCGAGCAGGCGCTCCGCGGCGAAGCCGACCGGCTGGACGCCGAGCTGACCGCATTGCGGCGGCAGGTGGCCAATGTGGAAGCGGCGGACAGCAAGTCCGTCTGGAAAGCGCGTGACAACGAAGCGCGCGCCGACTGGCGTTCCTTCCGCACCGATGTGCGCGCGTTGCAGCTTGCGCTGAACGACAGCCTGCGGCGTGACGTCATCGGCTACACCGCGTACGACGAGATCCGCGCGGACGCCGACGCGCTGGACACCGCAAGCAAGGAACTGGGCGACCGGCTGGATCGGGCGCAGGCCCGCTGGGACGGCACGGCCACACAGCCCGGCGCCGAGCCGTCGGGCAAGGATTATGAAGGCTACTTGGATGACCTTGCCGCTCTGGAAACAGATTCGGAAGCCCTGCTCACCGATGCGCGCGAATTTTTCACCAGCAAAACGCAGGACCGGGACGCTTACCGCGCGCTCGAAAAGCGGCTGGATACGCTGGATGACCGCGCCGACCGGCTGGAAGACGCGGTGGAGGACAGCCGCAAGCTGAGCCGCCAGCAGGCGCACGAGCTGCTCAGCCGCCTCGACAAGGTGGAAAACAAACTCGATCAGGCGGACAATTTCCTTGACAAGGCGGAAGACCGCTATGACGACGACCACGATGATGACGATCACGACGACTGGGACGATTGATCCCTTGCCCCCAGCGCGCCGCGCCGAACAGGCGCGAGGAGGAGGGCATTTCCCTCCTCCTTTCCAGCTTGTCAAAGAGCCCCTCGCGCCGCAGCGCATATAAAATGGAAACTTGAAGCAAAGCTTCAAGTTTCCAAAAAAGTGGGAGCATGTATCTCACTTTTTTAACAAACCGGCGGAGAAGTGTGCCCAGAGGGCGCGCGCCGAAGCCGGAATACTCGATCGAAATGGGGCTTTGTTTCGATCGACAGACTGTCAAAAATAGTTTTTGACAGTCTGGGAAGGAGGAGGGCATTTCCCTCCTCCTTTCGCCTGCGGCGAACGCCACGCCGCTCACTTGAATTTCCCCGTCCGCTCTGCTACACTGTAAAAAACGGGCCAAAAGGGGGAACGGGCCATGCTGTTTACCATCGCAGAGCCAAAGGCGGACATAGACGCCGCCGCGTTGGAACGGATGCTGGCGGCTATCGCGCTTGGGGACGGGTCGGCCTTTGAAGCGTTTTACCGGGCGACCGAGCGCACGGTATACACCTTTGCCCTTTCACTTACCCGCAACGCGCCCGATGCGCAGGACGCCATGATGGAGACCTACCTTGCCGTGCGTACCGGCGCCGGACGGTATCTGCCTATGGGCAAGCCGCTCGCATGGATTTTTACCATTACCAAAAACGCGGTGCGGATGCAGCAACGCAAGCTAAGCCGCGAAACGCCGCAGGACGAACTGCCCGAGACCGGCCCGCCCTGCGCCGCCGATGAAACGGACAGCCTCGCCCTGCGCGAAGCGCTTACGATCTTAGCCGAGGACGAGCGCGAGATCGTTCTGCTGCACGCGGTATCCGGACTGCGCCACCGCGAGATCGCGGACGCGCTGGCCCTGCCGCTTTCCACGGTTTTATCCAAATACAGCCGCGCGATGCGCAAGCTGCGCCGGCATCTGACCGCGCTCGACGAGGAGGTGGGCAACCATGCGGAAGTGGAATAACCGCGAGATTGAACAAAGCCTATCCCGCGCGGCCTTGAGCGGCAAGACCGACGTATACGGCCGGTTGGCGAATGCGCCCGCCACGCGGCAGTCGCAAGCCCTCGCCCTGATCCCGGACAGCGCTCCCGTCCCACGCCGCCGCGCCCCCGTTCGCGCTTTGGCGGCTTGCGCCTGCCTTTTTATTTTGTGCGGGGTGGGGCTGTGGAGCTGGTTTGGCACGGCGGCTTCCATCACCATCGAAATCAATCCCAGCTTTTTGCTGACCGCGAACCGCTTCGGCCGCGTGCTCTCCATTGCGCCGCAAAACGAAGAGGCGGAAGCTGTACTGGATGGACTTACGCTCCGCTACGCCAAGCTGGACGACGCGCTCGCCGCCCTGTCGAATTCGCTGCTCCGGCACGATTACCTGACCCCGACTTCTACCGTGCGCGTCACCGTGACCGGGCCGAGCGAAGCGCGGGCGGAGCAGCTTGCGCAACGCGTAACGCAGGATATTCGCGCCCTTCAGCCACAGGCTAAGCCGGAGGAAAAGGCCGAAGAAAAGCCCGAAGCGCCCCCCGAAAGCGCGCCCGCCCCGGCCGCGCCAAACCAAGCGGCGACCGCGCCCAGCGCCGCGCCGTCCACAGCGCCGGCCCCCAAGCCCTCGGGCGCCGGCGCAAGCCCCACCCCGCCGCGCGGCGATCATTTCGACGATGACGAACGCGACGATGATGACGAGGACGACGAGGATGATGACCGCGAAGACGAGGATCTCAGCGACGAGCGGGACCAGAACGACGTGCCCGCTTTGCAGCCGACACCCGCGCCTCCCGTCGGACAGCCCGACGATTCCCAAAACGATGAGTGTGACGAAGAAGACTTCGACCGCGAAGACGACGGGGACGATGATGATCGCGACGATGACGGCGACGACGAGCATGACGATGATATCGATGATGAAGATGACGACGATGATTGAGCCCATTTCCAACGGCCCGTGGAGCAGCTTCCACGGGCCGTTCCTTTTCGTTTTTCTATAATTAGCTTCCGCTAACCATTTTTCTTTTCATTTTTGCAAAAACGTGGTATACTAGAGAAAAATACATTAAAGAGGCGACTATCCATGACCAAAATCGACATTATTTCTGGCTTTCTGGGCGCCGGTAAGACGACGCTGATCAAGCGGCTGCTGCCGGAGGCGCTATCGGGCGAGCAGGTCGTGCTGATTGAAAACGAGTTCGGCGAGATCGGCATAGACGGCGGCTTCCTCAAGGAATCCGGCATTGTGGTAAATGAAATGAACGCGGGCTGCATCTGCTGCTCGCTCGTGGGCGATTTCAGCAAGGCGCTTGCCGATGTGCAAGCCACCTACCACCCGGACCGCATTTTGATCGAGCCTTCGGGCGTCGGCAAGCTGTCGGACGTGATCCATGCCGTGCAAAACGCTCACATCGATGTGACGCTCAATTCCTTCGTCACCGTGGTGGACGCGCTAAAGGCCAAGATGTACCTGAAAAACTTTGGCGAGTTCTTTGAAAATCAGGTGGCGCACGCGGGCGCGATTCTTCTTTCCCGCACGGCGGAATGCCCGGCGAAGCGGCTGGAAGAGACCGTGGCCCTGCTGCGCGGCCTGAACGCGAACGCGCGCATCGTCACCACCCCGTGGAAGGAGCTTTCGGGCGCGCAGCTGCTTGAAGTGATGGAAGGCAGCCGCGACCTGACGAGCGAGGTGCTCGCCGAGCTAGCGCATGAACACCATCACGACCATGACCACGAGCATCATCATGAACACGACCATGAGCACGAGTGCGGCCACGACCACGAGCATGAACATCACCACGAGCACGGTCCGGACTGCACCTGCGGCTGCCATGACCATGACCACGAACATGCGCACGAGCACGACCACCACGAGCATGGCGCGGCGTGCGGCTGTGGCCACCACCATGACCACGACGCGGACGAGGTGTTCACCTCTTGGGGCACAGAAACGCCGCACGCCTACACCGAGGGCGACCTGAACCACGCGCTGATCGGTCTGGGCGATCCCTCGCTCGGCACGGTGCTGCGCGCCAAGGGCATCGTACCCGCATCGGACGGCGGCGAGTGGATCCACTTTGACTATGTGCCCGGCGCGCCCGACATCCGCCGCGGTCCGGCGGACTATACCGGCCGCCTTTGCGTGATCGGCGCAGAACTCGATCAGGAGCGCATTTCGGCCCTGTTCGGCCTGTAAGAAGGAGGATGCAGCATGATGCCACAGCGCATTCCGGTGTATGTGTTCACCGGTTTTTTGGAGAGCGGCAAGACCCGCTTTATCCGTGATATCCTGTCCGACCCGGACTTTACCGCCGGTGAAAAAACGCTTTATTTACAGTGTGAAGAGGGCGTAGAAGAGCTTTCAGAAGACGAACTGATGGATTACAACACCATCGCCGTGCCGGTCGATTCCCAAAAGGAATTAGAACCCGCGCCGCTCAAGCAGCTCGACCGCCTACACCAGCCCGAACGCGTGCTGGTCGAACTGAACGGCCTTTGGAACATCGACTCCGTTGTCGATCACTTCCCCGCCCGGTGGGAACTGTACCAGATCGTCACCGTGGTGGACGCGACCACCTTTGAACTATACTCAAACAATTTGGGTCCCATGATGTTCGAGCATATTACGACGGCGGATCTGGTCGTCTTCAACCGCTGCACGGACGAATTGAAGGACATGCTCTACCAAAAGAACATCCGCGCCATGAACCCCCGCGCCACCATCTTTTTGGACGGGGCGGACGGCACGACCGAGGATTACAACCAAAACCTGCCCCTGCCCTTTGATATCGAAGCCGATGTGATCGACATTGCCGATACCGATTACGGCCTGTGGTATGTGGACGCGATGGGCTCCCCCGGAAAGTACGACGGTAAGACCGTTCGCTTTACCGGCATGGTCTATGTCGGCGGCGAGGTGCCGCCCGGCTCGTTTATCCCGGGCCGGTTCGGCATGGTCTGCTGCGCGGACGATATCAGCTTTTTGGGCTTCCTTTGCCGGTATGACGGCTCCGACAAGCTGACCACGCGTTCGTGGGTCACGGTCACCGCGTCGATCACGGTCGAAGCCCTGCCCCAGTACCGCGGCGAAGGCCCAGTGCTGCACGCAACCCGCGTAACGCCCGCCGAAAAGCCCGAGGAAGAGCTCGTTTATTTTAATTAAACCCTCAAAAAGAGCGCCGCAGACCAAATCTGCGGCGCTCTTTTTTTGGGGGCGGCTCACCTGCCCCGGTAATAATCCGTATCCAATATCGCGTCGCCCACATGGGCAAGGCGGCGGGCATAAGCGTTCATTTGCGCGATTTCTTCCTCCGTCATGCCATGGTTCCACTCCACCGCGCCGTTTTTTACATAAGCCTTGTCCGTCATCCACGTGCCGTCCGGAAAGACGGCCCATCCCGGGTACGCGGAATCAAAGGCGTCGCGCCCCGGCGTGCGCGGCTCCGGCAGGCCGTACAGGTTCGCGAGGGTCGGCAAAATATCGATGGTTTGCAGCGTTTTGGAAACCGTCGTGGGCGTACAGCCGGGATACCAGAAAAAGCACGGCGTGCGCTCTAAAAGCGCGCCGCCCGCCTGCGCGGAGTAGGTTTCCAGCACGGCCCGGTCGGTCAGGCCATAAGCGTAATGATCGTCATAGACGAAAAACACCGTGTTTTCAAGCAAACCGTCCTCGGTCAGCCGTTCAAGCAGGCGCTCGAACAGCTCGTCGGTCAGACGCGCCTTGGCAAATAGACCGCTTATCTCATAGGGGCGCGCGGGGTCCAGATACTCGGGATAGCGTTCCAGCGCGTAGGTAGTCAGCGCGTCGCGCTCGTCATAGCCAAGATGTCCGCTATAGGTGATGATAAAATCAAAAAACGGCTGGCTTTCGATCATTTTCTCGTATAGCTCGTCGCAGTCCGCGAGGAAACGGTCGGTGCCCGCCTCGGTCTCGTTCGCCGCGTAATCAAGGGCGGAGTGGTAGCCCTCATACCCAAAGGCGCGGTGCATCGCGCCCCGGTTGTAAAACTTGGCTTCGCTCTTATGAAACGAATTTGCCGCATAGCCCGCCTGCCGCAGCAGATGCGCCAGCGTATCCGGAAACGCGCTGCGGCTGAGCGAATAGGCCACGTTGCCGTTGGCATAGGGATACAGCCCGGTCTGCGCGGCGAACTCCGTGTTGAAGGTATAACCGTTGGCATACTGCGGGGTATAAAAATTCGTAAAATTCACGCCCTCGCGCATCAAACGCGCCATTGTGGGCGTGTTTTCTTCGTTCAGCACAAAATCATCGATGCTTTCGAGCTGCACCATGATCAGATTCTTACCGCGCAGCAGACCGGTCATCTCGTTATCCTGACGGGCGGGCCGCTCCGCCAAAAACGCTTCAATCTCCGCCAGCGCCGCTTCCTCGTCCGCGTCCGGCGCAAGGGATAAAAACGCGTCCCGCGCGACGAACTGATACGGCCCGGTCAGCGCCATATCGTAGCTGGACGAAGCAAACTTTCGGTATTCGTATCCGCTCGACTGCCAAGCGTCCCAATCCAACGTTTCGGGCACGGACGCGTAGCAGCGCGGAGCCGCAAACTGTGTCAGAGCAAAAAACAACGCCAACCCGTCGCATACGCGGCGGCGCGGCAGCGCGCCGCCCGCCGGCAGCCGCCAAACGCCAAACGCGCCCCATACTATAAGCAGCAGCACGAAAAACGCAAACCGCAGATCGAGCAACTGGCGCACGTAGCCCAGAAAACCAAGCCCCTCGCCCGCGAACAGAAAATCGCTCAAAAATAAAAACCGGTCGAAAATGCGCCACACACCATACTGCACGACCGCATACACCGCCCACAGCGCGTAACAAACGCCGTATGCGATACGCCCCGCCCGCCTTGGCAGCGCAAGGCACAGCGCGGCAAACAGCGCGCCGAAGCCGAGCGAAAACAGATTCGGCGCTGCGGCATAAAGCGCGTAATAGCCCGCGCTGCCCGCCATGGCGCGCAGCGTCAGGTCGAGCAGCCAAAACGGCAAAACCGCCGTGAAAACGCCGAGCCACGCCCGTTTCTGTTCGGTTTTGTCCATACGACCGCCCCCCGTCTTCCAACAGACAGTATAAAGCAGATTTTACGGGGACGCAACGAAAATTTTACACAGGCGCGCCCTTAAAAGCCGTACAGCAGCCCGGCGATGCCCATTTCATTGTACAAAAGAAAATTGCCCAAAAACAGCGCGGCGATATAAAGCTCGGGCGCGCCCTTGCCCGCCGGCGTGCGCTTGACGTCGCGGCGCAGCAGCAGGCCCGCGAGCACCCGGAACGCCAGATAGCCCAGCACCGCGCCGAGTGTATTCATGAGCAGGTCGTCCACATCCGAGCTGCGCGGGTTCAAAAGCTGGCTCAGCTCGATCAGCAGAGAGACAGAAAGGCCGGACAGCGCCACGCGGCCAAGGCTTCGCATACACGGCCAGATCACGGGCAGCAAAAAACCCAGCGGCAGAAACAGCACCACGTTCAGCACATAGCCGACAAGGCTGATATCGTGCGAAAAGGGCAGCCAGTTGATGTTCGCGCGCTCCAGCTCCAGCCCGTGCCGCAGCAGATCGTACAGCGTGCCCGAACCGGTCAAATAAAAGACGGCGCAAAAATACGCGGCGAGCAACAACACCAGCGGCAGCCGCCCTGCGGCAGCGCCGCTCTCATGCTTACCGCGCCCGCGCAGCAGCGCGTAAACCACAACGCACGGTAGAAGCACCGCCGCGAACTGATAGGCCAATATGATATAAGTTTCCATTTTTCACTTCCTCCATAGACACTTAGGATACCACGGTTTTCTTGCCAAAACCGGCGGGAAATTCTTAAGAAATGATAAAGGACGCATTTTGTCTTACTGATAAGAGCCGCGAGCGCATCATTTGGTTCATTGATACACTGTGAAAAATCACAGAAAAAGTGAAATATGATCAAACCGCCCGCCCCGTCCCCAAAGGCCGCAAACCCATTGCGGCCCCTTCCAAAACCTGATATGCTGAATGCAACAAGAAAGCCGGCTGGTAAAGAGACGTAAGAGAAAGGGTGACGATTTCAAGGTTATGATGCAAAAAATTCAAAAGTTCGGCGGCGCAATGTTCACACCCGTCCTGCTGTTCGCGTTTGCGGGCATCGTGGTCGGCGTGGGCACGCTGTTCACCACCGAAGCGATCATGGGCGATCTGGCCCGGCCCGAAAGCATGTTCTACCAATGCTGGAACGTTATTTTGCAAGGCGGCTGGACCGTGTTCAACCAACTGCCGCTGCTGTTCGCGGTGGCCCTGCCGATCGGCATGGCAAAAAAGCAAAACGCCCGCTGCTGTATGGAAGCGCTCGTTTTGTACCTAACCTTCCATTACTTCCTGAGCACGATGCTTTCCCAGTGGGGCGGCGCGTTCGGCGTTGACTTTTCAGCCGAGGTGGGCGGCACCAGCGGCCTTGCGATGATCGCCAACATCAAGACGCTCGACATGGGTATGCTGGGCGCGCTGGCGGTATCCGGCCTCGTCATTTGGCTGCACAACCGGTTTTACGAAACCGAGCTGCCCGACTGGCTGGGCTCGTTCAACGGTTCGACCTTTGTTTTCATGGTAGGTTTTTTCGTGATGATCCCGGCGGCGCTGCTCTCCGCCCTCATCTGGCCCAAAATTCAACTTGGCATGCTGGCCTTTCAGGGGTTTGTCACACACGCCGGCGCGGCGGGCGTTTGGGTGTTCATCTTTCTGGAGCGCATGCTCATCCCCTTCGGCCTGCATCACATCCTGTACTCCCCCTTCTATTACGACAACGCGGTCGTACCCGGCGGCCTGTACTCCTACTGGGCGACCAAGCTGCCCGAGCTGGCCGCTTCGACCGCGCCGCTCAAATCGCTCGTACCCGAAGCGGGCTTCACGGCGACCGGCTTTTCCAAAATCTTCGGCTGCCCGGGCATCGCGCTGGCGTTCTACTCCACCGCGCGGCCTGAAAAGAAAAAGCAGGTCATGGCTCTGCTCATTCCGATCACGCTCACCGCGATTCTGTGCGGCGTGACCGAGCCGATCGAGTTCACGTTCCTATTCGTCGCGCCGCCGCTATTCGTCGTGCACGCGCTGCTGGCCGCGACCCTGTCAACCGTCATGTATCTGGCGGGCATTGTCGGCATCCACTCGGGCGGCGCGATCGAGATGGCTTCCCTTAACTGGATCCCGCTCGGCGCGAACCACGGCTGGCAGTATCTGGTGATGCTCGGCATCGGTCTGGTGTTTACCGTGATATGGTTCCTCGTCTTTAAATTCCTGATACAGAAATTTGACTTTAAAACGCCCGGCCGCGAGATCGACACCGGAGACGTCAAGTTCTACTCGAAAAAGGAGTACCGCGAACGGCAGGCGGAGGGCAAGACCGAAGACCAACCCGCACAGCAGGCCGCCGGAGGCGACAGCTTAGCCGCCCGCATTCTCGAAGGACTTGGCGGCGCGGATAATATCGAAGAGCTGACCAACTGCGCGACCCGGCTGCGCGTCAACGTAAAGGACGCGACCAAGGTACAGCCGGACGGATACTTTAAGTCCATCGGCACGCACGGCGCGATGGTAAAGGGCAAGAGCGTGCAGGTCATCGTGGGCCTGTCGGTCGCCAAGGTGCGCGCCAATGTGGAAGACCTGATGTTAGTCAAAACCTAACGAGAAAAAAGGAGATGCCATTGATGATGGATCTGCAGCTTACCGCTCCGCTGAAAGACGCGAAGCTGAACCGGTACTTTAACATTTTAAAGCTGGCGCTGGTTTTGATGCCCTTCCTCTGCCTCGGCTACCTGACGATCGGCGCGGGCGGCGCGAGCCTGACCGCGGACGGCGTGCTTGCGGGAAACCCGGCGATGGCGGTCTCCTTCCTCTCCGCGATGATACAGCCCTACGCGGCGTGGCTCGTCATTCTCGCCGAGCGCCGCCTCGCGGACGGCCGCACGGCGTGGGCGCTGGTGAATCTCACCCTGCTGCTGATTGCCGAACTGATGCTGATGAGCACGGTCGGCGTGATCGGTCTGGGTCTGATCGTATGGAAGACCGGCAGAGTCTACGCGCTGCGTCCCGCCGCCGCGTTCCGCCAGTGCGATAAGCGGCAGTTTGTACGCGAGGCGGGCGGCAGCGTACTGGTCATCCTGCTTGCCGGGCTGTGCCTGTTCGCCATGTGCCGGCTGGGGCTGGCGTTTTAAGAGCCTTAACCCTTTTGTCAAACCAACCACTTTAAGGAGGACGATATAAAATGTCTAACAAAAAATACGCAGTAACCGTCGCGGGCGGCGGCTCCACCTTCACCCCCGGCATCGCGCTGATGCTGCTCGAAGAGCGCGAGCGCTTCCCCATCCGCAAGATCATGTTTTACGATAACGACGCGGAACGGCAGGAAACCGTGGCCAAGGCGTGCGAGATCTATCTGCGTGAAAACGCGCCCGATATCGAGTTCGGCTACACGACCGACCCGGAGACCGCGTTTACCGATATCGACTTTGTGCTCGCCCATATCCGCGTCGGCAAATACGCCATGCGTGAGAAGGACGAAAAGATCCCGCTGAAATACGGCGTGCTCGGTCAGGAAACCTGCGGCCCCGGCGGCATTGCCTACGGCATGCGCTCGATCGGCGGCGTGCTGGAAATTCTGGACTACATGGAGAAATACAGCCCGAACGCGTGGATGCTCAACTATTCCAATCCGGCGGCCATCGTCGCGGAAGCGACCCGCCGCCTGCGCCCCCATTCCAAAATCCTGAACATCTGCGACATGCCGATCGATCTGGAAGAAAAAATGGCGAACATGGTCGGCCTGAAATCCCGCAAAGAGATGCAGGTGGGCTACTACGGCCTGAACCACTTCGGCTGGTGGCACAAGATTTATGACAAGGAAGGCAACGATCTAATGCCCGCCATCAAGGAGCACATGGCGCAAAACGGCTTTGCGGACGCGCTCTCCCTGACCAATCAGCATGTGGACCAAAGCTGGATCGAAACCTTCCAGAAGGCGCGCGACGTGTACGCGGTCGATCCTTCCACCATCCCGAACACCTATTTGAAGTACTACCTGTTTCCGGACTATGTGGTGGAGCACTCCAATCCGGACTATACCCGCGCAAACGAGGTCATGGCGGGCCGTGAAAAGAACGTGTTCGGGGCGTGCCGCGATATCATTGCAAAGGGCACGGCGAAGGACGGCGGCTTTGAAGCCGACGCGCACGCGACCTACATTGTCGATCTGGCCTGCGCCATCGCAGAAAACACGCAGGAGCGTTTTCTGCTCATCGTGCCGAACGAGGGCGCGGTGGAGAACTTCGACCGCACCGCGATGGTCGAGATCCCCTGCATCGTCGGCTCGAACGGATACGAGCGTATCTGTCAAGGAACGATCCCGCAGTTCCAGAAGGGCCTGATGGAGCAGCAGGTCAGCGTGGAAAAGCTGGCGGTGGAGGCATGGATCGAGGGCAGCTATCAAAAGCTGTGGCAGGCGCTGACGCTTTCGCGCACCGTGCCGTCCGCCCGTGTCGCAAAACTTATTCTGGATGATCTGATCGAAGCTAACAAGGGTTACTGGCCCGCATTAAAATAAAGCCCACTCCTTTTCATTCATCATAAGGTTCCCATCGCGAGCAAAAGACCGACGAAAGTCGGTCTTTTGTGCATTCTTGGTGATTCGCGCCGCCAATGTCATTTAGTTAAGGAAATTGTATATGTCTGTCATCCTTCGCTCTCATTCGATCGCCGCTCGGCGGCGATCGGAGGATAGAGGACTACGGTCTCGTCACTACGTTCCTCAGAATGACAATACAAACCCAAACCAAACGACATTGGTATCCCCACCCCGCCGTCTTGCTGGACATTCCCCGCCCCATCCGGTATACTGGTAAAAAAGGGTGCAAAGGGGCTGGACCGCGTGAAGCTGGATGAACTGTTTAACGAGCACCGTCCACAGCTTGGGGATAACGACCTGTATATTTGGAACTATATCGCGCCGCGCAAACGCGCCTGCGCCCGCCTGTCGATCGAAGAGCTGGCAAAGCGCTGCAACGTTTCGCGCACCACCATTCTGCGCTTTGCGCAAAAGCTGGGCTTACAGGGCTACAGCGAGCTCAAGCTGCTCATGCGCATGGAGCTGGACGAGCAGCAGGGACAGGCCCCGGACTACATCGGCCAAGCGTGCGACGCTTACCGCCAAATGATGGACGCCATCTGCCAAAAGGACTGTACGGACCTGTTCCGGCAGATCGATCAGGCGGAAAACCTTTATGTATTCAGTTCCGGTATGCTGCAAGATGCGGTGGCGCGCGAGCTGTGCCGCGTCTTTCCGGTGGGCGACCGGTGGTTCTTCCACATCCACGCGGGCAGCGAAGCCGATGTACTGCTGCAAAACGTGACCGCGCGCGATTTGGTGCTGATCCTATCCGTGTCCGGCGAATCGCCGCATGTGCTCAGCTTAGCGCAGGCGCTCAAGGTGCGCGGCATCCCGGTCGTTTCGGTCACACGGCTGCGGGAAAACACGCTCGCGCAGCTGTGCGACACGCGGCTGTACGTTTCCACCATTGAAATGACCGAGCAGGAGCTGGGCGCGCAATATCAATCGACCACCTCTTTTTTTATCCTGATCGAACTTTTATTCCTGAAATACATGGAATACCGAAAGGAGGCGGCCGGGCGTGACGCTGGAAACGCTGATCGAGCAGAATTACCATAAGCTGAGCGAGAACGATCTTTACATTTGGGACTACATCCGCACCCACCCCGCGCAGTGCCGCGACGGCTCGATCGACGAGCTGGCCGCCGCGTGCAGCATTTCGCACACGACGATTTTGCGCTTTGCCAAAAAGCTGGGGCTGACCGGCTTCAGCGAACTTAAGGTGCTGCTGAAATGGCAGGAGCCCGCGCAAAACCGCTTTCGCAGCGACGAAATCACGCGCACCATACAGGATTATCAGCAAACAATGGAATACCTCTGCATGGTGGACCTATCGGATCTGTTCACCCTGATTGATCGGGCGGGCAAGATCTATATTTACGGCTCGGGCAGCGTGCAGCAGCTTGCCGCGCAGGATCTGAAGCAGAAGTTTTTCCACGGCAACAAGCTTTTCCACACGGTGGAGGGTGAGGAGGAGATGCGCAAGCTCGCCGGACGGCTGGGCGAGAACGATTTGATGATCTTTATCTCGCTATCGGGCAATAATGCGTTTGTCAACGCCATTGCCGAGCAACTCAAGCAAAAGGGACGGACGATTGTCTCCATCTGCCGTGTGCAGGGCAACCGGCTGATCTACCTGAGCGATATCAACATCCCTTTTTTCACCCACGCCATTGACGCGGGCGTGCCGGTCGAACTGTGGCCGGTCAACCTGATTTTTCAGGTCAACGAATTTCTGCTGCTCCGGTATCTGGAATATCTGGACCGGCAGCGGAATAGATTATGAAAAGCGGGCGACTGCACATGAAAAAGCGGCCCCTTAAGGGGCCGCTTTTTCATGTGCGGATTCTTCTGTTTTGATCTCCCAATGGATCAGCAGGGTAAGCGCCGCGCGCAAAATGATGATCGCGCCGACCAGCATAATCTCGGAGAACTCGCGCACGACGACCGTGCGCAGGATTTCGCTGCCCAGCTTAAATTCCAATCCCGTGGACATGCCCTTGGCAAGCTTTAAGCGGGTAAACGGATCGCGCCGCAGGTAGTGGTAAAGCCCCATAGCGCCTGTGACTACAATGACGGATACGCCGCCCAGCTCAAAGAGCAGGATGGCGGCGTCCGTCACGAACGCCAAAAGGCTATGCAGTTGTTCGATCGGCTTTACCCCCTTCCGTTTTTACGCCTCCGGCTGCTTCGGCAGGGTAGCAAAGCCCTGCTCTAATTCTTCGTCGGAGGGTACGTGGTTGACCATGGTGTGATTCAGGTACGCTTCATAAGCGGCCATATCGAAATAGCCGGTGCCGGTCAGGCCGAAGAGAATGGTCTTGGCCTCGCCGGATTCGCGGCACTTGATCGCTTCATCAATCGCGCAGCGAATCGCGTGGGACGATTCGGGCGCGGGTAGAATGGTTTCCAGCTTGGCGAACTGAACGGCAGCGTCAAACACATCGGTCTGCTTGACGGCGTTCGCTTCCATGTAGCCATCGTGGTACAGCTTGGAAAGGATGGGGCTCATACCGTGGTAGCGCAGGCCGCCCGCATGGTTGGAGGCCGGGATGAAGCCGTTGCCCAGCGTGTACATACGCGCCAGCGGGGTCACGTGGCCGGTATCGCAGAAATCATAGGCGTACTTGCCGCGTGTGAGCGACGGGCAGGAAGCGGGCTCGACCGCGATAATGCGGGGATTGGCCTTGCCGGTCAGCTTATCCTGCATGAACGGCGCGATCAGGCCGCCGAGGTTGGAGCCGCCGCCCGCGCAGCCGATGACGATATCCGGGTATTCGCCCAGAATCTCCATGGCGGTCTTGCTTTCCAGCCCGATGATGGACTGGTGCAACAGCACCTGATTGAGTACCGAGCCGAGCACGTAGCGGCAACCCTCGTGCTTTACCGCCATTTCAACCGCTTCCGAGATCGCGCAGCCGAGCGAGCCCGAGGTGTTCGGGTCGTTTGCAAGGATGGCGCGGCCGGCATCGGTCGTCATGGAGGGCGAAGGGGTGACGTTCGCGCCGAAGGTCTGCATGACCGCCTTGCGGTAGGGCTTCTGCTCGTAGGATACCTTGACCATGAACACGTTCAGGTCAAGGCCGTAGAACGAGCAAGCTTCGGAAAGCGCCGTACCCCACTGGCCCGCGCCGGTCTCGGTCGTCAGCGAGGTCAGGCCCTGTTCCTTGGCGTAATACGCCTGCGCGATGGCGGAGTTGAGCTTGTGGCTGCCCGAGGTGTTGTTGCCCTCGAACTTGTAATAGATCTTCGCCGGGGTATCGAGCGCCTTTTCCAGATTGTACGCGCGGATCAGCGGCGAGGGACGGTAAATGCGGTATTCCTCCATAATGCCGTCCGGGATGTCGACATAGCGGGTCTCGCCGTCCATCTCCTGATGCGCCAGTTTTTCGCAGAAGATCGGATAAAGGTCCTTCTCCTCCAACGGCTCCATGGTGCCGGGGTTCAGCATCGGATCGGGCTGCTCTTTCATATCGGCCCGCAGGTTATACCACTGCGTCGGCATTTGATCTTCCGTTAAATACAGTCTGTGAGGAATCTTAGCCATAGTAGTTTCTCTCCCTTTATGATAAATTATTTGCTTATGAAATATAAAAAAACTCCTGCCCCACCGAAATGGGACAGGAGTTTGTAAACTCTTGCGGTACCACCCAAATTGACGCAAAAAGCGCCCACTTTGGCCACACATCGATCAATGTGCGCTCCCCTGATAACGGGTGGAGTCCCCGGCGCTGATACTCGGCCAAAAATGCTTCGGCCTTTCGCGTTGCCCTGCTGAAGTCCATTCACAAGGTTCTTGCCTGCCGCGATCCCACCGCCCGCGGCTCTCTGAGAGGTTCGATCTCCCTGCTACTCGTCTTCGTCCTTGGTTTGTCGTTATGTTGACAGTATAAGCGCGGATTTTTGATTTGTCAAGCGGATTTCCTGAAATTTTCGTGATAATATTTTATTGCATTTTTCTCATTTTGAGAAACTTTTATCCGAAGCGGCCGATCGCGCCGTACTGCGCGGGCCGTCGGTCGCGGAACACGCCCCAATCGCGGCGGAACGCGCGCACCGCATCCAGATCGAAGGTGTGCGTCAGAATGGCCGCATCGTCGCGCGGAGCCTGCTCGACGATCTGGCCGGTCTCATCCGCGATGAAGGAAGAGCCGTAAAACGTCAGCGAGGAGGACTGCTGCTGGTTATCCACCGAAGGCGTCACCGTTTCCGTGCCGATACGGTTGGCCGCGATTACGGGCATCAGATTGGCCGCCGCGTGGCCCTGCATGCAGCGCTGCCAATGCGGCATGGAATCGCAATCCAGAATCGGCTCCGAACCGATGGCAGTCGGATAAAGCAGCAGCTCCGCGCCCATAAGCGCCATGCTGCGCGCGGCCTCCGGGAACCACTGGTCCCAGCAAATGCCCACGCCGATCTTGGCATACGCCGTGTCCCACACGCGGAAGCCGGTATCGCCGGGGGTGAAATAAAACTTTTCCTGATAAAAGTGGTCGTCCGGGATATGCGTTTTGCGGTATTGGCCCAAGATCGTGCCGTCTGCATCGATCACGGCGACGGTGTTGAAAAACGTGTTGCCCACGCGCTCGTAATAGCTCACCGGCAGCACGACGTGGAAATCGCGCGCCACCTCGGTCAGGCGTATCACGGCGAGGTTTTCCTCCATCGGCGTGGCCAGCTTGTAATTTTCGTAATTCCGCTCCTGACAAAAGTACCAATTTTCAAACAGCTCGGGCAGCAGAATGATCTGCGCGCCCAGCGCGGCGGCTTCCTCCACGCGCGGTGCGGCCTCTTCGAGGCCGTGGGTGATCTGGATCGCCGCTACGGTTACCTTGCTCATATGATCTAAAACTCCTTCTTATGGTTTGGCCGCGGATGCGCGGCACGGCTCGTTTAAACACCATAGCAAAAAACGGGCTCCCGCTTTCGCGCCGCATCAAACGGCTTTGAGCCGGTCACACCGCCGGTATTTGCTGCGTGATGCAATGGATATTGCCGCCGCCGATCAGGATATTCCGCGTGGGGATGGAAACGATCTCGCGCGTGGGGAAAAGCCCCTGCAAAATGCGCACGGCTTCCGCGTCCGCCGGGTCGTCGAACGCGGGCATGACGACCGCGCCGTTCGCAATATAAAAATTAACGTAGCTTGCCGCAAGGCGCTCGCCCGGCACGCGGGTCGGCTCGCCCTCGCAGAAATCAAGGCCGCCGCATTCCTCTTCCGTGATGGTAACGGGCCGGGGCAGCGGCAGCTTGTGCACACGGATGGCCCGCCCCTTCGCGTCCCGCTCGTCCGCGAGCGTTTGCAGGCAGGCGTTCGACAGCGCGAACTGCGGGTCGCTCTCGTCGTCCGTCCAAGCAAGCACGACCTCGCCGGGCGCGGTGAACGCGCAGATGTTGTCCACGTGCTCGTCCGTTTCGTCGCGGTAAATACCGCGCGGCAGCCAAATCACCTTTTGCACATTCAAATAATCGCATAGGGTGCGCGTGATTTCGTCCTTCGTCATATCGGGGTTGCGGTTGGGGTTTAAAAGGCACGCCCCGGTGACCAGCGCGGTGCCCTGCCCGTCCACATGGATCGAGCCGCCCTCCAAAATAAACGCGCGCTTATCATAGCAGTCGTCGCCGTACAGGTCGCACACCTTGCGGGCGGCGGCGGCATCCCGCAGGCAGTCCGGGTAAAGCCCGCCCCATGCATTAAAGCCCCAGTCGATCCCGCGCCGCGTGCCGCGGCCATTCACCACATAGGTGGGGCCTACGTCGCGCGCCCATGCGTCGTCCGTCGCCGTTTCGATCACGCGCACGTTCGCCGGCAGCGCCAACCGGGCGTTATCATACTGCCGGGGCGAGCACAAAACCGTCACGCGCTCGCTGCGCCCAATGGCGGCGGCAATCTGAACAAACGCGCGTCTGGCCGCGTACGCGCCATACTGCCAGGAATCGCCCCGTTCGGGCCAGATCATCAGGCAGCCTTCGTGCGCTTCCCACTCGGCAGGCATATGAAATCCGTCCCGCGCGGGGGCTGTGTGTAAAATTTCCATGTCGCTTTCTCCATTTGCAATTCTTCTTCTCATAGGGTACAACATTTTCGCGGCACTTGCAACGCCCCCGGCCATATGTTACACTAAAGTCACAAATTCTTCAAGGTTTGCACAGGAGGCTCCTTCATGTTTTATACGCCACAGTTCTTTTACTCGCCCCTTGCCGTATTGCTGCCGCTGCTCGGTCTGATTGTCGTTCTAGCGTGCGGGCTGGCGCTTTATTTTCTGTTTGTTCGCAAAACGCCGGAAAAGCCGCTTTCCCACGCGCTCGCTTGGCTGCATGACGCGCTCAATTTCCGCACGCTGTTTACGGAAAAGCTGCTGCGCGTTTTATACTGCATCGCCGTTTGCGCGCTCATCCTAGGCAGTGTGGACATGCTGTTCACCAACTTCCTCGGCGCTGTTTTGCTGTTTGTGATCGGCAACGTCGCGGCGCGCATCGTATTTGAGTTCGCGCTGCTGCTGCTCATTTTGTGCCGCAACACGCAGGAGATCAACCGAAAAATGGGCCCCCTGCCCGCCGAACCGCAACCCACCCAGCCGCCCGTTCAGCCCGTGCAGCCGCCCGTTCAACCCACGCAAACGGAAGACCGCACCACGCTTTAAACTTAACCGCCCCCGGAAACATTTGTTTCCGGGGGCGGTTTGCTATCTGTCTTTGCCGCTGCGCGACCTACTCACGAGAAATAAACACCAGCTCCGCTTCACTCGACAGGCTGCCTTCAAAATAAAAGCCGTTCCAGTCGAAAAACGGGAGCTGTTCGGGTCCGTCCAGCTGGTTCTGTAGGATGAACCGCGCCATTGCGCCGCGCGCCATTTTGGCCATGGTAGGCAGGCAGCGCAGCTTGCCCCGGCTGTAAACGAGAAAATTACAGGCGATCAGCCGGTCGCCGGGCCGCAAGAACGCGCGTACCGCGCGGCTGTACTCCTTGGAAGCAAGGTCGATCACCGGCTCGCCCGCCGCAAACAGGTCCTCGTAAAACGTTTTGTCCCAAAATCCGTATAACGATTGCCCGCCGATCTTGTGCGCCAGCTCCAGCCGATACGGATGAATCGCATCCAGCGGCCGCAGCGGGCCGTAAAACCCGGAAAGCAAGCGCAAATGCTCCTGCGCGTACTCCAGCTCCCATTTGGACAGGCTGTGCGCGTCCAAGTAGCGGTAAGCCAAGCCGTCAAAGGTCAAGGCCGCAGCCGTGCCTCCCTCGTCCCGCCATTCGGCAAAATCCGCGCAGGCGCGCAGCGCGATGCGCGGGCCCACGTGCAAAACGCTTTCCAGTTCATGCGGCGCGAGCGCGCGCAATTCATCCCACAGCCGCCGCGTAAGCTCCATGTAACGTGGCGCGGCGGTCTTGATATCCGGCCGTTCCGTGGGCCGCATGTTCTTTGCCGGCGATAGCATGGCGATCATATGGTTATCCCTCCGTTATCCTGCCCCTATTATATACGGCGCGGCGGCTTATCGCAAGCGCGCGTATATTGCCAAATCTGCCAAGGCATGATAAAATAAGATATCTACATCCATCACTAGGAGGCGCAGTGCGATGAAACTGCAGGAAAGCGCGGAAAATTATCTTGAAGCAATATATGTACTGTCTCAGGAAAAGGGCTCGGTTCGATCGATCGACGTGGCCCACTATATGGGCTTTTCCAAGCCGAGCATCAGCCGCGCCGTCGGCCTGCTGCGTGATAACGGCTTTGTCGCCATCGACCAGAACGGTCTGCTCGCCCTGACCGAAGCCGGGCTGAAAACCGCGCAGTCGGTTTATGAGCGCCACACCGTGCTGACCGACTGGCTGGTCTCCATCGGCGTCAAACGCGAGACCGCCGCGCAGGACGCTTGCCGTATCGAGCATGTGATCAGCCGCGAAAGCTTTGAAAAGCTGAAAGAGCACCTGCGGGAACACCACAATACGTAACGCCATCCCGCCCGGCCGCATGGCTGGGCGGGATTTTCCGAAAGGAGCATAAAATGCCGCGCACCTTGGAGCGCCTGCCGAATGGGCTTGTCCTTTGGCAGGACGACGCTTATTTTAAACTGGGGCAGGACAGCGTGCTGCTCGCCGCCTTCGCCCGGGTCCGCCCGCGCGACCGGGTGCTCGATCTGGGCTGCGGAACGGGGGCGCTCAGCCTGCTTGTTTACCGGCCCGGTCTTCAAATCACCGGTCTTGAGCTGCAAGAGGGCCCGCTCTCCCTTTTTCGCACTTCTATCGCGGAAAACGATGTTCCCATCTCCACTTTACAGGGTGATATGCGGAATATTCGTCAGCTTATCCCCCACGGCAGTGCCGACCACGTGATCTGCAATCCGCCCTACTTCGCGTCTGCCGCGGGCAAGTCCGCCGCTTCTCCCGCCCACGCCGCCGCCCGGCAGGACGCCGCCTGTACCGCGCGGGACGTAGCGTCCGCCGCCTCCTTCGCGTTGCACACCGGCGGGCGGCTCAGCATCGTCTTTCGGCCCGAGCGGCTTTGGGTGCTGCTCCCCGCCCTGCACGAAGCAGGACTTACGCCCAAGCGGCTGCGCTTTGTCCACCAAAACGCCGGCGCGCCGCCCTCCGCCGCGTTGGTCGAATGCCGCAAGGGCGGCAGCGCGGAAGGGCTCGCCGTCGAGCCGCCGCTTCTCGTGGCGAGCGAAGAGTATCAACAGATATACGGAAAATAATATTTAAAGGATATACTACAATGAGTAATGGAACGCTTTATCTGGTCGCTACGCCGATCGGCAATTTGGGCGACCTTTCGCCCCGTGCGCGCGAGGTGCTCTCCTCGGTCGATTTTCTAGCGGCGGAGGACACGCGCGTCACACACAAGCTGCTCACCGCCCTCTCCCTGCCGCGCAAGCCGATGATCTCCTATTACGAGCACAACCGCCGCGCGCGCGGCGAAGAGGTGTTGGAACGGATTCTCGCGGGCGAGGACTGCGCCCTTGTGACCGACGCGGGCACGCCCGCCGTTTCCGATCCGGGCGAAGATCTGGTCGCCCTGTGTGCGGAACACGGCGTGGCCGTTATCCCCGTGCCGGGCGCGTGCGCCGCGGTGTGCGCGCTCGCCGCCAGCGGGCTGCCCACCGGCCGCTGGTGCTTCGAGGGCTTTCTTTCCGTCAATAAAAAGGCGCGACGCGAACATCTGGACGCGCTCGCGGGCGAAACGCGCACCATGATCTTTTACGAAGCGCCGCACAAGCTGCGCCAAACGCTGAGCGACCTTGCCGCCGCTTTTGGCGCCGAGCGCCGCCTATCGCTCTCGCGCGAGCTGACCAAGCTGCACGAAGAGACGCTGCGCATGACGCTGGGCGAGGCTATCGCTCATTTTGAGCAAACGCCGCCGCGCGGCGAGTTCGTCCTCATTTTGGAGGGCGCGCCGCCCCAAACGCCGACGGAGCAGAGCGAGACCGAACGCCTTTCCGCCGCCGCCACCGAGGTGCGCCGTCTGATCGAGGCGGGCGAAACCCAGAAGGACGCGGTAAAGACCGTTTCCGCCGCCTCGGGCGTCAAGAAAAACGCGCTGTACCAGTATGTTTTAGCCCTTGCGGACGATTTAGACACCTAAAACACGTCCCCTGTTCACACAACGGACAAAAAGCCGGTCTATACTAAAGGCATATTAGGATGGAGGTATCGGACATGTCCACCATATTGATTGCAGACGACGAGGCGCGCATCCGCCGTCTGGTCAGCGATTTTCTCAAACGGGATGGGCACACCATCATGGAGGCGGGCGACGGGCGCGAAGCGCTCAACCTGCTGGAAAACCGCCGCGCCGGTATCGATCTGGCCATTTTAGATGTTATGATGCCCGGCATGGATGGTTTTTCCGTGCTGCACGAACTGCGGCGGCAAGAGGAGGAAAACACCCACCTGCCCGTGATGATGCTGACCGCGCGCGCCGAGGACGCGGATCAGGTACGCGGGCTGGAGGACGGCGCGGACGATTACGTGACCAAGCCGTTTTCCCCGGTCGTGCTGGCCGCCCGCGTGCGCGCGCTGCTCAAGCGCGAAGGACGGGGCGCCGCGCCCGTGGCCGAGCTGGGCGCGCTGTCGATCAACGAGCTGCGTCGCGAGGTGCGCGTAAACGGCGCGGCGGTCGAGCTTACGCCCAAGGAATACGAACTGCTGATTTATTTTAAAAATAACCGTGCGATCGCGCTTTCTAGGGAAAGTATCCTCAACGCCGTTTGGGGCTATGACTATTTCGGCGACCTGCGCACCGTGGATACCCATGTGAAAAAGCTGCGCGCCAAGCTGGGCGACTGCGGCGCCATGATCGAGACCGTGCGCGGCTACGGCTACCGGCTTGAGGCCTGACGGATGAAACGCCATTCGATCAAATTTAAGTTTTTCGTTGCGATCAGCGCGGTTGCGCTGGTCTTTATCGGCGTGCTTTTGCTATTAAACCTGTTTTTCTATGACGATTACTACCTCATGACCCGCAAGACCGAGCTGCGCGACACCTACCAGACGATCACCAAAAGCTACGACGGCGATCTGGAAACGACCGCCTCCACGCTTGACGCGCTGGAAAGCAAAAGCGCCATCCGGTTCGCATTGGTCGACCGCAGCGGCTCGCTGCTCTACGCCTCGTTTTTTTCTTTTGATCAGGACCGGAAGACCACACCCAACTTTCCGCCGAACGACGACTTTTCCGGCCCACCCTTTACCGGCGGCCTTCCGGATTTCGGCGACCAACGCATGCGCGGCGCGGCGATCGTGTTCGCCGTACTCAGCAGCACCGACCTGAGCGCCGTTTCGCCCAACAAACTGCTCACCGTATCGCTGCACGGCAATGAACAGTACCTCTGTCTGGTCGGCGAATTGGACGATCATTACCTGATCGCCTACATGCCCTATGCCTATATCGAGCAAAACTCCACCTTCAATCTGCTTTTTCTGCTGATAGCGGGCGGCTGCGCGCTGGTCATCTGTCTGTTTTGCGGCTATGTCATCTCCCGCGCCTTCACCAAA
Organism: Agathobaculum sp. NTUH-O15-33; assembly: GCF_033193315.1. Lineage (NCBI taxonomy): Bacteria > Bacillati > Bacillota > Clostridia > Eubacteriales > Butyricicoccaceae > Agathobaculum > Agathobaculum sp. NTUH-O15-33. The sequence continues at coordinate 3,463,951 of NZ_CP136187.1, forward strand.
CCGCTGATCCAAATGGGTACCGTGGCCAACAGCATGGCGCGCTTTGATTTTTCCAAAAAGTACGAGGGCGGTGAATCGGACGAGATCGGGCAGCTGGGCGATTCGCTCAACCGCTTGTCCGCTTATCTGGAACAAGCCATCGGCGAATTGCAGCAATCCAACACGCAGCTCGCGCAGGAGATTCGCGAAAAGGAACGCATCGACAACATGCGGCGCGAGTTTATCGTCAACGTTTCACATGAGCTAAAAACGCCGATCGCGCTGATTCAAGGCTATGCCGAGGGCCTGACCGCCGGCGTGGCCGATGACCCGGAGGACCGCAAGTTTTACTGCGACACCATCGCGGACGAAGCCGATCACATGAACAAGCTGGTCATGCAGCTGCTAAGCCTTTCTAAGCTGGAACTGGGCGCGGAGCAGACCTATTTGGAGGACGTGGACCTGCACGCCCTGTGCGACGAGGCGGTACGCAAAACCGCCGTGCTCTGCGAAAGCCGCGGGCTGAGCGTCGGCTATGCAAACACCGCGCTTACCGTGCATACCGACAGCGGCCTGCTGGAGCAGGTGCTGATGAACTACCTGTCCAACGCGATCCGCTATACGCGGGACGGCGGACACATCGAGCTTTCCGCCGTGGAAACAGAAACCGGCGTACGCCTTTCCGTGTTCAACGAAGGCGACGGTCTGCCCGAGGAGGAGCTCGATAAGATCTGGGAGAAATTCTACCGCACCGACCGCGCCCGCACCCGCGAGGCGGGCGGTACCGGCATCGGCCTGTCTCTCGTCCGCGCGATCGCGGATACTCTGCACGGTTGCTGCGGCGCCTGCAACGCCCCCGGCGGCATTGAATTTTGGTTTGAAATACCCGCCGGAATTGCCTCCACGGAAAACCTTTGAATTTGTCGAACATAATTTCAAGTTAACGCTTGACAAAGCCCAATACAAATGGTATAGTATATAAGCACCTCAAACGAGGCGCCTATATCGCGGGGTGGAGCAGTTCGGTAGCTCGTCGGGCTCATAACCCGAAGGTCGTGGGTTCAAATCCCTCCCCCGCAACCATATTGAAAGGCCGGTTTCGTAAGAAACCGGCCTTTTTTCAGCGTGTCAAAGAACTCCCTCGCGCCGCAGCGCGCATAAAATACGATTTTGCCGTTTGCGGCAAAATTCGTAAAAACCGGGAGCATATATCTCGGTTTGCTCTCATTTAATCGCCGCACGGCGGCGGTCAGTGGATAGAGGCCTACGGGCTATACAAACCGACTTCAAGTGTGCCTGCAAGGCGCGCGCAGAAGCCGGAATTCTCGATCGAAATGGGGCTTTGTTTCGATCGACAGACTGTCAAAAATTGTTTTTTGACAGTCTGAGGCCGGTTTCTTACGAAACCGGCCTTTTTTTGTTATGATTACTCTCTTTCTCAGGCGTCACCGCTGTTTCCAATCAAAGCAGCCGTAAAACGCCGCGTTTTTACGCTTTAGATAATCCTGCTCGTCTTTTTCGGTCCAATCGTACAGCCCCCGCCCCGCGCTTCGGCCTGTCGCGCCGTCCCGCAGACCCTGCCGGACAATCGGCGCGATTTCCTGCGCGCTGCACAGCGAGGGGTACACGCTTTTGGCGATCTCCGCCTCCAGCGCAAAGCCCACATCGTCAAAGTATTCCAAAAGGCCGATATTGGCGTAGCGCATCCCGACCGCGTACTTGACCGCCTTATCGAGATCAGCCGGCGTCACCACGCCCTGACCGACCAAATAGAGCGCTTCACGAAACAGCGCCTGCGCCAGACGATTCACCACAAAGCCCGGCACGTCTTTTTTCAGCACTACCACCTCGCGGCCCAACGCTTCCAGCCACGCTTTCATTTGCGCCAGTACCGCGGGATCGGTTTTCGGCCCGGGGACGAGCTCAATCAGCGGCAGCAAGTGCGACGGCTGAAAAGGATGCGCCACCGCAAAGCGGCGCGGCAGGCGCAGGTGCTCCGAGATTACCGCCGCCGGTATGGCGGAGGTAGCGGAAACCAGCATCGTTTGCTCCTCCACCGCAGCTTCGATCTGTTGAAACACCGACCGCTTGACGGCGATTTCCTCCGAAACCGCTTCCATGACCATTTCGCAGCCTGTAAACGAACCATAGTCCACACCCCCTGTAATGCGCCCGGCGATCGTTTCCCGGTCCGCGGAGGTCAGCAGCCCCTGCCGCACAAGATCGTCCAAGTTTTCCCGCACCATGGCCAGACAGCGCGTTACGCTGCTCTCCCTACGGCCCACCACGGCGACCGAAAAACCGTTTCCCGCCAAAAGCGTCGCCAGCCCGGCGCCGATTCGTCCGGTGCCTGCAACGCCAGCCTTTCGCCCTTCCATTTGCTTTCCTCCTATGTTTTAAATGCCGCACTGCATCCAGTGCGGCATTTTGTTTATTTTTATTATATACGCCGCGCCGCGATGAAGTCCAGCGCGTTTTTCCACGCATCTTCAAACCCGGACCGGAACAATACCACCGGCCCGAACGACTCGTAATCCGCGGCCTGCAACGCGTCCGCGTCGTATCCCTTTCTAAAATCGGGCAGCTTGGCGCGCAATTCTTCCACGACAGACGCGGGCGTTGGCATGAAAAACCGTTGCACGACCGGCGGGTCCTCTTCGAGCAGCCGGTCCGCCGTACCCTTCCAGTTGATCGTGATGCACGCATCTGCGCCCACCATTTCTGTAAAGTGCTGCAAGCCGCGCGCGCCGCCGCCGATGAAGCCGATCTCCGGGCAGATCTCCCGCGCCATCCAATATGCTTTTTTCGCCGCGGCAATGCCTGCCTGCCAAAGCGCGTCCGGGCAAACGTCAATGCTCTGACGGGCCGCTTGCTCAGTCAGGTACTGATCCAGAATACCCGTGATATGGGAAAAATAAAGCTTGGGCTTTCTGCCCATGCCCTCCGTCGCGCGCCGGTATACCCGGCACACATCTAAAGCCTGCCGCACGCTCAGCACCTCAGTCGCGTTGACGGAGATTTCTTCCCGCAGCACGGTCTCGATCGCCCGAAGCCCCTCCTCGGTCACCGGGATCTTGGCGATCATATTGGGCGCGTTCTCGCAGTTATATCGCGCGCACCGCACGATCGTATCATAATCCTCGTGAAACGGGTCGCCCTGTATGCTCACCAAGCCCTCGTTGCCGCCGCTTTTCTCGTACAGCGGCAGGAACTGTTCGGCCACCCGCTCGACCAGCGTCCGTTGCAGCGCGACCAGCGCCTTCGTATCGTCCGGCTCCCGCTGCAAGATTGGATTTAGCAGCGTGCCCACATAATCGGCCTCTTCCGGGCTTTGCATCATCTTCCACGAGTAAGCCGGATTTTGCGTACAGCCCACCGCGCCCGCGTCGATCGCCAGCCGCGCCTGCTCCCTCGTTACGTTGTTGATCCAAAATCTCGTCGCGGTCTGCGCGTGCACCCGTTTAAAATAGCTTTCCTTCATCATGATTTTGCATCCCCTTCCAAGACGGTCGGATTGACCGGGTATTTTGGCGCGCCGCCTGTCAAAAAATCGGCGATGCCCTGCGCGCTGTCCATGCCCATGGCGCGCAGCGCCGCGTCGCTCAGCGCCGCGTTGTGCGGGGAAACGATCAGGTTGTCCAGTTCCCACAGCGGCGAATCGGACCGCGGCGGCTCTTGCTCAAATACATCCAGCGCCGCGCCCGCGATCGCGTGTGCCGACAGCGCCTCGTACAGCGCGCGCTCGTCCACCACCGGTCCGCGCGACGCGTTGATCAAATACGCGCCGGGCTTCATCCGGCTAAGCGCCCCTGCATCAATCAGATGGTGCGTTTCTTCGGTAAGCGGCGTGTGTAAGCTCACAATATCGGCAGCGCGCAGCACTTCCTCTAAAGACACCAGCGAAACGCCCAGCGCGTCCGCCTGTTCCCGGCTCATAAAGGGATCGTAGGCAAGAAACGCCGCGCCAAAGCCAGAAAGCTTGTCGCGCACCAGCTGCGCGATACGGCCGAACCCTACCAAGCCGACCGACTTGCCCCGCAGCTCGGTCGTTATGTACTGATTGCGCTTTTGAAACTCGCCCTTTCGCGTTGCCCGGTCTAAAAACAATAGGTTTTTCAGCAGCGCCAAGATCAGCGCCGCCGTGTGCTCGGCCACGGCGTGTATGTTGGCCGTGGGCGCGTTCACGACCAGAATGCCGCGTTCCGTCGCCGCTTGCAGATCGATATTGTCCACACCGATGCCGTGCTTTGCAATCACGCGCAGCGTGGGCAGCGCGTCCATCACCTGCGCCGTTACCTGCTTGACCCGCACCAGCATGCCCTCGCAGCCCCGTGCGGCGGTCAGGTCTTCGCCGCCCTGTACGACTTCAAACTGCTTTTGCAGCAGCGCGATCGCATCCTCGTGGATTTGTTCGGTTACCAATACTTTTTTCATGCCTCAGCCTCCGTTATCGATCGTTTGCTTTTTCCTTGTGCCGCGCGCGCAGCTCCTTACGCACCGCCAGCACGATCACGGCGGCTGTGATGAGAAGGAAAACCAAGCTGATCGGGTGTGTGAAAAACGGCACGATGCTGCCTTCCGACTGCATCAGCCCGCGCCGCAGGTTGGTTTCGATCATGGGCCCCAAAATAAAACCCAAAATGATCGGCGGCAGCGGGAACCCGCCCTTTTCCAGCAAATACGCCACGATGCCGAAAAACAAAACCGCCCATACGTCGAACAGCCGGTTGTTCACGCCGAACGCGCCGACCACGCACAGCACCATGATAATGGGCAGCAGAATGTGTTTGGGTACGGTGAGCACGCGGGCAAATACCTTAATGCCGAGGTACTCCATGACCAGCATCAGCACATTTGCGATCAGGCACGCGGCAAAAATACCGTATACCAGCGGCCCGTTGTTCTGGAACAGCAGCGGGCCGGGGTTTAGTCCATGAATCATCAGCCCGCCCAGCAGCATGGCCGTCACCGTGTCGCCCGGAATGCCAAGGGTCATCAGCGGCACCAGCGCGCCGCCGATCGATGCGTTGTTAGACGTTTCCGAAGCGACGATGCCGTCGATCACGCCCGTGCCGAACTTTTCCGGCGTTTTGGACTGGTTCTTCGCCGCCGTGTACGCCAAAATATTGGAGGTGCCGCCGCCGATGCCGGGCAAAATACCGATGCCGATACCAATCGCGGCCGAGCGGAAAAGGTTGCCGATCTGGCTTTTAAACTCCGCGAAGGAAAAGCCAAAGCCCCGGATCTTAAAATCCTGCAAGACCTTGCCCTGCGGCACGCCCTTTTGCTTTGCCGCTTTGATGATCTCCGAGATGGCAAACAGGCCGATCAGCACGGGCAAAATATCGAAGCCCGCGTCGAGCGCGTGAAAGCCGAACGTCAGCCGGGGGATCCCGTCGATCGGGGCCGAACCGACCATTGCGAACGCCAAACCGACGGCCCCGCTGACCAGCCCCTTGACGACCGACCCGCTGATCAGGCTCGCCATCATGGAGATCGAAAAAATACCGACCGCGAAATACTCGTAATAGCTGAATTTCAGCGCCACCCGCGCCAGCGAGGGCGCGATGAACATCAGAACCGCAAGACCCAGCAGCGTGCCCAAAAAGGAAAAGAAAATGCCCACGCCGAGCGCCTTGCCCGCCTGTCCCTTGGCGGCCAGCGGATAGCCGTCAAAGCACGTCGCGACGGAGGCGGGCGTGCCCGGGATTCGCAATAGGATCGCCGCCACCAGACCGCCGGAAATACCGCCGATATAGAGACCCATTAAAAGCGCCATGCCCGAAATGGGCTCCATGCCGTACGTCATCGGCAGGCAGAGCGCGACCGCCATCGTCGCAGACAGGCCGGGGATCGATCCGAAAATAATGCCCAGCAGTACGCCGCCCGCGATCAGCGCGATGCAAAGAGGATTGAAGACCTCGGCAAAGCCGGTAGAAATCAGTGATAACATGCGCTCTCCTCCTTAACCCAGCAAGCCGCTGGGCAGCATTAAATAAAACACGCGCGTAAACAGCAGATAAATACCGGCCGACAGCGCGAGCGACAGCAGCACGTACAGAACAAGGTCCTTTTTACGCCGGTGCGCATCGTCCGCCAGCACCAGCATCTGCACCACCAGATACACCGCGGTCGACAAAAAGAAGCCGACCGGTTCCAAACAGAATACGTACACCGCGATCAGCGCCAGCGTTATGATCATGCAGCGCGTGCCTTCTGAAATCCCCTTTTGCTCTGCTTCCGCAGGCCCCGGATCACGCTTCGCTTTTTTCACCCCGTCGATCAGCAGAATTATTCCGAGGACGCCAAGCAACACGGCATCCATTTTCGGAAAGAAATCCGCCTTAATCAGGTTTAGGGAAAGCGACTGGATGGTCGTGCTCGCCCCAAACAGAGCCAGCGCAATGAGGATGACAACGCCGCCAATCGCGGCGTCCTTATATTTTTTGAGCAATACGCTCGCCTCCCGCCCTTACTTGTTTTGCCTACTTCGGTATGGGGAGGGCGGTCGGACGCCGCTCCTTCCGAACAGCGCCCGTTCCGCCCCGGTCCGTCGATCTTTTAGGAAAGCAGCTCGGCCGCGTACCGGTCGATGATCTCCTTGGTCGAATCCAGCAGCTTTCGTCCTTCCGCCGCGTCGGCATAGAACGGCGTTTGCCGGTATGCGTCCATGATATTTTCTGCGTATGCCGGCTCCTCGCTTACGGCCTTGCACGCTTCCGCAAACTTCTGAACGATTTCATCCGGCGTATCCTTCGGGAACGCGAAGAAATAGTATTTTTCCAAATGCACGTCAAAGCCTTGCTCGGTCGCGGTCGGGATATCGGGGAAGCCGTCGCTGCGTTCCGCGTTCACCTGTCCCAGCGCCACGAACTCGCCGGTTTCCAGATAATCCTTCACCGTGCCATACGCGTTGATAATCAGATCGATATGGCCTCCCGCAAGCGCCGCCACACGGTCGGAAGCGCCGCCAGCGTCCACAAAGGAGATATCGATGCCTGCGTCCTGCATCTGCTTGCCGTTGATATGCACCATCGTGCCGGTCTCAATGCCCATTTTCACCTCGCCCGGATGCTCCTTGGCGTACTGCGCCAATTCGGTCAAATTGGTGTAGCCCGCGTCCTTGCGCGCCACGATGATCTCGCCCGGGCCCTTGCCGACCACGGCGGCGAGCTTAAACTCGTCCAGTCCAAAGTCCGCCGTGCCGATCGCCTGATTGACGTTCATTGCCGTATGGAAAAACAAAGCCGTATACCCGTCCGGCTCCGAATCCTTGACCTGACGGCTCGCGATCGAGCCGCCGGAGCCCGTCACGTTGCTCACCACCACGGATGTGCCGAGCTGCTGATTGAGCCCTTCGAGATAAGCGCGCGCGTTGAAATCCGTATCGCCCCCTGCGCCGTACGGTACGATAACGGTAATGGGCCGTGCGGGCCATTCGCCGCCCTTGGCCGCGTTTGCCCCGTCGCCCTGCGTTCCGCAGCCGCCCAAAAGCCCCATGCACACAGCGCCTGCCAGCAATGCCGATACCATTCGTTTCATTTCAATGACCTCCTAATTTTTATATTGTTTCCTTGTCAACGATCCGGGTATGCCGCATGGAATCGGTCCACCTGTTCGCGCGCCACGCGGCCGAGCGTGCCGCCATCCGCAAATGCCACCACCATGCTGTATCCCTTGTCGTACAGGTCTTTTGCTTTGTCAAAGCTGCCCGCCACCGTGGCGAGGAATTTCCCGCTTGCAAACACCTTTTGCTCGATCGTGCGGATCGCCTGCTGGACCTCCGGAGCGGAGGGATCGCAGAAATGCCCCATCGACGTCGCCAGATCCATCGGCCCGATAAAAATACCGTCCAGCCCGTCCACTTCCAGAATCTCATCCAGATTTTCCACGGCAGCGCCCGTCTCCACCGCGGTCATCACGACGATCTCGTCGTTAGCGTGCGCCAAATAATTTTGCGCGTTCATGCCGAAGCCGCCTGCCCGCGGAGAAGGCGCGATGCCGCGCATGCCCTGCGGCGGATATTTGCACGCGCGCACCGCGTTTTCCGCCTCCTGCTTTGTGTTCACGTAGGGAATGAGCAAGCCGTACAAGCCAACGTCCAGCATGCGCTTGATGGTCACCAGATCGTTCCACGGCGCGCGGGCGAAGGGCACCGCGTCGAACCGGCCCATGGCCCGCAGCTGTTCCAGCAGGGTGAGCGGGTCGTTGGGCGCATGCTCCATGTCCACCATCAGCACGTCCACGCCGGCCTTGGCGAATATCTCCGCCGCGTACGGGCTTGCCATTTGCAGCCAAGCCCCCAGTACCTTTTTGTTTTCTTTCAGCAGTTGTTTTACCGGATTGTGAAACGTCTCATCCAGTCTCAGCATCGTAATGCCCCCTTGTTTTATTTTTCAATGCGAAACGGTAAGTCATACCGTTCCGCGTAACCTTTCAGCTCTTCATAAATACTGGGTTGCAGCAAAAGGCCGTTTTTCTGTCTATCGCGTTTGCAGGTTTCCTCGATCTCGCCGGGGAAGCAAAGCGGCGGCCCGTCCTCCACGGTCGGGATGGCGGCGATGTATTCCCGGTATTCCTTCATCCGCGCCTTTAGGATTTCTTTTCCGATCACCGCTTCCGCGTTCAGGGCCAGAAACAGGTGGCATGTCCCGCTGGGTTCGTCCGGGTCGGCATACATGCTCTTCAGGTGGTCGGAAAACGCGCCGCCCGTCAACACGCCGCACAAGATATCTATCACGTAGGCGATGCCAAGGCCCTTGAAGCCACCCACCGGCAGGAAATAGCCGTCAAACCCCTTTTGCGGGTCGTCCGTCGGGTCGCCGTTGCGGTCGGTCGCCCAGCCGAACGGTATCTTTTCCCCTTTGCGCGCCGCCATTTTCAGCTTGCCGCCCGCCACAACGGACAACGCCATGTCCAGCATGAAGGGTTGCTCGTCATAGGTCGGTATACCGATGGCGAACGGGTTGTTCCCCACCACGCGCCCCTTCGCGCCCGGCGCGGTGATATTGGGGCGCACATTGGTCGCCGCCGTGCCGATCATGCCCGCGTCCACCGCCAGCTGCGCGTAAATCGAAGCCGCGCCGAAATGATTGCTGTTTTTCACCAGCACCATGCCAAGGTTATATTTCTTTGCCAGCGCGATCGCCCGCTCCATCGCAAAGTGCGAGGCGACAAACCCGGAAGCGTTGTCCGCGTCTATCACGGTAAGCGCCCGGTCGCCGGAAACCGTTCTCATCCGGGGCGTTCGGTTGATTGCCCCCTTACAAAACCGTTCAAAATAAGCGCCCGTCCGCATCACGCCGTGCGAATCCACCCCGCGCAGACTCGCCTCGGTTAAGCCGTGGGCGTGGATCTCGGCGGTTCGTTCGTCCAAGCCTGCCTTTTGATACAGGCATTTAATAAAATCCGCAAGCTTTTTATCATCGCATAGGTAAGCCTTATCACTCATTTTTGATCATCCTCCCATATGCCTTGTAAAATATTCACTTCCCCAGAACAATTATCCGAACAGCTTTTCTAGGCAAAATTATGCTATTCGACCAGAATTATTGGATTTTTCGATATCGAATTATGAATTGTGCTTATAATATAACAAGCATTCCGCTGTTTGTCTTTAGAATATCTTCACCTCTCTTTCCCCTATATTCGCTTTTTGCGTAAAATCTATCGCAAACCTTTTTGGTCATGATTTATCACCCCATCAAAAAAAGCGGAAGTCAAATGATTGACTTCCGCTCAGACTGTAGACAAAGGTCTCTCGCCGCAACGCGCATAGAATGGAAAATGGAGCGTAGCGACGTAAAATCCGTTTTTTCGGGGGCGTGTACCTCGAAAAAACACCTCGACCCGCGCCACTGGGCGCGTAACCCGGGGGTATCGAGACCGGTTTCTCCGGAACTGGTCGAGTATCTAGGGGGCACCCAATGCCCCCTAGACAGCGTGTCGACTTTGTCGACACGCTAAGCGGAAGTCAAGTAATTGACTTCCGCTTTCAGGTATGTGAGGTATGTATTGATGCGGGCGCAAAAAGCTTTATCCGCCATAATATCGATAGCTGAACTTTCCATGCTGCTGAATCGCCGTAAACATCGCGTCCTTTTCCAGTTCGCGCATTTCACCCGGCGTTTTGCCCGTCACTTTTTTAAACACTTGGGTAAAATAATGCACGCTGGAAAATCCCGAAAGCGCGCTGATATCGGTCAGGCTATAACCGGAATAGCAGATCAGCTCATACGCCTTGCACACGCGCAAATAATTTACATAATGCACGATCGTAAAGTTCGTGGCTTGTTTGAACACTTTGCACAGGTAATTCTTGTTGTATTTCAGCTCATCCGCCAGCTGGCCGAGCGTAAAATCCTCTGCAAAATGGGCGGAGGCGTAGTCCGCGATCCGCTTTTCGATCCCGGTCAGGTTCGCAATGATATGGTCGATCGCGCGCGAAAACGGGTTGCGCTCCACAAAGGAGCCGTTTTTCCGTATGTACAGGTAAAACGCCTGTTCAAACAGCGCGTTGGCCATGGCCCGGCTGTACCGCATGTTGGACTGCCACTCGTTCCGCGCGCCCAAAAGCGCGGTCTCAAACTCGCTGTCCTCAATGGCAAAGCAGCGCGGAAGGCCGTGCACCTCCTCGCGCATTTGCTCGTTATGCAAATAGAATTTGGTGTCAATAATGCGCAGGCAACCGGCTTTGATCACGGGCAGCTCGTGCAGCTGCCCCGGTTCAATAATCAGGCACAGGTGCGGATACAGGCGCAGCTCCTGCCGCTCGAGCAGCATGTCGGCCTCGCCGGAAACCACGTAATACATCTGGTAAAAGTCATGGCTGTGTTCGCGAATGCCCCAGCCCCGCATGTAATCCAGCATGAACGTCCATACGACCTCGATATCCCGCATGCGCCGTCGCCTCCCCTTTTATGTTTCAGCCCTATTATACCGTTCACCCATTAGCGGCGCAAGAGTGGGATTTTTCCTGTTTGCCGCGCGCGTTCCCAAGCATCCCGCGATTGCTTTTCCGTTTTGGTATGGTATAAGCCGCAAGACGGCTATTATACCCGGATTAAATTAATTATACCATCAGCGGCGCTTAGGTGCATTTTGACTCTTCGGAATTGCTTGCCGCTGTGGTATAATAGCCGCAAGACGGCTATTATACCCGGATTAAATTAATTATACCATCAGCGGCGCTTAGGTGCGTTTTGACTCTTCGGAATTGCTTGCCGCTGTGGTATAATAGCAGTATCTAAAATCCGAAACAGAGGTGTTGACCATGGACTTTACCACGCTTTCCGGTTGCATTTACGCGGAGGACGCCTCAGGCAAACGGATCGCCGAAATCACGTTCCCCACCGTTCGTCCGGGCGTCGTTGACATCGACCACACGTTCGTCGACAACTCCCTGCGCGGTCAAGGCGTTGCCGACCAGCTTATGCGCGCGGCGCTGACCGAGATCCGCGCCGATGGCAACCGTGTGGTCGCCACCTGCCCCTACGCCGCCGCATGGTTTGAAAAGCATCCCGAGCAAGCCGACATTCTTGCGGATTGATCCGTTTGGGCTGTCTGAAGGACCCGTTGCAGAATTTTATTCTGCAACGGGTCCTTTTCACAGTTTTACTGATTGCTGTTATATCGCTTTGCCCTTTACAGGGAGCAGCATGCTCGCAGTCCTTTGCATGCGCGCCAGCAGCGCGTCCACATACGCGGCGGAATCATCGCAGCGGATGCCGCCGAGGCCGATATACGGCTTCCCCTTGCCGTGAAAATCGCTGCCGCAGGTCACGAGCAGGCCGCGTATACCGGCCTGCCCACAGTAAAAGGCCGTTTGCTCCGGCGTGTGATAATTGCTGTACGCTTCCACGCCGTCCATCCCTATGTCCGCTAGGCGCTGCAGCTCGTCCACGCGCAGCGCGTTTCCCGCGCCCGGATGGGCGAGCACCGCCACGCCGCCGCACGCGTGAATCATCCGGATTGCTTCGGCCGCCTGCATGTAGCGGATCGGCACATAGGCGGGGCCGCCCGGCGTGCAGTAGTCCAAACAAAAGTTTAAATACGGGTCGTCGCTCCGCGAGCCGCCCGGCCGGTAGGGCTTTAGCCGCGAACTGTTGACGTTCTCCGCGTCGTTCATCGCCGCTTCCGCGATCAGCTTACCGGTGATCACGCCGTCGCGCGCATGGCCGCATAGCCACGCGCCGTCGATCTGGATACCGCATTTACGGATCAGCTCAATGCGCAGCCCGCTCGCGTGGCGCTCCTGCCGCAAGATATTTTCCTCCACATCGGCAAAAACCACGCGCGTCTCGTCCACGCCGTAGCCAAGCAGGCGCAGCGCGCGCCCTTCCCAAACGCAGTCGAGCTCGATGCCGCTGATCAGCCGAATGCCGTGTACCCGCGCCGCCAGCCTTGCCTGCGCCACGCCGCGCACCGAATTGTGATCGGTCAGCGCCACCGTGGCAAGCCCTGCCGCCGCGCACCGCCGCATCAGTTCCTCCGGCGGCAGCTCGCCGTCCATGCTCACGCTGGAATGCAGATGCAGGTCGACCGTTTGTTCCATGTGCATGCCTTCTTTCTATTGTGGATCGCCGCAAGCCGTCGCCCGTAAGCGCAGCTCGATCAGCTCCCCCGTTTCATCCTCCACGCGCTGGCGGCTTTCGGTTATCTGAAAAACAGCGGCGCCCGCCCGCCGCGCCTTCCGCGCGGCGGCTTCCCGCGCGCATCGCAGGGCGCGTTCCTCCGCCTGTTCCAGATCATCCGCCCGCTGGCGTTCGGTCTCGGTATATACAAAATAGGAGGAGCCCAGCTTGTTCGGCCGCACCAGCGTCCACGCGGTCTCCCGTATCTCGCCTACCGCCGCGCCCACCGCGTTGGCCACCTCGGCGTATGGCGGCACCGCGGCGCGCAGGCCAAGCCGTTTCGCCGCTTCCGCAAGCCAAATACGCGCCGGCGCGCCCACGCCCACCAGCACGGCGGCGTGTGCCGCGCCAAACGCCGCCATGCCATCCCGGCAATAAGCCGCGAGCCGCTCGGCAACCTCGGCGCGCAGCGATGCGGCAAGCGCCTCCGGCGTCCGCGCGCACCGCGCCGCTTCATCCGCCGCGCCCCGCATCGCGCGGGCGGTGTTCCACCGGCGGTATTCGCCGGTGATGTGAAGCAGATCGGTCGGCGTTAGGCCCGCGTCTTGCGCGCCGTCCCGCGCCCGGCAAAGCGGCAAAACGCGGCGCGGACCGATCTCGGCCCGTCCATCCCGCCCGATCTTGATCTCGCTGTCGCCGCCCAGCCCATAGGTGCAAATCTCCAGCGCGCGCACGCGCGTACGCCAGCCCGCCAGCCGCGCGCCCTCGTCCGATAGCGCGCAAACCCCGTTTTTCAGGCAGGCGATATCGGTCGTCGTGCCGCCCATATCGACCACGACGCAGTCCTCCCTGCCGCTGAGGAACCGTGCGCCGATCACGCTGGCCGCCGGGCCGGAAAGCACGGTCTCGACCGGACGCTCGCCCGCGTAATCGGCCCGCATCAGGCTGCCGTCGCCCCGCACGACCATGACCGGCGCGTCGATGCCGAACCGCGTCATGACCCGGCAAACCGTGGCGATCAGGTCGCGAATGATCGGAATCAGCCGGGCGTTGAGCACAGCCGTGACCGTGCGCTCGTAAAAACCGAGCGCGCCCGTCAGCTGGTGCCCGCAAACCACGGGCAGACCCAAAAGCGCGTCCGCCGCCCGCGCCGCCTGCAGCTCGTGCGCGGGATTACGCACGCTGGCATAGCCCGACACGGCCACCGCGTCGCACCGGCCGTGCAGGCGCAGCAGCGCTTCGTGCAGCTCGCCTTGCGCGAGCCGCTCGCGCACGCCGCCGCGAATATCGACCCGCGCGTTCAGCGTCACGCACACCTCGGCCGGCAACTGTCCCTCCGGCTTTTTGCCCATAACGACCAAACCGACGCGGCAGCCCCGCCCCTCCACGATGGCGTTGGTCGCCAGCGTGGTGGACAGGCTGACGAGACCAATCTCCTCCCAGCGATCAAACGGTAAGGCGCGCATACAGTTTTCCATGCCGATGGTCAAATCGTTTTGCGTGGTCAGCGCCTTGGCTGTGCAAAGCACCCGTTTGGTCTCGCGTTCGACGATCACCCCATCGGTATAGGTTCCGCCCGTATCGATGCCTAAAATCAGCATGACGCCGCCCTCCCGCGGTTCAATAATGGTTTCTGTTATCCGCGCGCCGGCCACACGCGGTCCAACGCTTCCACGGCGTGGCGCAGGGTCTCGGAAAACGGCCGGCCATTGAGCGCCGGATCAATCGGCTCCGGTACGACCGAGCCTCCGTAACCGAGCGCGCGCAGACGCGTAAACAGCGGCCCGCAGTCGATCACCCCGGTCTCGCCGGGCAGCCGCCTCTCCTGATCAAGCTGTTCGTTCGGCTGCCTGCCCGGCACGCCGTCACTCACATGCACCATGACGACCTGCGCGCCGTTTTCGATCAGCCGGTAGTCCTCCGCCTGATGCCCGGCACAGTAAAAATGGAAAACGTCCAGCACCGCGCCGACGTTTTCCATTCCGGTTTGCCGGAGCAGCGAGAGCAGATAGCCAAGGGTCGCCGGGATCGGATACCGGTACTGCTGCTGCAGCGTATAGGGCGCAACCAGCTCCACAGCTAAGCGCATATCATATTCCGCGAGCAGCCGGGCCAGCCGTGTCAAACGGCTGACCAACACCGCGCGGTGATCGAACGGCGGCACCGTGTCCGAACCCGGCATAATCCAAGTGAGCGCGGCGGGATACCCGGCCTCATACGCCAGCCGGATAACGCCCGGCAGCGCTGCGTAGGCTTTTTCAAACAACGCGGCGCACGCGTTGAGCCGGATCGGCAGGCGGAAACCGGTGGGTGTGAGGTGAAATTCTGTAAAGCACCGCCGGGTCTCCGCCGCGCCGCGCGCGGTGTCCGGGCCGATATCATACGAATAATAGCCCGCAAAGCCGCCCTGCGCCGCGATGCACGGCGCGGTCTGGTAAAAATCGTTCTTACAGCCCAGATAGGCGGGGCAAACCGTTTTAATCATACCGTTAATTCATCGTTTGGCCGCCCGAAATATTAACGGCCTGCCCGGTCATGTACGCGGCATAGTCGGAGGCGAGGAATACCGCGATATCCGCCACGTCCTCGGGCGTGACCCAGCGGCCCAGCGGAATGTCGGCCTGCCAAGCCTTGAGCGACTGTTCGGGTTCGATACCGTCCAGCTCGTAAACGGCCTGCGCCTCTCGCAGCGTCATGTCGCTCATGACCGAGCCCGGGCAGAAGCAGTTGACGCGAATGCCCGTATCCTTCAGCTCCATGGCCAGCGCGCGCGTATAGCCGATGACCGCCGCCTTGGTCGCGCAGTAGTGCACCTGCTTGGGGATTGCGCCCTTGCCGGCCTGCGAAGCGGTGTTGATGATGCGGCCGCCGCCCTGCTTTTTCATTTGCGGGATGGCCGCCTTGGAGCACAGGAACACGCCCTTGCAGTTGACGGCAAAGATCTTATCCCACCAATCCTCGGGCATTTTTTCAATTTCGCTCACCGTGCAGATACCGGCGTTGTTGTACAGCAGGTCGACACGGCCAAACAGCCGCACCGCCTTGTCGATCATGGCCTGCGCGTCCGCCGCGTTGGTCACGTCTACCTGCACGGCCGTCGCCTGACCGCCCGCCGCGCAGATCATGGACGCGGTTTCCTCCGCGTTTTGTAGCGCCATATCGGCGACCAGCACCTTGGCGCCGTGCGCGCCGAGCGCCATACAGATTGCGCGGCCAATGCCCGCGCCGCCGCCCGTGACAACGGCGACTTGATCCTTCAATGAGATTCCCTTGTTCAGCATCATGAATACCTCCATCAATAATTGGGTTTTTGTTTATGCGGTGCGCACGCCTGCCGCAGGAACGGCCGCGTGCAGCAGGCGCCGAGCCGGAACACCGCGTCGGCCTCCATGGCCCAGTACGCGGGACGAAATAGCTCCAAGCAGGCCGGGCCGTCGTATCCTGTGCTTTGCACCGCCTCCGTGATCTCCGCCACCGGGATACAACCCTTGCCCGGCATGATGCGGTGACAGTGATCGAGCACGCCGAAGGGCCGATCCTCGCAGTCGTTGATGTGATAGATAAACAGCTTGCCGCGCGGGATATTGCGAATGGACGCCATATCCGCGCACTTATCGTGCATGTAAAAGTTGATGCAGTCCACCGTCAGGCCGACGTTGTCCCGATCGACCGCATTTACGATCTCGGTCGCGAAACGGAGCGAGTTGCAGCACCAGCGCCGGTCGCCGACCGGCTCAAAGGCGATAGATACGCCATAGGGCCCGGCCAGATCGCTCAGCCTGCAAAGGACGGAAACCGTATCGTCAAAAACCTCTTGTTCGGTCTTGGTAAAATAGGTATCCGCCTTGCTGGGGCACACGATCAAATACCGGCAGCCGATCCGCCGCGCGATGCGGCAGCTAAAAAGCGCCTGCCGCCGGACCTCCTCCCACTGCGCGGGGGAGGTAAAATTGATATAATCGATCGCGTTGATCGAAAAAGGCTTTACATGGCTGGCGCTGAAAAATGCTTGCAGGTCCTCCACCGTGTGGGTTTGCAGGTATGCTTCCAGCATGTCGATGCGCAGCTCGATATCGTCGTACCCATATTTTTCGCACAGGATGAGATCCTGCTCCAAGCTGGAATTTTCCATACAGGTGGCTTCGTTATAGCCCAGTCGCATCGCGTATCCCTCCTAACGAACCGCCTTACACGTCCTCGCGCTTCTTTTTGCGCGCGTAACAGTCCATCGCGATAACGAACACGATCACGATGCCGCGGATGAGCTGCTGATAATAGGACGATACGTTTTTCAGGCTCATTGCGTTTTCCAGCACGCCCAGCAAGAAAATGCCGATGAGCGACTGGACGATACCGCCATATCCGCCGTTAAACGGCGTGCCGCCTACGACGACGCCGCAGTTGACCAGCAGCGCGGTATTTTCACCATAAGTGGCCGAACCGGAATTGAGCTCCGCCGAAAAACAGAAGCCCGCGAGCGCCGCGCACATCGCGCTGATCAAAAATGTCATGCGCTTGTGCCGCTTGACATTAATGCCGGAATAGGAGGCAACGCCCTTGTCGCCGCCGACCGCGAAGCAGTTACGGCCAAACTGTGTATGCGTCATCACCCACCAGCACACGAAAAACATGGCGATGGCCAGCCAAGTGATAAAGTTGATGCCTAGGAACTTGCCGTTGCCAAAATGCACATACGCTTCACTCGCGCCCGATACCGGCTTGCCGTTGCTCGCTACCAAGGAAACGCCGCGCAGCACCATCATCATGCCGAGCGTACAAATAAACGAGTTTGCCCCCTGATCGACGATGATAAAGGCATTGATCGCGCCGACCGCCAGCCCCACCAGCAGAACCACCAGTAAGATCGCGAGTAACGGTAAATACTGCTGCAACTGAATGGACAAAATGCCGGCTAAGCACATATTGGTGCCGAGCGACAGGTCGCACTCGCCGGATACGATGCAAAACGTTACGCCGAATGCCATTATCAGCAGAATGGTGACTTGCAGCATCAGCGCCGACATATTGGTGCCGGTCAGAAAGTAGGGGCTGAAGAAGGGCATGATGATGAAAAACGCGAGGATCGCCAGCGCGGCCTTTTGTTTTTTCAGCACTTTCCAAAGCTGCGTAGCCTTTTGGGTCTTTTCCATATCCGTCCCCCTCCTTAAACCGTCCGGCGGCTGTCAAGCCAGATCGCCGCGACCAGAATAACGCCCTTCCAGACGTTTTGCATGTTCGGGCCAACGCCCAGCATGTTCAGTGCGTTGGCCATAATGGTGAACAGCGCGACGCCCAAGACCGTATTGAGCACGCTGCCCTTGCCGCCCGACAGGCTCGTGCCGCCGATGGTGACGGACAGGATCGCGTTCGCCTCATAATTGCGGCCCGCGATCGGCAAGGCCGAACCGACGCGGCAGGTCATAATAAACGCGCCGAGAGTGGTGAGCACGCCCGTGATGATATAGATCATCATAATAATACGCTTGAGCGGGATGCCGCACAGCTCAGCCGCGACCGGATTACCGCCTGCCAGATGGATTCCGCGCCCGATCGGCATTTTCTTCATCATAAATTGCAGGATAGCCGTGACCACGATGAAGATGATTAGCATAAACGGAATGTGCAGCACGCCGCCGTTACCGACAAACTGCGTAAACGCCGTCTCGTTCAGCGCCACATAGTTGCCGCTATTGGCGATCAGCGCCAGCGCGCCGAACACGGTCTGCATGCCAAAGGTGATGAACAGTGCGTCCGAATCATCCCGCGCGCCGCACTTGATCAAGATCAGCGCGTTGACCAGACCGCACAACCCGCCGATCGCAAGCACCACGATCAAGGATGCCGGGCCCATGCGGTTGAGCAGCAGGGCGGACACGATGCCCATGAAGGAGAAAATTCCCGCGACGGACAGGTCGATATAGCCGCCGATAATGACGAGCGTCATGCCGAGCGCCACCATGCCGAGCGGCACGAACTGCCGAACCAGACTGAGCAGGTTGCCCGGCGCAAGGAAGGACGGCTGCACGATGCAGGTGTATAGAGTAAGGATCAGAATACCGATCAGGATCAAATAATCGTTTACAAGCTTTTTCACTACGTGCCGTTTTTGCGCTTTTGCGGCAGGCTGCGCCGAATGGATCGCATTCATATTTCTTCACCCCTCCCCCAGTGCGGCCGCCATAATATCCTCCGACGATACCGCGTTAGGATCGAACTCTCCGACCACGCGGCCATCCGAAAGGACGATCACACGGTTGGACATGTTCAGCACCTCGGGCAGTTCGCTCGAGATCATGATGATGGTGCCGCCCGATTCCGCGATCTGCTTCATCAGCATATAAATTTCGTACTTAGCGCCAACATCGATGCCGCGCGTCGGTTCATCCATGATCAGCACCTTCGGGTTGTTTTCCAGCCAGCGCGCGATCAGGCATTTTTGCTGATTGCCGCCCGAAAGCGTGCTGATGTAAACCTCCGGCCCCGGCGTTTTGACAGCGAGAGCCTTGATCTGCCGGTCGATTATCTCGCGCTCCTTCTGCTTGTCGAACACGCCGTTTCTGACAAAATGATCGAACGACGCCATGGTGATATTCGTGCCCACATCGAAATTCAGCAGCAGCCCCTGCTGCTTGCGGTCCTCGGTCACAAAGCCGAAGCCCTCGCGCTTGGCGTCCATGGGGTTTTTGATATCGAGTTTTTTGCCGTTCAGCCAAACCTCGCCCGAATGCTTTTTGTCCGCGCCGAATACGGCGCGCACGGTCTCGGTCCTGCCCGCGCCGACCAGACCGACAAAGCCGAGGATCTCGCCTTTTTTTGCGGTAAAGCTCACGTCATGCAGCTTCTTGGTGTTGATATTTTTTACTTCCAGAATGGTTTCGCCCACATTTTGCGCGCGCGGCGGGTATTCGTTTTCGATCGACCGGCCGACCATCTCGGCGATCATTTCGCCGCGCGTCACCTGCTCGATCGGCTTGGTGCTGATAACATGGCCGTCGCGCATGACGGTCACGCGGTTGCACAGATCGAATATCTCATCCAGCCGGTGGCTGATATAGATAATCGTAATGCCCTTGCCGCGCAAATCGTGGATGATAGCGGTCAAACGGTCCATTTCCTCGGCGGTCAGCGTGGTGGAGGGTTCATCCATGATAATCAGCTTGGAATCATAGGACAGCGCCTTGCAGATCTCCACCATCTGCTTTTCCGAGACCGAAAGATCCTCTACCGGCGTATAGGTGCCGATTTTGCTGCCGATGCTGTCCAACAGCGCCCTTGCCTTTTTATGTATCTGCCGCAGGCCGCCCAGCTCCTTAAACCGGCCGAGAAAGATGTTCTCGCCCACGTTCATCTGGTTGACCAAGTTGAATTCCTGATAAATGATCGACAGGCCCAGCCTGAGCGATTCCGTTGGTTTTTTAATGCGCATTTCCTGTCCGTCAAAAAAGATATTGCCTTCGTCCTTGCTATAAACGCCGGAAAGGATCTTCATCAGCGTTGATTTGCCAGCGCCGTTTTCACCGACGATCCCGTGCACCTGTCCCTGATAAATATCAAACGATACCTGATCGAGCGCCACGACGTTGGTGAACCGCTTGGTCACGTTCTGTACTGAGAGTATCACGTTAGTGTCCACATTCCCGCACCTCCTGATTTGGATGGCAGCCTCTGTCAGGACGCGCCCGACAGAGGCTTGCTGCCATCTAAGTTGCTATACCTTAACCGATCAGCCCCAGCCGGCCTCGAATTTACCGGCGTTATCGGCGGTGATCACCACGTTGGGGGTCACCGTTTCCTTGTCCACCTTGTCGCCGTCGCCGTTGAGGTAAGCGAGCGCGGCCATGACCTGAATGGCGGTATTGGCTTTGAAATCCTGCATCGAGGTGCTCTTGAAGCAGCCGTTCTTGGCGATCTCGTCCAGCGCGCCTTGCGTGCCGTCCACAGAGAAGAACATGATCTCGTCTTCGCGGCCGACGTTTTGGGTGGACTGGATCGCCGCCAGCGTGGCCAGATCAAAATGGCTGAACACCGCGTCGATCTCGGGATATTTGGATAAATAGGACTCCATGATATTCATCGCTTCGGCGGTAGACCACTGTGCCGACTGTTCCTCGACGATTTCATATTGGGGATAATTCTGCATTACGCCGCGGAAGCCCGCCGTGCGGTTGATCTGTGCGGTCGAACCCATCATGCCGTCGATCATAACGATCTTGCCGCCGTCTGGCAGCATTTCCATCAGGACGGACGCCATCTGCTGGGCGGCCATGGTATCGTCCGGGCCGACATAGCAGTCATACCCGCTCGTATCCGCGATGCGGTTCTGCGAGTTGATGACGACAAGTCCCGCGTCCTTTGCCTTTTTCATGGGAATGCTCAGCGCCGAAGCGTCCACCGGGTTTACGATGATCGCATCGCAGCCCTGCGTGATCGCGTTGTTGATATGGTCGGTCTGCTTCTGCGGGTCGCTCTGTGCGTCATACCGCACCAGCTCAAACCCGTATTCGTCAGCCGCCTGCTGCATCAATCCGGTCATAAACGCCATGGACTCATCGGAATCATCCGCGCAGCACCAAGCGAGCTTCCATTTGGAGCCGTCCTCCTTTGTGCCGCTCAAATTGCACTCGTCCGGGATGTAATCGGAAATGACCGGGGAACCCATGAAATCCTCGATATTGACAGGCTCTAAGCTTTCAAATTCCGAGGCCGTCGCCGCGGCCGCGCCGCTATCCGCCGGGCTCTCGTCCGGCGTCGCCGCCTTGCCCGCGCTATCCGCCGCGGGCGTACACCCTGTCATGCCGAGCATTGCGAGTACCGTTGTGATCGCGATCCATTTTCTCAGTTTCATCTTTCGCACTCCTTTTTTTCTATCGGTTTATACTTTAAGACCCCCGCCTGCGCGGCGATCCTAAACCACGGTGAAATGACATGCGCGGGGCCGCCATCCGGCCGGGACCGCCCGGCCGGAGCCTGAGGAGAGAAGAAATGAGTATGTAGGCAGATATGTTCTGTTTAAGAGAAGGCTGCACGGTATTACTCGTACATTGAAAAGACCTTTTCGTAAATGGGCAGCACCTGATCGAGCAGTTCCAGCGAGGGGTAGCTCAAAAACGTTTTGTTTCCGCCCGCCGTGAGCACGCCGTTCGCCGCGAGAGCCATTGCGAAATCGGTCATGCGCGCGGTGGCAAACTTGCGCTTTTCCGCCTGCTGCTCGGGCGTGTACTCCGGGAAGGTCGCCACGTGCTTCATGCCGGTCACATCGATCTGCATCACCGAGCCGGTGGACGAAATAATGGCGGGCAGATCATATTTGTTGGCAAGATCGGTCAGCTTCTGCGCGAACGTCTTGCCCGCCGCGTTCAGTTTGTTCGGGACATCCTCGCGCTGCAGCTTGCACAGCGTTGCGTAGGCCGCGGCGCAGGTCAGCGGATTTGCCGACAGGGTGCCGCCGATGACGATCTTCTTGCCGGCCACGTGTGACACGCCCGCCGTCAGCACGCTCATGACGTCCTCGTTGCCGCCGATGCCGCCCGCGCCGGCCAGACCGCCGCCGATGATCTTGCCGAAGATGGTGATATCCGCGCGGGTATCGAAAAACTCCTGCGCGCCGCCCAGCGCCAGACGGAACCCGGTGACGACCTCGTCGTAGATCAGTACCACGCCGTACTTGTCGCACAGCTTGCGCACGCCCTTGTGGTATTCCCGTGTGGTAGGCAGCACGCCGGAATCCTGCCCCATACCTTCCATGATGAAGCAAGCCGTGCCGCCCTTTTTCTCGTTATCGATAAAGCGCTGCTCGAGTTCGTTCAGGTCGTTGACCATAACGGCGGAGACATATTTGAAATTCTCATCCGGCACGCCGACCGCAAAGGAATTCATGGAACCGCAGTACCGCATATCGTAAATGAGCTGATCCGAATTGCCGTGGAAGTTGCCTTTCAGCTTGACGATGTTCAGCTTACCGGTGAAGGCGCGCGCCGCGCGAATGGCGAACATGCAGGCCTCCGTGCCCGAGCCGAGCATACGGAACTTATCCACGGAAGGGAAAAACTCTTTGACCTTTTGCGCGACCTTGTATTCGTTCTCGTGGTACAGGCCGGTCAAATACCCGGTCTTGCTCAGGCAGTCCTCGATCGCCGCGCGCACATCCGGATCGTTGTTGCCCAAAATAGACGGGCCGCCCGCGCCGATGAAATCAACATAGCGGTTGCCGTCGATATCGTACAGATACGCGCCTTCGCCCTTGACGCAGTTGAGCGCGAACGGATAGTTGTTCGCCAGATTATGCTGCACGCCGCTCGGGATCAGGCTTTTCGCCGCGTCGATCGTCTTTTTCGACGCGGCGCAGTTTTTTTCAAACCAGTCGAGGCATTCCTTTTCCGCCGCGGGCTTCAGGCGCTTCGTGTTTTCCAGCACATATTTGGCGCGGGCGTGCACGGCCTCGTAATCAAAGCCGTCAAGGTAATCCAGTTTCATCGTGATCGTCTCCTTCTACTTTTTATCCGCATTTAACTTTCTGTACATATCCTCCAGCGCCGTGTAGCTTTCGCGGTACAGGGCGTAGAGCCGGTCGTACCGGCTTTGCAGCCGGGGGCGGGGGATCAGCGTGGGCCCGCATTGCACCACGCGGTCTAAAACGCCAAAGCCTTCTTTGGAGCCAAGGCCCGTTTCGATACAGGCCTGTAAGCCCAAATTACCCGCAAAGCGGGGATTTTGCAGCGGCGTCACCGGCGTGTCCAGCACATCGGCCAGCATTTGCACAAAGGTCTCGCTCGACATGCCGCCGCCGATGCCGCGCAGAAAGTTGGGGTCCCACCCGTGCTGCGCCGCGTGGATGTCGCGCATCCACCGCAGGTTGAAACACACGCCCTCCATCACCGCGCGGGCGATATGCCTGCGCTCCGTCCCGCGCGACAGATTGAGGAGCGAGGCGCGCACCGTGGTATTGGAGATCGGCGCGGAAGCGCCGGCCAGAAACGGCAGGAAAAGAACGTTTTCACGGTCGCCGTCCTTCATGGCCTGACGGATCTCCTGATCCATCTCGGCAAACACGTCCTTGCCCTGCGCGGTTTCCTTGCCATAGTAGGTCTGCAACAGGTAATCGATACAGCTGCCGCCCGAATCGGTATCGTAAAAATGGTAGCGCAGCCCCTCCACCGGAGAGGGCATACGCCCCGGCGCGCGCGTGAACGCCGAGGTGCCCACGGCCAGCCACGCGCTGGTGCCGATGTAGAGGTGCGCGTCTCCGGGCCGGATGCAGCCGGTGCCCAGCATAGCGGTCGCGTGGTCGGTACAGCCGCCGAACACGGGAATTTCAGCCGCCAGACCGAGTTCGCGCGCCGCCTGCGCGGTCAGCGCGCCCACCCGCTCGGTCGAACCCACGATGCGGTCGGGCACCAGCCGCCGCGGAAAGCCGATCAGGTCAAACATGGCGGGGTCCCAGCTGCGGCGATCCAGATCGACCAGACCCGTCGCGCGCGAGCCGGTGAACTCATACGCCCACTCGCCGGTCAGCCGGTAAAACAGGAACGCAGATACGTCGAGCATATAGCGCGCCTCGTCCACCAGATCGGGCTCGTGCTGCAGGAACCACAAAAGCTTGGCGAGCACATTTTTGCCGCTGAAGCGCTTTTCGCCCAGCTTGCGGTTGATTTCGCGCGCCTGCTTGTCGGCGCGGCCATCCATCCACATGACGCAGTCGGAAAGCGGCTTGCCGCGATCATCCACAAAGATGATCGTCGTCGCGGTCTGCGCCATCGCCATGCCCGCGATCCGGCTCGGCGCTGCGCCCGTGCGCGCCATTAAGCGGCGCGTCGCCTTGCACATGGCCTGCCAAAGCTCCTCCGGCTTTTGCATTGCCCAGCCGAGCCGGGGGAAATAGGTGGGGTACGGCTCGTTTTCCACGCCAACGAGCGTGAACTGCTCGTCGGTCAGCGCCGCCTTGACGCTGCCCGAGCCAAAATCATAAGTCAGACGGTATTTCATCTGCCGGGCCGCCTTTCTTTGCTTAAATCTCGATCACAACCTTGCCCGCCGTGCCCTTGACCATCAGCTCGATGCCGTCCAGCAGCTGCTCGAGCGGCAGGCGGTGGGTGACCAGCTTGTCGATCGGGATAATGCCGCTTTCAATGATCTTGACCGCCAGCGGGAAGGTGCCCTTGGTGATGTAGGTGCCGCGAATGGTCAGTTCCTTTTCCGTGATCGGATACTGCGGAATATTGACCGTGGCCGTCTGGTTGACGCCGAACACCGCGATGCGCGCGCCCTTTTTGGCAATCTGTATGGCGGTGGGCAGCATCACGCCGACCGCGTCCACGATCAGATCCGCCCCCTGCGGCGCGTAAGCGCGAAGCGCGGCTTCCAGATCGATCTCCTTGGGGTTGATCACTTCGTCCGCGCCGAGCGCGAGCGCCAGCGCGCGGCGGTATTCGCCGGGCTCGGAAACCGTGACGTGCGCGCCCATGGCCTTGTACAGCATGGCGAAGATCAGCCCGATCGGGCCGCCGCCCAGCACGACGACCTCGTCGCCCGGATGCGCGGGCAGCGTGGTCGTGCCGTTCAGCACACAGGCGAGCGGCTCGGCCAGCGCCGCGATGTGGCTGGGCACCTTGCTGTCGATGACGTAGACCATGCGCTCCTCGATGCAGAGATACTCGGCCATCGCGCCGTCGATCCGGTCGCCGATGTGCCGGAAGTTTTCACACAAATTGATGTGCCCCGTGCGGCACGAAGGGCATTTGCCGCACCAGATATTCGGGTGAACGACCACCTTGTCGCCCACCTTGCAGTTGGACACGTCGCTGCCGACCGCCTCGACGATGCCGCAGCCCTCATGACCGACGATGATGCCGTCCACAAAGTCAAACGCGGGCGGATCGGCCAGCGCGCGCACGTCGGTGCCGCAAATGCTGACCGCCTCGATGCGGATGAGCACCTCGTCCGGCCGGGTGACGGCCGGTTTGGGCACCTGCGTGATCGGGCAGCGCGCCGCGCCGACGCCGTTCTTATTGAACTTCGCGCCCTTCATCATTTCTGTATTCGTCATACGGCTCACTCCCCCATGAATTCGTGGTCGTCATTTCGCCCGGCGGACGGAACGATGCCCTTGCACTGCGCCATGGCCACGCAGGGATTATGGCCCGACGTGCCGAACAGGCGCAGCTTGGCTTTGGCCACTTCCTTGACCTTTTCCCGGGCATAGGCCGAGCAGATGCGCGGCTCCTTTTCGCCCTTGTTAAACATTTCCTTCATTGCGGCGGACCAAGCGTATTTCAGCTCGGTGCCGACGTTGATCTTTGTAATGCCGCATTCAATCGCGCGCCGGATCATTTCATCCGGCGTGCCCGATCCGCCGTGCAGTACGAGCGGCACGTCGACCGCGGCGCGCAGCTGCTCGATGCGCTCAAAGTTGATCTTGGGCGGCTTGGTATAAACGCCATGCGCCGTGCCGACCGCGGGGGCCAGCGAATCAACGCCGGTCTCTTCGATCAGGCGGACGCAGTCCTCGACGCGGGCGGTCTCGTCGCCGTCGTCCAGCCGGTCGTCGTCCACACCGGCGCGGAAGATACGGCCGATCTCGGCCTCCGTGTACACGCCGACCGATTTTGCCACCCGAACGACCGCTTTGGTCAGCGCGATGTTTTCCTCCAGCGGCAGGGCGGAACCGTCCACCATGACCGAATGAAAATCCCATTTGATACAGCGCATGATCAGATCGTACTCGGTCGCGTGATCCAGATGCAGATAGGCGCAAACCTTGCTTTGCGCGATCGCCTCGAGGCTTGCCGCGGCGAGCACCTTGTCATGCAAAAAGGGAACGTACGCGCTGTAAGGCTGCACGATCACGGGGGCGTTTTCCGTTTCCGCCGCTTCCAGCACGGCGAATAGCACGTCGAGATTGTAATAATTGAACGCGGGCACGGCGTAACCGCGCATGCGCGCGTCCGCCATGATGACGTTAGGGGATACCAGCATGGTTTTGTCGCTCCTTTCCTCACCGGCCGTGCCGCGCGATCAGCGCGACCGTTGTCTTTAAATCGTTATCCGCTTGAATGCCCATGTCGCACAGCAGGGGGCCCACCTCGGTCGGCTCCGCGTCGCCCGGCAGAATGGTGTTGAGCTTGCCGCCCATGAAGATCACGTATTCCCTGCCGCGTTCGGCCGCGAGCTGTTTGAGCTGCCTGCCGTAATCGAGCGCCTGCCCGTTGTGGCAGCTGATGCCAAGGTAGGGCGTGCCGTCCTCGTCCGCCGCGTCCAGCACGTCGACCGGGTCCATGTCCACGCCGATGTTCACGGTTTCCGCGCCCATCTCACGCAGCACGCCGTCCACCAGCATCAAGCCGTAGGCGTGCGCGTCGCCGGACGCGACGACGATCTGCTTGCCGGTCAGACTGCCTGCAAGGCCTTCCGCCTTTAGCTCGGTCACGATCTCGTCGCGCATCTGATTGGTCTGGCGGCCCAACACGGTCGGATAGAACGGCGTCACCTCGCTCTTCTTGCCGTCCACAGTGGAGGAGTGGAACGCGCTTTCTAGCCTTTGCGGCGCGAACTTTTTGAGCATGAGCAGCATTTCAAGCGGATCGCCGGTGTCGATCCCGGCCTCTTCAAAAGCCGTCATTGCATTTCGGAAATAGCGCTTTGCCTCTTGCACCATCACGTCCTTCATATGAATGATGGGCGTCCAGTCGATCAGCGGCATCCATTCGTCCGCCTTTTCCTCCACGCGCTTGCCGCAGGCGTAGATATTCAGCAGCTCCTGCAGGGTGGGCACGGCGATTTTTTCCGTGATCGAAACCGGGTTGATGCCGAGCGACATATGGAACTTTTTTTCCGCGCAGATTTCCAGCAGCATTTCCTGCGCGGCGAAGCCGTAGTTGCCGTCGATATCGTGATCCCACTGCATGTTGGTGGAACCGTTGATATAGGTCAGCACGGGCTGTTCATCAGTGCCCATGAGTTCGTGCAGGGCCAGCGCCACCGCGATGCGGGTGTGCCCCTCGCTCAGCAGGCCGCCGAACGAAATGACGTAGCGCGCGCCGCACAATCTGGTGCAGATATAATGCTCGATCAGCGCGTAGCCGACGTAGGACGCGCAGTCCATAAAATAGCCGGGAAAGCTGTCGTCCAGATAGGTCTCGACCGCGAACATATCGTCCCGCTTGCTGGCCATCACGCCGAGCGAGGTCACCATATCGGAGTAGCGCTTGACGTGATCGGTGAAGCCGGGATAATCCCATAGGAACTGGCCGAACGAGCCGACGCGCACCGCGCCCGCCTTGAGCGCGTTTACCGTGGTCTCGATCGAGTTCGGGCAGACCAGATGGTGATCGTTCAGGCTGATATCGATGGGTGCGGCGTTCCGCAGCGCCATCCAGTCGTCCAGTCCGTCCAGCATAAAGCTGGTCGTCTTGGGCGCGTTTTCGCGGTATTCCCGGGGCAGGGCCACGTTGCCGCTCGGGATATGCAGCATCGAGCCGAGCTTGAAGCCCGTGCGCTTTTGAAATTCATCTATTTTCTTGACCGCGGCGACCTCGTCCTCCATGGTGGCCAGCCCCATCAGCAGCGTCCAGTAAATCTTGCCCTCGCGCTGATAAGCCTTCTTAAACTCCATGTGGTTTTTGTAGCCCTCGTACCGGGTCAACGGCGCTTCAAAGCTGTTTCCCAGTTCGATCCCCTGCCGCACCAGCGCGCGGCCATCCGCGTGGGGCGCGGGCTTGAGGCTGCGGATGTATTCAATGGTTGCGGGATTCATCCGCCCACCCTCCTTTTTGTTATTCAAACAGTCCGGTCGCGCGCAGATACTTGACTTCGCCATGAATGGCGGCGATCGCGTTTTCGCGCGTGGTGTGCGGTTCGAGCGTGCACAGGCCGTCATAGCCGTCCGCCGCCAAACGGTGCACCAGACCGTCGATGTTGACCACGCCGTCCTTGGCCTCGCAGTAATAGATCGTGCCCGGCTCCATCGTCATCGCGCCGCCGAACCATTTGGTGTCCGGACAGAAGCCGCCCGGCCGGTACAGCCGGCCGTTTTTGATATGTACATAGGCGATGTGCTCGCGCAGCAGCTCGTAGGCGTAGGGGAACGCTTCGCAAGAGGCGTGATAGTAGTTGGTCGCGTCAAAATTCGTCTTGAAAAACGGGGAATCGAACGCCTGCATGATCGCCAGCATGTTTTCCGGCGTGCGGCTCGCGTCGCCCGCTTCGTTTTCCAGCGCCAGCGTAATGCCCAGCTCCGCCGCGCGCTTTAGCGCCGCGTCGAAATAGTCGTGCAGGCGGCCCAATTCGGGCGTCGTGCCCGGCTGGATCTTATCCGAATAGTGGTTGACGACCTTTGCCCCGAAGAACGCGGCCGCCTCGACCGTGGCGACCAGTTCTCTCGAAAACGCCTCCGGGTCGCTGGTCATTTTAGTATCCAGCCCCAGACCGGACGATACCGAGCCGACCAAAAGCCCCGCGTCCGCGATCTGCCGCTTTGCCGTTTGCAGGTCCTTATCGGAGAACGCGTAAAAGTTTACCGGCGCTGCGCCGTTCGGCGCAAGGTTGGAGCCCCAAAGCTCTAAATATGTAATGCCGAAGTCCTTTGCCATCGGCAGCAGCACCGCGAGCGGTTCGCCCGCGAAGGTATTGGTATTAAGACCGATCTTCATCATTGCGAATTCTTCCTTTCCAGCTTTTCAGAGATTGCCCAGCACGTTGCGCAGCACATAGGACTTTTCCTGCGTGAACTCCAGCAGCGTGTGGGACGAACCCTCGCGCCCAACGCCGCTCTTTTTATAACCGCCGAACGGCATGGTCGCGGTGCGGTAGTTGCTGCCGCCGTTCACGATGACGCTGCCAGCCTGCACGCGCTCGGCAAAGGAAATGGCTTTTGCCATGTCCCGTGAAAACACGGCGCTGTTGAGTCCGTAGGGGCAGTTGTTCACAAGCGCCAGCGCTTCTTCCGCCGTGCGGAAGGTCATGATCGGGAACACCGCGCCGAAGATCTCCATATCGCGGGCCACATCCATTGCGCCGGTCACATTGGTCAGCACGGCGGGGATCAAAAAGTTTTTGCCCTGCGGCTCGCCGCCGTAGACCAGCTTCGCGCCCTGCTCCACCGTGCGGCGAATCTGCCGCACCACCTCGTCGCGCGCCTTTTCCGAGATCATGCCGCCAATATCCATCGAGCGGTCCATGGGGTCGCCGATTTTCAGCCCCTTCAGCGCTAGGATCAGCTTGTCGGTAAACGCGCCGAAAACGCTCTCGTGCACGATAAAGCGCTTGGAAGCGCAGCACACCTGCCCCGCGTTATTGGCGCGGCCTTCCAGCGCCTGACCGATCGTCCAATCGATATCCGCGTCGTCCATGACCACAAAGGCGTCGTTCCCGCCCAGCTCAAAATAGCAGCGCGTCAGGTTTTTCGCCGCGACCTCGGCAATGTGCGCGCCGGTCTCGGTGCCGCCGGTCATGGTGATCGCCGCGATGCCGGGGTGCGACACCAGCGTGTCGCCGATGACCGAACCGCGCCCGGTGACGACCTGCGCCGCCCCCGCGGGCACGCCCGCCTCGTGCAGGCAGTCCACCAGCCGGATGATGGCGAGCGGGCAATCGGAAGGCGGCTTGATGATCACCGCGTTGCCCGCCGCGAGCGCGGGCGCGATCTTGTGCCCGCACAGCTCGACCGGGAAATTAAACGGCAGCAGACAGGCGACCACGCCGACCGGCTCGTGCCGCGTGACGATCATATCGCCGTGGCAGTTGGTCGCGTCCGTCCCGTTCGGGAGGGAAACGCCGTATAGGTGGCTCGCCTTGTCGCAGTAGCTCTCCACCAAGGCCGCCACGGTGTCGAACTCCTCCTCCGCTTCGGCGATGCGCTTGCCGTTTTCCCGGCATAGCAGCTCGCCCAGCTCGGCGCGTCGGCTAAGCAGCAGCTCGGCGAAATGCCGTAAGATACGGTTGCGCTCGGTCTGCGGCTTGGCCGCCCACTCGCGCTGTCCCTCTGCCGCTGTCTCCACCGCGCGGTCGATATCCGCTTTCGTCAGCGCGGGCACGGTGTCGATCGCTTCGCCGGTTGTCGGATCGAAGACCGTCAGCGCTTCACGCTCCTTTTCAACGGTCCCGCCGCCAAGTTGAACGTACATGAGTCTACCTCCATAAATATCCCAATTTTCATTTTACTTTTTATTAATTCAATTAAAACTCGCGAAAAAATTTTACGGCCATACGCCGCGAATCTTCTTCGCCTCCACCACGCGCTGGATCGCGATCATATACGCCGCCTCGCGCAGGGTGACCTTGCTTTCCTCCGCCATTTCGCAAACCTCGCCGAAGGAGCGGTCCATGACGTGCTTGAGCTTTGTGTTGGTTTCGGTCTCTTCCCAGTAGATGGCCTGCTGGTTTTGCACCCATTCCAGATAGGATACGACCACGCCGCCCGCGTTGCAAAGGATATCGGGAACGACGGTGACGCCGCGCTCCGCCAAGATCTTATCCCCTTCGAGATTCGTCGGGCCGTTGGCCGCTTCGACAACGATCTTGCAGCGCAGGGTGGCGGCGGTGTCCTCATTGATCTGGTTCTCCATTGCCGCCGGGATCAGCACCGTGCATTCGGCCGCGAGCACCTCGGCGTTGGTGATGTGCGAAACGCCCTCCGCCTCGTAATCGGCAAACAGCTTATCGGGATTTTTCTTGGTAAAATCGAGCAGCTCATAGATGTTCAGGCCGTCCTTGCAGTACAGGCCGCCCGATACGTCGCTGACCGCCACGATTTTAAAGCCCTCTTTATAAAGCAGACGCGCCGCCGTGCCGCCCACATTGCCGAAGCCTTGAATCGCAATGGCCGCGTCCTCAAAAGCAATGTCCATTTTCTTTAAAATGTTCTTGGTGGTGAACATCACGCCGCGTCCGGTGGCCGACATACGGCCCGGAATCCCGTGAATGGCAAGCGGCTTGCCGGTGACGACGCCGGGCATGCTGTGTCCTTTCAGCATCGAATAAGTATCCATGATCCATCCCATGATCTCGGGGTTGGTATTGACATCGGGTGCGGGAATATCCTGATCCGGCCCGATGATGGGCGCGATCATCGCGGTGAAGCGGCGGGTCATATGCCGCAATTCGGATTTGGAAAGCTGCCTCGGATCGACCACCACGCCGCCCTTCGCGCCGCCGTACGGAATGTTGACGACCGCGCACTTGAAGGTCATCCACGCGGCAAGCGCCTTAACTTCGTCCTTATTCACCGCGGGGTGGAAGCGGATACCGCCCTTGGCCGGGCCGCGCGTGGTCGAGTGCTGCACGCGGTAGCCTTCAAATACGCGGATAGTGCCGTCGTCCATCCGCACGGGGATGGAGACCTGCAGCTCGCGCTCCGGGTGCTTGAGCGTTTCATAGTCCGCCGGTGCGTAGCCGAGTTTTTGCGCCGCGTTTTCCACAACAGTGATCACATTGTCAAACGGATTATAGCGTTCCATTTTTCCTTTACCTCACTTTGCTGTTTCGTGTTGCACGATATGCTTTTTATTGCGGGGCGCGTACCTTCGCCTCCTCTCAAAAGCGGTCCTCCCCGCTGCAAACTATATTTGATTTTACTTTTAATTAATTATTTAATTAGTTGTTGCAATAATCATAGCGCCACCTTTTCCATTTGTCAATCCGTTTTATGCAATTCCCCTCAAATACGTGATTCCCGCCAATCTTCCCTCTGTTTTTTTGTGCATTTCTCGTGACATAACAAAGGCGCGTTGCAAAATAAAAAAATTCTTGTCATTCCGAGGAGAGAAACGACGAGGAATCTCGCGCGAACGCGCGGTTTCCACGTTCATTCCGCGCGTTCGCGCGGGATTCTTCACTTCGATCAGAATGACATACGGAATTTCTTTTATTTTGCAACGCGCCCTTCGGTTTGTGTGCATTTTGGGGGCTTATGCTTTGCGTTTGACCAGCATCACGCCGCAGGACAGTTCCTCCAGCGCCAAATTGAGCAGCCCGCTGACATACTCCTCGTGGATATTGGCCCTGAGGATGATCTGCGGCATGTGCTGCGGGGCAATCAGCCGAAGGCAGCGCGCACGGATCTCCTCCACCGTCTTTTTATCAAAATAACCGCCCGTCAGCGCGACGATCTCCGGGTTGAGCACCGGCACGATCGAACCGATGATATGGCTCATCGACTCGACCGACGCATCCACCGGATCGATTTCCTTGGAGCGCACCACCGGCAGGAAGGACACCTCGCCGGCAAACCCGGAAAATCCGCGCAGGATATGACCGCCGGACACAAAGCCCGCGCCAAAGTTGATGGAAAGGTTGATCAGCGTGCGCTGTTCCTCACTCACCGGCATGGTGGGGTCTTCCCGCAGCATCTGCTCCAGCCCGGTCTGCGCGTCGATCGGCGAATAGATGAACGCAATGGTGGTGTCGCGCCCGCCGCAGTTGTTCTGGTAAAAACCGTAAGCGGCGGCGTTCATATCGTTTTCGACAAGTATTTTGATATCCGGGAACTTTTCCTGCAGCATGCTGCGCAGCGGCAGCCCCATCAAATCGACGAAGTTACAAAGGCCGATCACATCGTTTGTGATATAGCCCGGTATGCCGATGGAAGCCACGCGCAGCTTCGCGTGCTTTTCTGTCAGGCGGCGGATGGTATCTTCCAGCACATCATAGGTGGCCCGTTCGATCTCCCGCGTGGATTCCTCCTGCACCTCGCCCAGCAGGTTGCACACCATGGAGGAAAGCGTTACCTTGCCGCGGTCGCTTGCCACATAAACGCAGGCGATGAGCGAGTAGTTGCCGTTGTAAACATAGCTTTTCGCCGGGCGGCCATAACCGCCCGAGGTCACCGCCGCTTCCATTACCTCGCCGCTTTCGCAGAGCTCGTTGAGGATCTTGCCGCAGGTCGCCACGCTGATCTCGGTCGCCTCCGCGATCTGCGCCTTGGTGGCCGTGCCCAGCCCCTTGAGGGCGGATTTGATCAGTTCAACGTTTATTTCCTTCACTTTTGTGATATCGTTCCGAATAGTGTGCATGTATTTCACCCTGTTTCAAGGCCCCTGTTTCGGCGCCGTTAAAAATTTCATTATTTTCCTATTCACATCATAGCATTCCCGCTTACCCAGTGTCAATAGTTACGATTTCTTATTTTGATTCTATATTTCAAAATGATTTTCGTTTGTCTTTTTATATTGACAAGGATTTTTATTGTGCTATATTGAAAAGCAAGTCAGGCAACGGAAAGGAGCGCGACCTATGAAACACATTCTATGCTATGGCGATTCCAACACTTGGGGGTACAACAGTGAAACGGACGCCCGTTTTCCCTTTTGCGAGCGCTGGACCGGACGGCTCGCGGCGGAACTTGCCCCGGACTGCCGCATCATCGAGGAGGGACTCTGCGGGCGTACGACGGCCTATGAGCTGCCGCTTGAACCGGGCCGCAACGGCTTTGCCTATTACCCCACCGCGCTGTCCAGCGCCGACCCGCTCGATCTGGTCGTGCTGATGCTGGGCACCAACGACCGCCGCAAGCAGCTGATCGTCTCGCCCGAGGAAAGCGCGCTGGCGCTCGAACGCTACATCCAGTTCACGCGCACGCCGGTGCATTGGTCGGGCCGGCAAACGCCGCGGCTTCTGCTGGTCTCCCCGCCCGAAATCGACCCCGCGATCGCCGAAAACGAATTTGCCTTTTATTACGATGAAAATTCGGTCGCCCACTCCCGGCGGCTCAAAACCGTCTACCGCCGCCTTGCCGAGCAATACGGCTGCGCCTTCTTGGACGCTGCCGCACATTGCGGGCCCGGCGCGGACTGCGTGCATCTCGACGCGGCGGGCCACCGCGCTTTGGCACAGGCGCTGGCAATACAGGTCCGGCAGATCATATAGCCCACAACGATAAAAAGCACCCCAAAGCGATCGCTTTGGGGTGCTTCAGACTGTAGACAAAGGTCTCTAGCCGCAGCGCGTATAGAATGTAAAATGGAGCGAAGCGACGTAAAATCCGTTTTTTCGGGGGCGTGTACCTCGAAAAAACACCTCGACCCGCGCCACCGGGCGCGTAACCCGGGGGTATCGAGACCGGTTTCTCCGGAACGGGTCGAGTATCTAGGGGGCACTGGGTGCCCCCTAGACAGCGTGTCGACTTTGTCGACACGCTAAAGCACCCCAAAGCGATCGCTTTGGGGTGCTTTTTTAACAAGCTATGGGAGACGAGTTCTGTTTATCTGCGGAAACAATCGCTGCAGTACACAGGACGGTCGTTACGGGGCTCGAAGGGCACCTTGCAGGGCTTGCCGCACTCGGCGCAAACAGCGTCATACATCTGGCGGCCGCCACCCTGACCACCGCGGGAGTTGCCTTTGCGTGCATCGCGGCAGGGCTTGCAGCGCTGCGGCTCGTTGGTGAAGCCCTTTTCAGCAAAGAACTCCTGTTCGCTGGCTGTGAAGGTGAACTCCTGTCCGCAATCCTTGCAGACGATAGTTTTGTCTTGAAACATGTAATACCTCTTTTAAGTTAGTTCGCCATGATTGGTCGATGGTTTAACTGTACCTCTTAATCGCGATAAAGTCAACAAAAAGTTTTGCAAATGTTCCCGGATTCCGCAGAAAATACGTTTTTTATCGGAAAAGACCTTTTTATTCCATAACATCGGGGGGCGTATAGTCTAAAATCACGTGGCCGTGCTTGCCGCCGTGCTTGGCTTGGTACATGGCGGCGTCCGCCCGTTCGGTCACTTGGGCCGAAGTCAAATTCTCCATACCGCTTTGCGAAAAGTCGATACGGACCGCGCCGATACTGCAATAAACATACAGCCGGGCGCCGCTGCCGCGCACCACGAACTGGTTATTCGACGGCTCTTCCAGCCGGTTCAGGAACGCGTCGAGCGAAGCAAGCTGCTCCGACGCTTCCATGATCACCAAAAACTCGTCTCCGCCCACGCGGCCCACCGTGCCGCCCGTTTGCTGCGCCAACTTGGAGGTGAGGTACAAAAGCACCTGATCGCCCACGTTATGCCCATACTGTGTATTGAAATCTTTAAAATCATCCACATCCACAAACAGGACCGCCATCGGCGTGCGATCCGCCCGGTGCCGCTCGATCGCCTCCTGCAAGACCTGATCGATGCGCTCCTTGTTCAGCACCTTGGTCAGCGCGTCCTGCTCGGCCTTTGCCTGAAGCAGGCGCTGCTGCTGCGTTTTATAGAGATTTTCCGTTTCTATAAAGTCAAGCAGCTCGTTCACTTCCCCGGCCAAGCTGCCCAGCTCATCCTTGCGTTCAACCGCTACCCGCAGCGTATAATCCTGCTCCTGCCTGATGTTTTGCAGGGTGCCGGAAATGCTTTTGATGGGATGGATGATCCGCTTGGAGGCAAACCGGCCGATCCATATCGCCAGCAGGATGCATAAAAGCACCATGGAGCACGCCAAAACGAAATACACGGTCTCCTTGGACTGGTAATTGCTCAAATTCACCGAAAGCAGCACGCGCCAATCGGTATATGCCACGTCGGAATAATAGGTGATGTAACTATTTTCGTTCATGGTGTAGCAAAAGCTGCCTTCGGGTTCCTTTTCAAAATCAATGGCGCTATATTTTTCGTTATAATCCTCGCGCTCCTGCGCGCTCGTCACAAAGCTTTCCCGCTTTTCGTTTTGCGTGCCCGCGCTGACGATCTGCCCGCGGCCGTCCAGCAAATAGAACGTCGAGTCGTTCCAAAGCTCGGCCCGCTCGCGGATCGCGCTGTAAAAATCAAGATTGATCTCCGCCAAAATATAGCCGAGCGTCTGCCCGCCTTCCTCGATCCGGGCGGTCGCCACCAGCAATTTTTGGCCCTTGGCGTCCGTCAACACGTCGGAAATGTGGAAGGGCTGCCCCTTCATGGCTTGCAACACGTTATCGATGCCCTCATTCGCAAAGGCCGTGTGGGCCGCGCTGCACGCGACGACGCGGTTCTTGTTGTCAATGATAGCAAGGGTGTTCAAATAGTCCAGCGTTTGCACGCGGGCCAAAAGCACATTGTCCAAATACTGATTCATATCTCCGGCCAGCTCGCTGCGCATGGCCGCGTGAGACAGATCCATGGTGCCGATAAATTCCAGATATTCTTTTTGCTGCTCACAAAAATTCGCCATTTCCGCAACTTGCGCATCTGCGACCACACGAAGGCTATCCGCAATGATGTTCTCCAGTATGCTGGAGTACAGATTTGTGATAACCAAGCTAAACAGTAGAAAGGGCAAGACGATCAAAGCAAAAACCATGCGGTACATGGAAGTACGAACGCTCATGGTGATCCCCCGTTTAATTTTTTATATCGGGCCGCAAGCACATCTATGCATTGTGTTGTTACCATTATACAACTCGTCCCCCCGCACATCAAGTCAATAAAACAGCACTTTTCACAAGGCCTTGCCGGATTCGCCATGGTGTTTGCAGGGGGTGTGGTTCCGTTCCATTCTCAATTCGTTTGAAAAATTTTATTGACCGACCGGTCTATTTCGTGTAAAATAGACCATATAGTCTACTTTAGGAGGCCGGCGTATGAAGCAGGAGGAACGGAGCAAACGCACGTATCAGCGCATTTTAACCGCAGCAATCGCTGAATTTGGCGGCAAAAGCTATGAAAGCGCTTCTATCAACAACATTTGCAGCGTTAACCATATCCCCAAGGGGCTGATCTATTACAATTTTGAAAACAAGGATCAGCTGTATCTGCGGTGTGTGCAAGCCTGCTTTGACGAGCTGACCGCATACCTGCAAAGCGCGTCTTACCCGCCGGACGATACGGCGGGCAGCCTGCGGCTGCTGCTCGCGCGGCGGCAAACCTTTTTTACCGACCAGCCCTCGTATAAGCGCCTTTTCTTTCAAACGCTGTTCCAGCCCCCGCTTCATCTAGCAAACGAGCTTCGGACGCTTCGCCGCGCGTTCGACGGCTTCCATGCCGCCCGCTATCAAGCGGTGCTCGATCATATTGAATTGCGCGACGGCATCTCGGCGCAGGCCGCCAAAGAGTATTTCTTTATTTTTCAGGAGATGTTCAACGGGTATTATCAAACGCAGGCTGTCGGCGGCACCGACCTGTCCCTCCTGATTGAAAACCACGAAAGCAAGCTGCCCGCCCTAATCGACCTTATGCTTTACGGCGTTGCGAAGGAAAAGGACTGACGGCGCGTGCAACAAAGGAGGCCCCATGCTATTACCGATTCTCAGGCTTTTGGCCACAGTCGTTCTTGCTTTTGTGGTGGGCAGGCTGCTCGCTAGGATCAAGCTGCCCGCTATTCTCGGCTGGCTGATCACCGGCATGCTCCTCGGCCCGCACGCGCTGCAGCTGCTCGATCAGAGCGTGCTCGACGCGCTGTGGTACCAAGCCGCCGTTCACGTTCTGGAGTGCACCGTCGGCCTTCTGATCGGCACGGAGCTTGTGTGGAAGCGAATCAAGCAGTTCGGCAAGCAGATCATCGTCACCACGCTGACGCAGTCGCTCGGCACCTTTCTGGTGGTCAGTCTTGTGTTCGGCATCATTTTTCATTTCATGGATATCCCGCTCTATCTCGCCGTGATCTTTGGCGGCATCGCGTTGGCCACTGCTCCGGCTCCGGCGCTTTCGATCGTGCGGGAATTTCAAACCAATGGGCCGGTCACCAAAACCCTGATCCCCATGGCCGCGCTGGACGATATGGTGGGCGTTGTGGTGTTCTTTTCGGTCATCTCCCTTGTGGCTTCCCGTGTTTCCACCGAGCGTTTACCGGCGTATATGATCGCGTTAGTCGTGCTGCTGCCGCTGGGAGTTGGCGCGGCGGTGGGCGTGCCGGCCGGTTTGCTCCTGAAAAAGGAACGGGGGCCCGCGCCGACGGTCGCGCTGCTCGTTGGCACCCTGCTCCTTGCCTCCGCCGCCGGTTTTTACTTGAACTACCGGGTCATGCCGCGCCCTGTTTTGAACTTCATGCTCATCGGTATGGCGTTCTCCGCCGTTTTTGCCAATATGGTGGGCGAGGTGCGGCTGGAACGGATTCTGTGCAGCTTCAACCCGTTCCTCGGTTTGTCGATGATCGTGGTCATTTTAAATTTGGGCGCGCCGCTCGATTACCATCTGATCTTGGGCGCGGGCCTGTTTACCGCCCTATACATCGTCTCACGCGCGGCGGGCAAGTATGGCGGCGCTTATCTGGGCGCGACCCTTACCGGCGCGCCGCAGACCGTGCGCAAGTATTTGGGCCTTACGCTGCTGCCGCATTCCGGCGTCTCGCTCGTTTTCACCGGCATTGCCGTTTCCGTGCTCAGCGGCCCCGCGCCTGAAAGCGCGCAGATCATTCAGGGCACGATTGCGGCCGCGGCGGTCATCAACGAGGTGCTTGCGGTCGTTATCGCCAAAAAAGGCTTTGAATGGTCGGGCGAGCTGCGTTAGCGCACGCGCCGCACCGCCTTTTTTCGCATAAAAAAGTCTCCGATTCTTACATCGGAGACTTTTTGCGCTTTTGCTTTTTACGCGGCGGCGGCGTTCAGCGCTTCCGCGGGGATTTCAATGCTTTCCACACCGTTGATGTTGCTCACGGTCATGGATACGAGCACGTTGGCTACGTCGAGCTTATCGTCCTCGCCCGCGCCCATGCTGTCCATCA
This sequence comes from Agathobaculum sp. NTUH-O15-33, assembly GCF_033193315.1. Lineage (NCBI taxonomy): Bacteria > Bacillati > Bacillota > Clostridia > Eubacteriales > Butyricicoccaceae > Agathobaculum > Agathobaculum sp. NTUH-O15-33. The sequence goes on from NZ_CP136187.1 coordinate 3,503,090, forward strand.
TCTTGCCCATCAGGCTCTGCATGATCGCGGTCATGTCCATTTCGTACTTGACCGGGATCTGGTCCGCCTTGGAGATCCACAGGCTGATCGGCAGGTCGCCCAGATCGGTGAGCATGGTATCCAGCTGGTCGCCCGTAATGCCAAGGCTGGAAAACTGGTCCATCACGCCGGAAGCTTCGAGCACCTGAGCCAGGTCCTCCTCGGAGATCGTGCCGTCATAACGGGTCGCTTCCGCGCCGCCAACCGTTTCGGTACCGTTTTCCTTAAAGCTTTCCGCGCTGGAAAGATACAGGTCAAAGCTTTCGCGCGCGTCCATCTGATCGAACGCGGAGGTATCGGCCATCTCCTGCTTCTGCCAAACCAGATTGCCGTCGCCCGCGTCAATTCCGGTGTACAGCATGTACTTATCGCCATCCTGCGCAACGTACATGGCGGTATTCATATTGCCGACCTCGCCCATATCCACGTTCATATCCAGTTTCATCGTGATCGGATCGACGATCTGGTCGACCTTGCCGCTCGTGGCGATCTTCAGGGTCTCGTCATTCGCCTTCATTTCCATGCTCATGGTCATATCATAGCTCATGCTCTTAACATCCGCCATGTTGGCCTGCGCGGTCTTCATGATATCCTCGATGCTCTGGCCGGCGGCGCCGCCGTCAGCCTTGTCGCCGCAGGCGCCAAGCCCAGCCGCCATCGTCAGTGTCAGGATCGCCGCGGCCGCCCGCCGCGGCCAGCTTCTGGTATTTCTCATTTTTCGTCTCCTTTTGTGTATGTGAGTTTTATATTGAAACACGCCCCAAGGGGCGCAATTTCCACCCATAGCGTATGCGGCGCCGTTGTGGGTCATGACACGCGCCGCCCTTACACTGTCGAGGATACCACACCCGCCGCCTTTCGTCAAGAAAGCCGCTGTACAAAATGTGGAAATTCCCAAACCCGCATGACACACCGCGCGTTTGCCTTGCGGCTTGCGCTGCCGGCGCGCAATCGTGTTCGCACCGGTTGCAGTGTCAATATGGCTTCTTATGATCACGTCATGAACAAAAGGAAAAATGTATGTGCCATGCAATAAACTGGTATATCCTTCAAAAAAACCGCTTAAAACGACGAAAAAAACACGTTTCCGTACGATAAGCGGCTTGCACCCGTCCCGGCTTTCGGTTATAATGAAAATATAGCTTCAACTTTTTAGTAAAAGAAGGTGGCTGCATGGCTACGCTAAAAGAGCTGGCGGAATATACGGGTTTTTCCATCGCGACGATCTCCCGTGTGCTCAATAACGACCCCACGATGAGCGTGAGCGATTCGACGCGCGCCGCGATACTGGACGCCGCCGGAAAGCTGCATTACGATACCGCCGCGCGCACGCGCAAGGCGCGCGTGAACATACGCACACGTCGTTTCGCCATTGCGGAAATGCTCACCCCGGCCCAGCAGTTGGCTGATCCTTACTACTTATACCTGAAAAACTTTGCCGAGCAGCGCTTTTTCGATCTGGGCGCCGAGGTCACGCACCTGCTGGAACGCAACGGCGCTTACCGCCAGAATATGCCCCAGCCGGTGGACGGCGTGCTCGCCATCGGTATTTTTTCCGAAGCGCAGATTGAATCGCTGCGCAGCATCACCGAAAATTTGGTTTTTCTCGATTCCGCGCCGGACGAGTTGCATTTTGATTCCGTGGTGCTGAATTTTCGCCTTGGCGTCGAGCAGGCGCTCGATTATTTTATGCAGCGCGGCCACCGCAGCATCGGCTTTTTAGGGCCGGACTGCAAGCTGGACCAAAAAAAGCGCCCCGCGCCGGAAGTGCGGCGGCAGTATTTTATTCAATACATGCAGGACCGGGATCTGTTCGATCCCAAACTGCTCTTTAACGCGAAAATGAACGCGCGTGACGCGCGCGACGCCATCAGCGCACGGCTGACCGCCGGCGGGCCGATGCCCACCGCCCTGCTGGCCGCCAACGAAGAAGCCGCGATCGGCGCGGTCGGCGCGATGCGGGAAGCCGGGCTGCGTGTGCCGCACGACCTTTCCATCATCAGCTTTAATAACACCGCTGTTTCCGCGCTGACCGATCCGCCGCTCACCAGCATCAGCACGCACGTCGAAGCAATGAGCGCCACCGCGGTGAGCCTTCTTGCCCGCCGCACCGACGGCGCGTTGCCGGATATGCCGCTCAAGATCGTCGTGCCGCCCACGCTGATCGAGCGCGACAGCGTTTTTGCACCCAGTAAATAAACAAAAAAAGTGCACGCTACGGCGTGCTTCAGGCATCTGCGCGCGCCTTACAGGCGCACTTGAAGTCGGTTTGTTAAAAAGGTGAGATACATGCTCAATGTCATTCAGTTAAGGTCAGACAAGACAAAAAGGTATCGCAAGTACAGAACATGTAGGGCGCGACGCCCTCGGCGCGCCGAGAGCGAAGCACCGGGATAAGTGAGAGCATCAAACAGGCTGGTACAGCCGAGCGAAGGGACATGGTTTCTCAGGAAGCGTTACGTCCCTTCGAGACGGCGCGCCGGAGGCGTGGTCCAGACCAGCTTCTCTTGGCCTTCGGCCAATTCACCTTCTCGCGCCCTACTAGCTCGGTGATTCCCTTGTTTTTTCCTATGCGTTTCCCTTATCTTTATGACATTGGATACATGCTCCCACTTTTTTCAACTTGAAGCGCTGCTTCAAGTTGACACTTTATACGCGCTGCGGCGCGAGGGGATTTTTTAACAAGCTGGAGCACGCCAAGGCGTGCTTTTTTACTATTGCAAAACCACCAAAAAAGCGAGGGCGTTTTTGGTGGGTTTTTCAGTAAAACTTTCATTGAGTTTTTACTAAAACAGTGTTATCCTGATGATAGGAGCACTGCGCAACTGATACGGATAAGAATGGAGAGAGAGCATATGTTACGACAAAGCAGCCTTTCCGCTGAAATCGGGAACGGCGCGCTTGATTCACGCCTGCGCGCCATGACCGGCTGCGACCCGAGCGAGCTGCCCGCCCTGTGCGCGCGGCTATCCCACGTGCTTTCAAGATATGGAAAAATCTTTGGGCCGGACGGCGAGGTCGGCCTGTTCAGCGGCCCCGGCCGCACCGAGATCGGCGGCAACCATACCGACCATCAGCGCGGCCGCGTGCTGGCCGCCGCCATCAATCTGGACGCGCTTGCCTGCGCCGGGCCAAACGGCACGGATACCATCCATATTTGCTCGGCCGGTTATCCGGATATCGCGGTATCGCTCGGCGATCTTGCCGTACAGCCGGGCGAAGCGGGCACCTCCGCCGCGCTGGTGCGCGGCGTGGCCGCGCGTTTTACCGCGCTCGGCCATCCGGTAAGCGGGTTTAACGCCTATATCGAATCGACCGTGCTGGGCGGATCGGGCCTCTCGTCCTCGGCGGCGTACGAGGTGCTGATCGGCGTGATCGTGAACCACTTATTCTGTCAGGACGCGGTCTCGCTCGTGCAGATCGCGCAGATCGGCCAATACGCGGAAAACGTGTATTTCGGCAAGCCCTGCGGACTGATGGATCAGCTTGCCAGCGCGGTGGGCGGCATCGTTTCGATCGACTTTAAGGACCCCGAAACGCCCATCGTACACCAGATCGATTACGACCTTTCCGCTTCGGGCCACGCGCTGTGCATCATCGATTCCGGCGCCGACCACGCCGACCTGACCGAGGATTACGCCGCCATCCCCCGTGAAATGGGCGCTGTGGCCGCCTTTTTCGGCAAGGATGTGCTGCGGCAGGTCGACTATGAAGCGTTTTGGCAAAACATCCCCGCTCTGCGAAAGGCCGCGGGCGACCGCGCCGTGCTGCGCGCCATCCACTTTTTCGACGACAACCTGTGCGCGCAAAAGCAGGCGACAGCGCTTGAGAGCGATAACTTTGTTCAGTTTTTGAATCTGGTCAACCAGTCCGGCATCTCCTCGTCCGAGCACCTGCAAAATCTGTACAGCGCGTCGGCCCCGGGGCAGCAGGCCCTGCCGCTCGTGATTGCGCTGGCGCGCCGCCTGCTCGGCGGTACGGGCGCGGTGCGTGTGCATGGCGGCGGTTTTGCCGGAACCGTGCAGGCCTTTGTGCCCTTCCCGCAGCTTGATACGTTCCGCGGGCGGATCGAAGCCGCGTTCGGCAAGGGCTGCTGCCATGTGCTGCGTATCCGCCCGGAGGGCGGCGCTGTTATTGCGGGTTAACGAATCGATCACCGAATGCAAGGAGGCATTTTGTTATGGCAATTTTAGTTTTGGGCGGCGCGGGCTACATTGGTTCGCACACCGTACGCGCGCTGATCGACGCGGGACGCGACGTGGCCGTGGCCGATAATCTGGAGACCGGCTACCGTGCGGCCGTGCACCCGCAGGCCCGCTTTTACGAAGGCGACATCCGCGACCGCGCGTTTGTGGACCGTGTGCTGGAAAGCGAGCAGATCGAAGGCGTGATCCATTTCGCCGCCAACAGTCAGGTCGGCGAAAGCATGACGGACCCGCTGAAATATTATGATAACAATCTGACCGGCACCAAGGTGCTGCTGGAAAGCATGGTCGCGCACGGCGTGCTGAAGATCGTATTTTCCTCCACCGCCGCGACCTATGGGGAGCCCGAGCGCGTGCCCATCCTCGAAACCGATCGCACCGACCCGACCAACTGCTACGGCGAGACCAAGCTTTCGATGGAAAAGATGATGAAATGGGTTTCCGCCGCGCACGGCCTGCGCTTTGTGGCCTTGCGCTACTTCAACGCCTGCGGCGCGCAGCCAGACGGCTCGATCGGCGAGGCCCACAATCCGGAGACCCATCTTGTGCCGCTGATCCTGCAAGTGCCGAACGGCCAGCGCGCGCAGATCGCCATCTTCGGCGAGGATTATCCCACGCCGGACGGCACCTGCATCCGCGATTATATCCACGTTTGCGATCTGGCGCAGGCGCATATTCTGGCGCTCGACTACCTGCTCGCGGGCGGTGAAAACAACATCTTTAACCTTGGCAACGGCGTGGGCTTTTCGGTCAAGGAGGTCATCGAGGAGACCCGCCGCGTGACCGGCCACCCGATCCCGGCTACCGTTTGCCCGCGCCGCGCGGGCGACCCGGCGCAGCTGATCGCTTCGAGTGCCAAGGCCCGCGAGGTGCTCGGCTGGGAACCGCAGTACGACGACCTGCACACCATAATCGCGACCGCGTGGGACTGGCACAAGGCCCATCCCCACGGCTACTTCAAGTAAAAGGAGCGAACCGCCATGATCGACAACGCAGTCGCCAAGCTGATCGCATACGCGGAAAAGACCGGGCTAACCCTGCCCGAGGATCGCGTGTGGGCCACGAACGCGCTGCTGGAGGTATTACAGCTTCCCGCCTTTGACGCGCCCGCCTATGAGGGCCCGATCGATCTGCCCGGCGTGCTGGACGAACTGACGGACGACGCTTACGCGCGCGGCGTGACGAGTGAAAACTCCATCGTTTACCGCGACCTGTTCGACACCTCGCTGATGGGCCGCCTGACCCCGCCGCCGCGCGAGGTGACCGCTCGTTTCCGCGCGCTTTACGCGCAGTCGCCCCAAAAGGCGACCGATTGGTTCTATCAGTTCAGCCAAAACACCAATTACATACGCCGCGACCGCATCGCGCGGGATATGCAGTGGAAGACCGGGACCAATTACGGCACGCTGGATATCACCATCAACCTATCCAAGCCGGAAAAAGACCCCAAGGCCATCGCTGCCGCGCGCGAGATGCCGCAATCCGGCTACCCCAAGTGCCAGCTCTGCGCGGAAAACGAGGGCTACGCGGGCCGCGTCGATCACCCGGCGCGGCAGAACCACCGCATCATCCCGCTCACGATCGACGGCAGCCCGTGGTTTTTGCAGTATTCCCCCTATGTTTACTATAACGAGCACTGCATCGTGCTGAACAGCCGCCACGTGCCCATGCAGATCGACCGCGCTTGTTTCCGCAAGCTGACCGATTTCGTCACCCAGTTCCCGCACTATTTCGTCGGCTCGAACGCCGATCTGCCGATCGTCGGCGGCTCCATCCTGTCGCACGATCATTTTCAGGGCGGTCACTACCAATTTGCCATGGAGCGTGCGCCGATTGAAACGCGCGTACCGTTCGCCGGCTTTGACGATGTGACCGCCGGTATCGTGCGCTGGCCGATGTCGGTCATTCGCCTGCGCGCCGCGGACCGCGAGCGCCTGATCGAGCTGGCCGATCGCATTCTGAAGGCGTGGCGCGGCTATACGGACGAAGGCGCGCGGATCTATGCCGAGACCGGCGGCGTGCCGCATTCCACCATCACGCCGATCGCCCGCCGCCGCGGCGACGATTACGAGCTGGACCTTGTGCTGCGCAACAATTTAACGACAGAGGAGCACCCGCTCGGCCTGTACCATCCGCACGCGGAAAAGCACCATATCAAGAAGGAAAACATCGGCCTGATCGAGGTCATGGGTCTTGCCGTGCTGCCCGCCCGCCTGAAAGACGAGCTGGAAAGCGTGGCCGCGGGCCTGATCGAAGGAGCCGATCTGACGGCGGATGAAAGCACCGCGTCCCATGCCGCGTGGGCGCAGGAGATCGCGCGCCGCATACCGCTGAGCGAAGCCAATGTGCGCGACGTGCTGCGGCAGGAGGTCGGCAAGGTGTTCGCCGCCGTGCTCGAGGACGCGGGCGTGTTTGCCCGCACGGACAAAGGGCAGGCCGCGTTCCTTCGCTTTATAGAAACGGTGAGGTGATTTTACATGGATATTGTATGCACGCCCTTTGGGCGCGACCGCGCGGGCCATGCGGTGCTGCGCTATACGTTGACGGAAGGGGCGCTTTCCGCCTCGATCCTGACGCTGGGCGGCGTTTTGCAGTCGCTTACCGTGCCGGACCGGAACGGCAAGCCCGTGGACGTGGTGCTCGGCTTTGATTCGGCCGAGGATTACGAACAGCAGACCTGCTATATCGGCGCGTTGATCGGCCGGTGCGCCAACCGCATCGCGGAGGGCCGCTTTGTGCTGAACGGGCAAGCCTATCAGCTTGCCTGCAATGAAAACGGTACGACCCACCTGCACGGCGGTAAAATTGGCTTTGATAAACGGCAGTGGATCACCTCGATCCATTCCGAAGGGCTCAGCCTGCAATACCACAGCCCGGCGGGCGAAGAAGGCTATCCCGGCGCGCTGCACGCCGCCGTTACCTATCGGCTGACGGCGAACAGTCTGATCATCGACTATCACGCCGAGTCCGACACGCCTACCCCCTGCAACCTGACGAACCACAGCTACTTCAATCTGGACGGCCACGGCGCGGGTCCGGTGGGCGGGCAGCGCATCCGGCTGAACGCCGCGCGCTATACGCCGATCGACGCCGCGAGTATCCCGACCGGCGAGATCGCCGCGACGCAGGGCACGCCGATGGACCTGACCCGCGAAACGCCCCTCGGCGCGCATTGGGACGACGATTTTGAACAGCTGCGCCTTGCCGGCGGGTACGACCACAACTTTATCGTGGACGGCGCCTTTGGTACGCTGCGCCCTGCGGCGCGTGTGAGTAGCGAGCGCACCGGCATCATCATGGATGTGGATACCACCATGCCCGGTATGCAGCTATACACCGGCAACTTTTTACGCGCCGATATGCCCGCGGGCAAGGGCGGCGTCAAATACGCGCCGCGGCACGGCTTCTGTCTGGAAACGCAGTATTACCCAAGCGCGCTCACCCTGCCCCAGTTCCCGCAGCCCGTGCTGCGCCCCGGCGAGACATACCGGCACCAAACCGTGTTCCGCTTTTCGGCAGAATAAAACAAGCCCATAACCCACCCCATATAGCAGCAGCGCACACGGCAAACCGTTTTGCCATGTGCGCTGCTGTGTTTTTTACTGCTTCTCTCGGATCGGTAGCAGCTCGATATAACCCCTTGTGCCGATCGGCTCCAACTGCACGCGGGGGTTCGTTTCATCCCACGCATAGCCGATCACCGCCGGATCGTACTTTTGGATCGAAGCCTGCACCTCGTCAATGGCCTGACAGTAGTCCTCCTCCGCGAACGGCTCGCCCTGAAACATCAGATACTTGGCGGCAGGCAGGTCGATCACATCCAAGCCCTCGGGCACGACGCCGTCGTAATCCACGCCGACCTCGACGCCCTGCACATACTCCGAGGTGCCCGGCTTGCGGTACGGCAGCGGCAGCCACAGGCAAACCGGTTCGCCGCTAATGGATCGGATGCTTTGCAGCAAGCCCCACACGTCGCAGCCCACCTCCTCGCAATAGGTCCAATAATCGGCCGCCTTGATCCCACGCTTGATCAGCGCCTTGCGCGCGGGCTTTTCGATCACCTGTACAAATACGTTCTTTAAATTTTCCATGACCGGTCTCCTTTCGATATGCCTAAACTTCACGCCGTAGGGGGTGAACAGATAGACCGGAACCGGATGCGCGGCGTATTCGCTCGGGTTGCACCCAAATTCACGGCGAAACGCGCGCTGGTAGCCGTCCACGCTGCCGAACCCCATGGCAAACGCCACCTCCGCTATTTTGCACGGTTCGTCCCGCAGCCGCAGCGCCGATTTGGAAAGGCGGAACCGGCGGATATAATCCGCCGGGGCCATTCCGGTTTGACGGACAAACAGCCGGTGCGCGTACCACGGTGAAAACAGCGACGCCGCCGCGAGATTGGCCAGCGTGATATTTTCAAACAAGTGCGCTTCGATATAATCCTGCATGCGCTGTACGGCTTCTATTTGTTCCTGCATCTGTGTCACCTCCCGACAAACGTTATTATAGGAGACTTTGCAAAAAACCGCTCGACGTTTTTTGCGCAATCGCTTTTTCTATTATAATGCAAATCCACGGATCTTGCAGCTTTTTATGCTGCGGGCAGTAGTGCGCGTTCCTTTTTCCATAGCGCCAGTGTCAGCAGCGTGGCGCACACGTCCGCCGCCAGCTGGGCGCCGATCATGCCGGGAATGCCCCAAAGGCGGCTCAGCACTAAAAGAAACGGGATGAAAAATAATCCTTGCCGGAATACGCTGAGCATGCCGCCCTGCCGCGCCTTGCCCGTCGCCAAAAAGTAATTGCCGATGACGATCTGCACGCCCAGCAGCATAAAGGAGACCGCGTCCACACGGAGTGCGGCGCTGCCGATCGACAGCACCTGCGCGGAGGACTGATTGAACAGATGGATCAGCGGCCCGGCGAGCACGATGCAGATCACGCCAAACAGGATATTGGCCGCCGTGCTCCAACGAGCGGCGGTTCTGGTCGCTTCGCGCACGCGCGCCAGATCTCCCGCGCCGTAGCTGTAGCCGACCAGCGGAGAATACCCCTTTAAGAAGCCGTAAAGCGCGTTGGTCTCAATGGACATGATCCGGTTGACAATGCCCATGGCGGCTACCGCGGCTTCGCCAAACGGCTTTGCGGCGTTGTTGGTCAAGGTAACCGCGGCGCCGGCCAAAAACTGGAACAAACAAACGGGCAAGCCGATACGGAAGATTGTAGCATAAAGCTTACCATTCGGCCGAAAGCGCCGAACCGAAACACGAAGGCAGCTTTTTCCCCGCAGCAGGTACCCGATATAAAACGCGGAAGAAACCAAGCGCGAGAGCAGCGTGGCCGCCGCCGCGCCGCCCACGCCCCAGCCGCAGGCGAAAATGAAAATCGGGTCCAGCACCAGATTGGCGCAGCCGCCCGCCAGCATCGCAAACATGCCGAAGGAAGAAACGCCCTCTGCCGCGATCAGGTTGTTCATTATCATATTGAACACATTGAAGATCAACCCGATGATATAAAGTATACCGTAATCCCTTGCAAACCCATAGCTGCTCCGCGAGGCCCCCAAGGCATACATGAGCGGCTTGAGGAACAGAAGCATGCCGACCGCCAGCACGGCCATGACCGCCACGCCGGAAAGGATGGCCGTACTGCTGAAAGCGCCCACCTGTTCAGCATCCTTTTTGCCGAGCAGCCGAGAAATGTTAGAGCCCGCCCCGTTGCCAAACAGCAGCCCCACACCCATGGCGACCATGGTTAGCGGATAGACCACCGTAACGGCGGCTGTTTGCAGGGTGCCCAATGTGCCGATAAAAAAAGCGTCCACCAGATTATAGACCGTGGAGATCAGCATACCGGTCATGGCCGGTATGCCGAGCCGCAAAAGCGCGGGCTTCACCGGCGCTTTTTCCAACAGCTCGGTGTGTGTTTCTTGCATGATAAATCCTTCTTTCCGGTTTTCGCGTCAGTTAGCACCTCTACAGTATAAAAGCTAAACAATATAGGTAAAAAAATACCGCGTTAGCAGGTATTTCTTTTTGATCCTCATTCGGTTTTCCTGATCGCGGCGCTTTTTAAGCCGTTTTCTTTCGCCTGCTTGCGCCAACCATAATGGGCGGCCAGCTTATATAAAAAGCGTGGAAGATTCGGCTCTACAAACAGATCATTTTGGGCGCTTCCGGCTTCTATCGTCTTGACAAGCCGATCGATCGCCTTGCCCAAATTAACGAGCGGCCCATGTCCCATTGGCGCCATCTGCACCATTTCCCCCGCGCCGATTCCCACCGCGCAGCCCCTTTGAAAGCCGCACTGATCGCACCAATTCCAAAGGATATCGATCGCTATGCTGTTTTGCGCGGCGTCATAAAACCCATTGTTGACCAGCGTGTAGACTCTGATCTTTTCCCGTCCCGTTATGCTTGCCTGTTGGACGGCGCTTAACGCTTGCAGCAGGTTGGAAGGCACGCCATCCACATAGAGCGGGCATGCGATCACAAAAACATCGCTGCCGGATAGGTCAGCCGCCAAGGCAGCCAGATTGGTGCCGGTCGACTGATACATCGTTATCTCGTTTTCCGCCGCCAGTTTATCTTTTAGGATATCCAGCAAATATAGAGACGTACTTCGCTTTGGGCGCGGGCTGCCGCTTAACATTACAATTTTCATTGAGTTGCCACCCCGATTTCTTCCGCCGTTTCATAAAACAGTACCGAACAGCCTGCCGCGCCCAAATTGATCGCGTTGGCGTTGACCAATCTTTTTGCGATGCTCCGCTCGTTATCGCCGCACGTTCCATAAAAGTGTACGTTTAGCTGAAAGGGATTTTGGTGCCGCATTTGATGGTGCATCTGTCCATCGATATACCGGAAATACGGCAGCAAATAACCGATCGAACGGTCTAAAACAGCCTTTACATTGGCCGAATAGCCGCCATATAAAATGGGACTGACGATCATGACCTCGCTGCATTGCGCAAAGTAGGAAGGGAGCACCGAAGCCCGATCCTTTATTACACACCGGCCGGGCGTTTTAATCCAGCACCCAAAACAACCGATACAGTGCGCGACCGGCGGGTTGGCGGAAAAGAGCAGGTCCATCCCCTGTCGCCGGTCAAAAGTCGCCTCCAAACGCGGCTCCACATCATAAATCAGTAATCGTTTTGCCATATGGTCTCACCGCCCTTTACTCTTCCCGCAAGCCTTCATCGATGACCTTCTCGAAGGCTTCAAAATATTCCGCCATGCTTTCCAAAAGCGGCTCCGGCATTTCTCTGAGCAGGTTCAAGGCTTTGTCGCCCGCCTGCCGATGGTAGGCCGCGTGTGCTTCGTGATTCTTTTTTCCCGCCGCGGTGAGGTTCAGCACCACCTCGGTATCCGAATCCGGCGATACCCGTTTTTCCACCGCGCCTTTATCAACCAGCTTATAGATCATTTGCGAAGCCGCGCCCTTCGTGACGCCCATAACCTCCGCAAGCGCGGTAATGTTGATATTCGTATGATCGCCAACGGCGGCGATCGTATGGATTTCCGCCTTGGATAGCGGCACCTCGGTACCGTAGGTGCGCTTTTTGTCCTCCCAACGGGTATATTTATGGACAACGCGCTCCATCAGCGCGGTCAGCTCAGAAAAGTCCCTCATGCTATCATCCTCCAATTTTAGCATCTATACAGTTTAGTTTCTAAACTCATAATAGGCGCTTTCTTCCCATTTGTCAATAGGGTACGCAAAAAGGGCGGCACAGTTTTCCTGTGCCGCCCGGGGCGCGCTTCCGTTATTTATCCAATAGGCCCAGACGATCGAGCACGACCGCAAGCTGTTCGCGCGTGGCGCAAGAGCGCGGCGCGGTGCCGTCCATAATGCCCTGTTTCTTCGCGTCGGCCCAAGCTTCTACCGCGTAGCGGCTGGGCGCCTTCTCCTCCTGCGCCGCCAGATAGCCGTTCAGCGCCGTATCGAACATCCGATTAAACTCTTCTTGTGTCATTTCGGGCTCCTTTCGGTAGTTTTTATAACACAGATCAAGGTCTACGTTGGTCGGAATGCCGGGCACGCGCCCGGTCGAGGCATACTGCCACATTTCATAGCGGCCCGTATAGGTAGGCTTTGCGCTCCACTGCGCCAGCCACACGTCGCAGGGCGGCAGTTGCTCCACATCGATGTAATGCGTCAGCCAATCCTCGTTGGCGTAAACGCCGCAGGGCCTCCCATTGGCACGAATGACCTCTAAAAATGCCGCGCAAAGGCCAGTGATGTTTTGTCTGGAAAACACGAACCCATGCCGCGCCTTGTACCCGTCCGCGTCCTCCATATCGAGCCAAATGGGCATGGTGGGCCGTCTGGTGCCCAAAACGGAAAGCACATGGTTCGCTTCCGCGCGGGCGTCCGCGTCGTTCAGCGCATAGCTGTAATGGTAGACCCCGCGCAGCAGCCCGGCTTCTCCCGCCTGCTCATAGTTATAGGCAAAGCGTTCGTCCACACTGTACAGGCCATAGCTTGACCGAATCACAGCGAATTGCTGCCCATGCTGCGCTACCTGCGGCCAATCGATCGCGCCGTCGTGCTCGCTGACGTCGATCCCTCTCAGCATCCGCCATTCCTCCTTTCATCGGATAGAATTTCTGGTTCTACCCTATGCGGGGAACGGCGCCCTTATGCCGCCGGCAGCGTCACGCCGTGAGATTCCGCAGGATCTCCTGATAGCGCCTTGTGGCAAGCTCGCTCGTCCCGCCTTTTTTTGCAAAAGCGCAGCGCCCCGAGCTTGGGAACGACCCTTTCAACCGGCACCTCCCCATGGACCGTTTTGGATCGAAGTGCTTCAAAGGCCTCTAAAAAGCGCGGGTCGGCCTTGGCCCGGTCATAGAACGATAGCACATACACATAGTAAAACAGGCCGTAGCCGCGAAAGGGATATTCGATCTGCATGAACCGGGAACCAATGCCATAGTGGCAAGGGCTGATTGGCTTACGAATGACCCAGTGTTCCAAAAGAAATTCCACCGCCCGGTCGAGGCGTTGTTCCTTGTTGAGAACACGCGCATAGCGAAACAAATCCAAGACTTCCAAGGTCGTATAGGGGGTGGAGTATGCGGTCTCCTCGCCCCTGCCAAAGCTATATTTATTGCACTTCCAGCCGCCATCCTGCTGTTGCGTTACAAGGAAATAGTCAAACGACTTTTTCACCCGTTCGTCGTCCGCATAGCCCATGCGGCACAAAACATTTACCGCCAAAGCGGTATGACATGGATATATCCCGCCGGTGGGCGAAACTTTTATTCTTCCATCCTCTCTCCAGCCGTCAAAAATGAGCGCGGCGACGTGTTTCATCACCTCATCCTCCGGCGGCACCCCGAGTTCCAATAGATATAACGCGCTTTCCAAGGTCGTAAAGGGCGCGCCTTTCAGCAATTTGTGATCGGGCGTCGTCCAATAGTCCGCGCCATTATCATACCGGTGCGATAAAATTGCCTCCACATCGGCCATATATTGTTGTTCCATATCGACGGGTCACCTCACTCCTGATTTTCATGCTAACAGTATACCACCGATCCGAGGGGCGCACAATTTTGGGTACAAAGAGATCGGTTTACGCTAGCAAATCATTTTTCAGTACTTCCATACATTCCAACGCACTGCGAATCATAGCGGTCACCACCTCTATTTGATAGGGCGGCGCGGTTTTCCATAGGTCAGAAAGTACATTAAAACCGCTCAGTTCATTATCGTTCAAGCAATCTTCCAGCAAATAGGTTGGCGATACCGCAAGCTCCCTGCATAGGCTAACGAAAACCGTCAGACTGGGAATCTTACGGCCTGCCTCAATTTGCCGAAAATAGGTCGCGTTGATATGACACAACTCGGATAAATGTTCTCCTGTCAATCCCTTGGCTTTACGCGCCGCCTTGATTCGCTTTCCCATACCGCTTTGTTCTGCCACTTTCAATTCCTCCGTCCATCATAACCTTTCTGTGTAGGTAACGCTATCATAACATTAAATCTTTAGGGGTGGAATTGCCGTTAATAGTAATTTTACTACCACAGGTAGCTCGCACCGCTCGCAATTTCATACGCGGCAGTAGCCGCGACGGCGGCGTGAGTCACGCCGCCCTACATGCTTGGTCGATGCATCCCTTTTGTAGGGCCGGGTGACCTCACCCGGCCGCCCGCGGCTACCGCCGCGCATATAATTGTGAGCGCCAGCGAACCTCCTATTGAGGCGAAGGCCTCACTCATCGGAAACGCGCGTTCGCGCGGGATTCTTCGCTCTGCTCAGAATGACGGGGATGTGGAAAATGGGCGCGCCAATCAGGCCGGTCCGGCCGTGCGAAGGCTCCCTTCCACGGAATCCCTAGGCACCCGGTACGGCTCTCCCCAACTTGTTAATGATAACAAAAGGGCGGCACGCTCTTCCCCTGACAGGAGCAGCGAAAAGGATGGATGTCAAGAGGGAAACGCATGAGAAAAACAAGGGATTCACCGAGCTAGTAGGGCGCGACGCCCTCGGCGCGCCGTCTCGAAGGGACGTAACACTTCCTAAGAAACCATGTCTCTTCGTTCGGCCGTACCAGCCTGTTTGATGCTCTCACTTATCCCGGCTCTTCGCTCTCGGCGCGCCGAGGGCGTCGCGCCCTACATTTTCTGTGCTTGCGTTACCTTTTTCTCTTGCCTGACCTTATCATAATGACATTGTGGTTGTCCCTTCCTTCTTGCCCCCGCGGCGGGCGCCGCACCGCCCTCGCGGCTACTGCCGCGCATATAATTGTGAGCGCCAGCGAACCTCCTATAACCGCAAAGCAGCCCCGAAGCGTATGCTCCGGGGCTGCTTTTTTAAGCCTTACTTGCGGACTAAATATTTGCGCATATCGATCGCGCAGGCGATCAGGATAATAAGACCCTTGATGATATACTGCAAGTTTGCGCTGACCGAAAGGAAGGTCAGGCCGACGAAGATGATGCGAAGCAGCAGCACGCCAACGATGATACCGCTGATCGAGCCAATGCCGCCGACGAACGATACGCCGCCGATAACACAGGCCGCGATCGCGTCCAGCTCGTAGTTCAGGCCGGTGGACGGGCTGTTGGAACCGATACGGGCGGCTTCGATAAAGCCGGTGATCGAGTACATGACGCCCGCGAGGATGAAGACCATCATCGTATTCTTGGCTACGTTAACGCCGGAAACATTGGCCGCTTCCGGGTTGGAGCCGCAGGCAAACATGTTCTTGCCAAAGCGGGTCTTGTTCCAGATGAACCACATGATAATGGCAATAGCGAGCGCGTACCAAACAAAGTTCGGAATCGGCGTTTTGCCAATGGAAAGGAACGAACCGTTTACCACCTTCTTGTACGGTTCGGACAGGCCGGAGATCGGCGCGCCGGAGTTGCCGTTCAGATTGGTGAACAGAAGCAGGAAGCCGTAAACGATCAGCTGCGTGGCCAGCGTAACGATAAAGGGATGCAGGCCGAACTTTGCAACCGAGAAACCGTTGACAAAGCCGACGATTGCGCCGACGACCATGACGATCAGCAGCGTGCAGATGATCATAACAGCCGGGTGGAACTGCGGCAGATCCGGGAACATTCTATTCGGATAGTTTGCGGCCTGTAACAGCGCCGCCGAGATACAGGCCGTCAGGCCGACGACACGGCCCGCGGACAGATCGGTACCGGTCAGCACGATGGTGCCCGCGATACCCATTGCGATCGGCAGGTTGGCCGCCGTCAGCGACAGCATGTTGACGATGGACGGAATACCGAAAAAGCGGTTGTTATAAATACCGATGCCGATCGCGGCGACGATCAGGAAGATGTACAGCGAATTGCTGATGAACCATTCCTTCCAAAAGTTGCGTTTATCCGCGGCGCTGAGCGCCTTGAAATCTTCATATTTTCCTTTGATATTGAGTTTGCCCATGGTTTTTCCTCCCCCTAAGCGTACTTGGCCGCGAGCGTCATGATTTCCTCCTGCGAGGTGTTCTTCGCATCCACCTCGCCCGCGAGCCGTCCGCCCGACATGACGAGGATGCGGTCGCACACACCAAGCAGCTCGGGCATTTCACTCGATACCATGATGACCGCCTTGCCGCGGCCAGCCAGATCGATGATCAGCTGATAAATCTCGTATTTTGCGCCCACGTCGATACCTCGGGTCGGCTCGTCAAGCAGCAGAACCTCGGGATCGGTCAGCAGCCAACGGCCAAGGATTACCTTTTGCTGGTTGCCGCCGGAAAGCGAGCGGATTTTGGTCTCTTGCGTCGGGGTCTTGATGCGCATGGCCTTAATCGACCAATCGGTGTCCTTACGCATGGCGCCGTTGCTCAGCATCGGCCCCTTCATGTACTTTTTCAGGCTCGAAATAACGGTGTTGTCGCGAATGTTCAAAATACCGAAAATACCGGTGGCGCGGCGCTCCTCCGTCAACAGGGCAAAACCGTTCTTGATCGATTCGGTGGCGCGGCGGTTATGTACCTGCTTGCCATCCAAGCGTATCGTGCCGCCCTTGCGGGTCGCAACGCCGAATATGTTTTCCAGAACCTCGGTCCGGCCCGAGCCGTCCAGACCCGCGATGCCGAGGATTTCGCCCTTTTTAAGCTGGAAGGAAACATCCTTCACGTGGGAATACATGGCGGTCAGCCCTTCGACCTCCAGCGCGACCTCGCCGGGCTCGTTGGTCTTGGGCGGGAAACGGTTGGTCAGCTCGCGGCCGACCATCAGTTTGATGATCTTATCCATCGTCAGCTCGCTCGCGGGCTCGGTGGCGATCCACTGCCCGTCGCGCATGATGGTGACCTCGTCCGAAATGCGGAGGATTTCCTCCATTTTATGAGAAATGTAAATGATTCCGCAGCCCTGATCGCGCAGCATATTGATGATGCGGAACAGGTGCTCGACCTCTACCTCGGTTAGCGAGGAAGTCGGCTCGTCAAACACGATGATCTTGGCGTCGTACGAGACCGCCTTGGCGATCTCCACCATCTGGCGCTGGGAAACCGGCATTTTGCTCATCACCGTGTGCGGATTGACCTTAACGCCCAGCTTTTCAAACAGGGCGACAGAGTCCTTATACATCTTCTTTTCATCGATACAGTTGCCAAATTTGAGCGGGATACGGCCCAGCCACATGTTTTCCATGACCGTGCGCTTAAGCGCCTGATTCAGTTCCTGATGCACCATGGCAACGCCGTTTTCCAGCGCTTCCTTGGAGGTTTTGAAGTTGACCTCTTTCCCCTCCAGCTCGATGGTGCCGCTATTCTTTTCATAAATGCCGAACAGGCATTTCATCAGTGTGGATTTTCCCGCGCCGTTCTCGCCCATCAGCGCGTGCACGGTGCCGCGCTTCACGGTGAGCGATACGCCGTCCAGCGCTTTGACGCCGGGAAATTGCTTGCAGATTTTCGTCATCTGCAGCAAAACGTCGTTAGCCATACTTTTGCTCCTCCCCTATTTTCGGATAAAAACGGCCGCCGCCGCGTGCGCGGTAGCGGCCGTTTTTGTCATTGCTTCAAATGCGTCCGGGTGGAAGACGGCTTACTCGCCCAGATAAATCTGGTAGGGGATACGGATCTTGTTAACGCCTTCGTCGACCGTGTACTTGTCGGCGATGCCGTCCATCAGGTCCTTGCCGGCGGCCACGTTGGCTACCAGATCAGAGATGCACTGCGCCATGCCGTCCGCGTCCTGCTTGATGGTACCAGCCATCTTGCCGTCCGCGATCAGGGCCTTGGCGGCGTCCGTCGCGTCAACGCCGAATACCGGAATGGTCTTGGCGGCGTCGCCGTTGTTGTAGCCCGCGGTATTCAGCGCGGTTACCGCGCCTTCCGCCATGCCGTCGTTGTTGCAGATAACGAGTTCGACCATGTTGTTGTTCTGATCGTTGTACTCGGAAAGGATCGTGGTCATGTATTCCTGCGAAGCAGCGGAGGACCAAGAACCGTTCTTGTCAACCAAATACTTATCGGAGTTGTTCGCGTCATAGAATTCGAGTTCGGGCTTGCCGGCCTCGACCAGTTTCTTATTCGCGTCCTCAACGCCGTACTGGGTGCGGGCTTCCGCTTCCGCGTTGCCCTGCTCGCCCTTGAACATGACGTAGGAAATCTTGCCGTCGCCGTTCAGGTCGTACTTTTCATAATCAGCCAGCAGATAATCGCCGATCATTTCGCCCTGCATGTGGCCAGCTTCCGGTGCGTTGGTGCCGACAAAAGCGGACTTGTCATAGCTCTTGATCACATCGTCCGAAACCTCGCGGTTGAAGAACAGGAGCGGCAGATCGCCGGCCTTGGCCTTGTCTACGATACCGGTGGCGGCGTCGTCGGACGAGGTGTTGACCACGTTGACGACCAGCATCTCGGTGCCCTTGGTGATTTCGTTCTGCACCTGCTCGGACTGGGTGGTCTGGTTGTTGTTGCCGTCCTGATCGGAGTGCTTGATGCCCATTTCGTCGAGCTTAGCGGAAAGCGCGCCGCGAACGGAAGCGATGTAAGTATCCGCGTAGTTGTAATACAGTACGCCGATCGACAGATCGTTTGCCGCGGGCTGGTCGCCGCCGGCTTCCGTGCCGCCGCCCTCAGCGGGCTTCTTGTCGCCGCCGCACGCGGTGAGCGTAAACAGCATCGTTGCCGTCAAACCGGCTGCCAGCCATCTTTTTGTGTTCATGTGATAACCCTCCTCAAAATTAACGGAATCTTCTCTTCTTCTCAAAGGCCTCTCGGGCTTTTCTGTGTTTTTATTATATCGGCCGGGCGGCAAAAAAGAAATGGAATCCTTTACTGAAAGGGTTAGAATTTTTACTGAAAACAAAAAGTCACCGGTTTATTCCTACACCACCTTTGGTTAAATCCTATATAAATGTTACTGATTTTCTGTAAAGCTGAACAAAAACTTCTGGTTTTCATCGGAATACATGCCTTCGCGGTCGATCGCGCGCACTTCGGTGTCAATCCGGTCGGCTGAAGGGATTTTACCGGAGGCGAGCAATCCGGCGTTTTCCACGCCGAGGTAACCGATGGCAAACGGGTTTTGTACGATTAGCACGTCGATCTCGCCGGTTTCCAGCATACCGACTGAAACAACGTTGTTATCGAACCCGACCGCGCGCACCGTGCCGCCCAGCCCCAGCTCGCCGATCGCGTGGCCGACGCCGAGCGTCGTCAGCTCGTTAAAGGTGACGACGGCGTTGATCTCCGGGTGGCGGGTCAACAGATCGCGGGTGGCCTTCTGGGCGGTCTCGGAATCCGAAGAGGTGTTGACCGTTTCGACGATCTCGGCGCGGCTGTCCTCCGCGATGGCGTCCTCAAAGCCCTGCTCGCGCTCCTGTCCGTTTTTGGTGTGCACGTCAAAGCCGATCACGCCGATGCGGAGCGTGTTCTCCTCCCCGCCGAGCACGGCCAATCCTGCTTCCCGGCCGGCGGCGTAGTTATCCGTGCCAATGCGCACCGCGACCTGATCGGAATCCACATCCGAATCGATCACAACGATCTTAACGCCCGCCGCCGCCGCGCGCTCCACGGCTTCCGCCGTACCGCTGAAGTCGATGGCGGAGAGCACGATCGCGTCCGCTCCGGCGGCGACCGCGTCGCCGATCATCCGGTTCTGGCCTTCGTAATCCTCTTCGCTGAGCGGGCCGTCAAACGAAAAGCCAAAGTTGTATTCGCTTGCGGCGGCGTTTGCCCCCGCTTTGACCGATTTCCAGAAAGAAGAACCGGTGGATTTGACGATAACCGCCACAAAGGGCTTTTGCGCCCCTACCCCCTGCCGCGGCGCGGCGCAGCCCGCATACAGCGCGAGCGATAGCAGCAGCATGGCGGCGCATAAGCGTTTCAGCCTAATCATGGTTCCTCCCTTCCTGTCTGCGGCAGACGGATCGTGACGCGCGTGCCCCTGTCTGGCTCGCTTTCGATTGAAAGGCCGTACGGCGCGCCGAAATAGATACGGATGCGGTCGGCCACGTTTTTGATGCCGATACCGCCCGGCTCGGATTGGTCATGCGACAAAATAGCGTGGCACTGCGCCTCATCCATGCCGATGCCGTTGTCCGTCACGGTGAGCACCACGTCCGCGCTGTCCGCTTTTGCGGAAATGACGATCTCGCCATCCTCGACCAGTTCGCCAAAGCCGTGCAGAATGGCGTTTTCAATGATGGGCTGTAGCGTAATCTTGCTGCACAGGCAATCAAGCACCGATTCGTCCACGTCAAACCGATAGGAAAACTGGTCTTTGTAGCGAAATTTCTGAATGATCAGATAGCTTTCGGCGTGCTCCAGCTCGCGGCGGATGGGAATTAGATCGGCCCCGCGCGAAATGCTGATGCGGAACAGACGCGCCAGCGCAGAGACCATCTGCACCGCCTCATCCGTGCGGCCCACCTCGCACATCCACTGGATGGAATCGAGCGTGTTGTACAAAAAGTGGGGGTTAATCTGCGCTTGCAGAGCCTTCAGCTCGGTCTTGCGCAGCGTTTCCTCCTCGCTCTTTACCTCGGCCATCAGGTTTTGAATGCGTACCACCATGTGCTCGAACGAGCCGGAAAGCACGTTAATCTCGTCCGTGCCGCTGACCGGCTGGTAAACAAACTGGGCCGCGTCCTGCTCAAAGCGGCGCATTTCATCCACAAGCCCGTGGATGGGGCGCGACACCAGCCGCGACACCAGCACGCTGATCGCGAGCAGAATCAGCAGCACAACCGGCACGACGGCCAGAATCCGGCCTAACGCCGCCTGCCTTGGCTGCGCGACCAGTTCGTCCAGATAGCTCACGCCCACGATGCGCCAATCCCCCTGCGGCAGGCTTTTGATCACGCGGATGAGCGAGCCGTCCGCGTGCACGCCGTCCGGCAAAGCGGCCAGCGGCAGGGTATCCTCGCTTTTGAGGCCCGAATAGATCAGCTGCTGCTGCGGGTGATAGACCAACCGCCCCGCGTTATCGATGATGAAGCTGTAGCCGCGCTGGCCGATGCCGACATCGTCCATATACCCGGCGATGGTGGAAAATTGCAGATCGACTGTGACATACGCGTTCACGCCGCCGTAGCGCGTCAGCTCCGCCGGGCGCGCTACCGATACCACCCACGGGTAGTAATCCATGTAAAGGCTCTGCACGTGCGGCGGCGTGATATAAACGCCGGTGGAGTCCGCCTCCATCCCGGTCAGGTCGAGCGAAGCGACCGACGCCTTGCGGCGGCGGTTATCCGCGTAGCAGGCGATGAGCGAGCCGTCCTGCCGGTAAACGCCGATGCTGGCCAGATCGTCTCGCATCTGCACCATGGTGGCAAAGGTCGCGCTGAGCGTTTCGGAATCATCACTGCTGTTCAGCTCGCCGATGATCCGGCGCAGCAGCTTATTCGTATCCGCCGTATAGTTGGCGATCGCGTTGGCCGCCTGCGTGACGGACTGCTCGGAGCCGGTCGCGGCGTTCGAGCGAAGCGCCGCCGTATATAGGGTAGTAAAAACGAAGATAGAAATCAGCGCGGTCACCGCCGCGACGCCGCTGACCAGCACCACCATCAAGCGAGAGAGCGACAGGGCCTTTTTCTGCTTCATCCCTGCCCGCCTTCCTCCGCGCCGCCTTGCCTGCGCAGGGTGATCGGGGAAATACCAAAGCGCTTTTTAAAGCAATAGCTGAAATAGTGCTGATCGGAATAACCGCAGCGCGACGCGATCTCCATCACCTTGAGCGAGGTGCAGGTGAGCAGCTCGCGCGCGGTATCCAACCGCTTGGCGGTAAGCAGGTTGATAAAGGTATCCCCCGCGTTCTTACGGATCAGCGCGGAAAGATAGTTGGGGCTGATATGCAGCTTTTCGCTGATGGTGCCGAGCGAGAGCGATTCGTCGCCGTAGCCGCTTTGAATCATGCCGATGGCCTGCTCGCACAGGACCTCGCCGCTTTCGCGGCACTGATCGGTAATCGCTTCTTTGGCGCGCAGACAAAAATCGGTCATCTTTTCCTTTAGCTCTCCGGGCGACCGGCACGAGAACGACAGCCCGGAAAGGGGCGAAGCGCTCCAAAGCGCGCCCGCCGCGTCCGGGTCGACCACCGCGCCGATCGAGCGGCACACAGCGGCCAGCAGCTGCACCATCATCAGGTCGATCTCCAGCGGGTCGTGCGCGCCGGTCTGGAAGCCGCCGAACAGCGTGTCGAGAAATCCGGTCAACTGGTCCGTGCTGCCGCCCTTGATCAGCCCTTCCAGCTGCGCCGCGGCCTCGGTAAAGTCCGAACGGATTGCGCGGGCGTGTTCCAGATCGGCGATATAGCGCGTTTCGCCCGCGCCTTCCTCCGACGTATAGTGCAGCGCGCCGACGGCTTCGCGGTAGGCCGCGTGGCAGCCGGAAAGCGAAGCGATCTCGCGGCTTACGCCGACCGTGCAGCGACCGCCAACCACGCGCTCCAAGCTCTGCGTGATCTCGCTAACCGCAATATGCAGGTACTTCCCGATATCGTGCGCCCCGGCGGCGACCAAGGTGAGCACCCGCCCGCCGATCAGACAGCTGGCCGAACGCAGGTATTTTTCCGTGATCGTTTCGACCGCGTGTACATGCGCGCGGTCGGTACAGACGCGGCCAAGGCCGTCCTCTATCTCGGTGGCCAAAACAACGAAATGAGGAGGTAACTCCTCATCCGTTATCAGGCCGCATTCTGCGGCCTGCCGCGCGAGGTCTTTTTCCGCCGCTTCCGGCGGCAGGGCGGTATCCGCGCCCAAAAGCAGCGGCATAAGAAAATCATGCGGATGCAGGCGCTCGGCGCGGCTCTGCGCCAGATCGGCCCAGTGCTTGTCCATTTTGGCGCAAATGGTTTTCAGTTCGCGCGCCAGTTCCTGCGAGGAAATGGGCTTTAGCAAATAGCTGATGATGTTGTATTCGATCGCCTGCTGCGCATAGGTAAAATCGTCATACCCGGAAAGAAAGGCGATATGCATGGCGGGCCTGATCTCGCGCACTTCGCGCGCCAACGCGATCCCGGACAAAAACGGCATGCGAATATCGGTCAGCAGCAAATCCGGGGCCAGCCGCTCGACCTGTTCCAGCGCGTCCATGCCGTTTTCGGCCTCGCCCACGACCTGAAAGCCGCACTCCTCCCAAGGCGTGCGCTCAATCAGCGACCGGCGCAGCTCCGCCTCGTCGTCCGCCACTACTACGGTATACATATCGGCATTCCCCTTTCCGTATCCTTCCCCTTTAGTGTATAATTTTTCCCGTCCGCTGTCCAGTATACGAAACAAAAAAATAACCGGGTCGCTGCCTAGTAAAAAGCAACGGCCCGGTTATGGCAGGATCAATCCCACGCAAAACGCAAGCGAAAGAAGCAGAATGGCCAGCATGGAGCCGCGTGCAAGTCGCGTCTTCCAGCAGACCCGCCGATAGCGCTTTAGCTGGGTTGTGTAGTAATGTCGAAGCGTCGGAGGAATATCCACACCCTGTGCATGCGCTTTCTCGATAAAATAGTGTTCTCCATTTTGGCCATCCAGCGCAATATAAGCAGCTTTTCGATAGATATCTTCCAGCGTCAAGGCATTAGTATCTGTGTCATACATATGTAATACCCCCTACAAGCCCTTCAACAAATTCAAAATCATTTCCTGCTGCCTCGCGTTTAGGGCGGACCAATTATCCAGAAGCACTTTTTGTTCTTCCGTGAGTGATATTGCATCGTCGCCCTCTGCAAAAAACTGTGATAATGTAATGTGGAAACCCTTGCAGACCTTTTCCAGCGTATGTATGGTAGGTATTTGCTGCTTACGATACCATGTTGATATGGTCGATTGAGATAACCCGGCGTGCTTGGCCAGTTCATATTCCGTCCAGTCACGATCCAACCGAAGTCTTTCTATTTCTTTTAGGATATCTTTCATATCTTCCCCACCTAGTGTTTTGCTACGTATAGTATACTACGGCAAAAAACCATATTTTAGTTGTTTAAGCCGTATAAATAATACGTTTTAAAACACTGGTTTGCAGCGCACCAATCGCTGCATCGGCGGCAGGGTGAGTCACCCTGCCCTACGAAGCACCCACCGTGGAACGGGATGGTAGGGCGTGGTGACCGCACCACGCCGCTCGCGGCTACCGCCGCGCATTTCATTGTGAGCATTGCGAACCACCAGACGCAACAACGCCGCCGGGCAAACCCGGCGGCGTTGTTTTATGCAGTTACGAAAACCCTTCCGCGATCGTTTCAAACAATTCGTTGACACGGTCGTACTGCTGGCGCAGGTACAGCCAGCCGAACAGCGCTTCCAGCGCAGTGGCCTGCGCGTACTCGGCGATGGACGCCGATTTGGGCACGCTTTTCGGTTTGGCGTTGCGCCCGCGGCGGAAAACGGCTTCTTCCTCCTCGGTGAGGAGCGGCAGGATGCGCGCGGCCGCTTTGGCCTGCGCAGCCGCGCGGACCAGCTCGGTCGTGCGGTTGTGCAGGTTTTTAGAGGTCTGTGTGCCCGCGCAAGCGAGCAGGGCGCGCACCATGATCTCGTACACCGCGTCACCCACATGCGCGAGCGCCAAACTCGACATCTGCGCGAGCGCGGCGTCGTCCAGCCGGGGGCGGAGGTAGTCCATTACTTGCCTTCCGGCGCGGCGGGAGCGGCTGCGGCAGCCTTTTCAGCAGCGGCGGCCTTGGCCTTTTCAGCCTGCGCCTTCTGCATGGCGGCAAACTTGGCCTTTTCCTCGGCGGTCGGTACGGGCTCGATGCAGCCCTTGGGGCAAACCTTGGCGCACATCTTGCAATTCTTGCACTTGTCGTAGTCGATCTTAGCCACGTTGTTTTCCACGTGGATCGCATCGAACTTACAGGTCTTTTCACACATCTTGCAGCCGATACAGCCGACGGAGCAAACCTTTGTCACCTCCGGGCCCTTGTCGCGCGACATGCAGTTGACATGGGTCTTTTTGCTTTCAGGGGCAAGATCGATCAGCTTCTTCGGGCAGGCGGAAACGCACTGGCCGCAGGCCACGCACTTTTCCGTATCGACCTTGGCTACGCCGTCCACGATGTGGATCGCGTCAAACGCGCAGGCCTTGACGCAGGAGCCAAGGCCCATGCAGCCGAACGCGCAAGCCTTGGGGCCGCCCGCGACGCGCATGGCGGCGGTGCAGTCCTGCAAGCCTTCGTACTTGGCCTTGTCGAGCGCGTTGCAGCCGCCGCCGCAATGTACATGCGCGACCTGACGCTCCGCGTCCGACACCGTGACGCCCATGACCTCGGCGATCTTTTCAGCGGCGGCGGCGCCGCCCACCGGGCAGCCGTTTACCGGCGCGGTGCCCTCGACGATGGCGGCGGCAAGGCCGTCGCAGCCGGGGTAGCCGCAGCCGCCGCAGTTGGCGCCGGGCAGACACTCGCGCACGAGCGGCACGCGCTCATCCACTTCAACCGCGAACACCTTTGCCGCGACGCCGAGCAGGATGGCGAAAACGACACCCATGACAAACAGCACCGCGACCGCCGCGATTACATTTTGCATATTCATATTAATTCATATCCTCCCTTACTTCCAGATCTGTAAGCCGGAGAAGCCCATGAAGGACATAGCGAGCAGCGCAGCGGAAACCAGCGCGATCGGGAAGCCCTCGAAGCACTTGGGGCATTTTGCGGTCGCATCCAGACGCTCGCGGATGGACGCGAACAGCACGATCGCCAGCGTATAGCCGATACCGGCGCACACACCGTAAACCACCGAACCGATGAAGGAATAGCCGTTATCGATATTGGAGATAGCGGCGCCAAGCACGGCGCAGTTGGTGGTGATCAGCGGCAGGAAAATACCAAGCGCGGAATAAAGCGCGGGCATCGACTTCTTCATGAACATTTCAACGAACTGCACCAGCGTCGCGATAACAAGGATGAACGCGATCGTCTGCATGTAGCCAAGGCCCAGCGGCTCCAAAATGAAGTACTGAACCGCCCACGATACCGCGGAGGCCAGCGCCATGACGAAGATAACCGCCATGCCCATGCCCACAGCCGTGTCGGTCTTCTTCGATACGCCGAAGAACGAGCAGCAGCCGAGGAACTGGACCAGAATGTAGTTGTTTACCAGAATCGCCGCGATAGCGAGGGACAGGAGATCGGTGATCCCCATGGAAGCGGGTAATGCGAAAGACATTTACTTGTCCCCCTTTCCAGCCATGACCTTCTGGATCACAGCGAAGATGAAGCCCATCATGAGGAAGCCGCCCGCGGGCAGGATCATCATGACCATGGGATTGGAATTGAAGAACGGTACCGCGATACCCTTGATGCCGTTCACGTAGCCGGACAGGATGGTGCCTGCGCCCAGCAGCTCGCGGAAGAAGCCCATGAGGACCAGCGCGAATGTAAAGCCAAGGCCCATGACCACGCCGTCCAGCGCGGAGGGCATCACCTTGTTCTTGGACGCGAACGCCTCGGCGCGGCCGAGGATGATGCAGTTAACAACGATAAGCGGCAGGAACAGGCCGAGAGAAGCGGCCAGATCCGGCAGGTAAGCGTTCAGCGCCATCTGAATCAGCGTAACGAACGTTGCGATAATGGTGATGAAGCACGCGATACGAACCTTTTCCGGAATAATCTTGCGAAGGATGGAAATAACGACGTTGGAGCAGATCAGAACGACGGTGGCCGCAAGACCCATGCCGATCGCGTTGTTCAGCGAGGTCGTCGTGGCGAGCGCGGGGCAAAGGCCGATGGTCTGCATGAATACCGGGTTGTCGAGGATGACGCCGGCCTTCAGTTGATCACTAAATTTCATAATGGCTTCCTCCTTAACCCAAAGTCGCAGCATACGCCGCGGCGGTGTTGACGCCGTCGGTCACCGCACGGGAGGTGATCGTCGCGCCGGTAATGGCGTTGATCGTGCCGCCGTCCTTGGTAACCTGGAAGCTGGCCGTCCGCCGGCTGGCCGGCGTACTGCGCGATCCATGCGTCGTCGGTCTGGCTCTTCGCGCCAAGACCCGGGGTCTCCGCGTGGCCGGTCACCTTCGCGCCGGCGATGGTGCCGTCCGCGTTCACGCCGACGATCATGGTCAGCGCGCCGCCGAAGCCCTTGGGCTGTACTTCAAGGCAGTAGCCCGCGTCGGCGCCGTCCACGTCCGCTTTGTAAACGCCCGAAATGGCTGCCGCCGAGCGGCCCGCCGGCAGCGATACGCCGGCCGCCGCGACGTCTTCCGCCGCAAGGGTCACTTCCATATCGGTGAAATGCGCGCCCGGAATGATCTCTTCCATGGCGGCGTTACGGGTCTTTTCCTGATTGGCCTGAATCAGCGGCTCGGTCACGCCGTTGGCAACGCCGAGAAGCAGCGCGCAGACCAGTGTGATAAGGCCCAGTACGATGACGAGCTGGATAATGCCGCCTTCTTTTTTGCTGCTGTCCATATTACTGCGCCTCCTTTTTCTTTTCTAAAGCGTAGCCGAACTTGCGGGGATGGGTGGCCTTGTCGATCGCCCACACCAGCGTGTTCATGATAAGGATGGAGTACGATACGCCCTCCGGCAGGCCGCCGAAATAGCGGATGAACACGGTTAAAAGACCGCACCCAATGCCGAAGATGACCTGACCCTTGGGGGTGACCGGGCTGGTGACGTAATCGGTCGCCATAAAGATCGCGCCGAGCATCAAGCCGCCGGAAAGCACCTGCGCCAGCATCCATTCCAGACGCGGCTGGCCGCCCATCGGGAACAGGAAGGTAATGACCGCAACGGTGAGGATGTAAGCCGCCGGGATATTGATGGTAATGACCTTGCGGTACAGTAAGTACAGGCCGCCCGCGATCAGCGCGAGGGCGGAGGTCTCGCCGATGACGCCGCCGGACTGGCCGAGCAGCAGGTCCATCATGCCGGTAACGGGCGCGGGGTTCGCGCCGTTCTGCACCCACGGCAGCAGGCCGGCCTTCATGTTGGCAAGCGGGGTGGCGGTGGAGATCGCATCGGTCACGGCGACATTCTTGATCCAGTCGACCGCGGCTTTCGGCGCGACCCAAGCGGTCATCAGCGCCGGCCAGGAAGCCATCATGAACGCACGCGCGCCGAGCGCCGGGTTCATGAAGTTCTTGCCCAGACCGCCGAACAGCATCTTCACGATGATGATGCCGAACAGGCCGCCGAACACGGGCATCCACCAGGGCGCCGCGACCGGGATGTTGAAGGCGATCAGCACGCCGGTGACCATGGCGGACAAATCGCGCACGGTGACGGGCTGATGCACTATTTTGCAGTAGAGCGCCTCAAACACGCCGCAGGACACCATCGAAATGATGGTGAGCACGAGCGCGCGGGGCCCGAAGGTGAACACCGCGACGGCCAGCGCCGGGATCAGCGCGATCAGCACGTCCAGCATCAGGCTGCGGGTGTCGTCCTCCGCCTTGATGTGGGGCGAGGAGGTGACGACGACTTTACTTAAATCATACATATTCGTTTTCCCCTCCTTACTTCTTTTTCGGCTTCGGCGGCCTTTTCGGCCTCGGCCTTTGCCTTTTCAGCGTCCGCCTTGGCCTTTGCGGCCATGCGCTGCGCCTGTATCTTGCCCTTGGACAGGCGGAACTGGGCCACCAGCGGAATGCGCGCGGGGCACACATAGGCGCACGAGCCGCACTCGATGCAATCCATCATGCCGCACTTTGCCGCTTCGTCCAGATTATCCGCCTTGCCATACACGTTCATGTACATGGGCAGCAGATGCATCGGGCAAGCGCCGATGCACTTGCCGCAGCGGATGCACTGCGGGTTTTCCACGCGCTTATCCTCTTCGCCGCACATAGCGAGGAACGCGTTTGTGCCCTTAAACACCGGAATTTCGAGCGAGTACTGTGCCACGCCCATCATCGGGCCGCCCATCAGAAGCTTATTGGGCGCTTCTTTAAAGCCGCCGCACGCGTCGATCAGCTTTTCGATCTGCGTGCCGATGCGGACTTCAAGGTTCTTGGGGTCCGCCACGGCGGAGCCGGAAACCGTAACGATACGGCGGATGACCGGCATGCCCTGCGCGAAGCAGCGGTAGACAGCGCCCGTGGTATCCACATTGAACACGGCGCAGCCCGCGTCCGCCGGCAGCTTGCCGGAGGGAACCTCGCGGCCGGTGCAGGCGTTGATGAGCTGCTTTTCCGCGCCCTGCGGGTATTTACACTTTAAGGGGTAGAGCTTCAGCCGCGGGTCGGATGCCATCAGTTCCTGCAGCTTCGGGAAGGTATCGGACTTGTTTTCCTCGATCGCGATGATCGCAGTCTGCACGCCCATGAGATCGGCCAGCATTTTCAGGCCTTCGACGACCTCTTCGGGGCGCTCGAGCAGCAGACGGTGGTCGGACGTGATGTAGGGTTCGCATTCGGCGCCGTTTACGATGATGGTATCGCACTTGCCGATGCCGGATTGGATTTTGACGTGAGTCGGGAACGTCGCGCCGCCGTGGCCGACGATGCCGCTCTTGCGGATATGTTCGATGCGCTCCTCGTTTGTCATTGCCGTAAAGTCATACGGATGCACGGATTCGTGGAGCCGGTCCTCGCCGTCGTTTTCGATCACGATGGAAAGGATCTTGTTGCCGCTTGGATGCAGCATGGGAGCTACTGCCGTGACCTTGCCGGACACGGTCGCGTGGATCGGCGCCGAGACAAAACCGCCCGCCTCGGCGACCGTCTGGCCCAAATCCACGATGTCGCCGACCGAAACGATCGGCTTCGCCGGAGCGCCGATGTGCATAGAAACCGGAAGTATTACCTTCTCAGGCAACGCCAGCTTCTCGATCGGCTTGGTGTTTGTCGCGGCCTTGTATCCCGGATCGCTGTGGGTACCGGGATGAATGCCGCCACGGAACGAATACACCATGTTTTTCACCTCTCTATTTTTTTGCGCAAGAAGAACCGAAGGGAGCCCCTTCGGCTCCATCTTCAAACGATATGGTTAGGCAGCGCCTTCACACAGCCTTACATAGTAGATTATACTGTTGTTTACCCCCAATAAGCAACCCCGAAACTCAAAAAACTTGCCTCAATGCAAAAAAAATTTGCGCACAATGGGTAAATTGTGGTGAAGTGTAACGGTCGATTTGTGAATAAATACTGAACGGCCGCCGCGCGCGAACGCTGCCGAATCATACCGTAAAAAGTATACTTTTGGGAATTTTACGCGGCGAGCAGCTGGACAACCAGCCGTTCCAGCATCACGGCTGCTTCGGCGCGGGTAACCGGGCTTTTTAGATCGAGCGAGCCGTCGGGCCGCCCGGTGAGCAGCCCCTTCTCCCGCGCCCACCGCACCCCGGGAAGCGCCCAATCAGAGGGTTCCGCGTTACTGGGAAGGACGGATTGGCCCGCCACGCTTGGGCTTCCGGCGTAGCGGTGCAAGATGGTGACGAGCTGTTCGCGCGATACCGGTCGGTCTGCCGCAAAATCCGGACCGATCCCGCGGATCAGTTCGTTTTCGGCCGCCCATGCGGCGGCCTCGGAATAATAGCGGTTTGCGGCCAGATCGTCAAATCCGCCGTCTCCTTGGGCGGCGGGGCAGCTTTCCAATCGGTGCAGCACGGTTGCAAGCATGCCCCGGCTCATACCGCCGTCCGGCCAAAAGGTGGTTTCCGTCATGCCGCCGAACAGGCCGCGCGCCGCGACAAAGGTGACCGCGTCCTTCGCCCAGCTTCGGCCGTCCATATCGCTGAACGTTTTGTCTTGATCGACAATGCGCAGCGAGCAGGTCGCGTGGCACAAAAAAGCCACGCCTTCCTCCGATACGGCGGATTTTGGAATCACGCGCTCGCCGCCGTCCGGCAGATGCGCCAGCGGCACCAACCCGGAACGCGGCGAATCGACCGGGATGGTCACGGTAAGCGGCGGCGCGCCGTCCGGCACGGTAACGGCCGCGCTCGTCGCCCCTTCGGGCGAGATCAGCGTATCGATACGCACGCCGGAGGGCGTAAGGTCGCTGATGCGCCGGGTGCCGTCCGTTTCAGTGGTTTCGGTTCGCTTGGTACCGTTTTGCAGCGTCACGGTATGCTCGGCCGGCGGCGTTTCTTGGGCCGCCGCGCCGATACCGCCGGACGGGCCGCTCCCGGTGCCGCCGCCCGGTCGGCTCGGATCGGCCGGAGGTTCGGATGGGCCGGGCGGCTCCGGTTGCTCGGGCTCGGTCGGCGTATCCGGTACGTTGGTCGGCGGCAGGGCTGGGGTGAGCGCCGCGATCTCTTGCTCCGTCAAAACTCTATTATATAAGGTAAGCGCGCCGATACCGCCGGTCATGCCTTTCCCAAGATAGGCGGTTGGCAATAGAAAGGTGGAACAATCCGGCAGGCGCATCACGCCCGGCATGGACGTGTCATACAGCATGGGGCCGCCCTGCTTTTTACCGTCTATGTAAAGGGCCGTACCGTTCCGGTCGCCGGTCAGCACCAGTGTGCACCAGCGACCGGCGGGCAGGTTGGCGCCGTCAAAGCAAAAGGTGTAGTCGCCGCGCCGATAGCCGGGACAGCCCGTCTCTTCCACATTCCAATAAAAAGAGCCGTCCGCGCCTGTGTAAAGCAGGGTGTCGGGCGACATTTCCGTATCACAAAATATATCGATGCGGGCGGTATAGGGATAACCGATCGCAGCGACCGGGAGCGTTAACGCGCCGGTTCCATCGAGACAGAGGGCGGGCCTACCTTCCAGCGTGTCAAACGTCGCGCCCCCCTCGGCCACGCCGTCGCGGCCGTTCTCCGTGCGGTCGGCGCCGTTCGATGCAAAGTCCAGATCAACCAGCATATCTGTTTGAGAGGCGACGAAACGGCCCGGATCGGCGTTGCCCGCCCGCGCGCCGACCTTTTCAAAGCGGCTGGCGAACCGCGCGCCCGTCTGTTTGTCCCCATCGCCGCACCATGTTTTTTCCGCGATCAGCGCCACGGCGTTTTTCATCCGGTCAAATAGGTCGACGGCTGCATAGCCGCCGCCAAAAGAGGCCTGTTCGTTCCAAAGGCAGAAAATCGCGCCCCGCGTTTGCGGATCGGCGGGCGAGATACCGGCGGACACGGCAAGGTCTTCGACCGCATACCGGTCAACCTGCGCGGCAAGGTCGAAATGATCCGGCAAACCGTTTCTTCCGCCGGTCGAAAGCTGTGTCAGGGAGCGGCGAACGTCGATAACGCCCCGGCCGGTTTGAAACGCGGTTCGCGCCGCCGCCGGATCGTCCGGCCACAACAGGATATCCGCGGCGGACCGCATATCTTTGATTCCGTTCATATACCAGACTCGCGCTTGCTTCCCGGCTGCCCCCGCACGGTCTGCCAGCGCATCCGCAAGCTGTGCCAGCGCCGGTCCGTTCGCTTCGCCGTAGATCCCCGCGCCGACGTCGTAATACGCGCCCTGCAAAAAAGGGTCGTCTCCGGTCAGATACGCATCGGTCAATCGCTGCAAGAAGCGGGCGGTCAGATTAAAGGCTTCGGGAAAAGATATATCGAACGCGCCGGTCTCATCCAAGGGCAGTTCGGCGGCGTTTGCAAAGCACGCGCCGCGTGCGGGGCCGACGATTTCGGTCACCACTTCGATTCCATAGGCTTTGGCCTCTGTCTGCAACGCCTGATAGGTTTCCTTGGTGTAGAAGCCGTCCGCAGCGGGCAGTAAGGGAAAGTCCTCACAGGCCAGCCGAAAGGCGGATTTTCCGGAAGCGGCGCTGCTGTCGTTGATGTGAAGGTGCAGCTCGTTAAGCTTGAACCACGCCATATAGCGGGAAAGCTGCGCCAGCTCGTCCGGCGTAAGATAGGCCGACGCGATATCGAGCAGACCGCCGCGCACATCGTAACGCGGATAATCACGCGCCTGCCCGCGCGGGAACCGGGTATGCGCCGCATCCTGCCACAGCACCTGTACGAGCGAAACGCCGCCGTATAATACGCCCTGCGGCGCGGCGGCCGATATGGTAAAGACATCGCCGCTGTTCAGCGTGTAGCCTTCCTCACCGAGCGACGAAAGCGCACGGTCGAGCCGAAGCAGCACATCGCCCGGCTCGGGCGATCCCACGCGTGTCGCAATGGGACGATTCAGCATATCCGAAAAAAAGGACGCAATTTGCCCCGCGGTGCCGTCAAGCGCCGCGGCATCCTGCGGGGACAGCACCAAAGCGCTATTGCCGTTCAGGCAGAAATCGCCTTCGCCCCCTTGCCACTCCCGCAAGCCGGGCACCACGTTCGGCTGCTGATTGCCGCCAGACGCATAAGCGCCGGGCACCGTCACGGTATGGGCCCGCGTCGATTTGGCCGTATCGGACGGGTCGGCAAGGCTGCTCACCTGATACAACACGCTCACCTCGGTATCGCGGAGCGGCTGACTGACCGTGCCGTCCGCCGCGATCACCTGACGGGGCTCGCAGCCGTACAGCGTCACCTGATAGCGCGGGTCGGGCGAGTCCGGAAGGCGCAGCATCGTTCCGTCATCCGACAGGGTCGGGGCGCCGAGCCGCTCCAATACCGCCTCCGCCGTGGTGGAATCCGCGCCGTATACTTCCAATTCATAGATCGCAAAGCTATAAGGCTTGCTGTTGATCTGATAGCCTTGCCGTTCCAGCAGCTTGACATAGCGCGCGGGCGGAAAAGAGGAAAGCGAAAACACGCGCTCCGCCTTTTTGCCGTCCTTGCCGTCCGTTACGGTCACCGCTTCCTCAAAATGTGCGCCGTCATCCGAGAGCAGGATACTGTACGCGGGCGATTCATGAAAAAAGAAGAGCGCCAACTGCTCGATCGAAACGATCTTTCCTAAATCAAGCAATAAATAGCGCTCCGCATCATCTGCGTTAGCAAAAAAATAAGTGGATCGGTCTCTGTCCACCGCTTTGTCCGGACCGTCATCTGTCCGGTGTCCTCTCGAACCGCTGACCGCGGCGATATGCAGCAGGTTATCCGGCGTACCGGTCTCGCCCGTGCCGACAGCGCCGGCGGAGACCGGCGCGACAAGGCCACAAAAAAGCGCTAGGCACATAGCCCAAGCGCGCCATTTGGAGTTTTTCATATGAAATTCCTCCTATCGTCCCTTCTCTTTCTATACGGGACTGATTTATTTTCACAGCAGCAGGCGGAACATATGCCGTCATTTTCGACCGGCGCGCGCAACCCCCTTTCCGTTCCGGTATTCCGATACCTTGAATTGTTTTTAGTGTATCGTTTTTGCACTTTCATGTCAATCCGCAGGTGTATATGTGAGACATTTTTATACAAACTACACAAGCTATAAAAAGACGAATTGGAGGTTTTATCCTTAAAAAGATGTGCAAAAAAGTCGCCGCAGCTTTGCGCTGCGGCGACTTACCATTTTATATCAATTCCATGATATTGCTGCACGTCAGGCCGAACGCTTCGGCGGCGCCGGGGCAGGTGCAGCGGCCCTTAAAGCAGTTAACGCCGTTTGCAAGCCCGGCGTCGTCGCGGACCGCCTGCGCAAAGCCCTTGGTGGCGAGCGCCAGACCGTGTCCGAGCGTGGTGTTCGTCAGCGCGATGGTCGAGGTGCGGCTTACCGCGCCCGGCATATTGGCCACGCAGTAATGCACCACGCCGTCCACCGTGAACACGGGGTCCTGATGGGTGGTGGGGTGCGTGGTCTCGATACAGCCGCCCTGATCGACCGCAACATCGACGATGACCGCGCCCGGCTTCATGCGCTTTAGATCCTCGCGCAGCACCAGCTTGGGCGTGCGGCGGCCCGGCAGCAGCACCGCGCCGATCACCAGATCGGCCTTCTCGATCGAAGCGAGGATATTGGCGCGGCTGCTGTACAGCGTCTGCACGCGGCCGCTGAACTGATCGTCCAGCTCGGCCAGACGCGCCGCGCTGACGTCCATAATGGTGACGTTCGCGCCCATGCCGGTGGCGATCTTGCAGGCGTTGGTGCCAACGCCGCCGCCGCCGATGATGACGACCTCCGCCTTTTGCACGCCCGGCACGCCGGAAAGCAGGATGCCCCGCCCGCCGAACGGCGTTTCCAGATACTTCGCGCCTTCCTGCACCGCCATGCGGCCCGCGATCTCGCTCATCGGAATCAGGCACGGCAGGCCGCCGCGCGCATCCGTGATGGTCTCGTAGGCGACCGCCGTTGTGCCCGCCTTCAGCAGCGCGTCGGTCAGCGGCCGGTCAGCGGCCAGATGCAGATATGTATAAAGAAGCTGCCCTTCCCTTAAATACCGGTATTCGCTTTCGATCGGCTCCTTGACCTTGACGATCATGCCGGCTTCGTGCCAAACGGCGGCGGCGTCCGCGCGGAACGAAGCGCCCGCCCGCTCATATTCCTCATCCGTATAGCCCGAGCCAAGGCCCGCGCCGCGCTCCGCCACCACCGAGTGGCCGGCCTCCACATAGGCCCTGACGCAGTCCGGCGTCATGCCCACGCGAAATTCGTTGTTCTTGATTTCTTTGACCAATCCAATAATCATTGTGTTCCCATCCTTTCCAGTCTTCTCATGCCGGGAAAGTTCCCTACCCTTATATCCTCCGCGCATACGGCCCTCTTGTCAAGCTTTTTTTGTAAAAAAAGCGGCGGGCGGACCAATTCGGCCCACCCGTCGGTGTATGCATGAATTATAGGTTTTCCTTCAAAAACGCTTCCAGCGTTTGCGCGGCCTCTGCTTCGTTATCGCCCTCCAGCGTAAAGACGATCTCATCGCCGCCCTTGACGGAAAGCCCCATAACGGCGAACATTTTAGCCGCGTCCGCTGTTTTTTCACCCTTGGCAAGCATCACCTTGCAATCAAGCTCCTTGGCCTTTTTGACCAGCATGCCCGCCGGGCGCGCGTGCAGCCCCAGCGGATCGGTCACGGTATAGCGTAGCGTTGTCATATTCATTCCTCCTGTTGTAATGCGTCCTGCTGCGCCTGCTGTTCTGGCGACCACGCGGCCTCCCAGTCCGCGCACCACTGCTGGAGCGGCTCCGCCATGCGGATGGTCACCTTGTCGTTCAGACCGGGCACCTTGGCAAAAAGCAGCCGGCAGCCTTCCCGGCACTTTTGCACATATGGCGTGTCCTGCCGGAGGATGTAAAAATCCCCGGCGGAGAAATGGTACTCGGTTCCGTCCGACAGATCGATATACTTGGTTTCGCCGGACAGCAGGTAGCAGTATTCACTTGTGATCGTGTGGTAATGCGCTTGTTCCCAGTGGTAATGGTCGTAATCGCTGATGCCGATCTCCACGTTTTTATCGAGTAGGAAATTCAGGTGCTGGGGCAGCCGCAGATCGCCCGCCAGATACTGTCTGGTGCTGAATTCGAGCGAAGCCTCGATCTCCTCCGCGCGCAAAATCTCGATACGGCCGGAGAACCGGCTGGGCTGCTCGCCGAGCAGCAGGGTTTCCAGCGCCCACGCCACGCCGTCTTTTTGGTTGCTGGGCGCGATATAGTTCGCCTTGGCCTTGAGCGCGTCGCAGGCGTTTCCCATTGCCACGCGGGTGACCGCTTCATCGAACATGCCAAGGTCGTTTTCGCTGTCGCCGATGACCATGATCTCTTCCGGGGCAAGGCCCATGGCTTCGCGCACGGCGCGCACCGCGCGGCGCTTGTCCGCCCCTTCCGGGATGACCTCGATATAGTGCTCGCCCGAGGACAGCGTGACCACGCCTTCGATCGCGTTCAGGGCGACGCGCAGAAACGGGATCTGCGACACATCCCCCACGCTGACGAAAAACTTGTTCACCTTCAGCCGGTGCGCGGAGAGATAGGCGCGCAGATCGGCAACGGTCTTTTGCGTGCCGGAAAAGAAACGGACATGCTCTTCATCCATCCCGCAGGAGCATATCAGCCCCGCGCGGTCCTCCTGACAGTAGGCGCGGTTGCCCGCGTACGCCTGAAAGAATACCTTTTCGCGCATAAGACGCTCTAAGATGAACGAGACCGCCTTGTCGCTCATATACGCCTCGTACAGCAAGTGGCCGGTGCGGTAATCATCATATACCGCGAGGCCGTTCATGGCGATCATATAGCCGTCCGCCTCGATGGCGCGCATGGCGAAATCCGCCTCATAGGCCAGCCGTCCGGTCGCGACGACCGGGATAACGCCCGACGCGCGCAGCTTATCGAACGCCGCCACCGTGCGGGGCGTTACCGTATCGACGCCCTGCAACAGCGTGCCGTCCAGATCGACGAACACCGCCCGGATCGCCTGCTTTTCGTTCATGCAAAAACCGCCGCCTTTCATATCGATAGGGCGCGGGGCCGCGCCGGGCAAAGCGCACCCGGCCGCGGCCCCGCAGAGAGAGTGGAAATTGATGTGTGGGCAAAACTAGAAAGGGATTTAGAATGTCATGGCATCCTGTTCCTTGCGGAGCTTATAGATGAGGGTGGAGGTGTCCAGCTCGAGCATGTCGAGCGTGAGCAGCTGGCCCTTCTTGGCGTCCTTGAGCATCTTGGCGCCCTTGGTCACAAGGCCGTAAGGCACATAGCCCTTGGCGTCGGATTCTTCCTTGGTCGCGATCGAGCCATAGGTGGTGTAACCGCCGATGCCGTCGATCGTCTGGCCCGCCTTCAGATCGGTCTTGGCGACCGTAATGCACTCGGATACCAGACCGGCCTTGGGCACGATGGTGGTCTCGCCGTCGATCACGCACTTGGCAACGGTCAGCGGGGTCTCGAGGTTGCACAGGTGGTACGGGCGGTACAGCGTCCACAGCGGGCCGGGGCCCATGGAGTGGTACTGCATCTGGTAAGCGATCTCTTCATTGTCGGTGGAGATGGTGACGAACACGCCGGGGGCGATACCGTTGACAAACTCAACGACGCCGTGCTTGTTCAGGATGCCGCCGTCTTCCTTGAGGCGGTACATATCGTTCAGGCCCTTCACGTCGCACGCAATGCCGTGGCCGCCGATCACATCGGGTACCAGACCGGTCGCGTTGGACATGGCGGTCATTTCCACCATGGTCTTGGTGCCGTCCTTGAACGCGCAGAGCATCTTGGGGCTCATCTTGCGGCGGGTGGCCTCTTCCAGCACGGTATCCGGGTTGCAGTCGCGGGCCAGACGGTTGTTCTTGCCCTTGCCCATGACCTTAACGTCCATGCCCATGGCCTTGGCGAAGCAGTACAGCTCCATAACGGCGCCCGGCTCGTCGCCGGCGGAACCGGTATACAGCACGCCGTTGTCCTCGGCCAGTTTTTTCAGGTAAGGCCCAATGACAACGTCGGTCTCAACGTTAAGCATGACCACGTGCTTGCCGTTCTTGATCGACTCGGTCGCCACGCGGGCGCCGACGTCGGGCACGCCGGTCGCGTCGATCGCGCACTCGACCAGATTGGCCTGCGAAATGAAGTTTGCGTCCTCACAGGCAATATACTTGCCGGCTTCCATATAGCGGTTGGCCTCTTCGATGGTCTTGGCTACCACGATGTCGCTGTCGTCCACGCCGGCATACTTAAACGCGTTTACCGCGTTCTGTACCTGAATATCGGATACGATCGCCGGGGTGATGCCGTGCATCAGCACCATCTGGGTGACCATGCCGCGGCCCATCTGGCCTGCGCCGACAATACCGGTGCGGATCGTTTTGCCTTCCTGCTCACGCTTGATGAGTTTGTTGTTCATGTTAAGCATAGTTTTTTCCTCCATTTATGTAATTAAATAGCTTTCGTTGGTGAAAAAAGCCGTACTCCCCTACTGGCGGCGCGGCAAAACGCGCCGTCACAAGCGAATCAGGCTATTTTCTTTTTACCGGTACGTCTTTTGGAGGCGTGCCGCAGTGGGATCAATAGATCTCGATGGTACCGCCGACCGCAAGATCGGCCGCCGTGAGCTTTTCGCCCTCCAGCATGATGCAGCCGGGGCGCTCGGGCTCCGCCCCGCCCTTAAAGCTGAGCGTGCAGTGGCCCAGCGCGCGCAGGGTCTCCTTGGCTTCGTCGCCTACCGCGGTCACATCGTACACCTTGCCACAGATCATCAGGGTATCGCCGGGCGCGGGATCGGTGTGCAATTCGGCCTCCGTATGCAGAACGGCGATCTCGGCCAGCTCTTCGGGAGCGTTTTCGTTAAAGAGAATGAGGAAGTTGCACTCTTCGTCTTCGAGAAAGCCGAGCGCGTCCGGTCCCCAACCGGTGATGGTGGAACAGTACTTCATGCGGATTGCCTCCTTCGTAATGATGCGCCGCGGCGCGGCTGAATGATAAGGAAATTGTTATGCGGCGTACAAGCCGATGCTGAATACGAACGCGATGATAACGGACAGCGGGCCGGTGATGACGCGGGAGTACAGAACGGCGGGCACGCCAAGTTCGATGGTCTCTTCATCCGCTTCGCCGAGGGACAGGCCCACCGGTACGAAGTCGCCGCCGACCTGCGCGTTGATCGCGAACAGTGCGGGCAGGGCGAACTGCGCCGGGATATTGCCAAGGCCGATCTCCGCGCCGAGCAGCGTGCCGACGACCTGCGCGATGACCGCGCCGGGGCCAAGCACCGGGCTGAGGAAGGGCAGCGCGCAGATCAGCGAGATCACGAGCATGCCGGGCAGTGTGGAGCACAGGGGCGAAATGGTGTTGGCGATCACATCGCCCAGACCGGAGGCCTGAATGATGCCGAGCAGCATCGAGGTGAAGGCCATGAACGGCAGGATGTTGCGAATGACCATATCGATCGAATCGCGGCCCGCCTGAAACAGCTTGCCGACCACCTTGCCGACGCCGATGCCGATCCGGGTGATGATGCCGGGCTTCTTCTGCTCGCGCATCGCGGCGATCTCAGCCTTGGCCTGATCCTTGCTCTTGGGCTCGCTGACCTTGGGCGCGGCGGGAGCGGCGGGGGCAGCCGAGGAAGCGGCCGCGACCGCGCCTTCGTCCGCGTAGCTGATGTCGGTTTCCTTTACATCGGACACATACAGGTCCTCGGTGATAAACTTGGCCAGAGGGCCGGTCGCGCCGGAGGGCATGAGGTTGACAGTCAGGATTTTTTTCTTAGGGTAAACGCCGCAGCGCGCGGTGCCGCCGCAGTCGATGACCGCGATCAGGACCTCGTCGTCGGGCGCGCCGCCCTTGAAGCCGTCCACAACGGTGCCGCCGGTCATTTCAGCCAGCTTGATCGCAACCGGGTGGATACCGCCGATGGTCAGGCACAGGATCTTATTTTTCTTCTCGGTGGGCACCGCCGTGATCGGGCCGCCCCAGCCGCCTTGTCCGTGACGAATCGTTACAGCTTTCATTAGTTGTCACCTCCGCGTCCGGCCTTTTTGATCATGTTCAGGTAAATCTTCTCCGTCAGGATGCCGCGAATCAAAATGACGATCACGCCCACGATGAAATAGCGCACAGCCAGATCGCCCAGCGACAGGCCCAGCGTCGTAATACCGGCGGCAATGCCCATGTACACAAACAGCTCGCCCGCGTTGGCGTGCGGGAACAGGCCGGTGACCGGGTGCAGGAAGGATACGCAGGAATCGTAATAAGCGGGCTTATACTTCTGGTCGACGAAACGGCCGAAGGTATAGCACATCGGGTTGCCGAGGAACAGTACCGCGAGGATCGGGAGCAGTGTATAGCGCAGGACCATGACGTTCGTGATCTTCTTGACGAAGCGCTCAACGCGCTCCTCGCCGATCAGCTTAATGATAGAGTTGACAGCCGTCATCAGGCAGATGACCATCGGAATGATACCGGTGACCCATCCCATAAACGTCTCTCCGCCGGCTTGGAACAACGACATAAAGCCGTTGGCGAGCCAAGTGATAAATTGCATGTTGTTACCCCTTTCTAAAATCATCCTCTTTATATCTGGTATCTATGCGGGATTCTATATAGAATCGGTCCGGGCGCTTTGGCCGCGTTTTGGGGCAGCGGGAGATACCCTTTCACACGTAACCACGCGTTGTCCTGCCGCCGTCGGAGCGGGGCCCCATATCCGACGGCGGCGGGACTTAGCCCGGCCGCTTCCTATATCAAACGCTGGGGGCGGGTTCCGGTTCGGCCGCGCCCACGGGCTCGGTCTCGAGCAGTTCGGGCTTTTTCAGGCGCAGTTCCAGCGCTTCGATCGCTTGTATGTAGCCCTTATGGCGCTTGCGCTGTTTTTTATCAAAGGTCTCAAACAGCGCTAAAAAGGAATCGATGCTCGCGCCCACAAAGGGATGGCCGAGAAAGTCCTTCCGGGGTTTGAAATGGGTCAGAAAGGTCAAGCCTTCCATCACTTCGACGCCGGTGATCACGCCTGCCGAATCGCAGGCGACGAGCACCAGATTGCCGGATAAAAACCGGCCCTTGGTCTGACCTACGCCTACGTTGCCGAGCTTGTGCATGCGCCGTATGGCTTTCTTATAATTTTGAATCTGGAACCAGCCGCCGACCGCCTGCATCACAAACAATGCGAGCGCCACCAGAAAGATCAGTTTCAGTTCATTCGACATGGTGCTTCTCCTTTCCCAATTCGACGAGGCGCTGCGCGCATTCCTCATCGGTTACCAATATATTGATATAACCGCCTTGCAGCGCGCCGTATACGGCTTCCGCCTTGTGCAGGCCGCTGCCGATGCCGATTTTGTTTTCCACCGTGCGCAGCTGCGAAAGCGGCATGCCCGCGACGCGGTCGTTAAACGCCTGATATTGTTCCGTTTCACCGTTGCGGTCGTAGAATTGGAGCGACAGGTCGCCGACGATGCCCTCCTCGACCAGCTGGTTGATCTGTTCGGCGGTGATATAGCCCGCCTTGATCATCGTAGAGCCCGCGCGGTTGGGGATGCCGATGCCCATGATGACCGTTTTGATCTCCTTATAATACTGGATGATGCGCTGCATCGCTTTTTCCTTCATAAAGCCCTTTAGGATCTTTTGATCGGAAAAAACCGCGGGCGCGAAAAATTCCACATATTCAGCGCCGAACAGCTGGGCAAATTCGAGCGCGATCTGGTTGGAATGGATGTTGACCGTCGAACTGCGGCCCGAGCTGATACCGCCTAGGATCGGCACAAAGGTGCAGGCGATGCTGTCCGCCGACTGGCGCGGGCTGCAGCATACGTTGTGCAGCGTCATACCCATGGACACGCCGACGACGTCGCCGTCGCGCAGGTAGGTTTCTAGCAGACGGATGGTGGCGGAGCCAAGCTCCGTCATATGATCGAACCGGGTGGATAGCGGGCTGTTTTCGACGACCACGGCCTCCTTCAGGCCGTAAAGCTGCTCCAGCTCCTGTTCGAGGCGGCTGTACTCCAGACTGTTCGGGCTGAGCACCTGCACCACGACCATGCCCATTTCCCGGCCCGCCGCCAGCATCCGGGAAACCGAAACGCGGGATATCCCAAGCCGGTCGGCGATTTCCTGCTGCCCGATATGCTCCTCATAATACAGCTTGCAGCATTTGTAAATTAAACGGGGATCATCGACTACTTTTCTCATGGTATCCCCCTCTTTTTATCACTTTTTGGTGTTCTTTTCCGTTTTCCCTTGATCTGATTTGAGTATAGTACCCATGCATCTTTTTTGCAATAGTTTCAGTGCTGAACATATGTAAAAATGCGTACAAATGGGGCCGATTTCATTATCATTTGTAAGCACTCTGTTTGAAAAACACAATTTAGGGGCCGGTTTTCTGTGCACTTTTACCCTCATCTTTTCCATGTGTTTCCATACGCTTTTGCATCTGTTCCGCGCGATGCAGGGATCGTGATGCATGATCTCGTTTGTTCTCCCTCGCCCAAGGCGCTTGCGCGGCGTAAACAATGGGTGTAGAATAGGAGCACTTCTGAAACCAAGGAGGGATACCATGGCGCTTGATACTTATTTGCCGTTTTGGAACCGGCTTACAGAGGCGCAGCAGCGTTTGCTGCAAAACGCCGCGCGTGAGGAGCGTTACCCCGCGGGCGCGGTCCTGCACAACGGATCGGCGGACTGCATCGGCTTTCTCTTGGTAACGAGCGGACAACTGCGCGCCTACCTGCTCAGTGAGGACGGCAAGGAGCTGACGCTTTACCGCCTGTTTGAGCGGGATATATGCCTGCTTTCCGCCTCGTGCATGCTGCGCGGCATCGATTTTGACATCACGGTGGAGGCCGAACGCGACACCGTGGTCTGGCATATCCCGCCGGAAACCTATAAGCGGCTGATGGACCAATCGCTCGCCGTAGCGGCTTACACCAACGAACTCATGGCTTCGCGCTTTTCCGATGTGATGTGGCTGATGGATCAGGTGATGAACAAAAAACTGGATTCCCGCTTATCCGCCCTGCTGATCGAGGAGCAAGCGCTCGCCGGGAGCGACGCGCTGCACATCACCCACGAACAGCTCGCGCATCATCTCGGCAGCGCGCGCGAAGTCGTGACGCGGGTGTTGAAATACCTGCAAGGCGAAGGGCTTGTCCGGCTGACCCGGGGCACGATCGAAATACTCGATCGCGCGCGCCTTGCGGCGCTGGCGGCGGACAGTCTGCGCTGAACTGTGACTAAGTCACGGAAAGGGCGGGCGTTTTGCGGTATCCTTATCTCAACAAAAACAAATGCGATAAAGGAGCGAAACAAGATGTCTGTTTTTTCTGTTCATGAAGGTAATTTT
This sequence comes from Agathobaculum sp. NTUH-O15-33, assembly GCF_033193315.1. Classification (NCBI taxonomy): domain Bacteria; kingdom Bacillati; phylum Bacillota; class Clostridia; order Eubacteriales; family Butyricicoccaceae; genus Agathobaculum; species Agathobaculum sp. NTUH-O15-33. The sequence goes on from NZ_CP136187.1 coordinate 3,546,721, forward strand.
GAAGCCGAGGTATTACATGCCGGTCAGCCCGTGCTGCTCGATTTCTGGGCGCCGTGGTGCGGACCCTGCCGCATGCTCGGCCCCGTGGTGGAGGAAATCGCCCAGACGCATCCCGAAGTCAAGGTGGGCAAGGTGAACGTGGATGAAGAGCCCGCGCTCGCCGCCCGGTTCGGCGTGATGGGCATCCCCGCCCTGTTCTACCTAAAGGACGGCGAGGTCGTATCCTCCGCCGTGGGCGCGCGTCCCCGCGCCAGCGTGGAGGCCATGCTTAAATAAACACACCATAACCATATATAAGGGAAGCGGCGCGAAGGGTTCTTTTGCACGCTTCCCTTATATATCTCCGAATTTTTTCTAATTCATTACAAAAGTTACGCGCAGCGCCCAAAAAGAAACCGATATGTAACCGCCCCGGTGTAAGATGATTTTATGATAAAGGAAATCTCGGCGCCGTATCGGCGACATCTCATTGAGGGTGGGGGGCATACCATGAAACAAAATCGTTTACTGGCAGGGCTGCTATCTCTTCAAATGCTTCTGGCATTTGCGCCGGCTTATGCGCTGGCGGCGGAAGAGACTTTGACCAACGGCCAGATTGTTAAGAGCAGCGCCGAGCAGACGGCGGAAGAAACGCTGGAAAACGGCCTGCTCTCCATCAATAAGCAGGTTCTTGCCACAGAAGAGGAAAACCGGTTTCAAATCCAGTTGGATGTAACCACGGCCGAGGATCTGCGGCAAATGGAGCTGCCCGCAAACGCGGCGGTATTTGTTCTGGTGGATAAATCGTCGAGCCTGAACGGCAGTTCAGAGATCATCCCTGATTTGGAGGAGCTGCGCGACGTTGTGGCGCAATTTGATCTGCCGGTAAGCGCGGAGGATTTCCCTGCCCGTACGGACTATGCCAAAGAAACCGGCGCTCTCACCGATGTGGATGATATGTTGAACGCCAATTTCGCATACGAAGAGACCGATCCTACTGATGAATACGCGGTGCGCGCCGATACTTCTCTTCATTTGTCCGCGGTCAAGCAAGCGGTTTACAACTGCTACCATCGCCGCGCTTGGTTCGAGCGCAAAGCGGTGATCGACTTTTTGGATGAATATACAGCGGATGATTCTGCGGACCGTTATTTTGCGCTTGGCGTTTTTCATCAGGACGCTTCGGTAAAAGCGGATTGGCAGAAGGTCGATTCCGATTGGCAGGACGACGACAGCCTCTATACCACCGTGACCGACTATACCAAGAACGAAGAGCCGTGGAACACGAATACGCAGAAGAATTTTCAAAACGATCCCTCCCCCTGACCTATACAAGGGGCAGCGGCAGCAACCTTGAAGCCGCTTACCTGCTGGCCCGCAATATGATGTATAAAGCGTTTAACGAACAAAGCGGCGAGCTGGCAAGCGCCAATGTGCCCGCGGCAAACCGCCACGTAATCATTGTTTCCGACGGCGAGCCGAGCTGGAGCTGCTCGGCCGATGCAAAAGATGCGGCGAACAGCGACTGGTCGGACACCGGCAAGATCAAGGGAGATAAAACCACCTACGGGCAGGCTTATACCGAGGACCAGTTGGAGTCCATGGCCGAGATCGCCCAAAGCGACGATTTTTCGCTGGACGTTGTTTGGTACGGCGAAGCAACGCTGGGCAATTCCATTTATAAGGACGATCCCGAGCGCTTTGCGGATTCCTTTCAGGGCACTGAGGATGAAGACCTGTCCCAGCTTGGCATGAGCGGTATTTTCCGCGAGCTGGCTTCCATCGAGTCGATCGCTTATCCGTGGTCGGTCAGCGATCCCATGGGCGAGTATATTGAATTTACCGGCGCGCCGGAGCAGGACGGCGTACCGCAGCGCGCGGTCACGGAGAAAAACGGCGCGCTTGTCTGGGATTTGACCCAGTGCACGCCGGTTGAAACGACCGAAATGGAGATCGAGAACGGCAGCCGCACCCTCTCGCACTACCGGCTCACCTATTTCATCGCGCTTGATAACCGCGCGGACGGCTTTGTCAGCCGCGCGGCTCTCGATACCAACGGCGAGACCGTACTGACCTACACCGTGACCAGCATGACCGACGGCGCGGTAAACGACTATGAAAAGCGCACGGCCCGTTTCGATATCCCGCAGGTACAGGGCTATCTCGCGGATGTGACCATTCAAAAAGCGACGGGTACCGGCGCGCCGCTCTCTGGCGCGACCTTTGCTCTAACCGATGCCGGTGGCAAGACCCGCACCGCCGTATCGGATGAGACCGGCGCGGTCAAATTTGAAAAGCTCCCTTCGGGCTATGCCTATACGCTGACCGAGACCGCCGCTCCGGCGGGCTACGACCGCAGCGAAGCAAGCTACGCCGTGCAGGTGCGCTATGGCGCGGTCTCCTTTGGCGAGGACGGCGCGCCCACGCTGACCGTTGTAAACACCGCCACCGGCGGCAGCAACGGCGGCGACAACGGCGGCGGTAACAACAGCAACCATGGTAACAATAATAACAACACCGTAAACATTGAAGACGAACAAACCCCGCTCGCCGCGGCGCTCGATTCGGACGATCACTTTGCATACATCATCGGTTACCCGGTGGACTATCGCACCGGCGAGAAAACAGAGGATAAGACCCTGTGGCCCGTCCGGCCCGAGCAAAACATCGATCGGCAGGAGGTGGCGACCATCTTCTTCCGCCTGCTGACTTCGGACTCCCGCATAGAAAACTGGTCGCAAACCAATTCTTTCCCCGATGTGGCGGCGTCCCGCTGGTCGAACAACGCGATTTCGACCATGACGAACGCGGGCATTCTGAACGGCTATGAGGACGGCGCCTTCCGCCCTGAACAGGCGATCACCCGTGCCGAGTTCGCCGCGATCGCGGCCCGTTTCGATTCCTCGCTTTACGTTGGCGAACACCAATTCTCCGATATCGGCGGACACTGGGCGGCGGAGTACATCGACCGCGCGGCCCAAAAGGGCTGGGTCAACGGCTATCCGGACGGTACCTTCCGCCCCGACCAGCCGATCACCCGCGCGGAAGCCATGACGCTGATCAACGCCGTTTTGGGCCGACGCACCCATGCGGAGAATATGCTGAATGAGATGAACCACTGGCCGGATAACGCGCCGGACGCTTGGTACTACGAAGCGGTGCAGGAAGCCACCAACGGCCACGATTATGAACGCGAAAACCCGACGGCCTACGAAACTTGGACCGCCATGCAGTCCGCACGCGATTGGTCCCTGCTCGAACGTCAATGGTCTGTCGCCGCTGCCGCAAAAAATGAAGCAGCCGCGCAGACCGCCTGATCAAGCTTCCACCCTCCCAGCCGGAAACGGCAGCCGGGCCGCAGAGAAAAGCACACGCTGCTTCTCTGCGGCCCGGTATTTTTTACCCGCCGCGTGAAATCAGGAAACTTTTGGGCGGCGGTTTCGTCTATTAAGATATCAAACAAACGATCGTGGGAGGAATGGCTATGAAACGAATGGTCGCAAGGATCGCCGCCGCGCTAGCCGCGCTGGCACTATCGGGCTGCGGCAGCGCGCCCGGCGATAAAACCAGCGAGGTCACCGACCCTAAACTGTATTTTGACGCCACTGTTTTAGAGGTGCGGGAGCATTCCGTTTTGGTCGAGCCGCTCGAAGGCGCGGAGGAGGGAAACACCGCCGACCAGATCAGCGTTGGCACCGACAGTATCAGCGAAGAAAGCTCGGTCGGAACCTTAGCGGCCTTGCGGCCCGGCGACACGATCCGCATCGGCTATCATGGCGGTATCACGGAAACCTATCCCGCCGGGATCGACTCCGCCTTTGCGATAACCTTTACCGACGACGCGGCGGCCGGGCAATCCGATCTTGCCCCTATGGTCATGGTAGACGGCGCGCTCTACTACGATACAGGCGAGGAAAGCACCATAGACGGCCGCTGCGGCGTGATGGACGGCGAGATCACCTCGGCTGTGAGCGCCTCCGAGATCCCGGCAACAGACGATCAGTCCAACTTTGGCACCGGCTATGGGTACCAATATACCGGAGAAGGCCAAATTGAAATTTATATGAATGAAAAGTGGATGGTATTTGAGGAAAGAGAGTGATCCTGCATCGATCAAGCCGTCTTTTTGATTTTTCGTACCTATACAGCAAGGGCGCGTTGCAAAACAAAAGAATGTTCCAAATTCTTGTCATTCTGAGGAGCGAAGCGACGCAGAATCTCGCGCGAACGCGCGGTTTCCACGTTTATTCCGCGCGTTCGCGCGAGATTCTTTACTTCGTTCAGAATGACATACGGCATTCCTTTTATTTTGCAACGCGCCCTTGCTTCGTGGTATTGGTTGCGGGCACACCTCTCTCTATGGTATTTGTTCGCTTCCTTATGCATACTAATATATTAATTCATAAGATGCTTGTTGTCAATCCCCCTTTCGTTCATTTATATCCGGCAATCCACTCTTGACAAACGATAACTTATATATTAATATGTTAATAATGCCTTTAGAAGGGGGCCTTTGCCGTGTCTCATCGCCGCTCTGTGCTTCTGCTCGTCGTCACCTCTATTTTATGGAGCTTTGGCGGGCTGTTCGTTAAGTCGATCGGCTGGAACAGCTATGCGATCACGTGCTTTCGCAGTCTTGTCGCGCTGATCGTGCTGCTTCCGTTTGTCGGCCGTCCCCGTCTGCCGCGCAGCTGGTACGGCGTTTTGGCCATGCTATGCTACACCGGCCTGATCTGCACCTGTATCATGGCAACCAAGCGGACAACCGCCGCAAACGCAATTTTGCTGCAATATACCGCGCCTATTTATTCGCTGCTGGCCGGTCACCTGCTGCTGCGCGAGCGTATCCGGCGGCGCGATATCGTTTCTATCGGCGCGCTGTTTTTGGGCATGGCGCTGTTTCTTTCCGACGGGCTGGCGGGCGGCGCGATGTCGGGCAATCTGATCGCGCTGCTTTCGGGTGTGTTCTATGGGCTGATGGGCGTATTTATGCGCAAGGACCCGAGCGGCCGCCCGCTCGACAATGTGTTCTGGGGCAACCTGCTGGCTGTTTTGATCATGCTGCCGCTGATCGGCAAACCGGTATGGACGCCAACAAACCTCACCCTAATCGTACTGATGGGCGCGTTCCAGCTTGCCCTGCCCTATCTGCTGTATTCCAAGGCCATCCACGGCGTGACCGCGCTGGAGATCACGCTGATCACGGTGTTGGAGCCGATCATGAATCCCGTATGGGTATTCCTTTCCACCGGCGAGCGGCCCGGCCCGCTCGCGCTGATGGGCGGCGTGGTCGTGCTGGGCACCGTGGTGCTGCATGAACTGCCGCTTGGGCGGCGGACCAAGCCGCTCATCTGACAAAAAATTCCGCATCAGCGCGTATGCGCCAATGCGGAATCGATCGGTATTTTTTATTACGTTTCCACGAAGTACTGGGGGAACTGCTCGCGGATGAGGATTTCCCACGTTTGATCGTTCTTATGGTCGTGGTGCACATCGAGAATTCTGGTAAGCGCGGCTTCATCGCCGTCTTCGATGCAGCGCATGATATTCAGATGCTCCTCCAGCGACTTTTCCAAAATACCCGGACGCTGCATATCGAGCACCAGCACACGGTTATAATGCGCGCGGGAATTTGAAATAATATCCCAGATCTGCTCATGCCCGGCCCGCTCGAAGATCGCGCGGTGGAACGCGTTGTCATTTTTGATATACTCCACCGGAAGATGCTTTTTGACCGCCTGCGTCATGAAGTAAATTGCCTGCTCGGTCTCCGCCTGAACCGACTGCCTGCGGCGGCACAGATCAAGGCAGATCTCCGTATCCAGCAAATGGCGCATATACGCGATCTCGCGCGCCATTTGAAAATCGATCCGCGCCACATAGGTGCCCCGCTGCGGATAGATATTGACCAGATACTCGTTGGAAAGACGGATCAGCGCTTCACGAATCGGCGTGCGGCTGACATCCAGCTGTTCGGCCAACTCGGTCTCGCGGATGACCGCGCCCGGCATCAGGTCGAAGTACTGGATCGCGTCCTTCAAATATTGGTATACATCCATTCTATTTTGCTGTCGCCTGCCGCTCATATACAATGCTCCTTATGAAGTACTATTCTAATATTAATATATCACCTTTCCCTCCGGCTGTCAAGCCTGCCAGTTCTAACCATTTAATGCCATTCTTCAAACGTAAAATAGGGCTGTAAAAAAACTGTTGCAAAATAGAAGAGTACCCAAATGTCATTCTGAACGAAGTGAAGAATCTCGCGCGAACGCGCGTTCCCAGCGTAAATTTCGCGCGTTCGCGCGAGATTCGCGCTCATTAAAATGCCGCTAAGCGGCAGATGAAGGATAGCAGACTACGGTCTCGTCACTTCGCTTCTCAGAATGACAAAATTGGTAGCATTCTTCGTTTTGCAACAGTTTTCTATTCATTTTTTAAAATTTATTTTACAGTTCCACTTTTTATTGGTTGAGCCAATAAAAAGCCAAATTCAGGTAACCGGCAAAGACAAGCCAGATCAAATAGGGTACCATAAGCGCGGCCGCGCGACGGTTTATCGATGCAAAATCCCATATCGTCACCGCGACGACCGCAATCAGCAACACCAACCACCAAAACGCCGTTAAATACGTCTGCGATCTGAAAAACAGCAGCGGCCATACAAAATTTACCGCAAGCTGCACGCCATACGCAATCAGCGCCTGCCGCTTGCGTTCGATAGGCGCCTGCGACCGGCTGACCAAATACGCCGCGATCCCCATCAGAATATACAGTACCGTCCACACCGCGGGAAAGACCCATGCCGGCGGTGCGAGCGGCGGCTTTACCAGCGTCTGATACAGGCCGAAGCCATCCGTGGTAAGACGGGCCGCCGCGCCGCCCACCAGCAGCGGGATCAATATACTGATCGTTAGTCCCATGTTTGCACCACGCTCCTTGGCGCAGTATATGGCGGGGAATGCGGCATTATGCCGCCGCGCTTTTACACCGCCTGTTCGCCGCCCGTCCACGGCAGCACCTTGATCCGGCTGCCGTTGCTCAGCCGCGCCACGGCGCTGTCGGGCAGCACGTACCCATCCAGCAGCAAGCTGTAGGGCGGCAGCGCCGGGTAATGCTCCCGGATAAAGGAACGGATCTGTCCTTCCGCACGGCCTTGCTCCGCGCTGACGCAAACGGTTTCCCGCTCGCGCCGGCAGCGGTCCGATATCAAACCATAATACTCCAAAACCGCTTCCACCATCATGACCATTGCGATCCCTCCTTTCTCCATCAGCTTATTGCCCTTAACCGCCCGCCGGTATCCCTTCGCAGGTATCGAGATAGGCGCGGATCACGCCGCAAGCGCCCATGCCGATCCGGCTGCTGTCAATACACAGGTGGTAGTTCGAGGCCTTGCCCCATTCTTGCCCGGTGTAGTGCTGATAATACATGCTGCGCCGCGCGTCCATTTCCAGCACGGCGCGCAGCTGCTCTTCCTGCGCGTCCCCGCCGCCCCTGCGGCTGGCGAACAGGCCCTTTTTCTTGATATTGCGCACGCGCTTAAGCGAAGCGCTGCATACGAATACATTGACCGCGCGGTCACAGTCGCGCAGCACATAATCGGCGCACCGGCCCACGATCACGCAGGGGCCGCGGTCGGCCAGCCGCCGGATGGTGCGGGACTGCATCAAAAATAGGCTGTCGTTCCGGTTGTTCGGGTCGAGCATGGCAAGAGAGAGCTGAAAGGCGCTCGGCTCCTCGCCCAGCTGTTCAAAATCCGATTCGTCGACGCCGCTTTCCTTGGCCGCCAGCGTGATGATTTCCTTGTCGTAAAACGGAATGTTCAGCTCCGCGGCCAGCCGCTTGCCGATATCGTGCCCGCCGCTGCCGTATTCGCGGCTGATGGTGATGATCTTATCCAACCTTCTGCACCTCCTTGACGCGTGCTTTTTCCGAATAGCGGCCGAGCTGTAATTCGCCCATGACAAAGGAATATTCCTTATCGAGCTTATACCGCCACAGCAGCAGCGCCATCAGGCCCCATGCCACGAACGGCATCAGCAGAAACAGGCCCGAGATCGCGCTGTGCGCCGAGGCGGGCTGCACCGCCGCCATGCCGTTAAAGCCCGCCGCTTCGAGCGCAAAGCCGATCGCCGCATTGGTCAGGCCGCCGCCGATTTTGTAGCCGACGGTCGCGGCGCTGAACAGCAAGCCTTCTGCGCGGATGCCCGTGCGCCAGTGGCCGTATTCGATCGCATCCGCCATCATCGAGTACACGGTCGCGCCGATCGGACCGACGCCCGCGCCCTTGAGCGCCGCGCCGATCATGACAAAGGTCAGATCCTGCGGGCGCAGCGTGATGATCGCGGCGCCCGCGAGCGCGACCACCGCGCCGATCAGCGATAGATTGCGCTTGCCCAATTTTTTGATAAACGGCGCGATCGCGATGGTGACGATGATCGAGGGCAGCTTTTCCACGACCGTGATCACGCTCATCAGTTCGTTATTGCCAAGCTCGTACTGCGCGTAGTAGGTCAGCATGGTGCCGTTGAGCGTGGTGTAGACCGACCACGCGAAGAACATCATCGTCACCAGCCACCAGTATTTGTTGTGCAGCATGCAGCTAAAGCTTTTGCGCATGGGGATCTTATCGCCCGCCGGGGTGGGCGGGATGTGCACGCGTTCCTTGCAGCCGAAGAAGCATATCAGCAGCATGCCCATTGCGATGACCGCGTAGACAACCGTTACCATGATCCACGCGCGCTGGTCGCCGCCCAGCCGATTGATAAGCGGCAGCGTCAGCGCGGTCACGATCAGGTTGCCGAGCGGCGCCATTGACATGCGGTAGATATTGATGATCGAGCGCTCGTTTTGGTTGCGCGTCATCAGCGCCGCCAGCGTGCCGTACGGCAGGTTGAGCGCGGTGTACACCACCGTGACCGCCAGATTATAGGTGATGAACACGTAAATGCACTGAATGATCGTGGTCGCGTGCGCCGGGACCATGAACAGCAGCACCGCCGAAAGGCCGTACGGCAGCGTCATCCACAGCACCCACGCCCGCGCCTTGCCGAAGCGGGACTTGGTTTTGTCCACCAAAATGCCGATCACCACATCGGACACGCCGTCGAACAGGCGGGACAGCATCAAGATCGTGCCGACCAGCGCGGCCGACATACCGACCACGTTGGTATAGAAATAGGTGGAAAGCGACATCGTCAGCGCGAACACCACGTTGCACGCCACATCGCCGAACCCATAGGCCACCTTTTCCCGAATGCTGATCCTGCCGAGTGCATTCTGTCCGGTACTCATTTCTTCCTTCAAATAAGACCCCTCCTATGTTTTTTAGCGTCTAAAATATACTAGTATATAATATCCTTTCGTTTTTTCCCCGCCTCGTTCACCGGGGCGGGGAAAAGCAGGGCTTATGAAAACGCGCCCTTCATGGCGTAAACCTTGATATAGCTGAATTCTTCCAGCGAGATGCTCACGCCCTCGCGGCCAATGCCAGACTGCTTGTAGCCGCCGAAAGGCTGGTCGAGGTGACGGTAGCCGCCGCTGCCGTTTACCACGGCCGCGCCCGCCTTGAGCTTGCGCCCGACGCGGAACGCGCGCTGCATATCCGCCGTCATCAGGCCGGAGGACAGACCGTAGACCGAATGGTTGGCGATCTCGACCGCTTGCTCCTCCGTATCAAACGGAATGAGCGGGAACACCGGGCCGAACACCTCCATGTTGGAGGCAATATCCATATCGCGGGTCACACCGAGCAGCACGGTGGGCTCGATACGCGCGCCCTCGCGCTTGCCGCCGCAGGCAAGCACCGCGCCCTGCTCTACCGTGCGCGCGATCTGGCTTTCCACCTCTTTGGCCGCTTTTTCACTGACCAGCGCGGTCACAACCGCCTGCTCATCCAGCGCCGAACCGCGCGGCAGCGCCTGCAAGCGCTCGATCAGCCGCTTGGCGACCGTGTCGTAAATGCTCTTCTGCACCAGAAAACGCTTGGTCGAGCAGCACACCTGACCGTTGTTCTCCATTCGGCTGTTCACCATTTCGTCCAGCGCGCGGTCCAGATCGGCGTCCTCGAAGATCAGCATCGCGTCGTTGCCGCCCAGTTCCAAGAACATGCGCTTGAGCGTGTCCGCGCCCTCGCGCGTCAACTGCTTGCCCGCGCCCGTCGAACCCGTCATGCTGACGGCGGCCACCCGCTCGTCATGGATGACGCACTCGGTCATCGCGTCGCGCTCGCAGACAAGGAAGGTTGCCACGCCCGCCGGGATGCCCGCCTTGTCGGCCAGCTCCTGCAGGGCCAGCACGGCCAGCGGATTGGACGAGGGCGCCTTGACGATCACCGCGTTGCCCATGATGAGCGCCGGAGCGATCTTTTGGAAGGTCAGCTCGATCGGGAAATTGAAGGGGATGATGCAGGCGATCACGCCCAGCGGCTCGCGGCGGGTGAACACCAGATCGTGCTCAAAGCCGGGTCCGTTGTCGGCCAGCACCTCGCCGTACAGATGCTTGGCGCGTTCGACCGCCGCGCGGATCAGCTTGACGCCGTCCAGCGTTTCGCCGCGCGCCTGCTCGATCGGCTTTGCCATTTCGCGAGCGGATAGCGTGGAAATGCGCTCCGCGTCCTGCTCCAGCAGGTCGGCGAAACGGTAAAGAATCTCGCCGCGCGCATAAAGCGGCATATCCTCCCACACGGTCTGCGCCGCCAGCGCGTCGTTCACGATCTCGCGCACGCATTCCTTGCCGGCCAGCTCTGCCTTATCCACGAGTTCGCCGCTGATCGGGTCAAAAACTTCTAAAAATTTACTCATCGTGTCCTCCTTGTTTGTGTAGCGGGTGGTTTACAGCGCCGCGAGCTGCGCCACGGTCTGCGCGATATTGTTTTCCGCGTGAATGCCCAGCTCGGTCAGCATTCCGGCGATCTCGGTCGGTTCGGCGTCGCCGGGCAGGATCGCGTTGAGCTTGCCGCCCATGAACACCCAGTATTCCTTGCCACGCTCCTTTGCCAGCTGCGTGAGCTGCCGCGCGTAGTCGAGCGCCTGCCCGTTGTGGCAGCTGATGCCGATGAACGGGGTGTCCTCCTCATCCGCCAGATCGAGCATATCGATCGGGTCCATGTCCACGCCGCCGTTGGTCACGGTAGCGCCCATATCGGTCAAAACGCCTTCGACCAGCACCAGACCATAGGTGTGCGCGTCGCCCGAGGCGACTACGACCCGTTTACCCGTGAGCGGCTGCTCGAAGCCCTGCTCGCGCAGCGCGGAGGTGACTTCCTCCTTCATCTCCACCGTCTGGCGGCCCAGCACGGTCGGATAGAACGGGCGGATCTCCCGGCTTTCCGTGCCGTAGGTGGAGGAATGGAACATCTGCTCGAAGCGGATGGGGTTCATCTTCTTCAGCAGCAGGAACATTTCCAGCGGGTCTTCAATATCGATACCGGCGGCCTTCAGGCCTTCCAGCGTGTTTTCAAACATCTTTTTGCCTTCGCGCACCATCACGTCGCGCATTTGCTCAAGCGGCGCGAAGTTGAAGTACGGCATCCATTCGTCCGCCTTTTCCTCGGCGCGCTTACCGGCCGCGAAAATATTGCACAGCTCCTCCAGCGTGGGCACGCGCAGCTTTTCGGTGATGGATACCGGATTGATGCCGAGGCCCATGTGATATTTCTTCTCCACCAGCATTTCAAAGAGCATTTCCGGCACGCTGATGCCGTAGTTGCCGTGGATATCATGATCCCATTGCAAATTGGTCGAGCTGTTCAGATAGGTCAGCACCGTCTGTTCCTCGGTGCTCATCAGTTCGTTCAGCGCCATGGCGACCGCGCAGCGCGTATCGTTCTCGCTCAAAAGGCCGCCGAAGCTGATGGTGTACCGCGCGCCGCACAGCGCGGTGCAGATATAGTGCTCCAAAAGCGCGTAGCCCACGTAAGAGGCGCAATCCAGAAAATAACCGGGATAGCCGTCGTCCAGATAGGTTTCGGCCGCGACCATCTCATCCCGCTTGGAGGCCATGATGCCCATGGCCCGGCATACGTCGGAAAAACGCTTTACATCGTCGTCAAAGCCCGCGTAACCCCAGAAAAATTGGGTCATATCGCCGATACGGGGCGAGCCCGCTTGAATCGCGCGTATGGTATTCTCCAAAGCGTTCGGCGAAAACAGGTGGTAATCGTTAAAAGTCACGTCGATGGGCGCCGCGCCCTCCTGTACGTCGTAGTCCTCCTGCGAGTACATCTCGAAGCTGGTCGTTTGCGGCGCGTTCTCGCGGTATTCCGGCGGCAGCGCCACCAGACCGGAGGGAATGGCCTGCACGCAGTTGACCGTAAGGCCGGTGCGCTCGGTGAACCGGTAGATCTCGCGAATCGCTTCCACCTGTTCGTCCAGCGTGGCCAGACCGAGCAGGATGTTCCAGTAAATCTTGCCCTGCCGCGCCATATCCATTTTCATTTCCATGTGGCTTTTGTACTTGCTCTGCGTGCGCAGATAACCGCTGCGCCCATAGGTTAGCGTTTTGCCCAGCGCCATCCCCTCGCGCACCAGCGCTTTACCGTCCGCGTGCGGCGCGGGTTTTAGGCTTTTTATGTATTCCAGTGCCGCTTCGTTCATCGTTCCGCCCCTTTCTCCATCAGGCGCCGCCTGAAAAAGGCGATCGTTTCGTCATAGTTCTCCTGTTTACAGTGGGCAAAGCCGTGATCCTCGCCCGGCACGGTCTGCACCGTGACAAACGGCAGGCCGTGCGACGCGATCCGCGGCCCAAAGGCGCTGTCTACCACCGTGTCCGCCGTGCCAAGGCGCAGCAGCACCGGCTTTCCGCTCTCGCAAACGGCCCGTTCCACCGATAGGGTTTCAGCGTCCTGTACGAACCGGGGCGCGGCGTCAAAGCTGCTGTCGGCGTACTCGTGATGGATCGTTTCTCCGTTTTTGAGCTTTTGCCAGTTTTCTTCACCCATGATCTTTAAAAAGGTCTCCGCCGGGTACAGCACCGGCGCCCAGCCCACGGCGGCGCGCACACGGCTGTCCGGCAGGGTGAGCAGGGCCGCCGCCGCGCCCATGCTGATCCCCATCACCGCCATACGGGCGGCGTCGGTCTCGGGCTGATCCGCCGCGAACGCAAGCGCCGCCAGCATATCATCGCGCCAGCCGCCAAGGTAGGTATCCGCGGCAAAGTCTCCGTCGCTCCCGCCGGAGCCGACGCAATCGAACCGCAGCGCGTAGAAACCCGCGCCGCAGGCCTGTTCGGCAAACGCTTCAAACAGGCCGTGCTCGGACATGTTGCCCGTAAAGCCGTGGCACATCACGATGACCGGCGCGCCATGCGCGCCCGCGGGCACATGCGCCGCGCCGCGCACCGTGCGTCCCCTGCTACAAAAGGCTATCTGTTTTTCCATAAGCTGCATCCTCATTCAGACCTTATTTTCGTTCCATGCAGGCGCGCCGACCGCCACGACCCGGAGCTGCATCTCTACAAAGCTTTTTTCTGTGGTGCCCGGACGTTCGGCATAGACCGGACGCACGGTTTGCGTTAACTCCACCGCCGTGCTGCCCGCCGCTTCGGCTTCCGCGGCCGCATATTGCGCGGCTTTGCAGGCGGCGAACCGTTCGGCCTCGTCCAGCGTGTCAAACGCTTTCGCGCCCCACGGCGCGTGCACGACCAGCTTTTCGTGATACTGGTCGGGCCGGATCAGCGCCGTTACCTCGACCGACACATTGCCAACCGCCGCGCCCACCGCGTTGGCGACCTCGGCGTGCTCGGGAATGAGCAACCGGGCGCCCAGCGCCCCGCAAACGGCCGGCAGCCACGCGGCCACCGGCGCGCCCAGCGCGATCACGGGCCGGTCGACCGAAAGCCGCAGGCGGAGCAGATCGTCCGGCGCGTTTTTCACCGCGCTGTTCCACAAATACGCCGCGATCGTATCGGCGTTCGCATCGCAGCCGGTCAGGCCCAGCGCGGTGCACAGGCAGGCCATGCCCACGCTGCGCTCGACCGTGTCGATCGCCTGCTGCAAAAACACGTCCTCGGCCTTGCCCGCGCGGGCGGCCATGACCGCCGCGCCCGCGGACGCGGTTTCCGCATTCCAGCGGCTGAACCGCCCGGCAGCATGCAGCAGATCGGTCGGCGTAAGGCCGCAGCGCTGGATCAGGCCGCGCCGCACAAGCGGCTCCAGCCCCAGCTTCGCCGCGTCGCAGCCGGTCCGGTCGGCTAACCAGAACAGGCTGTGCACCCCGTCGGCAAGCAGCCCAAGCAGCGTTTGCTCTCTCGCCGTCAGGTTTTCGCCCACCCGTCCGGTCAGGCGGTAGCACTCGGCATATTGCTCCTCGCCCAGCTCGGTCATGGCGCGGCCCATGCTCTGCCGCAGTTCTCCGGCGAGCCAAGGCGCGTGCACGCCGGCCACGCACAACGGAACCACCCGCCGCGGGCCCACGGTCAGCCCGCCCTGCGGATCGAACGCCAGACGGCTGTCGCCGCCCACGCCGTAGGTATAGATATCCGCCGCGCGCAGCTGGGTGCGCCAGCCGCCCACCGCTGCCCCCGCCGCGCTGATCGAGGCGCGGCCGCCCTTGATATGCGCGATATCGGTGGTGGTGCCGCCCATATCGAGCACCAGCGCGTCGTCCTCGTTTGTCAGATACCGCCCGCCGACGATGCTGGCCGCCGGGCCGGATAGCACGGTCTCGATCGGCCGGTCGAGCGCATATTCGCGCCGCATCAGGCTGCCGTCGCCCTTGACGATCATGACGGGCGCAGCCGCCAGTCCGTACGAATCCAGCACGGTCTCGACCGCGCTTATCAGCTCGGTGATGCCGGGAATCAGCCCCGCGTTGAGCACGGCGGTCACCGTGCGGTCATAAAAGCCAAGCTGCTGGCTCAGTTCGTGCGCGCATACGACGGGCACGCCGAGCGTTTGCCGCACGATCTCCTTCACCCGGTTTTCATGCGACGGGTCGCGCACGCTGGCAAAGCCGGAAATGGCCGCCGCGTCCACTTCGCCCCGCATTTCAAGCGCCTTTCGCCGGATTTCGTCCTCATCCAGCGCGGTCAGCTGGCGGCCCTTGATGTCCAGTTCGCCCCGCAGCCGCGTGACGCGGGCGGCGGGCAGCGGGCGGTCGAACGACCGCCCCATCAGAAACGCGCCGACCCGGCCGCTCCTGCCCTCGACGACCGCGTTGGTCGCCAGCGTGGTAGAAAGGCACACCATCACGCTTTCGCGCAACAGCTTTTCCGGTAGCCGCTCCATACACGCGGCTATGCCGCTCGCCAGATTTTCCCGCGTGGTGAACGCCTTTGCCTTGGCGCAGACCGCGCGCGTTTTTGGGTCGATCAGCACGCCGTCCGTATAGGTGCCGCCCGTATCGATGCCCAGTATCGCCGCCATGGACCGCGCCCCCTTTCATAGATCGCTTCCAGCCGCGCGTAGCCGCGCCGGACGATTCCAGCGCGGCTACGGCATCCGGTCTATATACAGTCTACCATATCGCGAACCGGCCGGAAAGTCTCTTTTAGAAAGGCTGTTTTTTTATTCTTACTTGATGTCGTATTTCTTTTCGATCTTGGCGATCTCGGCCTCCAAAATATCGAAGATCTCATCCACCTGCGCCTCGGTGATATTGATCGGCGGGATGAAGGAAATGCGATTATTGTAGTATCCGTTCAGCTGAGCCAGCAGGCCCGCGTCGCGCATGTTGTTGATCAGCTCGTGCGCCTCGGCCTTTGCCGGTTCCTTGGTCGCGCGGTCGCGGACAAGCTCCAAACCAAAGTAAACGCCCTTGGCATCGTATGTGCCCACGATCGGATGCTTTTCCATCAGTTCGTCAGCCTTTTTCACGATGCGCTCGCCGGCCTTTGTGCATACCTCGAGCAGGTGATCCTCCTCGATGATATCGAGCACCGTGTTGGCGACGCGGCAGCCCATGGAGTAGCCCGCGTAAGTGGAGCAGATGAAGCTTACGTCGATATCCTCAAACAGGTCCGCCCGGCCCACGATGCCGGACATCGGGATGCCGCAGCCCAGCGCCTTGCCGAATACCAGAATATCGGGCGCAACGCCCTCGTGCTCGCACGCCCACATCTTGCCGGTCCGGCCCATGCCGGTCTGCACCTCGTCAAAGATGAGCAGGAAGCCGTACTTGTCGGCCAGTTTGCGCAGCTCGCGCAGGAAGCCTTCGGGCGGAACGATGTAGCCCGCGGAGCTCTGGCACGGCTCGACGATCAGCGCGGCGACGTTGCAGATGCCCGCGTCCGGCGCGCCCATCGGCGTAACGCCGGTGCTCATCATATTGTCGATTACCTGTACGCACTGCCGCGCGCAGTCCACGCCGTCTCCGTCGCCGTAGGGATTGCGGTACGCATACGGATAGGGGAACTGATGGATGCAGTTATCCTGCGACGGCATGGGATTGTAGTAGCTGGTCATACGACCCGAGCCGGTCAGGCCCATGGTAGCGGTGTTCTGGCCGTGGTAAGCGCCGTAGAAGGAAATGATGTGCTGCCGCTTTGTCGCATAACGGGCCAGACGGATGGCGTTTTCGATCGCGTCCGAGCCGGACAACGCCAAACGCACTCTCTTCGGAAAATCGCCCGGGGTGAGCTCGGTCAGTCGCTTGACCAGCTTCAGGCGCTCCGGCGTTGGGAAGTCAAACCAGAAATCCAGCTTGTTCATGTACTGGTCGTACATCGCATCGGCAATGCGCTTGTCGGAGTGGCCGAGGTTCATCGCGGACATGCCCGAAATGCAGTCGATATACTCCTTGCCGTCCACATCCCAAATGCGGTTGCCCTTGCCGCGTTCAATGATCTGCGGGTAATCCCATTTGGTGAAAAGCACGTCGCCCGGATGTTCATATGTAAGGAAGTCTACCAGACCCGCTTTATTACCCGGCGTAACGCATTCTGCGTTTTCGATCCGATCCAACAGTTTTTCATAGGGCTTTTTATCCATTATCGTTACCTCCATTATGTAAGCTTTATGTTCTCCAATACCAGTACCCTCTCTGCAATTCATATACTAATATATTAATGTTCATTTGTCAATCCTCTTTCTGAACTTTAGCAAAATGCACAACTTGGGGATAGCGGCATATTGCAAAAGGACGAAATCAGGCAGGAGTGAAGAGTTAGGAGTTAGGAATTAGGAGTTGAAGGAAACGCGCGCGAGCGCGAATTAAAAAACACGCCGCGCAGCGGCGTACCGCAATTACTAACTACTAATTCCTAATTACCAATTATTAACTCCTACTTCCTAATTTAAAAAAACTCCTACCTAAAAAGGCTTTATCTCATATATTGTCCGCCGTTCACATCGATCGTCGCACCGGTGATATACCCCGCCCCGTCGGAAGCCAAAAAGCACACCGCTTCCGCCACCTCCTCGGGCCGGGCCGCACGGCCAAGGGGCACATCGTCAGCCGGCACGCCTTCCTCGCGCGACATGGGAGTCTCCACCACGCCGGGCGACACCGCGTTAGAGGTAACGCCGTACGCCGCGCCCAGCCGCGCAAAGCACTTGGCCATGGCCGCCAGCCCGCCCTTGGACGCACTATAATGTACGCCCGAATACAGGCCGCCCCGGTCGCCCGCGATTGAGGTAATCCAAACGATACGCCCAAAGCCCACGCGACGCATAGAACGGAATACGGCTTTGGTCAGGAAAAATGGTGCCTTTAAATTGGTGTCCAGCATACGGTCCCATTCTGTTTCATCTATTTCCTCTATGGGCTTGGTGTTCGACAGCCCCGCGCAGTTGACCAATATATCGATCCTGCCGTACCTTGCCGCGATCTGTTCCGCCATCTCGCGCGCCGCCGCGGTATCCGCAAGGTCGCAGGCCACCGCCTCGACCTTGCCGCCGAGCCGCCGCACCAAAGCCATTGTTTGTTCCGCGCCGCGCGGCGAACGGTAAGTAAATATGACCGTATGCCCCTGCTCCGCCAGTGCCGCCACGATCGCGCGCCCAATTCCCGAACTGCCGCCCGTTACCAATGCGATCCTTTCCATGCGCCGTTCCTCCTTATTGATTTCAACGATTTTAGGTTTTTTCAAAAAATCTTTGCAAAACCTCTTGACAACCATATACTAATATATTAATATACTCTTGTCAAGTGAAACCAACCGAGACCGGTTGCGGAATGTAACTGACCTCTCTGCTTTGTTCCTATTGTCACCGATTTTATTTAAAGGAGAACGATTATGATCATCGGACTTGTCAAAGAGATCAAGAATAATGAATTCCGCGTCGGACTCACGCCCGGCAATGTAAAGGCTTACGCCGACGCAGGGCATACCGTGCTGGTTGAAACGGGCGCGGGCGCGGGTTCTGGCTTCGACGATGGCGAATACGCCGTCGCCGGCGCGGCCATCCTGCCGGACGCCGCCTCCGTTTGGGAGCAGGCGGAAATGATCGTCAAGGTAAAGGAACCGATCGAGTCGGAATATCAGTTCCTCAAGAAGGATCAGATCCTTTATACGTACCTGCACCTTGCGGCCGACCGGCCGCTGACCGACGCCATCCTCGCGGCGGGCACCAAAGCGGTCGCGTACGAGACCATCGTCGGCAAGAACGGCGGACTGCCCTGCTTGGCCCCGATGAGCGAGATCGCGGGCCGCATGTCGGTACAGCAGGCGGCCAAGTACTTAGAGCGCACCTACGGCGGCCGCGGCCTGCTGCTTTCCGGCGTGCCGGGTGTGGAAAAGGCAAACATCGTCATTCTGGGCGGCGGCGGCGTTGGCACCAACGCCTGCAAAATCGCGGTCGGCATGGGCGCGAACGTCACCATCCTCGACGTCAACGTACAGCGCCTCGCCTATCTGGACGATATTTTCGGCAGCCGCATCCAGACGCTTTACAGCACCCGCGCCAACATCCTTTCGGCCATTTCGCAGGCGGACGTCGTGATCGGCGCCGTGCTGATTCCCGGCCGCAAGGCGCCCAAGCTCGTTCTGCGCGAGGATCTGAAGAAAATGCGTAAGGGCGCTGTGCTGGTAGACGTGGCCGTCGATCAGGGCGGCTGCATTGAGACCACCCACGCCACCACCCATCAGGACCCGATCTTCGAGATCGACGGCATCGTCCACTACTGCGTGGCCAATATGCCGGGCGCCGTCGCGCGCACCTCGACCATCGCGCTGACCAATACTACACTGAACTATGGCCTCACCATTGCCGGTCAGGGGCTGGAAGCCGCTGTCCGTGCGGACAAGGGACTGGCCGAAGGCGTGAACTGCTATGCCGGCAAGTGCACGCTGGACGGCGTCGCCGAGGCGTTTGGCATGGAATGCTTTGATATCGAGTCGCTGATCTGAGCGGTCCTGATTAAATTTGCTCTTATCTCATATCTCTTTTCTCTTCTCTCTTTTCCCAAGCAAAGGGCCCGGCAAAATGACCGGGCCCTTCGCGGCATATCTCTATTCCGCGCGCCGGCGGACCATTACACCACAGGGAGGAAGTGTTGAACCCATGACCCGTTCGTCCAGCCAAACCGGGCGCACCGACGTATATCGCGCCCTCAAGGACGCGATCCAATATCTCGACCTGATGCCGGGCTCCGTCCTGCACGAGGCTGAATTGACCCAGCACCTGAATTGCAGCCGCACGCCGATCCGCGAGGCCCTGATCCGCCTGTCCGGCGAATATCTGGTGGAGATCTACCCCCAACGCAGCACCTATGTCGCGCCGATCGATTTTCACCTAGCCAATGAGGTCGCCTACATGCGGCACCTGCTGGATTCCAACGTCTGCCTGCTCCTGTGCCGGCAAAAAGCCTGTATCAGCGAGGCGGTCGAGCAAACGCTCTATTTTATGGAGCGCGCCATGGGAAAGGACGATGTTCTGGAATACATCCGTTTGGACAACGCTTTCCACCGCACAATCTTTTCCGTCGCCGGGCACGATCTGATCTGGTCGAGCATCGCCAATTCCCGCGCGCATTACAACCGCGTGCTCGTGCTCGACCTGAAACGGCCCGGCATGCTGCAAAAATCCTATCAGGAGCACCTGCAAATTGTGAGCAGTATTGAGGCCGGCGACGCGGCGACGCTGACCGCCGTCATGGACGTACACCACGATCACCAGAATACCGATGCGCGGGAAAAAGCCATCCGCGCGCAGTTCCCCGCGTATTTCGCAAACGACTGACCCATGTTATCAATAGAAAGGAGACTTTTACAATGTATATCGACAAGGAATGCAAGCGAGGCTATAACGAGTACATCAACTGCGACGTAAACAACGGCGAAAACAGCATGATGGACGTCGCTCTGCTCATCATGGAGGACGGCGACACCTATTCCTTCCACGAGGAAAAGAAGGAAATGGCTTGGATCATGTTCGAGGGCAAGGCCACGGTGGAATACGCCGGCCGGTCCGTCGATATCGACCGCCCCAATCCGTTCGAGTACAGCACCTACTGCCTGCACCTGTGCGCGGGCGACGGCTGCACGATCACGGCCCACGGCCACTGCGAGTTTTACGTACAGAAGACCTATAACGACAACCGGTTCGACGCCCACCTTTATACCCCGGAGGAGACCGACACCTGGCGGCGCGGCGCGGACGGCGAGTGTAACGGCTGCATCAAGCGCGATGTGCGCACCAGCTTTGACTACGGCAACGCCCCCTATTCCAACATGGTGCTGGGCGAAGTCGTCAACCTGCCCGGCAAGTGGTCGAGCTATCCCCCGCACTGGCATCCGCAGCCCGAGGTCTATTTCTACCATTTCGACAAGCCGCAGGGCTTTGGCGCGGGCTGGGTGGACGACGAGGTGTGCGAATTGCACCACAACGGTCTGGCCGTCATCACCAAGAACACGCACTCCATGGTCATGGCGCCCGGTTACCCCTGCTGCTACGCTTGGGGCATCCGCCATCTGCCCGGCAATCCGTGGAAAAAGACCCGTATCGACGATCCAATCCACGAATGGCTGGTCGATCCCAAAGCGAAATTCTGGACCGGCGAGGAAAACGAAGGCTGATCTCTGTCGATCATCGCCACGTTTTTTGATAGCCTGAGAAAAAAGCGGATGCGTTGCATCCGCTTTTTCTTATCGTATTTGTAGAACTTTTTGTTGTGATCTTGTAAAGAATGATGAATTTATAAACAACTTAGAAAATGCTGTTGCTTTTTCAGAATGCCTATGCTATAACAAAAACAACAAGATTTCATACGTATGCAAGAGGAGGCGCATCGTGAAAACCATTACTTCTGTCGAACTTGCAAAGCTTGCAGGCGTATCGCAGTCCACTGTTTCCCGCTGCCTGAACGACAGCCCGCTCGTATCGGAAGAAACCAAGGCGCGCGTGAAAAAAATCGCCGCCGAATACTCCTTTCAGTTCAATACGAATGCACGGGGCCTAAAGACCAACCGCACCGGCGTGGTCGGCTACATTTTTTCTGAAGACTTTACCGGCTTTGCCAATCACTATATCCAGAGCGACCTATACTATCGCATACGTATGCAGCTGCTGCGCGAAAATCTGGATGTCGTGCCGGTGTTTGACGACCGGACACAGGAAGACCAATCCGCAGTGGAAAAAAGCATAAGCAACCGGCGGTTTGACGCGCTGATTTTCAACCGTCCGCAGGTGAACGACCGCGTGCGCAACCTGTTGCAAGAAACGCGTATCCCCTATATTTTCATCTACGACACCAACGAGATCTCCGAGGAACCGTTCATGATCGCGCCGCACCATACCGAGATCGGCCGACTGGCAGGCGACGCGTTTTGCCGGGCCGGTTATGAACGCTTTGTCGAACTGACCGGCCCCTCGCAGCGCATCGATGTGGTCCATAAGCACACCGGATTCACGGAAGCGCTGCGCCGCCACGGCTTCGGCCTGCCCCCTTCCCACGTCTTGTGCGCGGACTACCATTTGGAACAGGCAACCGAGCAGACACTTGCCCATATCGAACTGTTCCAGCCCGGTACCGCGTGCTTTGCACAAAATGATCTCATGGCGCTCGGCGTGATCGAAGCCCTGCGACAAAAGCAGCTTCGCGTGCCGGAGGATGTGGCGATCATCGGCGCGGACAACATCGCCATGGGAACTTGGTTCCATCCCCAGCTCACCACGGTCGCGGTCGATTATGACCGGATCATCGAACTGACGGTCGATTGGGTGCTCGCCATGACCGAAGGCAGGTCCCTTGCGACCTACCGCTATCTGCTGGACAGCGAATTGGTCATTCGGGATACCTTTGTTCCCCCTAGCCAAAGCGGGTCGATCAAATGATCGGTCTGCGCTAATGAATACGTATGCAAGTGCTGGAAGGCACTTCAGAAAATGTAAACCAGAAAAGGAGAAGTAACATGAAACTGAACAAAGCGGCATCGATCTTATTGGCATCGTCCCTGATGTTGACCGCGCTGACGGCCTGCGGCGGCCAGCCGGGCGGCAAGGAGGTCAAAACCGAGGATTATCCCAGCAAGCCGGTCACGATCATTTGCCCGTGGGGCGTCGGCGGCGGCGCGGACGTAATCGCGCGCAAAATCTCGCAGGTGGGGCAAAAGTATTTCGACCAGCCGATCGTGGTGGAAAACCACACCGGCGCTTCCGGAACGATCGGCATGGGCGATGCGTTCGACGCCGAGGCGGACGGCTACACGCTGGTGGTCGCCAACGGGCCGCTGTTCTCACTCACGCCCAAGTTTATCGATGTGGAGTATGAGCTGTCCGATTTCACTATGCTGCGCGGCATGCGCACGGTCTCGCTCATGGTGCTGGTTAATCCTGAAAAATCCGGTTTGGAGACCTTCGACGATGTGCTGGATTACGGCAAAAACAATAAGCTCAAGTACGCGACCTCCTCCGGCCCGGGCGGCGATCAATATGTTGTCGCTTCCGCCGCGTTTATTTCGCAGGGGATCGAGGCCGAACCGGTCGTTCTGGGCAGCTCGGCCGAGGTGATCAACGCCGTGGTATCCGGTCAGGTGGATATCGGCCTTGCCCCCCAGCCGGATTATTACGCCTACCAAGAGGAAGGCAAGGCCAAGGCGGTCGCGACTCTATACCCGGAAGCTGTCGAAACCAAGTTCGGCGCCATGCAGCCGCTGAGCGAGTGGGGGATCGACGCGGAGTTCGGCGGCATGGACTGCCTTGCCATCCGCGCGGACGTTCCGCAGGAGATCAAGGACAAGTTGACCGCGCTGCTCGATCAGGTCTATGCCGACCCTGCATTCACCGGCTATATGGAAGAGCTGGGCTATCCGCTGTGGGACGCGGACGCGGACGAAGTGACCCGGTTTATCGAAGACCAAATGGAAAGCATGGACGATTACGTCGCCCTGATCCAGCAGCCCTGAAACCAGCGGAAAGGCGTACGCGGCCCTATCATCCGCGCACGGATTGGTGATAACCATGAAAATAAAGCTCAATTCCAATATGATCACCGGTGCGGTCTTTCTCGTCTTTTCGACGGTCCTGCACCTGTTGATCCCCTCGCAGATCAAAACCTATGAGACCGGACCGATCACGGCGGCCACCGTGCCGACGCTCTTGATCCGCGGCCTGATCCTGTGCAGCGTGATCCTGCTCATACAGGGCGTCCTATCCAAGGATAAAAAGGAATACGTGGTGTCCGGCGCGCTGTTTTGCAAAGACAACCTCCGCCGGCTCAAGCCGCTTCTCTACATTGCGATGCTGATCGTCTACGCGCTCATCCTGCCGCGCGCCGGGTTTATCGTTTCCTCCCTGCTGCTGTCGGTCGGCATCCTGATCTATTTCGGCGCGCGGAAATGGTGGTTTTACGCCATCGTCAGCGCAAACATCTTTTTCGCTTACTTTGCGTTCCAAGCAATGAGCGTATCGCTGCCGTAAAGGAGGGAAACCATGTTTGAAAATATTCTGACCGGACTTTCGATGATGGCCTCCTTGGAAAGCTTTGTGGCGATCGCGGTGGGCCTGCTCGCGGGCATTATCATCGGCGCGATCCCCGGCTTGACGGCGGATATCGCCATCATCCTTTGCCTGCCGCTGACGTACAGCATGCCGCCCATCCCATCCATGCTGTTGCTGCTCGGCCTATATTGCGGCGGTACCTACGGCGGATCGATCACCGCCATCCTGATCAACACGCCCGGCACCCCCTCCAGCGCGGCGACCGTTTTGGACGGCTATCCTCTGACGCAAAAGGGCAAGCCGCTCAAAGCGCTGACCATGGCGCTGTACGCCTCCTTTATCGGCGGCCTGTTCAGCGCGCTGGTGCTTTTGTTCGCGGCGCCCAATATTGCAAAGATCACACAGATCTTCGGGCCGCCCGAATATTTCTGCATTGCGGTTTTCGGCCTGTCCATTATTTCCAGCATTTCAAACGGCAACATTATCAA
This sequence comes from Agathobaculum sp. NTUH-O15-33, assembly GCF_033193315.1. Taxonomy (NCBI): domain Bacteria; kingdom Bacillati; phylum Bacillota; class Clostridia; order Eubacteriales; family Butyricicoccaceae; genus Agathobaculum; species Agathobaculum sp. NTUH-O15-33. The sequence goes on from NZ_CP136187.1 coordinate 3,571,009, forward strand.
GGGCATCATGGGCGGCATCATCGGTATTTTCATTGCCGTGATCGGGCAGGACTCGGTCAGCGGCGCCATTCGTTTTGCCTTTGGCAACCGCAAGCTGGCCGGCGGCATCCCGCTGATCGTCACGCTGGTGGGCCTGTTCGCCATTGCCGAGCTGCTCAGCCGGTCTGATTACAACCCGCGAACAGACCCCGCGCGCACGCAAAAGCTGAAGCTGGACCGTGAAAAGCTTTCATGGCCCGAATTCAAACGCTGTATCCGCACGATGCTCACCTCGTCCGTTATCGGCACGATCGTCGGCGCGACGCCCGGCACAGGCGGCGGTATCGCGGCCTTCATCAGTTACGATCAAGCCAAAAAAACTTCCAAATACGGAGACAATTTCGGCCATGGTGAAATTGAGGGCATTTCCGCTTCGGAATCCGCCAACAACGCCACCACCGGTTCGACGCTTATCCCGCTTTTGACGCTCGGCGTGCCGGGCGACGGCTGCACCGCCATTCTGCTCGGCGCGTTCATGCTGCAAGGCATGGTGCCGGGGCCGGCGCTGTTCAAGGATTACCCCGATGTGCTGTACGGCATCATGGTCGGCCTGATCGTGGTCAACTTGCTCATGCTGCTGATCGGCCGCGTGTTCACCCCGTTTTATTCCAACATCACGCGCATTCCCTATGAACTGATGAGCGCGATGATCATCGTCTACTGCGTCGCAGGCACCTATTCGAGCGAGGCCAGCACCTTCCATGTGCTGCTGGCGGTATGCATCGGCGTATTTTCCTTCCTGCTGCGCAAGCTTGGCTTTTCCGTGGTGCCAATCATTCTCGGCGTCGTGCTGGGCGATCTGGTGGAAACGAATTTCCGCAACGCGATGGTCATGTCGGATAACTCCCTGTCCATTTTCGTGACCCGCCCGTTCAGCTTGCTGTTTCTGGCGCTGGCCGCGCTTTCCATCGGCATGTTCTGCTATAAATCGATCAAAAGCAAGCGCCAAGCAGCGGCAAAAGTCATATCAGAAGGAGAAACAACATGAATTATATTACCGAACCGGCCCGGCAAACCCCGGTCGTCGCCGAGACCGAGGTGCTCGTCGTGGGCGGCGGCCCGGCGGGCTTTGGCGCGGCGCTGCATGCCGCGCGCATGGGCCGCAAAACCATGCTGATCGAACAGAGCGGCGCGATCGGCGGGGTCGCTACCACCGGCATTATGAGCCACTGGACCGGGCGACAGGACGGCGGCTGCTTTGAGGAGTTGCGTGCCAAAGCACGCGACTGTGAAAGCGAACAGGTGATCAACCCCGAAAAGCTTCGCATTTTAATGCTGGACATGCTGCAGGAAGCCGGGGTGGAGGTACAGCTGTACACCGCGTTCAGCGATGTGGTGATGGAGGGCAGCCGCGTGACCGGCATCATTACGGAAAGCAAATCCGGACGGGAGGCCATCGCCTGCCGCATGCTGATCGATTCCACGGGCGACGGCGACGTGGCCGCCCGCGCGGGCGCGCCGTTTGAAAAGGGCCGCGAGGACGGCGGCATGCAGCCGATGACCATCATGTTTAAGGTCGCAGGCGTGGATATGGATCGGGCCATGTTCTTCTGGGGCTTTGAAGACACCGTGCAGCTGCCCGAGGGCGACCTACAGACGCTGGGCCGCCGGGAGCTGCCCCAGCCTGCCGGCCACATCCTGCTGTATCCCGCCTCGCTGCCCGGCGTGGTCACCGTCAACATGACCAACGTGATCGATGTGGACGGTACGGACGTGCGCGATCTCAATCGCGCTGAATACGTATGCAGAAAACAGATCCCGGAAATCATCACTTTCTTGCAGCGCCATGTGCCCGGCTATGAGGGCTGCTACCTGATCGACAGCGCCGACGTGATCGGCGTGCGCGAAACGCGGCGTTTTGAAGCGCACTACCGTTTGACCGAAGACGATATCGCGGAGGCAAGGGTGTTTGACGATTGGGTCGTCACCAAGTCCAACTTCTTTTTCGACCTGCACAACGTTGAGGGCGCGGGGCTGGACGCAAACGGCGAATACAAGGCCTTTCAGCAGCCCGCCCCCTATACGATCCCGCTGCGCAGCTTCGTACCGCGAGGGATTGAAGGGCTGCTGCTCAATGGACGCAACATTTCAGGCACGCACAAGGCGCATTCCAGCTACCGCGTCATGCCGATCGTCATGAACATGGGGCATGCCATGGGCATTGTGGCAGCGCTTTGCATCGCGCGGGAGAAAGCGCCGCTCGCTCTCGACCTGAACGAACTGCACGACGCGCTGCGCCGCACCAATGTCGCGCCGTAAAACATGGAAAGGAGAGCGGCCCGCGTGAAGGCGGGCCGCATGAAAAAAATGCAGAACAAAATGCAAATAGCCGCGCCCCCCTGCCCCGCCCTGTCGGACGGCGTTCACGCGCTGGCACAAGTTGCGGCGCAGCTCTATGGCAGCGGCAAGCTGGTGCAGTATATCGATTCGGATGGCGGGTATCACACAACGCCGTCCTTTGCGGTACTGCTGCAAAACGCGCAGCTGGCACAGCAGAAGGGCCGGGCCGCCGCCGTGCTGCGGCAAGCCGAGATTCCCGCGGACGGCGTAAAAACCGCGCTGATCCTGCTTTCCGCGCTTTTGGAACGCGGTGTGGCGGCGGGTTGCACCGCTCAGGATTGGACGCAGTTGGACGACCTGCTGGCCTATGGCGCAGCCTATCTGCCGCGCGTGGCCCGTGAAAACAGCGGCCTGCTGCCGGGCGGCGGACTTTTCCTCATGACGCTCGCCGCGCCCGTGCGCAAATACGCGCGCGACAAGCGCGATACGTCCGCGGCGAATATCCTGATCCACGCACTGGCCCAGCCGCTTCTGGCGCTGGCCCAAACCGCCGGCGTGGATGGCTGCGAGGTGTACGAGCGCGTCAAGGCGCTGGCCCCCAACCAATTTTTCAGCCTGCATCAGGTGGGGATCGAACGCTCCATCAGCACCGATTCTCCCTATACCGATATCCTGCGCATGGGTCTTGACCCGGCGGACGGCAAGATCAAGGACCTTTCCCATGCGCCGCACGGCGTGGAGCTTGCCGTGGGCGAACAAACGCTCGCTTTTGTTCGCCGCGCGCTGTCCAAGGTATTGGATATCGCCGCGGTCCTTTGATTGACAGCCTCTTTCTTCCTTCTCAGACCGCCGGGCTTATCGCCCGGCGGTATTTTTATGATCCGAAGGCGCGCCGGAATTGACGTTTTAGGTAGAGAAGGCCGACGGCGTCCGCCAGAAACCAGCCGATGGGTACGGACCACCAGATGCCCGCCACGCCAAAGGCGGGGACAGCGGAAAGCACATATGCCAGCGCCACACGGGTGCCGAGCGACAGCACGGTGAGGACGACCGACATACCCGGCCTGCCCAGCGCCCGGTAAAGCCCATACAGCAAAAACAGGCAGCCGATGCCGCAGTAAAACGCCCCTTCGATATGCAGATAGCGGATGCCCTCCGCCAAAATGGCGGTTTCCCCCGCGCCAACGAACAAGCGCATCAGCGGGCGCGCAAACAGCCACACGCCAGCGGAGACCGCGACGCAGAAGAGAAGCGAGACCGCGATCGCGCCTTTCACGCCGGTGCGGATACGCTCCTTCTGCCCCGCCCCGTAGTTCTGCGCAATGAAGGAGGAAAAGGCGTTGCCAAAATCCTGCACCGGCATATAGGCAAAAGCGTCTATTTTCACGGCCGCCGCGAACGCCGCCATCACGGTGGCGCCAAAGCTGTTGACCAGCCCCTGCACCATCAGAATGCCCAGATTCATCACCGATTGCTGCATGCAGGTGAGCACCGAAAACCCGGCGATCTCCTTTAGGCAACGCTTGCTCACACGGCAATGCTTTTTCTGCGGCCGCAGTACGGGGCACTTAAGCCACGTATAAAGCGCGATCCCGATACCCGAAACATATTGCGCGATCACCGTGGCTTCCGCCGCACCGGCGACGCCCCGGCGCAGCCCCAGCACGAACCAAAGGTCCAGCCCAATGTTGAGCACCGCGGATATTGCCAAAAACAGCAGCGGGATGATGGAATTGCCAATCGCGCGCAGCAGACACGCAAAAAAGTTATACAAAAACACAGCCGTGATTCCAGCAAAAATAACGATCAGATAATCGTGCATCAAGCCGACGATCTCTTCCGGCACTTGCAGCGCGCGCATGACCCAGCCCATTCCCCAAAAGGCCAGCACATTCAAAAGGATGCTCAGTGCCGCGATCAAAGCAAAGGAGGTAACCATGCTTTCCTTCAGCCCATCCATGTCCTTTTGTCCAAAGCGGATCGAAAAGACCGCGCCGCTTCCCATGCACAGCCCGAGCAGGATCGAGGTGAGAAAGGTCATCAGTGAAAAAGCCGAGCCAACCGCCGCCAACGCCCCGGCGCCTAAAAAGCGGCCCACGATCAAGGTATCCGCCACGTTGTAGCATTGCTGTAGCAGGTTGCCTAAAATCATGGGGACCGCAAAAAGCAGCATGGTCTTCATCACCGGACCCTTGGTCAAATCGCTTTGCATCGCCGCACCGCTTTCTAGCTGTAATTTACAACTTACGTTTTGTAATGATTATATCCTTTTTGTCAAATGGAAGCAACGCTTCAATTTCTCATTCCATACGCGCAGCGGCGCGAAGGTTTTTTTACATGCCAAGGCGAAGGAACGCGGCCGCGTCCCTTCGCCTTTTGTTTTTATTATGAGAGCACACGGCGCAGCGCTTGTCATGGCTTGCAGCAGCGGCGCAGGTATTTGCCGGTTTCCGAATGCGGGCAATCGATTAGGCCCTCCGGCGTGCCGGTAAACAGGATTTCGCCGCCCTTGTTGCCGCCCTCCGGCCCCATATCGATGATCCAATCGGCGGCGGCGATCAGCTCCAAACGGTGTTCCACCACCACGACCGTGTTGCCCTGCTCCACAAGCCTGCGCAGCAGCGCCAGCAGGTTTTCCACATCCCGGCTGTGCAGACCGGCGGAGGGCTCGTCCATCACGTAAACATTGCCCTCCCGGTTCAGCTCGCTGGCCAGCTTCAGGCGCTGCGTCTCGCCGCCGGACAGGGTGCTGGTGGGCTGCCCCAGCGTCATATAGCCCAGCCCGACCTCCTGCAAGGCCTTCAGCGGCTCCTGTATCTTTTTCTGGGGGAAGAACTCCAGCGCCTGCGTGATGGTCAGGCCCATCACCTGTTTGATGTTCTTGCCCTGATAGGTATAGCTGAGCGCCGTGGGGTTAAAGCGGCTGCCGCCGCACTCCTCGCAGCGGATTGCCACAGGATCGGCAAAGGCTACGTCCGGGGTGATTTCGCCCTTGCCCTTGCAGACGGGGCAGGCCCCCTTGGAGTTGGCGCTGAACCACTGCGCGCTCACGCCGTTTTGCTTGGCGAACAGCTTGCGTATTTCGTCCATCACGCCCGTATACGTGGCCGGGCTGGAACGGGTCGAGGTGCCGATGGGCCGCTGGTCGATCACGATGGCCTCCGCGCAGCGCACGGCGAATTCATGGCAGATTAGGCTGCTTTTGCCCGAACCGGCCACGCCGGTAACGGCTGTCAGAATGCCCTTGGGCACCGTCACGGAAACGTCCTTTAAATTGTGCAGCCGGGCGTGCTTGATGGCAAAACCCTCCTGCCACGGCAGGGGAGACATGTTGAGCGCGATATGGCCGCTCATCGAGCGCGCGGTCAGCGTATCGCTTTTCCGCAGGCCGTCCAGATCGCCCTGATAGACCAGCTCGCCGCCCTGTCCGCCGGCCCATGGCCCCAGCTCGATCACATGGTCGGCCAGCTCGATCATCTGTCTGCTGTGCTCTACCACCAGCACGGTGTTGTGTTTGTCGCGCAGATTGAGCAGCAGGTCGCCGATTCGTCTGGCGTCCGCCGGATGCAGGCCGGCGGTCGGTTCGTCAAAAATATAGGTGATATTGCTCAGGCTGCTGCCCAGATGGCGCACCATCTTCAGTCTCTGCGCCTCGCCGCCGGACAGCGTGTCCGTCCGGCGCGACAGGCTGAGATAGCCCAGACCGACCTGCACCATATGCCGCAGGCTATCCGCGATCTGCGCCGCGATGGAGCGCCCCAGCGGATCGCTGATCTGCTCCAGCACCGGCAGCAGGTCGCTCACCTGCATGGCGTAGTAGTCCGAAATGTTATAGCCGCCGATGTGGGAGGCCAGCGCCTTGGGGTTCAGGCCGCTGCCGCCGCAGGACGAGCAGGGGCAGCGCCGGACAAAGCGCATGGCTTCGTCCCGCACGCCCTTTTTCAGCCCGGAGATATCACGGTTCAAATACAGCCGGTTGAACCGGGCGACCACGCCCTCGTACGGCAGCTTGGATACTTGACCGGTGTTGTTGCGGATAAAATCCATCACCAGCGGCGTGTCCGGGCCGATGCGCAGGACCTTCCACTCCTCCTCGGTATAATCGCGCAGCTTTTTATCCGCGTCCAGCAGGGGGTTGCAGTGATAATAAAACTCCTGCCAGCTGCCGCCGGAAAACTGGCTGAACCGGATCGCGCCCTCGTTGATCGATTTATCGATGTCAAATAGGCTGTCCTCGTCTAGCTGCACCCGCTCGCCAAGGCCGGTGCAATCCGGGCACATGCCGTGCGGGTGGTTGAACGAATAGGCCATGGAGCCGCCCGCGCTGGGCTTGCCCACGCGCGAAAACAGCAGGCGGACGAGCGGCGAAACATCCGCCGCGGTGCCCACGGTGGAGCGGGCGTTCGCGCCGATGGCCTTTTGATCGACCACCACGCAGGGGGTCAGGTTGCGGATATAATCGACCGCCGGGCGCTCGTAGCGCGGCAGGCGGTTGCGCAGATACAGCGGATAGGTGGCCTGCCATTGGCGGCCGCCTTCCGCCGCGAGCGTTTCAAAAGCGAGCGTGCTTTTTCCGGAGCCGGACACCCCGGCGATCACGACCAGCTCCTCCTTGGGGACGGAAAGGGTCAGGTGCTTCAGATTGTTTTCCGAAGCGCCGACGATCTCGATCTCTTCTCTTGCCTTCATCACGGTTTCCATCTATCCTTCTTCCAATTTCTTTTCCGGGTGCCCGGAACGCGGCCCCACGCGATGCTCCCGCCGCCGCAGATAGATCCAAAACGGAATGAGCGCCAACGAGATCAGCACCCAGCTGATCGGGAACGACATATACACCCAATGCACGCTGACCTTGCTGGTATCTAAGAGGGATATCCAAAGCAGGCGGAAGCCGCAGGTGCCCAGCAGATTGATGATGACCGGCGCGATCGGATAGCCGTAGCCGCGTATCGCGCCAACCAGCACATCGGCGCAGCCGAAGATCACATAGGGCGTGGCCATGATGACCAAACGCTCCGCGCCCGCCGTGATCACGGCCGGGTCGCTGTTATAAATGCTGATCAGCGGGCGGGCGAAAATATCCGCCAACGCGCTTTGGGTCACGCCGAGCACGATGGTGCAGAGAATGCAGGTGCGCACGATACGGCCGATGCGGTCATACCGCCCCGCGCCCACGTTCTGGCTGGTAAAGGTCTGGCAGGCGTGGTGGAACGAATTCATCGAGCTGTACAGGAAATTTTCTATATTGGCCGCCGCGCTGGAACCGGCCATGATAATGCTGTCGTACGAGTTGATCGCGCCTTGGATCACCACGTTTGCCAAGCTGAACAGGCAGCTTTGCACGCCCGCGGGAATGCCGATGCGGGCGATATCGATCAAGCTGCGCCGGTCCAGACACAGGTCCCGCCAGCTAAAGCGCAGCTCATCCTCTGCCTGAGACAGGCAGTGCAGCACCAGCACCGCGCTCAGCCCTTGGCTGATGACCGTGGCCAGACCCACGCCCACCACGTTCATATGCAGCGGAATGACAAAGATTAAATTCAGAACGACATTGAGCACGCCGCTGATGAGCAAAAAGATGAGCGGGCGGCGGGTATCGCCCTTGGCGCGCAACGCGGCCGCGCCATAATTATACAGCATATTAACCGGCGTGCCAATAAAATAAATGCGCATATAGGTGGCCGCGAGCGAGCGCACGTCTTCCGGCACCGAGATGAGATCGAGCACCCAGCCGGTCGCCGCGATGCCGATCAAACCGAGGAGCGTGCCGCCCACCAGCGCGACCAGCACCGAGGTGTGCAGCGTGCGCGATATCTCCCGCTCGTACCCGGTCAGCCCCAAATAGCGGGCGATCACCACATTGACGCCCACGGCAAGGCCGATCAGCAGGTTGGTAAACAGAAAGATCACGCTCACCGTGCTGCCCACGGCGGCCAAGCTGGTGTGGCCCGCAAACCGGCCCACCACGACCACGTCCGCCGCGTTGAACAGAATCTGCAAAATATTGGACGCCATCAGCGGCAGGCTGAACAGCAGAATATTGCCCAGCAGCGGGCCGTTGGTCATATCGATCGTTGTTTTGCTTTTCACCGCAAGCGTCTCCTCATGATGTAATATCGGCCCCTCCGCCGGAAAGCCGCGCTTCCGCTTCCTCCGCCGAGCCGTAGCCGTACCGCGCGACCATGTTTTGCAGGATCATGGCGTTTAAACTTACGCCTTCGCGCGCAAGGCCCGCCACATACGCGGCGTAGCGCTCCAGCGTATCCAGCGAATAGGTCGCCAGTTCCCCCCAAAGGTAGGTCTCAAACGAGGTCACGGCGGCGCTGTCCGCCTCCTTGCGTATGGCCCTGCCCCGGCCCGCAAGACAGGGGTATTGCCGCGCCAGCGCCTCCTGCCACGCAACGTGCGCCTTGCAGATCAGCTCGATCAGCCGCTCCTTATCCGGGGTGCGCGGCGGCAGGCGGTCACATATCCGCGCATATTCTTCCGGCGCCGTGCGCGCCATCATATAGGCGTATTTTTCGCTCAGCAAATTGCGCCCCGCCTTTTGCGCGGCCGCAAGGTCGTTTAAATAGCTTTCGCGCATGGCGGGGCTCCACGCCGCGATCTGGCTGGAGCGCATGATAAAAAAGGTATCCCGATCATTCTGGCAGGGCGCTCTTCCGCCAAGGTTCTGCACCCTATCGAACATTTCCCATTCCATGGCGACGATCTCTTCCACGGGCTTTTTCATGCCGGTCACTCCTCCATGATGTGCGTTTGCCGCAGCGCGGGTCTTTGATCCGTTTCATCATTTCCAAACAGTGCGCCTGTAAAAATGGTTCCGTGCGGTCGGTCAGGCCTTGCCGTTTCAGCTCGGCCGCCACGGTCAGGCAAATACCTTCGATCCGCTCTTCCGTTTCCGCGCCGGGCCTTGCCTCGCCGAGCAGCCGGAACTGCTCGTAAGCGCGGGGCAGCTTCGGCAGGCCCTTGAGGCCGCGATGCATCCACTTATAAAAGGGGGCGTACCGGCGGTTCAGCAAATAGACCATGCTAATTCCCGCTTTGGTGAATTCCGCCAAGGCGAGCCGCGCCGCGACGGTTTCGCCGCGTTTCATGCTGCGCGGATAGTTGTACTGCCCCGCTTGCGCCATGACCGCCGCCCGCGCCACGAGCTTTTTAATCCGTATATCCTCGGGGTAAAAGCGCGACAGCCTTTCGCGGACCGCTGTAAAACGGCCTAACGGGTCGTCGAATATCTCTCCGTTCGTGGCGGTCGCCAAAAAGGCTTCCGGCACGCGCCGCCACTGCGCGAGCGTTTCCGGGCCTTCGGGCAACCCGGTATAGCGCCGGTACCAGTCCGGCGCGCACAGACAGCCGACCCGCCCGCCGCTCCACGCGCCGTTTTCTCTTGCGGGGAAGCCCTCTATTTCGCCGGGCAGGCTATCGTATACCGCCTGTACCCGCGCGCCGTGGGCGCGGTAGTCCGCTTCCTCCAGCCAGATGCAAAAGGCCGGGCCCCAATCATGATCCCTTGACCATTCGTCGTCAAAGCCAAAGCATTCGGACCCTTCCCCCGCCAGACCGACCGCCATGCGGGGCACGAGCGCGGGCACGTTTTCTTGGAGCGCCACGCGGCCCACGGTCTCATAATAGGCGCGGGCAAGCGCCAGCCCCTTCACGCCTTACTCCCCTGCCGCAGCTGCTTCAAATTATCCGCCACCGCGCGGGTGCGCTCGTGGTCCTCGCCCAGCAGCCGTTTGTATACCTGCTCCGCCTTGGCCAGCACCGCGATGGCTTCGCCCCATTTTTCCAGCTTGGTATAGGCCCAGCACATATTTTGGCAGGTGATGCCGTACTCCATGTTTTCGCCAAAGAAGCGCTTGGTGTATTTCGCGGATTTGCGGTAAAGCGCAAGCGCCCGCTCGTACTCCCCCGCCGCAAACAAAAAACCCGCCATGCTGTTCAGGCCCGCGGCATAATGCACGTTTTCATCATCCGCGCATTTTTCAAATTCGTTCAGCGCGCGGTCCAAACAAAGCATGGCCCGCTCGTTGTCGCCCGCCGCGTGGTACAGCGCGGTCAGGTTATTGTAGGTCACCGCGAGTTCCTGCTCATACCCCGGCATTTGCTGGATGAGCTGCAAGGCCTGCTCCAAGTATTCGATCGCCCGGTCGATCTGGTTCGCTTCCCGGTAAACAAGGGACAGATTATTCAGTACGCTTGCATAAGCATAGGTGTGCTGCTGTCCCTCGCGGCGATAGATCGCCATCGCTTCGTGGAACAGCTCGATCGCGCGATCGTATTCGCCGGTCAGCCGGTAGGTGCCCGCCATATTGTTGAGGATGGTGGCGTACTGGCTGCATTCCTGCCCCAGATCGCTCGCGGCCAGCGCTCTGGCCCGTTCAAACGCGGCAAGGGACTGCGCATACCGGCTAACGCCCCGGTAAAAGGAACCTAATTCATTATAGATCGCGATGGCCTCGCCCCGCTCGTTTTTCTGTCCGTTCCGCGTGCGGCTCACGCTTTCCAGCAAATACTGTTCCACATCGCTCAGGTTTCCCCCGGCGTACTGCCGATCCAGACCGCGATAGAATTTTTCCAGACCGTCCTGCATGGCGATCCCTCCAGTCTTTGGTTACACCACTCCCATTTTTAATCATTATAAAAAAACGCCCGTCCGAATGATTTGCATCATCTCATGAGATTTTTGCATTTTGCGGTCTGTTTGCCGGGGGTTCTTTGTTGCAAATCACGAAAGCGCCGGACGGCCTGCAACTTATGCGGTTAAATTTTCGATAAATTCGACGATTTTTCTTGAAATACCGGCTTGTTTGGATTATGATAGTGCAGGCCTATTTTGGGAAGCATTGGAGAAGCAGAAAACATGGAACAGCAAGTCACGCACAACAGTCTTTTTGAAAAAGAAAGCATCTGGAAGATTTTGATCCGAATGGCGCCGCCGGTCATGCTGGCGCAGCTCATTCAGGCGCTTTATAATATTGTAGACAGCTACTTTGTCGGCCAATATTCCAGCGACGGACTGACCGCCCTGTCGGTCATCTTCCCCATCCAGCTCACCATCACGGCGCTCGCGGTCGGCACGGGCGTGGGCGTCAACATCGTCATGGCGCGCCTGTACGCGCAGGGACGGGCGGAGGACGCGGACGGGACCGCGGGCGCGGGCGAAGTGCTCGCGCTGATCACTTGGGTGGCCTTTGCCGTGTTATCGACGATTCTGATGACGGCGTACGTCAAGACCTCCGCCGGGTCGCCCCGGGCGGTCGAATACGCGGTGACCTACGGCACGATCGTGTGCGTGGGCAGTCTCGGCATATTTTTAGAGAGTATTTGGACCAAGGTGCATCAGGCAGGCGGCGACATGCGGCTGCCCATGCTGGCGCAGATCGCGGGCGCCGTGACCAATATCATCCTTGATCCGCTGCTGATCTTCGGTTGGGGTATTTTCCCCTCTATGGGCATCGCGGGCGCGGCTGTGGCGACCGTCGCGGGGCAATTCGTGGCCGCGTTGATCACAGGCGTGACCGGCTTTCGGCGGCTGCCCAGCCCCGCCGCCATCACGCGGTTCGCGGGGCAGATCTACACGATGGGCTACCCCTCCATCTTCATGCAGCTGCTATTTACGATCTATATCGTGGTGCTCAACGTCATCCTCGCCGGGTTTTCGGACGAAGCCGTGACCGTGCTGGGCCTGTACTATAAAATGCAGTCCTTTTTCTTCATCCCGCTGATGGGCCTGCAAACCTGTATCATCCCGGTACTGAGCTACAATTTTGCCCGTGCAAACTTTACACGGTGCAGAAAGATCATGGCGAACTCCATCGTGGTGGCCATGAGCTTCATGCTGCTCGGCGTCTTGTGCTTTGAACTGATCCCCGGTCCGCTGATCGCGCTGTTTTCCCAGAATGCCGCGGTGCTGGAGATCGGCAAGCCGGCGTTTCGCATCATCGGGCTGAGCTTTCTTCCGGCGGTGCTGTCCCTGATGATGCCGATCTTCTTTCAGTCCATCGGGGCGACGCTGCCCAGCATCGTGCTTTCGCTCATCCGGCAGGTTTGCTGCCTGATCCCGATCTTCTGGCTGCTGTCGCTCATCGGGCTGGGCTATACTTGGATCGCGTTCCCCGCGTCCGAGCTGATCACCGGCGCTGCCGGCGTTTTTCTTTACCGCCGTCAGCTCCATCGCTGGGACAGCGCGGCAGAACCTACTGTATCATAAAACATGTTTTTTTGCCAGCCCGCGAGATGTTTGCGGGCTGGCTGTTTTAATATCCTGTTTTGCAAAAAGCGAGATTCTGCAAAAAATAAAGGAGGGAAAGCACATTGCGGCCACGGGCCTGCCGTTATAATAAATACAAGGTAGGCGGGGCGGAACGTACCGCTCCACTTGGTATTGTAATTCATTTTAGGAGGTAGATAGTATGGATAATTTTGAATTTTACAGCCCGACATACTTTGTATTCGGCAAGGGCACGGAGGAAAAGACCGGTGAGTTTGTATCGCGCTACGGCGGACACAAGGTGCTGATCCACTACGGCGGCGGCTCTGTCGTTCGCTCCGGCCTGCTCGACCGCGTCAAGGCTTCGCTGGACGCCAAGGGCATCGGCTATGTGGAGCTTGGCGGCGTAAAGGCCAGCCCCCACAGCGATTTGGTTTACGAAGGCATCGAGCTGGCCCGCAAGGAAGGCGTGGACTTTGTCCTTGCCGTAGGCGGCGGCTCTGTCATGGACTCCGCCAAGGGCATCGCGCTGGGCGTTCCGTATGACGGCGATTTCTGGGATTTCTACTGCGGCAAAAAGGGCCCTGTTACCGAAGCGCTGCCGGTAGGCTGCATCGTCACCATCGCCGCTTCCGGTTCGGAAGGCTCGACCGACTCGGTCGTCACGCTGGTAACCGAGGACGGCAACCAGTACAAGCGCTGCGCGGACGGCGACATCCTGCGCCCGCTTTTTGCCATCATGAACCCCGAACTGATGATGACCCTTCCCCCGTACCAGACGGCCAGCGGCATCGCCGATATCATGGCGCACTGCATGGAGCGTTACTTCTCTCACTCCAAGGACGTTGAGCTGACCGACCGCCTGCTTGAGGCCGTCATGCTCACGATGATTAAGGAAGGCCGCCGCGTAATGGCCGACCCGCAGAATTATGAAGCGCGCGCCAACATCATGTGGGCCGCGATGATCGCCCAGAACAACTCGACCGGCGTGGGCCGCGCGCAGGACTGGGGCACCCACCATATGGATAACGAGATTGGCATCCTTTACGGCGCGTCGCACGGCGCGGGTCTGGCGCTGCTCTTCCCCTACTGGATGGAATACGCCATGAAGACGCAGGGCACCGACCGCTTCGTCATGTTCGCCAACCGCGTATGGGGCTGCCAGATCGATTTCGAGCACCCCGAAGTGACCGGCATGGAAGGCATCAAGTCGTTCCAGCGCTTCATGAAGGATATCGGCATGCCCACCACCATCGGCGAGCTGGGCGGCAAGGAAGAGGATATCCCGAAGATGGTGGAAAATATGTTCCACGGCGCGCCCAATCACGGCAACTTTGTCAAGCTGACGCCGGAGATCGCCGCCGAGATCTATCGCATGGCGCTTTAAGCGCAAAACGGCTTGCGGAGGGTTTGCCCTTCCGCTGGTAATCCATGGGTACGGAATGAACCGGGGCCTGTTGACATGAACGCAGTATGTCAGCAGGCCCCGGTAAATTGGCTGATTTCCCTTTTTTCTTTTTCTGGCGGGTCACGGGTTCCATGCATTGAAACGCGCTTATAGCATGACAAAATAAGAAGGAAAACGCCGGCTGCAACACGCCGGATAAATTATGAAAGGGGTATGGCATGAAATACTTCACGGAAATTGACGCGGTGGAAGAGCTTGAATCAGTCGAGCAAACGGACGGCATCATGCTGACGGCGGAAGACTGCCTGATGCGGATGGACGATCAGCGCCTGCTGATCCAAAGCCTGCTGCTCGACCCGCCGGAAAACGCGGAGGATGAGCGGCTGAAAAAAATGCTGCGCGGGCAAACGAGCCTGTGGCTGGAAAAGGTCGAGGAGTGCGGCAAAATGCAGGTCTGCATTCGCCTGCCCGACCGGCCGATCGATTCGTTCCTGCCCCGCACCGCGGCGGAATTCGCACGGTTGAGCGAATATACCGCCCGCCCCGCCGAATGGCTGGAGGGGCAAAAGCGCGGCCTGCAATCCTTCAATCCCGAGCTGAGCTGCCGGGGCTGCCGCATGATGATCGGCAACGGGCTGCTGTTCCGCACGCTGCTGCAAGCGATCTTCACGGCGGCCAAGGAGCGCGGCATCCACAAGCTGTCCATGCTGCTTCCGTTCGTATCCGATTGCGGCGAGGTCGAATATTTGAAGGGCATTATCACCGAGTACGCCGCTACCTTCGGCATCGCGTGCACCGTCGGCATCGAGATCGCCACGCCGCGCGCCGCCTGCATCGCGGATCAGCTTGCCGCCTACGCGGACGCGATCGTCTTTAACGTGGAGGAGCTCGTGCAGCTGCTGTATGGCATGTGCAAGCTGGATTCCCGCAAGGTGATCTCCAAGTATCTGCACGAGCAGGTTTTTCGCCACAATCCCTTCCGCGAGTTTGACGACGTCGGCGTCGGCACGCTGCTTACGATCGCGTTGGAGCGCATTCGCAGCGTTCGCCCGGATATTCGGCTGAGCGCTATCGGACACTGTGTGTTAAGCGAAAAGGGCAGAAAGTTCTGCGGCAACATGGGGATCGATATCCTGATCGGCCAGCAGCACCTGCTCCGCGCGGAAAACATTCTAAGCAGCGAAGAACCCGAAAGCGTTTGATCTCCCCTTGAAACAGGCCCTGTGGAAAATCCACAGGGCCTGTCAGACTGTCAAAAAACAAGTTTTGACAGTCTGTCGATCGAAACAAAGCCCCATTTCGATCGAGATTTCCGGCTCTGGCGCGCGCCCTTTGGGCACACTTCGCCGCCGGTTTGTTCAAAAACCGAGATACATGCTCCCGGTTTTTGGTCAAATTGAAGCTAAGCTTCAATTTTCAATTTTATTGCGCGCTGCGGCGCGAGGGGTTCTTTGACACGCTGACAGGCCCTGTGGAAAATCCACAGGGCCTGTTTTATTGGTGGCTCGGGGTCACCAATTTTATTAAGATAAGGGAAACGCATAGGAAAAAACAAGGGATTCACCTTCTCGCGCCCTACATTTTCGGTGAGCGATAACCCTTTCGGTGTAGGGCCGAGTGACCTCACTCGGCCGAGGACGGAGCACCCAGATAAACGGCTTTCATCATTCCTTTCGCAGGTGCTCCAAAACGCTGCGAATCATTGCCGTAACAAGTTCCAGTTGATCCGGCGTTGCGGTTGACCACAGCGCGGCCAGCTCGCCCAATCCGCTCAGTTCATTTTTGTCGATGCTGTCTACGAGTAAAAAGGTAGGGGATACCTCTAATGCTTTGCACAAGGTGATGAAAACCGGTAAACTTGGCAGCTTTCTGCCAGCTTCTATCTGTCGCAAATATGTCGCGTTGATGTAGCATGATTCCGCTAAGCGTTCTCCGGTAAATCCTTTGCTTTTACGTGCGGCTTTTAGGCGTTTCCCCATATATCCCTTATCCGTCAACTATATACCCCCTTCCTGAAGGAATTCAGGATATGCTCTATCTCCCCTTCTTCATAATAGCACTGAAAACACCCCAAGCTACCCATATACGGGTAACTTGAATAAAATATAATTTTATGAAGCAAAAGCTGTGATGCAAAATAGTATAATTCCTCATGTTATTCTGAAAGAAACGGCGCGCCAAGAAAACTGGGCGCGCCAAACAAGGCCGGTCCGGCCGAGCGGAGGCGCCCATCCACTGAATCCCTCGGCACCCGATCCGGCACACAGCCAACCGTACGCAAAACGAATGGGCGGCACACGCCGCCCCAGACTGGGAAAGGGAATGGATTGGAGATCAAAGGGCGCGTTGTAAAATAAAAGAAATTCCGTATGTCATTCTGAACGAAGTGAAGAATCTCGCGCGAACGCGCGGAATTAACGTGGAAACCGCGCGTTCGCGCGAGATTCTTCGTCGTTTCACTCCTCAGAATGACAAGAATTTGGAACGTTCTTTTATTTTGCAACGCGCCCTTTGCCCCCTCGCCTGACGGGAATTTTATTTGATTACCGCAAGTAGCTCGCCGGCCTTTACCGCCGTGTTTTCCGCTATGCGGAGCGTTTCGACCCGGCCCGCCATGCGCGCGACGACCGAGGTCTCCATTTTCATGGACTCGATCAGCAGCAGGACCTGATTCTTTTCCACCGTGTCGCCCTCGCGGATCATCACGCGCGAGACCATGCCCGGCATGGGCGCGCCGATCTGGCCCTTATCCTCCGGATCGGCCAGCGGGATGCGCTGGGCGGTGGTCTTGGCCTGCACATCGGGCACGGTCACTTCGCGCCGCATGCCGTTCAGCTCGAACAGGACGCTGCGCGTGCCGTCCTCGTTCTGATCGCCCAGACCGAGGTACTTGACGACCAGCGTTTTACCATCCTCGATCATGATCTGGTTGGTTTCGCCAAGCGCCATGCCGTTAAAGAACACATGGCTGCCCATGCGGGTGATATAGCCGTATTCCTGCCGGTGGCGGCAAAATTCCTCCACAACCTTGGGATACAGGCACCAGGAAACCACGGTGCGGTCGTTCGGGTCCGGCGTAAACTGCCGGACCTGCTCGCGCGCCGCGTCGAAATCCACCGGCGGCAGCAATTCGCCCGGGCGGCAGGTGATGGGCTCCTCTCCCTTGAGAATGAGCTTTTGCAGCCCTTCCGGGAAGCCGCCAGCGGGCTGGCCCATCATGCCCTTGAAGTAGGAGACGACGGAATCGGGGAAGGTGAGCGCTTCGCCCTTTTCCAGTATGTTTTCCGGCGTAAGCTGGTTTTGCACCATGAAAATGGCCAGATCGCCCACCATTTTAGAGGACGGCGTCACCTTGATGATATCGCCCAGCATTTGGTTGACCTGAATGTACATCTCGCGTACCGCTTCAAACTGCGTGCCCAGACCGACCGCCGTGACCTGACTTTTCAGGTTGGTGTACTGGCCGCCGGGCATTTCGTACCGGTAAATATCGGTGGACGGCGCTTTCATGCCGTTATCGAACGACGCGTAACGCAGCCGGACGTCCGCCCAGTACTCGCTGAGCGCCTGCAAGCGGTCCAGCTCCAGCCCGGTGTCCCGCTCCTGCCCGTGCAGTGCCGCGACAACGGCGTTCATCGACGGCTGGCTGGTGATGGAGGACAGCGAATCGATCGCGGTATCCACAATATCCACACCGGCTTCCGCCGCCATCAGCAGCGCCGCGACCTGATTGCCCGAGGTATCGTGCGTGTGCAGGTGGATGGGCAGGCCGATTTCATTTTTCAGCGCCGTGACCAGCTTTTTCGCCGCGTACGGCTTGAGCAGGCCGGACATATCCTTGATGCAGAGGATATGCGCGCCGCGCTTTTCGATCTGTTTGGCCAGATCAACATAGTACTGTAACGAATACTTATCGCGTTTGGGGTCCATGATGTCGCCGGTGTAGCAAATCGTGGCTTCGCACAGCTTATTCTGCTGCAAAACCTCGTCGATCGCGATCTCCATGCCGGGCAGCCAGTTGAGCGAATCGAAAACGCGGAACACATCGATGCCGCCCTTCGCGGCCTGCCGCACGAACGCGCGCACCAGATTATCCGGATAGTTCGCGTAGCCGACCAAGCTGGACCCGCGCAGCAGCATCTGGAACGGAATGTTGGGTATTTTTTCGCGCAGCAGGTCGAGGCGCTCCCACGGGGATTCGTGCAGGAAACGGTAGGCGGTATCGAACGTCGCGCCGCCCCACATTTCCAGCGAAAAGCAATCGTTTAAAATCTCTGCCGTGCCGGGCGCGGCGCCCAGCATATCGCGGGTGCGCATGCGGGTGGACAGCAGCGATTGGTGCGCGTCGCGCATGGTGGTATCGGTGATCAGCAGCTTTTTTTCGCCCAGCACATACCGCTTAACCGCTTCCGGCCCCTCGCGGTCGAGCAGCTGCTTGAGACCCTCGCGGCGCGGGGGCGAATCCTGATACGCCGGGAAGCGCGGCACATCGTACTGCGCTCGCTCGGCGGAGGGATTGGCGACCTGCAGCGCGGCAATGTAGCGCAGCACCTTGGTCGCGCGGTCCCTGCCCTCCTCAAAATCGAACAGCTCCGGGGTTTCGTCGATAAAGCGGGTGTGGCACTTGCCCGCCCGGAATACCGGGTGCTGCAAAATGTTCGTGATAAAGGGGATATTGGTCTTCACGCCGCGGATGTGCTCCTCGCTGATCGCGCGCAGCGCCTTTTGGCACAGCCCCCCAAAGGTATGGTCGTGGCAGGTGATCTTGACGAGCAGCGAATCGTAATACGGGGAAATAATCGCGCCCGCGTAGGTGTTGCTGCCGTCCAGCCGCACGCCGTTGCCGCCGCCCGAGCGGTACGAGGTGATCTTGCCGGTATCCGGCAGGAAGTTGTTCTTGGGGTCCTCCGTGGTGATGCGACACTGCATGGCAAAGCCGCGCGCCTGCACATCCGCCTGCTCGCGGATGCCGATCGCGGGATCGGACAGCGGATACCCCTCGGCAATCAAAAGCTGCGCGCGCACCAGATCGACCCCGGTCAGCTCCTCGGTGACCGTGTGCTCTACCTGAATACGCGGGTTCATTTCGATAAAATAGTAGTTGCCGTCGCGGTCGACCAGAAATTCGATCGTGCCCGCCGACACATAGCCGACATACCGGGCGATCTTGACCGCGTCCTCGTACAGCTTTGCGCGGATCTCCTCGGGCACGCTCCACGCCGGGGCGAACTCCACGACCTTTTGATAGCGCCGCTGGAGCGAGCAATCGCGCTCAAACAGATGAACGATGTTGCCGTACTGGTCGCCCAGCACCTGCACCTCGATATGCTTCGGCTCGACCAGATACTTTTCAATGAAGATATCCTCGTTGCCAAAGGCCTTCTTGGCCTCGTTTTTGACCATTTGGAAATTGGTGCGGATCTCCTCCGGGGTATCGCAGCGGCGCATGCCGCGACCGCCGCCGCCGCCCGCCGCTTTGAGCAGCACGGGGTAGCCGTATTCCTCCGCGAGCTGGACCGCGTCGTTTTCATCGATCAGGGCGCGGGTCGAGCCCGGAATGGTGGAAACGCCGCACGCCTTCGCGATGGTCTTGGCGGTCAGCTTATCGCCCATCTGCTCCAAAATGGTGTGCGACGGGCCGATGAACGCGATACCGGCCTGCTCGCAGGCGGCGGCAAAATCCGCGTTTTCGGACAGGAACCCATAGCCGGGATGGATCGCGTCCACCTGACGGCGCTTTGCCAGATCGATAATGGCCGGGATGTCCAGATAGGCGGCAAGCGGGCTTTTGTTTTCGCCGATCAAGTACGCTTCGTCCGCGCGGGTGCGGTACAGGCTGTAGGTATCGTCCTGTGAATAGATCGCAACGGTTCTGAGGTTCAGGTCATAGCAGGCGCGGAAAATGCGAAGCGCGATCTCGCCGCGGTTCGCCACAAGGATTTTTTTGAATTTCTGAATTTCCATGGGGCATCAGTCCTTTCTGGGTCTGTCATCCGAACAGAAACGATCTGCTGGCCTATCGTTTTTGTGTATTTTTGCTATTATAGCACATTGATTTCGGGTCGTCGACCGTTTTGCTAAAAAATCCGATATCGGACAAAAAGATAATAAACCGCGTGGGAATAAGTTGGGCAACTGTTGAATAAAAGTCAGAATGGAGCTGTTACCGTTCCACAGCTCCATTCTGATTGCGCACCGATCGGAATCGGTATTTTGATATTCTTTACCAGCCCAGTTTGCCCAAAAGTTTGCTCTTGGGAGCTTCCGGCTGGCCGTTGTCGGGCGCGTCCTTCACCGCGTCCTCATATTCGTATTCGCCGGTGGTCTTACGCGGCCGTTTGGCCATATAGCGTAAGTAGCCGAGCGTTACGAACAGACAGATGAACGTGAGCGGTATGCCGCAGAAGGATTTGATGGTTTTTACACCGCCAATACCGCCAAGCACCGTGAACAC
Source organism: Agathobaculum sp. NTUH-O15-33 (assembly GCF_033193315.1). Classification (NCBI taxonomy): domain Bacteria; kingdom Bacillati; phylum Bacillota; class Clostridia; order Eubacteriales; family Butyricicoccaceae; genus Agathobaculum; species Agathobaculum sp. NTUH-O15-33. Next base: position 3,591,406 of record NZ_CP136187.1, read on the forward strand.
CAGCGCGATCACGGCAAACACGATGCCCCAGAACAGCTTCAGCGGGATGGGCGCTTCGGTGTTCTCGTCGCTCTTTTCCATGCACATGCCCGCGAGGGTAACGGTCATGGAGTCGCATTGCGTCACGAGCGAGACCGTAATAATAATGAGCATCACGACCTTCGCTATCGTTGAGAGCGGCAAGACGTTGAACATGGAGAGCGTCAGCGCTTCCGCGCCTTCCGCCAGATACACGCTGTAGAAATCGATGCCGTCGAACAGCTGGGCATGCAGAATGGTGCCGCCGAAAACGGAGAACCAGATGATGCCGAACAGCGCCGGGAACAGCCACTCGATCAGAACGAACTCGCGTAGGGTGCGGCCGTAGGCCACGCGTACCATGAACAGGCCGAGCAGCGGCGCGTAGGCCATCCAGTCGACCCACCAGTACATATCCCAGTTCTGGGGCCACATGCCGCTGTCCACGTAGGGCGCGGTATACAGGCTGGCGGAGAAGAACTCGCTCAGGTACTCGCCGAGGCTTTCCGTGAACAGGTTGCAGATATACGCCGTGGGACCGGCGAGCAGCACGAACAGCAGCAGAATGAAGAAAAGCTGCGTGTTGCGGTTGGACAGTAAGGTAATGCCGTTGCGCAGGCCGCTCACGGCGGAAGCGTTATAGCAGAAGAACATGACGATAATGATGATCGCATACACCGTGGGACTCGGCTCAAAACCGGTAAAGGCTTTCACCGCCGCGGAAAGCTGCATCGCGCCGTAGCCCAAGCCGCCGGCGACAGCGCCGGTCAGGGCGAAAGCGGAGATCGCGTCGAACACGTCGCACCAGCGGCTTTTAAGCACCTTTTCGCCGAAGATCGGCACCAGACAGGAGCTGGCCTTAAAGGGCGCGTTCATGTTGAGGATCGCATAGGACAGGATAACGCCCATGATCACGCAGCTGGCATACGGCGTCAGGCCCCATTGCAGGAAGCAGTGCAGCATGCTCCACAGTACCGCGCCGTTGCTGCCGGCCGCAAGACCGGTGCTGGCCGAGGGTTCCATGGCGAACAGCAGCGGTTCCGCCGCGCCCCAGAACACCACGCCCGCGCCGATACCGGTGCAGAGCGAGATACCAAACCACTGCATATAGCTGAACTTCGGCTTCGCGTTCGGGCCGCCCAGCCGAATTTTGCCAAGCGGCGTGACCATAATGACGATACAAAGGATAACCATAAACAGCATGACCAAGCTGACGGCCCAGCCCACGCTGGACATCAGCGTGTTCATGACTACCGTATTGAGTACATAGTAGAACGCTTCACCGTTGATGAGGATTGCTGCAAGCATCAGTACAAATAGGATGACCGTGACAGACATGACGGCCGGTCTGATTTTTACCTTTTCTTTCATTTTTGTCCTCCAATCATTTACCCCAAATCCTTGAATATATCAGACTGTTGTCTCTTCCTTCTGCATCGCCTCCTTATCAATCTGCTCCTTGTTGATTTCCATCCATACGTCGCAGTTTCTGATGCCAAGCTTTTTGGGGTTGAAATACGGATTTTCAACGCCGGCCTTGCGCTGCGCCATATAGTCGTCGTAAACCTTCTTGACCGTCGGGATGAGGAATACCAGCGCGATGCCGTTGATCCAAGCCATCAGGCCGAACATCACTTCGCTGATCGCCCACGCGGTGGCAGCCGTAACGTTCGCCCATACAAAGAACAGGATCGGCATAACGATGCGGATAGCCCAAATCAGCTTGCCGCGCGTTTCTTGCTTCAAATGTCTGAACAGGTACGCCAAGCCGGATTCGCCTTCGTAATAGTAGGCAATGCAGGTAGAGTACGCGAAACAGGTGAGCGCGATCGCGATCAAAGCGCCGCCGATGCCCGGCATGACCGAGTTGGCCGCTTCCTGTACCCATACGACGCCCGCGGTGTTGCTGGCCGCCTGTACCGCCATGGCTTCGGAGCCCGAACCGATGTGCATGAAGGCCACGCCGTCCGCGCCCAGCACGTTGAAGCAATCGGTAATCAGCGCCATGATGCCGGAGCAGAAGCAAACGGCAACGTCAATATAAACGGAAAATGCATTGACCATGCCCTGTGTGGCCGGGTGCGCGGTCTCCGCCGCGGCGGCGGACGCCGGGGTCTCGCCGAAACCGGAACCGGAGGAGTTGACCGCGCGCTTGACGCCGTACGAGAACGCGCCGCCGATCATGCCGCCGAAGAGCGCGTGCGCATTGAACGCGCTGCCTACCATCATCGCGATCGTCGAGGGAATGGCGCTGGCGTTCGCGATCAGCACGATCAGGGTGATGATCAGATAGCCGATGGTCATAAACGGAACAATAATGGTGGAGAATTTCGCAATGCGGCGCACGCCGCCGGAGATGACGAGGAACAGCAAAACCGCAATGACAGCGCCGGAAATAACGGGCGCAACGCCAAAGCTGTTCTCAAACGCCATGGCAATGTTGTTCGCGCTGGGGCCGGTAACGAGCAGCGGCACGCCGACCGTAGCCAGCAGCGCGAAGATAACGGCGAGCACCTTGCCGAGCTTCTTCCACGGCAGGCCGTTTTCCATATAGAAGTAGGGGCCGCCGCGGTACTGCCCGTCCTGCCGGACCTTGTAAATCTGGCCTAGGCTGTTTTCCGCGTAAGCAATCGCCGAGGTGACCAGCGCGGTGACCAGCATCCAGAACACTGCGCCGGGGCCGCCGTACATGATCGCGACCATAACGCCGCCGATGTTGCCGACCGCGACGCGGTAAGCGGCTACCGAGCAGAACGTTTCAAACGGAGAGATGCCTTCCTGCGAGCCCCCGCCCGATTTCAGCAGCTTCCATTGTAACTTTACCTTAGTGACGTTACCGAACTTCATGATTACGCAGTAAACGACTGCGGTGATAAAGATCAGCGCGATCAGCGGGGTCGCCCACAGCATATTGTCGATCTTAAAAATCAGATCCGAGATATTCATCTTGTTCCCCTTTCATTCTGTAAACAATACTTCTTCATTTCATAGAATCAGGTGTCTGACAGGGTATTGCCGGGATAAACAGCTTATCTGTATCTTCTATATCACGCTTTGCGTCTGGTCTTAGCGGCCGGTAATGCCGATATCAAGCACCTCGTGCATGTACTTGATGCTCTTGCGCATGGCGTCGATCTCCTCCTTGCGGCCTTCCTCAAGCGTGTAGCCGGAAAGAGGCAGCTCGATCTCAAGGTCGATGGTGTCGAGTTCCTCGGGCGCGTTCTCGCGCAGGATCTTCATGACCTCGATCACGTCCACATCACCGTCGCCGATGGCGCAGCCCAGCGAATGGGTGCCGTCCGGGTCGGCGAACACGCGGTTATCACAGAAGTGCACGCAGTAGCAATACGGCGCCATCTTGCGCACGCATTCCTCAATGCCTTCGGCCATCATGAGCGAGTTGATGGTGTCGCAGCACGCGCCGATCAGCGGGTGATTGAGCTGCTTGACCATCCAAATGACCTCGTCCGAAAACAGGTCGCAGTGGTTCTCGATGGCGATCTTCATGCCGTACTTTTCAATGGTGGGAAGGTTCTTCTTGAAATTCATCACGATCTCGGACATCTGCGCCATTGCCTCGGGGCACATGCAGGCGTGCGAGATGGGGTGCGGATGCTCCACATCGGTGCTGAACTTAACCAGCTTCGCGCCGATCGCGTGGCCGATCTCGAGCGCGTCCTCGATTGTGGCGTTGACGCGCGGATCGCTCGGCGCGTTGAAGGAAACGTTCAGTTCCAGATCCAGACCGTGCTTTTCCGCGTTCGCCTTGACGGCCGCGAGATGCTCGGGCGAAACATCGTTATCCAGATCAACCAGCGTGATGTGAAGGACTTCGATGCCCTCCTCCACCGCCAGGTCCATCAGTTTATCCAGATCAATCACCTTGTCGAACGCAAAGGTCTTGCCTTCGCTCTGGAAACCCCAGCTTTCGCCGAGACCGCTCAGGTGCAGGGTGTAGCTGTGCATGCCAAGCTTGAACTTGCGGTTTGCGCTTTTGGAAGTGTACATAGTCATATCTCCTTCATATTTACGGGGCGTAACGCCCCTTTGTTTGAATACAACGGTGATCATTTAGCCGATTTTTTGGAAGCAGGGGCATTCCCGGTAGGCCTTTGGGGTCATGCCGGTGATATTATGAAACGCGCGCGTAAAGGTGGAATTACTGGAATAGCCCACCATGACGGCGATCTCCATCACACTGAAATTGGTGCTTGTAAGCAGCTCCTTCGCCCGGTCGATCCGAATGCAGCGCAGATACAGGCTGGGCGAAAAGCCGGTCTGCTGTTTGAACCAGTCGCTGTAATAGGTGACGTTGTAATTTTCGATCTTCGCCAGCTGATCGACCGTGATCGGCAGATCGTAATACTGGCTGATGTAGCGGATGGACGGCGCGGCGCAGTTTTCGATCAGCTTGGAGTACAGGTAGCTGTACAGGTAACGCACCGATTTGCTGTCCGGATTCTGCTGCAGCTCGGCTTGGATCAGCTCGACCAACTGGGTGATCTGGCCGCGCATCGATACGATCAGGGGGTAGGACAGCAGCACGGCGTCCCGGGTCTCCAGCATATCCTCCGAAAGGTCGATCGCCAGCAGCCTGCCCAGATAGTTGCACTGGTGCTTCATACCGGCCGGAACAAAGCACAATTCCTGCGAGGTGACCTCATACTCGGTCTCCCCGATCCGAATCTGCATCGTTTCCTCGAGCGGTACCAGAATTTGCGGAAACTCGTGGGCGTGCTCCCCGTTGCACTCATGAAAAATACGAATATTGACCTTCTGATTCATGGTATTTCCCCCATCCAAGATGTGGCGGTTTTAAAATCCGGCCCTAGGCCGAAACAGTCGAGCCATCAGTATAGCATATTTAGCCTAGATCGTCTTGCCGACGTATTGCCGTATCACGTTCCGGCAGCGTTCCATTTCCTCGAACGAGGGCGATTTGACATGCTCCAGCAGATAGGGGCGGCCCAGCTTTTTGTAGGTTTCCGTCCCCAAGCGGTGATAGGGCAGCAGCTGCACATAGTCCAGATGGCGCAGCTTCGCGCAGAATTCTCCGATGCGGTTCAGTTCCTCATCGGAATCGTTGATGCCCGGAATGATCGGCGTGCGGATGACCAGACGGAGCTTGCTTTCGACCTCGTTGGTTCTCAGCATGTTGTCTAAGATCAGGCTATTATCCACGCCGCAGTATTTTTTATGCAGGTCGCTGTCGATCAGCTTCATATCCGCGTAGATGGTGTTGATGTAGGGAAGCATGGTCTCGATGTGCTCCCACGGGCCAAAAAAGCAGGTCTCCACGGCGGTATTGAAGCATTCCTTTTTGCAGTTTCTCAGCAGAGCAAGGGCAAATTCCGGCTGCGACAAAACCTCGCCGCCGGATAGGGTCACGCCGCCGGTGGAAAGGAAGAAAAACAGGGAATCCTTACGGATCTCCTTCATTACCTCCTCCACGGTCATCAGGCTGCCATAGGCATTGTCGGCGGTATGCTCAACGCCGAAGGACTGGCTCTCCGGGGTGGAGCACCATTGGCAGCGCAGGGGGCAGCCTTTAAAAAACACGACCGTGCGGAAGCCGTCTCCATCGTGGATAGACGACCGCTCGATGCGCAGCACCATCCCTTGCCTGTCTTTTTCGATCATTTCCAGTCCCATAGCGCCTCGCGCCTCCTTGTTTGTTACTTTTGTATCCGGTCCGTCAGCGGGCGGCCGGTTCTTCGCTGCCGCAGTCCACCGCGTCCCCAATGTCCTTTTCCAGCGGCTTCGCTCCGAAGCGGCACAGTGAGACCAGCGCCGAGACCATGCCGAACGCTTCGGACATCGTGCCGGAGATGGAACGCACATAGGCATTGTAAACGACCCACATGGGACCCACGAGAAACAGCTTGCACCGGCGAATCACCTTGCCGTTGCCGGAGTAGTTGGTCATGATAAAGATGACAGTCGCGGCGCAAGGCAGCAGACTGAAAATATCCTGATAGGTAAAGATGCAGGCGACGACCGCCAACGCGGAAAAGAGCCATTTCCAGCCCTTCCATTTTCCCCACGGCTGATCGCCCGCGCAGATCGGTATCGCGCTGCACGCGAGAAGCGCGGCGCTGACGCAGCCGCTATACGCGCCAAGCATCAGATAGTGCACGACATATACCGTGTTGCCGAGCAGTTGAAACAGGAGTAGGAGCCGGCTGCTTTTGCATTGGAAGCAGCCGATACAAAGGGCCATGCCAAGAAAACCGATCGCTTGAGCCACCAAGTGATACACAGCCGGCTCCCCCTCTCGCTAAATCATCTGGTTATCTGCCGCAGCAGCTCTTGCCGGCCCAGCTGCCGATCTCGGTACGGCCGATGATCTCGTTTTGCACTTCTCTGCCGAGTTCGACGAAGAAGGCGGTGTAACCGGCCACGCGGATGAGCAGGTCGCGGTGCTGCTCCGGATGCTCCTGCGCGTCGATCAGCGTCTCGCGGTCGACCACGTTGATCTGCGCGTGGTACACATCGAGCGTGCACATGGTCTTGAGCAGGTTCATGCCATGGGCGATGCCGTCGTCGCCCTTAATCAGTTCGGGCGCGATCTTCAGGTTCAGCTGCGTGCCCTGCGTGAAGCGCGCGTGCGGGATATGGCTGACCGACTTGAGCAGCGCGGTCGGGCCGTTGACGTCGGTGCCGCCGGTCGCGCCGATGCCGTCCGTCAGCGGGGTGCCCGCCTTGCGGCCGGAAGGCAGCGCGCCTACCCATTCGCCGATCGGCGTGTTGCCCGAAACAGGCAGCATGCCGCAGGTCATCTTGCCGAACAGGGTGTCGTACTTTTCAAACTGGTCGATAACATGGGTGAACACTTCGCCCACGCAGAAGTCCGCGCGCTCGTCGTCGTTGCCGTACTTGGGCGCTTCCAGACACAGCTTCTGCACGTCCTCGTAGCCCTCGAAGTTGGCGGCCAGCGCGTCGCAGAGCTCACGCATCGTCAGCTTCTTCTCGTCGTATACCAGATACTTGACCGCGGCCAGCGAGTTGACGATATCGGCCTGACCGACCGTGATCACGCCGCCGCCGCAGGTGTACTTGGCGCCGCCCGGCTGGCTGTAATCCTTGCCGGATTCCATGCAGTGCTCATAGCCCAGCGACAGCACCGGCACGGTGCGGTAATGCATGGACAGGTAATCGAGCAGCTGGTTGCCGGATACGATTACATCGACGATATAATCGATCTGCTTCTTGACCGCCGCAAAGAAATCGTCAAAGGTCTTGAAATTCGTCGGGTCGCCGGTGGAGATTGAAACGCGCTTGCCGGTGGTGCGGCTGACGCCATCGTTCAGCGCCAGCTCAACCGCCGCGCCCATGTTGATATCGGCGATGTCCGTGTACTGCTTCATGCGGCCGGAAAGGTTGGTCTCCACACAGCCGCAGGGGTTCCAGTCCCAAGCCTCGGAGAGCGGCACGCCCTTGTTCTGCATCATGCGGATGCCGATGTCGTTCGAATAGATCGCCGGCATGGTCAGGCCCATGCCGATGGCTTCTACCGCCTTGTGCAGCAGCGCGTCCGGGTTCTTGGACATGCTGTAAGTAACCGAAAGGTTGGGCTCCTTGAACTTTACGTCCATGGTGGCTTGAATCATCATGTAGGACAGCTCGTTGGTCGCGTCGTTGCCGTATTCATCGATGCCGCCGCAGCTGGTCTGCACGGTGATGCAGTAACCGGCCGCGTACTGCGCGGTGACTTCGTCTTGGAACAGGCTCATTTCCGCGATCTTGATCCACAGGCAATCCAGCAGCTCCTGCGCGTCGTCGTCGGTCAGGATGCCGGCGGCCTTGTCTGCCTTGTAGTACGGATAGAGGTACTGGTCCAGACGGCCCAGATTGTACGACGAAGCGTTTTGCTCCATGTAGATCGCGTACTCGTAGGACAGGATGGACTGGCAAGCTTCGTGGAAGGTGCGGGCCGGATGCTCGGGCACCCAACGGCAAACCTCGGCGATCTTGAGCAGATCGGCCTTGCGGGCTTCGTCCGTGCACTCCGCCGCCATTTTCTCCGCGAGGTCGGCGTGGCGGTGCGCCAGCGTGACGACGGCTTCGCACGCCATCAATTCGGCCTTGTAGAAAAAGCTCTTTTCGAGATCGCCCGGCGCCGAATCGTCCAGCTTCGCGAGCGCTTCCTCGGCTTCCTTGCGGATGCCGCCGATGCCCTTTTGCAGAATGCGGTTCCAGCTCGGCGTGGTCTCGCCGTAGCCGCGAACGGCCTTGCGGTCGATATAGATCACGCCGTTATCGCGCAGGGTCTCCATGTCTTCCGGCGCCATGATGCGCCAGCGGTCGAGCACGCACTTGCCGCGCCAGTAATCGGCTACGTCCTCGCGGAACACCTTCTTGCCCTCCTCGCTCAGGTAGAACGGGTCGAACGGACGGGTGCTGATGGTGTCCAGCTCCTTCTCGATGACCGAGCAGGCGCTGTCCGGGTTCAGGATGCCGCAGCGGGGCTTGAAGCCGACGCCGCCGACCAGCAGTTCGTGGTCTTGAATGTAGATGTCCTTCTTGCGGCACTGGTTGAGGTAGCCCGTCGCCTTCTGGATGATCCACGGCTGTCCCTCGGTCTGCTTAAAGCCCTCGGTAACATATTTTGCGTTGTAGACGTCCATGTCCACCCGGGTATCCAGATACTGCTGTCTCAGCGCCTCAATGCGTTCCATATACTTTTTCGCCATAGTTGTTCCTCCTTGTGTCTTGGTTGGACGCCCCGCCGGGCGGGGCCCTGTTGAAAGCTAGGGGTGCCACATCCGGTGCGAATCGGATGTGGCGGTTGTGTTCGATGCAGTCATTTATATAGAAGCAAATATCGTGCCACTTGTGCAATCTAAGCTTATTTCTTTTTAATTTTCCATCAAATTTGTGTAAACTATCAAAACTCATCCGAAGCGATTTATGCGTTTTGTTCAAGCTTCTTTTCATTATGTATATTAAAATCGCGTTTTTTGTGCACTTTGCCATACTCGTTTTACGCGCTACGTTTTAAGCGGTGCTTTTCTTCTGCTTTTTACGGATTTTTTGATTTTTCTTCATTTAGAATCCCATTTGGAGACAGATTCCAGTGACTACTCACACAAGAGTTGAACATGTCTACAAATAGACTTCTTCTGTTTAAGTGGTTTTGCACAAAGCGATTTTGCCGGTTCCCGCAAAAAATTTTGCACTTTTTTTGCACCCTATCGCAAACTTTTTTGCACCCCTTTTTGCAGGCGAATTTCCCCGCCTTTTCCGGTGCGCCGCACAGCAAAACCAAAGGCGTGCAAAACAATGTTTTGCACGCCTTTGGCCGGAAAGAATAGGGGGTAAAAGTAGGTGTAGGTGTATTGTCAGAGAATCAGCCGCACTGCCCGAGCGGCTGGGCCAGAAAACGTGTGCTCAATACGTTTTCTGTCAGAACCCACTGCAAATGGGATGCAGGATCAGCGGCAAAAAGCCGTTTTACTTCGCGGTGTATACGCCCTCGCGCAGATACTTTTGCAGCTGCTCGTGGGTCATGTGGCCGATCTCGAGGTAATCCAGCGTGTACTTGCTGTCCTTGATCAGGTCGCGCTTGATCATGGTGCTGGCCAGCAGGATCATCGCGTCGATGATGGGGGTGGCCACGTCGTACTTCTTGCCCAGCTGGCTCATCAGGTAGCAGCCCACCGGAACGTCCTCGGTGATGTAACGGTTTTCGAGATCGAACGGACCGTCGCCCCAGAAGTTCTCGTAGTTCTCTTCATACGGAACGGCGAAGTCGGGGCCCATGTATTCCTTGCCGTACATGGTGGTACGGGAGAAGAAATCCTCGTAGTTGACCGTGCACAGGCCGACTTCCATCTTGGCGGCCAGAGCCTTCTCTTCCTCCCAGAAACGGGCCTGAACCTCGGCGATCGCCGGGCAGGCGCCAAAGGCGTACAGGGAGTACTTTTTCTTGTCCTGACCCAAAACGGTGTCGAAGTTCTGCATGGTGGAAACCGCCAGCAGAGCGCCGGGAACGTGAATGACAGGGTTGACGTTGGACAGGTTGATGTCGAGCACGGTGTTGCCCACGACAAAGCCGTGGTGGAACTCCTCGCCCTTCTTGCTGATCGTCACTTCGCCCTCCGCGTCGATGATGGCGTCAAAGGCGGGAATGTAGAAAGCGGAAGCCATGAAGGCGTCGTTGTCGCTCATCGGCAGCGCACAGCCACGGATGGTGGTGATGCGGTCCTCTACCTTACACTCGTTGGTGGTTACGCCGCCGCGGTTGACGATGCGCACGCCGTACGGAGCGGTATACCAGGCGCCGACAATGACCTTGGCCGTGCAGTTCATTTCACGCATCAGCTTGCGGAAGATGAAGGTGCCGCAGTTGTCGGGCAGGATGTGAATGACCTGACCGTCCTCGAGCAGCGGGATCAGCTCGCGGAAGATGGACTCATGTGCAACAGCAACGGTGGCAACAATGATGATGCCCGCGCCCTTGACGGCCTTGGCCATATCATCGGTCGCCAGAGCAACCTTGGCGGTGCCGGTGCGCTTGAAGCCGAAGAAGCTGAACTGATGCCCAGCCAGAGTGATGCCGGTCTTTTCGATGTTGACAAAGTTTCTCTTTGCGAAAGCGGGCTGGTCCCACATGCGGACCTCTTTGCCTGCCAGCGCGCAATCGCCCGCCATCGTCTTACCTACGCCGCCGGCACCCAAGATTGCAATCGGCTTGTCTTTCAAATAACTCATGTCCATGTTTCATTTGCCTCCTTAAATTTCATGGTACCGGTCAGTGCGGCCGGTGCTTTGCAACGCGTTTAATGACTATCAGTCATTGACTTAAGGTCATTATATGCGCAGCGTTTTGAATTGTAAAGATGTAATGGTTTACAAAAATACTGCCGTAATCTTGTGTATATCGTCCGACACGCGGTCTTTCCGCGAGTGGACGCCTATTAACCATCGCCTCCTACCAACGAAAGGGCTATGTGGAATAGGGCTCTTTCATGGTTCCTATTGTAAAGAAAGATGCAGCCGCTCGCTTTGCCAAAGCTATCGTGTTTTTTGCATCCCTTCAGGTGGGGCATTGCAGGCCCGAAACGCAAAAGGCCCGTGCGCCGGCGGCTTGCCCACAGCCGGCGCACGGGTCTTTTGACAGGTCTATGCAAACAGGTGATAAACTGCACAAAAAACATGAAATCGGGCAAGGCCGAAACGGCCCGCCCGATTTAATATAAAGATAGCACAAAAACTAAGCGCGGGTACTCATTGCATCATGCCCTTCGCCACGACAAGCACGGCTTCCTCGATTAGATCCGCGAGGCTAAGCTCCTGACTATCGAAGCACCACATGACTTCGACGCCGATCATGGTGGAAAGAAGGATATCCACGTACCGCTCGGTCGGATACGCCGTATCGAGCACCCGCTCCGTCTTGCCGCTCTCCACGATCTCGCTTAGGCATTGGAGCAAGGCGCGGTCCCTTCCGTAAAAACTGCGCCCCGGCATGGTAAAGTAATTCGATATCATGGCCTTAATAATCCCCTTGCCGCGTTTTTCGTACGCGGTATAGGATATCCGTACGAAATGCGTGACCATGTACAGAAAATCCTGTCCCTTTACCCGCTCGTAGGCCTGCTTGTAAATTTCGTCCGAACATTGGAACGTATAGAAAACAAGCGCCTCTTTCGATTCAAAATGCGTATAGAAGGTGCCTTTTGCAACATTGGCCGCCGTCGTGATGTCCTCCACGCTGACATTGCCAAAGCCTTTTTCGTTGATCTCCTTCAAGGCGGCGTTATAGATCTTATCCTTGGTTTCCATTGCCTGCAGCTGGCGCTTGGTTCGTTTGGCGGCCGGTTGCCCGGCATCCATGGCGGTCCGGTCCGCCGGGTTGCTTTTCATGTCGTACACCATCCCTTCTCAAACGTGCGTCCGCGCTCATTGCTTTGTGTCGGCTACCCCGCCAAAGCATTTGAGAAGATACGGATCGATGCCGTAAAAGTCCTTGATATGCTCGCAGTTCAGCGTGCGGATATCGTCCAGATCTCTGCCGCGAATCGCCGCTATGATCGGCTTGTGATGATGGATCTGGATCAGACTGTGCTCGATATCGGTGTATTTGGACACCTGAATGAGATGGACCTGCTGATAGATCGCGTATTGCTGCCGGATCAGCTGCGCGTTGCGCGAAATACTAGCGATCTCCAAATGGAAATCATCATCCGCGCGGATACGCCCGTAAACGTCGCCCCTCGCGGCGGCCTCCTCGCAGCTGTCGGCCATGCGGTCGAGCTGGTCGAAGTCGGACGCGCTTCCATAGTAGGACGCGAGCTGCGCCGACAAAATATCCTGCGACAGGCGGATCGCGCCGATCTCCTTGATCTCCTCGTCGCTAAAGCATCTAACCGACGCGCCGCGGTTGGGGCCGATTCTTACCAACCCCTCCGCCGCCAGACGCCGAAGCGCGTCATGGATCGGGGTCCTGCTGATGGAGAGCTTGGCGGATATCTGAAGTTCGGGGATCCGCGTGCCGGGCAGCAGCTCCATGCGAAAAATCATATCCTTGATTTGCTGATAAGCAATTTCACTTTGTGAACGGATAGGTCAACACCTGCTTTCTTTCCCTCTTGCACCATATAAAAGCAGCATACAATATTTCATTTAATCGGTCAATCGTTTTTTTAGCATTCTTTTTTCCTGTTCCATATAAAACTCCATTTTGCACAGTTTTCTTTTGTCCGATTTATCTATAACGCAGAAAATTGCTATTCACTCTTGACAAATTGAATGCAATTATCTATATTGAATGCAAGATTAAGCCGCGGAACGCCATCACAACACACACCGTCCGCTGCCGGATCAACTATCTTCACTTTTGTGTACAAAAAAACAGCACTATAATACCCAAAAAATTAAAGGGGGCAATCTGTATGAGTAAAAAAACCGAGTTAATGGACGGCAATCAGGCAGCTGCGTATGTCTCGTACGCCTTTACGGAGGTGGCGGGTATCTTCCCGATCACACCATCCTCTCCGATGGCGGAATATGTAGACGAATGGGCGGCCAATGGTAAGAAGAATCTCTTCGGCCAGCCGGTTCAGGTAGTGGAAATGCAGTCCGAGGGCGGCGCCGCAGGCACCGTGCACGGTTCGCTGCAATCCGGCGCACTGACCACCACGTACACCGCTTCGCAGGGCTTGCTGCTGATGATTCCCAACATGTACAAGATTGCCGGCGAAATGCTGCCGGGCGTGTTCCACGTTTCCGCCCGTACCCTTTCGGCCCACGCGTTGTCCATCTTCGGCGATCATTCCGACGTTATGAGCGTTCGTTCCACCGGCTTCTCCATGGTGGCCTCGTCCTCCCCGCAGGAAGTCATGGATCTGGGCGCGGTCTCGCACCTTGCCGCCATCCACTGCCGGATGCCCGTTCTGCACTTCTTTGACGGCTTCCGCACCTCCCATGAAATCCAGAAGATTGAAGCGCTGGATTACGAGGATCTGCGCCCGCTGGTGGACATGGAAGCGCTTAAGGCTTTCCGCAAGCATTCTCTGAACCCCGAGCATCCCTCCACGCGCGGCACGACCGTCAACCCGGACATCTTCTTCCAGTGCCGCGAGGCCTGCAACAGCAAGATCGCCGAGATCCCGGCCGCGGTTGAGTACTACATGCAGGAAGTCGGTAAGATCACCGGACGGCCGCACCACCTCTTTGACTACTACGGCGCGCCGGACGCGGATCGCGTCATGATCGTCATGGGCTCTGTCGCCGAAACCGCCAAGGAGACCGTGGATTACCTGACCGCGCAGGGCGAAAAGGTCGGCCTGATCAATGTACATCTGTACCGTCCCTTCTCGGCGGAGCACTTCCTTGCAAGCTTGCCCGCCACCGTTAAGCGCATCGCGGTGCTCGACCGCACCAAGGAGCCCGGCGCGATGGGCGAACCCCTCTATCAGGATATCTGCACCATCTATAAGGAGCGCGGCATCCCGATGGAGATCGTGAACGGCCGTTACGGCCTCAGCTCGAAGGATACGACGCCGGGCCAGATGCTGGCGGTGTTTGACAACCTGAAGCTTGATGCGCCGAAGACCAACTTCACGGTCGGTATCGTGGACGACGTGACCTTCACCTCGCTGCCGCTCACCAAGGAGATCGATACCTCGCCCGCCGGTCAGACCAGCGCGGAATTCTGGGGCATGGGCTCGGACGGCACGGTCGGCGCGAACAAGAACTCGATCAAGATCATCGGCCATGCCACCGATCTTTACTGTCAGGCTTACTTCGTATACGATTCCAAGAAATCCGGCGGCCTGACCCAGTCCCACCTGCGCTTCGGCAAGGAGCCGATCCGCTCGCCTTACCTGATCAGCTCGGCTGATTTCGTTGCCTGCCACAATCCTTCCTATGTCCGCCAGTACGACATGGTCAAAAACCTGAAGGAAGGCGGCACGTTCCTGCTCAACTGCCAGTGGGATATGGACGGTCTGGAAAAGCACCTTCCCGCTTCCATGAAGCGTTCTCTGGCGGAAAAGCACGCCAAGTTCTATACCATCAACGCGATCGACATCGCCCGCGGCCTCGGCCTCGGCAACCGTACCAATACCATTTTGCAGGCCGCGTTCTTCAAGCTCTCCGGCGTGATTCCGGTGGATACGGCGGTTAACGAAATGAAGGAAGCGATCTACAAGTCCTACTTTAAGAAAAAGGGTCAGGCGGTTGTTGATATGAACAACGCGTCCATCGACCACGGCCTGAACGAGCTGGTCGAGATCCGCATCCCCAACGCTTGGCTGACCGCGCTTGACGAGCCGGGGGCCGATTCGAGCCCCGCCTTTATCAAGGAAGTCGTTTCCGTCATGAACCGTCAGGAAGGCGACATTCTGCCCGTTTCCACCATGACCAAGTATGGTCTGGAGGACGGCACTTGGCCTTCGGGTACCTCCAAGTACGAGAAGCGCGGCGCCGCCGTCGAAGTTCCAGTTTGGAACATGGACGCCTGCATCCAGTGCAACCAGTGCTCGCTGGTCTGCCCGCACGCCGCTATCCGGCCGATCCTGCTGAACGAGGACGAGGTGAAGGCCGCGCCCGCCGGCTTTGAGACCAAGAAGGCGCTCGGCG
The DNA here is from genome assembly GCF_033193315.1 of Agathobaculum sp. NTUH-O15-33. Taxonomy (NCBI): domain Bacteria; kingdom Bacillati; phylum Bacillota; class Clostridia; order Eubacteriales; family Butyricicoccaceae; genus Agathobaculum; species Agathobaculum sp. NTUH-O15-33. The sequence continues at coordinate 3,606,511 of NZ_CP136187.1, forward strand.
CCGGTCTGGATAAATACCAGTACCGCATGCAGGTCTCCCCGTACGACTGCACCGGCTGCGGCAGCTGCGTCAACGGCTGCCCGGCTAAGGAGAAGGCGCTCGTCATGGCGCCGCTCGATACCCAGCTCAAGGAAGCGGAAAACTGGACCTTCGCCGTGGAGGAAGTGGCGATCAAGACCGATGCGGTCAGCGCCAAGAGCGTCAAGAGCTCCCAGTTCGCCAAGCCCTACTTTGAGTTCTCCGGCGCGTGCGCCGGCTGCGGCGAGACCCCGTACATCAAGCTGGTGACCCAGCTCTTCGGCGACCGTATGTATATCGCAAACGCCTCCGGCTGCTCGTCCGCTTACGGCGGCTCCACCCCGTCCTCCCCGTACTGCACGGATAAGAAGGGCTGCGGCCCCGCTTGGGCAATGTCGCTGTTCGAGGATAACGCGGAATACGCTTATGGCTACCTGCTCGGTCAGGACGCCGTACGCCAGCAGCTCGCGGAAAAGGTACACGCACTGGCTGAGCGCGGCGTCGCGAAGGATGCTTGCGAAACCTATTTGGAAAAGGGCAACGACGCCGCGGTATCCCGCGCGGTCAGCGATTCGCTTTTGGCCGCTCTTGTCGACGATACCAGCGAGGAAGCTGAATTTATCCGCCAGAACGAGGAATTCCTGACCAAAAAGAGCGTTTGGGCTTTCGGCGGCGACGGCTGGGCCTACGATATCGGCTACGGCGGTCTGGATCATGTGCTTGCTTCCGGAAAGGATATCAACGTGCTGGTTCTGGATACCGAGGTGTATTCCAACACCGGCGGTCAGGCATCCAAGTCCACGGCGGCGGGCGCGATCGCCAAGTTCTCCGCCAGCGGCAAGGCCACCAAGAAAAAGGATCTGGGCCTGATGGCGATGAGCTACGGCTATGTTTACGTAGCACAGGTCGCAATGGGCGCGGATCAGGCGCAGACGCTGCGCGCAATCCGCGAGGCCGAGGCTTACGACGGCCCGTCCCTGATCATCTGCTACTGCCCCTGCATCGAGCACGGCATGAAGTGCGGCATGGGTCTGAGCCAGCAGGAAGAAAAGAAGGCGGTCGAAGCCGGTTACTGGCACCTGTACCGCTACAATCCGGATCTGAAGGAAGAGGGCAAAAATCCGTTCTCGCTGGATTCCAAGGCGCCCACCGGCGATTTCCAGAAGTTCCTTCTGGGCCAGAACCGTTACGCTTCGCTCAAGCTGTCCTTCCCGGATAAGGCTGAAGCCCTGTATTCCAAGGCGGAGCGCGATGCCGAGGAGCGGCTTGAAAGCTACCGGAACCTGACCAGAGAATAAGCGCAAGGCGCGTTCTCTCATCTGTACAGCCCACATATCACCCTGCTTTTCGCAGGTTGTCTCCTTCGCTTCCGGCAGTCCGCCATGGTCTGCCGGAAGCGTTACTTTATAACGCGTTAGGCGCTGCCCACAGGCGCAAAAAAGGCAGCCCTATGGAGGGCTGCCTCAGATCTTTTCGTTGTCACCACTGCGGGATCGTGCCGGTTAGCAACGCGGCGATATCGATCTTATACCGTTTGATGCGGTATTGCAGGTTCTGTCGGCTTATTTTTAATATGCGCGCCGCTTCTGAAATATTGCCGCCGGTCTCCCGCAGCACCTTGCAGATGGTTTGGCGCTCCATGTCGTGTATCGCGCCGCTCAGCGAGCTTGCGGACGGTACCGTTTGCGCTTGTTCCGCGCCGGCGGCGCCGCTTGACGAAGCGATCAGATCGGGGATATAGTCCGGCGTGATCATCGAGGCTTCGTCCGGCAGCACGTTCATGGCGTGCTCGATCGCATGCTGCAGCTCGCGCACGTTGCCGGGCCAGCTATAAGCCTGAAACCTTTCCAGCGTGGCCCCATCGATGTTCCTCACGTTCCGCACCAGCTTTTTATTGCATTGCATGATAAAATGCTTGGCCAGCAGGGCGATGTCCTCCCGCCGGTTCCGCAGCGGCGGAACGCTGATATTGACGACGCCCAAGCGATAAAACAGGTCGCGCCGCAGCTTATTTTCCGCGATTGCCTGACTGGGCGGTACGTTGATGTTGGACAGCACGCGCACATCCACATGAATCTCCGACGAGCCGCCCACGCGCCGTATAATGCCGTCCTGCAAAACACGGAGCAGTTTGGATTGCAGGTTGATGTTCATTGAGTTGATCTCATCCAGCAGCAGCGTGCCGGTGTTTGCCTGCTCAAATAGGCCGGGCCGGTGTTCCGCGCCGGTATAGGCGCCCTTCTCCGTGCCGAACAGCAGGCTTTCAAGCAGGTTTTCCGGAATCGCCGCGCAGTTGATGGCGAGGAACGGCCCGTCCGCGCGGTTGCTGGCGTTGTGGATGCTTTGGGCGAACATCTCCTTGCCGGTCCCTGTTTCTCCGTAGATCATCACGGAAGAGTCGTTTTTTGCCACCCGCTTGCATTGCGCGATCACATTGCTCATGGCCGGACTAATGCAAATGATATCCTCAAAGGTAAATTTGGCCGATAGCGCGCTTTTGGTTTTGTGCCGGCCCGCGGACGTACGGTTGACCAATTTGTCCTGCAAGTCGATGATCTGCTTATGCAAGCTGTCGATGGCGCTCCAGTCCTCCATGACGCTGAAGCCGCCCAGCACCTGACCGTTCTGCACGATCGGGAAATTATTGCATACAATATCGACATTTTTGCCGTACCGCGTCGTATAATACTGCCGCTTGTTGATATTCGGGCGTTTTTCCCGGATCACCTCCGGCACCATTAATTCCGAACCGTCTCGGGAGCGGTATACGTTTGTGATATTTTCTCCCAGCACATCCTGCGTGACAATGGAATCCATTTTTACCGCCGCGTCATTGAGCAGATAGATGCGGCACTGCGCGTCGCATAGGATGACCGGCTCGCTGATCTGGTTCAGCACGCCGATCAGCATATCGTGGCAGGCGTCGTTTGTCGCCTCGCGAAACACCACCATCCGGCAATGCTCCGGCAGATCAGCCAGTTCCGGCGTGGGGCAGCGCAGCAGATATTCCCCAAATACAACAGATGCATAAACCGGTTGATCCGATTCTTCACAGAGCGGCTCCGCTATATCCTGCAGCCGCGTTCCCTGCAAGCGGCCGTCTCCATGGAGCAGACGGTCTCCCGTTTCGTTAACGGATAAGATTTTTTCCATCCTCCGCCGTCACCAGCGCGCCAAGTCCGCACGCCGACAGCGTTTCCATCGCTTCCTGATATCGCACCCGCCATTCCTCCCGCTCTTTTATGCCTTGATGCGGCGTTTTGCCGCAGCCGTCATGAAGCTGTGCGTTTCTATAATATTATATAATACTTTTTTACCGTTGCCAACACATTTGATGAATAGCCGCGCACATTGCCCTTCCCTTTTACACTTGCCAGCATCGCGCCGCTATGTTACGCTTTGTACATCACCAGCCGCTCCGTTGTCTCATACACACGCAAGTTGCTCCGCAAAAAAGGTAGTGATACGATGAAATTGGAACTGAGCCAGAAGCAAGGCTTCACGCTTGCCATGCAAACCTCTGTCCGTCTGCTGCAGCTTAACAACTTACAGCTGCGCAACTATCTCGGCGAACTGATGACCAGCAATGCGGTGGTCGAGCTTGAATACCCTGAAATAGATTACCGGCCCGGCCCGTTTGAACGGCAGGAACGGACTCCCGATCACGCCAAACGCTCGGACCGCCAGCAGGCGGTTTCCATGGAGCAGCTGATGGAGGATAAAGCCGCCGGCTCTTCCGCGCTGCGCGATCTGTTCCTGCAAAGCGCCGCGTTGAAATTGCCGAAGTACCATCAGCGCATCATGAATTATCTCATTCATTCGCTGGATGAAAACGGCTTTCTGACCGAATCCGCCGAAAGCACCTCCGGCGTCCTGCAAGTCCCGCTGGAGGAAGTCCAAAAATGCATCAAGCTGCTACAGGATATGGAGCCGGCGGGCGTCGGCGCGTCGAACCTTGGCGAATGCCTTCGTTTACAGTTGCTTCGCACGGCGCCGCAGGACAAGACCGCGCTTCAGATCGTTGACGCGCACCTAACGGATATGGCGGACCAGCAATACGGCGCGATTGCCAAGGCGCTCAACACACCGAAATCTCAAGTCGTCCGTTCGTGCGATCGCATTCGGTCGCTGAACCCCAAGCCGCTGAACGGCCTGAGCACCGAAGCGCTTACCCCGTATACGATGCCCGATTTCTATGTCGTCGAAGAGGATGGGGAACTGCGCTTTATCCTCAATGACTATTATTTACCGAAGATCAAAGTGGATCCATCCTATTGGCAGCTGATCCGGGATAAACAGCTCAGTCAGGCCGATAGTGAATATATTCAAAACAATTACAAGCAGGCGAGCGACATCATCAAGTTTCTATCCTACCGCAAAGCGACCTTACAGCGCGTCGTCGAATACATGCTTACCGTGCAGGGCGATTTTTTCCGGCTTGGTCCGGGGCATCGCGTGAGCTTAAGCAACCGGGAGGTCGCGCAGGCGCTCTTGCTGCACGAATCCACGGTCAGCCGTGCGGTGAGCGGCAAATTCTTTGAATGCAAATGGGGCGTGTTCCCGCTCAAATCCATGTTTATCCGCAGGACCACCGCCAACCCCGGCGCCGCGGGCAATTTGGATGAGATTTTGCAGAAGCTGCAAACGCTGATCGCCTCAGAGCCTCCGGGCGCCGCCTATAGCGACCACCACCTTGCCTCCCTGCTCAGCGCGGAGGGCATCCGTATCGCACGGCGCACCGTGGCCAAATACCGGCTGATGCTCGGCCTGCCCACCGCCAGCCAACGAAACGCAGAGCGCAACGCTCCGCCTCGTCATCCTTGAGCCCAATAAACCGAAAGAATAAAGCGCCAAACCATCTCGGTTTAGCGCTTTTCTTTTTGCCGCCATTTTCCCGATAAACATCCCATATGTCGGGCGCTAAATTATTGAAAAAGTCAGCTTTTCACTTTGATCTATATTTTGAATGACCTGCTCCTCAGCAAAAGGCGCTTGCCGAAGAAGGATACAAATCCCACGGCTAGTGCCGGCAAGCAGATATAGGACCCCTTGATCGCAGGAAAATCTCATTCCGCGCACCGTTTGATTGGAACGTACGAGATTGCCCTCATAACGAAGGCCGCTAAGTTCTATCGTTCTGTTCAGCCACGATTCCCACGCAGTCGGATATCGATCCCACACAAGATCATACTCCGTATCGTGTTCCTTTTGATAGAGGAAATAACTGTTATCACCACATTTGAAAAGCAGCGATTCTTCGCAAAAGCTCATGCTCTGATCAAAATACGTCTTATTGGCGCGCAAGTAAATACCATCTATCACCGTACCGGGCTGGAATCCCGCAGTGTCTTCCTTACGGCTGATCTGGAACCCCCCGCGAATCTCGCTGCCCTTATATTTACCATAGTTATTGGTAAACGTCACGCTGTAGCCATTATCAAATTTCAACTTTACCGTGTATGTGTCCATGAAAGTAAAATCGCAAAGCTTTGAACCGAGGACAGAACCAAACCTGTCGCTAACATCCAACCGTTTATGGCCGTCTTTCGGTATGATTAATGGGTTTACCGCAAATTCGATATCACGGTCCACGACCAGCGGTAAGGATTCAAACCATAAAACCATACTATTTTTGAAACTATTTTGCGGCTCCTCGTTTACATACTCCGGCGTATACTCTGATACAATGTATTCGGCTTTCGTTAACCGCTGCCCCACGCATACGCAAAACGGCCGAATGCATGTATAATCTTCACCAGCTTGCGCCGATTCTATGATCGCTCGATAAGTTTCAAAAATATTCGCTTTTTCATAGTCGCACTGCAGCCAAGCGCCCGGAAGCTTGTAATAGAGGCTGCATAAAACACCGGGCCCCTCTTCCTCTTCCTCTTCAAATTCACTGTCGTTGAAATATGGGTCAGCGCCTGCGTCAAGCAGCATTTTCGCAACCTCTAGCATATAAGTATCATAAGATACCCAACAAAGGTTATGCAGGCATTGACCGCCGTTCATGCCATCGTTTTTATAAACGGAATAACCGTTTTCAAGAAAAAGCCGTGTCAGTGTGACCAGCCGTTCTCCTCCCCGGTCTATTCCTACATCAAGGAACAATTCCGACAAAATAGAGCCATCTACGTAAGGCTCATTAATAACCGGACGCAGTTCATGGATGATCTGTTGAATAGCCGTCCAGTCTACACATTCGCCCGACAGTTCTTGGCACAGCCTTTCCACACGCTTCTTGGACTGAGCATTCACTTAAACCACCGCCCTTTCATTAACGGACAAAGCAAGCTTACTATGTAAAAGATTCATATCCCTCATTATCCGCACCTCATCAGCGTGTTCATTTTGGCCTGTATGTTTACCCTTTTTGTTTTATCTTTTCTCCAAAACGCAATACCCCCGCAGTCTTACGACCGCGAGGGTTTGTTTGGCGGAGAAGGAGGGATTTGAACGATCACAAAATCAAGATATATCTATGAAAACCAACGTCGCTGTGTTCGCTCTGTGTCGATGCAGATAACATACCAAAAGGGAATAAATTAAAATTATTTATCAGTAAAATTTTTATTGCCCTTGTATCCGTTTTCTGTTTCAAACTGTTCTACCATTTTTTCAAGTTCCGCGATCAGTTCCTCGTTCTTGTCGTCCGGTTTGTCACCAGCTTGCTTTTTCACAAGGGCAACTGCAATTTTTGCCAAAGAAGCCGTACCCACACCCTGATCTTCTAAAATCTTTGATATATATTGTTCCTTATCAAAACAGGGTGTAAACTGCCGGGAGTAATGTTTGCCTTCTTGCGTAACACCGCACATGCTTAGAAATCCCTTTTCTTGCAGCAAACCAAGAAGCTTATGAATATAGTTGCTGCTCCAATTCTGGTCAGTAGAAAGCTTGACGAGTTGCGCGCTGGTAAGCGGCACGCTTTCCCGCCAAAAAATATTCATTAAGATCTCTTCCGAGTTTGATAGTTTAATGCTCTGCATCTAAATTCACCTTTGCAAATGTCGAATCACCTATATAGGCAATCGTAACACATCCGACACATACATACAATCGGTAAAGTTTACCTATAGGGATGACCGCACACTGCTCGCGCGTCAGCGGCGCGGCGCCGATCACTATCCTTTCGTCAGCTTTTCTTTTTTCATACGCTGCCGTGCTGCAATCGCTTCTATTCTTTCAAGGGTGAAATGATCCAGCAGTTCGTTGTCCAGATCGTCGAGCAGGTGGGATGGTTCTGTGTCCGGTGTATCATCTGGGCGCTTCACACAGTACCGAACAAAGAGGTTAAACGTGGCATAGCACGGCTGAGCGCCCTCAATGCCTCCGTTTTCATCAAACAACTCATAATCCTGTAGGTTATAGCCAAATTTCAATTTCCGAATCGATTGAAGGGTTGTATTCTGTACCCCGCGTTCTATTTTTCCTATAAGCTTTAGCGATATACCCGCTCTTGCTGCAGCCTCTTCCTGTGAGCATATGTTTGCGCGTGATAACGGCTTGTCCGGTTCGGGGCGGTTTAATTCCCGTGCCCGCAACGCATTTTTTGCAACGATGTCTTTTAGCATGAGATACCTCCTTTTATTGTCAAAAGAAGCGTATCGCATTTTGTAAAATTTTGAAAGGTACTCCGGTACTTGCCTATTTATACACATAAGAGAGGCCCCGGCCACTCCAATCAAGGAGCAGCCGGGGCCTTATCATATCTATTCGCTATCAAACACCTTGTCCGTGTAGTCCTTCGCAAGGGTCAGCACGCGCGCCATGTCCTCGGTCATATCGATGCCCTTGTGGGACTCACTGCCGCCCTTGCCTTTGAGCGTGCCGACCGCAGCCAGCGCCTGCAGCTCTGTGTGAATACGGCCAGCAAACTCGTCCACGCTCTTGTGCCGCTGCTCGGCCAGCACCTTCAACGTTTCGTCCCGCGCGATCTCGCGCACCTGTTTTTCTGTCATATCTTCATCCTCCAATCTGCTTTTAAAGCTTGTCCATAAAGATTCATTGCGCACCCACGGCTCCGGGCAGCACTTGCCGGTCACGTCGTAATGCCGTATCACACGACTGGCCGGGATGTTATACCGGCCCATCAGGTACCGCACCAGCTCCAGCGCACGGTCTACCGTTGCGTCCGGGATCGTGTACTTGCCATCGCGGATCACGCTGCACATTTCCACGCCAATACTGTTGCGATTGGTGCAGATGCCGCGGTACGGGTGATGCGCGGATTCCAGCGGTCCGCCGCAGTGCCAAGCAGCGTCCGTGTCCTTGACGGACTGCACGACGTTGCCGGTGTCCACGAAGTAGTGGGCCGATGTACCGATATTCGGATCGCCGAAATAGTTGCCGTTGCCCGCCGCTGTGTCGCCGTCGTTGCCAGTGTAGTGCAGGACGATGTACAGGATGCTGTTACCTGCCCGTCCTTGGTAGTGGTTGCTGGGGTGGGCGGGAATGTAGTCAATCCGCATCCTTGCCACCACCCGTCAACTGCTTATACACTTGGTTTACGCCGGTCGCGGCAAGCCCCGATACGATGCCCACAGCCGCAGCGGTCATGTAATCCACGCCAGCATAGTCCGGCATGATAAAGGTTGCCACTACACCCAGCGCCATACCCAGCGCGCCACAGAGCACCGGCAACCATTTGTTATCAAGGGCGGTCGCCTTGATTGCCTGCGCCGCCAGCAGACAGATCGCGGTGATTGCGGGGATAGAAACTAGGCCTAAGTTGTTGATGTCCATTTTATAATTTCTCCTTTCACTGACCGCGCTGCTCCAGCACGGTGATTCGATGTTCATGATCGTCAATCGTCGCATCCTGTTCGTCGTTATGTCGCCAGATGCGATCATGACTTTTTTCGTTTTTGGTGCTGATGTCGTCCAGACTTCCCGTCATTAAATCTATACGGGTCGTCAGCTTGACAATCGACGTATTCAGCGCAAGCAGCGGTTTTACCACGGTCACGCCAAAGCCGACAAGCGCGATCAGCACGCCGACTACGCCCCATTCGTTCATAAGCTCTTCCTTCCCGCCCTCGAGGGGCTTAGTAGATGTTTGCGTCGAGCGCTATTTCTAGGTTAGTTATTTGGTTTATTAGATATTCAATATCCTCCTTCGCATGCGCAATAAACTCCGCATCCGCGTACATCGTCGGTCTGCACGTATCGGATAGGCCGTCATACGTTGTCTGTGCGATATAGTCTCCTGATTCAGTTGTAATACAGGGGTCCTCATCCGGCATTGTAGGGCTGAATCTTTCGGTATCCGAAAACCATACCTTCCATGCTCCGGGCGTTGTTGCTCGGAGCCTTTCTTTTATCTGCTGGATACGGTTGTCCATATTATTTTCCTTCCCGGCCCGCGTGGGCCTAGTAGATTTCTGCGTCGGCTGTATAATGGAACGATGCTTGATTACCCGGCATGTGTGGGTCGTCTAATATACGAATTTGGCGAAATCCAGTTTTGCCCACAAACTGCGCTTCGGCAAGTCCCACGCAATCCGCGCCATCAGTTCCATACGCCACCTTGCCAGCGGTACGTGAAACGCCTGAGTACAGCGTAATTGTTGGTACAGTGCGCATTTCAACCGGAAATTCAGCGCCTGAGCCGTAGGAAATGTTTGCCGTACTGACATTAAACGCTTCGCGGGACAGCGCCCCGCGTTCGCCGTCGTTATTCAGCGTACTATAAAAGTACCGTTGACACTTCGCGAGTTCCTGTTGATAGTTCGGCGGCGCGTCATAGGCTAGGGTAGAGGCAGGGCCGAGTTCCAGCTTGACGGCTCGCACATCAAGTCTGTTTTTGTTTCCGCTTCGGTCTGCATATATTGCGATTTCGCATCTGGCCAAGTTCGCCAAATTCATTGTTACACTAATTAACTGCCAATTCGCCCCGGTTAAGTAAACACCGTCGCCATAATCCCAAGGATTAATATATAGGCCGACACATTGGCCCGCAACACCTCTCACGATGGCAGATAGCGTAACCGTCTTATTAGCCAATTCAGAAAACCTTTCAATATGTTGGGCAAAAGATGAATAATCAGTTCCGGGAACCAGCGTAACGTAACTGTCTTGCACGACAACCTTTTCCATATTGTTTTGTGCAAACCAACGGTCGACACCGTATACCTTGCCAATGTACTCTGTTTTCCCCCTCTGGTTTATCTGAGACCACGGGTTATCCAGCAAATTCGGATTGCTTGTCGGCATACCGCTACCATGTATGTTAGTCATAGTAGCCACCGCCTAACGGGTAATTAGGGGTTTTTACCCCCCCCCCCCAGATTTTTACATTTTCCACCTTATGCATTGTGGTTTACCTCCTGCACCATCATTCCGGTCAGCTCCGTGTATTCCGCTTCGCTGATCTTGTCCGCCGCGAAAAAGATATCAAGCTTTTCGGCCATTCCGGCGGTCTGACCGCGTTCGATCATACGTTTTAAGGTTCTGTATAACATTCTTATACCCCCAGTTCTAAAATCGTCAGTCTGTATTCATGGTCTACCAGCAGCGCGTCCGCATCCTCCTGCGCGGTCGGTGTGGGGATGGGCTTCGCCGCCACATCTGCCTCAACCTCATCGGCGGTTCGCTCCACGGCTCCGCTACCCTCCAGCTTATACTTGTACACACCGTCACCGATAGTCAGGCTGTCAAAGTACTGTGACTGCGCGTGAGCGTAGTGGTCGCCGTAGCCCTCACCGATCTGCACCCAGCCGGTGGGATCAGTAATAAAGATGCTGCTGCCTACGGCAGTAATGCGGTTTTGATCGTCTACTTTGACGTAGACTTTGATGGGTTCTTGTTCTGGCATTTTGGTTCCTCCTTAGTGGATTTCTGCGTCAATATTGATCCATGCAGATGTTGCGACATCTGTTCGCTGTAACATGCCATGCGCTGGTCGGTCGGTTGTGCCGATTGCGGCAGTGACCGTTGCAGTTGTTTTGGAAACCTCGTTTGTGGCCAAGGCGATAACTGTTGGTGCCCTAAAAATGTTGCCCGTCGCCGATTCACGTAAAAGCACCCGGTATTGATCTGGCGCGCTAAGTGCAACGGTTGGAACGACTCGTTTCGCGGAATACGCAATAGAAAATATTGCTTGTGCCGATCCTTGCGGAATGTATGTCCAATTCGTCAGCTTTCCGCTCTGCGCATTACCAAGTCTTTCAAAATACCTCTTACACCTCGCCTCCTCCACTGCCATATCCGGCGGCGCGTCATACATCAGCGTAGAGATGGGGCCGGGTTCCAACTTGGCGCGGTGGATGTGGGCGACGGTATCCTCCGCAAGGGCGTTACAGATAAATCCCCGAAAATAGTACAGTCCATTAATGCCATTTGGCACAGTTGCCGTGACGGCGTTGATGCCCTTCTGTAGATTCTTGCCTACAGTACTTGCCGTAACACCCGGATTTCCCTCCGTGACCGGTACCATATGTAAGTCTATATACCATCCCGGTACCGGCGTTTCTGGGAAGTCAACGCTAAATGTGTAGGTATCGCCCGATTGCACATACATATTTTCTGAGTGCTGCCATATCCCTGCATATACGTTTCCCAACGAATGCACCTTAATACCGTCGCTTACTACATCGATCTGCGCGTCCAAGTTGGATTTCCAGCGATCTACGGTGTAAGTGTTGTGCGGCACCCTGTACGACGTTTGCTGCCTCTGATTGACCAAAAGCCCGCCATTAACCAGCATATCCGTCCCCGGAACCCAAATCCCCGACCCCGGAATATTGATACTCATCAGCCATCCCCTCCAATCGTTATGCCGATCGGGATAACCACCGTATTCAGCGCTCCATAAGCCCGCAAAGTGATTTGTCCCGCCGCCTGTCCACCATCTTGCAGGCCAAGTACCTGATACTGCTGCGCCGCCTGTACCGATGCCGTGGATGCAAGCCGCACATCCACCGTGCACGTCGCCGTGACACCCGGAATGGAAATCGTCTGCGAATATGGATAGCTGCCTGTCCAAGTAGGCGTGATCGTAGCCGTGGCCGCCAGTGGCTTGCCCACCGCGTTTGCCAGTTTCGCCCGGTCTGCATCGGACAGATGCTTTGCCGCATCCTCTATGTGCTCCGGCATAGCGGCGGCGGATTGATCGTATTGCTGTTCAGTGCCGCTGTAGCCGCCCTCGACGGCGGATTGATATTGGCTTTTACCCATCTCGCCCTTTGGCCCGGTCGCACCGGTATCGCCTTTTATGCCTTGCGGGCCCGTCAGCCCGGCAGAACCCGTGGCCCCTTGAGGTCCCGTCGCGCCCCTTGCACCAGTCGCGCCAGTATCTCCTTTGTCACCCTTCGGGCCCTGCGCGCCTTGAGGTCCGGTGTCACCCTTATCTCCCTTCGAGCCCTGTACGCCCTGCTTACCCTGTGGTCCTTGCGCGCCGACCGGTCCAGCCTCTCCCCGTGGGCCTTGCGGGCCAATCAGCGGCCCACCGAGAGGGATATCTTCATATGTTACATCAGGCATTTACAGTCTCCTTTCGCCAGTAAAGTATTCCGTCTTTTAAAACCAGCGGGGGCGGCGATGTACCAGTAGGAACGCGCGCCATCAGCATACCATCCGCGCGCATCCACAGTGTAAAAAATCCATTAATCGGAGTTGTAATGCCACTGTCTCCGCGCTGTCCCGCGGTGCCTTTATCGCCCTTATCTCCTTTGGGTCCCTGAATGCCTTGCGCCCCCTGCGGGCCAACCGCGCCCTGTATTCCCTGCTCGCCTTTAGCACCTGCCGGGCCGATGGGGCCAACAGTACCTTGCTCGCCCTGTATGCCGCGCTCGCCTTGGATGCCCCTCTCGCCCTGCGGTCCGGTCGCGCCGGTAGGCCCCTGTCCGCCGGTTGCACCCTTTGGACCGGTTTCGCCTTGTGCGCCGCGCGGGCCAGTTTGTCCAGTTTCACCGGTTTCGCCGCGTGCTCCTTTCGGGCCAACGTCACCTTTATCGCCCTTGTCGCCCTTTGCTACAATCCGCGTCCAAAAGCGACTATCCGGCGGAGCAACCCCAGTGCATGGGGCAGTACATATGAAGCTCGACCCGTCGCGGTATACCTTGTTTCCAACAACGTATTCTCCTGCTGGATCGTAGGTTTCCCACAGCATCATTGCGGCGTTATTGGCTTGCCGCTGCGATTCCTGTCGCTGCCGGATGGCTTCATCATTCTTGCGCTGAATTTCAGCCGCCTTTCGCTCATTCTCGGCGGGCTGCATGCTTGCCGCCGCCTGTTGGGCAACTTGCGAGGCTTGCCGGGCGGTTTCCTCCGCCTGACCCGCTTGCGTTGCTGCTTCTCGGGCTGCGTCGCGGGCGGCTTGTGCGGCATTTATAGCGCCCTGCAGCTCGACAGATCCATCCGGCCCGACAATACCGCCGCCGTTCATGTTATCAATGGCCGCGTCTATTTCTTCGCCGCTCCATCTGTGTGTATAATATCCTGCATTTGCTTCGCTCACACTACGACCCTCCTTCCGTATTTGTCGAAACGTTCACGGCCTTCGCGTTCGATCGCGCGGCCCGAGCTTAAGGGCGCGAATACGCGGTAGTACACAATGACACAACCGTCACCGCCGTCGCCACCATCGGAGCCACTACCTCCGGCTCCGGGATCTCCGCTTGAAGCGTTCAGTGAAAAGCTTGGCGATACATATGTATTGTTTGGGGTGGTCTGTGAAATAACACCCCATCCACCTGTACCGCCGCCACCGCCGCCATGTCCGCCGTTACCCCCTTTTCCATACAATGTTTGCTTACTTGGTGATATTGCGTTCGCTCCATTCGCGCCCGGACCGCCTTTTGCCGTTGCGAACAATGCATTTCCCGATTTGTATGCATTCGCATTGCCAACACCTATTCGGGTTTCACCGTTGTTTCCAACTGCTGCGCCACCCCCTAATCCACAATGCGAATATGCGTTGGCAATTCCCCAAACAGTTCCTGCGGGACCTGTTGCCGAGCCTATCATAGCTTCACGTCTTGAAGTACCCGTATTGTTTTCACCCGGATAAAATTTATTGCCATCATAGTCCGTAACTGGATCAGAAATAACAATCTCGTCGAGTTCGGCCGCCGTGCTGCTCGATTTTCCCGTGCCGCTATTGCCTTTTCCGCCGTTGATTCCAGTCCGACCGACAGCCGCATAGGTATTGCCAGTAAACGGATCAGTAAAACCAATGCTAGATGACGCCCCTCGGTCTGATGTCAAGCCTCCAAAGCGTGATGGCGTGCCCTCTGCACCGGCAACGTTCTCACCTGCCGATCTCCGTGCTCCAGCTCCGCCGTGGCCTATAGCGGCTTGGAATACTTGGCCAGCCTGCACGATCAATTCAGTTTGAAACACCTTTCCTCCCGGTCCTGCATCTCCCGGATCGCCACCCTCTCCGCCTTCACCGTACCCGTAGCCACTTTCCGTAGTGGTGTGATCTGTCACTCTGCTGGTATTGTGATAGCTCGGTCCATTGCCGGTGCTGCCCGACTCGCCGTCGCATCCGCTGTGTCCGCCGTCGCCACCACCGATCAGCACAATGCGGATGCTCGTTACGCCTTCCGGCACCACAAACGAACTGTCCTTCGTTATGACAACCGCATTGTCGTAATACTCCGCCTGCCCGATCTCCGGCGGCACAAAGCCGATCAGATGCCGTTCGGCGCTGCGCAGCACACCGGACAGTGTAATGTCCATACTCTCAATGCAGGACTGCACCATACCGCCATAGGGATGCGCGACATTCGCCACATTTCCCGGCACCTCGCTCGCGTATACAATATCCTGCTCCACAACCTCACGGCAAGCATAATAGCGCGCCAAACGGTCAGCCACGGCGTTTGCGTTCGCAAGGCTGACCAGCGTTGCATCTTCTACCCGCACCACATTCTCCGCCTGAGCGGCGTTAACCGCCTTGCTGACCTCTCGTGTTGAATGAATATACGGCGTTCCGGTCAGCGTTCCGTTGCCGGAGGACAGTTTTGCGTAGTTCGGGCCGCTCTCCAAAATTCTGAATCCGTCAGCCGACAGATCATGCGAAGGCTCATCAAAGGTGACAATATCGCCCTCCGAAGTGGCGCCCTCGTACAGTTTTTTGATTTCGGTGCCGCGCAAGTATTGGTGTTCTGTGACCACGACGCGGGTTACCGGAGTGTCCGATTCGACGGAACCGCCAGAGTATGCGCGATCCTCGTTAATCACATTGCTGATGCCGCCCCACAGCCCCTCAATGCGTAGGTACCCATTCATATCAGATTTTACCGTCGCGCCGATCGCGAACAGCACTTGCGACAGGTTTTCCCGGCGCGTAGCGATAGGCAGGTATCCATACAGTTTGATATTCTGCAAATTGGTCTTGACGTAGTGCGGCGTACTGCCGCAGATGTCCGCTACCACCTCGGCCACTGTCTGACCGGTGTAAATGCCGCCGTAGTGGTCTGTCTCATCCAGCAAACCCATGGCCGACGTGCAGGTGAAACTGTACTGCGTCTTGGCTGTGCGTTTGATTTTCTGCACGAAGAAAATACCGACCTGCCGGCCGTCGTTGTAGTACGTCAGCGGTGCGTTTCGGGTGAAAGCAAGTAGGCTGGTATCGTTACTCTCGACCTCGAAATCCAAGGTATTCATTTCAAGGCTTGCCGACATGAGATCGTTTGCGAGGTGGCATTCGCCGGAGATGATATCGCGGTCTTCAAACGTCCTGTTTCCGTATGTGATTTTATGGCTCATGGTTACGGTCTCCGATCCGGCTCCATAGCAGTGAACTTGATCGTCAGTTCACCCCACAGATTTACCTTATCGGTCATGCGGCGCAGCACATCCGATGCGTTGGACACATATGCCCGGAAGGTTTTCGTTTCCTGCCCATATGGCACCGTGATTGTGTGGTAGTCTACCGGCGCGGTTAGCGTTTCATATAGTGCATCATAATCGGCCGGCGACAGCGATGACCGGCCAAAGGTCAGGTCATAGTTGTAATAGGTGCCGATGATATCCCGCACCATGAGACCTGATAGCACGCGGCCCGCGTTTGTGCCGTCCAGCACCGACGCGCTCCGTTTAAGCGAAGTGACGTCGATGTTATAGGTTTTTCCGTCTACGATAAGTACGTTCATGGAGTTCTCCTTTGCTTGTTTAATATTTCCTGTTGTGATATAGTGTCGATAGAAGAGAGGGGGTGAAAAGTATGGAGTTAACCAAAGCGTCAAAACATGTTTTAGCTCAAATTTATAAACTGTACAAAGAACGTCGTAGCGAAGGAATGGATAAAGATGACGCCAGTTCTTTCGCAAGCTCTATGTGGGGCGGCCCTAAATTCGAGGACTTTGATTATGCAGAGGAAGAGTTGCGCAAAAAGGATTACATCAAGTCTGATGTAACTGGCGGATTTGTATTGACGGATTCCGCCATAGCCATGATGGAGAATCTTCCCAAGGAAACCGTAAAAGAATGGATTGACCTTATATCTAAACTTATACCGTAAATCAAGGCTGCGTCTATTCCAGTAGACGCAGTTCTCTTATTTGCCGAAAAAGTACTCCAGCTCCGCCATTCCGTCGGTTACTCTAAACTTTCGGGTGTTGATATCCATAAGCCGGATTGTACTTTTCATTTCTCCGTCTTGATTCTCCGTTGAAAATTCGAGTTTTTGAATGCCGTCCCCAATACATAACCCGTTGAGCAAAGCAACCGTATGTCTCCCGTCGGTCAGGATAGCCGTCACCGATTTAGGCGCGGACGAATCGGTAACGCACCGTGTTTCTTCCGTCTCTCTTTCACTCGATGTGTCTGGTGCGACCTTCTGAATTAATCTCGCGGGGACTCGCCCCGCCCTACCAACCTCATTATTCAGAGCGGCACGCAGTGTCTCTAAAAATTTGCTGCCACACTTTACGGACAAGTTAACTTCGTTATCCATTTTCATATCTCCTTCCGCCGCCCATCGGCGACTTTGCTTTAATCTCGTACCAGTTTCACACCAGCCCTGCGGTTCTCCTTATCCAGCTCTAGCCGCAGACCGCGGACAAAGCTGTTATCGTACCGTAGGTGCAGTACAATATCTTGTGGGGCGTTGCTACCGCCGCGCGCGTCGAGTGCTCTTCCAACCGCTTCCTCGATCGTGGAAAGTGGCGCTTCCACGTTTGTCCCGCGCTTCTGGTCCCCCAGCACCGCCAAAAACTCGTTGTTCGGCGGAATAACCGCGCCGGTCGCAAGGCGCGGTACAGGGGCCGAGCGGAGGGAATAGGCGGAGGCTGCACGGGGTGTGGCGCCGCTTGAGGAAGAAGCGGATCGACCGCCGGAACGGTTGACCGCCCATATTGCTGCCGATGCTCCGATAACGCCTGCGGTGATCGCGCCTAGAGTTAATGCAACGTTTGCCGCTCCGAGCATTGCACTAATTGCAATGGCCGCCGTTGCTGCTGCTATTGCAATTAAGCCCAGCACTGAAACGACCTTCTCAAAGGTGCTCATGTTGCCCCATGCCGAATATACCTTGTACGCTAAATCGGCAAATGTAGCAATTCCTATGAGAACCAATGCCATAGATGCACGAACGGCGAGCATCTGAAAATTTACGTTTCCAAGTGCCGCCGCCATATTCAACAGCGCGGGTATGATAGCCGTTATCTTCCAAGCGGCAATAAAAGCTATAACCAGCTTCGTCAACGAGGTTAATAAATTACCATGCTGTCCCAAAAATCCTAGAATGCTGGCTAACCCCTCGATTAATGCTGGCAGTGCTGATTCAAGCACCCACCCCAAAAAGGGTAGTGCGGTGTCTTCCCATATTTGGACAAGCGCATCGCCTATGCTCGCTATTACCGGTGAAAGCGCTTCCAACATGTTTCTGATCGTGCTGATGAATGGCTCCAAATTCAGCCCCGCAGCCCACTTCGCCGTAGCCTGAATAATGCTGTTCAAAGCGCTTAATACAATGTTAAAAATCCCAAGTATCGCGCTCCAAATCGCCTTGCCGTTTTCGTTTACGGCCCAAGCTTCTCTGAAACGTTCCACCAGATTCCCAACGATTTGAAAAATACCTGTGACGATCTGCAAAATATTGCTCATGATCGACTGACCAAGCCCGCCGCTGTTCCACGCCTCGATAAAGGCCTGTCCAATGTCGCGGGCCAACGAAACAATACTGTTCAGAACATTCGCGATCGCCTGCATCAAAATCGCGCCGACGTTGTTTGTCTCCCACGCGGCCTTAAATGCATCCGCAATGCTGCCGATAATACCGAGGACGGTTTGCAGCAGCCCCTGCAGGTTGTTCAGCAGCGTAAACCCCGTACCGTTTGTCCACACAGCCGCAAAGCTTGTTCCAATGGCGCCTATCGCGCCGAGCAGACTACCGAGCGCAGCTTTTGCCGCGGCAATCGTCGCCTGTCCAGACTGCGCCCACGACTGCTGAAACACCGACCATATTCCGGCCATATCCGCGCGCAGCTCTTCAAAGAATGCCTTGACCTTGTCGGCCAAGCCCTGCACCTTCTCGTCGATCGGCGCTTCCTCGAACATATCGTCTGGTGTGGGAGTTTCCGCTGCTTCCTGCTCGCCGATAGATATCTGGTTGATATCATCAAACGATGCCAGCGCTTTATCCGTCTTCTTGGCGGCTTTCTCGGTTTCGTCACCGTACTTCTTCGCCGCCTTGGTCGCCTGTGTGTAGGTATTGCTGTTGCCAAACAACGCCGTCGTGAACTGCGCAACGTTATTGGCCGCTTTTCCGAACCAACCGGCGACACTCTCAATGACCGGTGCGAGCGCTTCCAAGACGGGTTTTGCAACGGCTGTCACCGCATTGCGGATATAAAGAAACGCCGTCGATAACTTCGACAGCGCTTCTTGTGTGCTGGTGCTGTATTTTGCAAGATCGGCGAATCCCTCTTTCACCCCGTCTATGGTCTTGCGCATCGCCATGCGGATCAGCATAAGCTTGAACATATTGCCGAGCCGCAAGATGGATTTGGACAGCGGATCAGCTGCCTTCTTGGCGGTTTTCATGCTCTGTGCGTGCTTCTTTGTTTCCTTGCTGGCCTTTTTTGTATTATCCTTCATTGCGCCAAGACGCTGCGCCAATGCCGCAAACAGGGTTCGCGCCTTTTGGACAACGCTGTTCATCCTCTTTGTGGTGCCCGCATGCTCGTTAAGCCCGCGAGCTGCGTCCTCGTGCGCCACCGAGGCGGCTGCCATGGTCTGCCGCTGTTGTTCAAATTTTTGCTCTAGGCGTTCGGCCGTTCGTGTAAGCCTTCGATATTCAGCATCCAAAGCGGCCGACTTTTCGATAGCCGCATCAAACTGCCCTTCTTCCCACTTTAGGCCGATATCCAGCTCAGCGGCTTTCCCTGTTTTGATTTCGTCCATTCGCGCCCGCACATTTGCCAGCTCTTGCCCGGTTTTTTCAGCAGCGGCTTTCGCCTTTTCAAAAGTCTGCTGTGCCTTTTGTTCAACCTTTTCCAAATCCTTCAGTACTGGGTTGCTGTCGGATGTAATTTTGATTTTAATGCCGTCCGGCACGCAATCGCCTCCTTTTGGGCATAAGAAAACCACCCTACGTTGTAAGGTGGTTGCCGATATTGTCGAATTGTGGTAAACTGTATTTGGGCGCTGTCGCTCCCAGCGGCGGGCGGTTGGCCACTCCCTTCACGAAAGGGGGTGACGCGATTGTGGATAAGGCCTTTCGGCTTCTCGTATGCACAGCATTTGTGCTTTACATACTGACCATATACGCGAAATGACCGCCCCACCCTGACAAGTGAACGGTCATTTCTTTAAAACCTGTAGCTTTTAGGGTCAACCGCCTGTCGACAGCGCCCCTTTGTTCTTATAGTATAGTCTGTTGGCTTTTCAATGTCAAGTAGCTTTGCAAATCGCCAGAAATATGATAAGATGTTGAAATAAGGAGGTGTTGCAATGTTTTGTACTAAATGCGGAACCGAGTTTGAAGGGAACTTTTGCCCGAAGTGCGGCAGCCCTATCATCGACCAATCTGCGTCAACGCCGATGGGAGTTTCACACCAATATTACGATCACACTGGGGATATCATTGATCTTTCTGTGATTTATGGTCTTTATCAAAGCAGCCCTGAAATGACAAGTTTTTTTAGAGCGCACACCGACTATTCACCGGATGAAATCCGTAATATAATTGACTACACGTTCAAAAATATAAAGCCAAACGAATACTCCAGCAAAGCAGCCAATCAGTTAAAATCTCAAATAGAGCTTTCTTTTATTCCGTCCAAGGTGTTAAAATCAGCGCGCGTAAGGATTGCAATAATGCTTGGGTTTATGATATTTTTCTGCATTTTGGGAGTTGCCTTTTTGGTTCTTGGCGCATTCGGAGGTGTCGAACTGATCGCAGTCTCGGGGGTGGTAATGGTTCTTTGCGGAGTTGTCGGGGGCATGCTACAATACAAAACATATCAGCAACCTTTAAAGCTCATTGAGCGAATGCAACAAAATAAATCCTTTGGCATGCACTCTGAAGCTGCCTCGATCTCACGGCCAAGCAAACCTTTATCAAAGAACCAGAGGATAAGGGAAAATCGAAAAAGCGCTGTCGCCTGTTGCCCTAAATGCGGCTCCACCTCCCTGTCTGCCAATAAGAAAGGCTTCGGCATAGGAAAAGCCGTGATAGGCGCGGCAGCTGCTGGCCCTCTTGGATTAACCGCCGGAAATCTCGGTGCGAAAAAAGTTTGGGTTACCTGCCTCAACTGTGGCCACCGCTGGAAGGTATAAGCTTCCCCATAAACTCCGCTTCCGCTTCCCTCGTCTCCGCGTCTTTCTCTTCTGGCAGCACCAAGATATCCTCCATCTTGTAATAAACTGCGCGTTCCTCCTTGGTGAGCTTGCCCTCTTGCTTTCTCCGGCGCAGCGAGAGAATTTGCTGAAAGAAGCAGTCCTCTCTAAGGTCGAGAAACAGGTAACAGAACTTCCACCAGTGCAGGTATTTGACGCTCTCAAGGTCGATGCCATGCGTCTGCCGGATTGCCGAGTAAATGTACTTGGCATCGTGCCCGAAGCTGTACAGGCGCGGTCTCGGCTCCGCATCCTCCCCCGACGCCCGCTCTTCCCCACAGTCCAAAAACAATACCGCCAGCTCGCACGCTTTGTGCAGGTCTGGCGGTATTTCTTTGTACAAAAGCGTGAGCATCACCATGACCTTATCGGCCGCGGTCAAATTCGGATCCTCATAGGCGAGCATGATATCCACGCCGTTACGGAAATCCGTATTCAGCGCATACTCCACGCCCTCGATCTCGACCGAGGTCGGGAATGCATCGGTCAGAACGTTCATTTCTTAAGCGCCGTCCTGCGCTGCGCGCGATTGGTATACTTTGCGATACGCTTGTTCTGCGCGCTCTCCAGCGCGGGCACAATTCCATCCAGAAATTGCTCAATCACGTCGAAGGAGCAGGTTTCACCGAACGCCATGTCCGCCGTGCCCACCCCAAAAACGCCGTCTATCTTGGCGCGCATATCGGTGCAAGCGTCCCGCAGGAGTTTCAGGCGGGCACGGGCGTTCGTCGGAATGCCGTGCTTATCCACACTCTGGTCCAAGTCCAGCTCTGCCGCGCGCTTTTCGTATACGGCCTCCGCCGCTTCCAGCTCGTCAATCAAATCATAGCTTTTCTCAGCGAAGGCAACGTCGGTTGGGTCAATGTGGAGTACGCCGGCCGCCATACCGTCACGCTCAATCGGAATATCTACGCCAGTAATAATTTGCATACCCTACTCCTTTACTCCGTGGGCTGTTCAACGTCCGCGGTAAAAGTCACCGCGCCACTGTCCGAAATCGTCGCCGTACCATAGGTGCGCTTGCCTGTCCAGTGGATGTTGTACGGGATAGCAAGGCCTTTGGTGTCGCCGCCGTAGCTCTGCACCTCAATGATGCAGTCCTGCGTCCATGCATCGTAGGTGCCGCTGGCGTTTTTAAAAATGTTCACGCACAGGAACTTCCTCTGCACGTCGGAAAGCGTTTTGCGGAACTTGACAATATCGTACAGGATAGCAAATAGCTTGCTTTCCTTCCGGGCGCGGTACGGCTCGACCGAAGTCTGTTCCTCGTACTTGTCCAGATCTGCGTATGCGCTACCGGTCACATCGGTGCCCTTCTCGACATTGGCGTTCATTTCGATAGACAGGTCTTCTACTTTGTCGCCCTGCAGCTCCCATTCAGGCGTAGCGGTGTCGGATACATCGGCAAATAATTTAAACTCCTCGCGTTTAATATAGCCGGTGCCGGTGATCGTAGTGTCAGGCATTCGTATTTCTCCTTGTAAAAGTCAGTTTGATTTGAATTTGATATAAGCCGAGGCCGTTTTGCATCACCTCAAACAGCATGCCATTTGAAGCTGTGATCTCCTCGACCATGAAAGGATGCGGCAACTTAGGGAAGTTTCCCTGCCGCGACTGCTCATCGATCCAGTCCTGCAGCCGCTCCAGTAGATCGTGTGTCTCTACTCGGTCCGTCTCGTCCGTCTTGCTCTCACAGACATTGATGACATAGTTGTTCTGGTAGCTCGTGCCGCCTATCACGTCACGTTCGATCTGCCCGTTGCCGGTCGGCATGACGGCGATGCTGTCCACTTCGCCGTTCGCCTGATCAGTCAGGAACTTCATGCCGCAAAAGCCCTCTAAATAGGTTTGTACTGCGCGTAATATGCTCACTTTTACCCTCCAATCTGATTTTGCAGCGCGCGTAGGATATCATCTTTATGATCGGCCCACATGCGCACGTCCCACAGGGGGCCGCGCATCGGCGCGCCATGATAGGTCAGCGGGCGGCCGGTTGGATGTTTGGGTGCTTTCGAGAAAAAGCCCACAACCATACCGTTTTGCATGATCGGGATATTTGGTCCCCAAATCTCGCCCATGTACTGGTAATGCGCATAGGGGCCCGGATAGATCACACCATCCGGCACAATCACGCGGGAGTTTTTTAGCGTGCCCGTCTGCATCGGCACATATGGATCCATCGCTCTGGCGCACATCAGCACGAATTGCTGCTGTACTCTGCCGCCCGGTTCCAGCCCGTATTTGCGGAGCATCTGGGCGGCATCTATGTTATGTACGACCCGTATGTTCACTTCCCTGTCACCTCCCAATGGGGCAGCCCGCCAAAGTCCAGCCGGTCGGCCGCGGATACCATCACGGCGCCCACGGCTAGCAACTCCTTCGCGCTCTTGGGCTGCAGCGGGACGTCGCCCTGCATCATGTAGTCCTGCGCGCGGACGGCGAAGCCCTCTGGTACGTTCTCCATGGGAATAATGACGAATATCCCATTGTCCGGCGAAACGCCCGTCTTGCGCAGCTGAACGCCCCGGTTGTCCTCCCAGTACGCGCCCTCGATCAGGACGCGGGTATATGCTTCGTCGTCCGAGCGGTTCCAAACTGTGATTGTTTGCTGAAACATCAGGCGTTCACGCTCCTGCACATCAAGCCGGTCAGTCCGAGATACCGCCGCGCGGTTTCGTACAGTCGTTCTTCCGGACTTTGGCCGGTCGCAACATAATTCCTCGACCATTTGCCTACCGTCTCGCTGGCGAGCTCTCCGCCCTTTCCTTGACGGTGCATTTCATCCGTCACCGCACAGCAGGCGTCCTTGAGGTTCCCTCTATATTGTTCCGGCGCACGGGTGGCGCGGCCAAAGGTCACCTCGTCCAGATAGGCCGAAGCCTGACGGGACAGACGGTCAAAGTCTGTCTCCGGCATCTTGCCCCGGTAGGTATCCTTGTAGTAACTGTAATCCGCGTAGATCATACGCTCCTCCTTACTCGGCCGGAACCATGGTCACGCCCTTATCCACCGCGGTATCCGCGACAATGAAGCTCTCGGTTACAGGCTTAAAGCCCTTCTTGGTGATCTTCGCCGTATAGTCACCGGCGCGCAGGTTAAACTCCGCCACGCCGGACGCATTGGTTTTTAGGCGCGAACCGTTAACGTCGATCACGGCACCCGTTACCGCCTCCGGCGTATCTGCATTGTTTTCAACCGTGAAGGTCACCTTCTGGGTGGTCATGGCCGTCGCGGGCTCCAGATATGCAAACGGACAAGCCATGCGGCCGGTGTCCATGCGGGTTGCCGGGTTCGGCAGCGCCCAGCCCATGCGGAACACGACGCGTAGCGCGATCATGTCCTGCTGGGCGAGATTGTACACAATCTGCTTAGTCGCCGGGTCCTGAATCACGCCCTGATCGAGAATCTTAACCGTAATATCCTGCCGGATGGAATAGACCGCCTGCGAGAAGTCGCCAACAATAAGCTGGGCCACAGACTGGTCAAATGCGCCGTTCTGCGGGAAGTACATCGGCGCGCCGTCCAGCGCATACTGCGTCGGGCCCTGCATGTCGCTCTTGAAGATCGGATGTCCGTCCGTACCCTTGAGGCCGCGCAGCTTGGCGCGCATGCCCATAGACGAGAGCGCGCCGGTCACCATGCGGCCTGCTTCTTCTACCTTGGCGATCACGCCCCCCTCACTCATGATGAGGTCAAAATAGTTGGGCGACGAACCCGGCGCCACATTGTTACCCGCCTGCCGCGCACGGGTGATGATATCCGCCG
Source organism: Agathobaculum sp. NTUH-O15-33 (assembly GCF_033193315.1). NCBI lineage: Bacteria > Bacillati > Bacillota > Clostridia > Eubacteriales > Butyricicoccaceae > Agathobaculum > Agathobaculum sp. NTUH-O15-33. Next base: position 3,631,087 of record NZ_CP136187.1, read on the forward strand.
GCCACGCTGCAGGGCGGTTGTCGCCGAAGATTACCGCGCCGTCAACGCGTGCGCCGATCGCTTCCACCACGCGAGGCTGCACCTCGCCAAGGATATCGAACGAAGCGTCATCCACGACCGCTTCCGGGATCGGCACGATCACGGCCAACTCCTCCGCGGTCAGGTACACGTTGTCCCATGCCTGCTCGCTGGTCTGCTTAAAACCCGTGTCGCCGTTGACCCAGTAGGCCATCGGCAACATGTCGAGCACGGGAATACGCGTCTGCTTGCTGGTCATGTTGGGCAGCTTACGCGCAAGTCCCATAAACACGGACTGCTTGGGCCCCTCCTGCTGAATAGTATTGATAAGCTGTTCCTGAATCAGAGCTTCCGCATCTTGTCTGTTGATAATGCCCATTAATTAGTTCTCCTTTCCGAACAGCGCGCGCAGCGCTGCATTTGCTTCTTCCTTCTTGTCGGGCGCGCCCTCGCTGCCGCCCTGATGGCTGATACCGGTCTTAACCGGCGCCTCCTGCTCAAACAGGAACGCCGTAGTCTCGCCCTTTCGCAAATCGGCCAGCTGCTTGTCAAGGCCAATAACCTCGCCGCCTGCGAAAGTGAGCTTTTCGCGATCGAGATGCGCCTTTACCGCAACGGTATCCTTCGCCTTCGCGCTGGAAAGCGCTTTGTCGAGCAGGAACTCATTGCGTTGCGCGTCAAGCTTTTTCTGCTCTGCCGCGGCGCTTTCCTTCCACGCCGGATCGTAGCCCTCCAACTTCTTGTTCGCTTCGCCCAGTTGGGTGGTGAGCGTGGTGATTTGACCGTTCAGATTGTCCGCGTCCGCTTTGGGGACGTACGCACCGCCCGCGGCGTTGACCACCTGAAAGCCCTTGTTCTTGGTAGCTTCGGCAAGCTGCTCAAACGTCAGCGCCTGCCCGCCAAATAGTTCTTTGAGAAAATCCATTTTTGCTCCTTTCATATTTGGGGTATAAAAAGGCACCGGCCTCTCGGTCGATGCTAATTTATTAAATTTGCGCATAATAAAACCGCCTTGCTTTCGCTCGGCGGCCTCTACATAATACTTTGGACGATTTCGCGAAACGGCTTCCCGTCCACGACCCACTCATCCAGCAGAGAAGTGATATCCGTGAAGTCAAAGGTGTTCCCGCCTGAATCCCACGTTGCATAAAGGTTATTCCTCGGACAGCAAACAGAATATTGTTTATCCCCGACTTCAAACGCAGGCTCGTTTATCATCAAAAAAAGGGCGATATCATCATCATTCATCTGTTGCACCTCCTAAAATATCTGCATGTTGTATACGGTCTTGATCGTTTAATTCGTGTGGCTCTCTATCGATTGGTTTTCCATGTTCATCCCATTGATAATCGTGCGCATGCTCCCCATGCATCCCAAACTGATGATACTTCGGGCGATTATGCTGTCCGGAATGGATCTGCTTCACCATAGTACCGCGTTCATCGTAGATCGTTCGGTCGATTTGCACCGTGCCGCTTCGGTATTCCGTTTGTGTTTCCACTACCGCGTGCGGCCGGTAAGACTTCGGGATCGTCGTTTTGCCCTTGCTCTTCCAATCGTCCGTGACCACGATCGTCCCGTCTTTATTATATCGGTATTGCTCATACTTGGCAAGGTCATGTTCCATCGCTTTTGCTTCACCACGGCCCCATGCCGGCACCTGCTCCCGGTCGCCCTGTTGCTTGAGTCCGGTCTGCCGCAGGAAATCTTGCTGCATTTCCTGCCAGTGCTTGATTTTTGCCGCGCTTTCGTAAGCGTCCTGCCCTGCGGCGGTCATGGCTGCATGCTCCCGCTTCCACCTGCGAATCTGCCGCTCAATATACCGCTGCCGCTGGGTGGCTTCGTATTCGGTCAGCTTCTGTCCGTTGTATTCGTAGTCCTTGGCTTCAAAGTTTTCCAACATCTCCGGTGTATAGGTACGCGGCATACCCTCAAAGTATGGAAAGAAACTGTGCCGACAATTCCATCCACCCAGCCCCGGGCCGGTCCCGTACCCCGTGATCTTGATAAAATCAGGGTACTTCGCCGACTTCCCCGATCGACTGTAAATTCCGCCCTGCCAGACCGCGTGCTCTGGTCTGGCGCCGGCGTGTGCCGTGACCTCAACCAGATCGCAGCCCATCTCATCGGCGAGCGTCCACTGCATTTGCAGTGCCGTCTGGTTGACCCCCGTAATGACCGCGCGCCGCACCGCCACCTCCAGCGTATCAATGTGCCCGGACGGATAGCAAATCGCGCCCACACCCTGCCGAGACAGGTCCTTGATCGCCGTGCGAATCGCGGCGTCGTAGGCGAACGCGCCGGTGGATATCTGCATGTACGCCCGGTCGAGCGCGTCCTCGAACTGTTTTGTCGCCGTATTTGCCGTCGTGCCCGTTAAGTTTCGGAAAAGACCAACCGTTTTGTGGAGCCCTGCTTCCAGTGTGCGCTGTTGCGCTTCTGACGCGGCCAGTGGTGGCGGGTCGAGCCCGTGCACCTTGTAGATATCCGTATCAAACTGCAGGCTTTCCGCCCCGGCTTCCTCCATCAGCCGTTCCAGCTCCTTGCGGCTTTTGCCGGTGCGGGCGGACAGCGCTTCCATGACAAAGCTGTGGAAGTTGCCAAGCTCGATCAGCTTCTTGTATTGGTGCTCTGCCGCCGGTATCCAGTAATCATAGTCACTGATCCGGCGCGCCATATCCTCAAGAATATCTATCTCTGCCTGACTGAACAGCATGATCAAGTTTTCCGGCACACGTTCCAGATACTTCGGTTTCAGCATCAGTCCTCACCGCCAAACATTGTCTCCTCATCGTCCGGCGCCTGTTCGATCATGCTTTTTGCGGCCTTTTCATCCTCCCCGAAAAACTTGACACGGTACTCCCATTTCTGCCGCACACCGTCACGGATCTCTTGCAGGAACTGCTGTTTGAGCGCCGCCGTATCCTCGATGATAGAATCGTCAAAGTTTACACTGACCTCAAAGTCAATTTTCATACCCATCAAGGATGCGATGGCGCGGGTCATGTCGGCCAGTGCCTTTTCCAGCACCAGCTCATGTTTTTTCAGGTTTTGGTACAATTCTGATTTTTCCGAAATGACTTCGGTCGCGGTCTTGATGTTTCCGTGCTCGAAACTGTACCGGTCGTTTCCCAGACCGCACTTCGCGGAGAGCAGGCCGAGCGCCGTCTTGATCGCCGCTTCATGCGCTTCGTGCCGCAGCTCCATGTTGATTTCTTCGATGGTCTCTCTACCCTCCCGCGACGCAGGAACGGCGAAAAACTCTGTATCGTTATCGTCGAATACCGGCGCAATCACCCCGTCCTCGGTCTGCTGCATCTGCGCCATAGTCAGCGGGATCGTGATACGCTTCTTGCCCAGCCGGAACTCGTTGATATAGCTGTCGTACACCAGATCGGCGCCTTCAAGCTGATCGATCGCGTTCGCGAATACTGACAAGCCCAGCGGGCAATCCGGGTCAATCGAGTTTACCAAATTGGGCTTGATAATCTGAAATAGGGGAATATCCGAACCGGTCCGCACAACCGGCTGCACCCCATCGGGCAGGTCGATCGGTGTGAGCGCCTGCCCATTGCGCCGGAACATCTGGTTCACGATCACGTAGGCGCCGCCCTCCAGTCGGTGGATATTCAGGTACACCTGCTTCTCCTTGCCGACCGTCCGCTCGCTGGCAAAGGCGCAGTCGATCACCGCCCCGTTGTCCCACCGCAGTGGATAGACCATGCCGGCGCGGATGTAGTCTATCTTGACGGCTTCGTTGTCCTTGTACTCGACGAAGGCGCCAGTCCCCAAAGCATAGGCCAGTTCCAGCAACTGATTGCCGCGTACCCGGAACTGGTTCGCGTCCAGCACCTCATGCACCGCCTTGTTGATCCGGCTGTTTCCGATAACGATCTCAACCTTTTCGTTCAGTTCAAGGCTGGCCCAATCCTCCGGCATCTTTTTCGCCATACCCAGCGTCTTGCGCTCGCGGGTAAGCTTGCGGATGCCGTTATACTGCCGGTAGGTGTGGAAGCTTGGCACTTTGCCGCGATACCACTTAAACCACCGGTCTATCTGCGTGTAAAAGCTATCATCCGGCACACTGTATCCCTGCTGTTTTAAGTACTGCGTAATGGCACGCAATGGCCTCACCTCCCCAAATACATGATGTCGTCTTGTACGCTCTCGGTTGAATACTCCATGCTGTCCAGACTGTCGATGTTGGTCGTGCCGTTATCCAGCCGAATGTCCTTGACCGGCTCGTCCGGATCGTATACCGCTTCCTCCAACGCCTTGATATGCGCCTTGCAGCGCCGCAGCACGCGGAAACGGTCTTGCGCCATCAGGCTGTTGTAAAACGCAATGCGGTCGTTAATCGGCCCCTTGGCTGCATTGCGGATCTCCACGCTCAAGCGCTCACGCACCGCGGCAACCTCAAGCCCCTCGATCAGCGTCTGCTCGGCGCTGTCGCAATAGACTTCGTACACGCGATATCGTGCCTTCGCCCGGCGCACAAAATCGACAAAGGCGTCCTCCACCTGTTTCGGTGAAAGCCGCCCTTGTTTTATGTTGTTGTGGTAGTACTCATCCAAGATGACTACCTGCCGCATCCCTTTGGTGAAGCCGGTCAGCGTGAAGGAGTGCGCCGACTTGCTCCCGCCAAAGTCCACGCCGATCACGGCATACTGAACATCATTCGGCGGCGCATTCAGCAGAAACCGTTCCTTCTCGTCGGCGAACTGCTGATAGACCAAACCGTCCGTCGCCGCCCAGTGGCCGAGAATAAACCGCTTGTAGAACACACCGGTAAACATGTGATAATACTTGTCCAGCGTCTTCTTCGACAGACTCAGGTTATCCTCCATGCGGAAGTGCAGGTGATAGATATTCTTTTCCTTCGCCTTATCGATCAGCTCAGTCTTGACATAGTGCGCTGGGCTTTCTGGGTTACAGTTCATGTAGACCTTTGCACCGTCCACTGAGCACCGGCCGAGCATCTGCTCGATGAAATTCTGCGGAAACAGCGCAACTTCATCCGCGTAAGCCCCGGCCGCCGTCAAGCCCTGTAATCTGTCCTGCGACCCTTCATTGTTCGCATCGTACAGGTAATACACATTGCTGCCGATCTCGATGTAGTTCTCGCCGCTGCGCACATAATGGTACGGGATACCCCACGCCGCGAGAATCTGCTGCATCGGCCCGATAACGTTCTTTTTCAGACTTCCAATCGTCTTGCCTGCCAAAATGAAGTTCTGTCCGCGAAATGTGTCCATTGACCAAGTAAGGAACGAGCAAATGCAGGCGATCGTCTTTCCCGACCGGATCGCGCCGTCCGCGATCATGATATCGCAGTCGCTGTACGGGCTGCCTACTCGCCACCAGTGCATGAGCTGCTGCTGTTTGACTGAGAACGGCTTAAACGCAAACCCTTTATTCATCCGTGCCATCGTCTGCCTCGTGCGCATACAAAGCCGCGATATCCCCCGGCGCCGGGTGCAGTGCTTTGAGGAAGTCTGCGATCGCGGCGCCGCCGCTGTCTTCCGGCTTATCCGCCCAGCCCCTAAAATTGTTGGTCAGGCTGAACCGTGCGCCGTTGAAGCCGTCCCTGTCAAATAGCCGCGCTTCCGCATATTCTTCGCAGCGAGACTTCGCACGCGTAATCGTGTCATTGAATGCTTTCTTCACTTGATAATTCAGCAGCGCCTGCCGCGAATGAAATCCAAGGAACAGTGCAAGCCCTGTCACGGTAGGCGGCTTCTCGCCCACAATAACCGGCCGCCCAAACTTATCAAATACGACCTGCTCGTCTTCGTCCTTCAGCACCGTGCCTTCGCATGACTGAAAGTATTCGTCGATTGCTGTTTGTAACTCCTCGACGGTCTTATATTTTAACGGTCTGGCCATTGCATCACCGCCTTTCTCAGTATATAAAACGCGGCCCTCTCAAAACTGCCACTAATTAATAGGATTTTTAGTTTATGTTCAGAAATTTATCTGTTATAATTAAACAAAAAAGGAGTATATCAATGAATAACTACTATATATGTTCAGATCTTAAGTGGTCCATTTTTTGCGAAGAAAACCCTATTTTTAGTACCCCCATTGCTAATTTAATGGTTCCTTCGCTTGCATTTGTAAAACAGGTATTTGAACGTTCCTTTGGCGAACAGCGAGTTAACAGTCTTTATTATTTAAGCATACTCCCCACTACTGATTGTCCACAATCGTTTAAAAAGAGAAATTTAATATTTCTTTCAGTTTCTCATAGTTTTCTGCAATTAATCTATCAGTTTTCCCACGAACTATGCCATTTAATGATACCAGATTCCCCTACTCAAAATATTAAGTGGTTAGAAGAAACTTTTTGTGAGCTAGCCTCATTGTATTCTTTATTACAACTTAAAGAACTTCCCAGTTGTGATTGCCATGCAACACTTAACGCAATCCGTCCTGAAGTGGATGCTTATGTAACCGAGACATTGAAAAAAGCAATACCCCTTAACGGTCTTGCTGTATCAGATTTCATCAAAGATCATATTAACGAGTTAGAGAATGATCCTTACATACGTTCTCATAACGCAACAGTTGCGCGTGAACTCTTTCCTATTTTCCGATCGCATCCAAACGCTTGGAAAATCATTCCGCATCTTTGCGAAATACCAAAAAACTATTCTTTTGATGAGGGCATACATTACTTGTCTACGATAGTCGAGAATGAGTGCCGCGATGGAATGGATTGTATAGCGTCTCTACTTCTCGGGTAGATAGCGTACCGTCCTCCCGTTGCGTTGTATTTCAATATGCTCTTCGGCTCGTAGCACGTTGTCGTAATTGACCAAAAGTTGCTTTATCTGATTGACGCAGTACTTATCTATCGAAAGATACTCATTCCCGTCCTCGTCACCGTGCCCAGTTGCGGCATTTATTTGATGTATAACACATTCGATCATGCCCTTTTCTCCGGGATTTGTTGGGCACATCGGTCCTCTTGCACCTTTCCAGCTCATCGCATACACTCCTCTCGCAAGTTAAATAATTATATGCACACTTAATGACATTTGATGATTTTAGATAAAAAAGCACCCTCGTCAGAAGGTGCCTTTTGCGCCGGCTAAAATTTGTATTGGGATTGAAGAAGTTTTCAACTCCTTCGTTTTGGTTTGCCGGCGTGGTGGATCATCACAGAATCGAACTGTGCCCCGTCGGTTATGAGCCGACCGCGCGACCGTCGCGCCAATGATCCATATGCCGGGGGTAATATCCCTGTGGGCATGCCCCCGGCATGCAGCGTTATCGCCCGCCATACGTCCGACTGGTCACGGATGGCCGAAGCCAGACTGTCTTACCGCCCGCGGGTCGTGCCCCGCTTCGCGGCGTGTCGCCGCCCCGAAGGGCGGCTATGAACAGGAGGCTCAACATGAATCTTTTCACTGATCCATGGTACCAGTATAAACCCTTGCATAGGCCACGAAGTGCCATCTTTCACGGAAGATTCAAAAACTTTTCAACCGTGCGGATAAATGCAGCATTCCACCGTTTTGCCGTTCGCTCTGAAATCGGCACGCACAGCGCCGCTCCATACAACGTGTGAGACCGATCCCAATACACCCGCCGGATCAGCTCCACGCGGTGCCTTCCCTGCTTCATTCTTTCCGTCTCCTCTATCGCAGCGGTCACTGCGTCATACCGCCGCTGCTCCTTGTCCGTCAGCCGGTCAACGACCGCACGCTCCACCGGCCGCCCGACGCCGCTGCCGTGCCCGCCAGACGGCCCGTAGGCCGCCGTAACACTCTGCCCGCCGACACTCTCGGCCTTGCGCTTCAGCGCCGGATACGACCGAATGATACGCTTTGTATATTCCCACCAGTCCTCACGGGGTCTGCTCAAAATATCAACCTCCTATCCTGCTTTCACGCGCTCGATACGCGCCTTCAATGCTTCCATCAACGAATCTTGTGTACCGGCTTTATCGTGAAGCGCGGCCACCACATCTTCGTCCATGCCTCCCTGCACCACCAGATGGTGGCCTATCACAGGGTACTTCTGGCCCTGCCTGTGCAGGCGCTTGTTGGCCTGCTGGTAGATCTCAAGCGCCCAGTTTGGATACCCGAACCAGATCGCATGGTGCCCGCCTGCCTGCAGGTTAAGGCCATAGCCACAGCTGGCCGGATGCGCCAGCAGCAGATCGACCTCGCCGGCGTTCCATGCGTTTTCGTCCTCCGGTCCCTTGTAGACGCGCACCCGCAGTCCTGACTTGTCCAGCGCCGCCAGTAGCCGCTCTCGCTCGTGCTGGAACCAGTAGAACACCAAGGCGTGCTCGCCGTGCAGCTGTTCGACGACCTCCAGAAACGCCTCGATCTTGCAGCTGTGTACATCAGCCACGTGACCCTCGCCATCGTACACCGCGCCGCTGCACAGCTGAAGCAGCTTCCCGTTCAGCACCGCGGCGGTACCGGCGGTCACGGTCTGCTCGTCCACCTTCAGCAACATGTCGCGTTCCATCGTGTCATAGGCCTTTTTGGCCTTGGCGTCCAATACGACCGGCACAATGTCCTCGATGTAGTCCGGCAGCTCCAGATAATCCTCTGCCTTCATGCTCACGCAAACATCCGCGATCGCTGCCTGCACCCGGTCCATTGCCCCATCTTGCGGCGTGTATGTCCGGTACATCTGGCCCGGGTGGGCATAATCCTGCGTGAAGAACGCTTCGCGGTAGGCCGATACTGTTTTGCCCAGCCTTTCACCACCGTCCAGCAGGTATATCTGCGCCCACAGGTCTTCCAGCCCATTCGGCGCCGGTGTACCAGTCAGTTCCACCAACCGACGGATCTTCGGCCGCACCAGCTTCATCGCCTTAAACCGCTTGCTGCTATGGTTCTTGAAACTGCTGCTTTCATCCAGTACCACCATGTCGAACGGCCACAGGTTGCGGTAGTAGTCCACAAGCCAAGGCACGTTCTCGCGGTTGATTACCCAGATATCGCCGGGCGTATTTAGCGCCCGCACGCGCTTCTGCGCGCTGCCCAGCGCCGGGATGATCCGCAGATGCTGCAGATGTTCCCACTTGGCCGCTTCGTTCGACCACGTCGCTTCCGCGACCTTCTTCGGCGCTATGATCAGGCACCGCGACACAGCCCAACGGTTGTATCGCAGATCGTTCACCGCTGTCAATACCTCGACGGTTTTACCTCAACCGAGGCCCATATCCTGAAACAGCCCCAGATACGGATCTGTGATAATACGCTCGATCGCGTACCGCTGGTAGCCATGCGGTATGAACTTCACTCGACATCACCTCCCCTCATCTGTTCCCGGCACAGCTCCAAAAAGCCCTTGACCCCTTCTTCGCCCCAAACCTCCCATACCTCGACGCCCAGCTGACGCAGTCCGTCGATCTGGTGCAGCTGCATCCTGCTCAGCCGACCGCCGTCGGCTTTCAGCTCGGCGAAAAGGATCCGGCCGCGGGGCAGGATCACCAACCGGTCAGGCACCCCAACGTTGCCCGGACTGACAAACTTATAGGCGCGGCCGCCCAGCGCTTTCACCCCTCGTACAAGGCGGGCTTCGATTTCTGATTCTTTCATATTTTCGCTGTCTCCCTCGCGCGCACGCGCACTATACGCGCGTAACATGTGTGTGTTTAGGCGGGTTAGGTAGGTATATATCTCTCTAATTCTCTATTTATATAATCAATAGAAAACGAAAGTTCCAAAGTTCCACAACCCTGTTAAACCTAGATATTTAGCGGGTTTTAACCCCGGAACTTTGGCGGAACCTTTCGTTTTTAAATGTTCCGAAGTTCCGGAACTTTCATTGCTGAAAAACCAAAGTTCCAACCTAAAGGTTCCGGGCTTTCACCCAGCCCTTTTGCTTTCCGCAGTATCCGAAGCGTATGGAGCTTTTTGCTTTTTCCCATTCTGGCAGTGCGGCTATAATAGCGTTTATCTCTTGCGTATCGCTGTAACGCATATCCTTCTTCTGGCCGTCCAGAAGCTCGCACCATATTTCCAGTGCGCATATCCGGTCGCGGGGTACCATTACCTGCTCACCGGCTGCGTTGCCGCCCCAGAACATCCGCCGCCGATCCATTGACCACGACTGCCAATCCTGCGGCACCTGCCGCTCCAAAAACTCTGTGATCAGACCCTCGCGGGCGCTCACTTCCCGGTGATCCTCCTGCTGTGCTTTAGCTGCATCGGCCAGATCTCCTACCAGATATAATGGCTCACCCAGCCGCCAGCGCATAACGGCCTCCGCCCACAGTTGGTCGAGCTCTTGATCCAAATCGCGCCATACGTTCTTTTTCGCAACCTGTTTGCCCACGTCTATCGGCAGGAAACGACGGTTGCCGGTCTTATCCTGCAGATAATCTCCCGTATTGGTCGTGCCGAAAAACACACAGCATCGCGGCATATCCTTCACGTGCCGCCCGTAGGCAGCGCGGAAGCGATCCACGCGCTGGCTCATGAATTGCTTGATGCGCGACACGTCCGTGCGCCTAAAGGCGTCCAGTTCGGCCACCTCGACGATCCAAACGCCTTGCAACAGCTCCGACGCTTCCTTGCCCTCGAATGTCCGAATGCTGTCGTTAAACCAGCCGCGCGACATCTTGTCAAGCAGCGTTGACTTGCCCAGACCTTGCGGTCCGGAAAGGATGGTCATACTGTCAAATTTGATCCCCGGATGCATGGCGCGGGCAACCGCCGCCGTAAACGCTTTGCGGGTCACCGCGCGTGTGTACGGCGTATCCTCGGCGCCTAAGTAGTCAATAAAAAGCGTGTCCAGCCGCTCCACGCCGTCCCATGACAGCACATTCAAATAGGATACGACGTCGTTGAACGCATGCCGTCGGCTATGTAGGGAAAGCGCGTCGTCTATCTTCTTCGTGCCGGTGATCTGATAATACTTTTCCATGTACCAGTACAGTCCCGCGTTGTCGTTATCATCCCAAAGCCTGCGCCCGGTATCCTTCGACCACGGCAAGCTGTCCAGCACCTCGCCGCGCCCTGCAAACGCATTCAGCGCAAATTTGCCTTTCAGTCGTGGGTCATGCTCCAAAATCAGCCACACGTTATCGATCGTAGAGAGAGGAACACCGGTCTTGGCGTGTACCTTGAGGGATTGCATCCAGCCGGTATCTTCAGGCTGCTCTTCCACTGTCGTAAATCCTTCGGTGGCCTGCTCCCAGCGCTCTCGCAGCAACAGCCCTGATACTTGCGGATCCTGTGTCGCCAGCTCGCACATGGCCGTGTAGCTCGGCAGGCGGTTTACCGGCGTGCCGGGTGCAGCGGTATCGTCTTGATCGTCAAAGCGATGCAGGCGCACCAGATCAAAGGCGTTGACCAGCCGGCCGCCGCAAGGATCCGTCGCATGGTGGGAATACAGGAACTTGCCGTCATCGTACAGCACCGCGCCGCCGGTTGTGGAGCCGCCGGTGAAGGTAAAGCGGCCGGGGATATCTGCCGACTCGTAGACGCCCGGCAGGAACGCCGCCATAGCCCCCTCTATGTCGTAGACTCGGCAGAACGCGCCGACGGCGCCGTGCTTTGCCAGCGGGTCTCCCTGCTTGGCCGCAAGCCGCGCGGGGCTCGGCGCGCCGGGCACGGTGGGCCAGCTGGTCGTATCGTGCCAGTCCGCATAGGTCGCCAGCAGACCATCCGCGGACAGCATGGGCTTGTCCGCGGCGTAATAGATGTATTCTCCATCCGCGCAGCAGCTGGGGAAGTACATCAGCCGCGACGCCTCAAAGGTTGTCGGGTCGCACAGCTCCATGCCGATCATCTCGGCCATGCGCCGCGCGCAGGGCTCATACTCATCCGCCGTACAGGTGCGATCCAGCGGCAGCAGCACACGCAAACGCGGCGCCGAGGGCATGTGCTTGCGCGTGGAATAGATGCAGTAGCCGCAGCCCAGAGCTTCCACCCGCCGCGCCACATCATCCGTACCGCCCGCGGGGATGCTGTCCAGATCGAGCGTCAGCACATCACGGCCGGAGACGGCCCCAGCCTTGCGGCGGGGGCCATTCAGCGTGCCGGCAACAAAGCCGCCCACATCCTTCAGGTCGTCCTGCTGGCCCTTGGACAGCGCGAGATACGCCGCCATGGTTTCAGTGCTGCGCGCCGGCACGCGCAGGCGCTCATACAGCTCGGACAGCCGTAGCGTCTGCGGCTGCCAGTTCGTTGCCCGCCGGCTGCCCGCGGTCGAGATTGTAATTTTTCTATCGTTTATCATCACGGGCTCCTTGCACAAATTCTCATGACCTGAGCACACTGATCCAAGTCAAACATCCCGATATGCGCCTTCTCCTCCGGTATCCCCATCTGCTGTGCAAGCCAGTTGTAAGCCATACCGCGGCTCATGCGCCGCGACCGCCAGATCGGGTCGAAGGCCGCATGCGCCATGTGCCGCGCGGTGCGTAGCGCCTTGTTTGCCGGCGTACCCAGAGGGCGGGTACCCCCGGGGTGACAGCCGACATAGGCCCCGCATATTAAGCACAGGTACACCGGTCCATAGCTGCGGCCGTACAGCACCTTGCTGTCAGTCAAACAGGTCGCGCAACGGCAGTATGGGCAGATAACCTTTTCGCCCTTCATATTCCAATCAGCCTGACCAACTCGTTTACGGGGCAGCTGTGACAGGCCGCGTCATGCTCTTTATCCGCCGGCGGATGATGCCGGCGGATATCCTCGCAGACAGCCGCCAGCAGCCACGGCGCCCTGTCCTCGATCGCGCCGAGCTTCTGCACCAGCTCGTCCTTTTTTGCGGACGACCAATAGCCAGTTTTAATGCCATTGCGGCGTTCAGATGTCAGTTTCATCGGTTTCGCCCTCCTCGGCCGTTTCTTTCTCGTATTCTTTCCATGGTATCACCTCAACGTCATCAGATTGGATACCAAACAGCTCAGCAGTAGCGGTACGTTGCTTATCCAAAAAAGCATCGTCGGTTTCTTCAACAGCACGTACGTGGCCAAAGGTTTGTTTGGTATAGCCTACCGATTCTGCACCCCCGAACCAGTCGCTATTATGGATTCGGTAATGTATCGCTACCGATATATCAAATAGTGGATTCATAACATCCTCCGTTTCTCTTTAATGGGCACCACCGCGGAGCTGTCTTGTTTGGGATTGTTTTCTCCCGGCTTCGCGAAATAATACGATCTGGTTCATATTTGGATTTGGCGGCCGGATTGCAGCAATAAAATATGTTGCGGCCGACGTTGCAGTAACACGGTTGCATGTACCGGCACTTTTTACAGATCGTCTTTTCCATGGTTCACCTCACAATCCCAAATTCAGCAGCCGCACCAGCGCGCAGTCGTCGCAGCGCCGCTGAAACTCTTCTTCGGTTAGCCCCTCGCGCGGGAAGCGGCAATACTCGTCGCAAAATTTCTCGGCCATTTTGCATGTTTCAGTCTCCCAACAGGCCGAATGAAACACGTTAGCACACCTCACCGGTTTGCCGCAGATTTTACAGTTTGCCATTTTAATCAATCCTTCTTGAAGAACTCGTTCACCCAACCGTCCGCCGCGAGCGGCAGCCCCGGCGCCCAGCTGGGCACAATACTCATGATCTTCTCGACCGCGTCCAAGCCGGCGCGGTCTTTTTCTACGTCAATTACGACTTCATCATGGATATGGAACACGACCGGGTAGCCCGCGGCTTCCAGCCGGTCGATCGTCTCGGCCAGACAGTCGCGCGCTGCGGCTTGTGTGATATTCTCGGCCAACTTGCCGCCGTAGGTCTCGACGACCTCCCACTTGTGCGTGGTCTGGTTCATGCCCCAGTAGCACAGGCTCGGTCGCCCGAAATGGTTGACGCCCATATGCGGATGCGCGTAGTACAGCTTGCGGCCGTTCGGCAGCTGAATCGTCAAGAAGTCCAGATCGTTCGCCGGGTCACACTCGCGTGCAAAGGTCAATCGACCATCCCACAGTGCGATCTGGCGGCCTGTGTTGACGGCTTCCCGCGCGGCGGCGTCTACCGAATACCAGAACTGCACAATCGCAGGGTTGGCCGTTCGCCAGCGATCGACGATATCCGGCAGATCCTCCTCCGGGATGCCCATGCGCAGCGCGCCCATATTAACCAGCGCGCCGGTGCCGCCCTGATAGCCCAGCGCCAACGTTGCGACCTTTCCCTTTTGCCGGTAGCTGTATTCCGGGTTGCCCTTTTCGATCCGCTCGATCGGTACGCCGAACATCTGCGCCGCCGCGGCCTCGTAGATCTTGCCGTGCGTGCGGAACACGTCGAGCACCCACTCCTCGCCCGCCAGCCACGCGATCATGCGCGCCTCGATCGCCGAAAAGTCCGCGTCAACCAACACGTGCCCCGGCGCGGCCACAAAAGCCGTGCGGATCAGCTGGGACAAGGTGTCCGTTACGCTGCCATAGACCAGCTGCAGCGCGTCCTTCTCCCGGTGTTTAACCAAATCACGGGCCAGTGGCAGAAGCGCCCCGTCGATATAGGTCCGCGGAAGGTTCTGCGGCTGCACGATCCTGCCTGCCCAGCGCCCGGTTCGGTTGGCCCCGTAGAACTGCAGCAGGCCGCGTACGCGACCGTCAGCGCAGACAGCCGCCGCCAGCGCGTTATACTTTTTGTTGCTTGTCTTGCCCAGCTCCTGCCGAATCTTCAGCATTCGCCGAGCAGCGTCACTCGGCAAGTCTTTGCCCAGCAGGTCATCTACCGTTGTCTTGCGCAGATCGGTTATCTCCGCGCCGGTCTCGTCCTGCAGCCATTTGGTCAGCTGCGCTACGCTGTTGGGGTTGTCCAGACCGGACAGCCGGGCAGCTTCCCTGACATACTGCGTGCGCACGGCTGCATCCAACTCAAGCGCGCCGTCGACGAGCTCGGTATCCACCGCCACGCCGCGCAGGTTGATGATCTGATCGGTCACCCACTGGGCCTGCACCGCGTCCGGGACTGGGAAGCTGGACAGCCGGCGCTCGATCTCCATTTCTGTCACCACGTCCTGACCGTTATAGTCCTTGAACAGCCCCCACTTTTCCGGGTCGTGGTGCGGCAGGTTGCGCAGCCGGCCACCGTTTGATTTGGTGGGCGCGCATGGCGCGCAGAAGTATTTGATCAATGCCTTGCCCGCGGCGAGCTTTTGCTTGTCCTCCGGCAGGCCCAGCGCCTTGCCGGTTGCGGCAAGGCCCGCGGTATAGCCGCAGTACAGGCCGTGCAGCATGGCGCAGTGCCATTGTGGCAGCCACTTTTCCGGCGGGTATCCTGCATTATCATCCAGTCGAAAATGCCGGGAGAGGCAGTACCACTCAAACGCCGCATTGTAGGCGTGCTTAATGCAGCAAGGGTCAAACAGATACCGCAGCACCTCTTGCGGCAGATACTGCTCCTGTGTGAGATCCACAACCTTGACCTCGTCGCCGTCCAGACTGTACGCGAACAATAGAATAGCAAAGGCCGGGCTCTGTGCGTAACGGTAGAGCCCGGCCTTGCCAATATCCACGTCGCTGTACGTCTCGATGTCGATCGAGAGGTGATGTACAGCATCCATAGTTTAGATCCCCGCGATCGGCATACCGGTAGGCGCATAGCCCTGCTGCTGGATCGGCTGCCCGGTGACAGGGTCCACCCGCTGCTGGATCGGTCGGCCTGTTACTGGATCGGTCAGCTGGATCGGCTGCCCGGTAATCGGGTCGACCTGCATCTGGTACCCCGAGGCCGGTGCAGCTGCCTGCGGATAAGCAGGTGCTGCGGGCGGCTGGTACGTCGGTGCGGGTGCGACCGGCGCCGATGCCATGGGCGCTGCATATTGCGGATACGCAGGCTGCTGGTATGCCGGCGCAGGTGCTGCCGGCGCTGCCGGCTGAAACGCTTCCTGCGCTGTGACATGGCTCGACAGCGGTTCATCGTCCCGCGTCTTCTGCACGCCGTTCAAGCCGCAGCCGATCCCCTTCTTACCCGCGTTGCTGTAGGCAAAGAAGTTGACGTTGATATTGCCCCACATGCCGGAATAGACCTGCGTCGGGTCGATAATGTTCTGCACCTGCGCGTCAACCACGAACGGAGGCTGCTTGCTGGACGCGGTAAACACCCAGCAGCCGCGGCACTCCTCACCGAAAGCCGAACCGTCCGACGGGCGCGGGCCGTCACCGTCGTGCACGCAGATCGCGGGCTGCGGCGGCCGGACGCCGCCCCATTTGCTTGCCACGCCGGCTTCGATCGTGGCGGCGATCGCCTGATCGATCGTGGCTTTTGCCTGCACATTGGATTTGGGGATGAGAACAGTCGTGCTGTATTTGGGCTCGCCGTTCGGATTATTGAACGGCGGCTTGGGCTGAAACAGATTGCAGTAGGAAAAACGAACGTTTTCGATTGTGATAGCCATAATTTAAGTATTCTCCTTTTCGTTTTGAGTTGGATTGAATGCCGCTTCCGCCGGCGTATATGGTTTGCGCGGATCCGTTTCAGGCGCCAGCGCGGGCTTGCCGGGGCTTTTTGTCCATAGGCCTTCCGCGGTCTCCGCGAAATCCTTTTTGCCCAACGTTTTTTCAAGCCCCGCCACACTGACAGGCTTGCGCTCATATAACAGCGCTTCTGCAATGCCATGCTCCTGCAGCGCTGCAAAAGCTGCATCCACGTCATTCCAGTCGCGTGAGCCGCGGCCCTCGACGGCCTTCCAACCGGCCACCTCGCGGCCTTCCAGCGTTGCGGTAAGCGCATAGTTCTTCAAATCTTTTACCCAAGCTTCGAGACTGATCGCCCGCGTGAGGATATCTCCGACCTCTGCGTCAGTCAGCAGCGGCGCAGAGGGCTCGTTGATGGCTGACGCAGCGAGTTCTTCTGGCACAGCCCCTTGCAGCGGCTCCAGCTCCAACATCTTCTTTGCGCGGGCCGTACACTGTGATCGGGCCGGGCAAAAGTTTTTTTCGCACCATTCGCCGGGATTAAATTCGCCCTTGCCCTCCCACGCCAGCACCGCCTGCGGGCGCACGTAGTTTTCAGCCCACAGGTCCAGCGCTTCGCGAGAGGCCTCCCACTCTTTGACACCGCCGGCGTTCGGCTGGACGATTGACAGGTGGATGGTGTGGATCGTGTCACCGTAGATCGGCGCGTAGACATGCAGCGCGCCCAGCGCATACAGCATCATCTGGCTGTTATCGACAGCATCCACGGGTACGCCGGAACCGTTTTTGTAATCGACGACGCACATTTTGCCGCCGCCGATCATGATGCAGTCCGCGGTGCCGAATCCCTCCGGCACCAAGTAGCTGTAGTCCACCTGCGTTTCCAGCGCCACGAACGGCGGGCTGACAAAGATCATTGCCAGCGCTTTCAGGTGCTCCAAGTACTGGTCTGTAGCGTCGTCCATACCGGGGTCATAGCGCGGATCTGCTTTCAACTTTTTCATGCGTGCGTTATATGTGCGGACACCCATCGGCTCAATGAAGTGCTTACGCGCCTTGAGCTCCGCGATCTCGTGCGCCAGCGTGCCCGCCGCGGCGAAGGAGCTGCCTGTGTCCGGGAACTGCTCGGACAGCCGTGCGGAGGGCGGGCAGTTCAGCCACCGGTGCGAGCTGCTGGGGCCCAGTAGTGCGTGCTTATCCGGCATCAGATCCTCGCCCCCAGACCTCGAAGTGCAGTAGCAAACTGTCCTACCTGCTCCGGTTTCAAGGATTGCACCGCCGGCACGCTGAACTGCTGCAGCAGTGCCAGTAGCTCCGGCATCTTGTCCGGGTGTTCGCGAATCAGCTCCGCGCCGGCAGCGCCCACCTGCTCAAGAGTAAAACTGGGCGCGGCTGCGAGCGGTACGGTGGCCGCCGGTCCAGTCACCACGGGTGAGGTCTGTAATGGCGCGTTAGTCTGAACAGGCGCAGGCTGTACCGGAGCTGCAGGCGCGGCGACCGACACAGGGGCCGGAGCGGGGGCGATAGGACTTGCCTGTACAGGCTGCAGGGACGCCTGCTGTACCGCGGGCACGGGCTGCGCAGCTGCCGCGCCCAACGCGCCCGCCAGATTGTTCAGCGCCTGCACCAGCTCCGGCGACACCTTGACTTCAATCGCAATACTGTTCATAACTTTTGACCTCCTCGAATAATTCCTTGTTTTCAAGCATGATTTTTTCTACGAACCCGGCCGCGTCGTTGCCCATGTCGCGACGTACCAGCGCCGGAAAGTCTCTCTCGGGATAAAACATGACCTCGGTCTTACCACGGATGCAAATAGTTTCCATCAGCAATCATCCCGCAGGAACTCGCCTATCAGATCCGCGCCGGCGCCTATCATCTGGTTAAGCATATCAGACGTGACCGGATCCTTGGATGTCTTGCAAATGGTGATCCCGTTCGGATCGTCCGGCACAGCGTCTATCCACAACGGACTATCCGGGGCCGCGACCATTAGCATAACCGACTGTCGAAACGTCTTTGCCGCACGAGGATCGTTTGCATGCAGCTGCCGATAAATGCTTTGCAGAATAGTCCCCACTTCTGCGCAAATATTCATGAGACTGCCGCTGCGCTGCAATTCAATTTTCGACCTGCTCACTCTTGCTTCAATCATTTCGCACCCTCCTCTACCGTGACGGTAATGCCTTTGCGTGGGTCAATCCCGGCATCGTCTACGTCAGATTTCTTCAGGTACAGTGTCATCTGATCCTTGCCCCGCTCACCGCGTTCAAAACGGTAGCAGGTCTTGGTTTCATTTTTCAGGGTCATGTCCAGTTTTAACATTTGACTTTTCCTCCTGTTGTGGTATCATAATGGTGAAATATATTTTTCGTTTGGCCGCTATCCGGATTGCCGTCTGGACAGCGGCTTTTCTCATGGCACGGGGTGCACATACAACAGCGCTTCGCACAGATCCTGTTCAAAAACAAAGTCCGTAAACTCCCCGTCCGTGTCGGTCCGGCAGACCAGCATTGGCCCGCATAGCTTGTCCACCGGAGCAAGGCCGCCGCGTTTGGTTAGCCAAGCCGTTTCAGGTAGGCCCAGTAGCTTCCCCTCTTCGTTGCAGATCAGGGCCAGCTGTTCCGTCAGCGGCACGACCTCGATGTAGCCACCTACATATTCCTGCAGCGCCTTTAGATCGTTAGCGATTTCTCCCATATGTAGGTCTTTATCTTCGATTTTCAGCACTTTCATTCGTGCTCACCGCCCTCGGCTGATATCTGCTTGCCCGAGATCTTTTGATACGCCATGATCGCGCCGATCACAGCAAAGTGTGCCATAGCTGCCGGCATATACTCGATCTGTTCACGCAGCCCCTCGGCCCAAAGATCGATCATATCCAGTGCGCAGCGGAATGTCCGCGAGGGATCCTCGCCATCCGCCTGCAGCCGAAGCACAAGCTCGTCCAAGGCGTAAAATACAACACGGTCAAGCAGTTCGTTCTGCTTCGGTTTGGCACCTTGTAGTTCGGTCGGGAGTTGCTTCGGCTCTGCAGGTTCAGCCACCGGAACGGGCGTAAACGGATCGAGCTTGCGCGGTAGCGCTGTTGGTACCTTTGCCTTGAGTGCGGTCAACTTGCTTCGCACCTTGTCCAGCGGCACGCTCAGCTCCTGCGAAATCTCCTCCGCAGTTTTCTGCTGATCGACCAAAGCGGTAAGCTTGTCCACCAGTTCTTGCGGCCACTTAAAATACGTATGCTTCTCCGTTGGCTTGCGGCGCTTGTCCGTCGCGGCATCCTCCGCTTCGACCGCCGCGCGTATTGCATCAAAATCAACTTTTCCCAATGTCTTCGTTGCTCCTTCCTGTCTGTTCTGGTTGTCCTTCTATGCTATGTTGTGATAGAATCAAAGCATGAAGGAGGTGATTTATATGTTGGGTATAGACGTACCTTGGACCTTCAAAACATGGATTCTTAACTTCCGCGGCGTGGATCTGCCTATTGGGGACCTTGCTAATGACATCTCAAAAGATCCTGACTTTCCGGAAGAAGATTACTTTGACGAGATTCTGAGCCATGTTTCGCAAAAATCTCACAACGATTCCGACGTTGTTGAGACTTTCGTATTAGCTTGGAGCTACTATCTCGCGTCCAAGGACAATTCCCGTCCAGAAGTCAAATCAACAACCCTGTAGCATCGCTGGTAAGGCTTTCGCACAGCCACCAGTTCCTCCGAGCTTCGCCGTTCTTGTATTTCCGATACAAGGGCGGCGATCTCTTTAGGTTCAACATCTATCGAGATTTTCACAGATTATCGTCTCTCCTTTCACTTCCACAGCCGCTCGTCGCGCTCCACCTTATAGCTATGTCTGATCGCCGCATCGATTTTGTACGCCAGCACCAGCATCATCACCGCCAGCCCCGCCGCGATCCCCGCATACACCGCCAAGTTACCACCCCTTTCGCACCAATTTGTTGCTATCACCAGAATGGCCAACGCTATGCCCGCCAGCCGGTAGTGGCGCTTCATCCTTCGCCCTCGCAGAACCCGATTGACCAACCGGCACAGTTGTGACTCAGTACCTTGCCGTGCAGCATCTCGACGAGCAGTTCCATCACGTCGTCCATATCAAACTCACGGTCATGCAGTAGCCCCGTGCGCAGCGTTTCCAGACAGCCGTAGGCCTCTGCGATCGTGCTGCATCTGTACGTCAGCGGGTAGTCTCCGTTGCTTACGGTGATTTCATAGTGTTTCATGGCTTGTCCACTTCCTTTCTATACTTTTGTCAGCCACCGCGCCAGCGGGATAAGCGGGACAAACCACCGTCCGCAAGTCTTTTTCTTCGGAAAATTGCGATCATCTAAAAGCGTGTCGCGAGAAATTCCCGTCACCTCCACCGCCTCATTCAGCGTGATCGTCTCCGTCTGGAACTTTTCTCGAAGCGTTGCAAGCTGTTCGCGGAATACGTCATTATCTACCATAGTTAGGCTCCTTTCTCACCAGCATTAAGCGGCTTGTCCTTTCACCTCGAACGTGGTAATATTAGGGTGAAAGGATGTGTTTTTATGTCTAAAAAACGATATTACATTCCCGGCTTTGATAAAATTACACAATTTGAAGAAACTCCCGCATCAAAGGCAAGGACGGAATTACACCGATTCATTATTACCACGTCCCTCGCTGTGGTTGCGGCTGTCGCCGCCATTGTCGCCGCAGTCGTGTCGATCATGACGTATTTCAACATTTAGTGCTCTGCAATTTCCACAAACGCAACGAAACACACCGTTTTTATCGCGTCCACACTTGGGACTTGCCACTAAGTATCTGTTCGTTTCTTCTTGCTGCCCGGCTACCGCGCGGGCAGCTTCGTTTTGCTTGTCCATTGCTTCTCACCTCCCCTCCTTATCCCGCCCGGTCGCCTACCGGCTCGCATAGACCAGCAAAAAGATACTCCAAAGACATCCCGCAAAAGTAAGTATCGCGGATTTTTAAAGCCTCCGGGAAAGTAAATGCCGCTCGCCCGGATGCTTTATCGCGAACGCAACGTTCCGTCTTGTCGATCGCCCTTGCTAAGTCACAAAACGAGATGTTATTTCTGCGCATCTCCGCCTTCAAGTTATTCATCGATTCACCTCCTCCACCGTCAAAGGTGGTTTGTGCTTTCATGTTACCACCGCTTATGGTGGTTGTCAAGATATGAATTGAATTTTTTCCACCGCCAAAGGAAATTTTCTTCTTGCATTCGCAACCGTGTAGTGTTACTATACTGTCATGAGGAGGTGGAACGATGATCTGGTTAGATAACCTTAAACTGATGAAGGAGCGAAGTGGTCTCACAACAAAGGAGATTGCAAAGCAGTCTGGAATACCAGAACCTACGCTGGAAAAACTTTTTGCGGGCCAAACTAAAGACCCCAAATTAACAACAATGACTCAACTTGTTCATTTTTTGGGATTCACCCTTGATGATCTGGTTGTAACAGAAAAAACCCCCGAAGCCGGAGAACCGGCAACGGAGGCTGAGATGCTGGAATATTTAAAAGGACTGGAGACCCTCTTGGTGCGAAAGGGGTATATTAAAGAAGGGGAAGACATATCAGACCGAGACGCTGATTTTTTAATCGCACTTCTCGATTTGATTGACGCCCATTTCGAGAATCGTTAAGAGCGCTTTATTTCTGCTATTGTGTTGCCCATCTTGACAGATGCGCCGTACAACACGAAGCAAATTCGGTTGGCTATGTACAGGCTCGTTCGCCCGCCTATTTGCATTATTACCATTGCCTTTCATGTCAATGTCTCCTTTCAGCAAGCGAACGTTTGTTCGTGTTTTGTCGGTGCTTTTATGATACCACCGTACCCGTATATTTGCAATGCTACAAGTTGCCCAAAATAATTCCTGTTTTTTGCAAACATATGTTCTGTTTTCATTGTTATTATTATATCAAGGAATATGTCCAATAAAGCGGACTTTTATGGTCGAGTAAAAGATACCTGAACAAGTTAATCGCGCAAGAAAAACAAAGCATTCACTGTCACGCCTAATACTACCGATAACTTTATGCTATTTCACCTCCAGCTCCATGAATCAACCCAAGTCACTTTAATAGTTATTGATTAACGCGCATGCAATTCAATACCATCAGAGGTATCTGTTGTATATATAATACTCCTTTGTCATTTTTCCATCAATGGCGAAAGTTTTCCTGAGTTGTAAACCAAATACAAATTAAAGTGCCATATGAACACAAACTCTGATTATTTGCCACAGGAGCAAATATAAAAAACCGCTCAGGTGTGCTTGGAGGTTTAAAGTGGACAATCGAACGCCAATCAATTTGCAGACCGTACTGTTAAATACTGTGCGCAAAGACCGCATGCCGGTGACCATCTATCTGACAAACGGCTTTCAGATCAGGGGTGTCATAACCGGATACGACAATAATGTCATCATAGTAAAGTCCAACGAGACGCAGGAGATGATCTACAAACATGCAATATCGACTATAGTACCGCAATCACCCGTTGAAATCATCACTCAATAAAAAAATCCCGCCCCGGTGTTGGCGCACCAGAGCAGGACGGGGTACAGATTAAACTTGGCGGTAGAATCTGTACCTCTATTTTACCATACCTATTTTAGGTTGTAAATGGAGGTTTTTTATTATGTCAAGGCAGAGCAAGAAGCCAAAATACTATATCCGCCCGGATGGACTACATGAAGCAATACGGAAAATAGACGGCAAGCGCGTGGCGTTTCGTGGCCGAACCGACGCGGAAGTCGAGCAGAAAATGATTGCCTATCAGAACACGATTCGCGACGGCTGGCCCTTTTCTAAGGTTGCCGATGCTTGGTGGGACGAACACGAGCCGACCATAGAGGAAAACACCAAGAAGGGCTACCGGCCCGCCCACCGCCGTGCAAAAGAGCAGTTCGGAAGCGTTGCAATCAAAACCATCCGTCCACAGGATGTGCAAAAATTTATTAATGCGTTTGCACGCGGTCGGTCACAAAAGACCGTCACCAACCAACTGTTAATTCTCAATTTAATATTCTCCTATGCAGTCGTACACGGCGACGCGGAATCCAATCCATGCACTTATGTAAAAATTCCTCGCGGTCTCCCAAAGCGACACCGGGAGGCTGCATCGCCACAGGATGAAGCTATCGCTGAAGATTATGCAAGAACATGGCTTTTCCCGTTCCTGATTTTGTGCACCGGCCTCCGCAAGGGCGAAGCACTGGCGCTCACTGATCAGGACTTTGCGGGAGAGTGGATCACTGTAAGCAAAAGTGTATACCATGTCGGCAATCAGCCCCATATTAAAGTGCCGAAGACGGACCATGGCGATCGTGTAGTCCCCCTGCTGGATCGCCTGCGGCCCTATCTCCCCAAGCGGTGGCGGGGGTATCTCTTTTCTGACGACGGCGGCAAAACGCCCCTGTCGGAAACGCAGTACCAACGATACTGGGAGGTGATGCGCGCACAAACTGGAATCACCTGTACTGCGCACCAACTCCGGCATTCTTACGCCACGTTTATATATGACCGCGGCGTGCGAGATAAGGACGCTCAGGATCTTCTGGGCCATGCGCAACTCTCCACGACTTCTGACATATATACGCATTTACGTGATGATCGGCGGCGGCGAACCGCGCAGATTTTAAACAACAAAACAAAAGGCACGCCCTAAATTAAGGCGTGCCTTTCACTGTGTATTTACTGTGTTCGCATATAGCATTAAACGCCTATAATTGGCTATTTTCAGCCTTGTTATGAATGAAAACTATATATTCATAAATGTCTGTCAAAGTTGCTGTTTTGCTACGTTTTGGTGATTCATTAATTGCAAAACAAAAGAGTGATTGCATTTCGCAACCACTCTTGTTTGGCGGAGAAGGAGGGATTTGAACCCTCGCGACCCTTTCGAGCCCTACTCCCTTAGCAGGGGAGCCCCTTCACCACTTGGGTACTTCTCCATACCAATCTTCACTTGTAGGGCACCCGCCATTAAGATGTATGGCGGAGAGGGTGGGATTCCTTTTTCTGCGGAAAAAGCCACGGCGGTTGCAGCATGCCACCGGCATGTTGCTAAAAGCCGCCTTTCGAATCGCACCTCTCCAAAAAAATGGCGGAGAGGGTGGGATTCGAACCCACGCGCCCTTTCGGACAAACGGTTTTCAAGACCGCCTCGTTATGACCGCTTCGATACCTCTCCGTATCATTGCCCGATAAGCAATAATAATTATACTACCAAAACGAGGCGGTGTCAATCCTTTTCCATATCTGCGTGAGTTTTTCCTGCTTAGCGGACTTTATCCGCCCATTCGCCTTCCTTAAAGCCCACACAAACAAAATCATCCGCTACAAGCAGCGGACGCTTAACCAGCATCCCATCGGTCGCAAGCAGCGCGTACTGCTCATCTTCCGACATCTCCGGCAGGCGGTTTTTCAGATCGAGCTCCTTATATTTCAAGCCGCTCGTGTTGAAAAAACGGCGCAGCGGCAACCCGCTCTTCGCATGCCAAGCGCGCAGCTCGTCCTCGTTGGGGCGATCCTGCTTGATATCGCGAACCGTAATTTCAGCCCCCTGCGCCTCCAGCCAGTTCTGCGCTTTTTTGCAGGTAGAGCAATTTGGATAACAAACAAACAGCATCAGTTTTCACTCCTCTGTAAGCGGTGCGTCCATGTTTTTCGTAGCGGCGCGGGGGCGGGTGAGCATGGCCAATTCGGCCAGCAGCATAATGCAGCCCGCGGCGGCCAGAATGCTTCTGGTAAGCGTTTTCGCATCCCACGCGACCGCGCGCATGCCCATCAGGTAAGCAATGCAGTAGCCGCCCAGATCAGAGAAAACGACGGTCACAGCCAGCGCGCTGAAAAAGCCAAGTTGTGCCGGACGCGGCTTGGCAAACAGCAGCCGAGCGAGATGGTAAAAGCCGAGCACCAGCAAAATGTCCGCGATCAAACCGACGGCAAAGGACGGCAGCTTGGGGTCGACACAGGTCATACGGTAAGTGACGAGCAGATGCAGACAGCTCCAGATCAGCGGAGCCAGCGTCAGCTTGGCCTGTCCTTCGGTGATGGTGTCCGTATTCTGCGCTTTGCACAGGCCGATCAGGCAAATGCCGGCTACCACCGTGATCACGGCGTAGATCGATTCTAGCACACGCGCCCAAACCGCGGCGTCCAGCTCTACCGTTGTGACGGTTAAGAACAAATAGTATGCGCCGCCCGCAATCAGTAGCATGCCCGCGATCACCGCGGCCATACGGAAACCGGTGGAGCGGGTGCCTAGCAGCGTTTCAAACGGCGTATCGCGCTCCGCCTTGAGCGGCATGGCACATACCGCGTAAAGCACCGCGGCAACGGCAAACAGCGCCAGCAGCGCGTACAGCAGCTTATTGCCGGGTATAGGCAGGCCGGTATTCAACTCAAACCCGCCCAGCAGGTGCGCGGTACGCAGGGCGACGCCCGGTATACAAAGGCCCACCGCCAGATACGGCAGCACTTTTGATCGATTCATGGTTGTATTCCCTCCAGAAAAAACGCTTACTGATAAGCGAATGCTATACCATTATAGCACGATTTTTGCCAGCGGCAAAGCTCTTTTTTGCGGTGAAACGGAATAGAGCCATGCGTCCCACAGGGTTGCACATGGCTCTTTTGCACGCATAGCGTGTTTTAGATATGGTCGGTGCGGGGCATTTGCGCCGCTTCCTTAGGCGAAAGCTCGGTATTGCCCGGTGTTTGCCGGCGCATGCCGACCTTGAGCAAAATAGGCGTGATAAGCGTCGTAACGATGACCATCAAAACGATCGGCGGGAACAGATCGGGCGCGATCAGGCCGGCCTGCTCGCCCTTCTGCGCAACGATCAGCGCGACTTCGCCACGGGATACCATGCCCAGACCGATGGATACCGCGTCGTAGGTCTCGAAGCCCATCAGCTTTGCGCCCAGACCGCAGCCAATGACCTTGGTCAAGATCGCGATGACCGTGAGCGTGACCGCGAACAGGATCAGCATACCGGTCAGCCCGTCCAGCTCGGTCTTGATACCGATCGAGGCAAAGAACAGGGGCGAAAACAGCATGTAGCCTAAAACGTTCATCTTCTTGCCCGCATAGTTGCGCGTATCGCTGATGTTGCACAGGATCAGGCCCGCGAAATACGCGCCCGTGATATCGGCGATGCCGAAGAAATGTTCGGCCACAAAGCTTAGGATAAAGCAGAATGCCAGCGCATAGATCGCAATACGGCGATGCTGCGCCCACAGGCTGTCCATCTTGGAGAAGGCCTTGTGCATGATGAAGCCCACAACGGCAAGGAATACGAAGAACAGCGCGATGCGGCCGAACACCATGAGCGGCTGCACGTCCGGATCGGTAAAGCCGGTCAGCACGGTCAGCACGATAATGCCGAGAATATCATCGATCACGGCGGCGCCCAGAATAGCGGTGCCCACCTTGCTTTTCAGCTTGCCCATTTCGCGCAGCGTTTCCACCGTGATGGAAACCGAGGTGGCCGTCAGCACGACGCCGACAAAAATAGCCTTGAGCATTTTCTGCGGATCGTCGGGCATTGCGTCAAACAGCATGAAGCACGCGGTGCCGCCGATCAGCGGCACGACAACGCCGATCAACGCGATAATGAACGACGCAAAGCCGGTGCTCTTGAGCTCGTCCAGATCGGTATCCAGACCGGCGGTGAACATCAGGATGATGACGCCAAGCTCACTGGCCTTCATCAAAAAGTCGGTCTCGCCGACGACATTGAGCACGCTCGGCCCCAGAATAACGCCGGCGATCAGCGCGCCGACGACCTGCGGCATGTGCACCTTTTCCGACGCAAGGCCGAGCACCTTGGTCGATAGCATGATCAGTGCGATCACAAGTAAAAAAGTATAATCCATAGAATCCTCCCCCGGAGCAGTTGGTTTACTGTCCCTTACCTATTAAATATAGGCCCCTGTTAAAAACAGATTTCATTATAACCCTCTGCCCCTGTGCGTTGCAAGTAATTTCTATGAAAAATATGACGTATTTTCCGCAAAATAAACCTGCTTTTCTTGTATCAAATGTGCACACGCAAGCCGATCGCTTGTAAAAAAAAGTAGTAAAGTGTAGCGGCCTTGTAACCGTGTATTTTGAAAGAAAAAACGCAAACCCGTATCGTTACTGGGTTCTATGACCTCGCGCTTTGTGCGGCGGACATTGTTGTTTTAGGCAAAATCCATTCCCAAACGAAATACGGGCGCGAATGATTCAACGTCATTCGCGCCCCTGCTCTGCTTTTCTCGGCTATTCCTTTTCTTGCCGTACTCCATCCGGGCCGATCTCGTAGCCGTCGATTTCGGTATTAACGGCCATAGCGCCGTCCGGGTAGAAGTAGTATCACTTGCCGCTGATTTCCTGCCAGCCCCCGGCTTGCATGAGGCCTGAACCGTCGAAGTAGTGCCATGTGCCGTCAATCTGTTTCCAGCCGCCAGCGGCGGCGGGGTCTATGACGATTTCCACGAACCGGCGCAGCACGGCGGCGGCCTCGGCGTGGGTGGCGGGGTCCTTGGGGGCGAAACGGTTATTCCCCTCATGGGCAGCATATGCCCTTCGGGCTTCCCCCAACGAGGGCATATGCGTACACTTAAGCAGCGTATGCATAGAGCGCTCTTTGGGCTTCCCCCGACGAGGGGAAGCTGGCACGGCGAAGCCGTGACTGATGGGGGCGCATGAATTGGCAGCATTGATGCGCGTGGCGGCCTTAAAGTGCGCTATTGGTTACGCCCCCCATTCGTCACGCGCCTACGGCGCGCGCCACCTTCCCCTCGTGGGGGGAAGGCCAGAAAACGGTCTTTGCCCCCCGCGCATTGCTTAAGTTTACGCATATGCCCTCGTCGGGGGAAGCCCAAATGCATACGCTGCTTAAGTTTACGCTTATGCCTCGTCGGGGGAAGCCCAAAGGGCTGCGACGAATTGCGTTTCGTCGCAGCCCCATGATTTTATGTCATACTGTTCCGCCGGAATAACGCTGGAGGATGGCGGCGAGCTGGGCTCTTGTGGCCCCGGTTCGGGGGGAAAGGGTGGCGCCGCCGGTGCCGCTGATGATGCCGCTCCCGCAGGCCCATTGGAATGCCGGGACCGCCCACTCCGCCACGTCAAGGGCGTCCGAGTAGCTGAGGATGTTGGTATCCCCGCCCACGGACACATCCATGCCCGCGTTCTGGGCGTAGCGGTACAGCATGGTCACAAGCTGCTCCCGGGTGACAGGGCCGTCCGGGTCCGTGCCGTCGCTGACGCCCTTTTTCACGGCCCACGTCTGGGCGGGGGCGTACCAAGGCGCGCCGCCCGAGGTATCGGCCCCGTCCAGACGGGCCAGCACCGTCCACACCTGAGCGCGGGTGACGGGCCCATCGGGGCCAAAGGCGGTCTCGGTAACGCCCACCATCAGGCCCTTTTGGTGCACGTACTTTACCGCGTCATAGAACCAGTCGCCTACCTTCACATCCGCAAAGGGGTTTTTCCAGCCGGGCGCGGCTAGGGCCTCAAGCTCGGCCTGCGTGTAAACGCCGTCCAGCACCGCGAAGGGGGAAAGGCTATCCGTTTCTACCTTGGCAAAGCCTTCGGATACCTTCACGCCCGACAGGGTCAGCTTGCCGTCCACACAGTGGGCCACGGTCAGGGTTTGGCCGTTCCGGTCCGCTACGGGGAGGGAAACGGTGAGTTTCCCCCGGAAGCCCCGGGAGAGGGACACGTCCCAGACCCCCGGCAGATGCCCGCTGGCCTGCGCCGCGCGCAGCAGGTCGCAGCCCGCGTCCCCTGTGCCGTGGAGCTCTCCGGCCTTAACGGTCAGCGCGGCGCTTCCGTGGATTTGGGTTCCCTTTACCACAATCCCGGTGGGCTTGTCGGTCAGGGTGCGGGAGAAGTAGCTGGAGCCGCCGCCCCCGCCGCTGGAAACAGTTTCCACGGTAACGGTGCAGGCGGCTTCATAGCTCCCGTCCTCCGTGGTGGCGGTGATGGTCGCCGTGCCGCTCGAAACGGCGGTCACGTTGCCGCTACCGTCCACCGTGGCGATGTTGGTATCGCTCGATTTCCAGCTTACCGCCTTGTTGGATGCGTCAGCCGGTTCCACCGTGGCGGTAAGCGCCGCGGTCTTGGGCTCTTTGTTGGTGTAGAGCAGCAGCTCGGATGGATGCAGCGTCACGCCCGTTACCGGCGTAAGCACGGTGACGGTGCAAGCGGCCGTTTTCCTTCCTTGCCGGGAGGTGGCGGTGATGGTCGCCGTCCCTACCGCCACGGCGGTTACGCTGCCGTTCTTGTCCACCGTGGCGATATTGGTGTCGCTGCTCTCCCAAAGAAAAATAGGCACGGCGTCGTTTGGCGTGGGTGTGACGGTCAGCGTACCGCTTTCATTTGGCCGCAGTTCCAGTGTGGCCGGAAGGGAAATAGACGTAGTGGGGCTGTATTTCACCGTGTTTAAGCTCTCCCACCCGCCTTTGTCATATCCCGTTCCGCCCTTGGGGACGTAGAAAGTGATGTTTGTGTCCCCAAAAACGTCTTCCCCCAGCGTCGGCGCGGCCGTAGATTCCATGATGATCTCGTTAAGGCTCGTGCAGCCGTAAAACGCCTGCTCCTCAATTTGTTTCAGACCTTTCGGCAGCGCGTCCAGAGTAATCCCCGTGCAGCAGTTAAACGCATAACTCTCAATATAGGTCACGCCGTCCGGCAGCTCTTTCAGGGTAATCCCCGTGCAGTACTGAAACGCACGCTCCCCAATATAGGTCACGCCGTCCGGCAGCTTGGTCAGTTTTAACCCCGTGCACTTGGAAAACGCACCCGCCCCAATTTGTTTCACGTCGTCCGGCAGCGCGTCCAGAGTAATACCCGCGCAGTTCCGAAACGCAGAATCCCCAATTTTGGTCAGCTTTTTCGGCAGCGCGGTCAGTTTTAGGCCCGTGCAGCCGTTAAACGCAGAATCCCCAATTTGTTTCACGTCGTCCGGCAGCGCGTCCAGAAGAATACTCGTGCAGCCGTAAAACGCATAATCCCCAATTTTGGTCAGCTTTTTCGGCAGCGCGTCCAGTTTTAGGCCCGTGCAGTAGGAAAACGCAAAATACCCAATTTCGGTCATGCTGTCCGGGAGGGTCAGCGTTGTCAGTTTAGTCAGCAGACCCATCGAAAAATAAGTATCATTCCGTATTGCTTCAAGGTTCGTCATGCCGGACAAATCAAGGGCGGTCAGGCTGTCCCAGCCGCTATCTCTGTTGTACTGGTCTATCAGGTATTTCCAGTTCCAACGGGTGATCTCCGTCACGCTGCCGGTGAGCTTGATGGTGGTGATATTCGCTTGATTGGCTCCGCTGCTGGTAAAGGCGGCGTCAATGGCGGTTTTCATGTCGTTGTCATTGTCGCTCTTACCGCCGCTGCCGTTGTCGTTAAACTTCACGGTCAGCACTTTGTCTTGCGCGTCAAGGGGGACGGCCGGCTCGCCAATCCGCACATAAATTTCCGGCGGCTCCACCTTATCGGTCAGCACATAACCAGCCGGAAGAACCGGGGCGAAGGTATAGCCGCCCTGCTCGGCGGTGTCGTCCCACGGGCTGTCCGGCTCCCACGTCACGCCCTCGATCTGGATATGCGCCGGAACGGGTTGGGTATCGGCGGCCACGGTGTAGACCGACGCGCCCAGCGTCGCGGGCAGGGACAGGCCGTCCAGCGGCGTTCCGGCGGGAACGGTCTGATACTTCACCGCCTCGTCCAGCCCGTCAAAGGCTGTGACGGTGACCTTCCCCGTATTTTCCGGCTCCTCCGCGTAGGCCGTGGCCCCCAGTTGTCCTATGACCAGCGCGGCGGCCAGCAGCAGCGCCCCGATTCGTTTTCTTGTTCGCAACATAGACGATACCCTCCTATCGTTTTATCGGTGGACAGATTGAGGGAAGCCTTTCCTGTAGCTCCTAATGGAGCTACAGGAAAGGGGTATACCCCTTTCCTGTAGCTCCTAATGGAGCTACAGGAAAGGGGTATACCCCTTTCGGCCCAAAAATGTTTACTTGTTGTAAATCCCTTGTTTTCCAGTTACCCGGCGCTAACGAGCATGCCCCGCCTGCGCGGCCTCCTTTCCGTGGGGCTTGCTTTTCATACTTTCAGAATAGGCGAAAACGCGGCGGTTTTCAAGGGGTTGGCCTGAACTTGCAGTTTTTGGCCTGAACTTGCAAGGCCAAAGCCGGATTTTCCGAAAAAAAGGGCTTGACAGACATGGGCGGCATATGCATAGAGCGCTCTTTGGGCTTCCCCCAACGAGGGGAAGCTGGGCCGCGCGAAGCGCGGGTCTGATGGGGGGCGTAAGAACCATTGGCATTGATGGGCGCAGTAACCTTCCAATGCGCTATTCGTTACGCCCCCCATTCGTCACGCGCCTACGGCGCGCGCCACCTTCCCCTCGTGGGGGGAAGGCTAGATCGCGCGCTGCTTAAGTTTACGCATATGCCCTCGCCGGGGGAAGCCCAAATGCACGCGCTGCTTAAGTTTACGCTTATGCCTCGCGGGGGGAAGCCCAAAGGGCTGCGACGTTTCGTCGCAGTCCCATGATTTTATGTCATACTGTTCTGCGTAATGGTATAAGGTCCTACACGGCCTTTTGCGCTGTTTTTTCGCGATTGAAGCAATAAAAAATCCGTTCCATAACGGAACGGATTTTTTATACGCTTGTGTTAAGTAGGATCAACCCTGATTGATCGCGCCTACCGGGCAGGAACCCGCGCAGGAACCGCAATCGATGCACGCATCCGCGTTGATCTCGTACTTGCCGTCGCCTTCAGCGATCGCGCCGACCGGGCACTCGCCCGAGCAGGAGCCACAGCTGATGCAAGCGTCAGAAATTACATATGCCATTGGTAATTGCACCTCCCAAATGATTTACAAACTTATTGTAACACAACCGAACTAAAAAGCAAGTGGAAGAGTTGGTTAGCTTCCACTAACTTTTGCCTATATTAAAAAACGTAAAAAACATCAAAAACAATAGAATAAACGAGATATAATGAGATATCATTATATTAATGCATTCTCACCCGTTTTAATAGTCAGAAATGGTCAGAAAAAGTGCTTGCATTTTCCTCAGGCCCGTGTATAATAGAATCATAGGTCAGGAATGGTCAGATACCAGCCCGATCTTTTTGAAGGAGTGTGCTCACCATGAAAATGTCGGATCTGATCGCCGAGTTTATCGGCGAAATGCTGTCGGACGGCGGCGGCGTGGCTGAGTTACAGCGCAAAAGTCTTGCCGACCGTTTCGACTGCGTGCCCAGCCAGATCAACTACGTGATCGAAACGCGCTTCACACCGGAGCACGGCTATCTGGTTGAAAGCCAGCGGGGCGGCGGCGGTTATATCCGCATTATCCGCCTGATGAACGATAAGCAGCGCACCTTGGTGGAAGCGGCGCGCGGACTGGGCGGGCGTCTATCGCAAAACGACGCGGCCCGCATGACCCGTGCCCTCGTCAGCGCCGAGCTGCTCAGCCCGACCGAAGGACAGTTGTTGCTCTCCGCCTGTTCGGACGGCGCGCTGGCCGAAGTAGACAAGGCGGACCGCGACCGCCTGCGCGCTTCGATCTTCCGCTGCGCGATCTTGGGCATCGCCACTTAAAAATTAGTAAACAAACCACTTTTTATAGCCTATGAAGGAGGAACCTCTTATGAAATGCGAAAAATGCGGTAAGAATGAAGCAACGACCTTTTACAGCGAAAATGTGAACGGCCAGAAACGGGAAATGCACCTGTGCAGCGATTGTGCGAAGGAAATGAACCTTGGCGGCGCGTTTGAAAACGCCTTTCAGGGCTTCGGAGAGCTTTGGAGCGATCCGTTCCACTCCTTCCTTGGCAGCGGCTTCGGCAGCCTATGGCAAAACATGCTGGGCGCGCCCACAGCGGCCATGCTCGGCACCGAGCGCAAATGTAAGACCTGCGGCATGACGGAAAGCGAACTGCGGAGGACCGGCCGCGTCGGCTGTCCGGACTGCTACGGCGCCTTTGCCGACATTCTGAATCCCTATGTGCAAAAGGTACACGGCGCGAGCCAGCACATTGGCGCGGCGCCCGCCGCCGAAGAACCCAAGCAAGACCCGGTCGAAGCGCTCAAAGCGCAGCTTCAGACCGCGATCCAGAACGAAGAATATGAACAGGCCGCGCACCTGCGCGATGAGATCCGCAGATTGGAGGGCGAACAGAAATGAGCATGTTTGAAATATCCGGCGGCTTTACCGGACTGGCGGCCTCCTCCCGCGTACGGTTGGCGCGCAACCTAAAGGGCTACCCGTTTCGAGGCTTGACCGAAGCGCAGCGCGCTGAAATCGCCGACAAGGTGTTCGCCGCCCTGCAAAAACCCCCTGCCATTGCCGCGGAATTTACCAAGCAGCAGCTCGCGCCCCGTTCCGCGGAGGCCGCCGCGCTGGTAGAGACCCATTTGATATCGCCCGAACTGGCGCAAAACGGCGGCTGGCTGATTTTTTCGAGGGATAAGGGCGTTTCCATTATGATCGGCGAAGAAGACCATTTGCGTTTGCAGGTGATCGGCACGGGCCTGTGTCCCAAGGAATGCCTTGAGACCGCCGAACGCATCGCCAAGCTGATCGAAAACGAACTTCCCTTTGCGTATGACGAACGCCTCGGCTACTTGACCGCTTGCCCGACCAACGTCGGCACCGGCCTGCGCGCTTCGATCATGCTGCACCTGCCCATGCTGACCGCGACCGGCAGCATCCAGCAGCTGATCGGCTTTGCCGGCAGCCGCGGCTGCGCGGTGCGCGGCGCTTACGGCGAAGGCTCGGAAGCGGTGGGCGGCTTCTATCAAATCTCCAACCAAGTGACGCTTGGCTCCTCCGCGGCCGATTTGACCGATAAACTGATCGCCGCCGCGACCGAGGTGATCGAAGCGGAAAAGAAGGTGCGCGAACAGGTACGCGCCCAGAACGAACCCGCCCTGCGCGACCGTATTTGCCGCGCGGCAGGCGCCATGCGTTCGGCTTATTTGATGCAGACCGGCGAGGCGATTGCCTGCATATCCGATGTGCTGATCGGCCTGCAAATGGGCTACCTGACCGGCCCCGCGCCGGAAGCGCTCTACGCGCTTGAGCAAGCGATCCGTCCCGCCGTGCTCGGCGGCGCGGCGCAGGAGCGCGACCAAAAGCGCGCCGCGCTGATGCGTGAAACGGCGCAGAGCATTACCATTGTTTAAAATAAATTTTACCCCCATGAAAAGGAGTTGATTTTCATGTTTTTTCAAAACAACCGATTTACAGAGCGCGCGGCCAACGCGTTGACCCTTGCCCAAAAGGCCGCGGGCGAATTTGGACATAGCTATATTGGTTCCGAGCACCTGTTGCTTGGTCTGCTGCGCGAGGGCGGCGGTCCGGCCGCCAAGGCGTTGACCGCCTGCGGTGTGACCGAGGATAAACTGCTGAGCGAGATCGAAGCGCTCTCCGGACGCGGCACACCGGACGCCGCCGCGCCGCAGGGCATGACCCCGCGCACCAAGCGCATTATTGAGCTGGCGATCTCCTCCGCCTCGCAGATGGGCGCGGGCTATGTCGGCACGGAGCACCTGCTGCTCGGCCTGCTGCGCGAAGGACAAAACGTGGCGCTGACCGCGCTGCACAACCTCGGCGTTACCCCGAACCAGCTGGCCGCCAAGCTGTCCGACTCGTTGGGCGGCGGCGGAGAAGCGGGCGAATTCGCCGCCGCGGGCGCGCCCTCCGGCTCTTCGGGCGACGCGCTCGACCAGTTTGGCCGCGACCTGACCGCCGCCGCCAAGGAAGGCAAGCTGGACCCCGTTATCGGCCGCGCGGATGAAATCCAGCGCGTGGTGCAGATCCTTTCCCGCCGCACCAAAAACAACCCCGCGTTGATTGGCGACCCCGGCGTTGGTAAAACGGCCGTGGTGGAAGGGCTGGCGCAAAAGATCGTGGCGGGCGACGTGCCCGAAACGCTGAAAGACAAGCGCATCGTGTCGCTCGACCTGACCGGCATGATCGCGGGCACCAAATACCGCGGCGAGTTCGAGGAACGCATCAAAAAAGTTATAGAAGAACTGATTAGCAAGAAGGACACCATCCTCTTTGTAGATGAGATGCACATGCTGATGGGCGCGGGCGCTGCCGAAGGCGCGGCGGACGCGGCCAATATCCTAAAGCCCGCGCTGTCTCGCGGCGAGGTGCAGGTTATCGGCGCGACCACGCTGGACGAATACCGCAAGCACATCGAGAAGGACGCCGCTTTGGAACGCCGCTTCCAGCCCGTGCAGGTGAACGAGCCCACGCCCGAGGACGCGGTCTCTATCCTGCAAGGTCTGCGCGACCGGTACGAAGCGCACCATCGCATTAAAATTCCGGATGAAGCGATTGAAGCCGCCGTCAAGCTCTCGGTCCGCTATGTGTCGGGCCGCCAGTTGCCTGACAAGGCCATCGACGTGATTGACGAAGCCTGCTCCCGCGTGCGCCTGTCCGCGCTGACCGCGCCGCCCGATCTGGAAGGAGCTGGAGGACGAGATCGCCTCCATCACCGCCCGCAAGGAAGAAGCGGTAAAGGGTCAAGATTATGAGACCGCCGCCCGCCTGCGCGACGAGGAAAAACAGAAACACGACGCGCTGGAAGCCCGCAAGCAGGAATGGACGGATAACCAAACCAAATCCCACGGCTCAGTCACCGAGGCCGATATCGCGGCCGTGATCGCGGGCTGGACTGGCATCCCCGTTTCCCGCCTGACCGAGGACGAGGGCGAACGCCTGCTGCATCTGGAGGATACGCTGCATGAGCGCGTGATCGGCCAGAACGAAGCCGTTACCGCCGTATCCAAGGCCATTCGCCGCGGTCGTGTCGGCCTGCGCGATCCTAAGCGGCCGATCGGCTCCTTCCTGTTCCTTGGCCCTACCGGCGTGGGCAAGACCGAGCTGTCCAAGGCGCTTGCCGAAGCAATGTTCGGCGATGAAAGCGCGATGATCCGCGTCGACATGTCCGAGTATATGGAAAAGCACGCGGTTTCCCGCATGATCGGCTCGCCTCCGGGCTACGTCGGCTATGACGAGGGCGGCCAGCTCTCGGAAAAGGTGCGCCGCCACCCCTATTCGGTCATTCTGTTTGACGAGATCGAAAAGGCGCATCCCGATGTGTTCAACATTCTGCTGCAAATTCTGGAAGACGGCGTGCTGACCGACGGCCAAGGCCGCCATGTGGATTTCAAGAACACCATTATCATCATGACCTCCAACATCGGCGCGCAAAAGATCACCGGCCAGAACCGCAAGGCGCTGGGCTTCCAGACCGGCGGCGACGAAGCCGCGCAGACCTTTGAAAAGATCAAGGAAGACGTGCTCGCCGAGCTCAAAACCACGGTGCGGCCCGAATTCTTAAACCGCATTGATGATATCATCGTTTTCAACCGTCTGAGCGAGGACGAAATCGCGGAAATCGCGGACGGCATGCTCCGTCAGGTAGCCGACCGTATGCGCGATATGGAGATCACGCTTACTTGGACCGAAGGGGCGAAAAAGCACCTTGCAAAGGCCGGCTTCGATCCCATCTATGGCGCGCGCCCGCTGCGCCGCGCCGTGACCAGCGAGGTGGAGGACCTTGTAGCCGAAACCATGCTGCGGGGCGAGATCACAGCCGGTTCCCGCGTCACGCTGGACGTGCAGGACGATAAACTCACCCTGCGCCCCGCGGAAACGCCGGTCGAAGCGTAAAACCGATACAAAAAGACGCACCGCCAGCAAGGCGGTGCGTCTTTTTCTGCGTGTATTTGTGCTTATGCATTGATCGGCGCAATGGAGAACTTGGCTTCTTTCTGTTTCACTGCCGAAGCGTCATTGATCGTGAGCGTCACGTCAAAAGCCTTACCCTTCCATTCGATATCGACCACTGCTGTCAGTCCGCTCGTATAGGTACGGGAGCCGACGAGAGCGTGTGAACCGATCATCAGATGGCCCTCATCATCATCTATGCCGTTTGTAATCGAAACGCCTTTGCCATAGGTCTGGCTGGTAAACGGCGGATTGGACGCATCCGTTTCCGGCAGATCGGTCGCATAGCGCAGCTCGTCCGCGATCGCCTCCGTCAAGGTGGATGCAAGCACGGCGGCTTCGGAAAAGGTGGTTGATTGGCGGTACACACGGGTAGCCGCGCTGGTGCCCGCGCCAATGGCCGTGCCGAGCAAGGCCAACACCGCCATCGCGGCAAGCAGCTCGGTAAGCGTCATACCCGCCCGCGAGCGGAGCTTGCGTTTGAGGGTTTTCATGGTGTGACGCCCCCTCCCGCGCTGCGGTAGGCGCGCAGCTTTTCCTGCTCCGTCCAATAGATTTTTACGCCGGTATCCGTACCAACCGTGACCGTTCCGTGCGTTGCGCCATCATTCTTTTCCACGGTTTCCAGCGCCGCATAATAGGTTTGATCGATCTCCGCGGCCTTGCTATTGAGCTTGGACGCGGACATGATCATCGCCGCGAACGCCGCAGAAGCCAGCGAAACAACAAGGATTGCTGCAATGGTCTCGACCAGCGTTTCGCCCTTTTGACTTTTTAATTTACGAAACAATCGGCGCGCCCCCCTTCGTGACGGTGCCGGTTTGCCAAGTTACATCTGTTTTCCAATACTCTATTTGCGTCGAGTGGTGATGGGTTATCGTTTGCGTCTGCCCGTCCACAGTTTTTGTAGATTGCGTAGTCCATCGTACGGTACGCTCACCGCTATCGGGATTTACCTTTGCTGGAACCGTTAGCGTCATAGGGCTATGATATTTCTCATCTTTTTCGGTATCAAGTTGTATTGTCAGCACATAATTCTTATCTATTTCCCAAGATACTGTTACTTTTTTCAGGTCTTCTCCGGCATCCACGGTAAGCGTATGTGTTTCGATCGTATCAGATGTGGGCCAGCCCGCTTGTTTATCAAACCAACATGCCGCGTCTGTGTGGATATTCTCCATCAACGTAGTTAAGGGTTCGGTCTTTTCCGTAAAATCGTTTTTTTGCTTTGGCCCCTCGTTTCTGTCATAGCTAGCGGGTTTCACACCTTCTGGATTGCTGCTATAATCAGACCCCTTCCACCGCTCATGCTGTGCTGAAAAATGCTTTCCTTGTATTTCATCCCTTAGCAACTCCGCCGCCGAACGCACGGCAAAATACGCCTGCTGCTGGTTTTGGATACGGGTCACACGCCCCACGTTAGCGGTGGCGGCGGTCAAAACGACCGCCCCCACCGTTAAGCACAGCAGGAAAAAAATCAGCGCAATGACGATCGAAGCGCCGGACTGGCTATTCAGTTTTCGGCGAATGATCGACATGATACGACTCCTTAATTAATTATTCGCTTCATATTTTGGCGGATCACTATTTGTAAGTGCAAAGTCCCAACCCGCTGGCGGGTTTCCTTTACCGTCTGGTTTTTTGTCGTAAAAATAAGTCTTCTGACCCGCAACATGCAAATTATTTGCCGTATAGAACTTATAGCCAGAAAGTGTAATATCATTTGCTGCTGTTACTTCAGGCAAGTGTTTCGCTTCCGTATCGCCTCCAAGCTGACTGTTCCAAAAATACCAACGTCCATTTCCACTCATGCCCGGGCCTGTACAGGTAAAATACGCAACATATACGGCTTTATTAACTGTAAAAGTAGTAACCGCCTTGTCAGACCATTC
The DNA here is from genome assembly GCF_033193315.1 of Agathobaculum sp. NTUH-O15-33. Taxonomy (NCBI): domain Bacteria; kingdom Bacillati; phylum Bacillota; class Clostridia; order Eubacteriales; family Butyricicoccaceae; genus Agathobaculum; species Agathobaculum sp. NTUH-O15-33. Next base: position 3,670,112 of record NZ_CP136187.1, read on the forward strand.
ACCGTCTTTATTAATACCCCAAATTTCAAAAGAAGTTTCCTGACGGCTTTCATTCACACCTTTACGCACGCAAACACCAATCACAACATCCCCAAACGTTTTTTCGGGCTCCTCCCCCTTCTCCGGCCAATCGCCGTAGTGCACATATTCTCCATTTGCGTTTTCCACAAACGCGGGGAATGGATAGGGAGGGGTACTCGAATACGGGAATGTGTGGGCTTCATCAGCCCTACCTCCAAAGTCGTTAAAGTCGGCTAACTCGTCATAGGATAGTCCTTCAGCCACTTCACCATATGGCTGCGTCGGCTGGATGGTATTTTTTAAATAGTAGCAATCGTCAACGCCTTCACCTTGTGCTACACCGATGACCGACTGTGCCTTATCCACTGTACATGCGGAATAGCAATTTATTATCTTCGCACTAGCCGAATTAGCACTGGCTATACCAAACACCGCACCATTTGCCGACAGTGTCCCCGTGGCATAACTGGACTCGATCTTTCCTGACTGCGCTAGTGCTCCAACTATGCCGCTTGCTTGATTTCCGCGCACTTGTTTACAAGCGGCTGAACTATTAATAATAGTACCGACATTATAGCCGACCAAGCCGCCTGCCGTGCCATTTGCTGTAACTGTCAGGCCTGCAACAGCGCAGTTACGTATGGTACCGCCATTATATCCAGCCAATGCGCCGACATTTGCGCCGCCCGTAATACTCTTATCCGCATCTCGGAACACGATATTTACCAAAGTGCTGCCTTTGGCATAGCCGAACAGACCCACATACTGCATTTCACCACCATCTATTCCGGTGCCGGTAATCTGATGAAATTGACCATCGTAACTTCCTGTAAAAGCAGCATCTTCTTTAGTGCCAATGGGATACAGCGCCAGTGCAGCAGCATATTCCATATCGTACTTGGTGAAATCAATATCCAGTTCCTGCGTAAGCGATAGCCCAAGCAGATTTTCCTTTTTCCCAAGCTCGCCGAGCGCTGCAAGCTGCCGTGCCGACCGAATGCTTGCCGCGCCATCTAGCGTAGGCGCTTCGTCTTCCGTTTGGTATACGACCGCTTTCGCAACATAAGGATTGAAATACAGCTTTGTCTTGACGTCGTTTACGGAAAGCTGGCGGTAAAAACTGCTGCTATGAAGCGCAGGTCCGATCAAGTCTTCATACTTGATCGGACAGACTGTTATATCAGTCATGTCCAGCATTTTCGTCAGCGCTTCGTCCTTAACGACCGTTATCGAGTTGGTTCCGCCAAATCTAAGATTTGCCGCTTGCGCATAGCCCACATAGGCATAGCCGTCCCGCACGACAACTCCAGCGTTATTCTTCAACGGATGTCCGCTTACAAAAGCCGTCCCGTCAGCCCCAAAGCCGTGCATGCCGATTGTTTCGCCGTTTTCGTAAACTTCATAATAAACAAGCGCGCCGCGCTTTGCCGGCAGCGGCCAATCGCCGTAATGGTCGAACGCGGCAAGATGCGGGAATGGATATTCCTCATGGTTGCCATAAAGCTCTTTGTCTACCTTGCTTTGCAGCGCTCCCAGATCTTCAAACGGCTTCATATTATACTCGTTCGTATTGTCTTTATCGCTCCCGCTCCAAAGGTCTTTGGTGCCGAAACCTGCCCAGTTTTTCAGGCGTTCATAGCTCACCGGCTGCGGTTGTCCTACCTCTACCTTTTCAGGGTAAAGCGGCCCATTTACTACGTCCGCGACATAATAACAACCATCAAACGTTGTATTTGTCATCGTTTTGCTCGTTGCCGCAAAACCATAAAGTCTTTTTAAATAATCAGGATTCTCTGAATTCAAAGTAACCGCCGCATAACAGTTTCTTGCAATACTACCTGTGAAACCCCAACAAAATCCTGCCGGAGATACATTGCTCGAAAATTCAATTTGACTAACTGCATAGCAATTCTGTACTACTGAATTCTGCATCTCACCAACAAAACCGCCCACATTAGTTCCTGCTAGCTTCAATGTATCTGCATAGGATTCATTAATTGTTGAACCGCCAACTTCCCCAGACACCTGTCCAATCAAACCGCCTACTACACCCCAGCTATCAGTGTCGCATGTTACCGCAGGTAATGCAGCAAAACACCGATTTAACACCACCTTATCTGCGTGACCAATTAACCCCCCAACATAAGGTGCTGTTAATTTAATAGGCGCATTCGCTCCGTATGTGCGCTTTTTACTTATCCATTTTTCCAAACCGCTTTCATCTATATAAGCACGGCAGTTTTCAAAACTTACGTTTTCCGCATATCCGACCAATACCCCAACGCTATAATAAAATTTTTGTACATTATTTGCTTCCGCAAAGGGATTGACCAATGAAATATTTTTTAACTGTATAGGAGCCTTTTTCCCGATAAGCCCTGCAAACAATCCAGTAGACTTTCCAATCTTTCCTCCAGATCCATAATCTTCATCGTCGTTCTCATTAATCCACAAGTTGTGTATACCCGCTTCGCTGCCGGTAAAACTCTGGATCGTCGGGTTTGTGATTGAAATAAACGCATTTTCAGCAAACGTTATCTGTGGAGTAGTTCCCCCGGCGCTGATATCGCCCAATTTATATTCCGTTACCTGCGCATGTTTATCAATATAAGGCTGCCAGTCTATCTTCGCTGTTTGCTCCACCTTCTCGACACGATACTTTGAATCTGCCGCAGTGGAAACGCCGGATATGCGCTCCTCTAAATTTTGCAGATGACGGCCGCAGGCGACCTGCACGGTTCCCGGGTCATCATCTTTTTCTGTTACTCTTGCCTTAAACAGGCTGTTTTCCACCTGACTTTCCCACTTCACCGGTACAGACTGATGGTTTGCGCTATCCGTAAAATCGATCGTCACCTTAACGGTAATATCGGAACCCGGATCGATCGCAAATCCGGTACTATCCTGCATCAGCGTGGCAAAATGCTTGCTGTCCAGGCTATCCAGAATAAGCGTGCCCTCTGTGTAATCTCCATTCAAAAACTCAATTGGCGCGCTGTCAGTGCCCGGCTTCGTAATTTTCTTGTAGTTTTCTTTTTTATCCGCCTGCTGCACTTCAACCGTGTACTTAAGGTTCTCTAGAACCTCGGTCCGATAGTTGGGATTCTTCTTTTCCGCTTCCGCAATGACATCTTTAAAGCTGATCGTCAGCTTAAGCTCTTCCCCATTTTGGAGGGCGATTTTAGGCTCCGCGATCACGTCAATGCTCGGAATCCCCGCCGCGTCGCCGCCGTAATATCCGATTAAGTTCTCCCGACGCTCCGTCTTGCCCGCGTCGTCATTACGGGGCATATCTGCCGGATCGTAGGTGAATGGCGCTTCCGCATAAAACACCGCGTACACACTGGCGCTATCCGGGTTATATTCAATCACGACCATTTGCTGGCCGTCCAAAATCGTGGAATCGATCGCGCCGGTAGGCATCATCGCTGCAAACTGCTTATCTTCCGCGCCCGCCTTGCTCTGGGTATAGTAAATATTATCCATCCCATCGGGCGTATCTACCTTTTCCGCGCCGCCGTCCGGACTCACCGCATTTAACCCATCCGCCCCCCTCAGCGCGGTCAGCTGGTTCTGGGCGGCGATAAAAATTTGGCGGGCGGTGTCGTTTAGCTCCAGCAGCTTTAGATCGCGCTGAATCTTTACGGCCGAGGGGATCGCAATAGCCGCCAAAATTCCTAGAATTGCCACCACGGCCAGCAGCTCGGCTAAGCTAAACCCCCCTGTTTTACTCTTTTTCGACCAAAAGCGCAGCATGCCGCAACCTCACTCCAACTCAGCTTTTAGCGGATATCACTTTAACGCGCATATATGCGCCTACCCCTTGGATCTCCACCCGCAACATTTTAGCATATTTTCTCCTCTATCATACCATATATTTTGCCAAAACAACAGCGTTTGGGGTAAAAAGCATACACAATTATGGTCTCATTTACTTGCAACCGCATGGGGGTTATGGTAAAATGGATATTACAAATAAGTAGAGAAAAGACAGACCTAAGCAGACCGGTAACCTGTAAGGGTGCGGTTGCATCGCGCACGCACCTGCTTTTTACGCGTCTTTTAGTTCAATTTTACCGGTAAAAGCGGCGGCCGTAATGAGGGGGGATACGGTTTATGGCCTACATGCGCCTTGGCGACCTTTTGGTCTCTAACGGCCTGATCACGAACGAACAGCTTACCGAAGCGCTTGGCCTGCAAAAGCAAACCGGTGAACGCCTTGGCACCGTCCTTACCAAATACGGATTTATCGGCGAACGCCAACTGATTGAAGCGCTTGAGATGCAGCTTGGCGTTGAGTTTATCGACCTGTCGGCCCACCCGCCCGGCCCCGAAATGGCCACGGTGCTGCCCAAGAATATCGCAAAGAAATATCAGGTCGTCCCCGTGCGGATGAACAAGGATGAGCTTTATCTCGCCATGGCCGACCCGCTGAACTTTGTGGCGCTGAAAGAAGTGCGCACCGCCACGCGCCGCCGCGTGATCCCCATGATCGCAACGGGCGACGGCGTTGACCGCGCCATCATGACCCTGTACGGAAACGAAGGCGCGGCCCGCGCCATCGAGGAAATGAAGCGCGAAAGCCACCGCCAGACCGAGGACGACGCCTCCTTTACCGCCTCCGCCATTGGCGGCGAGGAAGCGCCCGCCGCGCCGACCGTCCGTCTGGTCAACTCCATCATCGAACGCGCCGCGACCGAGCGCGCGAGCGATATCCATTTAGAGCCGCGCGAATCGGAAATGCAGGTGCGCATGCGTATCGACGGCCTTCTGCGCAACATCCTCACCGTGCCGAAGAATTTGCAAAGCTCGGTCATTTCGCGCCTTAAGGTCATGGGCGGCATGGATATTGCCGAACGCAAGATACCGCAGGACGGCCGCGCCGCCGTGCGTATTAAATCCGCCGATATCGACCTGCGTATTTCCACCCTGCCCACGATCTACGGCGAAAAAATCGTAATCCGTCTGCTGGATAAGGCGCACGGCCTGCTGGATAAGGCCGGAATCGGTCTGGAAGGTGAAAACCTTGTCAAATACGACCGCCTGCTTGCCAACCCGAGCGGCGTTGTGCTGATCGTCGGCCCAACCGGTTCGGGCAAATCCTCCACCATGTACACCATGATACGCCAGCTCAATACCGAGCAGGTCAACCTTGTCACGCTGGAAGACCCGGTAGAGTATAATCTGGACGGCGTCAATCAGGTGCAGATCAACGAAAAAACCGGCATGACCTTTGCTAACGGCCTGCGCGCCATACTCCGGCAGGACCCGGATATTATCGCCGTGGGCGAAATCCGCGACGGCGAGACCGCCGAAATCGCCATGCGTTCGGCCATCACCGGCCATTTGGTGCTATCCACCATCCACACGAACGACGCGGTTTCCACCATCGACCGTTTGCTCGATATCGGCGTGGAGCCGTACCTGATCGCGGACGCGGTGCGCGGCGTTATTTCGCAGCGTCTGGTGCGCCGCGTGTGCCCGAACTGCCGCAAAACCTATACCCCGCCTATTGAGGAATTGGAATTTCTCGGCCTGCAAAACCGGAGGGACGTAACCTTTTATAAGGGCGAAGGCTGCCCCATGTGCTTCCATACCGGTTACCGGGGCCGTATTGCCGTGTTCGAGATACTGACCGTCAACCGGGCGCTGCGCGATAAGATCATCTCCGGCGCGCCGCGCGATGAACTGCTCGATACCATCCGTCAGGGCGATTTCACCTCGCTGCGGGAGGGCTGCCGCGATTTGATCTTAAGCGGCGTGACCACCGTGGAAGAGGCCTACCGTACCCTGCACGCAAGTGAGGATTAACGCCATGCCTGAACTAAACGCGATTATTTCAGCCGCCCTTGCGGCGCGCGCGTCCGATATCCATTTTGTGTACGGCCTGCCCATTCGCTTCCGCGTGGACGGCAGCTTGACCGATATGGACGACCACCGACTGACGCACGAGGAGTGCGAAATGCTGGCGCGCGAGCTTACATCCCAGACCCTCGGCCCCATGGGCGAAATTGACGACGCGCTCTCCTTTCCGGACGGCACGCGCGTTCGTATCAATTTATTCCGCCAGCAGGGCCACGCTTCCGCCGCCGTGCGTATTTTGAGCGACCATATCCCCGAACTGCAAAGCCTTGGCCTGCCCCCGGCGGTGAACGAATTTCCAAAGCTGGGGCGCGGCATCGTGCTTGTCACCGGTGAGACCGGCTCCGGTAAATCCACCACGCTGGCCGCCATTTTGAATGAGATCAACCATACCCGGAACGATCATATCATCACGCTGGAGGACCCGATCGAGTATCTTTACACGCCGGACCGCTGCATCGTCAACCAGCGCGAAATCGGGCAGGACACCGCGTCCTACGCGGACGGCCTGCGCGCTATCTTGCGCGAAGACCCGGATGTAATCCTGATCGGCGAGATGCGCGACCTATCCACCATCGAGATCGCCCTGACAGCGGCGGAGACCGGACATCTGGTATTCTCCACCCTGCACACCGGCTCCGCGCCGGACGCGATCGACCGCATGGTAGAGGTCTTTCCCGAGGGCCGCCAGAGACAGGTGCGTATGCAGCTTTCCATGACCCTGCAAGCGGTCATGAGCCAGCAGTTGCTTGTCCGTAAGGGCGGCAAGGGCCGCGTGGCCGCGTGCGAACTGATGATGGTCACCCCCGCGATTCGCAATTTGATCCGCGAGGGCAAGACCCCGCAGATCATGAACGCCCTTGCCACCTCCGCGAGCGAGGGCAGTATCACCATGGACAACCGATTAATCAAAATGTTTAAAGATAAGCAAATCGACGCGCAAACCGCCCGCGAAGCCGCGCACGATCCGGATTATGTGAAGAAAAACACGATGTTTTAACCATAGATGGCTCGCTCCGCTTCCCCGTTCTAGCCTTCCCCCACCGAGGGCAGTCCCGTTCTGGCCTTCCCCCGACGAGGGGAAGGTGGCGCGCGCCGATAGGCGCGTGACGAATGGGGGGCCGAACGATCAGCGCTCTCGAACCCCCTTGCACACAAAAACCCCAATTCCCTGCGCCCCCATCAGTCACGGCTTCGCCGTGCCAGCTTCCCCTCGTCGGGGGAAGCCCAAACAAAGGAGGTGACCACTTATCAACACATTCAAATACAAAGCGCAATCCGCATCCGGTAAGACGGTCACCGGCGTGATGGAGGCCTACGACGAATTTGACGCGGTATCCCGCATCAAAGCCACGGAATGCCCCATCGTCCTCTCGATTGCCGAGGTGCAGGAGGGCAAAGGCAATATCCTCACCCGCGACATCGGCGGCCCCAAAAAGATAAAAGAAAAGCAGCTTGCCCTTGTTTGCAGTCAGTTTTCTATTATTATCTCGGCGGGCTTGCCCATGGTTCGTTCGGTGGAGCTTGTTGCCGATCAAACCACGGACAAAACGCTGCACAAGCTTTTAAAGCAAGTGGCCGGGGACGTTGCCGCCGGTAATTCCTTGGCGGACAGCTTTGAAAACAAGGGCGGCAAGCAACTGCCCATTACGTTTATCGAAACCATCCGCGCGGGCGAGGAATCCGGTACGTTGGAAGAATCCTTTCGCAAGCTTTTCGTTTACTTTGAAAAATCCGCGAAAACACGCGCAAAGGTTACCAGCGCGTTGATTTATCCCGCGTTTCTATGCGTGCTTTCCGTGGTCGTTGTAGCGATTATGATGGTAAAGGTTATTCCGATGTTTACCGAAATGTTTGCCAGCATGAACGCTGATTTGCCGCCCATGACCGCGATTATCATTGCCGCGTCTAACTTTATGGTGCACTATTGGCTAATCCTGTTGCTGATCGTCGTCGTACTTATTTTTGCATTAAAGTTTTGGAGCAAGTCACCAAACGGCATGAAATTCTTTGCTGTTTTAAAGCTTAAACTGCCTCTTGTCGGGCGTGTGCAACGCATGAACGCGGCTTCCCAATTTGCCAACACCATGTCGACTATTCTAGCCGCCGGTATGCCGATGACACGCACAATTCAAATAACCGCTAAAGTGCTTGACAATTATGTGATCGGCATGCAAGTCGGTGATATGGTAGGCGGCGTGGAGGAAGGCATCCGGTTAGGTCAATGCGTCAAGCAATGCCCGTGGTTTCCTCCTCTGCTTACTGAAATGACCGGCGTAGGCGAAGAAACCGGCTCGCTGGAAAACACGCTTACCATTATCGGCGACTATTATGATAACGAAGTGAATCTTGCCGTTGAACGCGCACTGTCCATGCTGGAGCCGATCATTATTTGCGGCATAGCCGTTATCGTTGTGATTGTTGTTCTCGGCTTCTATCTGCCTATGTTCTCTATGTATAATAACATGGCTTAATTCACGGTTTCTAACGGGCCGCTTTTGCAACCCAGCGCCCGGTCGAAATATAACTACATTTCCCGAACAGATAAAAGGAGGAGAAAGATTATGTTTGCAAAACTTTGCGCAAAGCGCAATAAGAAGGGCTTTACCCTCGCGGAACTGCTGATCGTCGTTGCAATCATCGCCGTATTGGTCGCGATTGCGATTCCGGCATTTACGTCTTCACTTAACAAAGCGAAGCATGCTGTAGACCTTTCTAATATGCGTGCTGCCTATTCAGAAGCTGTTGTGGCTTATTTGGAAAGCGCAGACAAAGATACTCCAGATACTGTAACTGCAAATGAACTAAAAAGTACCGCTGGTGTGACAAACTCGACTGTAACATGGAGTAATACTAAAATCACAGTTAAATTGGGCGATATCACTGGTGAATTCCCTATCGACTCAAAGGTTTGCACTAGTCAGGGAACTTAACTAGTTGCTTTCAGCGCCCCTCGGGTTGCGGGCGCTAACTCCCGGCTTGAACGCCGGGCGGGAGCTATTCTATTTGAGAATAGCTCCCGCATGGCGTTCAATTACCAAAGCATACTATTTCTTTAGGAGGGAACGGCAGCTTATGACTTTTTTAACGCCTGCCGTATTCGCCTACCTCCTTTTCCTCACCCTGCTGCTCGGCCTTGTCTTTGGCTCGTTCGGCAACGCTTGGGCGTGGCGAATCGTGCACGGTGAGAAAAATCTCACGCGGGCGGTCGCACTGCGCGGAATGCGGGCATGTGCTCTCCGCGCTTGACCTGTTTCCGCTGTTCAGCTACCTATTCCTTCGCGGCCGCTGCCGCTACTGCGGTAAAAAAATATCGCCCCGCTATCCCATTGCGGAGGCAATCTGCGCGGCCATTTTCCTATCGTTCGTCCTGCGCTATGGGCTGACGCTGGAGGCGCTGGAATACTGCGTTCTGGGCTTTCTGCTGTTCGTCCTGTCGCTTGTGGATTTTGATACCTGCATCATCCCGGACCGGTTTCTCGTGCTGGGCGCGGCGAGCTTTGCCGCCTTCACCGTTCTCCGTTCCGGCGCTATCGGCCATGACCTGCTGGCAGGCCTGACCGGCGGCCTTGCGCTTGCCGTGCCCATGCTGCTGCTCGTCCTTCTGGCCGATCATATCATGAAACGCGAAACCATGGGCGGCGGCGACATTAAGCTGCTGTTCGTCCTTGGCCTTTACACCGGCCCGGCGGCCGGCCTTTTCATGATTATCATCGCCTGCGCCGTCGGCCTTGTTTTCGCCCTGCTCCCCGCCGCGCGCGGCAAGGACGCTGAAAACCCCCGCGCCATCCCCTTCGGCCCCTCGCTCGCCATTGCCGCTTGGATCACCCTGCTGTTTTCCGAACCATTTCTGGCATGGTACTTCGGGCTGTTTTGAGAGAATGTGATGATTATGTCCCAAATACAGCGGGCCCGAGCGCTTCGCGCCAACGCAACGCCTTGGGAGAATAAACTATGGTACGAATATCTTCGTGGCTGTCCCGCCCGGTTTCGCCGCCAGCAGCCAATCGGCCCTTATATCGCGGATTTCTATTGTTCCAAGGCCAAACTGATTATAGAACTGGATGGCGGCGGTCATTTTAACCAAGACCAACAGCAATATGATCAAAACCGCGATGCTTATTTTAGACAAAATGGTATTATAACGATTCGGTTCCTTAATACCGATATTGATAAACGGTTTTATGAAGTATGCGACACCATACATAAAACTGTTCAGCAGCGTATCAACGCCCTTTAGCCTTCCCCCCACGAGGGCATATGCGTAAACTTAAGCAGCGCGCGATCTTGCCTTCCCCCCACGAGGCATATGCGTAAACTTAAGCTGCGCGCGCGATCTAGCCTTCCCCCCACGAGGGGAAGGTGGCGCGCGCCGCAGGCGCGTGACGAATGGGGGGCGTAACGAATAGCGCATTGAAAGGTTACTGCGCACATCAATGCCAATGGTTCTTACGCCCCCCATCAGACCCGCGCTTCGCGCGGCCCAGCTTCCCCTCGTGGGGGGAAGCCCAAAGGGCGCTCTGTGCGCGCGCTGCTTAAATTGACGCTTATGCCCCACGAGGGGAGGCCGTAGCCCTCGCTCCTTTATTTGCCACGGTGTGGCATTTATATGCGAGCGGTGGCGCGCGCCGCAGGCGCGTGACGAATGGGGGGCGTAACGAATAGCGCACATTAAGACAGCCTCGCACATCAATGCTGCCAATTCATGCGCCCCCTTCAGTCACGGCTTCGCCGTGCCAGCTTCCCCTCGTTGGGGGAAGCCCAAAGTACGCCCCATAAGGAAAGGACTTTTCACCATGCCAAAACAAATTATCGGCATTGATATCGGCGACTGCAACGTCAAAATGGCGATGTGCTCGGCGGGCGCCGTGCAGCGCATGGCTGTGCACGAGCTGCCGGAGAACATGGTCACCGGCGGGCGCATCCTTTCGCCCGATTCGATGAGCGAGTTCCTGAAGGATATGAAGCGCACGCACCATATCCCCGGGCGCGACGTCGCCGTGATCTTGCCCGAGCAATCGGTCTTTTTCCGCCAGCTTTCCATGCCCGCCATGACCGCCGATCAACTGAAAATAAACCTGCCCTATGAATTCCGCGATTACATAAACCGTGAAAAGGACAAGTATTTCTACGATTACGCGGTCGTAGACCGAACGGATGATAAGGACGGCGTGCCCGTTGAGTTTGAGCTGACAGCCGCCGCGGTTTTGAAGGAAACCATCTCGGAATACCGGGATATGTTCCGCCGCGCGGGACTGAAACTGCGCGTGGCTCTGCCGCAGGAAATGGCATGGTCCAACTTGTTGCGTAACTATGAGGAAAAGCACCCCTTGACCGGCGAGGGGACGGTTCTTCCGTCAGGAAAAGAACCGTCCCCCGCCGGCGACGGTGCCGACGCCGACGAACCGCAAGAGCGCGAATATTGCCTGCTCGACATTGGCCACACGGCCACGCGCCTATACCTGTTCCATGGCCGCCGCCTTGAAATGAGCAAGCTGATCGACAACGGCTGCTCGCTGCTGGACGCGGCCATTGCGGAGACCATGGATGTGGACCAGCACGTGGCCCGCGTATATAAGCAGACCAATTACGAAAACGCGCTGGACGCGGAAGCCTGCCAAAACGTTTACGGCGCGATCGCGTTGGAAGTGATGAAAGCGCTCAACTTCCACTCCTACGAGCACCGCGACAACCATTTGGAGACCGTGCATTACTGCGGCGGCGGCTCGCGCATCGCCCCGTTGATTGAAGCGATCGGCGGCGCGATCGACCTGCGCCTAGTCAGCATCGAATCGCTGCTCCCCTCCCTGCCCGATGAAGCGGAGGACGCGCTCAGCTGCGCCGCCGCCATCGGCGCGACACAGCAGTAAGGGGGGGCGTAAAGCGATGAAGATGACGAAAAAGAAGCTGATCTATCCCTCTAAGACCTCGCTCAACCTCGCCATACGCGAGCGCACGATCAACAGCCCCAGCCGCATCATTCCGCTCACGCTGCTTGTGGCGCTGCTGATCTTTGCTTTTGCGAAATTCGCGGTCATTGACCGGCTGTTGCAGGTCAGCGCCGCCCAAAGCGAGGTGGACGGCTTGCGCAGCCAGCTTGATACGCTGAATGAGGCGAACGCGGGCTATGAAGACTTGCTCACAGAATACGCGCGCAACTCCTCCGGCTGGATGAGCGCCGAGGAGGTCGCGCTGGTGGACCGCAACACGGTGTTCGACCTGCTGCAAACCGCCGTGCTGCCCTCGGCCAATTTGCGCGATATGTCGGTCAATTTGAACGTGCTTTCGCTCAACCTGACGGGTCTGTCGCTGCGCGACGCTTCGACCATCGTGAACCGTCTGAAAGCGCGCGACGATGTGATAGACGTGATGGTGTTCACCGCCGGTTCCAAGGCGGAGGGCGCGCTGGACCAGACCCGCAAGGGCTCGGTTTCCATGACGATCGCGCTCACCAACGGCTATCCCATGCCGAGCGAGTCCGAGGAAGGGGGCGGGAACTGATGATGTATCGCAGCTTTACCACACGCGAAAAGGTGCTGATGCTGATCCTCGCCGTCCTGATGTGCGGCTTGGCGTATTATTATGTGATCCATTTGCCGGTCACCACGCAGCTTACCCAGCTTACCACGGAGAAAAGCGAGATCGAAACCGAAATGCTGATCGCGCAGGCCAAGCAAATACAGATGCAAAACATGCAGAGCGAACTGGAGGAGCTTGCCGCCGCGCCGGGCGGGCCGATGGCCGCCGTGCCCGAATACGACAATGTGCAAAACGTAATGAATTTGTTGAACCAAACGCTCGCTGGCACGCTCGATTACAGCGTGCGCTTTCAGCAGTTTGATCTAAGCGAGCAGTTCGTCCGCCGCGTGGTCACGCTGACGTTCACCACGCCGGATTACAATCAGGCCAAGGCCACGGTGCAGACCCTTGCGGCTGCCCCCTACCGCTGTCAGGTAGGTAATTTGAGCATTGGCGTAAGCGAGCAGGGTGTGACCACCGATATGACGATCACCTTCTTTGAAGCGCAATCGAATTACGTTGCCCCGCCCGCCGCGGATGAGACCAAGGGCGAGGAAGAACCGGCGGCGTAAACAGCGCGCCTCAGGTCAACGGCCGGGTGCGTCACCCGGCCCTACATTTGGGGGACGCACCGTTTCGGTGTAGGGCCGAGTGACCTCACGCGGCCGAAAACGAAGCGTCGGGCGGCTCACCATCAAATAAAAAAAATCCCCATCGCCGCGGCGATGGGGATTTTTTTATTATGTTTGCTCTTACTTAGCAGCCTTGACAGCCTTAACAGCGTCGATCATCATGGGAACAACCTTGAACAGGTCGCCGCAGATGCCGTAGTCGGCCACGTCGAAGATCGGAGCGCCGTCGTTCTTGTTCACAGCAACGATGCACTCGGAATCCTGCATGCCGGCCTTGTGCTGGATCGCACCGGAAATGCCCAGCGCCACATACAGCTTCGGATGTACGGTCTTGCCCGTCTGACCAACCTGATGGTCGGCCGACAGCCAGCCCGAGTCGATCGCCGCACGGCTGCCGCCCACTACGCCGCCGAACTGGTCAGCCAGCTCGTGCGCCAGAGCGATGCCCTTATCGATATCCTTGGAGATACCGCGACCTACGGATACGACTACCTCGGCGCCGGTCAGGTCGACCAGCTCCTTGGCTTCCTTGACAACTTCCAGTACCTTGGTCTGGATGTCCGCGTCGGATACCGCTACGTTCAGCTTCTCTACCTGTACGGCGGCAGCCTTCGCTTCGTCGTACTCGCCGCGCTTCAGCACGCCCGGGCGTACCGTTGCCATCTGCGGGCGGAAACGCGGGCAGATGATCGTCGCCATCAGGTGGCCGCCGAATGCCGGACGGGTCATCTTCAGGTTGCGGTCCGCGCGGTCAAGCGCGTCGATCTGCTCTACCGGAAGCGTGGAGGCTTCCTTCAGGAATGCCGCGTACTTCTCTACGTCCACATCGAGGTGGGTGCAGTCTGCCGTCAGGCCGGTGTGCAGGCGGGCTGCGCAGCGCGGGCCGAGGTCGCGGCCGATGTTGGTCGCCGCGATCAGCATGATCTCCGGCTTCTTGTCCATTACAACGTCGCAAATGACCTTCGCAAAGCCGCCGGTCGTGTATACGCCTAGCTTCTCGTCGGTGCAGACATAGACCTTGTCGGCGCCGTACGCGCCAAGTTCCTTCTCCATGCCGGCTACTTCCTCTTCGGAGCCGATCAGCAGACCGCAGAGCTCTACGCCCATGTCGTCCGCCAGCTTACGGCCCTCGGAGATCAGCTCAAGCACCGTCGGCTGCAATTTGCCCTGACGCTGCTCACAGAATACCCATACGCCGTGGAAATCGGCGATGTTGGTGTTATTGAAATCAGCCATTTTCGTTTCTCCTTTCAATTAAAGAATGTGCTTCTTCAGCAGTTCAGCCGCAAGCGTTTCGCAGGTAGACTTTTCAGCGCCTTCCAGCATAACGCCCTTGCCCTTCTGGGGCGGCGTGAACGACTTGAAGATGTTTGTCGGAGAACCCTTCAGGCCGATGGTGTCCAGCTCGATCAGCGGATCGTCCTTGAGCGTGTTGTAATCATAGATCGATACCGGCTTGGCATAGCAGTCCATGATACCGCCGAGGGACATGTAACGGGGAGCGTTCAGCTCCTTGATGCAGGTCAGCAGGCAGGGGGTCTCGGTCTGGATGGTCATGTAGCCGTCTTCCAGCATACGCTTAACGGTAACGGCAGAGCCTTCCACCTTGATATCAGCCGCGTAGGAAACCTGCGGGATGCCAAGCTTTTCAGCGATCTGCGAACCGACCTGAGCGGTGTCGCCGTCGATCGCCTGACGGCCGCAGAAAACGATATCATCGTCGTCCAGACCGACCTTCTTGATGGCGGCAGCCAAGATCTGGCTGGTCGCAAAGGTATCGGAACCGCCGAACTCGCGGGCGGAAACCAGAACGCCTTCGTCAGCGCCGCGCGCGATCAGCTCGCGCAGCATGCCTTCTGCCGGAGGGGGGCCCATGGTGACGACAACGACCTTGCAGCCGGTCTCGTCCTTGAGCTTCAGAGCGGCCTCAACGGCGTTGAGGTCATCGGGGTTGGTGATGGTTTGCATCGAGGCACGGTTCAGGGTGCCGTCCGGATTAACCGCAACCTTACCGGAGGTATCCGGAACCTGCTTTACACATACAATAGCTTTCATGTTCTTTCCTCCTCCTTCTTAGCGCAGAACCTGACCGGCGATGACCATTCTCTGAACCTGAGAAGTGCCTTCGTAGATCTCGGTGATCTTGGCGTCGCGCATCATGCGCTCCATCGGGTACTCGCGAATGTAGCCGTAGCCGCCGTAAATCTGCACGCACTTGGTGGTAACGTCCATAGCGACTTCGGAAGCGTACAGCTTGGCCATAGCGGCTTCCTTGGTGAACGGCAGTTCATTGTCGTGGTTGAAAGCGGCGCGGCGCACCAGCAGGCGGGCGGCGTCGATCTGGGTGTACATATCGGCCACCATCCACTGCAGGCCCTGAAACTTATCCAGCGTCTTGCCGAACTGTACGCGCTCCTTCATGTACTGGATCGCCTTGTCCAGCGCGCCCTGCGCGATGCCGAGAGCCTGAGACGCGATGCCGATACGGCCGCCGTCCAGCGTCATCATAGCGATCTTGAAGCCGCCGTTTTCCTTGCCGAGCAGACGGTCCGCCGGGAGGTGGATGTCTTCAAAGATCAGCTCGGAGGTCTGGCTGCCGCGGATGCCCATCTTGTGCTCGATCTTGCCGATGGAGAAGCCCGGATCGTCCTTGTCGACGATAAAGGCCGAAATGCCCTTGTTGCCCTTGGACTTGTCCGTCATAGCGAAAACAACGTATGTATCCGCGCGGCCGCCGCCGGTGATGAACACCTTGGAGCCATTGAGGATGTAGGAGCCGTCTTCCTGCTTGATCGCAACGGTCTGCTGCGCGGCGGAGTCGGTGCCGGCGTTGGGCTCGGTAAGACCGAACGCGCCTACCTTAGCGCCTTCCTTGGGCTCGATCAGCGGACGGAGCCACTTTTCCTTCTGTTCCGGGGTGCCGAAGTGATAGATCGGCCATGCGCCCAGCGTGCCATGCGCGGACATGATGCCGCCCGTGGTACCGCAAACGCGGCTCATCTCCTCGATCGCGATCGAGTAGCAGATGTAGTTGCCGCCGGAGCCGCCGACTTCCTTCGGGAACTGAATGCCCATCAGGCCGTACTTCATCAGCTTCTGAACGGTTTCTTCCGGGTAGCGTTCCTGTTCGTCGATCTCCGCGGCGATGGGCTCAACTTCGTTGAGCGCGAACTCGCGGCACATCTTTTGGAACATTGCTTCCTCTTTCGTAAGCCTAAAATCCATGCCATAAACCTCCCAAATAATATTCGCAGAGCGCCCGGCGTGACGCGGTTTTTCCGCCCCCGAGGGGTGTGTTCCAGAGCGCCCAGCTTTGGAGCATGTCTATTTCTATTATATCGTGCGGGCGGAATATGTCAAGGATTTAACAGAGTTTTTTCCGGTGAAAATCGTCTCTCAAATTTAAGGAACTTGCTATAATTTTACCCTGCGACAAATCGGGCCCAAACATTGCATTTCGTAATCACCCAGCAGCCGCGCCGCGCGCATAATCCCCGCGCCTTCGGCATACAAAGGATGGTAGACCAGAAATGGAGAATAAAGGAGGAACGATCCTATGTGTGGAATCGGCGGCTTTGTCGATTATGACCGGGACGCGCGTGAAAGCAGCGTGATCGCGGCCCGCATGAAACGCACCCTGACCCCCCGAGGACCCGACGCGGAGGGGGAATGGTGCGATCTCGACGCATGCCTCGTACACCGCCGCCTGATCGTCATAGATCCGGACGGCGGCAAACAGCCCATGTGCTCCCCGGACGGGAACACGGTTTTGGTATATAACGGAGAGTTATATAACACAGAAGATATACGCAGAGAGTTGCTCGCGCAAGGCCACAGCTTTTTAGGCCATTCGGATACCGAGGTGGTGCTGCACGCGTTCTTAGAATGGGATGTGCGGGCGTTTGAACGCTTCAACGGCATTTACGCCTTCGCCCTGTGGCAGCAAAGCGAACGGCGGCTCATCCTGTGCCGCGACCGGCTGGGCGTCAAGCCCCTGTTCGTGTCGCACACCAAGGGCGGAATCGTGTTCGGCTCGACGATCGGCACCGTGCTGTGCCACCCCGAGGTCGAGCCTGTGATCGACGCGGACGGCCTGCGCTCGCTGCTGCTGCTCGGCCCCGCCAGACCGCCCGCTTCCGGCGTGTTTCAGCAGATCGATTCCGTGCTGCCCGGCCACTACGCCATTTTGACGCCCGAGCGGTATATCGACCGCGCGTATTGGAAGCTGGAAGCGCACGAACACCCGGACGATCTTGCCGCAACCATTGCGCGCACGCACGAACTGATCTGCGACGCGACCACGCGCCAGCTTGTTTCCGATGTGCCGCTCGCCACCTTTTTATCCGGCGGGCTGGATTCTTCGATTCTTTCCATGCTGGCGGCCAAGGACTACGCGACGCGCGGGGAAACGCTGCACACTTGGTCGGTCGACTACCGGGACAACGCGCGCTACTTTGAAAAAAGCCGTTTTCAGCCGAATAGCGACAGTGAATTCATCGGCATGATGACCGATTTCCTCCATACCGAGCACCACAACGTCATTTTAGAGCCCGAAGCCCTGTGCGCCGCTTTGTTGCCCGCGACCGATGCGCGCGATCTGCCCGGCATGGCGGATGTGGATTCCTCGCTGCTGCTCTTCTGCGGGCAGGTGAAAAAGGATTTCACGGTTTGCCTTTCCGGCGAGTGCGCCGACGAGCTGTTCGGCGGCTACCCTTGGTACCATCGCGAGGAGATCTTGTTTGAGGATACCTTCCCCTGGTCGCGCTCGGTCGATCTGCGGCTCGGCCTGCTCGCGCCGGGCGTGGTCTCCGATGGCACGGACTTTGTGCGCCAGCACTATCTTGATACCTGCCGCGCCGCCGATAAGCTGCCCGGCGACGGCAAAAAGGACGCCCGCATGCGCGAGATGTTCAAGCTCAATCTCGATTGGTTCATGGCAACGCTGCTCGAACGCAGCGTTACAAAAGAATACTATGCCGCCGCCCCCTTTCCTATGCCGATTTTAATATGCAGTCCCTTCATCGTAGGGCGGTGTGACCTCACGCCGCCGCGCCTTTTCATACCCGAACAAATGCCGCTTTTTATTTTGAGAATATTTCTCAAAAAGGAATTGACACGCCCCTCCTTTTGTGCTATTGTGATAAACACAGAGGGAAATATCGCTTCTAAGTTAGGCATTTAGCTACATTGCACCAATAAAATATACCTTTTCTATCTACTTTAAACAAGTTTGATCCTTTTCCCTTTTCTCCGCATGAATCGCGCGCCCCAAAAGTATACTATTTTAATCTGAGATAATAAGAGAACAGCAAAGGAGGCAATGTTATGTACTACCAAACAACCGATCAGCATGAGGAGCTGCGCGCTCAAATACGCGCCTTTGCCGAAGCAGAGGTCAAGCCGATCGCTTTTCTGCTGGACAAAGAAAACCGTTTCCCGCGCGAGATCGTTCAGCAAATGGCGAAAAACGGCTGGATGGGCCTGCCCTACCCGGTCGAATACGGCGGCGCGGGGCTGGATGTAAACAGCTATGCGATCGCCGTGGAGGAGCTTTCCCGGGTAGACGGCGGCGTGGGCGTTATTTTATCCGCGCACGTGTCGCTCGGCAGCTATCCGATCTTCGCCTTCGGCACCGAGGAGCAAAAGCAGAAATACCTAACCCCGCTCGCCAGCGGCGAAAAGCTGGCAGCGTTCGGCTTGACCGAGCCGAACGCCGGTTCGGACGCGGGCGGCACCGAAACCACCGCCGTGCTCGAAGGCGACCACTATGTTTTAAACGGCAACAAGATTTTCATCACCAACGGCGGCGAGGCCGACACCTACGTCGTTTTCGCGGTCACTACGCCGGATATCGGCACGCGCGGCATTTCGGCCTTTATCGTGGAAAAGGGCTGGGAGGGCTTCACCTTTGGCGACCACTACGATAAGCTGGGCATCCGCTCGTCCGCCACGGCGGAGCTGATCTTCAACGACGTGAAGGTGCCGAAGGAAAACCTTTTGGGCAAGGAAGGCGAAGGCTTCAAGATCGCCATGGCCACGCTGGACGGCGGACGCATCGGCATTGCCTCGCAGGCGCTCGGCATCGCGCAGGGCGCGTTTGAATCCGCGCTGGAATACGCCAAGGAGCGCGAGCAGTTCGGCAAGCCCATCGCGTTCCAGCAGGTCATCTCCTTCAAATTGGCCGATATGTCGACCAAGCTGCGCGCGGCGCGGCTGCTGATCTACTCCGCGGCCGAGCTCAAGGAACACCACGAGCCCTACTCGGTGGAAGCCGCGATGGCCAAGCAGTACGCCTCCGACGTGTGTCTTGAGATCGTCAACGACGCCTTGCAGATCTACGGCGGCAACGGCTACCTCAAGGGCATGGACGTGGAACGCTTCTACCGCGATGCGAAGATCACCACCATTTACGAGGGCACTAACGAAATCCAGCGCGTCGTTATCGCCGCGCATTTGATCGGCAAGCCCCCGAAGGAGGGCGCGCCCGCCAAAAAGCGCGGCCCCATCACCGGGCACCGCAAAAAGATGGTGTTAAAGGAAGGCAGCGCGGAGGAGCGCGTGACCGCGCTGGTCGAAGCGCTGCAAAAGGATGGGTACGATTTCACCGTCGGCATCCCGCTCGACACCCCGATCACACAGGCCGAACGCGTCGTTTCGGCGGGCAAGGGCATCGGTGAAAAGGATAACATGAAACTGATCAAGGCGCTGGCCGAGCAGGCGGGCGCGGCGATCGGCTCCTCCCGCCCGGTGGCGGAAACGCTCGGATATGTGCCGCTGAACCGCTATGTCGGCATGTCGGGCCAGAAATTCAGCGGCAACCTGTACATCGCCTGCGGCATTTCGGGCGCGGGCCAGCATCTCAAGGGCATCCGCGAAGCGTCCACCATCGTTGCGATCAACAAGGACGCGAATGCGCCTATTTTCAAGAATTGCGATTACGGTATCGTCGGCGACCTGATGGAGATCCTGCCGCTGCTGACGGAGGCTCTTGACAACGGCGAACCCAAGAAGGAAGCGCCCCCGATGGTCAAGATGAAGCGCGCCAAGGCCCCGAAGCCCGCGCCGGTCGGCAAGTCCTACGTTTGCGGCGGCTGCGGCTACGAGTACGACCCCGCTCTTGGCGATCCCGAAGGCGATATCGCGCCCGGCACCAAGTTTGAAAAGCTGCCCGAGGAATGGATTTGCCCCGAGTGCGGCGAAGCGATCGATCAATTCATTGAAGCGTAACGCAAAGGAGGAATTACCATGTATTGTGTCCGCAATGTGACGGAAGACCTGTATTGGGTGGGCGGCAACGACCGCCGGCTGCACCTGTTTGAAAATATCCACCCCATTCCGCGCGGGGTATCCTACAACTCCTACCTGCTGCTCGACGAGCAGACCGTTTTGTTCGACACCGTGGATTGGTCGGCCTGCCGCCAATTCCTTGAGAACATCGAGCACGTGCTGGCCGGGCGAAAGCTCGATTACCTTGTCATTAACCACATGGAACCCGACCACGGCGCTTCGATCGAGGAAATCCTGCTCCGTTACCCGGAAACCCGCGTGATATCGACCGAAAAGGCCTTTATGCTGATGCGCCAGTTCGGCTTCCATGTCGACGGCCGCATGGAAGAGGTCAAGGAGGGCGATACCCGCACCTTCGGCAGCCACACGGTCACCTTTGTCGCCGCGCCCATGGTGCACTGGCCCGAGGCCATGGTCACCTTTGACACGACAAACGGCGTTTTGTTCGCGGCGGACGCGTTCGGTTCGTTCGGCGCGCTGGACGGCAAGCTGTTCGCGGACGAAGTGAACTTCGACCGCGACTGGATCGACGACGCGAGACGGTATTTCACCAATATCGTCGGCAAATACGGCCCGCACGTGCAGCTTTTGCTCGGCAAGGCCGCGGGCATCCTAGACCAGATCAAGTTCATCTGCCCGCTGCACGGGCCGGTCTGGCGGAAGGATTTAGGCTACTTTATCGATAAGTACGACCATTGGAGCCGCTACGAGCCCGAGGAGCAGGGCGTTATGATCGCCTACGCCTCGATGTACGGCAATACCGAAGCCGCCGCGAACGCCCTTGCCACCAAGCTGTGCGAAAAAGGCATGACGAACGTCGTGATGTACGACGTTTCCAAGACCCATGTCTCCTACCTGATCTCGGAGACCTTCCGGCTGAGCCATGTCGTGCTCGCGTCGGTCACATATAATCTGGGCATTTACCCGGTGATGCACAATTATTTAATGGATATGAAGGCGCTGAACGTGCAAAAGCGCACCTTCGCCATCATCGAAAACGGCTCGTGGGCCTGCAAATCGGGCACCTTGATGCGCGAGTTCCTCGAAAACGAGCTGAAAAACTCGACCGTGCTCGACGAGCAGCTCTCGCTGCAAAGCTCGCTGCATGACGACGCGGCCCCCGATCTCGACACCCTTGCCGATGCGATCATCGCCTCCATGAAATAGGCCCTTTAAAAAACCTCCTTTGCCAAAAGCCAGCGCCGCCGGCACTCTGCCGGCGGCGCTGGCTTTTGCGTTATTCTTCTCCATAGGAGGCTTGCTGCGCTCGCAATAAAAAACGCGGCGGTAGCCGCGCGGCGTGCCGAGGGCGGCACGCCCTACAACCCATGGCTATGCTTCGCTTAAAAAATGAGATATTGCCCACCTGCCGAGTAGGGCGCGACGCCCTCGGCGCGCCGAGAACGAAGCGCCAACGCATGTGGGCGCGCTAATCAGGCCGGTCCGGCCGGACGGAGTAACCCATCCACTGAATCCCTAGGCACCTGATTTGGCACACGCCGACCCGTACAAAAAAACTAAAGGACGGCTCACGCCGCTCCCGGACAGGAGAAGGGAAAGAAATGGAGTCCTAAGGGGAAAGGAAAACCGTCAGGTGTTCCTTTCCCCTTGGCCCCTGCGGCGGGAGCCGCACCGCCCCACTCACCCCCCGTTGGACTAAAAAACAGAAGTTCTTTGCAATATTTCGGATGTGCGCCAAATCCCGTTGACGGCGGGCGCGGCGTACTTTAATTTAAAGGGATAAGACAACAAGAACTGGGGGGCAAAATATGTTTTCCGACTTGATACAGGAAGTCACGAATTGGACGCCTTTTGTCGAAAGCGTCCGGCACTATGCGGCAAACCTATCGATCAACTCCGTCATTGTGACAATCATGATGATCTTTATGCTGCTGGGCGCGATCGACAAGGCGCAGGGCAACAAACGCGGGTACGGCGCGGCGTTTGACGAAGGCTTTCACGCCATGGGCCCGCTCGCGATCGCCATGGTGGGCGTGATCGCCGCCGCGCCGGTCATCAGTATGCTGCTGCGGCCGATCATTGGGCCGATCTACGAAATGCTGGGGTCCTCCCCTTCCATATTCGCCACCACGCTGCTGCTGGCCGATTCCGGCGGCTATTCGCTGGCGGTCGAGCTGGCCGGGCAGGATATCGTCATGGGGCAGTTCGCGGGTATCATCGTGGGCTGTACGATGGGCTGCATCCTGCTGTTCGATATTCCGGTCGCGCTCAATCTGCTGCAAAAGAAGGACCGCCCCGTGCTGGCCTGCGGCATTCTGGTCGGTACGATCACCGCGCCCGTCGGCTGTCTGGTGGGCGGCTTTATTATGAACCTCACGACGGATTACCATATGCCCATGACCGTGATGCTGCTGAGTCTGCTGCCGGTCATTCTGGTCGCGGCCGCTTTGGCCGCCGGGCTGTGGTTCAAACCCATCGCACTGATGAACGGCTTTGCCAAATTCGGCGCGTTCGTGACCGGGCTGATCGCTATTTTCGTCGCGCTCGCCGTTTTGCAGGAAAAGACCGGCATCCACCTGCCGCTCTTCCGCCTGATGGTGGAGGAGGGCGCAAACGGGATTTCCCCGCTTACGAACAGCATTACCATTTTGGGCGACATCGCCTTTATCCTGCTCGGCGCGTTCCCCATGGTGGAATGGATCAAGCGCCATTTTGGCGGCAAGCTGGCAAAGCTGGGCGGCAAGATCGGCATTAACAAGGAAGCCTCGGCGGGCATTGTGGCCACGCTGGCCAATAACATCCCCGCTTTTCAAATGGTAAAGGACATGGACCCCAAAGGCAAGCTGCTGAACATTGCGTTCGCTTCCTGCGCGGCGTTTATGTTCGGCGATCATCTGGGCTTTGTGGCGGGCGTGAACGAAACCATGATCGTGCCCATGATCTTCGCCAAGCTGGCCTGCGGCATCAGCGCGCTGGTCTTGGCAAACCTGCTGGCGCCGCAGCTGCTGGCCAAGGCGGAAAAAGCGGGCGAGCAGGCCGCGCGGGAAGAAACAGCGGAGGCAAGCAAGGGATAACGGCAAGACCCATTTTTCCACCGTCGTATGAGAGGCAAAGGAGCGAGCAACGAAATGAAACCCATTCTCGTGATCGGGCATAAAAATCCGGATACGGACTCCATCTGTTCCGCCATCTGCTATGCCCATTTAAAGCGCATGCTCACCGGCAAGGACTATATCCCCTGCCGCGCCGGGCAGGTCAACGCGGAAACCAAATATGTGCTCGACTGCTTTGACATAGAGCCGCCGCGCTATTTAAGTTCACTCAATCCACGCCTGAGCGACGTGCAGTACCGCGACGTCGCCGGTATCGGCGCGCAGATGTCGCTGCGGCGCGCGTGGGAATACATGAGCGAAAAGGATATTCAAACCATATCCGTGGTGGATGAAAACAACTATATCCAAGGCATTCTCACCTTCAGCGATATCGCCCGCTTCTATATGGAGGACCAAGGCGCGGACGCGCTGGCGGAGGCCAAAACGAGCTACCGCAACCTAGTGGATGTTTTGAACGGCGAGCTGGTGATCGGCGACCCGGAGCAGCAGCTCGAGCGAGGCAAGGTCGTGGTCGCCGCCGCCAACCCGGATGTGATGGAGGAATATCTCCACGAGCACGATATCGTTATTCTGGGCAACCGCTATGAATCCCAGCTTTGCGCGATCGAAATGAAGGCCGGCTGTATCATCATCGGCCTTGGCTCCAAGGTGTCCCGTACGATAAAAAAGCTGGCGGCCGAGGCCCATTGCGCGATCATCGCCACGCCGATGGACACCTATAGCTGCTCCAAGGTGATTAATCAGGCGGTCCCCGTGCAGCACGTCATGCGGCGGAGCGGCCTGATCACCTTCCGGCCCAGCGAGCTGGTCGAGGATGTGAAAAAGACCGTATCCAAAAAGCGCATCCGCTACTATCCCATTCTGGCCGACGATGGCAAGTACATCGGTATGGTCTCGCAGCGCAACCTGCTGGATATTGAAAAGCAGGAAGTTATTCTGGTAGACCATAACGAACGCGACCAGTCCGTGGACGGCATTGGGTCGGCGCGGATCACCGAAATCATCGACCACCACCGCATCGACGCGATCGAGACCAGCAATCCGATCTATTTCCGCAATCAGCCGCTGGGCTGCACGGCGACGATCATCGCGCAGCTTTATCAGGAAAATCGCGTGGAGATCACTCCAGCCATCGCGGGCCTCCTTTGCTCCGCGATCCTGTCGGATACGCTGATGTTCCGCTCCCCCACCTGCACGCCGGTGGATCGCCGGACCGCGGAAACGCTGTCCGAAATTGCGGGGATCGATATCAAGAGCCACGCGGTCGCCATGTTCCGCGCCGGTTCGCAGCTCATTGATCGCTCCATGGACGAGATCTTCCATATGGACTACAAGTATTATCAGGTGCGCGGCAAGCGCGTGGCGATCTCGCAGGTGACGAGCGTCAATCAAGAGGAGCTGGAGGAGATTCAGCCCCAGCTGCTGGAATACATGCAGAACTGCCTGCCCACCTCCGGGCTTGCCATGCTGTTTGTCATGCTGACCAATATTATCGAAGAGACCACCGAGCTGCTTTTTGCCGGGCAGGACGCCGCCGAGATCGTCCGCGCGGCGTTCCAGCAGGACTGTGATACGAATTCCTGCCTGCTTACCGGCGTCGTGAGCCGAAAAAAGCAGCTGGTGCCGCCCCTTTTGACCGCGCTCGAAGACGAGGACTGAGCCGAAACCTTTTTAACAAAAATATGCACCAAGGGCCTGCCGCAAAATAAGAATAACCATGTGTCATTCTTTCATTTTGCAGCGGGCCCTTTAAAATTTTCAGGCGCCCATGCGGACCGCATGGGCGCCTGAAGATAAAGAAGAAAGAAAAATGAGAGGGTCTTAAAAAAAGTCGTCAGCGCGGCAGGATGATCTGGCCGAGCGGCATTTTGGGGCCTGCGTTCGCGCCGAGCAGCAGCTCTTCGAGCATTCGCTTGGTGTGCTTGCCGTCTTGGATCGCGCGCTCCGGGAAGCCGAGCGGGTTGAAGGTTGCGATAGTGTCCTCCGCCTCGCCGAAGCCCAGCTCGCGCAGGGTTTCAAAGCAGGCGTTAAAGTCCACGTCGCCGCTGCCGATTTCGCCGATGTGCGCATGGCAGCGCACGGTGCCGTCGGCGTACAGCTCGGACGGGTTGATGTTATAGCGGAACAGCTTGGTGTAGTTCCATGTATCCGCCACGATGATGTGCTTTAAGTGACGCTGCGTATATTTCAGCATGGACGCGATATCACCCTTGCCGCCGTCGTAATGGAAGGTGTGCGGAATAGAATACAGATAACCGAGCGCCGGGCTGTCATAAGAACGGATGATATCGTAAGCGTCGTTATTGCGCTCGTAAAAATCGTTGGGATGAGCCTGTACGTCAAGACGCATGCCCTTGCTCTCGAGCAGCGGCACCAACACGTCGAGCGAGCGCATCAGCTTGGCTTCGCACAGCTCGGAACGGCTGCGGTCGCCGCCCAGCTCGGTGTTGAACACCTTCACTTCCATCATTTCGGCGATCTCGATCATGCGCTTCCAGCAGTCGATCGCGTACTCGCGCATGAATTCGTCCGGGTGCTCGATGCGGAAGCCGGTCGTCAGCGACGCGATTTCCAGTCCTTCCGCGTCGATCGCCTTTTTGTGCCACATGACCTCTTCGTTGGTCGCCTTGGGGCGCTTCCAGAAGCCCGGGAAATCCGCGTTATAGGGCGAAATGTAGTGGTAGCCCGCTTCCGCCACCAGATGATAGGTCTCTTCATAGGTCATGCCGGTCGCCCAGAACGCGCTGGTATCAAATGTAATCTTCATAAGAAAGCTCCTTTCACTTCAGCATGGTTTCATGCAGGAACGCCGCCGATTTACGAATGGCGATCAGGTTGTTGGGCATGAGCGGGTCCTCGACCTCGATGCAGACCGGGCCGTGGTAATCGCCCGCCGCGAGGGTACCGAAGAACTCCTTCCACCAGAGTTGATCGTGGCCGTAGCCGACCGCCACGTAGTTCCACACGCGGTTCGCCGCGGGGCCGTTATACGCGCCCAGCTCGTATACCTCGGTGCCCTTGATGTGGGGATTCAGGCGGGTATCCTTGCCGTGCACGTGATAGATAGCCTTTTTCCTCGCACAGCTTGCGGGCGATCATCATCGGGTCGCCGCCCATGAAAAACAGATGGCTCGGATCGAGGTTGAGGCCGATGATCGGACCGACCGCGTTTCTCAGATGCATCAGCGTGCCCACGCTAAATACCATGTTCATCGGGTGGTTTTCCAGCGCGATGGTTTCCACGCCGCTGGCCTTGGCCAGATCAGCCGCCTTGCTCCAAAAATCGATGGTGACGTCCCACTGGTACTTTAAAACGTCCTCCATCTCGGGCGGATAGGTATGGATGACCCAGTTCAGCGCCGTGTCCGTCGGGCTGCCCGCCGGCAGGCCGGACTGCGAAACCACATGCTTTACGCCCAGAAGCTCGGCCAGACGCATGGTGTTCATCACGTCTGGGCCGTGGCTCGCCCAGCGCTCGCCGGGGCCGACCGCGTTGGCCGAGCAGTTCAGCGCCGCGATCTCAAGCCCGCGGCTTTCGATGGCGTGCAGAAACTCCCGGCGCGCTTCCGCGCTCTTTAACAGCTTGTCCATATCGAGATGGGGCGCGCAGGAATAGCCGCCCGTGCCAAGTTCCAATACCTCAATGCCCATGCTGACCGCTTCATCCAGCACCTGCTCGAACGACAGGTCGGGCAGGCCGTCCGTAAACAGGCCCAGCTTCATTGGGTTCGGGTTGAACGCGGCAACCGGCATATCAAAATCTTTGGGATCGATGCTCATAGCGATTCTCCTTTTATATGTAGCGTCATGATTGATTCAGCATTAATATTCGACCCAAGCGGAGTCGTGATCGGCGGATTCGACGCACTTTTCGACCCACTTGACGCCCAGCACGCCCGCGTGGATATCGGGATACCAAAAATCGATTTCCTCGCCCTTGTCGCATTTGTCGATCGCCTGCGCAAAGCGGGCGTACAGATTGCTCCAGGATTCAAATAGGCCCTCCGGGTGGCCGCCGCCGATGCGATCGTCCGCGGTCGCCTCGGGATACAGGTAGCCCGCGCCGCGCTGCATCACGCTCTGCGGCTGGCCCTGCACCTCGTAAGCGAGCTGGTTCGGGTGCTCTACGTCCCACGCGATCGAAGCCTTTTCGCCCACGATACGGAACCGCGCGCCGAACTCGGAACCCGCGTTGACGCAGCTGGACCAGATGTAGCCGACCGCGCCGTTATCGTATTCCATGATGGTCATGGCGTTGTCCTCCAGCGGCTTGCGGCTTTCCACAAAGGCCTGCTTGGAGCACATCAAACGGCGAATCTTCATTTCCGGCATCATGGCTTCGGAAAGATAGATCAGGTGCGTGCCGACGTCGCCCAGCACATAGGCGGGGCCCGCCTTCTTCGGGTCGACGCGCCACGCGGTCGAAGCCGAATTTTTTTCCACCGCCACATTGTGCGCGCCATGCGCAAACTGCATGTTGACGATACGGATTTTTCCCAGATCGCCGCGCTCGATCATCCGGCGCGCCTGCTCGATCATCTGGTGGCCCGAGTAGCCGTAAGAAACGAACATGATCTTGCCCGTTTTTTTGACCAGCTCTTCCAGCTCCCGCGCTTCCTCGGTGGTGAAGCACAGCGGCTTTTCGCAGTATACGTGCAGGCCCGCGTTCAGCGCGGCCCGCGCAATTTCAAAGTGCGTAAAGTTTGGCGTCGCGATCGAAACGGCCTGTATGCCGTCCGGGCGCTTCGCCTCCTCCGCGAACAGGGTCTTGTAATCCGGATAGCAGCGCTCCGGGGCAACGTGCAGCTTTTCGCCAAATGCGCGGCCGCGCTCCGCGTCGATATCAAACGCACCGGCCACGAGCTGGAAATTAAAATCCCTGAGCGCCGAGGAACGGTGGATGTAACCGATTTGGCTGCCCTTGCCGCCGCCCACCATGGCCCAGCGGATCGGCTCATTAACTTTCTTTTCTCCGTAAATCATATAACTCACCTTTCTAAGCAGTTATCATCGCGTAAACGCTTGTTTCCCTTGCTTTCGAGTAAATTATATCTGTTTATCCGCATTTTGTATTACCAATTCCTGCTCTATTGCCCGCCGTCTCGCCCGCCATTTCGCGCTTTTTTCAGGGCCGATTGCAATTTTTTGCTCTTGCCCTTTTATCCCCTCCGCAAAGGACCAACAGGCCGCAAAAAGGACCGCTTCCAATCGGAAGCGGTCCTCAGCTTGTCAAAGAACCCCTTCGCGCCGCAGCGCGCATAAAATAGGATTTTGCCGCTTGCGGCAAAATCCATAAAAAGCCGCGACATGTGCGTGGTTTTTTATACAAACCGGCTTCAAGTGTGCCTGTAAGGCGCGCGCAGAAGTCGGAATTCTCGATCGAAATGGGGCTTTGTTTCGATCGACAGACTGTCAAAAATAGTTTTTTGACAGTCTCAGGACCGCTTCCAATCGGAAGCGGTCCTCAGTTTGCCGGAAACCATATGGTTTCCGGTTTTTTGGCGGCGAAGCGGAGCGTTTTTCAGTCAAGGCAGACAGTTCGCTTCCGCTCCCCGCCAAAAAAAATAGGAGGAAAAAGAGAGAAGAAAGAGCGATCAAAATTTGCGGTGAAAGCGAAGCCTTAACCGTTGACCAGCGAAGCGTCGCCAACCTCAGCCGGTGAAACATATTGGGTCACTTCATCTGTGTTCAGGTTTTCTGGGGTAATGAGCATAAAATCCATGGGGATGTATTCGGGTTCCTTGCGTACGGTATTGCCCATCGCTAGGTCATAGGCCATCTGGATCGCCTTCTGGTGCATGCCATAAGGGTTTTGCTGAATAATGCCCGAAATCCACTTTTGATCGCAGAGCTTGCGGGCGTCTGGGTCCAGATCAAAGGTCACGTTCAGCACTTCGCCGGGTGCTTTGCCCATTTCCTGCAACGCAACGCTCGTGCTGTTTGCAATTTCATTGAACGTTGAAAAAATAATCTTAATATCCGGGTTTGCGGTCAGTAGGTCATACGCGATGCTGTAGGACTTGGTCTGGTCATAGTTGGTATACTGCGTGCCGCCGCCGACCTGAACCATGCCCGGGTACTCCGCCAATGCGTCATAGAATCCCTTTTCCCGCTGCATTTCGGTAGAAGCGCCCGTTGTACCTGAAATCATCGCGTATTTGCCCTCTCCGCCCAACTGCTCTAAAAAGACCTTAGCGGCGGAGTAGCTTGCCTGATAATTGTCTGTTGAGTAGAAGTAATCATAGGTGTCGCTGTTGATATTGGAATCGCAGGTGATAACGGGAATTCCCTTTTCATATAGCTTTTCCGCAACTGGGGCGAGGATGTCAATATCGATGGGGTCCATGACTACCGCTAAAGGGTTTGCGATTTCGATCGTTTCAGCGAGTTGGATCTGCTTTTCAAGTTCCGCGGACGAGCTGGCCGCATACACGACAACTTCGGTCCCGCCAATAGAATCCGCCTTATTCATATTAAGGGTACCGGTCATCGCCATTTCCCAAAAGCCGCCGGTGGTGTTTTTCAGCAGCACGTGTATTTTGCCGTCTGATTCCTTTGGATCTCGTATCGATGGCAGCGCGCCATCCGGCTTGTCGGGCGTTTGGGTACTGTTCTCGGCCGGAGCCGGATCAGCCGCCTCCTCGGGGGGCGTTTCCGCGGAGCACGCGCAAAGCGTCAGGGCGAGTACGGGAACCAGCAAACGGGCGAATAATCTCTTTGTCATGGTTTTACCTCCTCTATCTGTTTCATGTTATCCAGTAAAGAAGCCCGGCGGTCATCCGCGCCGGCTTCCAAACCGCATGGGTTGCTATGCGTGATACGACATAATGGCCTTTGCCGCTTGCGCGGAGCCGGTTTGCGGCTCGAGCGCAAAGCCGACCATGCCTCGATAGCCGATGTCCTGAAGCGTTTGGCACAGGGCCTGAAAATCGATCTCCCCCGTACCCGGCTCATGCCTGCCGGGCACATCGGCAAAGTGGATATGTCCGATCAGGTTCCGGTACTTTTTCAGCGAGTCGATCAGACTGCCGCCGTATACCTGCATGTGATAAATGTCGCACAGCAACCGAACGCTCTCACAGTCGACCCGCTCGACAATCGCGGCGGCGGTATCCACATGCGTCATGAATACGCCGGGGTGCGCGATCGGGTTGACCGCCTCGACAAGCAGTGTGACGCCAGCCTCCTGCATGATAGGCGCCAGCTTTTGATACGTATCAAACATCGTCAGCAGTTTGGCGGCGTCGGAAAGCTCCCGGTATTCGTTCCGTACCGGTCCTTCTGGGGAAAGCGCGTTGGAATGGGTAACCAGAAATCTTGCTCCGAGCTCCTTAGCCGTTTTCGCGGAGCGCGTGACCAGATCGATGTACGCTTGCTGCCGCAACGGATCAAGCGGCGAATACAGCTCATCCCCGGTGAAGGCGACAATTTCGATTTCTGCCTTGCGGGCAGCTTGCTTGATCGCACCGATATCCTTGTCCAGCCATCCGGCGAACTCCACCGCATCAAAACCGGCCGCCTTGGCCAGCTCAAAACGCGCTTCAAAAGGCGCCTCGGCGAACAGCATTTCAATATTCGCGCTTCGTTTCATTTCCCTCTCCATATTCCGCGATACCGCGCGTGAAGGACTGAATAAAATTTAGATTGAGCACGTCGTCCATCCAGCCCGGCTTCATGATCATTTCCATCCCCTTTTTCAGCGCTGCCTTCGCGCCGTCCGACATCGCGTTCGGATCCGCATCGCCGAATGAAGTGGCGAGCTGTGGCCGCAGGTGTCCGCGCACGAACGAATAAGTAACCTCTCTGGGAACGCCCATTGCAACGACACGTTCAGCCGCTTCCCGCATCGCCTCCAACAGGGGGGCGGTAATCAGCTCCACAATGCCCGGTTCCAGAATGCACATTTGTTCAGTGGTGATCCAGAAAACGGATTCCACGGGGGAGAACAGCTTCCGGGCCAGCGCTTCCAGTTCGGGCTGGTCCGCTGCTTCGCCCTGAGCCAACGCGCACACAATATCCTGCGGGGCGGTCCCGCCCCAGTAGTCCCGTTGTATGGCCGGGTCAGAGCTGGCGGTGAATACCGAAGGATGATTGGGATGCACCACGAAATACTTTAGATACGGCACCTGACATATCGCCCCGGCGTAGGTAGCGGCCGGATCGAGCGTAATCATGACGGCGCCCGGTTTCATCAGCGGCGCAGCTTGCCGGGAAATGAACTGTAGCAGCCTGTCCGGTACCGCGAGCACAACATAGTCAGCCTGCGGAAGGGAATCTTCCATGGTACTGGGTGTAACGCCCAGCGCTTCGACCGCGTCCGCTTGTGTATCAATAAAAAACACCTTTTCATAAGCGGGATCGCAGCGCAGCTTGCCTGTCAGGCGGCTTCCCACCTTGCCGGCCGCGCCAACCAATGCAACCTTTTTCATTCTTCTCAATCCTTTCAAAGCAAAAATTGGTGAAACAGCAGATCATCTGGGCGGAGGGATTACGCTTGATACATCCCGCGCCAGTCCGCGTCTTTTAAGACCGCGTCATACATT
Organism: Agathobaculum sp. NTUH-O15-33; assembly: GCF_033193315.1. Lineage (NCBI taxonomy): Bacteria > Bacillati > Bacillota > Clostridia > Eubacteriales > Butyricicoccaceae > Agathobaculum > Agathobaculum sp. NTUH-O15-33. The sequence continues at coordinate 3,702,050 of NZ_CP136187.1, forward strand.
TGCTCGTACAGCGCGGGCCGCCAATCGGGCGCGCCAACTCTGGGGTTGCGCTCGAAATATGGATAGTGCGGCATCGTGCCTGTAAGATCGATCACGGCGGTGGCTATAGCGGGAATCGTGGCGGTTTCCTCTGTAAATGCGCATCCCGCAACGACTTTGCACATTTCAATAGGCTCTGCGGGGGACAGTATGTGGCTTCCGCCGAAGTAGTGTTCGGCAAGCTCTGGCCCGGTCAGGTTGGCTGTTGCAATGTGGATGGAATTTAACCCCGCGTGCCGCCCCAGCATTTGTTGGTAGGCGGCGCGCATCTCGGGGGCGGCGCATGCCGCGGCATTCAGCACAAGACTTGCCCCTTTGGCGCATGCATAGCGGTACATTTCAGGAAAACAGAAGCTGTCATACGAGAGAGAACACATGATTTTGCCGTAAGGCGTTTCAAACAGCAGCGGCAGCTTTTCGCCTTGGGAAGCCCAATGCGGCTCGGCGCCCGCCAGATGCAGCTTGTCGTACTGCCCCACCAGTCCCTGCGGGCCGCAAACCACCAAACTATTGTAAACCGCTCCGCCGCGTCGCACCGGCATCCCGAACGCAATGTAAAGCCGGTTTGCAATGGCGGCCTTTTCCACGGCGTCAGAGGATGGACCGGGCACGGGCTCCGCCAACAACTGTTGCATTGTTTTCTCTGCCGGGGCGTTGGGATCGTCCGCATGGCCGGTCAGCGACATCTCCGGAAAAAGCACGATTTTGCTTCCGGCCCGGCAGGCTTGTTCGCTATATTCTAAAATGCGCTGCAAATTATGGTCCTTATCGCCCCATACCGCCTGAAAATTAATGACGGACAGCGTTACACAAGCAGTTGCCATATCCTTTACTCCTGACTCTATTGATGACCTTATTCGCTGGGAACGCACAGAGTCCGCGCGTCTGCCGCAGACAAATCTATGGTATGGATGTGCAGTTCGGGCGCGCAGCCCGCAGCCTTTGTGGGTAGACCGTTTAGATAAACGGCCGTTCCGTTTGCTCCCTCCCCGGGGCCGAGAATGCAGGCGCCGCCAGCCGCCCAATTTGCCGATGCGAAAAAGATTTGGTATTGCGCTGCACAGGCCGTCAGTTCCTCGTGAAAATGGGCTGACTCCGCCGCGCCGCAGGCGGCGGGATTGAGTACCAGCCTGGCGCCATTTGCATAGGCATGTTCGACGCCCCCGAAATCATCTAAGAAAACAATGCCTATCGTGCCCCAGTGGGTATCGATCAGCTGCGCCCGCTCCGGTGATCTGGTTAGACAGATCGCCTGTCCGCCTGGTGTGCAGACAACAGCCTCGTGCCGCGGCGTGCTTTCTGCCGTCACGGCGCCGAATACCACATAGGCCGACAGCTCTCTGGTAAGCGCCGCAAGCTCCTGCGCCGCCCGGCAGCGCTCCTCCGGCGCGCTGCCTGTCAATCCGGATAGCGCCGCATGCGGGAACAACACAAGGTCCGCGCCTCTTTTGACGGCCGCCCGGATATAACCGGCTATCCTGCTCAGATTTTGCTCTGGCGCGCCGGAATAGGGCAAGAAGCTCACAAGTGCGACTGTGATGATCTGCCTCACTTTTCACACACCTTCCTTTGCCATTCGCCGTCCATCAGCACATCCCTGCACATGGCCCGATAGATCTCCGGTCTCCAATCCGGTGCGTTCGTTAGCGGATTGGTCCGGTATAGTGTGCAAGACTCGTTGTGTGCGGCAATGCTCAAGTCAATGGTTGCGCTGCATATGCCGGGGTGCTGTCCCGCCGCTGCGCCAAAAGGATAGCCCGCGTAATAGTGCATTCGGCCCGGTATGCCGGTGGGCCCCATAATGCAACTGCCACCCATAAAATGCTTCACCAGATCCAGTCCGACCAAATTCGCATTCGCAATGTAAACGCTGTTTTCCAACACCAACGTTTCCAGATCGTCCCGATTGACGCATGGCAGGATATCCTCAAACGGCAGCGCCGTTACGTTGATAAACAGTTGACCTCCCATGGCCTTCGTATAGCGCACCATCTCTGGAAATTTGTAGGTGTCGTAGCAAATGCCAATGCCGATGCGTCCGAAGCAAGTTTCCAGCAGCAGCGCCCGCTCTCCGGCGGATGCCCAGCTGACCTCGCCAAACGGGATATGGGCTTTTCGGTAAGACAAAAGTCTGCCGTCGGGGCAACAGATCACCGCCGTGTTGTAGATCGTCAACGGATCCGCAGCGTCCCGCTCAGGCATGCCGAAGAGGATGTAGGCTCCAGTTTGCGCCGACAGCGCCGCGACCGCCCTTGAGGACGGCCCGGGCACGGGCTCCGCAAGCAGGGTTTGCATTTTTTGCTCCTTTTCTTTGTGCGGCTCGTCGTCGTATCCGGTAAGCGCAAGCTCCGGAAAAACGATCATATCGGCGCCGGCGTCCGCCGCCTCTTTGGAATAGCTTAAAATCCGCGACAGGTTGGCCTGCTTATTCCCCCAAACCGTTTTAAAATTTACAGTGGAAAGGTTCACAATGCTCTCGGTCACAATACTCCCCTCCTGCGCACAGCATTGTCACGAATCGTGTAACGCATCATGCAATGCATCACGTTGTCGCAATCTCTTGCAAAAATGCTCGAATCATGTCGTTTTCTCTTTATCATAGTTTGAATATAGTCGATAGACTTGCGAATGTCAACAATAATTTACGCATCATTTGCGCATCATTGGAAAATATATGTTATTTATTAAGCACATAAACCGTTTTTATTTTTATACAATTTTATATATTATGACGAATAAAGCAAAAAATATTTAAAAATATGGTGTATGCTCGCAGAAATAGTTGTATTTATGCACCCATCTCATTTTGCATCAAATTGCGATAATGATTTTTTGATGCATTTCATATTGACATTAATATTTGAATTGGTGTATGATGTAGGCAATTTAAGCGGCTATTTTATAACAATATGGCGGTGCATCATTACGCATCAAGGAGACTGTTATGATTTCTACCAGAGAACTTGCCCGTATTGCCAACGTCAGCCAATCAACGGTTTCCCGCAGTTTGCGGGACAGTCCCGAGATCTCCGTTGAAACAAAAACCCGCATCTGGAACATTGCGAAACAACACGGCTATATCACGCGGGAAAACCCTTCCAAGACCGTGATGAGCGGTCAGCGTAAGGCCATAGGCGTCTTGATAACCTTTCTCCCTTTCCTGAATGACATTTGCATGAATCAGCTGCTTAGCACGCTTTACAGTTCGATCGAGGAGGAAAACTATTATGCGATCCCTCTGATTAATTACAGCGGCGAGGAAGGGGTACAAAAACTGCGCAATTTCATCAGGCTCGGTTTGGTGGAAGGTTTTATCATTATCAACAGGACCTACGACCCGGCGATTGATGCGTACCTCAACGGGGTGGGCATGCCGGTTGTTTATTTAATCTACTATTCCAGAGATGCGGCCGAGCATACGGTAATTGTGGATGCAGACAACTACATGGGCGGTCATATTGCCGCGCAGCATCTCATTTCGTTGGGGCATCGCGATTTTATCGTAATCACCTCGCAATGGGATGAGTTTAAGGACCGCACACGCGGCTTCTTAAGCGGTCTGAGCGACAATGGGTTATCCATCCCGCCGGAAAACATATTTTGCGAGGATTGCTTTTACGATGTAGGCTACCGTCTGATTTCTGAAAACTTGCATCTGTTTCAAAAAGCCACTGCAATTTATGTGCAGGCGGATATTGTGGCCTTTGGCGTGGTCAACGCGCTTAAGGACCACGGCATTTCCGTTCCGGACGAAGTTTCCGTCATCGGTACAGATGGTTTAGAGCTCGGGGCGCTATGCCGTCCGCAACTCACCAGTATTGCTTCCCCCTTCCGAGATATGGCCAACATCACGATCGGCAAGCTGATGGAGGTGAGCAATAATCCCGGAAAGGAAACCATCACAACGAGAACAATTTTGCCGCCTTCGCTGCTGGTTCGGGAATCCACCGCACCGCCACCGAGGCGCACCGGAGGCGGGGAAATAGGATGAAAGCCGGAATTCTAACATCGGGTGTGGATCAGGATCTGGAGCTTGCATTAAAACGCATATCGGCCGACGGCTTTCGGTATGCGGAGATTCAATACGCTTGGGAACGCGAGGATGGAGACCGAACGACCGGTCAAGAGACACGGGTCCAAGCGCTGCTGAAGCAATACGGCGTGCGACTAACCGCGGTTATGCGCAATTTGTTCAGCGGCATGGAACTGATGGAACTGACCCCAGAGACGCCCGCCTTTAAAACCGAACTGGAAAATTTTCGGCAGACCATTGCGCTGGCCCGCTTTCATGGCTGTAACCTGACAAGGATTAATTCTTTTAAACGGCATACTGTGGTTTTCGGTTACGGCGGCGCATCACAGGCGCTGACCGGTGGAAACGCCGCCTGGAGCCGCTTTTTAAAGCTGATGGAGCCGGTGCTCGCAATCGCCGAGGATACCGGAATCGATGTAATGATGGAAACGGGCACCGGCGGCTTTATACACAGCGCCGCGCTGCTGAAAAGAACAATAGAGGCGCTAGGCAGCAGCCGCTTGAAGGCGCTATGGGATCCGGCCAACTGCCTTTACAGCGGCGAAAATCCTTTACAGGGTTATGAACTGCTGCGGGGGACCCTTGCGGAGATCCATATCAAAGATCTCCGCTTTGATCAACCACTTGCGCAAATAACCTATTGTCCGCTCGGATGCGGCAGCATGACCCCGTATCTGGAACCGCTTGCCGCGCTTCTGCGCAAAGACCGGTTTGACGGCGCCGTGGTACTGGAAAATCAGGTCGTATTCGAGGGCCGCCCGCTCGAAGCCGGATATGCCCAAAGCATGCCCTTATTTCGGAATACCTTCGAACCCGCTTCGTGACACACTTTGCGGTGATGGTGAAAGCCCGCCGGTCTTTGCGTACGTTTCAGCAGTAATTTGGAAAATGGTCAAGAACAGGAGGTAGTGGAAATGGATGAAATATTACGAATGAATCATATATCCAAACGCTTCCCGGGGGTATTGGCGCTTGCAGGCGTTAATCTAACGGTTCATGCCGGCGAGGTTCATGCGCTGATGGGAGAAAACGGCGCCGGAAAATCGACTTTAATGAAAATACTCAGCGGCGTTTATCAACCGGACACCGGGTCGATCATGCTCAACGGACAGCCGATACACCCTCAGGATACCAGACATTCGCAAGAACTGGGCATCAGCGTCGTCTTTCAGGAGTTGAATATTTGCCCGCATCTTTCGGTTGCCGACAACATTTTCATCGGCCGCCACAAGACAAAACGCGGTCTAGTGGACGATAAATGGACAATACAGGAATCCAAAAGGCTCTTGTCCATACTGGACGCGGACATCGACCCCAAGGTGATCGCCTCCAGACTGAGTGTTTCCGCGCTCCAGATGATCGAGATCGCCAAAGCGTTGTCCTTTGATTCCAAGATTCTGGTTCTGGACGAGCCCACCAGTTCACTCACGGCAAAGGAAACGGATAACCTGTTCCGGTGCATTGAAGCGCTAAAGGCCAACGGCATGGGTATCATTTATATTTCTCACCGTCTGGAGGAACTGCACAGGATCTGCGACCGGGTCACAGTCCTGCGGGACGGACGGCAGATCGGAGAGACCCGGATGGTCCGGGATGTGACAATTGACGAGGTCGTTTCCATGATGGTGGGCCGGACCATGGAGGACAAATACCCCACAGAAAAACGAACGATCGGCGAGGTCGTGTTTGAAGCGAAAAACGTACGTACCAAGGCCCTGTTGGATGTCAAACATATGCAGGTGCGCGCTGGGGAGATTGTCGGTCTGTCCGGGCTGGTCGGTGCGGGAAGGACCGAGTTATGCCGGGCGATTTTCGGCGCCGATCCGGTGCTCAGCAAAGAAGTCTTGATCGATGGCAGGCCGGCGACCATCCACAGTCCCAAGGACGCCATTGCCTGTGGAATCGGATATCTTTCCGAGGACCGCAAGGGCGATGGTCTGGCGATCACGATGGATGTGGAAAAGAATATCAACATGGCAAGCCTCAGGCATCACATGAAATACGGCCTTATGAACGATAAGATGCTTACAAGCAACGCACACCAATTTGTAAAACGTCTGCGCATCAAAACGCCCAGCATCAGGCAGTTGGTCAAAAACCTGTCAGGCGGCAATCAGCAAAAGATTGTCATTGCAAAAACATTATCGAATGAGGCGCGGCTCGTGATTTTTGACGAGCCGACACGAGGAATTGACGTTGGCGCAAAATATGAGATCTATGAAATTATGAACGAATTAAGCCGTCAAGGGATCGGTATTATCATGATCTCTTCGGAAATGCCGGAAATTCTCGGCATGAGCGACAGGATTATCGTAATGCACGGCGGCAGAATCAGCGGAGAACTAACCGCACAACAAGCGACGCAGGAAGAAATCATGCGGCTCGCCGCCGGATTAAAATCGTGATGGGAGGATTCTGAAATGTTTGAGGCAAACAACAATACTGCTGCAAAAGCCGCACCCAAATCCAGCTTTAAGGATGTATTTTTTCTGTTTTTTGATAAAATGGGCATGCTTGCGGTTCTGCTGCTTATGGTTCTGGTATTCGCCATGACATCCAAGGTTTTCTTTACGATCGATAACGCAATCGTCATCCTGCTGCAAGTCGCTATATATGGCTTGATGACCTTTGCTATGTCCTTTGTGCTGATTTCGGGCGGCGCCAATCTGTCGGCCGGCGCGGTCTGCGGGCTCGCCGGCATGGTTACCGGACTGGTTATTGAAAGCGCGGTGCAAACCGGCGGGGCGCTTGTCAATTTCGCGATACCTTTGGGCATTCTGGCGGGAATCTGCACCGGTCTGGTCTGCGGCCTGATCGATGGGTTCTGTGTTACCAAACTATACATCGTTCCTTTTATCGCGACCTTGGGCACCCAGTATATCTTTCGGGGCCTGTGCAATATCATCAGCGGCGGCACGCCGATCAGCATTCGCTCTTTGGGCGATTTTCCGGGCTCCGTATTTTTTAACAGACTCGGCACCGGCAAAATTTTTGGTTTCTTTCCCTACATCGTCATTGTCATGATCGTGTTCGGACTAATCTGTGCCTTTGTCCTAAAAAAGACCCGCTATGCCCGCGGTCTGTATGCAACGGGCAGCAACGAGGAGGCAGCCCGTCTTTCGGGCATCAATACGACAAAAACAAAGTTTTTAGCGTACATTATCTGTGACGGCATTGCGGCCTGCGCCGGCGTCGTCATGACGGCGCGTATGGCGTCAGCGCAGGTCACGGGCGGTACGGGCTATGAACTGGAAGGCATTGCAGCCGCGGTTATCGGCGGCGTGAGTATTGCAGGCGGTACAGGAACCATTGGCGGCGCGGTCATTGGTGCCTTTATCATTGGCGTCCTCCGAAACGGACTTAACCTCAATGGTATGAATACCTTCTGGCAGCAGGTGGTAATCGGTATCGTGATCATCGTTGCGGTTTGGATCGATATTATGCGTACCAGAAGAATCCTAACAAAGGTTTGACCCAAATCATAGCCGCTTATGGGCTAATTATTCTAATAAAAAAGCGCCGCGCACGGAAGCAATCCGTGCGCGGCGCGTTATTATTTAGCCAGCCCCAAGGGCGAGAAGAGAATGTAGATTGCGATTGTCAGCACGATCGCGATGCCGGAGGCCACGTGCCGGTATTTCCACGGCGTCAGATCGACCGCGCCCGAATCCTTTAGCGCAAACGCCTTATCCGTTGGGCGGAATCGCTGGAACAGCCACATGATCAGCATGTCGACCGGGAACAGCACCGCGATCGCGTACAGGTAGTGGATCGGCGCGTCCGAGCCCGGATAGGTCGGCGCGATCAGCATGAACGCCGCGTACACGACGACATGGAACACCGCCATCACCTTGGGCGCGATGGCCGGCAGCCGGTCCCAGATAAAGCCGGCCAAGACCGCGACCAGCACCGGCATGGCCAGATACTGCAGCAGCGAATTTAGGAAGGTCGTGATGCCCGAGCTTGCGAAATACACAAAGGGCGATACCGCGATGGACACCACCGCCAGCACCGTGCCCACCCATTTGCCTAGCCTCACGCAATACAGGTCGGTCGCCTTTGGTCGCAAAATGCCGCGGTAGATATCCAGCGTAAACATCGTGACCGAGGAATTGAGCACCGAGTTGAACGAGGAAAGAATCGCTCCGAACATCACGGCGGCAAAAAATCCCATGACCGGCTTCGGGATGATGGCGGCGATCAGCATCGGATACGCTTCGTCCATCATGCCGACCTGATCGCCCAGCAGATAGACCGCGATAATGCCGGGCAGCACCAGATAAAGCGGCCCCATCAGCTTGAGGAAGCCCGCGTAGATCGCGCCCTTCTGCGCTTCCTTCAGGTTGCGCGCGGCCAGCGTGCGCTGCACGAACGACTGGTGCGTGCACCATGCATAGAGGTTATTGAAGAACATGCCCGTAAACAAAAGCGGCCACGGCACCTCGGGCTCGGGCGCGTTCCATGCGTTAATGGCGTTCATGCGCGCCGGGTCGGCGGTGACCATGTATTTTAGGCCGTCAATGAGCGCCACGCCCGAATCGCCGCCGTACATGTGGCCCAGCGCCATCAGGCCGATGAACGGCACCATCAGACCGCCAAGGATCAGGCCTACGCCGTTGATGGTATCCGATACCGCAACGGCTTTTAAACCGCCGAAGATCGCGTAGCAGCCGCCGACGATGCCGGTCAGCACGCAGATGATGGCAATGGCCCCGAACTTGGAAAGGCCGAACATGGTGGAGATACCGAAGATGTTTTCAAACACCAGCGCGCCGGAATACAAAATGACCGGCAGACTGACGCAAATGTAAACGATCAGAAAGCCGATGGAAAAGATAGCCTTGGTAGGTCGGTCGTACCGCGTTTCCAGCATTTGCGGAATGGTGGCCATGCCGCATTTGAGGTAGCGGGGCAGGAAGTAGTACGCCATAACCAGCAGCGTGATCGCCGAACCGGCTTCCCACGCCATACAGCCCATGTTGGACTTCCATGCCTGTCCGTTCGTACCGACCAGCTGCTCCGCCGAAAGGTTGGTCAGCAGCAGCGAGCCAGCGATCACAACGCCGGGCAGGCTGCGGCTGGCGAGAAAGTACCCCTCCGCCGTGTCCAGATTATCGCCCCGCGTTTTCCACCACGAAATGACCGCGACCAACGCGGTGAACAGGACGAATGTAATCAAAATCCATCCCATTGATTGAAAGAACCCCATGTTTTTTGCTCCCCCTGTATATTTTTGTCCCTATTTTGCGCCGTGCGGACTGTTTTCCCGCATTTTCGCGCCTGTTAAAAATTATAGCTTTCACGCCGAAATTTGTATTTGTAATTCGTGCTCAAATGCCAAGGGAATGCGGGGGACTTGGGGAATGGGTTTGCAAATTCTTGCTTTTGCAAGAAAACCGAAAATTTTTGTCTATTTTTTTCGCCCGCGCCAGTGCTCGCGGTAACGCTGCGGCGAAATACCGATCATTTTTTGAAAGGCGTTATTAAAGTTGCTCGCGCTGTTGTAGCCCACCAGATAGGCGATATCGGTCACGCTTTTATCGCTCATCAGCAGCCACGACTGCGCCTCGCCGATGCGGCGGCGAATGACATACTGCATGGGCGAATAACCGAACGCCCGCTTGAAAACGTGCGATAAATAGTAGCGGCTGATGTGCAGGGCTTCCGAGATATCGGCCACCGTGATATCCTCCAGATAGTGCGCATCGATATAATTTTGAATTTCCTTCGCCCAGTCCTCGCTCTCCTTGTGGGAGGGGGTGGCGTGCTGCTCAGCCGCCTTACGCACCAATAGAAGAATCAAATACAGCAGGTGCTCGGTCATTTCCTTGTCTCGCGGTTCCTTGGAAAGCCGGGCCATGTACAGCACACTCAGCAGAGCTTCCAGCTCCGCCGCATATACGCCGTCCTGTATGACCGGGCAAATCTGGGGCGCAAAAAGAGTGTGGGCGGGCAGATCGTGAAACTTGACCCCGCCGATTGAGCAACTGAATATGTCCATGCCGTCCTTGGGATCGGCGCATTCATCGTGCGCAACGCCCGCGTTATATACCAAAATATCGCCCGGACCGGTCATATAGGTGGTGCCGCCCACCGTATGCACGCCGGTGCCCTGCCGAATGAGCAGTATCTCGATCCGGTCGTCGTGCACATGCATCGCCCGGACCATACAGGTACGCAGATGGTCCTCCATATCGATCGCAATCAAATACGGTGATCCTTCAAAGCTGCTTTCCACATTGCTTGGCCGCATCGCAACTCCCTCCTTCTACGGTTTTCCACTGAGTATAGCTCATTATATCACAGCAAACCGTTAAATAGGAAGCGCCTTGGTCAAGGAACCGAAAACCGGGTGGCCGCAATGCGGCCGCCCGGTCGGATCAAACCTTTTTCACATTTTTTCTCATATCGAACACGACCGCAAGCACGATGATGGCGCCCTTGAAGATCTGCTGCAGGTAGGAGGAAATGCCGAGCAGCAGCATGCCGTTTTTCAGCACGCCAAGAATCAGGATACCGGCGATAACGCCCGAAATACGGCAGATACCGCCCGAGTGCGAAGTGCCGCCGACCGTAACGGCCGCAATCGCGTCCAGCTCGTAGTTCAAACCGTTTTGCGAGTTGCCCGAGCCGGAACGCGCGCTGAGCAGCACGCCGCCGACCGAAGCGCAGAACGCGCACCACGCATAGACCTTGATCAGGTTGCGCTCAACGTTGATACCGGCCACGCGCGCCGCCTGATCGTTGCCGCCGATGGCGTAGACCGAAGCGCCAAAGCGCGTCTGCGTGAGCAAAAAGCCGGAAATAACGACAAATACCACAAAGATGAATACGACCGTGGGCAGGATATTCGGAATGATATAGCCCTGTCCCAGCGTTTTAAACTCGCTTTTGAGTTCAGGAATCGGATATGTATTGGTATAGAGCTGCGCGCAGGCGCGCGCGATCAGCTGCGTGCCCAGCGTAGCGATGAAGGGCGGGATCTTGGTGTAGGCGATCAGCAGACCGTTGAGCACACCGAACAGCGTGCCCACCGCCAGCGCGATGAGGATGGGTATAAAAACCGGCATATCCGGAATGTTCGGAAACATCTTGCTCGCATAATCGGCGCGCTGCACCATAGAGGCCGATACCACCGAGGTAAGGCCGACGATCGCGCCGGGCGACAGATCGATACCCTTGGACAAAATCGTCCACATAACGCCTACCGCCAGGATACCGATGATGGATTCGCTCATCAGCACCGACATGATATTCGCTTTGGTCACAAACGTGGGGCTGGCGAAAGCCATGGCCACACACATGACGACCAAAACCAGCCAAATGGAATTTGTGCTTACAAATTTCTTTACTCTTTCAGCGTTCATCATTCCGCATCCTTTCTTGTGCTGCCTTCGCCATGGCAAAGCGCCATGATATGTTCCGAATTCCACTGATCCGTGTTGCGCTCGACAATACCGGTCACCGCGCCCTCATACATCACGACCATGCGGTCCGACATACCCATGACCTCGGGCAGCTCGGAGGAGATCATAATGATCGACTTGCCCGTTCCGGCAAGCTGGGTCAGCAGCGAATGTATTTCGGCTTTCGCGCCCACGTCGATGCCGCGCGTCGGCTCGTCCACGATCAGGATGTCCGGATCGGTCAGCAGCCAGCGGCCGACGAGTACCTTTTGCTGGTTGCCGCCCGAAAGGTACATGATGAGTTGATCGTTGTTCGGGGTCTTGACATTCAGCTTTTTCACGAATTCATCCGTGTCCTCGCGGATCTTCTTATGGTTCATCGGCAGCCCGTACGCTTTTAGGTGCGCCAGCACGGTGTTTGCCGTGATATCCCGCACGCCGACGATGCCGTTTTTGCGGCGGTCCTCGGTCAAAAGGCCGATCTTGGCGGCGATCGCGTCCTCGGGCCGTTTGATATGCAGCTCCTTGCCATCCTTCCAAATGGCGCCGGATTGCCGCGTGCGCATGCCGAAAATGGTTTCCACGGTCTCGGTGCGGCCCGCGCCGACCAGACCGGCAAAGCCCAGTATCTCGCCGCGCCGCAGATCGAACGAAACGTTTTGTACCTGCCGGCCGGAGCAAAGGTTTTCCACCTTCAGCACGACTTCGCCGATCGGGCAATCCACCTTGGGGAACATTTCCTTGACCTCGCGGCCGACCATGCTCGCGATCAGCGCGTCCACCGTCGTATCCTTGGTAAACGCGTGGGAAACGTACTCTCCGTCGCGCAGCACGGTCACTTCGTCGCAGATTTGGAATATCTCGTCCATCTTGTGTGAAATATAGATCAGCGCGCAGCCCTGCGCCTTGAGGCCGCGAATGATCTCAAACAGATGCGCGACCTCGCCCTCGGTCAGCGAAGAGGTCGGCTCGTCGAGGATCATCACCTTGGGACGGTAGGAAAACGCCTTGCAGATCTCTACCATCTGCATCTGCGCGACGGTCAGGTTGCCCATTTTTTCTTCCGGGTCCAGTTCAAAGTTGATCTCCCGGAACAGCGCGGCGGTATCCTCACGCATTTTTTTATGGTCGATGACAGGTCCGCGCTTAGGTTCGCGGCCGACCCACACGTTTTGCGCCACCGTGCGCTCGGGAACGGGCATCAGCTCCTGATGGATCATGGAAATGCCGCTGTTCAGCGCCTCAAGCGGGCTGCGGAACGACACCTCCTTGCCGTCGAACAGGATGGTTCCCGAGGTCCTCTGGTAAATGCCGATCAGGCATTTCATCAGCGTACTTTTGCCCGCGCCGTTTTCGCCCATCAGCGCGTGTACCGTGCCCGGCGACATTTTCAGCTGCACGCCCTTAAGCGCGCGCACGCCGGGGAACTCTTTGACTATATCGCGCATTTCAAGCACATATTCGCTCATTTGTTCCACCTCCATTTAAGCTAAACTTCCCGGGCAAAGCCCCCAAAGGAAGTGCGGCGCCCGGCCCCCATGGGTAAGCCGGGCGTCACTGTGGGACGGTTTCCCATCCGTTACTTCATGTAATTTGCCACGTTGGACGCGTCGACAGGCTCAAAGGGCACCCAGTTATAGACCTCGCAGCTTTCGCCCTTGGCCAGCTTGATCGCGGCTTCCACAGCGCCCTCGCCCTGACCTACCGCGTTCTGGAACGCGCTGAATGCCTGATCGCCGTTCTTGATGGATTCCAGCGCGGAATCAGTGGCGTCCACACCGGCGACGGGAGCGGTGACCTTGCCCTCGCCCGTGGTCTTCATCGCTTCGACCACGCCCAGCGCCATCTCATCGTTGTTGCAGATGACCGCGTCGTACGGCTTGCCGGTGCCCATGAACTGCACGAATTTCTCCATTGCCTTGGCGCGGTCCCACTCGGCGGTGTCTTCAAACACATAGGTGACGTTCAGGCCGCTCGCTTCGAGCGCTTCCTTCGCGGAGTTGGTGCGCAGCGTGGTCGCCTGCATGCCGAGCGTGCCGGTCATGATGACGATGTTAACGTCCTTCTTGTTGGCTTCCTTCAACAGGTTTGCAATGTACTCGCCTTCCAGACCGCCGGCTTCGCTTTCATCGGAACCGACGTAAACGATCTCGTCGGCCTTGAGCAGCGCGTCCGGGTTGCCCGGGGTACGGTTGACAAATACGATGGGCATGTCGCCCGCCGCGTCGATCATTTCCTGCGCGTTGTCCGTGTTGACAAGGTTTACGATCATCGCGTCGTAATTATCGTTGGCGCACGCAGTCACATGGGAAAGCTGGGTCACAACGTCGACGTTGGAGTCAAAGCTTTTCAGCTCCACGCCGTTCGCCTTTGCGTAATCCATGGCGGCCTGCTCCATGGTGGAAAGCCACTGGTCGCGGTTGGACATCGTCAGACCGATCTTGAGCGAGCCCTCCGCGCTGGTCCCGGCATCCCCTCCGTCTCCCGCGGGAGCAGAAGTGTCGTTGCCGCCGCATCCGGCCAGCAGGCTTAGGGTCATAACGGACGCGGTCAAAATAGACAGGAATCTTTTCATTTGTAATCTTCTCCTTTTCATCTTCTGTTGTCTTCTGTCGGAACGTTTTCGCTCCTTTTCCATAACAAAATGATATCATTCGGCCAAAATAATGTATTTCTAATTCGTGCTCGGATTTCCGGGCGCCGCCCGAAAACCGCGCGGTATTCTTGCAAATTTATGCTTTCGTAATATTTTTACAGGAAAAAAGCGTGCCGAAAAACGTAAATATATAAACACGCGGGGACGGTTCTTCTGTGTTAACACAGAAGAACCGTCCCCATATGGTTGTGGTTTATTTATACTCATATAAATAAATGATCTTTTCTTTATGTTCCAAAATAAGTACCGTATCTTTCGTCCATCCCAATTCTCTACGAAATGCAATCGGCACAACAATACGATTATTCTCATCCACTGCTCGGATATAGGTTCGTTGATTAACTGGAATTTGCTGTTCATTATCCACTCTTTCTCTTATTTCATTTCCATTCTGGAGCGGAAGCTTTTGCTCATTTGTTGGGGTTAAGACTAGTTGCATGCTTTCTAATCGAATCTGCAAATTTTGTTTTGATACAATGTTAAAAGTTTTAGCGATATCGGATGTAAGCTGAATCCTTCCTAGTTCATCAAATTTGGTTTTCAATGTTTTCACTCCTATATTCATATTTGTCCTGTTATAGGACATAATGAGCTCGTTTCCATTATACACTATTTATGTCCTATTGCAAGACATTTGAGGTGTGATTATGGCGAGAATCATTGATAGTGAACAGTTAAATCTTATTGGTAAAAAAGTGAAACAAGCTAGAAAAAGGCTTAAAATCAGCCAAAAGCAGCTTGCAGACCGGCTGGAAACCGAAGCCGTTTATATTTGCCGCGGCTCGATCTCGCGAATTGAAAGCGGAGACAGAACTGTAACAGATATTGAGGTCGCGGGGCTATCAAAGGTTTTGATGGTTCCCATCAACGAATTATTTCCTGCCGATGCAGGTTTTCAAAAGTGACAGAGCACGACAAAGAGACACGTTTTATATCTCACACATGGCAACTGTTCTTTCCTATATCTTCAGTCTGCGAATAGTGCTTTCAAAATCAATAAAGATCGTCGCCTTGGCCGGCAACGATCTTTTTTATTGGTAGTATTTTTTCTTTTGCATTAGAAATCCAGTTGTACAATTTCCTTCATACAGGCCCGGCAAACGTTTTTAAAATAAAAATGCACGACATATTTAGCAATAGGGAAAACGATTCGTCCCAGTTCATCGATTTTCCGTAAAATACCAGTAGCTTTCATAAAGGATTACAATTTCATATTCAGCTTGCTTATCCAGCGAAATTCCCGCGCGGCATTCCTCTTTTAGGATATTCCAGCACATCCAACCAGATCAATTATATCTTATAGAGATTCATAGGTTATGAAAAATTATTCTTTTAGGATTATTTACTTCTTTTAGAATATTTCGCATTCTTTCAACGAATAGTAAAGTTTACACATCAAAATGCATTAAATGATTCAAATAGGGGTTTGAAATATGGATGTATTGATAGAATTTTCAAAACGGCTACGCACGTTGCGAGGGCAACGAGGCTATACCGCTGAACAACTTGCCGAAAAAAGTGATTTATCTGTAGGACATATCCGACAATTAGAAAAGGGCAGTAGAGCACCAACGCTTAGTTCTTTAATTACACTATCTAACGCCTTAGATGTTACGCCTATTTCAATGATGTTAAGTGATTTTACTGAGCAAAGCGAAACCAATATTGTACAGAACGAGGACATCTCTTTTTTAAATGATAAGCAGATATGTTTTATTTTAGATACGATTGACGGAATGATACTGCGTGTTAAAGGAATTTATGATGAATGCAAGTGAATTAAAAGCAGTCGGGAATCGAATTAGAATTGTCAGAGAGCGACAAGACCTTACCATTGCGCAGCTTGAAAACAAAACCGGACTTGCAGCAACACACATCCGAAATATTGAAAATGGCGCTAAGCCAATTAGCATAACCAGTCTTGTTAAAATTTGTAATGCACTGCATGCCGATATGAACTATTTGTTGTGCGATGTATCTAGAATATCCAGCATTTACGCGCTTAATAAACTTTTAAAGGATTGTACGCAATCTCTCAGCCATGACGAATATGCTTTAATCAGCTGCACGTTTAATATATTAATGCATAATTTAAAATCAGTTTGACCGTATGGCATAGAGTTGTTCAGAACAGGGAACCGGTCCGTTTTTTCTCGTTTATTGTGGCGTTTTGCTGGTTGGTGGAGACGTTTGCGTGTCCCATTGCAAGATGAGGTGTGATTATGTCTAGAATTATCGATGGTGAGCAGTTAAATCTCATTGGTGAAAAAGTAAAACAAGCAAGAAAGAAGCTTAAATTCAGTCAAAAACAGCTTGCCGACCGGCTGGAAACCGAAGCTGTTTATATTTGCCGCGGCTCGATCTCGCGAATTGAAAGCGGAGAAAGGACCGTAACAGATATCGAGATTGCCGGACTTTCTAAGGTTTTGCTGGTTCCAATCAATGAGTTATTTCCTGCCGACGCAGGCTTTCAAAAATGACAGAGCAGGACAAACAAGGGATTGACCGAGATTGTAGGGCGCGACGCCCTCGAACACATGGGGACGGTTCTTCTGTGCTGACACAGCAGAACCGTCCCCGTGTGTTTTGTGTTTTCCCCTCCCTCATATTCGCCGGGCGCGGCGAATAAAATGGGGCGAAGGGAGGGGCGCATATGCAGGAGGCACTGCGGGTCTCTATCCGCATTTCTGAAAAGGACAGCGAAAAGGCGCGCGCCGATGTCAAGACCGCGATCGCCGAGGCGCGGCGCGGCTTCGGCTTACCGCTTGCCGCACCGCGCTGCGGGCCGTGACCGCGGTTTACGCCCGCCAATCGGTCGAGCGGGCGGACAGTATTTCGATCGAGACCCAGATCGACCGCTGCAAAAGTCGGCTGACCGCCGGGGAGCTTGCCGATTGCCGCGTATATACGGACCGCGGCTTTTCAGGCAAAAACACCGCGCGCCCCGCGTTCCAATCGCTGCTTTCCGATATCGAAGCCGGGCAGATCGGCAAGATCGTGGTCTACAAGCTTGACCGTGTCAGCCGTTCGGTGCACGACTTTACCGGGCTGTGCGAGCTGCTGGGGGCAAAAAACGTGGCCTTTCTATCCTGCGAGGACGGGCTGACGCTGGATGAAACGCCCGCCGGTGCGGCCATGGCGCAAATTATGATGGTATTTGCGCAGTTCGAGCGCGAGACCATCGTGCGCCGCGTGACGGACAACTACTACGAACGCGCCAAAAGCGGCATGTATCTGGGCGGGCGGCCGCCCTTTGGCTTTGTCAAGGGACAAACCGCTGTTTTGGGCAAAAAGACCGCCTGCTTTGCCCCTGATCCGGACACCGCCCCGCTCGTGCGGGCGCTGTTTGAACGCTATTTGGAGCCGGACGCTTCGCTCGGCACGCTGATGCGCTGGCTGAACGACGAATTGCGCCTGCCCACTGGGCGCGGCGGCGCGTGGAGCACGGTGCAGCTGGGTCGCTTGCTGCGAAATCCCGCCTATGCGCGCGCGGACGCGCTGGTATACCGTTACCTGCGGCAAAAGGGGGCGCAAATGAACGATCCCGTGCTGGCTTACGCGGGCGAGCGCGGCTGCTACCTTTATGCCCCGCGCGAGGGGCGCACCAAAAGCAAATTTGCCGATTTGAACGGCGCGTTCGTTTCACTCGCGCCGCACCACGGCCTTGTGGAAGCCGATATCTGGCTGCGCGCCCAGCAGAAGCTTGACCAAAACCGCGCGCTGAAAAACACCGGGCGCGGCGCGCACAGCTTTTTATCCGGCATTATGAAATGCGCGCACTGCGGCTACGCCGTCACGGTGGTAAACAAGCCCGCGCCGCACCGGGAGCACTACATAAACTGCGGCGGGCGCAAAAAAGGGCGCGGCAATCTGCCCCGGACGGTCGCGCCCCATGACGCTGGAGCAGATCGAAGGCGCGGTGGAAAGCGTGCTTTTGCGTTTTTTGAAAAGCTACGCCGCCGTGCCCCTGCGGCCCGCGCCCATAGACCGTGCCGCCGGGGCAAAGCTGGACACTGAGATCGTCACGCTGGAACAGGAGGCCGCGCGGCTCAGCCGCAATCTAGCGCTGATCGACCTGCCCGACGTGGTGCGACAGACCGCGCGGGACCTGCACGAGAAAAACGAACGGCTGGCCGCCCTGCACCGGGAGCGGGACGCGTTGGCCGCGCCGCAAAGCGATACCGCGCTCGAACGGTTCTTCGCCGCCGTGCCGGAGGAATGGCCGCGCTATACCATTGAGCAGAAAAAGCGCATCGCGCGCATCGCGCTTGAACGAGTGGATGTTGGGGACGGTGAAGTGACCGTGACCTTTGCCGCCGGGTTTGGCGATTGCCCGCTCGCTATAGACAATTCTCTTTGACAACCGGGCCCAACCCGTATAAACTGGTGGTAAGCCAAAGGGACGGGAGGGGCCAACATGCAGCGGAGAGAACAGATCCTGCAAAACCTGCGCGCGCGGATACGGACGAACGGCCACTCAATCGGCGTGGCCGCGGGCAGCGGCATGACCGCGCGCTACGCCGTTATGGGCGGAGCGGATTTTATCCTCGCGCTCAGCGCGGGCAAGTTCCGTCAAGTGGGGCAAGGCTCCATCGCGAGCCTTTTGTGTTATGCCAATTCCAACGAGCTGGTGATGAATTTCGGCACCAAGGAGCTGCTGCCCGCGGTGCCCGATACGCCCGTTATTTTTGGGCTGAACGCCTCCGATCCCACCATTCATCTGTATGAATACCTGCAAACCATTGCCGCGTGCGGCTTTTCCGGGGTGAATAACTTCCCGACGATCGGCCTGATCGACGGAACCTTTCGCCGCGCTTTGGAACAGGAAGAGGGCATGAGCTATGCGCAGGAGGTAGAAGCCATCCGTCTGGCGCACTTTATCGGCCTGTTCACGATCGCCTTTGTCTTTAATGAGGCGCAGACCGCGCAAATGCTGGGCGCGGGGGCCGATGTGATCTGCGTGCATCTGGGCCTGACGGTAGGCGGCAAAAAAGGCGCGAAAAAAGCGGACACGCTGGAGCAAGCCCGCATCAAGACCGACCGCATTTTCGACCTATGCGATAAGACGCGGCCCGGCATTATCAAGATGATCTACGGCGGCCCGATCAGCAACCCGGCCGACGTCGCGTTTTTTTACCACAGCAGCGGCTGCATGGGGTATATCGGCGGTTCGGCGTTCGAGCGCATCCCGATCGAACGCGCCATCCTTGAAACCACGCAGGCCTTCCAGAGCTACGGCAACCCGGAGGAGGACGGCGCGGCGGCCCGCCCGCTCGCGCAGCGCGCGGCCGAGGAGGACGCGATTGCCGCCGTGCGCGGCTATATCGAAGCGAACTACCAGAGCGAGATCACGCTGCGCGACATGGCGGCCATGACGCACCTCTCCCCCTCTTATTTGAGCACCAAGTTTAAAAAAGAGACGGGCTACAGCTTTTCCGAATACCTGCTGCGCCACCGACTGGACCGGGCGGCCGCATTGATCCGAGGGAGCGAGCTGCCGCTCGTGCAAGTCGCCGACCGGGTTGGGTACCGCGATTACGCGCAGTTTAGCAAAATGTTTAAAAAATACCGCGGCCTTTCGCCCGCCGCGTTCCGCAATGCCAAGGCCGCGCCTTAAATTTGTGTTTTTATTTTTTAAGCTAATCTATATCCATCATTTTTTTGTTTTTCATGCCGGATAATTATAGGAAAAAGCAACAAAACCCAATATAAACACATGTGAAATTTTATGCTTTTGCGGTAGAATGGTCTTATCAAGAAAAGGCCGTTTTACCGCAATTTTCTTTGTACGAAAGCGGCTTACGCCAATGTGAAAGCGAGGGAGGAATACCGATGAAAACGATTTGCATTGCCGGCACGCTGGATACCAAGGGCCGCGAGTTCCAATATGTGAAGGAGCTGATCGAAAGCCTTGGACTTGGGGCCTTCACGGTGCATACCGGCGTTTACGAGCCGGCGTTTCCGCCGGACGTCGGCAACGACGAGGTGGCCGCCGCCGCGGGCTACGATATCGGCGAGATCGCCGGGCGGCACGACCGCGCCTATGCGACCGAGGCCATGAGCGAAGGCATGGAAAAGCTCATTCCCCGGCTTTATGAGCAGGGCAAGTTCGACGGTATCCTCTCCTTCGGCGGTTCGGGCGGCACCTCGCTCGTCACGCCCGCGATGCGCGCGCTGCCGATCGGCGTGCCCAAGCTGATGGTTTCCACCATGGCTTCGGGCAACGTATCGCAGTACGTGGGCACCAGCGATATCCTGATGATGCCTTCCATTGTCGACGTTTCCGGCCTGAACAGCTTTTCCACCAAGATCTTCTCCAACGCGGTATTCGCCATGGCGGGCATGGTCAGCTTTGAAAGCAAGCAGCAGATAGAACACAAGCCGCTTGTCGCCGCGACGATGTTCGGCGTGACGACGCCGTGCATCACCCGCGCGCAGGAATATTTGGAGCAGCGCGGCTACGAGGTGCTGGTCTTCCACGCCACGGGCGCGGGCGGCCAATCGATGGAGGCGCTGATAAACGGCGGCTTTATCAAGGGCGTGCTCGATCTGACCACCACCGAATGGTGCGATGAGATCGTCGGCGGCGTACTGAACGCGGGCCCCGACCGGTGCTCCGCCGCGCCGAAAAACGGCGTGCCCCAAGTTGTTTCTGTGGGCGCGCTCGATATGGTGAACTTTGGCCCATGGGACACGGTGCCGCAGCAGTTTGCGGGCCGCAACCTGTACCGCCACAACCCAACCGTTACCCTGATGCGCACAACGGCCGAGGAATGCAAGCAGATCGGCGGGGCGATCGCGGAAAAGCTGAACCTGAGCCAGCCCGGCAAGACCGTGCTGATGCTGCCGCTCGGCGGCGTTTCCGGTATTGACGCGCCCGGCCAGCCGTTCTATGGCGAAGCGGAGGACAAGGCGCTGTACGACACCCTGCGCGGCCGGGTAGACCAAAGCAAGGTCGATATCATCGAACGGCCCGAAAACATCAACGACCCCGCGTTCGCGGACGCCGCCGCGCAAAAGCTGATCGACCTGATGGAAGCCGGTTCATAACCTCACACACCTTACAATCATTTAACGGAACCACACATAAGGAGGATTTTATTATGCTGTACAAATCGAGAGCCGAGATCATTGCGGACTTTAAGGCGCAGGTAGCGCAGGGCAAAATACTCGTCGGCGTGGGCGCGGGCACCGGCATTACCGCCAAGTGCTCGGAAGCGGCGGGCGTCGATATGCTGATCATCTACAACTCCGGCCGGTTCCGTATGGCGGGCCGCGGCTCGCTCTCCGGCCTGCTGGCCTATGGCGACGCCAACCAGATCGTCGTCGAGATGGGGCAGGAAGTGCTGCCGATCGTTAAAAAGACCCCGGTGCTCGCCGGTGTTTGCGGCACCGATCCGTTCCGCGTGATGGATATTTACCTGAAACAGCTGCAAGCGCAGGGCTTCAACGGCGTGCAAAACTTCCCGACGGTCGGCCTGATCGACGGCAACTTCCGCGCCAATCTGGAAGAGACCGGCATGGGCTACGGGCTTGAGGTAGATATGATCCGCAAGGCGCACGAGCTTGACATGGTCACCTGCCCGTATGTATTCGATGTGGAACAGGCCAAGGCGATGGCCGCCGCCGGCGCGGACTGCCTCGTCGCGCACATGGGCCTGACGACCAAGGGTTCGATCGGCGCGGAGACCGCGAAAACGCTGGATAGCTGCATTCCGCTCATCCGCGACATCATTGCCGCGGGCCGCTCGGTCAATCCGGATATTATGGTCATCTGCCACGGCGGCCCGATCGCCGACCCGGAGGACGCCGCCTACATCATCAAAAACGTGCCCGAGATCGACGGCTTCTTCGGCGCTTCGTCCATTGAGCGTTTGGCTTCCGAACGCGGCATGACCGCGCAGGCCGCCGCTTTCAAGGCGATCAGCAAATAACCGTGCTCTTTCAGGAACGCCACCCACCGTGTTTACGAAAGGAAGGTTCTTTATGAGTAAATATTTGAGCATGGTATCACCGGACGACGTGGAAACACAGGTGCTTGACTGGGGCTCCTTCCAGTGGCTGAACGAACCGCGCGTGACCGGCGCGGATAAAATGATCGTCGGCATCGGCCGCATCAAGCCCGGCAAGGGCCACGCGCGCCACAACCATCCGGACAGCGAGGAATTCATTTACTTCATGGAAGGCAAGGCCCGCCAGATGATCGAGCGGCCGGACGGCACGCAGGAGCGCGACATGGGCCCCGGCGAGCTGATCTCCATCCCGCAGGGCGCGTTTCATTCCACTTTCAACGTAGGCGACAGCGATCTGGTCTTTATGTGCTGTTACCTGAACGCGGGCTCTGAGCTCGCCATCCGTAAAGACGCTATCGAAGTTCTTCCCCCGAAAAACAACTGGGCGGAAGAATGAGCTCCTCCCTTATACAGGCAGGGCCCGCGCTCAAAATGAGCGCGGGCCCTGCCGTAGCGTGTCAAATAACCCTTCGCGCCGCAGCGCGTAATAAAATTGAAAATTGAAGCTTTGCTTCAATTTGACCAAAAACCGGGAGCATGTATCTCGGTTTGCTCTCATTTAATCGCCGCACGGCGGCGGAAAATGGATAGAGGCCTATGGGCTGAACAAACCGGCGGCGAAGTGTGCCCAAAGGGCGCGCGCCAGAGCCGGAATTCTCGATCGAAATGGGGCTTTGTTTCGATCGACAGGCTGTCAAAATAGTTTTTTGACAGCCTGAGACAGGCCCGCGCTCAAAATGAGCGCGGGCCCTGCCTGTGTTTTTTGTTATGCGCCGAAGGGGGCGGCTGCAGCGGACCACTGCTTTTCTAGCTGGGTCCAGTCGCGCGCCTGCGCGAGCTCGGTCCATGTCTCGTATTGCGTCGGGTTTTCCCGGTCGTAATTATGCGAGTTGGTCGCTTCCTGCACGGCTTCATAATGCCATGCATCCTTCGGGTTATCCGGCCAAGATATGGCCGCATCCAGCACATTTTCCGCGTGCACGCGGCGGTCGAGCACCGCGTTGACCAGCGTCATCGCTTCCGCGCGGGTGATATACTGGTCGGGCTTGAAGGTGCCGTCCTCATAGCCCTTGATCCAGCCCTTTTGCGCGGCGCGGTTGATATAGGGCGCCGCCCAGTGGCCCGCGATATCGGTAAACATATCATTCCCGACATAGAGCGCGGAATCAAACCGGGCCGCGACGGCCGCGAACTCGCCGCGCGTAATCGGCGCGGACGGGCGGAACGCGCCGTCCTCATAGCCGGTCAGGATACCGGCCGCCGCCATGGTGGAGATTGCGTTGTTGGACCACTGTGTGGCCGATACATCCGAAAAGGCGTTGGTCTGGCTCCAATTTTCGGTGCGGCTGTCATCCTGCATCAGGCGAAAGAAGATGGTCGCGACCTCCTGCCGGTCGATATTCGCGTTCGGGCGAACGGTGCCGTCCGGGTAACCGATCACGTACGCAAAGTGATCTTCCGCGTTCAGGCCGGGAGCAAGCGGGATCTCCTCATCCTCGATGGTCTGATAACCGTCGTTGCCGTTGCCGCCTCCATTATCGCCGCTGGAGGTGCTTCTGCGGTAGTACTGGAAGGTCACCGCGTAGCTGCCGCCGCCAAGCGGCACCGCGACGGCTTCGGTATAGGTGTGCGCGGTATCTGGCGCGCCGTTGACGGCGACCGCCGTAGCCTGATAGCGCACCCGGCTCAGGCCGAAGAAGTCCGCGTTCGCATGCGCCGTGGCGGGCGCGGCGAGCGTCGCGACGGATTGCGCTTCATCAAAGAGGGGCTGCGCGTCCGATAGCTGGTGCCAAACCGTTAGGTCGTACGGCACATAATATACGTTGATAACCGCGCCGTCCGTAATGGTAAAGGTATGCGTTTGACTCAAGATCTCGCCCGCTTCACCGGTCGCGGTGTAGCGGCCGAACTTATAGCCCTGCGACGCCTTGCCCCTTACCTGTTCCTCCGCGAGCAGCGCGGCGGCGTCCAGCGTCAGCGTGGCGTTGGCAGCGTCGCTGCCCGGCACATAGGTTAGGGCAAAATCACTACGGCGATCGATCTCCACCTCGTTCTGGTAGATGACGACCGTATAATCCCGGTCCGCCGAGGTACGGGCGCGCCACTGAGCGGTGCTTACAAGGTCTCTTTTGACCGCCGCCGTCAGATCGATCGACGCATCCCAGCCGTTGAAAACATAGCCTTCCTCCGCTGTTTTGTCGAGGCTAAGCGTGCCGTTTCTGCCGGTGAACCACTGAGCCGGGACCGCGCCGTACGGCACGGTGAATACCGCGCTGCCGCTCACCAGTTCGCCCTTTGCGCCCTCGGCGAGAGCCAGCGCGCCGTGATCGCCCGGGCGGTAGGTGATGGTATGCCGCAGAAGCGGGTATTTGATGGCAAAATCATTCATGCCGGTTTGGTCGCTGATGACATAGGAAGCCGCGATCTCATTCGCGACCGCCTCACCGCGCCGGTTGAACATACTGCCGGTTTCGGTAACGCCTTCCGGCAGGGTGATATGCGCCGCGATCGCCTGTTCAAACTCCGCCTTTGTCACGGTATCGCCCGGATACTTGCGCGTGACGGAAATGGGCGTTGTTTCAAACGGGAAGGTCGTGGTCGAACCGCCCTCGATCTGCTCAAAGGCGTAGTAGAGCTTGACGTCGGTCTTTCCCTCGACCAGATCGGTCTCGGTCTGAGCTTCGGCCCTAGGGCCCTCCTGCGAGGTGGCGGTCGCCGTGTTTTTCACGCTTTTGCCCTCGTCCGCCTCGGTAACGGTGTAAGCGTAGGTCACCACGGCCTGACCGCCCACTTCGATCTCCCCGACCGCAACCGCGCCGCCGGAGACCTGCGCGGTCTTTCCGTTCACCTGTAGATCGGTCACCGTTTTCGGGAACATGGTGTCCTCCAGCTTGACGCCCGTCAGCTTTTGGTCGCCCGTGTTTTTAATGGTCACGGTGTACTTGACCGTGTCGCCGACGCGCAGCGTCGTATGGTCGCCGTTTCTAACGATTTCGTGCGTTTTCTCGATCGTCATGCCCGGCTTATACACAGGGATGATGGGATCGGCCTCGTCCTTTGGATCTTGGTCCTTTTCGTCCGGCGTTTTTACCGTCACGGCGTTGACAATCTCTTTGCCAAGATCATCGCCGGTGACGATATACTCGGCGTTGAAAATAACGGACTGCCCCGCTTTTACCAAAAAGTTTGCGGGATTGAGCGCAGGCGTTTGTGCCGAAATAAGCTTTACCTTGTCTGCGTTTACCGCTATGCCTGCCACGGTCAGGGTATCCATCAGGTTCAGTCCGCTATAATCCAACTGGCCCCCGTTCGTGACCGTGATCGTATAAACCAGCTTATCTCCCTCGGTTGCCTGCGTGCCCTTGCTCACCCACGCCGAATCGGAGGAGGGCTCCGCGATATCCGTCAGTTCTTTTGACACGGTCAGCGAGCGCGTCTGGGTGGTCCAGATCGCATACAGCTTAGTCGGATCAGAAAGTACCTCTACACCCGTTACCGCGGCTGTACTTTCCTTGAACGTTGCCCAGCCGACAAAGGTATAGCGGGTATTGCCGCTCTCAAAGGCGTTATCCGTCAAGCCTGAAGGCTTCTGTTTCTTGTCAGGGATCGTATAATAGCTGCCCTTTTGCACGGTTTCAAAGGCTGGCGCGGTTAAATCGCTTGGCTTCGATACGCCTGCGGGAAGGTTCAAATCATACTGTACCCTCGCTTTTTCCGAGGTATATACAATATTGATCACATTTTCGGCGCCTTCTTTTACTATAAATGGGCTGGTTTCTTGCTGCACACCCTTTCCATAATATTGCGCGGGTCTAAATTTATCCAGCTGTTCCGCGGTTAACGTAATACGATCACCGTTTTTTAAATTCTTGACAGAAGAGCTGTTTATGAAATGGGGGTCATCCTCTCCGCTTCCGACCGCATCCTTCCAATATCGAATATCGACCACCAAATCAGTCGTATCCGTTGGTTCTATGGTCAGCATATCCATGCCGCCGCCGCTTTTGGGGGAATTATCAAAACAAAACATATCGACAATAAAGGTGGTGCCTTCTCCGGCATCCGGGTAATGTGCGTACATCACATCGCCGATATTATCAATCTTTGCTTCGCAATACCAATTATCTGTTAACGGGATAGAATTCCCCTTTTGATATGCAATCGTGCCCGGCCTTTCATTCGAATACACTGCCCCATATTTATCAATAAATTGCTTGCGGGTCGATGTGCCGCTCCAAAAGGCCAGATAGCTCATAAAGTTATCGTTGGTCAGCTGTTCGCCCTCTTGGTAAACGAAAATGAATATATCATCGTTAATCGCAAGAATATTCTCCACTCGGTTCGGATTAGCCGATTTCAGACGATACTGGTCACGCGTACTAAAGCCCTCCGGCAGTGTGTATTCACCCCTAAACCGGCGAAGGGAAGGCGTTTTACCGCACAGCCAGGTTGCCGAAGGATATGAGCTGGTTCTCCCTTGTTTCAAAAAATGTTCGCAGTAATGATTTTGCTGCATACCGTCCCAAACCTTTGCCGGATCGGTAACACTGGTGCCAATATCCGCAACGTCGTCCCAGTTCCAGTTCAGCATCGCTTTTGTATCCGTTCCATGCACCGATTCCACAGGCGCTTTTGCCAAGACCTCTCCGGTATCCCCATTCACGATTTCTTCGCTGCGGCTCCAATTCTTAATGGTGGAGTGTTGTTCATAAAAATCGCGGCTAGACGACACAGCTATCGTAAGGATGCGGGGCTTGTTCTGTGTGATTGCAAGTTCATCCCCGCTGGTAAACACGGTGGAATCGCCGTTGCCATCCTGTGCTGTAACGGTCATGCTGTCTATCGTATAGCGTTCATTCGGGGTCACTGTGACCGTTCCCGGGCCGTTTTGCCCATATTGATACCCCTGTTCCGCCAGCTTGGCGCCATCCTGCACGACCTGTACCGTCAGTTTATACCCGGCGGCCGCTCCCGTCGTATTCGACGCTTCAAAGGTCACATACTTGCTAATTGCATCACCCTGCGCCGTTGTCGGCGCTGCCAGCGCCTGCGACGGCAGCATGCCGGCCAACATGGCGACCGACAGAACCCATCCTATTAATCTATTTTTTCTCATTGTGAAACCCTCCGTTCATAATGTCGCGCGGAAATCGGTCAAGACGCGGATCGACCGGCTATTGATAGCGCGTTTTTTTACGCGCGAAAGACCTGAGGCATCCCCTTATTGGGGATGCTCAGGCCTTTGTATCCTTTCAGATCACAGGATGACCCAACCCTCCTGGAGTTCATAGGTCAGCACATATGCGGTGGTATCGGCCGAAACGGTCACCACGGCGGCGTCGCACGTCAGGGTGATGCCGGGGGTCTCGGTCCATACGAAAGCGCCCAGATCAAGCTCGTCGCCGACGGTTGCTTCGATCGTTTGCTCTTCCATGTAAACGGTCGCTTCGCCGTCGTATACGATGCCGCACACCGTAATGGCAACAGGCGCAGCGGCCACGGGGATCTCGTTTTCCGGGATCTCTACCAAAATTTCTTCTTCCTCTGCGGGAAGCTCTTCTTCGGGAGCGATGACTTCTTCTTCGGTCGGAAGCTGCTCTTCAGGTTCGGTTACTTCGGGCTCTGCGGGAACTTCGGGCGTTACCAGCATGTCTTCGTCGACCGGCTCTTCGGACGGGGTCGCGGGCGCTTCGGATTCGGTGGCTTCGTCTTCCGCGGGAAGCTGCTCTTCGGGCTCGGTCGCTTCGGGCTCGGCCGGAACTTCCGGCGTTACCAGCATGTCTTCATCGACCGGCGCTTCAGACTCGGTCGCGGGAGCTTCGTTCTCGGCGGGCGCTTCGGGCGTTACCAGCATCTCTTCGTCGACCGGCTCTTCGGACGGAGTCGCGATCTCTTCGGACGGAGCCGCCGCTTCGGGCAGGACTACCGGAACGTTTTCTTCCACAGGGGCCGATTCTTCCGCAGCTTCCGTGATCTGCGGGGCTTGCATGTGCAGCTCGTTCTGCGGAGCGGAATCTTCCGCTGCAAACGCGAACGCGGTGCAGGTAAGGGCGACTGCCAAAAACATTGTGATCTTTTTCATGAGGAACTGCTCCCTTCCAAATAGAAACCTTATCGATCGATGATCGGAATGTTCATCTCTTTTTGATGTCTCTATTCTACAACGGGGCAGTTACATTTCGGTCACATATCCCGAAATGTACGGAAAAATTGTTTCCATTTTCAACAAAGCTTTTGCCTACTTTTTTGGTCATCTTTCATAAAAGCGCTCATGTGGCGGGTATGCACAGGCCGGTTATGTGTAAAGCGCCCGCCAAATGTCCCCACGCACGGGGCACGAAGAGGCGAGCGCTTTACGGAGTCTGTCGAAGCGTTGTGTATTCTTTTGTAACGCTGCCCGACCGCAAGGACCGCATGAGCATGTACTCCGGCCTTGAGGTCCGCGTGCCGTTCTGCGATCACCGCATCGTGGAATACGCCTACAACATGCCGTGGGATATGAAGGCGCTACATGGCCGTGAAAAGGGCATTGTGCGCAAAGCGTTCGAGCACGAGCTGCCCGAGGAGATCGTTTACCGCAAAAAGAGCCCTTACCCCAAGACCTTCCACCCGGTTTACACTGAGCTGTGCGCTTCCTATGTGCGGCGCATCTTTGCCGACGAACACTCGATCGCGGCCACGCTGTTCAACCACGACACCGTACAGGCGCTGATGCAGCAGCCCGAAAGCCTGACCGAGCCTTGGTACGGCCAACTGATGCGCACGCCGCAGATCTTCGCCTACATCGTTCAGCTGGACCGCTGGTTCAAACAGTATAAGGTGCGGCTTGCATAAACCGTGCGGTCACGCCTTGAAATGCTCGGCCAGTGTGTTGATAATCAGCTGGTGATCGTCCAGATGGGGCAGGCCGGAAACGCAGATCGAGCCGATCATGCCCGTGCCGCGCAGCAGGATCGGGAAGCCGCCGCCGCACGCGGCGTAATCATTTGCTGAAAGCTTGCGGCTTTCCAGCGTATCGCCGCCCGCTTCCATCCACGCCATGAAGCGCAGCGAGGACATTTCCATCAGTTCTACCGAGCGGCGCTTGCGGGCAAGCCAAAGCGCGTTGTCCGCGGTCGCGCCCTCCGGCAGGTAACGGAACACGGTCAGCCCGCCGATGGAGATTTCGATGCCGACCGGCTGGCCGAAGGGCTTTGCATTTTCATGAAGCGCAAGGCCGAGCGCAAGAGCGTCCTCCCGCGTAAAATGATCGAACTGAAAGGTTTTTTCCTGCTCTTCGCACATCGCGAGCAGCGTTTGATTATCCTGCATAAACTTGTCCATTCCTTTCCTGATAGGTGATCAAAATCCCTATTACCATTTCATTATAATGCACGCCCATCCGGAACACAAGGAGGTTTTTCCAAATGGAGGACGGAATATCCGTTTTGCGGGTCCTCGTTACGACCGCGCTCGGCGCGGTGCCGGTGCCAAACGCCGTTGTCACGGTATCCACGCCGGTGGATGAAGCCGGGAATTCCACGCTTTTATACTCGGTACAGACCGATCAGAGCGGCATGACGCCGCCGATGGAGCTGGCGGCGCCGCCGCGCGCGGCTTCGCTCACGCCCGGCGGCGGCAGGCCCTTTAGCCTGTATACCGTACAGGTCGACCATCCAGACTTCACGCCGCTCGCCGCCTTAAACGTCACCGCGTTTTCCGGCATTCCCGCCGTGCTGCCGATTACGCTGACGCCGCTGCCTGAAACCGCCAACACAGCCCCGCAGCAGTTAACCGCGGAAACCAACCCACAGGCTTTGTCAGAACAGGAGGGATAACCTTGGCTACAACCCCGGTCGTCATTCCTGAAACGATCACCGTGCATCTGGGCGCGCCCTCGGCGCCCGCGCAGAACATTACGGTGCCGTTTGATGAATACATTAAAAACGTCGCTTCCAGCGAAATCTATCCGACCTGGCCCGAGGAGGCCATCCGCGCCAACATTTACGCGCAGGTCTCTTATGTGCTCAACCGTGTGTTCACCGAATGGTACCGCGCGCAGGGCTACGATTTCGATATCACCAACTCGACCCGTTACGACCAAAGCTATGTGCCCGGCCGCGATATTTTTGAGAACATTTCCACCATTGTGGACGATGTATTCAACAACTATTTGACGCGCGGCGACGCGATCGAGCCGCTCTTTGCCCAGTACTGCAACGGCACCACGACCACCTGCCCCGGCGGCCTATCCCAGTGGGGCACGGTGCCGCTGGCCGAGCAGGGCCTATCGGCGGAGGATATCATCCGCTCGTTCTATGGGGACGACATCAACTTTGTGCGCGACGCGCCCGTTTCCCCCAACCTCGGCGGGTCGTGGCCGGGCGTGACCTTTCGGCTGGGCGACGTCAACGAGGATGTGCGCACCATCCAGAACCGCCTGAACCGTATTTCCACCAACTATCCCAATATCCCTAAGATATACCCGGTCGACGGCGTGTTCGATTCCAACACCGAAAACGCCGTGCGCGCGTTCCAGCGCCAATTCAACCTGACCGCAGACGGGCTGGTGGGCAAGGCGACCTGGTACCGCATTGCGTTTATCTATAACAATATCAAACGCCTTTCCGAACTGGACAGCGAGGGGCTGACGCTTGCCGACGTATCCCGCCAATACCCCACCGAGCTGAGCGAGGGGATGACCGGCTCCGGCGTGCAAATCCTGCAATACTTCCTCGCGGTGGTGGGCGAATATTACGACGAACTGCCGCGCTGGCAGCCCGCCGAGGTGAACGGCGTATTCGGCCCCAAAACCCGGCAGGCCGTAATAGACTATCAGCGGATGATGGGCCTGCCGCAGACCGGCGTGGTCGACCGGCCGACGTGGGACGCGCTCGTGTCCACCTATGAATCGGTTTTGCGCATCAGGCCGGTGAACGAATGGCTGCCCGAGATCGCGGGTTTTCCGGAAATCTTCCTTGTCATGGGCATGCGGGGCGACGCGGTGCGGCGCGCGCAGGAGCTGATCAACATCATTGCGCGCGGCTATCCCGAGGTGCCGCCCGTCGATCCGGACGGCATATACGGCCCGGCGACGCGCGACTCCGTATCCGTCATTCAGTCCCTGCTCGGCTTTCCCGCGAGCGGCACCATAGGCCCGCTGACCTGGGAAGGCATGAGCCGCCTTGCCGAGGATGTGGAGGCAGGCAGCCGGACGAGCGAAGGGCAGTATCCCGGCTATACCGTCGGAGAGGAGGGCACCGCCTAAATGTATACGGAAGAGCAATACAAAAAACACATATTTGATTTGCAGCGCTTTCTGCGGCGCATCCAGCTCGCGGCCAACCACGCCGCCCCGTTGGTGCCGGACGGCGTATACGGCCCGGAGACCAACGCCGCGGTGCGTGAATTCCAGCGTATGAACGACTTGCCCGTAACCGGTACGGCAGACTATGAAACTTGGACGCTGATCTACCAGCAGTACACCCGCCTTGCCGCCGGAGAGGGGGCCGACACATAAATGTATACGGAAGCGCAACTCCGGGAGCATATCTATGACCTGCAGCGGTTTTTACGCCGCATCCAGCTGGAAGCCAACCATGCCGCCCCCTTGGTGCCGGACGGGGTTTACGGCCCGGAGACCGCGGCCGCCGTGCGTGAATTCCAACGCATCAACGGCCTGCCCGTGACCGGCACGGCGGACTTTGCCACTTGGACGCTGATCTATGAGCAATACGCCATTCTCGCCGCGGGCGACGGTTTCCCGGTATGCACACAGTTTTTCCCGCCCGATTCGGACGCCACGCTGTCGCCGGGCGAAAAGGGATATTCGGTCTATGCCCTGCAGCTTATTTTAAACACGCTGGCCACGCACTTTGCAGACGCGCAGCGCGTGCCGGTCACCGGGGTGTACGATGAGAACACCACCGCTGCGGTAAAGCATGCGCAAGCGCATTTTAAGCTCCCCCAAACCGGCGTGACCGACCGCGATACTTGGGATGCGCTCGCGTCGTTCCACAATGTCTATCACCACCGTCCTCCCCTTTCCTGGACGCTGGCGGATCAGGAGCAGCCGCCCTGTTAAAAGCGCAAAAAAATCGCGCCACATGTTCAAATAAGCTCCGTGATAACACTCAGATTTTCGCTGCGGCAGGACGTCCGCTTCGCTCCCGCCGATAAACAATCTCTCTTTCCTCATTCATTAAAAAGCCTGACAGACCAAGCGCGTTGTACGCCGGGTGTGTCAGGCTTTGCTTCTATTCGTTCAGCTTTTACGGATTGGACTTTTCTGCTGATCGTTCAGAATAACGGGTTTGCGCACTACTGCCCAGTGAATGAAAACAGCGTCACTATTGCGCCCTCGGATCATTTCACGACTTAGAAAAACGTAGCGGATTTAGCCGTTTTATCAACCGTTTATTATAATGAACGCTTATTCTCAATCGCCTGTTTGATGATATTGAGAAAAGCGGCAACCTCATCAGAGGGATTTTGTGAATAGAGGAGGCCGTAGGAAACCGTATAATCCCATTCCACCGGGAGCGTCACAAGCGAAGGATGAATATCCGCCCATGCGTCAAGAGTTAGTAGCAGCGAGCCGGTTACTTCGCAAGCGTTAAAGGTTTCCATGTCGTAAAAATAAGGGGCATCCTCTATGAGTATCTGAGGGTGCGTCATTTTTAATATTTCCCTAAGCTTATCGAGATACAGCGCGTCTCCGCTTTTTACCACCACCAAATGTTCACCGTGTAAATCGTTCAAAGATAACTTTGTTTGGGATGCAAGCCGGTGATTCCGCGGAACCGCAATACAGAGCGGATAGCGACCCAGTTCATGGAACTTACTCATGCGCAGCATTTGCTGTGAGCCGAATACGCCAACCATAAAATCCATTGTAGTCCCTAGAGAGGCGACGACTGACAGAATATGTTCGTGATCATCACTATAAGGGACTATTTTGATCCTGTATTCCGTGCAGTCGGGCCGTATCGTATTCCATAAGTTGATCAATACATTGCCGGGATTTAAAAAGGACGAACCCACACGGATCGTTTTCATTTCGTTCTGCTGGATTGCTCTTGCTTGCAAGACGGCATCTTCTGACTCTGCAATGAACCTTCTTGCCGCTTTATAGATGAATTTTCCAGCTTCGGTTACTTCAATACCCCGATTGGTACGTTTTAAAAGAGTCACGCCCAGCCGTTCTTCCAACGCATTCATCTGTTTCATAATGGAGGCGGGCGTAACAAACAAGTCCTCTGCCGCTTTTGATAAACTCCCTCTGTCCGCAACTTGAATAAAGGTCTTTATCTGCTGACTGTACATGAATCACTCCGCCCCTCGTATTTACTTTTGGTAAATGCATCATATCATTTTTGGTCATTCCATGTCAAGGTAAATGCAGATACAATAAGAATAAAGAAATGCCAGCCGCTAAACAAATCTAATGCGAGGAGAACAAAAATATGGAGTACATTACTTTGAACAATGGGGTAGAAATGCCCATGTTGGGCTACGGAACCTTCCAGATACCGGCTGCGAACACGGCCCGTTGCGTACTGGACGCGATCTCCGTGGGCTATCGCAGCATCGATACCGCACAGGGGTATTTTAACGAGGAAGGGGTGGGGGAAGCTGTCAGCAAATGCGGCATAGCCCGTGAGGAACTGTTTCTAACCACAAAAATCTGGGTTTCCAACAGCGGATATGATAGAGCCAAAACATCCATTGATGCGTCGCTTCGCAAGCTGAAAACAGGCTATGTGGATTTGATGCTGATTCATCAGCCTTTTGGCGATTACTACGGCTCTTACCGCGCGATGGAGGAAGCGTATAAAGCAGGGAAAATTCGTGCCATCGGTGTCAGCAATTTTATGCCTGACCGGTTCATCGACATTGCCGGATTCATGGAGATCACACCGGCGGTCAATCAGTTAGAGGTACATGTGTTCCAGCAGCAGAAAATCGCAAGAGAAATTTTGCAAAAACATGGAACACAGTTAATGGCGTGGTCGCCGCTGGCGCAAGGCAAAAATGGGCTGTTTACCAATGAAACTCTGACTATGATCGGAGAAAAGTATGGAAAGACGGCGGCACAGGTCAATCTGCGTTTTCTGATACAGTCCGGCATTGTTATCATTCCAAAGTCCACTCACAGGGAACGCATGGAGGAAAACTTCGCATTATTTGACTTTAAGCTAACCGATGAGGAAATGTGCGAACTGAAAACGCTGGATTTAGGCCGGAGCCAGTTCATCGACCATCATGCTCCGGAAGTGGCGGAGATGTTTGTCGGGGCAGGAAAAATGTAAGGAGGCTAGAAAAATGCAATATTTAGAATTATCCAATGGGGTGAAAATCCCGCAGATCGGTTTTGGAGTTTATCAAATCCCGGATTATGAGCAAGCGAAAAAAGCTGTCCTAGCAGCGCTGAAAACCGGCTACCGACTGATTGACACCGCGCAGGGCTATATGAATGAAAAGGCTGTTGGCGATGCAATCAGGGAGAGCGGGATTCCGAGGGAAGAAGTCTTTATCACGAGCAAGCTCTGGCTTCAGGATTTTTCCTTTGAGGGGGCGCAGTCTGCAACACAGACTACGCTGGAGCGGCTTGGCTACGACTATATCGACCTAATGCTCCTGCACCAGCCTATGGGCGATTATATCGGGGCCTGGAGAGGACTTGAGAAACTCTACAAGGAGGGAAAGATTAAAGCGATCGGTATGGCGAACTGTTATCCCCATGTGCTTGCCGACCTCTGCGAAACCTTTGCAATCAAACCGATGATCAATCAGGTGGAGATGCACCCCTTCTTCCAGCAGCAGCTTAATCTGGATACCATGAAGGAATACGGCGTTATTCCCGAAGCATGGGCGCCGTTTAACGAGGGCAACCGGAATTTCTTTACCAATCCGATTCTCATGGAGATTGGAAAAAAGTATGGAAAGACAGCGGCGCAGGTGGCGCTCCGCTGGAACCTACAGCGAGGCGTAATCGTCATTCCGAAAACCGTTCACGAGGACAGAATGAAGCAAAATCTCGATGTGTTTGATTTTGTTCTTTCCAAAGCGGATATGGAGCAGATCGGGACAATGGATATCGGCCACAGCGAAATCGTAAATCACTTTGATCCGCAGTGGATCAAACTGTTACATTCTTTAAAGTTTTAAGTATTCATTTATTATATCAGCAAAACAGCCGTTTTATTGGTTTGACGGCAAATCGCCGCAGGGGATCACACAATTTCCCTGTCCAGAAAAAACGCGGCCTCCTTGATATCATGATTTACAATTTAACCAGTTTCGTTTCGGCTATGTGCCTTGACTAACTTGTTCCTCGTAAATATTCTTATCAAGAAGACCGCTTGGCATAATTTTTCTATTTTTCTTCGTCTGAAAGACGGTAGCAGTCGCGGCCCGCGGCCTTGGCCGCGTAAAGGGCCTTATCCGCCTCGGTGTACACTTCGTTGAAGCTTTGACCGCTGTTCGTCAGCGACGCGCCTAAGCTGATGGTGAGCGACGCGCCGTCCGGCATGACGATATCGTGCGCTTCGCGCGTCAGGAGCGCGCACTTTTGGCGCAGCGCGTCGCGGTGTTTCAGCCGGTGCATATAGACCACGAATTCGTCGCCGCCCGACCTGCCGACGACATCGCAATCGCGGAAGCTGCGCTGCAACATCGCGGCGACCTGCTGCAGCGCCTCGTCGCCCTGCAAATGGCCATAATTGTCGTTTACCTCTTTAAAATGATCCACATCCAGCAGCAACAGCGCGCCATGCTGTCCATCCGGCATTTCGGACAGGTATTCGCCGACCAGCTGCCGCACGGCGGCGGCGTGGAACACGCCGGTCAGCCCGTCGCGCTCGGCGCGCTGCCGCAGCAGGTCCTTTTCCCGCTTTTCCTCATCGATCACATTGATCTTACCGATCATGCCCACCGGCTTGCCCGTCTCGTCGCGCAGGGCCTGCTGCACGATACGCAGCCAGTGCTGCTGTCCGTCGATTCCGGCCATGCGCAATTCATGCGTGCCATCCTTGCCCTCTTCCAGAAAGGAACGGAATTTATCCCGATCTTCTTGCGACCACGTGCTGGACGCGGAAGTGCGATAGTCATATCGGAGTAACGCTTCGCTTTCTCCATCCCCCGTGTCGTTCGGGTTTGATACGAGCAGCGTTTGGGTGGCGTTATCATATTCAAAGAAATATTCCTGCGTCAACTGATAAATTTGCAGGCGCTTTTTCAGTTCCAGCGCATTTTTCTTTTCTGAACGCACACGCTGCACAAGGTTAAAGCCCAAAAGCGCCACGACCAACCCGCAAAACAGCATGACAAACAGTACGCTTTCCGCCGGGTGCTCCTTCATAAAGCTCCACAGGGTGGTCCTTCGGTAGGTAACCGTATTGCGGTAGACCATCGCCCGAAGCTCTTCCTCGGGTATGACGAGCAGCGCCTTGTTCATAATGCTCAAAAGCTGCTTGTGACCCGGCATGGCCACGCCAAAGCAGATTTCGCGCGGCTCGTCCGTCTGCGGCACCATACGCAGGTTGCCAAGGGCGGACTGATTCAAATAATACTGAGCGGCATAGCCGTCCGCATAGGTAAAATCGGCTTCGCCCTTACTGACCGCGCGGATGCAGTCCTCAAACGAGTCGTAAAACTGCGTTTTTCCGTCATAAGCAAAGCTATGGAGTGTTCCTTCCGGCACGGCAAGCGTTTTGCCTTCCATGCTGCCGTCCCAATCCTGCCGCATCAGCAAAACATATTGCGAGGATGCGTACGCATGCGTCATCGAAACGCCGTTTTCACGGGCCAGCGTGTAATTGTACGTCATACCGGCCACCATGTCTACCTTGCCGTCCCGCGCAAGCTCCATCAGTCCGCTTTCCGTGGATACCGGCACCAGCTCGAAGGTGAGCCCGGTTTGCTCCCCGATATACTGCAATAGCGCGGGCGCCAGCCCGGTCGTACTCCCATCTTCCGCATTGCGGTATTGAAACGGCGGTTCGTCCGTGCGCACCGCGACGCGGATCGCGCCGGTCGTGCGGATATACTGCTCCTCTTCATCCGTCAGCAGAAGATCTTCATTTTTGGGGGTAAAATACTTTTCCTGCAAGGAAATGGTGAAATACGGATCGATCTGCTGAATGCTCATGATCGCGGCGTTCAGCTCCTGCATCAGGCCCGGCTCCGCTTGCTTGGAAAGGACGAAATAAAAGGGCTTGGGCGCAAACTCCGCGATCGTCCGCATGCCGGGCATCGCGTTCAGGCTGGTATTGATCATGGCGTCCGCCCGGCCGGAAAGCACCGCGTCGATCAGCTCATCTTCTGTTTCGCACTCCACATAGCTGACGTGCAGCAGATTGATCTTTGCGTATTCCTCAAGCTCCTGCCTGCGCTGTACGCTTTTCCCATATACCGCAACGGTGAGCTGCTGCTCCTGCTGCGCGTCGATCACAATGCTGTCCGGCTGGTTGTGCGGCACCTGCAAAACAGTTTTTACCGTGCCGTAGCTATGGCCGGAATAGTCGTACAGGCTGTTCATCTCTTCGCTGAACAGCATACCGCCCATCAGGTCGACCTCGCCCTTTTGCAGCATATCCAGCAGCGTGGTCAGGCTGTTATCGATATCGCCGGGCACCTCGACAAATTCATACTGCCAGCCGGTGTACTGCGCCACCTCCTGCAAATACTCATAGGTATAGCCGGAATAATTTCCGTTTTCATCCCGTTCGCTCAATCCGGCTTGGATTGGATAGGCGACGCGGACCGTGCGTCCCCCCTGCTTTGTATCGGCGGCGAGTCCATATGGCAGCATGGCAAACAGCATAACGGCGGCCATCACCACGGCGGCAATGCGTTTCAAGCCTTTCGCCATATGATCCCACTTCCTTTCCCCGACAGCCGCGCAAACAGCCGCCTCTTACTTATATTTCTTTTATTATATAGAACCTGGCAACAAAGTACAAGGGGTACTTGCCAAACATACGCGGCAAAAGCCGGTGGAACGATGTTCCACCGGCTGAGGCTGTCGAAAAATAGTTTTTCGACAGCCTTCGATCGAAACAAAGCCCCATTTCGATCGAGATTCCGGCTTCTGCGCGCGCCTTTCAGGCACACTTGAAGTCGGTTTGTATAGCCCGTAGGCCTCTATCCATTAACCGCCGCTTTGCGGCGATTAAATGAGAGCAAACCGAGATACATGCTCCCGGTTTTTATGGATTTTGCCGCTTGCGTCGAAATCCTATTATATACACGCTGCGGCGTGAGGACTTTTTCCACAGACTGAGCCGGTGGAACGATGTTCCACCGGCTCTTGCGCGATTATAAACCTTACAGGCTGATCGTCTGCTTGAGCGCATCGACCGAGGTAACGACGCCCGCCTCGGTGGACATCGTGAAATCCTCCATTTCGAGCGATACGTCGCCGTTGTAGCCCATCATGCGGACAACGGAGAAGAATTCCTTCCACCACTGCAAATCCTTGCCGCAGCCGACGGCCACATAGTTCCATGTGCGGGACGCGGTATCGTGCACGTCCTTCCACTCGGTCAGGCCGTTTACCTCCGCCATGCCGCGCTCGATGCGGGTATCCTTGCCATGCACATGGTAGATGGCGCCCTTCAGCGCGCGGGCGGAGTGGATCGGGTCCGCGCCATAGGCGATCAGGTGCGACGGATCGAG
Source organism: Agathobaculum sp. NTUH-O15-33 (assembly GCF_033193315.1). Lineage (NCBI taxonomy): Bacteria > Bacillati > Bacillota > Clostridia > Eubacteriales > Butyricicoccaceae > Agathobaculum > Agathobaculum sp. NTUH-O15-33. Next base: position 3,740,855 of record NZ_CP136187.1, read on the forward strand.
GTTGATGCCGATGATATCGTCGCCCACGCCCTCGCGCAGGTGCCAGAACGATTCCGGATTGTGCACCATCATGCAGGGGAACTCTTCGATCGCGATCTTTTCAAGGCCGTGCGCATGGCAGAACGCGGCGAACTCTTTCCACCACGCAATGGTCGTCTTCCACTGGTAGTCTACCGCGGGCTGCATGTAAGCGGTCATCGTGACGCTGGAGGTGATCCAGTTCGGCGTGACATCGTTTTCGCTGCCGGCAGGCAGGCCGGACATACACACGATCTTCTTCACGCCCATTTTTTCCGCCAGCAGCACGCAGCGGCGCATGGACTCATCATATTGTTTGCCGGTCTCACACGGCCAAAGCGGGTTGCACGAGGTATTGAGCGCCGAAATGCGCATGCCGCGCTTGTCGAGCTCCGCCATGTACGCGGCGAGCTTGTTATCGTCCGCCAGCAGTTCCTCGGTCGGGCAGTGGGTGCGCGCGCCCCAGCCGCCCGCGGTCATTTCGACCGCGTCGACGCCAAGGCTTTTGACCTTGTCAAGCATTTCCGTATAGGACAATTCGGCATATACATCGGTGCAAATGGAAAGCTGCATCTTACTCGTTCTCCTTCTTTATATACGGTCGGCTTACTTCTGGTAGAAGGCCGGCATCTCGTCGTAGTGTACGTCCACGATGGTCTGGGTATCGCGCGCCTTGGAAGCCGCGGCGGCGGCAACCTGACAGGCATAGCCGTCCCAAGCGGAGGGGCCGTCCACGCGGCCGGCCTTGCAGGCGTTGATCCACTCTTGGAACTCCACGTTGTAGGCTTCGGTGAAGCGGGTGGACCAATCGGCGTCTACCGCGTTGCCGCGCACTGTGTCCGCCAGAACCTCGATGGTGGCGGGCTTGGGCAGGTTAAGGATCGCGTCCTCACAGACGACCTCGCAGCGGATATCGTAGCACTGGCCGTTGCACACGAAGGATTCCACATCGATGCGCACGCCGGATTTGGTGGTCAGCACCATGACCTGCGGATCGTGCAGGCCTTCCTTGGCCTTGCGGGTCGCCTTGCCGTAGCGCACTTCCGCCGTGGCGTAATCCTCGCCCAGCAGCCAGCGCAGCACGTCGATCTCGTGCACCATCGAATTTTCCACCGCGGAGGCGTTGTCCCACGGCTCGGTCACGTCCGGGTTGCGGTGCGCGCAGTGCAGCAGCAGCGGCTCGCCGTACTTGCGGCTCCGGATCACTTCCTTGAGCTGACGGTAGCCCGGATCATAGCGGCGCATAAAGCCGACCTGAACGAGCTGCTTGCCCGCGTTCATTTCCGCTTCCACAATGCGCTTGCAGGCTTCCGCCGACGGCGCGAGCGGCTTTTCGCAGAATACGTACTTGCCCGCGGCAACGGCGGCCAGCACATACTGCTCGTGGTAAGCGTCGCTCGTGGTGACCACGACCGCGTCGATATCCGGGGACGCGGCCAGCTCTTCACCGGATTCATATGCCTTCAGCGCATACTTTTCCGCGACCGACTTGCAGAAATCCACGTTTGCATCCGCGCACGCGATCACCTTCGCGCCCGACAGTCTGGTGTTGATCCGCTCGATGTGGGTACGGCCGATCGCGCCAGTACCGATCACGCCTACTCGCAGTACCTGATTTTCCATTTTTTCTTCCTCCTATAACACGGATGGTTTATATATTACGAGCTCGTGCTCGTAATCCTGCAAAAGAGAGACGCACACCCGGTTTACGATGCGCGGATGTGGTCTCGCTTTAAAGAAGGCTTTCCTTTACCAGTATTTTAATTTCCGTAAATTGCAGCGCCGGGCTTGGCGTGGCGCCAAAGATCAGCCGGTCCATGAGCAGCTGCAGTCCGTTCCTGCCCTGTGCGTGCAGGTCGGAACCCAACGTGCAGTCGACCACTTCCTCCTGCATCAGCGAAAGGATTTCGGGATAATCCTCGTGTGAAAGCACCTTTATCTCAAGCGCCCTGCCGGATTCCTTCAGCGCCCGGCCCACCTCGGCCACGCCGCCGCAGGTAATATACAGCCCGTTCAGATCAGGCTGACGCCGCAGCAGCTCCAGCATTTTGCGGTAGGTGATCTCCTTGTTTTCCAGACTTTCCACGTGATCGACGATCTCGATCGCAGGGTAATGCTTTGCCATGAACTCGCCGAAGCCCAATTCGCGGATTCTTATGTAATAGTCGTTATTTTCGCTCGCGATGGAGCTGGTCACGACGGCGACCTTGCCCCGCCCGCCTAAAAACTGGCCGAGCAGGCGTCCCGCCACTTTGCTTGCGTGTTTGGCGTTCTGCCCCACATGGCAGACGCGCGCGCAGTTTTCAATATCGGTATTGATGGTGACTACCGGAATGCCGCGCTGCGCGGCCCGGTCGATCGCCCGGCGGACGCGTTCGGAGTTAAGCGGGCTGAGCAAAATGCCATCCGCCTCGTCCTGCATGGCCTGTTCGATCAGCGCGCACTGCCGGTCCACATCGCCGAAGGGACCCAAGCGGCAGGACGCCGTGATATCGAACCCCGCCATACCGGCGGCGCCTTGCTCGATCCCCTGACGCAAATACGGCGCGGCGTCCACATCCATTAAAACAGCCGCGATGCGGTAGGTTTTGCCCTGCTTTTGCAGCGCGCGGCCGGTTGGGTTTGGGGTGTAGCCCACTTCATCGATGATCTGCTGGATACGCTGGCGCACTTCGTCGCTCACGCCAACGCGGTGATGCAGCACCTTATCCACCGTAGCGCGGTGAACGCCCGCCATCTCCGCGATCTCTTTGATCGTAATCATAATTTCTCACACCTGTCGCAGGAAAGAGCTCGAGCTCTTTTATTAGCGAGCACGTGCTCGCTCCTTACAAGTTCATTATTATCCTTTTGTCTCGGAATGTCAATGCCCTTTTTTCACTTTTCTTCTTTTCATGAATGCTGCACAAACCGGCTGCACTCTTTTTATATAAAACAGCAACGGCGCGTTGCAAAATAAAAGAATGTTCCAAATCCTTGTCATTCTGAGGAGCGAAGCGACGAGGAATCTCGCGCGAACGCGCGAAACCCACGTAAAATCCGCGCATTCGCGCGAGATTCTTCACTTCGTTCAGAATGACATACGAAAATTCTTCTATTCTGCAACGCGCCGTTGTTTTATTTCCGTTTATTCCGCGGCGGCAGCGTCGCCTTCGGCGGGCGTTTCAGCCGGAGCGTCCTCCGCGCCGGTCTGCTCGGCCGGCTTCTTGATCGGCGCATAGTCGTACACGGTCTGATAAGTGACCTTGTCGTACTCGTCCGTCGTCTGCACATCGGCCTCGCTCACCCACTGGTTGAGCAGCTCGTCGATATTCTTGCCCATGCCCATCACGATCGCGGAACGGTAGTTTTCCAGTTCGCCGTCATAATCGACCGGGATGCGCTTGATGATGTGATAGCCGTAATCCGTCTGCACCAGACCGGAGGTCTCGCCCTCGCCCAACGCCTTCGCGGCCTCGTAGAATGCGGGCATCATATCGCCTTCGGTGAAGATATAGCCGTCCGGATTACCGGCAAGGCCGGAATCCTCGCTCTTTTCGTTCATTACGGTATCAAAATCCTCGCCGCCGTTCAGGCGGTCCAGCACCGCTTGCGCTTCGGCCTTGGCCTCTTCCTCGGTGCGGATCTGGTTGCCCTGCGCATCCATGGTCTGGATCAGGATGTGCTTGGCGGCCAGATAGTTATCCTTAAAGTACTGCATCAGCTCTTCATCGCTGGGCAGGGCCACGCCGTTTTCGCCGAAATAGTATTCGTTCAGCTTGGAGAAGCAAGCCGAGGATACCATATAGTTATCATAGAACTGATCGGAAAAGCCAAACTGCGCGATGCGGTCCAGATATTCCTGCTTGCCGCCCGCGTTTTTGATTGCGACGCGGCGGTCGTCGCTCAGCTTCTTCTTGTCCCGCGCGCTCAGGGTAAGGCCGGCTTCGTTGAACTTCTCCTGCACGACGCGGACAAACACAGCCTGACTTCTTGCCATCTCAGGCATGGCGGGGCCCATCATGGCGGCGGCGTCCGGGTCGTCCCACATGCCGGTCATGCCGTAGGCCGCGTACATCTGCTCATAGTACTTCATCATATACAGCATATAGCTCGCGAATTCATCCGCCTTGACCTCGCTGCCGTTTACGGTCATCACGACCGGGGAATCGCTTTTGTTTTCGCGGTAATCCACCGCATAAGCCTGTGTATACGCCACGGTAGCGCCCAGCGATACACAAAGCATGATCGCCAAAGACACAATACGCTTTCCAATTTGCTTCATGAAATCAGACTCTCCTTATTCATACCTAAATCCCGATATAAAAGTAATATTCGGTTGCACACTTCGGTTATTATAGCACCACGACACGCAAAACACAAGTATGGACACAAAATCATCACAATTTGCGAGCTGCCGGACGGACGCCGCGACCCCAATATTTCGACTTGCAAAGAATTTTTCCGCTCCACCAAACCAAAAGCACCACATAATGTGAATTATGTGGTGCTTTTATTGATAACTCAGTAGCATTGTAGCATAATCCTTCCAATATAGCAATGGGTATTTCTCTTTATTTTGTGGAAACCCCACAAAGCTAAATGCAAATTTCAGAAGTCAAAAGTATCTTGTAATAGAAAAAACACCACATAATTCACATTATGTGGTAGACAACCATTTTTGGGGGGCGATGCCGTCTGACACTCACAAGAAGGGACAAAACAAAAAAATTCAGAACGGAGTGATTCAATGAAGTTACACAGAAAACTGGCCGGGCTGGTCTCGGCCGCGGTCGTGCTGTCCTCGCTGAGCGTGGGCGCGTTCGCCGCTTCGCCGTCGGACTTTGCCGACATGCCGAGCGACTGGTCGCGCCCCGCCTTGGAAAACGCGATTAACAACGGCCTGCTGAACGGTTCGGACGGCAAGATCAACGCCTCCGGCCTGCTCACCCGCGCGGAGCTGGCCGCCATCGTCAACCGCGCCTTCGGCGCGACCAAGACGGCGGATATTTCCGCCTATACCGATGTTCCGGCGAGCGCTTGGTACTATGCGGATATGCAAAAGGCCGTACATATGGGCACCTTTGAGGGCTCGAACGGCAAGCTCAGCCCGGCCAGCGCCATCACCCGGCAGGAAGCGTTCACCGTGCTGGCGCGCGCGTTCAGCCTAGCGGACGGCAGCGCTTCTTCCCTCTCGAAGTTCTCGGACGCTTCGGCTGTTTCCTCGTGGGCCAAGGGCCCGGTCGCGGCGCTTACCGAGGCGGGTTATGTGAACGGTTCGGGCGGCAAACTCAATCCGACCGCTTCGATCACCCGCGCGGAGTTCGCGCAGATCGCGGACAACCTCGTTTCCGCCTACCTGCCCAAGGAATACACGGGCACGGCGGACGGCAACGCGATGGTGCGTGAAGCGGGCGCGGTGCTCGACAAGGCCGACATCAAGGGCGATCTGATCCTTGGCGACGGCGTGGACGATGGCAACGTCACCATTCGGGACAGTAAGGTTGCCGGCCGTCTGGTCGTGCGCGGCGGCGGCGTACACTCGATCATTATTTCCGGCTCGACCGAGATCGGCACGGTCGTTGTTTCCAAGGTCGACGGCAACGTGCGCGTCGCGACCGAGGGCAACGCCAAGGTGCAGACCATCGTCGTGGACGACGGTAAGGACGATGTGATCATCGAAGGCACGGTAGGCAAGGTCGAAATCGCATCGGCCAACGTGCCGGTCGTGCTGCAAAACGCCAAGGTGGACGAGGTCGTCGTCTCCGCGGCCGGTGCGGATGTGACCGTGGACAAAAACTCCACCGTCAAGACCGTTACCGTGGACAGTGCCGCCGCGAACACGGCGCTGACCGTAGCGGGCAAGGTCGATACCGTGGCCGTACAGGGCGACAACACGACTGTGACCGCCGAAAAGGGCGCGACGATCGCCAAGGTACAGACCGCCGCCGCGAACACCGAAGTCAAGGGCGACGGCAAGGTGACCAAGGTAGAGGCGCAGGCAGGCTCGACCGGCGCGAAGGTAACGACCCCCGGCACCTCCATCACCGTTGATAAGGGCGCGGACGCGGTCAAGACCGATAAGGGCACGGTAGAACCCGGCAAGACCGGTTCGACCAGCGGCACGACCACCGGCGGCGGTGGCGGTGGCGGCGGTGGTTCGTCCACCACGACGGAAACGCTTGAGGGTTATCTCCCCGCTCCGCTGGCCGACGGCGCTGTAACGGATTATAAGGTAGATGTGACCAAGACCTCGAACCGTGATTATATCGACGTTAAGGTGAGCGGCACCAACCTGCAATATTCGCTGAACGCGGACACGACCTATCATCTGAACGACGATACCACCGCTGTCGGCGGCTTCTGGGCTGGCGTTGCGGTACCCGTTCCGGAAAAGGCTGATGCCGCGCATACACAGTTTAGCTGGACGGCCAAAGACTGGGCGGACGCGGAGACTTCTGCGCGTGCGTTTAAGGCAATAGACGGCCAAAGCTATGTTGTGGTGTACAGCGACTTGAGCATGACAGATAAGGCCGACCACCTGCAAATCGTCTGGAAGGACGCCGAGGGCAAGGAACTTTCGACCCAAAAATTTGTTCTGGATTATTCCGGTGTGACCGTCGATAAAGCAAGCAAGCCCGTTGCAGTCACGTGGACTATTGGCGAGGTGCTGGTCAAGACCGACTGGGTACGTACTGGCACCGTGGCGACCCTGCCCACCGATGCGGAACTTGCCTCGGCTGGGATAACTGTTCCAGAAGGGCAACAACTTGTTTGGTTCCTAAACGGCGAAATCTACAAGGATACCGCGATTGCCGATACCTCCGCGATCGTCGGCGTGATCGGTTCGGACAAGTTTTCCGGTGGCAACGGCACGGCAGACTATCCCTATATCGTGATGACTGCTGATCAATTTGCAGAGATCGCTAGCCTTTCGGAAGATATGAAAAGCAACGCTCTATCCTTTAAATTAGGCGCGGATGTTGACCTTTCGGCAGTGGACAAAACCTTTAACATCCCCTATTTCGCGGGTTCTTTTGATGGTAACGGACACAAGCTGACCGTGGATAAGGCCAATTATAAGCAGAACACCGAATTGTTCGAAATCGCGTTTAACGCTGTTTTCAAGGATTTGACACTGGATTATGTGGATACGCCCTATTCTTTGATCGGTTACGCAAAGGGAGACAGTATTCAGTTTGTCAACGTGGATGTTGAGGGCCGTATGAATTTTGGCGCCAGCAATAACTCCACCGCTTACATCTGGCTCACGCTTGCCGCACGAACCAGCTTTGAGGATTGCGATAACCGTGCGGCTCTGACCAATACCGATAACTCCGACACCAAAAAAGGTACCCTGGAACGCTGTATTTGTAGGCGGCTCTGTGGCTTCGGCAATATCTTTTAAGGACTGCAACAACTACGGAGACCTCAACATGCAGTTTGCAAGCGTATTCTATTGCAATCCGTATGCGGATAGCGCCAGTGCAACCACAACCAGCTTTGCATTTGAGAACTGCCATAACTATGGCGAAGTGGTAGGACGAAAGGGCGGCAGCATTTTCACCGCCGTATCTTCCAACTATTTTACAGGTACTGATGGCCGTGCGGATATTTCCGAATATACGGATGCATATTTTAATGCGGATGGTGGTTCTTTCACGATTGCAAACAACCATGCGTTTACCTATAGCATTTCGAACGACACGCAAATCACGTGGACAGATACAAGCCCACTGGAAGACGGCTGGTATGTTGTGACGTTATCGACGCCTTATATAGAATATCAAGTACAGGATAACGAAGCCGTAGAAATTACGCACGGCTTGGGCTATGATGTTTCAAAACGCGTTGATGTTGTGACAGGCACAACGAAATATACGGCGGACGATCTTCCTTTTGGACAATATCAGCAGACTCTCGGCAAGCTACCAGATGCAATCCAGTCCAAGCTGGCCGAGAAATATCAGGCAACAGGTGGAGATACCCTTCTGTTCGAGGCCGAAGCACGCGACGGCGATATCTATCCCGTTATTTCGGGTGATACGACGGTAACCATTATCGCTTTTAACTCCGGCGGCACACCGATTGGGTACGCTACATTGGCTGAGTAAGCGCCAATCATTATTTGTCCTCCCTCGCATTTGCAAAATGGAGCCCGGCGGTGTAAACCGCCGGGCTCCAACTGTTTTTCTTTACTTTTCCATCAGCCCCACGCAGTCGTAGAAGGGCTTTTTCGCGATGAGCTCTTTATTATCCTTGAACAGAGTGTGGCCAAGCGTGATGACCAGATAATCTGCTTTTTCCAGTATCTCGTCAAAGGAAACGTTCGAGATCCCGTTCAGATCGCCGTAGGGCGCGAAGGGATCGCAAGCGATAAAGTTTACGCCCTTTTCCTTTAGGATCTGGCACAGCTCGAGCGAGGGGGATTCGCGCATATCGTCCACATCGGGCTTATAGGACAAACCCAGAACGCCGACCGTATCGGTCACCTTGGCAAGGCTGCCGATCACCTTTTCCGCCACAAAGCGCGGCTTGTTTTCGTTGCGCACACGCGAAGCGTGGATCACCTTGGCTTCCTCCGGGAACTGCTCGTAGATGAACCACGGATCAACCGCGATGCAGTGACCGCCCACGCCCACGCCGGGCGTCAGGATATTGACGCGGGGGTGGCAGTTGGCAAGTTTGATGAGCTCGAACACGTCGATGCCCATTTTATCGCAGATGATCGAAAGCTCGTTCGCATAAGCGATGTTCACGTCGCGGAAGGTATTTTCGGTCAGCTTGCACATTTCGGCGGTCAAATCGTCCGTCTTGTGCACCACGCCCTTTTCCAGTACCTTTTTATAAATGGCGGCGGCCATTTCGGCGGCCTCCGGCGTGCGCGCGCCGACGATACGGTCGTTATTTTTCAGCTCGAACATCATGTTGCCGGGAATGACGCGCTCCGGGCAGTGGGCCACGTGGATCTTGTCCATATCGATGCCGGACTCCTCGCTGAGCACGCGGGCCAGCATCTCGGAGGTGCGGGGCGGCACGGTGGATTCGAGAATAACCAGATTTTCAGGCTTTAGCAGCTTGCCCGCCATGCGCCCGGCGGACTCGACATACTTTAAATCGGCCTTGTGCGCGCCGGAATCATCCTGATAAAACGGCGTGGGCACGGCAATATAGAACACGTCCGACGGGGCGAGCTCGCTGGAAAAGTGCAGGTGACCGCCCGCCACCGCTTCGTCAAACGCCAGCTGCAGGCCGGGCTCGACAATATGGATCTTTCCGCTTTGCAGCTGCTCGATGGTCTTTTGGTTCACGTCAAAGCCGCAGACCTCGAACCCCGCGCCCGACAGCGTGATCGCGGTCGGCAGGCCGATATAGCCCTGGCCCATGACAGTAATTTTCATAATTTTCAAACCTCGTTCAACAAAATCTTCTATTATTATACCACCTTTCCGCTGAAATTCAATTCTTGGGTTTGAATTTTTCGCCAGTATCGTCTATAATGTAGTATGTAAAAGAATCGATAATGATGGGACTGAGACAAACCGCCATGATTTTTAAAGGACTGCTGTCCGACGCGCGCACGATCCGCGACCGCGACCCCGCCGCGCGCACCACGCTGGAAGTCTTTTTGCTGTACCAAGGCTTCCACGCGCTGATCTATCACCGGCAGGCGCATTGGCTGTATGAGCATAAACACTTTTTCCTTGCCCGCGCACTTTCACAGTTTGCGCGGCATATGACCGGTATCGAGATCCATCCCGGGGCAAAAATAGGCCGCGGCCTGTTCATTGACCACGGTATGGGCATCGTCATTGGCGAAACCGCCGAAATAGGCGATTACTGCACCATTTACCATGGCGTGACGTTGGGCGGCACGGGCCACGACACGGGCAAGCGCCATCCGACGATCGGCAACAACGTGCTTATTTCAACGGGCGCTAAGGTGCTGGGCCCTTTTACCGTGGGCGATAATAGCCGCATCGGCGCAAACGCCGTGGTTTTGCAGGGCGTGCCGCCCAATTCGACGGTAGTCGGGGTCAAGGCGCGCGTCGTCAAGATCGACGGCCAGCGCGTCGGTTCTGTGCCCAGCTACGACCTCGACCAGATCAACATGCCCGACCCTGTTTCGCAGGAGCTGTGCCGCTTGCAGCATCGCGTTTATATGAACGAACAGCGCCTTGCACGCGAGGAGGAAAAGGAACAGCCCAAGCAAAACGAATCCGAACAGAAAGACGACCATACGCAACCTTAACAAATCCCGCGGGCCTTTCGGCTCGCGGGATTTTTCTATTTCTTGTTCTCTTTTCCCCGTGTTGCCTGCGGCTGTTCGATGCAATACATTTCCGTGTAGGCGGTGGCAGCCGGGTCGCCTCGCTCGGCGTCGTTATAGGGCCCGTTTGGCTGGGGGCCGAGCGCGGCGGAATCAATATGCCGGGCGTCGTCATAGCGAGGGAATCCTTTTTTATGGCACATAGCGGCACACTCCTTTCATTTTAAAGATAGTGTGCCGCGCGGCCGCGGATTTTAATCGCCCGCTTTTTTACATTGCCACCCGCTTGGACAAGAACTGTGCCGCGGTCTGGCTCAGCTTGGAATCGACCTCGCTCGCGGCGGCGGTCTCGTCCTCGCTCAAAAAGGCGACGCAGCCCGTCACATCGCCGTCCGTAATGATCGGCGCGGCGACGACGACGTGGTAGCCATCATGCTCGGAAACGGAAACATCGGTGGTATCGCCGAGCTTATGCTCGTAGATCGTGCGCTGCTCCATGAGCGTTTCGAGATCGGATGAAATGCTTTTTTCATAAACATCCTTTTTCGCGCCGCCCGCGGCCGCGATCACCGCGTCGCGGTCACAGATGGCGCAGCTGAGGCCCGCCGTGCGGCTGAGCGCTTCGGCCAGCTCGGTCGCCACCGCGCCAAGCTCGCCCATCGGAGAATATTTCTTGAAGATCACTTCGCCGTCGCGGTCTGTAAAAATTTCCAGCGGGTCGCCCTCGCGGATCCGTAAGGTACGGCGGATCTCCTTCGGAATTACGACTCGCCCCAGGTCATCAATGCGGCGTACAATGCCGGTTGCTTTCATGTGCGCGTTCCCTCCCAAATACGGAATTTCTGGTTGTGATTGTAGTATAACTGCAACTCCTGTAAATATGTATTTTTTCTAGATTGGGAATTTCTACTGCGCCGCAAAAAAAGAGGAAACGCGGTCGTTTCCTCTTTTTTCTTGTTTTTAATTCGATTCGACCCGCGCGCCGCAGATTACGCCGCGGGGCGCGCCGTGGAGCTGCATGCCGGTATAGGGCGTGTTTTGCGCCTTGGAGCGGTAGGTGCGATATACGGTTTCGCACGAAAAATCAAGCAGCGCCAGACGCGCAAAGTTACCGGGCGCGATTGCCCGCCCCGTAAGGCCGTATATTTCAGCCGGCGCTTTGCTCATTTTTTCGATCAGCTGCATTTCGGAGAGGTGACCCGCGCGCACCAGATAGGTGTTGCACACGGAAAACGCGGTTTCCAGACCCGTGATGCCCGAGGGCGCGGAAGCAAATTCCCGCGCCTTTTCCGCCGCCGTATGGGGGGCGTGGTCGGTCGCGATCATATCGATCGCGCCGTCCGCTAGACCTAAGAGCAGCGCCTGCCGGTCGGCTTCCTTTCGCAGCGGCGGATTCATGCGCGCGAGCGTGCCGTGCGCCGGCACGTCGTCCTCGGTCAGGCTCAGATGATGCGGCGTGGCCTCCGCATAGATTTTCGCGCCCAGCGCCTTGCCCGCGCGGATAAGCGCGACCGACTGCGCCGCTGAGATATGCTGAAACAGCACGCGCGCGCCCGTATCCAGTGCGAGCGCGATATCGCGCGCCACCATGGCGGTCTCCGCCGCGGCCATCGCGCCCGGTACCCCGAACGCTTTCGCCGCCTCGGAGCCGAAATTCACGCCCGGCGAGGGCACGAGCGAGGGCTCCTCCTCATGGAAGGAAAGCAGCAGGCCGGTACGCGCGGCGCGCGCCATCGCTTCGCGGCACAGCGCGGCGGAGGTGAGATTGATACCGTCGTCCGTCAGGCAAGGCGCGCCCGCGGCGGCAAGCGCGTCAAAATCGGTCAGCGTTTGACCTTTCAGCCCCATTGTCACCGCGCCCGCCTGCAACACCTCGACCGGCTCGTTTCGGGTCTCTTCGCGCACGCGGCGCACCTGCGCCGCGGTATCGCAGGTGGGCAGCGTGTTCGCCATGCAGATCACGGTGGCATAGCCGCCGGCCGCCGCGGCCGCCGCGCCGGTGTGCAGGTCCTCCTTTTCGGTCTGTCCCGGATCGCGGAAATGCACATGGCCGTCCACAAAGCCGGGCGCGACCGTCAGTCCGGCGGCGTCAAAGACCGTGCCCCCGGCGGCAGGCGCGATCGAAGGCGCGACCGACTGAATCACGCCGTCGTCCCCGATCAGGATGTCTCGTTTTTCATCAAGGCCGGTATAGGGATCGAGCACCCGCCCGTTTTGGATGAGCAGCATTTTCGTTCCTCCTTACATCTGATGGTCAAAGGTGACCACCGGATTATATCGTTCGTCTATTTCGCCCAGCTTGCTTCGCATGGCGAGCATCAGTTCGCGTTTTTCATCGTTCCCATAGCTGAACGGCAGAACCACGTCGAAAATCAGGTTGATATGCCGTTCGCCGTCCACCACGCGGAAGTCGTGCATGCTGAGCCGCTCGTCGATCTCGCGCAGTACGCCGTCCACCTGCTCGCGCAGCGCGGTGACATGCGCGTTATCGATATCCAGCGGGTCCATATGGATGACCAGATAAACGCCGGTCTGCTGCCAGACATGCTTCTCCGCCTCGTCGATCACTTCGTGCACGGCGACCAGATCGGCGTTGCACGGCACCTCCGCGTGCAGCGAGGCCAGCGAACGGCCCGCGCCGTAATTGTGGATGATCAGATCGTGCACGCCGTCGATCTCCGGATAGGACAGAACGATCTTTTCGATCGACTGGGCGATTTCGGGATCGGCCGGTTGGCCGAGCAGCGGATCGAGCGTGTCCTTGGCGATGCCGATGCCGCTCCACAGGATGAACAGCGCGACGATCACGCCGACATAACCGTCCACCGGCAGCGTGGTGAACCGGCCCGCGATCATGCCGACGATGACGACGCCGGTCGTCACCACATCGTTTAAGCTGTCCTGCCGCGCGGCCATCAGCACGGGGCTGTCGATCCGCACGCCGATCTTATGGTTGAAGGCGCCCATCCATAGCTTGACCAGCATGGATACCGCCAGAATCGCCAGCAGCACGGCGGAAAACTGCACCGCCTCCGGATGCAGGATCCGGCTGACCGAGGTTTTGAAAAATTCAACGCCGACCAGCAAAATAATCAGCGAAACGATCAGCCCCGCGATATATTCTGTGCGCCCGTAGCCGAAAGGATGCTTGGCGTCCGGCGCTTTGCCCGAAACCTTGAAGCCGACGATCGAGATCAGGCAGGAAAGCCCGTCGGACAGGTTGTTGAACGCGTCCGCCGCGATCGAGATCGACCGGGTCAGCAAGCCGATGACAAGCTTGAGCGCGAACAAAAACACGTTACACGCGACGCCGACCACGCCCGAAAGCACGCCGTACCGCTCGCGCACCTTGCCGTCGCGCGTATTGTCCGCATCCCGGATAAACAGGCGAATCAGTGTATTGGTCATATCGTTCCCCTCATATGCAAAATGTGATAGAGCCCGGCCAATATCCCCGCCTGCACCAGCATAACGGCGGGAATGCCCAGCATAAACCGCTTGTGCAGCGTTTTATGGCGGATCAGCAGCATGGTCGGATACACCCCCGGGCCGCCGCCGACCAGCGCCCAGAAAAACAGCGTCCGCTCGGGCACGCGGCCCCAGCCGCGCCCGGCCGCCAGCTTATCGTAAACACAAACGACCGCACCGATCAGGCTGACCGCTAAAAAATAATAAACCACTTGCCGCACGGCGTTTTTCTCCCTTCTCTGGAATAATGACCCTATTATTTTATCATATCGCGCCATGCGATGCAAAGCAAATGCGCGCGGCAGCAAAAAAATGCCCGGAACGACGATATATGCCGCCGTTCCGGGTCTTTTTTATCATGCAAAGTCGGTATCCGCCTGCGCGGCGAGCCGCTTGGGGTTGCCGTTGTCGAACGGGATGTCGAACGCCTGATGCAGGAACCAGCCCGCGTCAAACTGGGCGGCATACTGGCCCGCGAGCGCCGCCGCGCGTATGCGCGCAAGGCCGAACAGCTCGGGCACGGAATCGGTGCGCTGCTCCGCGGGCGACCAGAGGTTGCACCACGGGTCGTGCTCCTCGTTCAGGCAGTCCCAATCCGGCCAACCGGCCTTCATGTGCCCGGTCATCAGCGCGCCGCGCCCCAGACGGTCCTCGATCCAAGAGGCGGCGCGGTAAACGCCCCTGCTGTTTGAATACAAAAAGCTTTGCCATTTGACCATTTCGCCGAAGGCGGGGCGAAGTTCCTTGGTCGGCACGTTTTCATGGTACACCCGAAGAAGCGCCACATGCAGCAGGCAGGCCAGCACGGCCAGCTCGTCCGTTGCCAAGGCGTAGTACTCCTCCGGCTCGAACGCGGTGACGGCTTCGTGTTTTTCCGCCCGGTACAGCTTGCAGTCGATATCGCCCTCGATCTGGCAATGCACCGCCGAAGGGGAAAGCTTGGCATCCGCCGAACAGTACTGCATTTGCCGGCAGTACACGTAGGGATGGATTTCGCTATCCAGCGCGTAATGGCACAAAAAGCCGTAAAAATACGCTTCGGCCACCTCTCGCGCATCGCCGGACAGGCAATGCACGGCACGCGACAGCGTGAAAAACAATTCATCCGTTTTTTCCGCGTGCATGCGGTTGCCCGTTTTATGCAGCGGACTGCCGCCCAGCAAGCGGTGGTAAAACAGCGGATCCGGCCCCTGACAGCCCCAGCGGAAGCAGGCCGGCCGCTTGGCCGCCGCTTTTTGCGCCGGCGTGGGGAATACGTGCAGCGCCTGCTCGCCAAACATGTGGTGAGAAACAAAATCAGCCATAAAACACCCCGTCCTTTCGCCTATCATGTGTTTTCATTATACATGCTTTTCGACAAAACGCAAACCGCGTTACGAAAAATTTACAAAATACACGGCGCCGGTAAATGAATTGTATTATACCTCTGTTCATGATAAAATGGACTTAATTCATTGATATTAAAGGAGGCGTTTGATCTATGCGTGACGCGGCGCGGGAAAACATTCTCCATCTCGCTGAAAGCGACGGCGGCGAGCTCCCCTCCGGTCTGAGCCGGAGCTTTTTAGAGCTGCTTTGCATGAATATCTCCGGCGGTCTGCTGGGCGGTTACCTGCGGGACGGCTTTCCGCTGTACTGCGTTAACGACTATATGATCGAGCACCTAGGCTACGCGGACTACAGCGCCTTTGTCGCCGATATCGACGGGCAGGTCATGAACGGCATGCACCCGGACGACCGCGCGCAGATCGGCCGGCAGGTGAACGAACGCATGCGCGCCGGTCAGACCTACGAGGTACGGTACCGCATGCGCCGCGCGGACGGGGACTATATCTGGGTAAACGATATCGGCCGCCGCGTGGTAGACGACGCGGGCCGCGAAATATGCATCAGCACGATCCGCGACATCACCAAAGAAGTGGAAAGCAAGCGGGAGCTGGAACGGCGCGAACAGCGGTACGACCGCCTGTTTGAATCGGTGGTTTGCGGCATCGTCCAATACGAGCTGACGGCGGACGAGGGCCGCGTCATCTTCCACAGCGCCAACCCGGAAGCGATTCGCATTTTCGGCTATACCCCCGCGCAGTTTGCCGCCAAGGAGGATTGGCGGCTGCCCGCGCTCATCCACCCGGACGACCGCGCGCAGATTTTAAAAAGCGCCGCCAGCCTGCAAAAGCCGGGCGATAAGGACAGCTTTGAATACCGCCTGCTCCGGCGCGACGGCACAGCCTGCTGGATCATCGGCACAGCCGAGCGGATTGACGGGCCGGACGGCGTGCCGATGATCCAAAGCGTGTTTATGGACATAGACCGGCGCAAAAAAGCAGAGCTGCAAAATTTTGATCTGCTGCGGCGCAGCCGCATGTCCGACGAGCTGCTGCGCCTTGCGCTACAGGATACCGATATCTACGCGGTGCACTATTACCCCGGCGAGCGCCGCCTGATCGTTCCCGCCCGCACGCGCGAGCGCTATGGCTGGCAGGCCGCCTATGAAAACATTCCCGAAAGCCTTGCCGGCTTTGTCCATTCGGACGACCGCGCGGCCATGGGCGAGCTATTTTCCCATCTGGCCGCGGGCCGCCACACCGCGTCCTGTGAGTTCCGCACCGCGGACGGCCGCTTTTGGGTGCGGCTGACGCTTTCCGCCGTTGAAGCAGAGGAAAACGGACGGGTGACCTCGGCGGTCGGCCTGATCGAGGACCGCACCGGACAGCGGCGGGCGGAAAGCGCGCACTCCGCGCTTTCCCGCCTGAATCAGGAGGTCATGCGTTCGCTTGACCGGCTGTTCTTCGGCGTGTACCGCATCGACCTCCGCGCCGGCAGCATCCGCGCCGTGCGCGCCCCGGCCGAGCAGGACGCGAACGGCCTTACCGAACAAGACAGCCCGTACGATCCCATCCGCCTTTCCACGCTTTATCACCCGGACGACCGCGCGGCCTTTTGCCGGGAGCTTTCGCTTGATACGCTGCGCCGGCAGCAGGCCGAGGGCGTGCGCTCGGTCGAGGGCGAGTACCGCCGTAAGATCAACGGCGAATACCGCTGGGTCTCGCGCGTGGTCTATCTGAACAACACGGATTTCGGCAGCGAAAGCGCTATCATCGTGCTGACCGATGTATCCGACCGCCGCCGCCAGCAAAACGTGCTGCACGCGCTCAGCCGCGAGTATTTCGCCCTGTATTATATCGATCTGGAGGAGGACATGTTCCAGACCATTCGCACCTCGCCCACAACCGACGCGCTGCTCGACGTATCCCACCATACCCGGTACAGCGAGACCATACGCCAGTACATCCTCAAGCTGGTGCATCCGGACGACCGCGCCGCGGTCTCGGCTTTTTGCGCCCTGTCCAGCCTGCACGAGCTTACGGCGGAGCAGCCGGAACGCAGGCACACGTTCCGCAAGCTGGTGGGCGAAAACTATGAATGGATGCAGATGCGCTTTATCCTCAGCAGCGACAGCGGCGGCGCGCCGCCGTCGGTCACGCTCGCGGTGCGCAACATAGACGAAGACATTCGCCAGCAGTTGGAGACCAAGCAGCTTTTAGAGGACGCGCTGCGCCGCGCCGAAAACGCCAACATGGCGAAAAGCGATTTTCTTTCCAAAATGAGCCACGATATCCGCACGCCGATGAACGCCATCATCGGAATGACGGCGCTGGCTGCCGCCGGGACCGGCGATGAAGCGCGCGTGCGCGACTGTTTGGACAAGATCGCCCTATCGAGCAAGCACCTGCTCGGCCTGATTAACGAGGTGCTCGATATGTCCAAGATCGAAAGCGGCAAGCTTGACCTAAACCTTGCGCGCACCTCGCTGCCCGAGCTGATCGAAGGCTCGCTTTTGCTGGTGCAGCCCAATATCGAGCAAAAGCACCTGCATTTGACCGTCGATCTCAAGCATATCAAACACAAGCAGGCAAAGTGCGACGCGCTGCGGTTGCAGCAAATTCTGGTCAACATTCTGTCCAACGCCTGCAAATACACGCCCGATGGAGGCAGCATCCACTTTTGCGCCGCCGAGCTGCCCGCCTCGCGCCCCGGCCACGGCCAATACCGGCTGCTTTGCCGGGATACCGGCATCGGCATGAGCGAAGACTTCCAAAAGCATTTGTTTGAGCCCTTTGCCCGCGCCGACGATACCCGTACCAGCCGGCAAAACGGCACCGGACTGGGCATGGCCATCGCCTACAATCTGGTTCGCATGATGGGCGGCACGATCACTTGCGAAAGCAAGCTCGGCGCGGGCACGGCCTTTACCGTAACGCTGACGCTCGAACTGGCGGACGGCGCCGTCGAGCCTGCCGCCGTTCCGGTCGCTGAAGGCAAGCGGCGCTCGCTTGCCGGAAAGCGGCTGCTGCTGGTTGAGGACAACGCGCTCAATCAAGAAATCGCGCAGGAATTTTTGCGCATGGCCGGCGCGGAGGTCATTTCTGTCGACGACGGACAGCAGGCGGTGGACCGTTTCGCCGCCTCGGCGCCGCATGCGTTCGACGCGATCCTGATGGATATCCGCATGCCCATAATGGACGGCTACGCCGCGACGCGCGCCATCCGGGCGTTGTCCCGGCCGGACGCCGCGATCATCCCCATCATCGCTATGACGGCGGATGCGTTCGCGGAGGATGTGCAGCGCGCCAAGGACGCGGGCATGAACGCGCATATCGCCAAGCCTGTCGACGTGGATCAGCTGCTTCGCCTGCTCAGTCTCTGGACTTAACCCTGCAAACGGGACGCGGCGGCCGCTTAAAAGCGGCCGCCGCGTCCCGTTTGAGGAAAGGAGAAAGAAGCTGTGTGCGTCTACACAATGTGCCGTGGACGCGCACCTTAATCGTGCATACGCCACATGTTGTTTTTAACCTTCAGGTACTCGTGCAGGCCGTAGGTGCCGTATTCGCGGCCCGTTCCGCTGTTTTTATTGCCGCCGAACGGACAGGCCATATGCATGCCGTTAGGCAGGTTGACCCAAACCGAGCCCGCGTTGAGCCGCCGCCCGATCTGATACGCCTTTTTCAGGTCTTCGGTAAAGATATTCGCGCCAAGGCCGAAGTCCGTCGCGTTGGCCAGCTCGATCGCGTCCTCCAGCTCGGTATAGGTCGCCACGCAAAGCACCGGGCCGAATATCTCCTGCCGCCAAGCGTCCATATCGGGCGTTACGCCGGTCAGGATGGTCGGGCGGTAGAACGGCCCCTCCGCGCACAGGCCTTCCATATACCGTTCGCCGCCATAATACAGCGCCGCGCCTTGCTCAACCGCGCGGCGCACGTGGCCGTGCACCCGGTTCAAATGTTCCATGCTAATGAGCGCGCCCATGCGGGTCTCATCGTCCAGCGGGTCGCCGATGCGGACCTGATCGCACTTTTGGGCCAGCAGCTCCAAATACGCGTCCTTCACGCGCTCGTGTACGATGGCGCGCGTCATCGCGCAGCACACCTCGCCTTGGTTAAAGGTGAAGCCCTCGATCTGGCAGGTGGTCGCAATATCGAGATCGGCGTCCGGCTCGATGATTACACCGCCCTTGCCGCCCAGTTCGAGCACCAGCTTTTTGATGACCTTGGATGCGGCGGACAGGTGCATCAGTTGCCGCCCGACCTCTTCCGAGCCGGTAAAACCGACCACGTCCACCTCCGGGTCGCGCACCAGCCATTCGCCGACCGTCGCGCCGCTGCCCTGCACCAGATTGACCACGCCGCGCGGGAACCCGGCCTCCTCGCACGCTTCCGCGACCATGGCCGCAGTCGTCGGCGTGATGGACGAACCCTTGATCACGCAGGTATTGCCCGCCGCCAGCGCGGGCGCCATCGAACGCGTGAGCAGATGAATCGGGAAGTTATAGGGCGCGATGATCGCGGCCACGCCGTACGGCTCGTAGGTGACAAAATCAAAATCCCGGAAATTGCAATCGCCCAGCGGGATCACATCGCCCTTGATCTCAAGGGCGAGACCCGCAAAGTACTCGAACGCCCAAATGGCGACGCGGGTATCGAATCCAAACGTATCGAACACCGGCTTGCCTGTCTCGGCCGCTTCGACCTCCGCCATTTCGCGCTGCCTGCGCCGCATGACGGCGGCGGCTTTCCGCATATAGCCCGCGCGTGTTTCCGCATCCAGCCCGGCCCACAGGGGGGCCGCCGCCCGGGCGGCGCGGCACGCCTCGGCCACGTCGGCCTGCGTGGAAACCGCGAATTCGTTCACCGCCGCGCCGGTCGCCTTGTTATACGAGGCGAACCTTTTTCCCTCCGACCCGCCGCGCCACGCGCCGTCGATAAAAAGCGGAAAATAACGCATGAATAAAACCTCCTCACTCAATGGACGCGCGCATGATCGCGTCCTGATCAAACTGTGCCTTTGTGAATTCGCCGTTGATGCGGCCGCTGCGCACGACCAAAATGCGGTCGCAAATACCGAGCAGCTCGGGCAGCTCGGACGAAATGACGATCACGGCCACGCCCTTTGCGGTCAGCCGGTGGATCAACGTATAAATTTCCGCCTTCGCGCCCACATCGATGCCGCGCGTCGGCTCGTCCAGAATCATAATGGAGGGCTCGGCCGCCATCCACTTGGCCAAAATGCCCTTTTGCTGGTTGCCGCCGCTGAAATTGCCGATCTTCCGGCGCGCATCGTTCGGGCGAATCTGTAAATCCTCCATGCTGCGCGCGACCAGCGCGGCCTTGCGGCTGGAGATAAAGGCGCCCGCGACCGTGAGCCGGTCGTGGCTTGCCAGACAGATGTTATCCGCCATGGACAGGCCGAGCACCGCGCCTTCGTTTTTGCGGTCCTCCGGCACGAGCGCGATACCCGCCGCGCGGGCCTGCTGCGGCGAACGGATCCGCACGGGCTTGCCGCCCACCAGCACCTCGCCCCCGCTCGGCGTGAGCGCGCCGAAGATCGCTTTCATGATTTCGCTGCGGCCCGCGCCCACCAGACCGGAAAAGCCCAGCGTTTCGCCCCGGCGCACCGCGAAGCTCACATCGCGGAACAGCGTGGGGTGGGTCAGCCCGCGCACCTCCAGCGCGGTCTCCGACCCGATCGCGTTGTGCTTGGGCGGGTAGTATTCGCTCAGTTCGCGGCCCACCATCAAGCTGACGATACGGTCCTTTTCCACGGTACGCGCGCCGTTGTCCAGCGTTTGGATGAACCGTCCGTCGCGCAAAACGGTGATGCGGTCGCACATCTGGAGGATCTCCTCCAAACGGTGCGAAATGTAAATGATCGAAATGCCCTTGGCCGTCAGCTCGCGCATGACGCGAAACAGGCTTTCGGTTTCCTTGTTCGTGAGCACGGCGGTCGGTTCGTCCATGACGAGTATCTCGATATCGTTGAAGATCGCCTTGCCGATCTCAACCAGCTGCTGCATGGCGACGCTCAGGTACTTGACCTTTTGCGCGCAGTTACAGTCCGGCACGCCAAGGCGCGCCATGACTTCCCGCGCCTGCCGCTGCATCGCGCCGCGGCTGAGATGCATGCCCACGGTGGTCAGTTCCCGGCCGAGGAAAATGTTTGAGGCGATGTCGAGCGTTTTGACCAGATTGAACTCCTGATAGATCACGCCAACCTTGTTTTGCAGCGAATCGTGCGGGCAGGTGATTGTAACCTGCCGCCCGCCGATTTCGATCTCGCCCTCCTCCGGGCGGTAAACGCCGCCCAGCACCTTCATCAGGGTTGATTTGCCCGCGCCGTTTTCGCCGACCAGCGCGTGTATTTCGCCCTTTCGCAGGTCAAAATCCACATGGTCAAGCGCGAGCACGCCGGGGAACCGCTTGGTGATGCCCCGCATATTGAGCACCGGCTGCATACTAATCCCTCCCCCGCGCTCACTTTTTCTTTTTCGACTGCGCGAAATAGTCCACCGCACACACCAAAATGATGATCGCGCCGACCGCGACCGTCTGCCAGTACATGTTGACGTCCAGCATCACCAAGCTGTTTTTGATGATGCCGAGCAGCAGCGCGCCGAACAGCGTGCCGACCACCGTGCCCTCGCCGCCGGAAAGCGCCGTGCCGCCGACGATGGTGGCCGCGATGGTATCCATATCAAAGCTGTTGCCCGCGTTTGGGTTGCCCGCGTTCAAGCGGCCCACCATGATCACGCCCGCGATGCCGCAAAGCAGCCCGGCGAGCGAATACACCAGCACCTTATACCGCTTGACATTGATGCCGGACAGCATGGTGGCGGTCTCGTTGCCGCCAATGCTCAGAATGCGCGTGCCAAACGAGGTATAGCCCAGCAGATAGACCGCCGCCGCGACGATGACCAGCATGATGATCGCCATGATCGGGATCATGCCGATCGAATTGTTGCCAAGGGCGAGCACAAACCCGTTATTCGTTGAGATGGGAAAGCCCTGTGTGATGATGTACGTCAGGCCTCTGGCGATGTTCGCCATGCCCATGGTCACGATAAAGGGCGGCAGGTTCAGCCGGGTGATGAACAGGCCGTTGAGCAGGCCGATCAGCACGCAGGTCAGGACGCCGACAAGGATCGCGCCCCATGAATTCATGCCGATGGACATGAATTTGGTCATGACGATGCCGCCCAGACCGAGCGAATAACCGACCGATAGGTCGATACCCCCGGTGATCATGATAAAGGTTTGCCCGACCGCAATGATCGCGACAAGGCTGATCTGCTTTAAAATATTGACGAAGTTCTGCGTGGAAAAAAACGTATCCGGCCGGGCGACCGACATACCGACGAGGATAAGCACCAGAAAAATAAACATGGCGCTTTCGCGGCGCTGTACGATCTGCTTGAATGAGACCTGGGCCTTATGATTATCGGGGCTGCGCATCTTGCATCACGCTCCTTGGGGTAAAAAGTTTAAGAAAGGCGGGGCGGATGAAACCGCCGTTCATCCGCCCCGCCGGCCACGCTTTATGATTCGACGAAGGAAGGCTCGTCCGGATAGGTATCGATATTGTCAAGGGTGATCTCGATCGAGCCGGTGTCCGTGTAATCCTGCACCGTCTTGCCGTCGCACAGATCGTTCAGCAGATCGAGCACGCTGACGCCCCACGAGGTCTGCCGCTGGGCGACGATGGCCTTGATATAACCATCCTTCATGCCCTGCAGGTTGTCGGGCATGTCGTCAAACGTGATGATCAGGTGTTCGGGGTCGTTCTGCCAGCCCATGGCCTTCCAGACCGATACCGCCGCCGGGCCCGCCGTCGCGTCGATGCCGATGATGGCGTCAAAGTCGCTGTGCGCCTGAATCATGTTTTCCGTCGCGGTGACGGCCTTCTGCGCGTCGCCCTCGCTGGTCTGCGTATCGATGATCTGAATATCCGGGCACTTTTCGCCAAGGTATTCCTTGATGCCGCGAATGCGCTCGTTCAGGCTCATCTGCGTGGGCAGACCGGTCAGAATCATGATGTTGCCCTTGCCGCCGAGGTTCTTTTCGATCACGGCGCCCATGTGGCGGCCCGCGTTGTAGTTGTCCGTGCCGATGTAGGCCAGACGCTTGCTGTTCGGCGAATCGGTCTCAAAGCAAATGACCTTGATGCCCGCCTCGAGCGCTTTGTCAATGGTAGAAGCCAGCGCGTCCGGGTCGGTCGGGCCGACGGCGATGCCGTCCACCCCCATCGAGATCAGGTTTTCCACGATCTCGATCTGCTGCTGCGCGTTCGAGGAATCGGGCGCCTTGGTGATGACCTTCCAGCCTTTTTCCGCGCCGTACTCTTCAGCGTCCACGCCGATGGGTTCAAAGAACGGGTGGACGATCGGGAACACCACCGCGAAGGTGCGGCCATCCGCCCCGGCATCGCCCGCCGCGTCCGCCGGTTGGCCGGTCTGGCTCGGCTCGTCCTGCTTTGCGGCGGGCTTATCGCCGCACGCGGTCAGAGTCAGCGCCATTCCCGCCGCCAAAAATCCGGCAAAGATCCGTTTTAAATGATTCTTCATCTTTATTTCCTCCTTCAATCCGCATATCCTTGGGCCTCTCTCCCTGTGCTTTTATGCTACCAGATTATGCTTGCCCCGAATAGATAAATTCTTTTGATTAACCTGTCTTATTTTTCGTTTCTGCGCTGCACCTCTGTTTTTTCCAGCCGTGGTTTTCTATAATAAGAGAAGAGAAGTGTAAAGCGCCGCGACCGGGGAAGGAGCCGCATCATGCTGCAATCGTTTACCAAGAAAACCACGTTCCAGCGCATGCTGGTCTATTCCTTTTCCCTGCTGTCCGCCGCGATCATCCTATGCGTGGGCGGGTGGTCGGTGTACACGGTATCCCGCCACGCGGTGAAAAATATGGAGCACACGGTCGAGCAGAGCGCGAATTACATCAACCAAAATACCTCCATCTTGTTTTCAGACGCGATCGCCGCGTTTTCGCTTTCCAAAAATTACAGCGTGTCGCGTTTTCTCGTGCCGTCGGCGCAAACCAACGCGTACCGATCCGCGCAGGCGCTGCAAAGCCTGTTCGCCAACTGGCGGCTGGTGCAGGAAAGCGATTCCCCCATTGTCGATCTGAGCATTATCGGCATGCGCCGCAACGCTTACAGCGAACGAAACGGCTTTTTCTACGCCGACGCGGCTTTTCTGGAATCCGACCAATTCACCGAGCTGGCCAAAGCGCCGCGCGCCATCCATATCTGGGGCATGCCCGATCCGCTTTCCGATCAGGCGTGGGAACGCGAGGCGGTCTGTCTGGCGACGGGCATTTTCAAAACCGGCACGAACGAGCTGGCCGGGATCATGCGCGTCAGCCTGCGCCGCAACTACCTGACCGATGTGCTGATGGATTCCCGCATTTCAGAGGGCGGCCATGTGCTGATCCTAGACCGATCGGGCACGCTGGTTTTCTCGGACGCGCCCGAGGCCGAAACGCTGCTTTCCGCCGAACAGTGCGCGCGCATCGTTTCCACGGACGGACAGAGCGGCGCCTTCAGCGCCAAGCTGCACGGAGAAAAGTCCCTGATCGCCTACCGGGCGCTGGACCAGATCGACTGGTTCATCGTTTCGACCGCGCCGGAACACCAGCTGATGCGCCCGACACGCACGATCATTCTCTCGATCGGGCTTTCGCTGTTCGCGGCGGTGACGCTGATCTGCGGTATCAACATCCTTATCTCCCGCGGCCTGTCGCGGCCGCTGATCGAGCTGACCGGCCACATGCAAAAGGCCGCCGCGGGCGATCTGGACGTGATCGCGCCGGTCGGCGGCGGGCGAGAGATCCAGTTTTTGTGCGAAAGCTTCAACGGCATGCTGGTCAATATCAAGGCGCTGATGGCGCGCGTGGTGGAGGAACAGCAAAATTTGCAGCGCAGCGAGCTGAAAGCCCTGCAAGAGCAGATCAACCCGCATTTTTTGTATAACTCGATGGACAGCGCCGTGTGGGCCGCCGAAAACGGCGACAGCAAGGAGGTCATCGACCTTTTGATGTCGCTATCCAACTTCTATAAGCTGACGCTCAGCGGCGGCATGGATATCGTGCCGCTGAAACGGGAAATAGAGCACGCGCGGAGTTATCTGGAAGTGCTGCACATGCGTTACTTCGACCTGTTTGATTACGAGATCCAAACAAAGGGCGACCTCGCGGATATCATGTTTCCCAAGATCATCTTGCAGCCGCTGGCGGAAAACGCCATCTACCACGGCATCAAGGAGCGCCGCTATCCCGCGGGCGAAAAGGGCAAGCTGCTCATTGCGGTTCGGCGCGAGGACGCGTTTCTCCATATCGAGGTGCGGGACAACGGCGCGGGCATGGCGCCGGACGAGCTAAGCCGCCTGCGCGCGCGCATCGCTTCCGACCAGATCACGCCGGACGCCTGCTATGGCCTGCAAAACGTGAACCAAAGGCTGCGGCTGTTCTTCGGCCCGGCCTACGGCCTGCGCATCCGCGCAGGACCGATGCGGGGCTGCACGGTCTCGCTTTCCGTGCCCCTTTGCTTTGACCGAAAGGAGACCGAGGATGCGTTATAATGTGGCGTTCGTCGAGGATGAATACATGGTGCGCGCGAACGTGGCGCGCAGCCGCATCTGGCAGCAGGACGAATTCTGCCTGATCGGCGAAGCCTCCAACGGCGAGGACGCGCTCACCCTGCTGGAAGCCCACCCGGTCGATATTTTGCTGACCGATATCCGCATGCCCTTCATGGACGGTTTGGAGCTGTGCGCCGCGGTGCGCGAGCGTTGGCCCGCGATCCGCATCGTCATTCTAAGCGGTTACAGCGATTTTTCCTACGCGCAGCAGGCCATTCGCCTTGGCGTGAGCGAATACCTGATTAAGCCGTTCAAAGCGGACGATCTTTTGCGCGTGCTGCGTTCGCAAAAAGAGAGCATTGAGGCCGAACAGGCCGAGCGGCGCCTGCGCGGCCATTTTGCGCTGCAAAAATTTTTGAGCGATCTGGCAAGCGGCTTTTTATCCGAGGGCGAGGCGCGGCGGCAGTCGGATATCTGGGGACTCGATCTGTTCCACAGCGGCTATATCGCGGCTGTCGCGTCGGTAAGCTTTGGCGCGGCGCGTTCCTCCCAGCAGGAGGCGCTTCATGGGCTGGACCTGATGCAGGCCGTGGAAGCGCTGCTCGGCGGGCGGCGGGACGTATTTGTTTTTTCCAAGGCCGCGGATGATATCCGTTTTTTCCTTGCCGGCGAAGGGGACGAGCTGCCCGCGCAGGCGCGCCGCCTCGCCGCCGCCTTGCAGGACGCGCTGCTCGCATGCGACGGCGTGAAGGACTGCGCGATCGCGATCAGCCGCACGCAGCACTCGCTGCTGCGGCTGGGCGAATCTTTCGCCGAGGCGCAGTTCGCGCTGACCATCCGCCCGCAGGGGGAGGAACGCACCATTTTGGATGTACGCGACCTGAACGGCGACGTGACCCTGCAAACGCTCACGCTGGGCACGGAGGAAGAGCTGCTGCGGGGACTGCTTTGCTACGGCGGGGCGCAGGATATCCCGCCGTTCCTCGCGCAGCTGCGGGAAAAATATTTAAGCTGCAGCGCGCTGCTGTTCATTCATATCGGGCTGGACATGCTGTCCACGGTGCGCGAGACGCTGACCGAGCTGGGCGTGGACAACGCGGCGTTCAGTCTGGACAACTACCTGCTCGAACTGGGGCTTTGCATGGACCGGCACGATCTGGACGGTTTTTTCGACCTGCTCGACCGGTTGCTGCGCGCGGCGCTCGCCGCCCGTATCGCGCTGCGCGGCCGGAAAAACGGCGCGGTGATCGCGCTGGCGCAGCAATTTGTGCGCGAAAATTACCATGTGCCCGGGCTTTCGCTCACCGATGTGGCGCAGCATGTCAGCATGAGCCCGTCCTATTTCAGCTCGCTTTTCCGGCAGGAGACCGGGCAGGCGCTGATCGAATTCATCACATTCACCCGCATTGAGCAGGCCAAGCGCCTGCTGGGCGACCCCGCGCGCCGCACCACCGAGATCTCGTTCGACGTCGGCTTTACCGACCCGAACTACTTCAGCAAGCTGTTCCGCAAGGTGGTGGGGGTATCCCCGCGCGAGTTCCGTGGCCGCCTGAACGGCGCGTAATGCAAAAAAGCAGCTCTTCACACGGGCGAAACGCCTGTGTGAAGAGCTGCTTTTGTGTGATTTCATAGGAAGCGTTAGGCGGACGGGCGCGGGATCATCCCTCGTACTCATCCTCGTTCTCCCAGTTGTGCCAGACCGCTTGCACATCGTCGTTATCCTCAAGCCCGTCGAGCATTTTGCGCATTTTGGCCATGTCTTCCTCGCTTTCGAGGGAAACATAGTTCTGCGGCACCATTTCGATCTCGGCCTCTACAAACGAATAGCCCAGCGTTTCGAGCGCTTCGCGCACGGCGGAAAAATCCTCGGGCGTGGTGTAGATCTCAAAGGTGTCCTCGTCGGCCTGAAAATCCTCCGCGCCGGCTTCGAGCGCCTGCATCATGACGGTGTCCTCGTCCTTATCCTCGCGCTCCATGATGATGACGCCCTTTTTATCAAACTGCCAAGACACGCAGTTCGACGCGCCGAGACCCGCGCCGTACTTGTCAAACAGATGGCGCACATCGGCCACGGTGCGGTTGCGGTTATCGGTCAGCGTTTCGACGATCACGGCCGTGCCGCCTACGCCGTAGCCCTCGTAGGTGTTGGCTTCGTATTCGATCTGGCCGTTCGCGCCGGAATATTTATCCAGCGTGCGCTTGATATTGTCGTTGGGCATATTGTTGGCCTTGGCCTTGGCCACACAATCGCGCAGGCGGGCGTTGAAGTCCGGGTTTGCCGAACCGCCCTCCTTGATGGCGATCGCCATCTCTCGGCCGATCTTGGTGAAGATCTTTGCCTTTTTCGCGTCGTTCGCGCCCTTGCGCTTGGCAATATTATGCCACTTGGAATGTCCCGACATGATGGATTTCCCTCTTTCTATACTAACAATAAAATTTAAAACAGATGAAGCGCACAAAAGCGCACTATAATTTTATCAAATTTTTTGCCGCCGCGCAAGTATTCCACGCATATTTCACCGGAGTTTGGACGATACTAGGAACGAAAAATCAAGTAAAGAGGTGATTCGTTCATGAGCAAGCAGAACAATAACCAGAACAACAACCAGCAGAACCAGAACAGCCAGAACAATCAGAACAATCAGCAGAGCCAGAACAAGAACCAGCAGAACAAGAAGAACGACCAGCAGTTCTGATTTTCTCTGCAAAAACAACGGAAAAGCGGCCCTGCAGCAACCTGCAGAGCCGCTTTTTCTATTTTTTAATCAACGCGCGGCGCTTTAATTGGATGCGTCGGCGTCCTCCAGATCGCGGAACTTGATAAACCAATCGCAGAATTTCCATAGCCCAAGCTCGATCAGCAGGCCGATCACGATACCAATCAAAATCCCTGTCATCCGTAAGACCTCCTTTTCGTATCCCTCTACTTGCTATTGCCGGACGGGAAAAACCCGACCTTTACGATGGCGATCAATGTCGCCACGATACCTACCAGCAGTGCGATTTGCATAAGTAGCCTCCTTAATCCCGTTAAACCCGTTTGCGAATCAAAATATCATCGCGGCTCACGAGGGCGACGTCCTCCTGACCGCGCCGGTTTTGGAACTCGATCTCCCAATAGGGGCGGTGGATCAACTGATAATCGATGCTTTCCGCAAACTCGATCTTGCCCAGCTTGAGCGTGCGCGCAAGAAACCGGCGGGAGGAATACAGCTTTGCACGCGAGGGGAGTTCGCTGCTGGAAAGCAGCGCCTCCAAAACCTCGGCCTGCTCTTCCGGCCGCGTTTCCGTGGCCACAAAGTTGACTTGGTGATCCCGCAGATCGAGCGCGTCCGCAATCTTGCGTTTGTACACGCCGATGATCGACCAGTGCAGGATACGCGCGTCCGCCAGAAAGACGATGGTGCCCGACACCGGGCTGCCGTCCCGCTCGCGCGCCTGATAATCCGTCCGGCCCAGCCAGAACGGGCGGTATACCGCCTTGACCTGCGTGGGCGTCTGTTTCAGCCGGTGTGTCCGCACGACCGACCGGACGGCGTCCTCTCTGGTGGTTGTCTCTTTTACAATCAACATATGAAGCACTCCCCCGCCGTAAACTGTTCGCGCGTCCTCAACGATCCGAGGATCCGTCCTCCGCGCGCATGGTTTTGATCGCCTCCGGAATGCCCTTGATCAAAACCATCAGGTACAAAAACCCAAAGGTACCGAAGGATATACCGAGCGTGATCGCGTGAAACATACTCCAGTTCATAATAACCTTCCTTTCCGAAGCGGTTTAATCCATACCGTTTGCCAGACCGCGCCGTTCGCGGTAAACGCCAACAATCTTTTTCGGCGGATCCGTCTTCTGCGTCAGGAGCGAAAATACCACCATACCGACAACGGACGAGCCCATCGAGCTAAAGCCGATGACCCAAGCGTCCAGACCGAGGATATAGTTGGTGATCACCGCGGAGAGCAGGCCGAACACCAGCGACGCGCACGCGCCCCACTGATTCGCCTTTTTCCAGTACATACCGAAGAAGCACGCGACGGCTACGCCGGAAACGAACATCAGCTCCGCCAGCTTGACCACCCAGTAGATCATGCCGCCCTCGTAATAATAGCCGACATACAGCGCGCAAAGCGCGGTGAGCAAAATACCGAGGCGGATGAGGAGCGAGGTCTGCTTATCCGAAAGCTTTTTATTCTGTGGCAGCAGCGGCCCGATGATATCCTGCGGGATCATGGAGGCGCAGGTCATATAATAGGTATCCGCGGTGGACATAAAGGCCGACAGCATACCGGCGACGATCAGCCCTAGCAAGCCGGTCGGCACGATGGCCAGCATGGTTTCCGCATAGGCCGTGATGCCGCTTGTCAGGTTCGGCACAATGATCAGGCCGGCGGCGCCGATGATGACCGGGAAGCACGCGCGGGCCAAAAACGACGAGTAGCCAAGGGTAGAACCCTTGTAGCCCTCGCGCACCGAGCGGCAGGAGCACACGCGCGTGAGCGAGGTCGGATAGACCGCCATTGCGATAAAGAAATAAATAATCTGATACCAGATCGTGGGCATGCCGTAGCACGCCACCGGGTTGACGCCGGGTTCGCCCAGCGCGGCATACACGCCGTTGTACAGCGCGTCCCAGCCGCCCACGTGTACGATCGCGATAACGGAGCAAAGCGGAATGACAAGGCCCAGAATCAAAAACTGCACCAGATCAGTCAGCACAACCGACCACATGCCGCCCGTAACGGTGTAGGCCAAGGCCAAGATCAGCATCAGCGTCATAACCAGCTTGGGATCGGTGCCGAGGAACACGCCGAACATGTTGCCGAGGCCCTGCAAAAACGTGCCCAGCATGACGAGGAACGCCGCGACCATGGCAAAGCCGGCGATCGCGCGCGCTACTTTTCCGTAGCGGAATTCCATGATCTCCGGGATGGTCATGATCTTGAGCCGGCGCACCCATACGGCAAAATAGCCGCCCATGCCGGCGAGTACCGAGCCGATCACGATCACCACGCCGAGGAACATGGCGGACAGGCCGTTGTTATAGCCCGCCTCCGCCTGATAGACCATGGTGATGGCGCCCCATTCACCGGCCACGACGCTTGCCAGCATAACGTACATGCCGACGTTTCTGCCGGCTACCAGAAGCTCTTCTTTTTTACCATGCGCTTTTTTCGATGCCATCAGACCGATGGCGGTGATGCCGAGGATAAACAGTGCAACGATAACCCAATCCAATGCCGCGAGTCTCATGTAAAATCCTCCTTTTTTCTTTTCCCAATGTCTGTGCAAAAGGTAAGGAGCAGAGCACTTCTGGGACGCCCCGCCCCAGCGCAGTGTAAGCAGACCGCCTCGTCGGGCGATCCGGATATCCGATTAGTTAAACGTTTAATTAGACTATAACACCATGTATTTACCTTGTCCATATCAAAATAAACATTCTTTAAAAATCGTGAATAGCAACGAAAATCTTTCATTTTTTTATGAATGTTGTTGATTGAAAATTGTTTTCCCCCATGCAATACTAAGAAAAGAATAGTTAAACGTTTATATTTCTCCGTTTGAGAACGGGAGAGGGTGGGACGATCAGCTTAAACCGCGCGCGGCAAAACAAATGGAAAAGGAGCTTCGATCATGGAGAAAATCGGTTTTATCGGGCTTGGCAATATGGGCGGGGCGATCTGCAAGGCGCTGATCGCAGGCGGACTGGACGTAACGGTATTCGATTTAAACCCCAAGGCGCTGGCGGACGAGGCCTATCAAAACAAGGCGGCGATCGCGGACAGCACCGGCGCGGTGTGGAAAGCGTGCGACATTGTATTTCTCTCCCTGCCCTCCTCCAAGCAGGTCGTTCCCATCATAGAGGAATTTATCGCGGCGGGCGTTCAGGGCAAGACCATCGTCGATACCTCGACCAGCTACCCGCAGACGACGCGCGCGCTTTACGCGCGCATCAAGGCGGCAGGCGGCCAGCTGGTCGATCTGGCGATTTCGGGCGCGCCCGCGGACGCGCAGAACGGCAAGCTGATGGCGCTTTTCGGCGGCGACGCGGCAATGCATGAAAAGCTCGCGCCGATCGTGCGCTGCTTTGCCGACCGGTACCCTAATTTAGGCGAGAGCGGCGCGGGCCACGTGACCAAGATCCTGTTCAACTTCGTGGCCATGAGTTACGTCAATATCTACGCCATGGCTTTTCCGCTCGCGCAAAAGCTGGGGCTCGATATGGATCAGGTTTATGAATTGCTGCTCAGCACCGGCATGGGCTGCGGCACCATGCAGTTCTACGTGCCCAAAATGATCCACCAGACGTACGAGATGGCGTTCGCCCTTGAACTGGCGCACAAGGATCTGTCCTATTGCCGCAGCCTGTTCGAGGAATTTCAGGTGCCTGCCTTTTTGCTGGACGGCGAATTGGCCATGCTGCGCACCGCGATCCGCGACGGCAAGGGCAAAATGGATTACAGCGCCTGCATCGGCACGATGTTTGAATTTTTTGAGGGCAAGTAAAGACCTTCCCATAACGGAAGGCGGAAAAGAGTGCTATTATGCTGAAATGCTTTGATTTGACCGGCCAGACCGCGATTGTGACCGGCGCAAGCAAGGGGCTGGGCGAGGGCTTTGCCCACGCGCTCGCGCAGAGCGGGGCCGACCTTTTTCTGGCGGCGCGCCATCCGGAGGGCTTACAGCGGGTGGCCGAGGAGATTCGCGCGGCGTACGGGGTGCGGTGCCACTGGTGCGCGGCGGATATCGCCAAGCCCGGCGACCCGGACCGCATCGCCGCCGCCTGTACGGACGTTTACGGCAAGATCGACATTCTGGTCAACAACGCGGCGGCCATGCGCAATAACAAGCCCCCGCAGCAGACCACGCCGGAGGAATTCGAGGCGGTCATGTACCCCAACGTGA
Organism: Agathobaculum sp. NTUH-O15-33; assembly: GCF_033193315.1. Classification (NCBI taxonomy): domain Bacteria; kingdom Bacillati; phylum Bacillota; class Clostridia; order Eubacteriales; family Butyricicoccaceae; genus Agathobaculum; species Agathobaculum sp. NTUH-O15-33. The sequence continues at coordinate 3,773,405 of NZ_CP136187.1, forward strand.
TCGGCACCTACGCGCTTTGCCGCGCGGTGGGCGAAGTGATGCGGCGGCAGAAAAAGGGCAAGATCGTCAACATTTCTTCCATGTCGGCGCTGATCGTCAACCGCGGCGTATACGGCGGTTCCTACGAGGTCTCCAAGGCCGCGGTCGCCATGCTGACCAAAACGCTCGCGGTCGAATGGGCGGGCGACGGCATCAATGTCAACGCGATCTGCCCCGGCTATTACGGCACCGAGCCCAACCGCCGGTTTTTCGCGGCCGACCCCACGTTTGAGGGCAAGGTGCTCGACATGATCCCCATGCACCGTCTGGGCGAACCGAACGAGCTTTGGGGCGCGCTGATCTTGCTGTGTTCCCCGGCGGCGGACTATATGCAAGGCAGCGTGATCACCGTGGACGGCGGCTACACACTTTGGTGAGGAGGAAAGAACCCGATTATGAAATGCTTTGATACTTATTTTCCGACCAAGCTGATCTTCGGCGCGGGAACCATCGCCCGTCTTGGCGAGACCGCGAAGGCGTACGGCAAAAAGGCGATGATCGTCACCACGGGCGACGATATGAAAAACTTTGGCATTCTCGACAAGGCGACCGCGTCGCTCGAAAGCGCGGGCGTGGCCTACACGGTGTTCAGCGGCGTTGAGCCCAACCCCAAGGACCACAATGTGGACGAGGGCGTTTTGCTCTTTGCGCGCGAGGGCTGCGACATGACGATCGGCCTTGGCGGCGGCAGCGCGATGGACGGCGCCAAAGCGATCTCGATGATCAGCCGCAACGGCGGCGTGGTCATGGACTACATGCCCGGCCAAGCGCGCGCCGCGGAACAGCTGACAGAGACCAACCCCTGCATCTGCGTGACGACCACGGCGGGCACCGGTTCGGAAGCGACGTATTTTTCCGTGATCACCAACACCAAGACGCATGAAAAGCCCGGTCTCGGCTGCCCCTGCATGATGCCCGTGGCTTCCATCATCGACCCCGAGCTGATGCTTTCACTGCCGCGCGGCGTGACCGCGCAAACCGGCGTGGATGTGTTTTTCCACGCCATGGAGGCTTATCTTTCCACCGTGGCGACGCCGTATACCGAAATGGTCTCCTTGGAAGCCATGCGGCTGACGGCGCAGTACCTGCCGCGCGTGCTCGACCACCCGGACGATCTGGAAGCGCGCGGTAAAATGGCTTGGGCCAATACGCTGGGCGGCATGGCGATCGTTTTGGCCGCCACCTGCGGGCTGCACGCCATGGGCCACTCCATCAGCGGCGTGACCGATATCCCCCATGGGCGCGCGCTCGCCACCGCGGCGGTCGCTTTTATGGATTACACCTGGGACGCGGACCCGGAACGCTACGCCACAGTCGCCCGTATTCTGGGCGCGGACCCCGCGCTGCCGGACGAGCAGGCCGCCAGTGAATGCGGCAAGCTGATGGAACGGTTCCTGAAAAACAGCGGCATGCAGACGCGCCTGACCGAGCTGAACGTGCGCGAGGACCAGATCGAGGAAATCGCGGACGTTACCTGCAGCGCCATGGCCTTTTGCATGGGCGTGACGCTGAAAAAACTAGAGCGCGCCGATATCGTGGAAATGCTGCACATGTCTTTATGAAAACATTAAAGGAGTGAATCAAATATGCACGAGGAATTTTGGGTTGATCTGCTGCGCGTTCACTGCTATCCCTCAAGAGACGAATTGGGCGCGTCCTGCGCAAAGTTTGCCGCCGAGCAGATCCGGGCTATCCTTGCGGAAAAAGAAGAGGCGAACCTGATCTTTGCTTCCTCCCCCTCGCAAATGGACGTATTGAACGCCCTGCGCCGCGAGGACGTGGACTGGAGCCGGGTCAACGCCTTCCATATGGATGAATACATCGGCATCGCGCCCGACCACAAGGCTTCGTTTGTCGGGTATCTGCGCGACAACTTTTTTCAGTACCTTCCCCTGAAAAACACGTTTTATATGAACGGTCTGGCGGAGGATATCGAAGCGGAATGCGAGCGGTACAGCGCGCTGCTGCGCGAGCACCCGATCGACCTGACCTTTGCCGGCATCGGCGAAAACGGCCACATGGCGTTTAACGACCCCTATCTGGCGGACTTTTTCGACCCCAAGCTGGTCAAGCCCAACCTATCGCTAGACGAGGAATGCCGCATGCAGCAGGTGCACGATAAATGGTTCTCCTGCGAGGCCGAAGTGCCGCAGGGCGCGATCACGCTGACCATGCCCACGCTGCTGCGCGCGCCGGTCCTGATCGTCATTTCGCCCAGCGAAACCAAAAGCGCCATTGTGCAGAAATGTCTGGAAGGGCCGGTTGGCCTAGCCGTGCCCGCCACCGCCATGCGCCTGCACAAAAACGCGCAGCTGTTTTTGGATACGGCCGCCGCCGCCCTGCTGAACCGGTAAAGGAGGCGCTACCCTACCATGCGCACTGTATTGGAAAACGCCGTTATCGTCGCCCCCGCGCGGCTGTTCCGGGGCACGGCGGCGGTAGAGGACGGCAAAATCGCCTTTGTGACCGAAGGGCCGGATTATGACCGCCGGCCGGACGATCAGGTGATAAACGCGAAGGGCCGTTATCTTTCGCCCGGCTTTATCGATCTGCACACCCACGGCGCGGGCGGGCACGATTTTATGGACGGCTCGGTCGACGCGATCGCGGCGGCGTGCCGCACGCATATGCGGCACGGCACCACGGCGCTGCTGCCCACCACGCTGTCCTCGCAGGATGAGGAGCTGTTTGAAAACCTATCGAACATCGACCGCGCCGCCGCGCTGCGCGAAGGCATGCCCGAAATTTTGGGCGCGCATCTGGAGGGCCCGTATTTTTCGCCGGAGCAGAACGCGGCGCAGGATAAACGCTTTATCAAGAATCCCTTGCCGGAAGAATACCAGCGGATCTTCGCGCACTGCCCCTCGATCCGTATCTGGTCGGTCGCGCCCGAGCTGCCGGGCGCGCTGCAAATGGGCAACTGGATGCGCGCGCACGGTATCATCGGCTCGATCGGCCACTCCAACGCGGTCTACGAAGAGGTGCTGGCGGCGAGCGAAAACGGCTACGGCATGATCACGCACTTTTGGAACGGCATGTCCCGCTTGACGCGCAAAGAGGCGAAAATGTACCTTGGCGTGGCCGAAAGCGGGCTGCTCATCGACGATTTGACCGCCGAGGTGATTGCAGATGGTTGCCATTTGCCCCTATCTTTGCTAAAATTGATTTATAAGACCAAAGGGCCGGATCGTATCTGTCTGGTGACCGATTCCATGCGCGCCGCCGGAACGGATGTGGCGGAAAGCACGCTCGGCAGCCTGAAAAACGGACAGCGCGTGATCATCGAAGGCGGCGTGGCGTACATGCCGGGCAAGGCCAGCTTCGGCGGCAGCATTGCGACGGCGGACCGGCTGGTCCGTACCATGTACAGGCGCGTCGGCGTCCCGCTGCCCGAAGCCGTGCGCATGATGACGCTCACCCCCGCGAAGGCCTTGGGCGTGGAACGCCGTCTGGGCAGCATCGCGGCCGGTAAGGATGCGGACCTTTTACTCTTTGACGATGATATCCATATCGAGCTGATTATGATAAAAGGGAAGGTTTGGGCCGCCTCATGAGAATTACGATCAAAGATGTAGCCAGCGACGCCGGGGTTTCCACCGCCACAGTGTCTCACGTGATCAACAACACCAAGAATGTGAGCCTGTCCGTCGCGCAGCGCGTGCGCGAATCCATCGCCCGCCTGCACTATTACCCGAACCAGATGGGCGGGGGCCTGCGCAGCAAGAAATCCTACACCGTCGGGCTGATCATCCCCACCATTGCCAACGAAACGTTCGGCCGCCTCGCGGACGCCATTCAGTGCATCCTGTTCGAGCAGGGCTTCAATTTGATCGTATGCAACACCTACTATGATGTGGAAATGGAAAAGCGCGCGCTGGACACCATGCTGATGAAGCAGGTGGACGCTGTTTTCGCCATCCCGGCGGAGGACCGCTGCCCCAAGCTTCAGGAGATCGCCCAGCACCACTGCCCCATCATTTTGCTGGACCGTGTTTTACAGGACTTTGAGACCGACGTTGTCGCGGCGGACAACTACCGCGGCGAACGCATGGCGATCAACTACCTCATCCGCATGGGACACCGGCACATCGGTTATATCGACCGCATGCTGCAACAGTCGCATTCCGCCGCGCAGAAGCAGGGCTATATCGACGCGCTCGGGGAGCACGGCATTCCCTATAACGAGGCCTATGTCGTCAACGCGACCGGCCATTATTACGAAGCCGGTACCGGCGCGGCGCAAACGCTGATGCACCGCTGCCCGGATATCACCGCGATCGCGTGCTACTACGACCTAATGGCCTTTGGTGTGATTCGCGGCCTGCTCGACCTTGGGTTTCGCGTGCCGGAGGATGTTTCGGTCATCGGATACGACAACATGCTGGTGACCGAGGCCTCCTACCCGCGCCTGACCACGGTGGAGACCCCCTTGCAGCAGATCGCGGAGACCGCGTGCGGCCTGCTGATGCGCCGCCTGCAAGAAAATGAGGACAACAAGGACCATCCGCTCGCGGAACCGGCCAAGGAAAAGATCCTGCTGGAACCGAGGCTGGTCACGCGGGAATCCGTCGCCAAAAGAAGCGCTCCTGTAAAGCAGACCCCATAAAAAGGAGTGAAACCATATGAAAATGCTCGTTGGCGGCCGTCCCACGGACGCGCGGGACGGGGCCACCCTATCCGTCTACGACCCCGCCGCCGCGCGGCTGATCGACACCGTGCCCGCCGCGACCAAGCAGGATATCGAAGAGGCGCTGGAAAACGCCGAGCAGGGCGCGAAGGAATGGCGCGCCTGCCCGCTGCATCGGCGCATTGCCGTCATTCGCACGTTTCTGCAAAAATTTGAGGACGCCGCGGAGGAACTGACCGCGCTTTTGCAGCGCGAAACCGGTAAAACGACCGCCGCGGCGCGCGGCTGCATTCTGGGCAGCCGCGCGCTTGGCGAACACTACGCGGAGCTTGCGCGCACACTGGGCGGCGAGACCTTCGCGCCGGACAACTGGGCCGGGACGGAAAACGCGCTGGTGATGACGGTGCGCGAACCGCTTGGCGTTGTTGTGTGCATCCTGCCGTTCAACTTCCCCATTGATTCGTTCATGCACAAGGTGGTGCCCGCGCTGCTCATGGGCAACGCGGTGATCATCAAGCCCGCTTCCGAAACGCCGCTGACCGATATCCGCGTGACCGAGCTGCTGCTGGAAAGCGGCGTGCCGGGCAACGCGGCGCAGATCGTCACCGGCAGCGGCGCGAAGATCGGCGCGTGGCTGACCGCCGACGCGCGCGTGGCGCTCATCAACCTGACCGGCAGCACCCGCGTGGGCGTCGAAATCGCGCAAAACGCGGCCGCCCATCTGCACCGGCTGCATTTGGAGCTGGGCGGCAACGATCCGCTCATCATCCTGCCGGACGCCGACCTGAATACCGCCGTGGAGGAGGCGTTCGCCTCCCGCATCGGCAACGCCGGACAGGTGTGCTGCGCGGGCAAACGCTTCCTCATTCCAAGGGACCGCAAGGAAGCCTTTCTGGACGGCCTGATCCGTCGCTTGCGGGCCGTCCGCGTCGGCGACCCGGCCGATCCCCGGACCGATTGCGGGCCGCTCATCTCGGAGCGCGCCGCGAAGGAGCTGGAAGAAAACCTGCGGCACTGCGTTTCGCAGGGCGCGACCCTGCGCTTTGGCGGGCGCCGCCTGCAAGGCGCGTACTTTGAACCCACCGTATTGGAGATAACGCCCGAAGTGGACGCGGCGCGGGATCTGGAGCTGTTCGGCCCGGTCTGGTCGGTGCTGCCGTATGACACGGTGGACGACGCCATCGCGCTTGCCAACCACACGATGTACGGCCTGTCCTCCGGCGTTTTAGGCAAGGATCTGTCGCAGATGATGTATGTGGCCAGAAATATACAGGCCGGCGCCTGTGTGATCGGCGGTTCGGGCGCGTACCGGACCAGCGATCAGCCCTTTGGCGGCTATAAAATGAGCGGCCTTGGGCGCGAGGGCGGCCGGTATACGCTGGAAGAACTGAGCCAGCTGAAAACGATCGTACTCAAAACCCCCTACTCTTTTTAACCGCAGCCCGGCTGCAAACAAAGCCCCGGCGCGGGAGTCTGAACGGACTCCCGCGCCGGGACCTTTGCTTTTTCATTGCCCTTTTTCCCACCAGATGGTATGATAGGAAAGGGAAAACGCATACAAAGAGGAGAAGTATATGGAAAGCGCGGCGGCAAAGCAGGTTTTAAAGCAATATTTCGGCTATGATTCGTTTCGGCCCGGGCAGGATCGGCTGATCGAGGCCATTCTGGAGGGGCGCGACGTGCTCGGCGTGATGCCCACGGGCGCGGGCAAATCGCTTTGCTATCAGGTGCCCGCGCTGCTGCTGCCCGGGGTGACGCTCGTCATCTCGCCGCTGATCTCGCTGATGCAGGATCAAGTCGGCGCGTTGCGGCAGTCCGGCGTGCCAGCCGCTTATTTAAACAGCGCGCTTTCCGCCGCCGAAATGGGCGATACGCTGTACGAAGCGCGGCAGGGCGGCTACAAGCTGCTTTATGTCGCGCCCGAGCGCCTGACTGCGCCGGATTTTCTTGCCTTTGCCCGCGAAGCCGAGATCTCCATGGTCACGGTGGACGAAGCACACTGTATTTCCCAGTGGGGGCAGGATTTTCGCCCCAGCTACTTAAAAATACTCGATTTTCTTTCGCTTTTGCCGCGCCGTCCGCTCGTTTCCGCCTTCACCGCGACCGCGACAGCCACGGTGCGCGAGGATGTCGTGCGCGCGCTCGCCCTGCGCGAGCCGTTCACGCTGACGACCGGCTTCGACCGGCCCAATCTCTATTTCGCGGTCGAGCACCCATCCAGCAAGCCGCAGGCGCTGCTGCGCCTGCTCGCCGGGCGGCGGGACAAAAGCGGCGTGATCTACTGCGCGACGCGAAAAACCGTGGAGGATGTGTGCGACATGCTCTGCGCCAAGGGCCTTGCCGCGACCCGCTACCACGCGGGCCTGCCCGCGGAGGAACGGCAGCAAAATCAGGATGATTTTTTGTATGATCTGAAGCCGGTCATGGTGGCGACCAACGCTTTCGGCATGGGCATTGACAAATCGAACGTTTCCTTCGTGATTCACTACAATATGCCGAAAAACATGGAAAGCTACTATCAGGAAGCCGGACGCGCGGGGCGCGACGGCGAACCGGCGGACTGTATCCTTTTATACAGCGGGCAGGATGTGCACACCGCCCGCTTCCTGATCGAGCGCAGCCGCGAGGCCGCGCCCGAGGAGGGACTGGACGAGCAAACGCGAGCCGCCCTGCTGGATCGGGAATATGAACGCCTGCGCCAAATGACCTTTTACGCCACCACGACCGATTGCCTGCGCCGGTTCATCCTAGGCTATTTCGGCGAAGCCGCGCCGGTATCGTGCGGGCACTGCGGCAACTGCGACACCACCTTTGAAGAGGTGGACGCCACCTTGGACGCGCAGAAAATTTTATCCTGCGTGTACCGGCTGGCCGAACGCGGGCTGCATTTCGGCAAGATCGTCGTCAGCGCCGTGCTGTGTGGCAGCCAAAGCGAAAAAATAGAAAAGTTCGGCCTGCAATCGCTTTCCACCTATGGCATTATGGAAGAGCAGACGGCAAAGCGCGTGCGGCAGCTGATCGATACCTTGATCGACCGGGGCTGCCTGCAAAGCGACGCCGAACGCCACAACACGCTGTACCTGACGCCTGCGGGCAACGCGCTCATGCGCGGGCGCGACACCTTTGTAATCAAGCTGCCGCGCGAAAAGCCGCCCGCGCTCAAGGCCGCGGAAAAGGCCGGGGCCGCCGTGGGCACGGCCGATTCCACGCTGTTCGACCTGCTGCGCGACTGCCGCGCCCGTCTGGCGCGGCAAGCGCATGTGCCGCCCTATATTATCTTTTCCAACGCCGCCTTAAGCGACATGGCCGCCCGCAAGCCCATTACCGCCGAGGAATTCCTTGAAGTGCGCGGCGTGGGCGAAGCCAAGGCCGATCGCTACGGCGTACCCTTTCTGGAAACCATCAAAGCCTATTTGCGCGAAAAAGATTGAGGGAAACCGTTCGGTTCCCCTCGATCAGTCATTATTTCGCCCAATATGCAACGGCGTCGCGCAAAAACGCCGCGCAGCCCTTTACGTTTTGGTCATAATAAGCGGTGAAGCGCTCATCCGCCACATAGCCCTCGGCCAAACCGCGGTGCGCCTCGGCGCTGTAAGCGCGCCACGTCATGCCAAGCCAGCTTTTGTGCAGCGCGGTGATCCGCTGCCCCGCGTCGCCCTCGGGCGGCTCGTGGCTTTGTACCGCCTGCTCCAGCCGGCGCAGAATTTCCGCGCCAAGCGTTTGGAAGCGCTCGTAATCCGCTTCCGTCATGGCGAGCAGTTTGGCGTTCGACGCGTCCATGTCCGCGTCGCCGTATTTTTGGCGCGCCTCCGCGCCGTAAGCTTGTTCGTTTTCACGCACCACGCGCGCTTTGAACGCTTCAAACTTTTCTTGATCGGCCATTTTTGTTCCTCCTTCGATGCTTGCAATGGTTTTCTTTACGGTTTCGATGAGGCGCGCGGTCTTTGCCTGCCGCGCGTGCAGAGCGGACAAATGCCCCCGGAGCGCGTGCAGCCGGTCAAAATTATCCGCGTTGATCATGCGGGCGATTTCGGCAAGCTCCACGCCCAGCGAACGGTAAAATAAAATCTGCTGCAGCAGATCGACCTCGCGTTCGCCGTACCTCCGGTAGCCGGTCTCGCGTACGGCGCCGGGCTTTAGCAGCCCGATCCTGTCGTAATAGCGCAGCGTGCGGGTGGTGATGCCCGCGAGCTTCGCCAATTCTCCGATCGAGTATTCCATTTGCTCTCGCCTCCTCATGAGGTCAGTATAATGGTTGACGCAGCGTCAAAGTCAACGCTTTTTGAAAATCTTTTTTCGCGCCGTTTCCAGCTTTTTGGTATGACGGCGCCACGGGAGGCCCACACTATGATCTATACGGTCACGCTTAACCCTTCGATTGATTATATTGCCCATGTCGACCGGCTGAATCCCGGCGCGCTCACCCGTACAAACGGCGAAGCGATCTATCCGGGCGGCAAGGGGGTCAATGTGGCGCTGGTGCTTTCACGGCTCGGCCTTCCCGTGCGCGCGCTCTGCCTGACCGCGGGCGAGACCGGCGCCATGTTCGAGCGACTGCTCGCCCCCACCGGACTGCCCTGCCGCTTCTTCCGTTTAACGGACGGCATGACCCGCATCAACGTGAAGATCAAGGGCGAAAAGGAAAGCGAGCTCAACGGCACCGGCCCCCGGCTTTCCGCCGAAGCGCTGGGGGCGCTGGAACGCGAGCTTTGGCGGCTGGAGGCGGGCGATTGGCTCGTCCTTTCCGGCGCGCTTCCGGCGGGCGCGCCGACCGATCTGTACGCGCGTTTCGCCGCGCTGGCCAAAAGCCGCGGCGCGCGCGTGGCGGTCGACACGGCGGGCGCGCCGCTGACCAGCGCCCTTCCGGCGCAGCCCGACCTGATCAAGCCCAATTTGGCCGAACTGACCGAGCTGACCCGCAGCGCCGCGCAGACCCTTTTGGATGTCGCCGCGAGCGCCGCCGCCCTGCAAAGCGCGGGCGCGCAGACCGTTATGGTCTCTCTGGGCGGCAAGGGCGCGGTGCTGCTGGACGGCGCGGACGAAGCGCTGCGCCTGCCCGCGCCCACGGGCACGGTGCTCAACACGGTCGGCGCGGGCGATTCCATGGTCGCGGGTTATCTCAGCGGCCTTGCCTGCGGCCAAAACGGTCGCGAAGCGTTTCGCCTTGCCGTCGCGGCGGGCAGCGCCGCCGCCTTTTGCGATTGGCTGCCCGATCGCCACGTGATTGACGCGGTGTGCGCGCGCACCGCCCGGCCGCGCCCTATCCGCTTATGACCATCTTACCACAGAACCCATAGAAAAAGAGGTATTTCCCTATGAGTATTGCCACCCGTGTGTGGATCACCGGCGCGAGCGGCCGCCTTGGCTCGGCGCTCAGCCGCCTGTTCGGCGGTACGGCCGCGTATAAGCTGCTGACCAGCGACCACGACGTACCCGTCGGCGATAACCGCGCGGTCGACCGCTTCGCGGACATGAACCGGCCCGATGTGATCATCAACTGCGCCGGACTGACCGATGTGCGCGAATGCGAGTTAGACCCCGAACACGCCTACAAGGTAAACGCGCTCGGCGCGCGCAACCTTGCCGTCGCCGCCAGACGGCTGGACGCCAAGCTGATCCAGATCTCGACCGACGACGTGTTTGACGGCACGGCTTCAGGCGCTTTGTGCGAATTCGACGAGCCGCACCCGGTGACCATGTACGGCAAAAGCAAGTACGCGGGCGAAAAGCTGGTGCGCGAATTGACGGATAAGCACGTGATCGTGCGCTCCTCCTGGCTGTACGGCGCGGGCACGTACGACTTTGTGGACGAGGTGCTGGACGGCGCCCAAACCGGCGGCCCCCTTTCCCTGCCCGGCGACGAGATCTCCTCGCCCACCTCGGCGGACGCGCTCGCGGGCTTTATCAGCTATTTGGTGGACGCGCGCGAATACGGCCTTTACCACGCCTCCTGCGAGGGCGCGTGCTCGCGCGCGGATTTCGCGCGCGAGATTCTGCGCCTAACGGGACTGGAAAACGTACCGGTGGAGACCACGGTCGCCGGGGAAAGCCTGCGGCCCAAGTTCACGCTGCTTGACAATATGATGATGCGCATGACCGGAATTTATCAAATGCCCGGCTGGCAAGACTCGCTTGCCCGTTATCTGACGGATAAAAAGACGGGAGGCCGCGCATGAGCGAACCTAAAAAGCGCAAAAAAACCGGCCTGACCACCCGCATCTTCGTGGCGCTGCTGCTCGGCGCGGCGCTGGGCGTGGCGCTGCACTATGCCGCGCAGGGCAGCCCCGCGGTGCAGCGCATCGTGGTGGACGGCGTGTTTAACGTGGTCGGAAACGGTTTTCTGCGGCTGATGAAAATGCTGGTCGTGCCGCTGGTGTTCTGTTCGCTCATCTGCGGCGCGGCGGCCATCGGCGATACCAAAACGCTGGGACGCGTGGGCGTCAAAACCATATGCTTTTACCTGCTGACGACCGCGCTCGCGGTCGGCGTGGCGCTGGCGGTGGCGGGTATTATCAATCCCGGCATGGGGCTCGATATGTCGAGCGTTGAGACCGTGCAGCCCGCGTTGGCCACCAAAACCGCCTTTGCCGATACGCTGCTGGATATCATTCCTGAAAATCCGGTCAAATCGCTGGCAGAGGGCAACATGCTGCAGATCATCGTGTTCGCCCTGCTGATCGGCATCATTTTGGCAAAGCTGCAGGATAAGGTACAGCAGGTGACGAACTTTTTTCAGCAGGCCAACGATATCATGATGGAAATGACCATGATGGTCATGAGCCTTGCGCCGGTCGGCGTGTTCTGCCTGATCGCCAAAACCTTTTCCGAGCTTGGCCTTTCGGCCATGAAGCCGATGATCTGGTACATGGTCGCCGTGCTGCTCGCGCTGGCGGTGCAGTGCTTCGGCGTTTATCAGATCCTGCTGAAGCTGTTCACCGGCCTGAATCCCTTGCACTTTGTCCGCAAATTCCTGCCTGTGATGGGCTTTGCGTTTTCCACCGCGACCTCGAACGCCACCATCCCGCTCAACATCGAAACGCTGGAAAACAAAATGGGCGTATCGCGCCGCATTTCGTCCTTTACCATCCCGCTCGGCGCGACCATTAACATGGACGGCACCTCGATCATGCAGGGCGTGGCGGTCGTTTTTGTGGCGCAGGCGTTCGGCATTGCGCTATCTCCGGCGGATTACCTGACCGTCATCGCCACGGCGACGCTCGCCTCGATCGGCACGGCGGGCGTGCCTAGCGTCGGTCTGGTCACGCTGGCCATGGTGTTCGATTCGGTCGGCCTGCCGGTCGCGGGCATCGGCCTGATCATGGGCATCGACCGGCTGCTCGATATGGCGCGCACCGCGGTCAACATCACGGGCGACGCGGTCTGCACCACGATCGTCGCCTGTCAGGACGGCTCGTGCGACCGCGAGGTGTTCCGCGCAAAATAGCGTTTTATTTCCATTTTAGGGCGGTTGACATTTGACAGCAAGCCCTTTGGTCTGCTATAATAAATAAAGCGCGCCGCCATGGCGGAACTGGTAGACGCAAGGGACTTAAAATCCCTCGCTGGCAACAGCGTGCCGGTTCGATTCCGGCTGGCGGCACCATAAAAAACGCCCTGCATTTTAACGAATGCGGGGCGTTTTCATGCATTCTTTTAAAAAATCATTGCAAATAAGCTTGACATGGAGTGAACTCCAAGGAGTACGATAGGATCAGAAATAAATTTGGAGGAATGCAACATGAAGCAGAAAAAGGTATTGATCCTTTCCGCCAGTCCCCGGCAGGGCGGCAATTCGGACACCCTGTGCGACCAGTTCCGAAAGGGCGCAGAAGAGGCCGGACACGCGGCGGAAAAAATTTTCCTGCGCGATCACAAGGTGCAATACTGTACGGGCTGCGGCCTATGTGTCGGCCGTAAGGGAACCTGCTCGCAGCAGGACGATATGGCGGACATCGCGCAAAAGATGCTCGCGGCCGATGTGATCGTCATGGCGACGCCGGTGTATTTTTACACCATGGACGCCCAGATGAAGACTTTGATCGACCGCTGCTGCGCCTACTATACCGGCATGGAAAATAAGGAATTCTATTTTATCGTCACCGCCGCGGATCAGGATATTTCCGCCATGGAGCGCACGATCGAAGGCTTCCGCGGATTTACGCTCTGTCTGGACGGCGCGGTGGAAAAGGGTATCGTTTACGGTGTGGGCGCGTGGAACAGGGGCGAGATCGTCCATACGCCCGCCATGGCGCAAGCCTATGAAATGGGAAGGCGTGTATGACACGGGAGGAAAACCCTATGAAAAACTTTGGATTCGGCTGCATGCGCCTGCCGATGATCGGCGGGCTGGAAGGGCGGGTCGATCAGGCGCACTTCAACCGCATGATCGACCGGTTTCTGGCCGAAGGCTTTACTTATTTTGATACCGCCCACGGTTATCTGAACGGAAAGAGCGAGACCGCCATCCGCGAAGGGCTGGTAAAGCGCTATCCGCGCGACGCTTATCTGTTAACCGATAAGCTAACCGAAAACTACTTCCGGTCCGAAGCGGATATCCGGCCGTTTTTCCAGCAGCAGCTGGAAGCCACCGGCGTTTCGTATTTTGATTATTATCTGATGCACGCGCTGACCGTGGAGCATTATCAGAAATTCACTGCCGCGGGCGCGTTTGCAGTCGCCGGTCAGCTCAAGGCGGAAGGCAAAATTCGCCACCTTGGCATTTCCTTTCACGACAAGCCCGCCCTGTTGACCCAGATCTTGACCGAGCACCCGGAGATCGAAGTGGTGCAAATCCAGTTCAACTATGCCGATTACGACAACCCCAGCATTGAAAGCCGCGCCGTGTACGAGGTATGCCGTCAATTCGGCAAGCCGGTGATCGTCATGGAGCCGGTCAAGGGCGGCGGGCTGGTCAACCTGCCGGACGACGCCCGCGCCATTCTGGCCGGCCTGCGCGGCGGCAGCCCGGCCAGCTACGCCATCCGCTATGCTGCCTCCTTTGAAGGTATTTTCATGGTGCTCAGCGGCATGAGCACCTACGAGCAGCTTGAGGACAATCTGAGCTTTATGAAGGATTTCCGGCCGCTGGATGAAAATGAATTTGCCGCCATCGAGCGCGTGCGGGACATTCTGAAACGGCAGGACACGGTTCCCTGCACCGCCTGCCAGTACTGCGTTGCGGGCTGCCCCAAGCGCATACGGATCCCCGACCTGTTTGCCTGCCTGAACGCCAAAAAACAGTACGCGGACTGGAACAGCGATTTTTATTACGACGTCAGCACCGCCGGACACGGCAAAGCTTCGGATTGTATCGGGTGCAAGCAGTGCGAGCGCGCCTGCCCGCAGCACCTGCCCATTGCCGAACTGCTGAAAACCGTGACGGATACCTTTGAAGGAGGCGCAAACGCATGAACAACACCCTTACCCTGACTAGGACCACAGTCATTCAAACCGCGAAAGCCCGCACCGCCGCCACGCTGGCGGCCGTGATCGCCGCGGTGGCCGTTCCCCAGTTCTTCCATATGCTCGGCGCGGCTTCCGGCATGGGCGCCGCGTTGGGACAAACGCTGCTGCCAATGCATCTGCCCATTTTGCTGGTCGGCCTACTGGCCGGGCCCGCGGCCGGTCTGGTCGCGGGGGCGCTGGGGCCCATTGCCAGCTTCGCGCTTTCCGGAATGCCCGGCGCGGCCATGCTGCCTTTTATGATCTTGGAGCTCGCGGGCTACGGGCTTGCCGCCGGACTGCTGGCCGGGACCAAGCTGCCCGCTTTCGCTAAGGTACTGCTCGCCCAGCTTGCGGGCCGTCTGGTGCGCGCCATCGCGGTTTTGGCCGCCGTTTACGGTCTTGGCGCGCAGACCGTTGCCGTCGCTTCGATCTGGACGTCGGTCGCCGCGGGTCTACCCGGTCTGGTGCTCCAGTGGAGTTTGCTGCCCCTCATGCTGTTCTGGCTAGAGCACCGGGAGCACGGCGATGCATGATCTAGAGCAGGCCAAGGCTTTGCTGCGCGCGGGCGGCTATACCTGCGCGCTTTGCCGCGGCGGCGTTACCTATACCAGCACGGCGCGCGGCGTCGCGCCCATGCTGGAATTGATCTCCTCCGGCACCGAGCTGACCGGTTTTTCCGCCGCCGACAAGGTGGTGGGTAAAGCGCCCGCCATGCTGTTCGCGCTCGCGCGCGTGCGCGCGGTCTATGCGCCGGTCATGACCGAAGCCGCGATTCAGACTTTGACGCGGTACGGTATCGAAGCTTCTTATGACCGGATCGTCCCGATCATTCAAAACCGCGCGGGCACCGGCCGGTGCCCCATGGATGAAGCCGTAAGCGCGCTGGACGATCCGAGGCAGGCGTTGGAGGCGATACGCCGCAAGGTTCAGCTGCTCGCCGCCCAGCCCCCTCATGCATAGAACCAATTCAAACATCATGTAACGAATGAGCCGCCGCCGTTTTCACAGGCGGCGGCTTTTTTCGTATTTTGTTGGCACAAAGTGCTTCCGTATCACGCAGAATGCAAAGCGGCCGGCTTGTTTCGCCCCTGAAAGGAGCGTATAATATACGAAGAAGGGGTGTTTTATATGAGGAAAAAAAGACTTTGTGCCGGATTGCTCGCCTTGCAGCTCGTATGCTCCGCCGGCGCGGCGTATACGGACAACGGCGTAACGATGACCCGGCTGCAATACGCGGACGCGGCTTACGAAATGCTGCTTGACGCGGGCGCGGCGGAAGATGCGCAGACGGCGGACCGTCCGTTTACGGATACCGACGCTGCTTCGGTATCCGCTCTATACCATTGGGGCATTCTCAAAGGCACGAGCGACAAGGCCTTTTCCCCCGCCGACAGCCTGACGCGCGAGGAAGCCGCCGTTATCCTTGACCGGTTGCGAGCGCTGCTTCAGGTAACCCCGGCGAAGGCCTCGGGCGAGCCGTACCGGGACGACGCGGCCATTTCAGACTGGGCTAGCGGGAGCGTATATGCGCTGCGCGATCTGGGCCTGATGCTGGGCACCGGCGAAGGAAAATTTTCTCCGGCGGACAAGCTGACCGACCGGCAGGGCAAAACGCTGCTGACGCGCCTGCAACGGCTGGCAAGACCCGCCGCGCTGACCCGCCTATCCTACGAAAACACACTGGATTCCGTGGCGGACGAAAGCCGCTGGTCGGGCACGCCGGGCGAACAGGCCGCGGCAAAGGAGATTGCGGCCGCCATGCGTGGCTGGGGCTACGAGGTGACCGAACAGCCCTTCGATTTTACGGACGCGCCGCAGGGCAAGCAGATCAGCAAGCAAGCGACCAATGTGATCGCGGTAAAAAAAGCGAACCGCGACCCGAACGGCGACATTCTGGTGATCAGCGCGCATCACGATTCGATGCCTTCCACCGTGGGCGCGGACGACAACGCTTCGGGCACCGCTATGCTGCTTGAACTGGCCCGCGCCTTAAAGGATATCGAAACCGATACCGAATTGCGCTTTATCTCCTTCTCCGCTGAAGAGCAGGGGCTCAAAGGCTCTACCTACTATACCGCGCAGCTTTCCGACGCGGAAAAGACCCACATCGTCGGCGATATCCAGATCGACATGATCGGCCACTATATGAGCGATACCACGACGGTCAAGACAACGGACGGCGCGCCCTCGCTTTTGGGCAATATGCTGCTGGCCGCTTCTAAAAAAGTGACCGGCAACACATGGCCGGCCGGGATAGAGGGCGCGAGCGACCACATGGCGTTTCAGCGCGAGGGCATTCCCGGCGTATTGGTCGAACAGGACCGGTTGGGTACGGAAAACCATAAATGGAGCGACCGCCCCGCCGTGATCGACCCCGCCAAGGCCCTGCCCGCCGGTCAGGCGGTAGCCGAGGTTGTACGCGAGATCGCTTCGGCGGAGACCGGCCCGCTCGCGCAGCAATCGCATAGCATGCTGAAAGCCGATAGCGCCGTCACCATCACCGACCGTATGCCGATCTTTACCGGCATGCAAAAAAATGAGTTGGAGGTGCGCATCGGCGCGGCGGGCGCCTTTGAAAAAACCGAGTACGACGACGAGCTGGGTTGGCAGCTGGACCATTATGTGATGAATGCCAAATGGTTTGGCTGGAGCGAAGCGCTGCCGACCGACTTTGTCTATCGCCGGATCGACGACTCGCTTTGGCTGGAGAAGCTATACATTCGTACTGCAAGCCTTGGCCTAACCGACGAACAGCTGGCCGCGCGGCTGACCGCAGCGCTTGGACAGCCTCAAACCGAAAATAGCGGCGTCCAATACTGGGGCTTAAACTCCATGGATCAAAACCCGTCTATGCTGCGCTGGCAGATCAGCGCGCAAGACGGCGCGCAAGTGCTGACCATGGTGCCGGTCATCCACACGCTGGTGGGAGTAGATTTAAAAGCGTTTGACTTTAGCAGATCGCCCGCCTCCTATGCGGCCGAATGCGACGCTGAGGAAAAAATGCTGCTTGAGACGATGCATAAAATCATTCCGCCGGAGGACAAATATGTGAAACGCATTATTTCCCTGGACGGACGGTTACAGCGCGATCCTCGGTATGTGCCAGCCGCAAGACGCCAGCACCCTGACCGCTTTTGATATCCGTATCGACCGGTTCGATTGTTTTAACGAAGACGGCGCCCTTTACAACATAGACAAAACGTTGGCGACCATGGTTCATGAGTACGGCCACGCGCTTACCCTGAATGCAAGCCAGATCGACCCATCGAAGCGTGACGATTCCTCCGGCTTTAACGACCCCGCCGCCTACCGCGACGGCTCTTATCTCAAAGCTTTTTACGATCAGTTTTATGCGGGCGGCGCGGCATCCTACATTGACCGCCCGGAAAACTATGTGGATGAATACGCTTCTTCCAGCCCGTTTGAGGACATCGCGGAAACCTTCATGGTGTTTGTGACCGGCGGCAAACCCACCGGTTCCACCATGGCCGACCAAAAGGTCGCGTTTTTCTACGGCTACCCGGAATTGCAATCCGTACGCAGTTATATCCGCACCAACTTTGCGTTCCCGGCGGATTAACGGCGATAGCGCCAAAGGCCGCGCTGCGTTTAGTCTGTGACTGAGCGCAGCTCGGCCTTTCTTACTCGTCTTGCGGTTCCTTTGCTGTTTTAGCCATGATCGTGTTGAGTATTCTCGTTTGCAGGAAGGTAAAAACAATGCCGAAGGCGATGGACAGCCCTCCGTAAATGGCAAAGCCCAGCATCAAAATGATCATATTGATGCCGAACATCAGCCACGATACATTCAGGCGCTTGTATCGCTTATGCAGGATCAGCGCGATCGTATCAAACCCCAGCGCGGTGGACTGCGCGCTGATGCACAGGGCGTATCCCGCGCCGACAAGCAACGCCGCCAGCGGCACGCAGAGCGGCAGCGGCAGGGGCAGCGACCAGTGCAGCGATTCCAGCGCCGAAAACATCGCCATGTAGCAAACGCCCGAAAACAGCGCGCCAATCAAATAAACCTTTCCTAAGAAAATGCGGCACAGCAGCAGGAGCAGAACGGTCACGCTGTTCACGATCACCGGAATGGCCCATCCCGTGCACTGTGACAGGATCATCGCAAAGCTGGTGGTGCCTCCGTTGATGATGCCATGCGGCACCGTGATAAACGCGTAGGCGCATGTGATCAGCAGGTTGCCCAGCGCGATCTTACGGTATCTCGTCAGTTCGCCCCCGCGCCACTTCCATGGAAAGCATAGGCTCCGCCTGTTTTTCAGGCACTTTCGTATTCTCATTACCTTTTCCATCATTCATCCCCATCTCCAACTTATCGGTTCCATAAGTGTTTTACTTTTCGTAACCGATACTACCACGCCGTCCGACTTAGGTATATAGAAAAAACAAAGGACTTGAGGGCAATTTTCTGCAAAAGAGGCTGTAAAAAAACTGTTGCAAAATAGAAGAGTACCCAAATGTCATTCTGAACGAAGTGAAGAATCTCGCGCGAACGCGCGTTCCCAGCGTAAATTCCGCGCGTTCGCGCGAGATTCGCACTCATTAAAATGCCGCTAAGCGGCAGATTAAGGATAGCAGACTACGGTCTCGTCGCTTCGCTCCTCAGAATGACAGAATTGGTAGCATTTTTCGCTTTACAACAGTTTTCTATTCATTTGTGAGAACTTATTTTACAGCCCCCGATTTATTGACGGTCTTTCGCTTTTTCACGATATTCGCTTGGGGTAACGCCAAGATGCTGCTTGAATACCTTGGTAAAATAGTGCGCGTCCACAAACCCTAGCGAAAAGGCAAGTTCTTTCAAGGAAATATCCGGATGCTCGCGCATGCTTTGCGCCGCCAAATCCACGCGCAGAGAGTTGATCAGGGCGTTAAAGGGGCGGCCGGTCTTCTTTTTGATCAGCTGCCCCAGATAGATCTGATTAACGTGAAAAAGCTCGCTGAGCGACTGAACGGTGAGCGGCTGCGTATAGTGTTCATACAAATACGAAACGATCTGCTCCCCGATATCCGGCGTCGCGTCGGAGCGCTTGCAGCTATCCAGCAAGCCGCAGACCGCCTGTAAAAAGTGCTTTCTGGATGCGAACTGAAGCAGATACAGCTCCTGCGCGTTACGCAGGAAAAGCGGCTGGCCCGTTTGCTGCGTAACGCAGGTATTGACCGTACCCATTACGCGCTGCAACGCGGATACGAATGTTTCCGGCTGGCGAACGGCTTTTTCCATGGCGCGATGGAGGATATGCTTACATTCTTCATACATCTGCAAGTGGAACGCGACGGTGAATTCGCTTTGAAACGAACCGGTCGCCTGCTCCGCCGCTGTCTGTTCGCTTGGCGCAAATATCCGCGTTTCTCCGGTATCCTGTAAGAATCTGCGCAGCATTTGAAGCAGCGCATCGTAATACGCGCCGAAAAGGCTTTTTACCGGCATGGGGCCGCCGCAGGAGAGGTACAGCCGCCCGCGCAGCTCCGGCGCCAGCCGGCACACCGCGTCGTACACGCCCGAAAGCAGAAAAGGCGAAAGCTCCGCCTCCGCCGGTTCATTGAGCACCGCGGCGCAGACATGGCGGCTGACCGGGAGCAGCAGGCATTTGGCGGGGTAACAGAGCCGCTCCACAGCCTGCTCCGCCTCGCGCCGCAGTTCCACGGAAAGCGGCGCGTCCCCGGTCTGATCCGAAGGCAGATTCAGCAGCAGCACTTGGCAGCGCGGCATATCCAAGGGATAGGAAAGCTCCTGCAAAAGGCGCTTGAAGGCGGCATGATCCATGCGGGAAAAAAGAAGCTGGGCAAAGACGTTTTCAAGCTTTTCCCTATGGTACAGCGCCTTGTAATGGTGCGCCGTGTCCTGTACGGACGAAGCTTCTCTGTATTGCGCGATCTTTTCCGCCGCGTGCCGCAGCGTTTCGTGCAGCTCCTCCGTGCCGATGGGCTTTAAGATATAGTTCAGCACCTGTAGCTGAACCGACTGCTTGAGATACAAAAAGTCGTCATGACCGGAAATGACGATAAACTGTAAGCCGGGATGGGATTTACGCGCCTTCCGTATCGCAAAAAAACCGTCCGCGCGCGGCATTTTGATATCCGTAATGACAATATCGGGACGCAACCGGTCGATCTGCTCGCATGCCTGCCGTCCGTTTTCCGCCTCTCCGGCGCAGCACATGCCGAGCGCCTCCCATTGGATACGCTTGATGAGGCTTTTGCGGATCATCGCGTTATCATCCACAATCAAAACTTTGAGCAGCTTGGCTCCCCCCTTCCCGTGTTAGCCGCGGCGCGCGCGCCGCCATTCTGCCGCCGCGCGGCAGTCGAAGCGTCACTCTGGTTCCGCCCAGCGGGCTGCGATCAATCCACACCGCCTTTGCGACCCGGCAGTGCAGGCACAGGCGGGCGTTGACATTGCGCAGCCCGATGTGCTTGCTGCGGCGGATGAAACAGGCAAAGCTCTCGCTGTCGCTTTGCAGCGCTTGCTCCAGCGCCCGCTGCCGTTCCTGCGACATCCCTTCCCCGTCGTCCTCCACCACGATGCAAAGCGCCGTATTCTCAAAGCCGATCGTCAGACGAAGGCGGCACACCTCGTCCGACCGTTCCCGAAATCCATGCTGAAAGCAGTTTTCCAGCAAGGGCTGTAGGATCAGCTTGGGCAATTCGGCTTCCAGCGCCGCCGCGTCTATGTCGTACTGACAGGTGAGCAGCCCGTTGCGCAGGGCGTTCTGGAAGCGATAGATAGTCTTTGGCGTACGCCGCCTCCTGCCGGAGCGGAAGAACATCGGGCGCACGCAGACTATACCGGAACAAAACGCCCAGCTTTTGTATCAGGTACGCGGTTTGCCCGGCATCCTCCAAAATCGCCTGACTGTTGATGAATTCCAGCGTGTTGAACAGAAAATGCGGGTTGATCTTCTCCTGCAGCACCCCTAACTGGCTTTCAATGCGCAGCAGGTTTTCTTTCTGGTTTTTCTCCATCAACTCGTTTAGCTGCAACATCATGTCCCGATAGGACTGCGACAGCGTTTCGATCTCTTCCAGTTCCGAGCCATCGATATCGATATAGTTTAAATGACCCTGCCTATTTTGCCGAATGGAGGCGATCAGGGTGGTGATCGGGCGCACCAGCTTTTCGGAAAGCTGCTTGGCAAGCCAGTAATTGATCACAAAAACGAACAGCCCGATCGGCATCAGGCAGGCCAGATACGCCAATACGGAGCGATACCCGACCTCGGCGTTGACGATCGCAACGCCGGTCACGCCGCCCTTCAAACGCGCGGCGGCCTTTTCCTCGTAGCGGTAGGCCACGGAGGTATCATAAAGGATACCTCCCGCTTGGTCGTACAGCGCGAAAGAGACGGAGGCGGGTATCGTTTGCTCTAAAAACTCGGCAAGCGCGCTTTCCGGTAGAACCCATGTCAAATATCCGATTGGCTCGGTCCCCGTTGCCTCTTTAAGCGGAATATAGCACCGAAGCGACGACGGGGTCTCGCGCAAAAGGGCGGCGGCGTCCGTTACGCCACCGGCGACCGGCCTTAGGTCTTCCGTTCGCGGATAGATCTGCCGTTCCAGATCGAACAAGGCGAGGCCTTGCTCCAAATCCAAGGTTTGCGCGGCGGCCTTGTCCCCGGAAGCGTCGCGGCAATAGCGCTGTATCTGCGGGTCCTGCCGGTATCGCTCCGCCTGCGTTTCATACGGCTTTAAAAACCGTTCGACCGCCCGTTCGACAAAAAGAATATTCTCTTCCGCGCGCTGCACGTTTTGATAGTAAACAGCCGTATAGATCGCAAGCGTGGAGAATAAAAAAATCAGCAGGAGCAGAACAAAAACAATCTTCATCTGTTCCGATACGATATAGTCCCTAACGGACCGGATTCTCATACAGCCCACTCCCTTTTCGCGGCCTGCCGTATTATAAAAGCCGCCCAGCCATGCCGGGCGGCTTTTATGACAGCCTTGTTTACGCCGCCTGATCGGGTATGCAAACCGTCTGCCGGCGGCTCATGATCCGGCGGCCCAGCACGGTGGTCGTAGCGACGCCGGCGATCGCCATGCCGATCACCACGGTGAAAATGATTTGATACGCCTTTTGCGCATCAAAGCTATCTATGATCTTACCGTAAACCGGATAGGCCCACATCATGGGGGAATAACCGATCGCGCTTGCCACGGACATGGCGGTCGCGCTCATTTCACGCGGCACGCCGGCTTCCCCGATCGGCGCATAATAGATTCCGCGCACCAGATAAACGCACAGCGCGGAAGCCATCAGGATGACCATGCAGGGTATGACCATGACCTTTGTTTTGGGCAGGATGAGCGCGCTGGTCAGCATGATGGCCAGCCCGACATAGCAGATCCGCATCCAATGCGCGCTGGATTTGAATTTTTGATCGGCCAGTATTCCCGAAACCGGCGTGGAGCAGATCGAAACCACCTGCGAATTAACCAGCCCAAACACGCCGACCAACGCGGCGGGCAATAAAAACACATCCTGCAAATAGGGGATAAAATACGTGCTGGTGCAGCAATAGATCGCGTAAACGCAGGAGGCCGCGATACCGGTCAGCCAAACCTCCGGCATTTTCAGCGCTTTCAGCACGCCGGAAAGCGCCAGCTTGGTCTGGCTTTCGCCAGCCTGCGCACGAACAACGCCCACCTCCGGCATAAAGAACCAGATCAGCACGCCGGAGCCGATCGTCAGGCACGCGTTGATCATCATCGCGGTACGCATGCCGAAAACCGAACTGCCCAGAACGGTAAACACCATCAGCGAAAGCATCTGATAAATCAGTCCCGTCATGCTGCGGCCGGATTCCGCAAAGCCGAACGCCGTGGCCTGCTTGTCATCTCTGGCCAGCGAACGGATGCTCTTTAAGTAGCTCGCCCAGTACAGCGGTTCGCTGAACAGGCCGTAAATAGCAAAGCAAACCAGAAGCTTCGTATAAGTCAGGTTGGGCGCGAAGCAAATGTAAAGCGAGGTCGCGCCCACGATCATCGTATCGATCGCCAAAACCTTTCGCGGAGACAGCAAGTCCTGTATCCAGCCGAGCGGCACGTTGCCGAAAGTGGAAAGCGCGCCGGTCAAGCCGATCAAAATGCCCAGCTGCGCGTTGCTTACGCCCAGCACATCCAGATACGGATTATAAAGTACGCCGCGCACGCCGCTTATCGAATAAATCAAATTGCTGTTTACCACGACCAGTAAGAACGCAAAAAACATTTTTTTGCTGAAACCGAGTTTTCCCAGCAGCTTGTTGATCATTTTGTTCATCCCCCTGCAAATTTCATATCAGCGATAGGACCGCACCAGTTCTTCGAGCCGCGCCCCGCTTGCCTGCGCTTTTTTCAAAAACGGCTCGTTCTCGTCATTCCGGGAAACCTCCAGCGTCACCGGCAGTTCATACGGCGATTTTGCGATCCATTTTGCAAGGCCTGTCCAATCGAACGTGCCTTCAAACGGCAGCGCGTGCTGGTCATAATCCCCCCAATTGTCCGACAGGTGGATAAAGTACATCCTTTCCCAATACCGTTCGGGCAGTTCGAGCGGCGCGGAGGCTTTGCTGATCAGCGCATGTCCCGTATCGAAGCAGAACCCCATATAGCTTTTATCGTATCGGTTGAACATCAGGTCGAATTGGGCGATTTGATGTTCATTGGGAATGCCCTGCAGGTTTTCTAGGCACACCCTTACGCCGCGCACTTTACAGTACGCCTCCATTTCATCAAAGGTCTTAAAAATTGCTTGGTAAAACCTTTCCCGCGAACCCGGCTGCTCGTTGAACATGTGAAAGGGCGGGTGCAGATGTAAAACGATCAGATCGGTGCCCAGCGCAACCGCCAGATCGACACGGTTTTTCAGCAGCTCCACACCCGCCAAACGGTTCAGTTCATTGGGCGAGGTGAAATCCTTGCAGTTGGGGTCCACCGTGTCCAACTCCTCGTCCATCCAATGGCCCTCCGTCGCATGGACGCCCTTGGCTTTCAGACCGTAGCGGTCGAGCCACCGGCGGATCTGAATCATCTCGTAGGTTGAATACAAGTAATCGCCGCTCCACTGATGGCACCAATGAATATGGGTCATTCCTGCTTCCGCTAATTCGCGCAGCGTCGCCTCCAGTTCCTGAATATTTTTGCTTTCTCCATTCCAATCCGAATTAAATGCAAGCATTGCTTTCATCCTTTCCCCTGAACCTTACTGTCCGTTTCGGTATCCCTATCTTATGCGATTTGCGGATAGGCGTAAATGGAAAAAGATTTGTCTTGAGGTGGAATTTTTTTAGCGGCCCGGCTTGCCGCAAAAAACAAAACGTGCGTCCGCATAAGCGGGCGCACGTTTTGTTTTTGCTAGGTTGTTTGCCTTTCTGTCTGCGGTCAGCCTCTTTTTTTCATGTGCTTGCCCTTTGGCCGGAAGATCAGCTGCGACAGGCACAGCACGGCGGCCAGACCGAGGGAACAGGCAAGGCCAAGGGCCCACAGCGGAATGCGATCCCGCACGCCGGTTTCAGGAATTGACGAAACACGGTTGCCAGAAGAGGCCGTTCCGAAAGCACCCCCGGGGGTGCTTTCGGACGGTACGGTTACCGTACCGTCCCCCTTGCTGGGATCGCCGGGCTTATCGGGGTTTGCGGGGTCATCGGAACCGCCCGGCTTCGATGGGTCGCCTGCATCTTGGGGATCATCCGGGTTTGTCGGATCGTCCGGCTTCGCCGGCTGATCCGGGCCCGTGGGATCAGCCGGATTGACCGGGTCGGTCGGCCCGACCGGAACCACGGGCGTTTCCGGTTCCTCTGCGGGCGGTTTCGGACGCGAGGAGGACGACGAGCGCCGCCGCGCGTTCTCCACGACCTGTTCGACCGGCTGCGCGCCCTCGGCGCCCTCGCCCGTCTTGATCTCGATCAGGCCGTCCGTCAGAATACGGTAGCCGCTCGGCGCTTCGGTCTCTTTGAGATAATAGACGGTTTCGGGCTGCAGGTTCAGGAACTCGGTCACGCCGTTTGCGTCGGTCGCTTGCGCGGCGCGAAGCAGGCTTTTTCCCTCCGCGTCGCTGTACAGCTCAAATTTCGCGCCCTCCAGCTTGGTTTCCGGGTCGCCCTCGCGTACCTTGATCACCCGAATGCCGACGAGGATCTTTTCGTTCACTACCGTGGTGGCAGCGGGTTGGGCCGCGTCAAACGCACCGGTTTTGACTTCCGTCCACTCGTTTTTGATGCGGTAGCCCTTTGGCGCTTCGGTTTCCCGGATGTAATACGTGGTTTCGGGTTCCAGATTTGTGAAGGTGGTTTCGCCGTTCGCATCGGTGGTTTGCGCCGCGTGCACTAGAGTGGTTTTGTCTGCCTCGTACAGCGCGAGCTTTGCGCCCGGCAGACGGGGCCCCGCCGCACCGTCGCCTTTCTTTATCACGTGAAGGGATACCAGTATCTTTTCGTTTGTGATTTTTAATTCTTTTGGGACAAGGTCGGTAAAGTCCTTGGTCGTCACCTCGGTCCATACGTTTTGCGGGGTCTTGTAGCCCGTCGGTGTTACAGTCTCCTTGACGTAATAAGTAGTTTGGGGCTCCAAATTTACAAAGATAAGCTCACCGTTACTGTCGGTCGCTTTCTCGCTGCCCGCAATCGTTTGTTTATCGCTTTCGTATAGTTCAAACTTTGCGCCCTCGATTTTCGTAGCTTCCCTACCCTCG
Source organism: Agathobaculum sp. NTUH-O15-33 (assembly GCF_033193315.1). Classification (NCBI taxonomy): domain Bacteria; kingdom Bacillati; phylum Bacillota; class Clostridia; order Eubacteriales; family Butyricicoccaceae; genus Agathobaculum; species Agathobaculum sp. NTUH-O15-33. The sequence continues at coordinate 3,799,204 of NZ_CP136187.1, forward strand.
CGCACTTTAACGACCTTAATGCTGACGAGGATCTTTTTGTTTGATACGGTTATTTCTACCGGTAGATTAGCATTATTTTCTCCGGTTTCTATTTTGATAAGCTTATTCAGCAGCTCATCCTGATTCTCATAACCGCTTGGCACAACGGTCTCCCTTAGGTAGTAGATTGTATTCGGCCGCAAGCCCTTAAATTCTGCCACGCCGTTTTCATCAGTTTCCAGTTCATCGCCCTTTTGAACCGTGCCCTTTTCATCGGCAAACAGCTTAAACTTCGCGCCCGGAAGCTTGATATTTGGATTATCCTCGCGCACCTTGGTAATTCTAATCACGGCTTCGGCCTTGGCGTTTATAATTGAAAACTCCTGATTCGTCCCCGCCTCAAAGGCGTAAACCGTATCGCTTAGCACATGCGTATCCGGTGCGGCCAGCTCTTTGACGTAGTAGGTGGCGCCGGGGTACAACCCGGTAAAGGAGCACTTGCCTGCGGCATCTGTTTCAGCGGTTGCTAACTCGTTTTTCGCATCCGGGTCGCTGAAAAGTCCAAACTGGACGCCCGATATCGGATTGTTGGTATTATCCGTCTTGAGCAAAGCGATTTGTGCATTCAGCGTCGCATTTTCTTTAATATTCACCATGGCGATTTCGTATGGACTTGGCGTCGAATCAGTAATCGTGATCTCCAGCGGGTTGGGGTTCGGTTGATATCCGTCAGGCGCCTTGATCTCTTTGATGTAAAGCTTGCCATATTGAAGCGCTTCTTTTTTGGGCAGCCCCACCAACCAAACACCGGTGCTGGCAGTTGGCCCTGATGAAAGCAGTTGCTTACACGCGCTGTCTTGATACAATCCGAATACCGCTGCATCCTCCGGTTTCGTCCACGTAATGATATGGTTAGTGGCATCTGCCTTGGAAACTTCAATAGAGAAAAAATTCGGCGGCATGCCAAATGTTGCACCGCTAGAAGCAGAAAACTGCAGGTCATGATTGGTCGAATCCAAATTACTGTCATGAGGCATTCTACTGCCAAAAAGTGAAACATTGTTGTTTAATTCCACTCCCGTTCGAGTCGCGTAAGCGTTATAGGTAATGTAATACGGCGTTTTATCCTCCAAATTGGGAATCGTAATCGCATTTTGTGCTGAATCATATCGAATATCTGCAATGCTGACCGGTTCGCCGGCAGCCATATGAATTGCGCATGGGACCTTAGTCAAGTCGGCGGTCACCGCGCCCTTGCATACTTTTATGGAGTCAATATCCGGATACAAGCCGGGTGACAAGGTGTCGGTCAAAGAAAGTTTTGTTGTACCGTCATCCGGCAACAATTTGATACCCAATGGGTTGAGTTTCACCGTATAGGTAACCATATTGTTGTTAAACAGCTTTTCTGGCGCTTCTTTAGTCAGTGGCTGATTATCCAAAGCAAAGGTGTGCTTAACCGACACGCCATTAGGATACTGTTTGCTTATCAGTTTTGCCTGATTTTCAAATGAAACTGTTGACTCCTTTAAAAATTCGTTTACCTCGGTGGATTCAATCGAGGTATTATAGGAAAGCTCTGCTTTCTTTTTGTCTGCTTGATCTTTCAGGTCAAAGATAAGCGTCGGTTCATTATTCGTAATATTGCTTTCATCAAACTGTTGGTCGTCAATTTTTGCTGAACCGGGAACGTAATGTAGTCCTTTCGGCAAGGTATCCTCGATCGTAACACCTGTTAGCGGAACACCGCTCTTGTTGACGGTCAACTTCCATGTTATCTGTTTTGTCGCCGGGTCGTAATGTGTAGTTGCCTTTTGCAGCACTGTTACCGTAGCATTTTGCGACGCCTGAACAGTAATAGAGTTAACTGCTGTGCTGTTAACCGTTATATCATCAGCCTGAATCGTATTTGAGAATGTTTTCTGCCCATTGTTCGCCCAAATTCCGGGTTTGTCGACATAGGTGACATAATCGAATGAAAATGTCTTGCGCCCTATTGCGGGCAGCCTCATTGTCATCGTTTTGTGCGTAAGCGTATAACCCGCGTCTGCTACCGAATCGGTTATCCCCACGTTTTGGAGCGCGGCATTGACGGCGGCTAATAGCGTCGCCTTTGCTTCAGCCTCACTTACTTTATCATCGTTTTCATCTGTTTTTGAAAAGCTATGCGCGGGATCTACGCTGGTCAGATCTTCTTTCAGAGTCATGGCCGTCAGATCGACCCTATGCGGGTTTATCGTGACGCGCCACGTCAGCGCACGCGTAGTGGGGTCATATTTTACGGCGTTTTTTGAAATTAGAGTATCATCCAAACCCGTGATATCTTTAGGACCTTTTATAATTTCAGGAGACTTAGGTGTCTCACCCGGCCCAATTACACCGGTCGGCCACGCCCAATCCAGTGTTGCGGTATTGGTTACATCTTCGTCAGTTACCGTGCCGGTATGCTGGAAATAGTCTGGCTTTACTTCGGTGGTGTATGTGATCTTATATTGCAGAGCTGCTTGTTTAGATGTATTTGCAGTCGTGCCATCCGGGATCAATGCAAAGGCCACGTTTGTTGGAGCGTCCGCTGAGCCCGTGTGAGTGACCGTAATCTCATTTGTTACATCTTTACTGTCTGCAAGGATTTTTACATTGTTTTTGTCAAAGACCAGTTCCTTACCCAGTGTATCGTTTACAACCAGCTTGGTAAAGGTTTGCTTGGCGGCATTTACGAGGATTGTCCAGTCAATGTAGTACTTTCCACCATCTATACGTACGTCAGCGCCCTCTTTGCTCAATGGGTTGCGGCCTGACCAGTCATCCGGTATCGTCGCGGTTGCTTCTTTCTGTAGTATCGCATCATCGGAAAGTTTATCGTTAATATATCCCTGCACTATGTTCTTGAATGCAGAGGACCCTGCCGTCTTTTTTAGGATATTAACCATCTGTTTTGCTGTAATGCGCGTTTGATAGGTAAATACATGCTCCCCCGCCATTAAATCCGTCGGCAGTGTAATATCCATGATATTGTTTAAAACCTGCACATCACTTGGCGGAACCGTGTTGTCGATTTTAAACGAATTTGCTACATATTCCATGCCTTCCGGTAGGATGTCCTTAAGTTTGGTAGGGATATCACCCTTATATGCTCCGGTTGCGGGCGTATACTTAATAATCCAAGTGACCGTGCCGTCATCTGAGAATTTGCTATCCGTAGATTTTTCAAGCTTCGGTGGGCCCGGCATTTTTTCAGTTACCTTTATGGAAACCTCTTTACCTCCGGGCAGCTGGATTTTTACAACACCCTGATCATCTGCGTTTAACTGACCCTCCTGCAGCTTGCAGTCAAATTGAAGGTGAACATTCTTCGTATATTTCGTTTCCGTATTCGGCGCACCCGTCTGGTCCTTAATCTCCTTAAACGTGACCTCCAGTAAGTTTGAGCCTTTTTTAACTGAATAAGTAGCAACTGTAACATTGGGAAACCCGTCCAGCGTGATTTGTTGATCACTAATGTCCACATTTGCTACGCCCAGTTCTGGAGGAAACGCAAATTGATACGGGTTTCCAATCAGTACGCCGTCCAGATCACCTTTGTCCTCTGCTTTTTCCCCAGTCCATTTTACTTCCAGACCCAGCGTATCATTTAAACTAATTTGTTCTCCCGTTGTCTTGAGAGGTGTGTACTTTCCATCCGATCCTCGTTTTAAAATTTCCATCTCCGGCGCTTTCAATCCGCTTATAAGCAGTTGAACACCGCCAATGTTAATTTCTGCATTTTTCACCGTGGGGTCGATTTTACACGGCACCGAAAGGGTATAGCTGTCCCCTGCTGCGGCGGCATGGGGCACCAGAGAGAAAAACGCGGCGCTGAACAACGCTTCGGGATCAATACCGGCAGCGGGCTCCTCGGGCGTTTCGGACTGCTCCGGATCGGGGGCGGGCTCTGGCTCGCTGGGCGCAGTAGGCTCCTCCTGTATCTCCGGGTCGATTTGCGGTGAGGTCTGGGGCGCAGTCTCTTCGGGCTCTTCCGGCTGCGGTACCAACTCTGGTTGTTGAGGCTCGCTCTGCTCCGGTTCGGATACTTCCGGTACTTCAGGCTCGCTGGGTTCGGGCGCGGGTGTTTCCGGCTCCGGCTCGTTATCCTCCGGCTGTACATACTGAACCGGCAGCATATTCGCCACCGCCCCGGTATCTGCCGGTTTTGCAACAGTAATTTTTGTAGCAGCTATATCCACAGAAATTTTGTATAAATCCGAGCTGTCAGGCCTAAAAAGAATTGCATCCGCTCCCGTAGTTAGCAGCCCGGTTGGTAAATCAATAGTTTGGGTCGTATTGCTGTCAAAGATAACAGATTGCTCCCACGTCAGCGTATCGCTTTGCAGCACGATATCGTTATTCTTTAGTTCGATACCGCTCCGTTTAAGTGTTCCGCTGTCTGCGCCGCCTTCCGTAGCCAGCGCCATCTGGAGCGGCGCGCCCAATAGGGGCAGCAGGATCATGGCCGCCAGCAGATAGGCTGTGCCGCGCCGTCTGTTTCTTCTGTATGAATGCTTCATAATCTGTTACTTCCCCATTTCTTATTGCGCCGGTGCCGCACGGAGCCGCCCGACCAGCGCAAGCCGGGCATTCTCAAATTCATAGGTACAGGTGGACAGGATGACCAGACGGTCGCCCCACACCGCGCGCGCCTGCGTTTCAAAAAACGACTGCGCGCGCACTTCGTTTAGATAATCCGCCATCCCGGCTTCGTCCGCAAAGCCAATGGGATAGCTGCCGCTTGTGCCATCCACCAGATACGCGGCGAGCAGCTCGATCTGATACGCCTTCTGCGGGGTATAGAGCGCGATCGTCGGATGCGCGTCGTAGTAGCTTTGCTCCTTATAGCCGGATAAGCTGCCGAACAACTGCCCATCCCGCATATCGTGCCCATAGATGACGGATACGGGCGAGGACCAATCGCTTTCCGCCGCGCAATCCAAAAACAGCGCGCCGAGCTTATTAGGGCTGCCATCCGCCAGATGGGACAGGTAAAACTCGTTATCCACCGCCTGCATAACCGGGTAGTCCAGCTGCGTCCCCTCGCACCGCAGCCATGCGGTCATGCCGGGGAGGGTTTCCTTTGCCGCTGCAACCCAATCCAGATCGACCGTTTGTTCCTGTAAAGGCGGCGAATCGTCAGGCATTGGTATCGATATGGTTTGGCGCAGCGCCGCGTAGCTTTGCCGCGCGGACCGATAGGTGGCCAACTCGTGCAAAAGGCCGGTCAGGCAGACCGCGGCGGCAATTAGGCATGCGCCAAGCAGCATAAAAAAACGCCTGTGCGTCATACGCATTGCGCAAATTCCTCGCTTTCCCGTGCTCCCAGCAGTTTTACCCAATCTTATACGTTATTTTAAGCTTTCTATCTTTCTCTTTCAAGTACAAACGCTTCCATTTCACACGGTCTGACGCCGCTTCACACAATTAATCCCCCCAACCCTCTATTTTTACGTGAAGTAACACATTTATCCGCAAAATAGAGCAGGTTCCCCATCCGTAACCGGATAGGGAACCTGCTGTTTTATTGCATGAAATGCCTCTATTTATACATGAAGTAGTAATCGCACATCAACGCCTTGGTCGTTGTGATCACATCCTGCAAATGCACGGCCATTGCCTGCCCGGCCGCCTCCGCGTCGCCGTTTTCGATCGCCGCGAAAATGACTTCGTGCTGATCGATCGAACGGGCGATTCGCTGGTTGTTGCGCTGGTTTTGAAAAATCGACGCACGGCGGCACTGCCGGATGATCATTTCCATATAGGAAATCAGCCGGTGATTAAAACTGGCCCGGGCAATGCACATATGAAAGTTATCCTCGTACTCGGTGTTGTCGAATACGCCGGATTCAAACAGGCGGCGCTGGTTGGCGATGCAGGAGCGCATCTCCTCGAGTTCCTGCTCGCTCCGGCGCGAAGCCGCCAGCCGCGCGGAATGGCTTTCGAGCGCTTCGCGGATCTCATACAGTTCCAGCACATCGGTCAGCCCGACCTTAGATACCACTGCACCGCGTTCCGGCACCAAATCGACATACCCCTCGAACGACAGGCGATTGAGGGCGTCCTTGACCGGCGTACGGCTGATATGCAGCTGCTCGCTCAGATCCCGCTCGGACAACGTCGTGCCGGGAATATACGCATTGGTCAAAATTTTATGCAAGATCGTGTCGTACGCAGTCTGCGCCTTGCTCGCCGCTTTCTTGGGTTCCTTTTTGTTCTGGCTCATATCGTGTTCCCTCCGTCAGGCGGCCTCAAAACGGGCCTCCGCTTGATAACAGGTGTGCATACCGCCGGTATGTCAGCAGATTCAATTTTCATTCTTTCAGCGCCTCGGCATTCCACCTGCACGCCAATCGTGCCATTCAAAATGCCACCAATGAATTTGCAAGAATTTCGTTTATTTGCCGATAAATCGGCCTTTTCTTTCCATTTTCATCTACTATTATACTGGAAACCGTGTAGCAATCCATATGCATACTGCACAAAAAAACTTTTATTTTCTGGTTATATATGGCGTTGACAAAAAAACTTGCGCTTGAGATAATGATTTTGGAATTCAACTGGTATACCACTTAAATTTTAAACAGGGAGGATACAGAAATGAAAAAGCAAGTAACCGCATTGGGTCTGTCCCTCATCCTCGGCGTATCCCTGACCGCGTGCGGCGGCGCATCCGCCGGCGACGCTTCGGCCGGGGGCGGCCCTTCCTACCAGTGGACCGCCGCCAACGCGCAGCCCGCCGGTGGCTCTTGGGACGACGCGCTGATCGAATTTTCCCGCCTGCTGAGTGAAAAGAGCGACGGCGCCATCCAGCTGACCGTGTATTCCGGCGCACAGCTTGCCAGTGAAAAGGAAAGCATCGAGGGTGTGCAAATGGGCACCATCGATTTTGCGATCTGTTCCACGGCTTCGCTTTCCAGCTTTACCGATTCCAACAACGTATGGGATCTGCCCTATCTGTTTCAGGATTTGGAAAGCGCGCGCACGGCGCTTTTGAGCGACGCGTCCGAGCCGCTGCTTGCCGCGCTGTCCGAGGCCGGCATAAAGGGGCTGTCCTATTGGGAAAACGGCATTTACGCCATTGGCTCGACCAAGCCCATCCGTTCGCTGGACGACATGAAGAACCTGCGCATTCGCGCGATCGACAGCGCGCTGCAGGCCGATACCTACACCGCGATGGGCGCGAACGCGGTCGTACTTGCTTGGGGCGATATTTACACCGCGATCCAGCAGGGCGTGATCGACGCAATCAGCTCGACCACGGTTGTGAACATGCACAACTCCAACTTTGAAGAGGTCGCGCCTTACATCACCCTCACCGATCATGCCTATTCGCCCGCCCCCCTGCTGATGAGCCAAACGCTATGGGATTCTCTGCCCGAAAATATCCGGCAGATCGTGCAGCAGGCGGCGACCGAAGCGCAGCAGTACGAATTCCGTGCCATGGACGATTCCTTTACCACCGCTAAGGAGAAAATGACCGAGGCTGGCGCGGAATTTATCGATGTGGATACCGCTGCCTTTGCCGCAGCCGTGCAGCCGATCTATGATCGGTATGTCGGCACCTCGGGCATCGACGCAGCCACGGTCGAAACCCTGCGCAATGCAGGTAACCAATGAAAGGACCGGCGCTGTCCGAAAGGAGGAAGGGTCTGTACCCGGCAGACCGCGCAAGACCATGCTTGATAGATTGGATAATATCTTTGTAAAGATCGAACGCACGATCTGTGTTATTACCTTTTTAGCCATGGTGGCCGTTGTTTTATGGAGCGTGCTTTGCCGCCGCGTGCTGATGATCCCTTTTCTCGCGGGAGAGGAGTTGACGCGCTATCTTGCGATCTACAGCATCTTTTTCGGCACCAGCGTTGCCGTTAAAGAAAAAGGCACACGTCGGCGTTGAGGTATTCATCAACCTGCTGCCGCCACGGGCGCTGAAAGCCGCAAGGCTGCTGGGCGACGCGCTGACCTGCGTGCTGTTTGCCATAATGCTTGCACTTTCGGTAAAAATGCTGCTGCAATACGGACAGACCCGCCAGCTTACCACCATCACCAAACTGCCCATGACCCTGATCTATTGCTGCGTGCCCGCCGGAATGTTCCTGAGCGTACTGCATGGGCTGACCGGCCTTGTCCAAACCATTCGCGCCGGAAAGGAGGCTGACGCCGCATGACCACCTTTGTCCTGTTCGCGGGCTTTGCCGTCATCCTCATTTTGGGCATGCCGGTCGCGACCGCGCTGCTCGGCGGCAGTCTTGCCGCGCTTCTGGTCAACGACAGCGTGCCCTTGCAGGTCGCGGCGCAAAAGCTGTTCGGCTCGGTCGATAGTTTTACGCTTGCCGCCATCCCCTTTTTCCTGTTGGCCGGCGCGCTGATGAGCAGCGGCGGTATCTCGCGGCGGCTGACCGATTTCGCCAATTCGCTTTTGGGTTGGCTGCCCGGCGGTTTGGCCATTGTCGCGGTGTTCACCTGTATGCTGTTCGGTTGTCTGTGCGGCTCGCCCACCGCGACCGTCGCGGCCATTGGTTCGCTGATGGCGCCCGCGCTGGAGGAGGCCGGATACAGCCGCAAGTTCTCGCTCGCCATATTGGCTTCCGCGGGTATGTTGGGCACGATCATTCCGCCTTCGACGATGATGATCACCTATTCCTCCGCCACGGGCGCGTCTGTCGGCGATCTGTTTATGTCCGGCGTATTGCCCGGTGTGATTCTGGGCGGCATGATGATCCTGTACTGTGTATATTACGGGGTGAAGGAAAAAATCCCGCGCGTCGGCTTTTCCCTGCGAAAGCTTGCCAAGACCACCTATCACGCGATCGGCGCGCTGCTCATGCCGGTAATCATTCTGGGCGGTATCTATAGCGGCGTATTCACGCCGACAGAATCCGCGGCGGTCGCGTGTGCCTACGGCCTGCTGGTCGGCATCGTCTTTTACCGCGAGATCAAGCTGCGCGACCTGTTCCGCATCATCTCAAACGCCGCGTCGACCTCGGGCATGCTGATGTTTATCGTCGCATCCGCCGGTGTGTTCGGCCTTGTGATGACGCACGAGCAAATTCCGATGCACGCCGCGCAAGCCATTTTGAGCATTTCCTCCAGCAAGATCGTTTTTCTGCTGCTGGTGAATATTCTGCTGCTGATTGTCGGCTGTTTTCTGGAAGCGACCGCCGCAATCCTGATCATCGCGCCCATCCTGTATCCGGCGGTTATGGCTTTCGGCATCAGTCCGGTGCATTTCGGCATCATTATGGTGCTGAACCTCTGCGTCGGCCTGATCACCCCGCCGCTCGGCGTGAATCTGTACGTGGCGGCCGGATTGAAAAACGAAAAGATAGAGACCGTGATCAACCGGCATTTGATCATTTTGATCTTCATTTGTATCATCAATCTGCTGCTGATCACGTATTTCCCGCAGATTTCCCTGTGGCTCCCCGGCAAAATGGCCGGTTGACCCAATAAATCACATTTTTTATTGTTAGAAAGGACCGATGAAACCATGGATATTCACAATTTGACGATCACCGCCGCACAGCAGAAGGAACTGATGGAGAACCGCGCGAAGTGCCCCTATCTTGTCCCGGTCGAGTGCGGCAAGAACTACCCGATCCCAAAGCTTGTCGGCGCGGTGCGCAAGATTCTGGTCGATCAGGACAACATGGGCGCGGAGGATCTGACCATCGGCTACGCCGTGTTCCAGCCCGGCGATTACCACGAGCCGCACGCGCATAAGGAATGCGAAGAGTTCATGTACGTCATTTCCGGCAAGATCGTCGGCGGTGTGGGCGACGGAGAGGAAAGCATTCAGCAGGAAGGCGACGTTCTGTTCATGCCGCGCGGCGCCAAGCACTGGTTCTATAACCCCTTCGACGAACCCCAGACCCATCTGTTCGTATACACCCGCCCCAGTTTGGCTACCGCCGGTTACTCGCTGGAAAGCGAAGGCTTTGAGGAGATCGGCGCGAAGGTAGAAAGCGCACAAGGTGTGAACGCTTGAACCACAGTTTCTCTCTCTTCTTTATACATCCCGCAATATTTCCATACGAAACGGCGCGTTGCAACTCATTTTGCAACGCGCCGTTTTATGCCGCCGGAGAAGAGGTAGAAAAACAGCGGCCGAACTTGGTTTCAACATTTAGAAATTGGAAACGTTTTGGGCTGTGACCGCTTCAAACGGCAGGTAGACCGCGTATTCGCTGTCCGCCGCGGGCGTTACGCCCTCCATGCCCTCGTCAAAGGGCTTGCCTTCCAGCAGGTTGATGGCGGCGCGTACCGCGCCCCGCGCTTCCCCTGCGGCGTCCTGACGGGCGGTCATCAGCATTTTCCCTTCGGCAAGGGCTACCTTTGCGTCGTCCAGCAGATCAACGCCGACCACCGGCAGCGCTTCCGCGCCGTCGCCCTGCGGCTCAAGGGCGGCCAGCGCGCCCAGCGCCATCGCATCGTTATTGGAAATGATGCAATCATACGTTGTTCCAGCGGGTAGGTTTTCTACCGCGGTCTGCGCCTTGGCGCGGTCGTAATCGCAAACGAGCGGCTCTACCGCGGGCGTCGCCTGAATACCGGCTTGTTCCAGCGCGACCAACGCGCCCTGTGTGCGCAGTACGGTGTGCTCCAAACGGTCTCTGCCGCTGAGCAGCAGATAGGAGATCTGCTTTTTGCCCGCCGCTTCAAAATATGCGGCAAGCGCCTCCCCCTGCAGCCGTCCGCTTGTCGTTTCATCCGCGCCGATATAGACCGTGTTTTCATTCAAAAGCGAACGGTCCGCCGGGCAGCGATTGACGAAAACAACCTTCATGCCTTCGGTCTCCTCGAGCAGGTTGGCGGCAAGCTCGCTCTCGGTCAGGTTGACGATCAGCACCTTCGCGCCGCTGTTTTTCGCCGCGGCGATGCAGTCCATTTGCTTTGCCGGATCGGCGCCCGCGTCATAGCTTTGCAGCTCGTACCCGGCCTTGGCCGCTTCGCTTTCGATATTTTGCTCCAACACGCTCAAAAACTCATCGCGCTCCGCCATCAGCAGCGCGATATCCGCATTCCCCTCCGCATCAGGTGTTCCGGTCTGTCCGCCGCACCCCGTAAACCCGAGCAGCATGCAAAGCCCCAATGTGAGCGATAATACCTTTTTCATAATCAATGCTCCTTTCCCAAATCTGGTTATGCGATCATCTGTTGTCAAAAAGTTTCATTTCGTTTATAATCGGAAGTATCTGGAGGTACGTGCGTAAAAATGTTTCCATATCGATGGTACCGCCTCACCGTCGTGCGATCTTGAAGTAAGCCGCGCGACAAATACGGATTTTTCTTTCCGGCCTATGCGATGTTTTGCCGTTCCACGGTGAGCGCGGGCAGCGGCGCGGCGCGCTTTTCTCCGTGCAGCCACAAAAGAAACAGCGCGAATACCGCGAAAAACGGAACGGCGCACAGGGCGAGAGCGGCCGCCATGCCGACGCGCTCCGCCGCAAGCCCCACCGCGAACGGCACGATCGAATTGCCGAGAAAGCTGAATAGAAAAGCGGCGGATAGCACGGTCATACTGTCCGCCGCGCCGTGCTCCATGACCCGTCCGACAAGCAGCGGCCAAATACCGGACAGGCCAAGTCCGAGCACAGCCGCCGCGGGCCAGAACGCCGCGCCATGCAGCAGAGGCAATAGCAGCGCCATGAAAATGCAGGCGGGGATGAGCGCAAACAGCAGCCGCGCGGCGGAGACCCGGCGCGCCGCCCGCTCACAGCCCGCGCGGCCCAGAAAAATGCACAGCCAGATCACCGCCGTGACTCCCGCGCCCGCCAGCGCGGAAAAACGCTGCTCCTGCACCAAAAAGGTGGAAAGCCAGCTGCATACCGCGCTTTCCGCGCCGGAATATAGGGTACAGCAAAGCAAGACCGGCCAATAACGGCGTTTGCGGAGAAAACCGCGCAGCCCGCTTTCACCCGCCGTGCATACCGCTTGCGGAAACGCGACGCGCCAGCAAAAAGCGGCGGCGGCAGCGGCCCCCACGGCAAACACAAGGTAGGCGATGCGCCACGGCAGGCCGAGCGTTGCCAGCGCGCCGCCGAGCAACAGCCCGCCGCACGCGCCCAGCCCGTTCAGCGCCATCACGCCGGCGATCGCGGAAGCCGCGCGCGTCCCGTCCAGATCAGCCGGGATGGCGTTGGTCGCGATCTGCAAGCCGAGGCTGCACGCGCCGGTGCCAAACAGCAACGCGCAAAGCAGTACAAAACGCGGCGCGCAGGCTATACAGGCGGAAAACGCCGCCATCAAGGTGAGCGCGCAGCAAAGCACGCGCGCCTTGCCGAACCGCTCCATGATCCGCCCGGCAAACAAACAGGCGGCAAAATTGCCGGCGAAAAAGGCGGATAGCAGCAATCCGCTTTGGCCGAGGCCCACGCCGAGGTCGGCGCGGATGGGCAGCAGCAGCGGCGCGAGCAAATTGGTGCAAAAGGACAGCAAAAAGGCGGTCAGCTTGCACGCAAAAATTGTTTTTTTAACCATTGGTTGTGTCTCCTGTCTAAGATGACATAAAAAGAGGAAAGAGGTGTGTGCCATGTTCCAGCTATACGGAATCCCCGCCGCCCCCTCTATTTTCGAGGGCGAAGCCCTGCCGCGTCCGGTCTATGTTTCGCACACCCGCTATCACGAGGGGGAACGGACGCGCGCCATCCACAGCCATGTGGATATCACCGAGGTGCTGCTGATCTACCACGGCACGGGCCTGCATCAGGTGGACGACCACGTTTATCACAGCCGTCCGGGCGACCTGATCATCAACAACGTCGGCACGCTGCACAATGACTTTGCGCAGACGGAGGAGGGCGTGGAATACCTATGCCTTGGCATGACGGGCCTTCGGCTTTTGGGGCTTCCCGCGGGCTGGCTCGCGGAAAACGAATGGCAGATTCACCTGCAAAGCGGCGCGCATTTTGACGCGCTGCACGAAATGCTGGAACTGATGGAACGCACGCTGCATGGCAACGAAGCGTATTGCGGCGAGCTGGCGCGCCATTTGACCGCCGCGTTTGCCGTGTTGGTGCGGTCGATCGCCGTGAACGCGCCCGCCGGTGCGGACGGCGGCGTGGACAGCAAATCCGCCCTTGTGCATAAGATGCTCCGCTTTATCGACCGGCATTATACTGAGAATTTTACGCTGGACGAGCTGGCCGAAGCGGCCGGCGTGAGCCGGTATTACGCATCGCGGCTATTCCGCCAGCAGACCGGCAGTTCGCCCACCGGCTACCGCTTACAGCGCCGCATCGGCGAGGCGCAATCCCTGCTTACCGATACCGATTATTCGATTACCTATATCGCGGGCGCGGTGGGTTATGACAACCCCAATCACTTCACGCAGCGCTTCACGGAAATGATCGGTGTTTCGCCCAGAGAATTTCGGAAAAGAAGCGTCAAATCCAAGGTCGCAGCCAGACGGCGGTGACCGGTCGGCGCCGTCCGCCGCTTCCCTTCCGACACCATGAGTATACCGCCGTACCGTCTTTTCCGCATTCGTTTATTTGCCCTTGCCGATCGTATGCATTCCCACAAAGTCCAGCAATAAGGTCGTCTCCAAAAATATTTTTGGAGACGACCTTATTCTTTTTGCAGTTTTATCAAAAAAACGCGCCGCGGGCGGTTGTAACCGCCCGCGGCGCGCCTCCGCGCTTGGATATTCGGTTTAGTCGCCCATGGAAAGGCCGAGGTCTCGCGCGGCCTGCACGATATCGGAATCGGGCGGAACGGTCTTGAGCTTGCCGGCCACGTCGGACAGCTTGACGGGCACGATCTTGTTGTTTTGCACGCCGACCATATAGCCGAACTTATTCTCGCGGATCAGCTCCGCCGCGGCCACGCCAAGGCGGGTGGTGAGCAGCCGGTCGTACGGGCAAGGCGCGCCGCCGCGCTGGTAGTGGCCCGGGATGGTGACGCGGATCTCCTGTCCGGTCAACGCCTGCAACTCTTCCGCGATGCGGTAGGAGATGGACGGGTGGGTCATTTTTTCACGCGAAGCCTTGAATTCCTTCTTGCTCATCTTGGCTTCTTCCTTGCTGATCGCGCCTTCGGCCACGGCGAGGATGGAAAAGCGCTTGCCGCTCTTGGAGCGTTTTTCAATCGCTTCCGCGATATGCTTGATGTGGTACGGGATCTCCGGGATGATGATAATATCCGCGCCGGACGAAATGCCCGCGTACAGCGTCAGCCAGCCCGCCTTATGGCCCATCGTTTCGACAATGAACACGCGGGAGTGTGAAAACGCGGTGGAGTGGATGGAATCGATCACCTCGGTCGCAATGTTGACGGCCGACTGGAAGCCGAACGTGACCTCGGTGCCCCAGAGATCGTTATCAATCGTCTTGGGCAGGGTGACGACGTTCACGCCGTTTTCCGAGAGCAGGTTTGCCGTTTTATGCGTGCCGTTGCCGCCCAGAATGACCAGCGCGTCCAGCTTGGCGTACTTGATCGTTTCCAGCATGCGCTGTAGCTTGGTCTCCTCGCTGTCGTCCGCTTGGAGCATGGTTTTAAACGATTCGCGCGAGGTGCCGAGAATCGTGCCGCCGAGCGTGAGGATATCCGAAAATTCGCGCGGCTGCATCTCATGGTAATTGCCCTCGATCAGGCCGCGGTAGCCGTCCTGAATGCCGTAGAGCGTCACCCCGTCTCCCAGTTGGTTGTACAGCGTTTTGGCAACGCCGCGCAGCGCCGCGTTGAGGCCTTGGCAATCGCCGCCGCTGGTGAGCATACCGATTTTCATGTAAATTCCCTCCTCCAAATGTTTTCCCTTTCGGTATCTTAATCATACCCCGTTTTGCCCCGCTTGTGAAGATAAAATATGGAAAACTTTTTGTTTTTGCGCGCGTGCCTTTCCATTTGGCATGAGGATTGACGGTTTCAGGCGCGTTTTTTTGTGCGTTCCGGCTATTGCGGAGCGGCGACGAACATGGTATGCTTTATTCATAGACAAGCCCCCTGCTACTGACGGAACGAGGTGGAACGTTAAACCACCGGGGAACAGGGGCGCTACGAAGAATGCCGACCGTCTGGGCAGTGTCGCATGGATTTGCGGCGCTGCCCTTTTTTGTTCTAATAAAGCGTAAAAGGACGGCGCCACCGGAGAAAAGGAGATTTCTTTGATGAACGCATGGTTGACCTTTCACAGCGGCGATTGGCAGAACGAGATAAACGTCCGCGATTTTATCCAGAAAAACTATGTTCCCTATGAGGGCGACGGCGCGTTCCTTGCCGGGCCGACCGCGCGCACGAACGCGATGCGCGAGAAATTCGAGGGGCTGCTCGCCGAGGAGCGCGAAAAGAACGGCGTGCGCAACGTCGATACCGACACTGTGATCACGATCACGGCCTTCGGCCCCGGCTACCTCGATCAGGAGAACGAGATCATTTTCGGCCTGCAAACGGACGAGCCCTTGAAGCGCGCGTGCAACCCCTTCGGCGGCATGCGCATGGTGCGCGACGCCTGCAAGGAATACGGCTACGAGGTGTCGCCCTTGATCGAAGAAAACTTTAAATACCACAAGACCCATAACGACGGCGTGTTTTCCGCCTACACCAAGGATGTGCGGAACGCCCGCCACGTCGGCCTGCTGACCGGCCTGCCCGACGCTTACGGCCGCGGCCGCATCATCGGCGATTACCGCCGCGTGGCGCTGTACGGCGTCGACCGCCTGATCGCGGAAAAGCAGCAGGATAAGGAGCGGCTGGGCGACGTACCGACCACCGCAGAAGAGATCCGCTGCGCCGAAGAGCTGACCGACCAGATCAAGGCGCTGCGCGATATGATCCAGATGGCGGCCTCCTACGGCTTTGATATCTCCCGCCCGGCGGAAAACGCCAAGGAAGCCGTGCAGTGGACCTATTTCGCCTACCTTGCCGGAATCAAGGAGCAGAACGGCGCGGCGATGAGTTTGGGCCGCGTTTCCACCTTCCTAGACATCTACTTTGAACGCGATATCACGGCCGGCGTGCTGACCGAAACGCAGGCGCAGGAGATCATGGACGATTTCGTGCTGCACCTGCGCATGGCGCGTCACCTGCGCACGCCCGAATACAATGAGCTGTTTGGCGGCGATCCGATGTGGATCACTGAGGCTGTCGGCGGCGTGGGCGAGGATGGCCGCCCGCTCGTTACCAAGAACTGCTTCCGCATGCTGCAAACGCTGTACAACCTGAACCCCGCCGCCGAACCCAACCTGACCGTGCTGTGGAGCGAAAACCTGCCCGAAAACTGGAAGCGCTTTGTCGCCAAGGTATCGATCGACACCGACGCTTTGCAGTACGAGAACGACGATGTGATGCGCCCCTACTATGGCGACGACTACGCCATTGCCTGCTGCGTTTCCGCCATGCGCGTGGGCAAGGATATGCAGTTCTTCGGCGCGCGCACCAATTTGGCAAAGCTTTTGATGATGAGCCTGAACGGCGGCCGCGACGGCATCAAGTTTGTTCAGGTCGGCCCTGAAATGCCGGTTTACGAGGACGAATACCTCGATTACGACAAGGTCTGCGAGCGCATCGACTTCTACCGTCCGTGGCTTGCCAAGACCTATGTTTCCGCGATGAACACCATCCACTATATGCACGACAAGTACGCCTACGAAAAGAGCCAGATGGCCCTGCACGATACCACGGTGCGCCGCCTGATGGCCTTCGGTATCGCGGGCATGAGCTGCATGGCCGATTCGCTCTCCGCGATCAAATATGCCAAGGTCAAGTGCATCCGCGATCCAGAGACCGGCGTGATCGTCGATTTTGAGACCGAGGGCGATTTCCCCAAATTCGGCAACGACGACGACCGCGTCGACCAGATCGCATGCGAGCAGGTGGAAAAGTTCTACGAAGCGCTGAAACAGTACCCGCTTTACCGCGACGCCGTGCACACCCTGTCCATTTTGACCATTACCTCGAACGTGATGTACGGCAAAAAGACCGGCAACACGCCGGATGGCCGCCGGAAGGGCGAACCGCTCGCGCCGGGCGCTAACCCCATGTCGGGCCGCGATACCTCGGGCGCGCTGGCTTCGCTCAATTCGGTCGCCAAGCTTTCCTATGAATACTGCCGCGACGGCATTTCCAACACCTTCTCGATCACGCCGGGCGCGCTCGGCAAGACCGAGGATACCCGCGTAGACAATCTGGTGTCCATCCTGACCGGCTATTTCGGCCAAAACGCGCACCATTTGAATGTGAACGTTTTAAACCGCGAAACACTGATGGCCGCCTATGAGCACCCCGAGGAGTATCCGAACCTGACCATTCGCGTATCCGGCTACGCGGTGAATTTCTACAAGCTTTCCCGCGAGCAGCAGCGTGAGGTCATCTCGCGCACGTTCCACGAAGCGATTTAAATCCAACGGATTTAAATCATCTCAGGTAGGAGATATGGGGAATTAGGAATTAGAAATTAGAAATTAGTAGTTAGTAATTTAGGTGTCGCGCAGCGCGCGATAACTTAAAAAAACCGCCTATGGCGGTAACTCCTCTCTCCTAATTCCTAACTCCTAACTAAAAAAGGGGGTTGTTTTGATGCTGGGTCGTTTGAATTCCATTCAATCTCTTGGCGCGGTGGATGGGCCGGGGCTGCGGTATGTGGTCTTTTTGCAGGGCTGCCCGCTGCGCTGCGCCTACTGCCACAACCCGGACACATGGCCCGCGGACGGCGGCGAGGAGATCGAAGCCGACACGCTGGTGCAAAAGGCGCTGCGCTTTCGCCCCTATTGGAAAAACGGCGGCGGCGTTACCATTTCGGGCGGCGAACCGCTGTATCAGGCCCCCTTTGTCGAAGAACTATTCGCGGGGCTGCATGAGCACGGCGTACACACCGCGCTGGATACCTCGGGCGTCGGCAATCTGGCCGAAGCTGCGCGCGTTTTGGATCACACCGATCTGGTGCTTTGCGACCTGAAATTCCTAACCAAGGCCGATTATATGAAATACTGCCGCGGGGATCTGGCACAGGTCGAGCGTTTTTTGCACCTGACCGCCATGAAACAGGTGCCGCTTTGGATTCGCCACGTGGTCGTGCCCGGTCTGACCGACGGCGTCGACCACCTGCGCTTGATCCGCGACAAGGCGGAAAGCCTGCCCAACTTTGAGAAGCTGGAATTTCTGCCCTTCCACAAGCTGTGCATCGAAAAGTACGATCGTTTAGGCATTCCCTTCCCCTTACGCGATACCCCCGCCATGAACGACGCATGGCTCAAGGAACTGATCGAAAAATTATAAAAGTCAAGGTCCTGTTGCTGTCGCAACAGGACCTTGACTTTTATTAGGTTTCTTTTTTCAATATGATGTTTTCAAATTGATCAACCGGTATCGGCTTTGCGAAATAGTACCCCTGCCCGATATCGCAGTGGATCGATTCCAGAAACGCAAGCTGTCCCTCGTTTTCGATCCCCTCGGCCACCGTTGTAATGGAGAGCGCTCGGGCAAGGTGGATCATGCTTTCTATCACCATTTTGCCGCGCGGCGAGGTGGATTGCTCGGATAAAAACTCTTTATCCAGCTTTAGCTCGGCAATATCCAGATCCTTTAGAGTATTGAGCGAGGAATACCCGCTTCCGAAGTCGTCCATCGAAATGGTGAATCCCATATGATGCAGCTTATTGATCACCATTTTCACCTGTGTCAGGTCGCTCATCGCCACACTTTCCGTCACTTCCAGTATGATGAGCGAGGGATCAATATGATACCGGTCCACTGTTTGACGGAACTTTTCCAGATAATTCTCATCATAGAAAAAGACTCTGGACTGGTTGACCGAGATCGGCACGGCCGGATACCCCTGCTCGATCCAGTAGGATACCCGCTTGCAGGCCTGCTCCAGCATAAACATATCGAGCTCTGTGATAAATCCGTTTTCTTCAAACACGGGGATGAATTCATCCGGATAATGGATCGTTCCGTCCTCCGATACCCAGCGCACCAGCGCTTCGGCGCTGTGCAGCGTCTGGCCCTTTAGATAGTACTTGGGCTGCAGGTACATGTGAAATTCCCCATTTGCCAGCGCCGCGTGCATCAGGCTTTCTATCTCGGTCTTTTTGCGCGCCTTTTCATGGATGGCCTCATCGTAAAAGGCGATCGGGTACGAGGTATTGCCACTCACGCTGTTAAGCGCCAGCAGCGCGCCGTTGAGCACCGCGTCGGGCGCGAGCACCGCCTTTTCCTTCGGGCTGTTCGATTGGATAATACTGATACCGAAATTGCAGTTGATGCGATAATCCTGATTGGGGCTCACGGTATAGTCGTTTATCTCTTGATATATTTTATGGATCCGGGCCATGAGCGTGTCCTTATCCGTATAATGCAGCAGCAGGCCGAAATGGTCGGCGTTGTCCCGGTAATAGCGTTCGCCCTGATCCATATTCGCCGCCAGTACGGCGGATATGTGCCGCAGCAAAAGGTTGCCCTTTTGAAAGCCGAAAAACTCGTTCACAAATTTAAAACCGCTGATATTCATCAGGATCATGGCATGATCCCAAGGTTCCTGCAATAGGGCGGGCAGGTCGGTCACGAAACGGTTGCGGTTATCCGCGCCGGTCAGGATATCCTTGTAGGCGAATCTTTGCAGCGTTCTCTGCTCTTTTCTTAAAATACTGTAAATGTACAGGAAAAGAATGCTGAATAGCACGAAAATGCAAATCATGACGCCCACAAACACGAACAGCAGCGTGTTGAAGTTGTGGTTTAAAAAGCTTTGCGGCACCAAGCAGAAGATTTGCCAATCATTGATGCCGATCGGGATAAAGGTCACCCAGTAGGCGTTGCCCTGATACCGGAAAGTGGCGAAGGCATTTCCGCCTTTCTCCATATCGGCAAGGATGGACGTGCGTATTTCGCTCGAAATGTCTCCGTCGTCAAAGATATTGTTCAGCGGTTTTGGGATCACCGCGTGGTCAGAGCGAATGATGAAATTGCCTTCTTGGTCAACGATATGGACGAACGCGGCGCCGTCGAATATCTCCTGACTGATGATCTTGGAGAAGTTGGAAGTCAGACGGGTGGCGGTGATCGCTCCGGTGATCGTTCCGTTATGCACGACCGGTACGCCGTAGCAAACAATCGGCTGTCCGGTAAGCTTATCCTCCATAATATCCGACACGACGGACGCCCCATTCAGGGTCTTTTGCAGAAAGGCTTCATCGCTAATATCGATCCCGTAGTTCTTTTCCCCGTCCGTATCGATAAAATATCCTTTCTTATCCGGCGAAACAAAGCCCATCCGGTTAAACGCGTTGCTGCCGCTTTCCAATTCCAGCCGGACAAGGATCGCGCCGAGATCCATGGTCTCATCCTGCCCCAAAAAGGTGGCGAGCGCTTCCAGCGTTTGCAGATCCCCGTCGATCTGCGTGGTGATGATAGTTTTATACTGCGAAACGATCTCATTCATATACTTTTGCGCGTCCTTTTCCTGCGCGCCCTTGATACTGGAATAGATCACCCCGCTTATGAGCACCAAGACCACGCTGATCACAGCGACCAGCACGCTGGATATGGTAATTTGTCTCTTCACGTTCTCCTCTTCCACCGCTCGTCCCCCCTTTTTTCACAGGTTACCGATATTTCCATAGTACATGATTATTTTAAGAATTGCAACTTATAACCTGACAAACAAATAGGGGCGCGGTTTAGCAAATATGCCTGTATCAAAGCAAAAGGACGCGCCGCAGATCGAAAGGTCTGCAACACGTCCTTTATCATCGTTATGCTTTGCGGTACAGCAGCCGCACGGAGTTGAGCACGCACAAAAGCGCTACGCCCGAATCCGCGAACACGGCGAGCCACATCGAAGCGATTCCCGCGAGACCAAGCACCAGCACCAACGCCTTGATCAGCAGGGCGAACGCGATGTTCTGCTTCGCGATGCGCCCGGTCTGGCGCGCGATGGATACCGCGTCCGGCACGGCGGAAAGCTCGGCGTGCATGAACACCACATCCGCCGCTTCGATCGCGGCGTCCGCGCCCGAGCCCATGGCCGCGCCCACATCGGCGCCCGCCAGCACGGGCGCGTCGTTGATACCGTCGCCCACGAACAGCACCGCGCCGTTTTTCGCGCGAATCTCGCCCAGCGCGTCCAGCTTATCGCCCGGCAGCAGGCGGGCGCGAACCTCGTCAATCCCGACGGTCTGCGCAACGGCCTCCGCGCTGTCCTGTCCGTCGCCGGTCAGCATTGCGGTTTTCAGGCCCTGCTTTTTCATGCGGGAAACGGCGCCGGCCGCGTCCGATTTCACCGTATCCGCAATCTCCAAATGGCCGATGAAACGGCCTTCGCAGGCAAGCAGCACCTCGGTGCTGCCTTTCGCGCCGCGGTAGGCCGAAAGGTCGATACCGTACCGCGTCAGCAGCTTTTGATTGCCGCAAAGCACGGGCTTGCCGTTCCACCGCGCCGTCACGCCCTCGCCAGCCTGTTCCTTCACCGCTTCCACCGTTAGGGGCGAAACGCCCTTTTCCCCGGCGGCGGCCAGAATAGACCGCGCGATCGGGTGCGTGGACGCGGCCTCGCAGGCCGCCGCTAGGGCGAGCAGCTCATCCGCATCCTGCCCTTCGGCGGGGGCGGCGCGCTGCACCACAAAGTTGCCCTCGGTGATCGTGCCGGTCTTATCCATAACGACCGTTTTAATATCTTGCAGCGCTTCGATCGAAACGCCGCCCTTGAATAGGATACCGCGTTTGCTGCCCGCGCCGATCCCGGCAAAATAGGTAAGCGGCACGGAAAGCACCAGCGCGCACGGGCATGAGATTACAAGGAAGGTGAGCGCCGTATAGACCCACTTGCTCCAATCGCCGGTGACAAAGCCGGGGATCAGCGCGGTCAGCAGCGCCACGATGACGACCGCCGGGGTGTATAGGCGGGAAAAGCGCGTAATGAAGCGGTCCAGCTTGGGTTTATTGGCCGCCGCGTTTTCCACGCTGTTCAAAATGCGCGTAACCATGCTTTCCGCCAGCACGTGCGTGACCCGCATTTTGATCAGGCCGTCCGTGTTGACGCAGCCGGACAGCGCGCTGTCGCCGGGCGTCACGCGCACGGGCACGGGTTCGCCGGTGACCGCCGAGGTATCCAGTCTGCTTTCGCCCTCCACAACCACGCCGTCCAGCGGCACGCGGTCGCCGGGCCGGACGAGGACGATATCGCCCTCCTTCGCGTCGCCTGCCGGAATGGTGCGCGTTTCGCCGCCCACCGCTAATTGCACGACCTCGGGCCGCAGGTCGACCGCGTCCATGATCTGGCGGCGGCTGCGTTCAACCGCGCGGTCCTCGCAGAATTCGCCAATGCGGTAAAACAGCATCACGCCGACCGCCTCCGCGTAATCGCCGATGGCGACCGCGCCGATCGTTGCAATGGACATCAGGAAGTTTTCATCAAACACGCGGCCTCTGGTCAAGTTGCGCAGCGCCGTCCACAATACGCGCCAGCCGAGCACCAGATACGCCGCGATCAGCAGCGTAAACTTCGCCGCGCCCTGCGGCACCAGCAGCCCCGCGGCGAACAGCGCCGCGCCGCCGACCAACTCGCCGAGGGGCGAGGAGCCTTCCTCGTGCTCTTCCTCGGGCGCGAGCACCTTGGCTCCGCTTTCGATTGAGCTGCAAATTTCGCGCATTTGCGGCAGCAGACGGTCGGGATCCGCGCCGGTCACGCGCAGCTGCTTTGTTTCGTACACCAGCACGCAATCGTTTACGCCGTCGAGCGCGCCGATGCGCTGCTGCATCTGCGCCGCGCAGTGCGCGCAGCCCAGATTCTGCATGGTGTAAACGCGCTGCTTCCCCTTGCCGCGGCCCGTTTTGCTTGGCGCCGCCAACTGCTCATGACCGTGTTCGTGACCGCAGGCGCCGTGCTCGTCATGCTCGTGGTGGTGCTCGTGCGCGTGGTGATGTCCGCAAGCGCAAGGCTCTTCGTGGGGATGATGGTGCTCATGGCCGCAAGCACAAGGCTCCTCGTGGGGATGGTGATGCTCATGACCGCAAGTACAAGGCTCCTCGTGGGGATGGTGATGCTCGTGACCGCAAGCACAAGGCTCCTCGTGGGGGTGATGATGTTCGTGGCCGCAGTCACAAGCGCTTTCGTGGGTATGCTCGTGCTCGTGGCCGCAGGCGCATGCCGCGCCGTGTTCATGCGCTTCTTTTCGCATTGCTTCCGCCATGTCAGCTCGCCTCCTAATATATGAATGATTGCTCATATGTTCATGTATTCATATTATATCCGAAGCCGCTGTTTGTCAATAGCATTCCATAAAAAATTGAAAAAAAGTGGGCGCGTTGTTCGCGCCCACTTTTGGGTTTTTCGACTTTTTATGTTTGATCCGCCGCAAGCCGGTACAGGGCGGCGTACACGCCGTTTTTCCTCAGCAGTTCTTCGTGTGTGCCTTGTTCGGCCACGCCGTCCTCGGTCAAAACAACGATCTTATCCGCCGAGCGGATGGTGGACAGGCGGTGCGCGATGGTGAGCACGGTGCGGCCCTTTGCCAAGCGTTCCAGACTCTGCTGCACCAGCCGCTCGGATTCGTTATCGAGCGCCGAGGTCGCCTCGTCCAATATCAAAATGGGCGGGTTTTTCAAAAATACGCGCGCGATCGAGATGCGCTGTTTTTGCCCGCCGGAAAGGCGAACGCCCCGCTCGCCAACATAGGTATCGTAGCCGTTCGGCGTAGCCATGATGAAATCATGCGCGCCCGCCTGTTTTGCGGCCTCTATTACCTGCTCCCTCGTCGCGTCCGGCTTGCCATAGGAGATATTATCAAAAATTGTGCCGGAAAACAGGTAGACATCCTGCTGCACCACACCGATTTGCCCGCGCAGCGAATCCAGATCGGCTGTGCGCACGTCATGGCCATCCACGGTCACGCGGCCCTGTGTCACATCGTAAAAGCGCGGGATCAGATTGCAGATGGTCGTTTTACCGCCGCCCGACGGGCCGACCAGCGCGACCGACTGGCCGGCGTTGATATCAAGCGTCAAATGGTCGAGCACGGTGGTGTCCGGGTCGTCCGCATAAGCAAAGCACACGTCCTCAAAGCGGATATCGCCGCGCAGCCGCGGCAGCTTTTCCGCTCCCTCCGGCGTTTTGATTTCGGGCGCTACGTCCATGACCTCGAAAAAGCGTTCGATGCCGGTCATGCCGCGCTGGAACTGCTCAGTGAATTCCACGATGCGGCGTATGGTGGCCAGCAGCGTGGTGACATAGAGCAGATAGGCCATAAAATCCGCCGGATCGATGTGCCCATAGACCATGAACAGGCCGCCCGCGATGATCACGGTCAGGTACATCAGGCCGTCAAACGCGCGCGTGGCGGCGGTAAACGCGCCCATCCAGTGGTAATTCTCCCGCTTGATACCGAGCCACGCGAGGTTGCCTTGCTCAAACTTTTCTATTTCGCGCTCTTCGCCCGTAAAGGATTTGACCACGCGCACGCCGAGCAAGCTATCCTCCACCTGTGCGTTTACTTCGCCCACCTGCTGGCGGTTCTTGCCGAAGGTGATGCGCATTTTATGGTTGAACTTGCTTGAAATAACGATCATCAGCGGTACCACCGCAAAAACGATCAGCGTCAGCGGCACGTTCACGGTGCACAGAATGATGAACGATACCACGATCTTCAGGCCCGCGATGAAAAACTCCTCCGGACAGTGGTGTGCGAATTCGGTCACATCGAACAGGTCGGAGGTAATGCGCGCCATCAGCTGGCCGACCTTGGTATTCGCATAATAGCTGAAGGACAGCTTTTGTAAGTGCCGGAACAACGCCGAACGCATATCGGTCTCGATCTTCGCGCCCATCACATGGCCGACATTGGCCATAAAATACGAGGCCGCCACATCGATCAGCCGCAGCACCAGATACAGCGCGGCAACGCGCATCACAAGGCCGACCGATAAAAGCGCCATATCCTCCATACCGCGCTGCGCCAGATAGCGCACCATCATCGGCAGCACGATCTCGCACAGCGTGGTCAGCGCCGCGCAAAAAAGG
This sequence comes from Agathobaculum sp. NTUH-O15-33, assembly GCF_033193315.1. Classification (NCBI taxonomy): domain Bacteria; kingdom Bacillati; phylum Bacillota; class Clostridia; order Eubacteriales; family Butyricicoccaceae; genus Agathobaculum; species Agathobaculum sp. NTUH-O15-33. The sequence goes on from NZ_CP136187.1 coordinate 3,824,162, forward strand.
TCGAGCGCCAGCACGCCGCCGTACGGCTTAAAATAAGGGGCAAAGCGCCCCATCAGGACGCCGGTTTTCTGTTTCATCTTTATCACCATCATTATTATATAGATACCGAACTAATTTATTGTATCGTGTTTGAGCGGTGCAAGCACGCCCTTTATTTGCTGCAATCTTTTTAATGTACGCCTTACCGACTATGTAAATTGTATGTTTATCCAGCCATAAAGCGCAATGCAAAATAACTTTGTCAAAGACCATAGCAAAGCCGCCGCGTTCCCATGAAAGTGCGGCGGCCCTGTATGGCGCTCAGTCGAACTGATCCAAAAAGCTGTGGCGGCCGTTTTCATCGCGCCAGCCGAGGATCTTGGCGGTGTCGACGTTTTTGACGGCGTTGAGGATATTTTGCTCCACCTGCGGATTGTCCCGCGCGAGCGAGGCGATCATGGCCTTGATCTCGGCGCGCTTGGTATCGCTTAAGCGTGTTTTGGCCGGACAATCGCAGGGTAAAAAGGTCATATCGCAGGCCTTTGCAAAGATGGTGACCTCCCGCTCGCGCACAAAGTACAGCGGGCGAATCAGCTCCATCCCCTCAAAGTGCTTGGAGCGCACGCGCGGCAGCATGGCCTGCACCTGCCCGCCGTATAAAATACCCATAAGGACGGATTCGATCGCGTCGTCAAAGTGGTGGCCGAGGGCGATCTTATTGCAGCCAAGGCGCTGCGCCTCCGCATATAGATAGCCGCGCCGCATTTTGGCGCATAAAAAGCACGGATGCTCGGCCGCGTGGTTCTGCGCCACGCGCAGCACATTGGTTTCAAAAATATGTAGCGGGATGCCGAGCTGCGCGGCATTCGCTTCCAGCTTGTCACGGCCGTCCGGGCTGTACCCGGGGTCCATGGCGAGGTAGCAAAGCTCGAAATCGACCGTGCGCTGCGCTTCTCGCAGCAGCAGGGCGAGCAGCATGGAATCCTTGCCGCCCGAGATACACACGGCGACGCGGTCGCCCGGCTGTACCAGCCGGTATTTCCGCATCGCGTAAACGAACGGCTTGCGCAGCGTACGGGCAAAATCGGTTTGTAGTGCGCGGGAAATTTCTTCTTTTGTCATTTAGTCCCCTTTTTCCGTTGGAAATGATAGGTGATGCGGGCGAGCATGGAATCGGACGCGAAATGGCGCGCGGCGGTCATGGCCTTCATAGCGGCGCCCGGCACGACGGCGGCCTTGCCCGCAAACATGCCTTCCACCGCTTCGCGGGCGACGCGCGCGGCGGTCAGCCCGCCCAGCGCGAACGATACGCCCGCGACCTTGTTGAACTCCGTGGCGACCGGGCCGGGGCAAAGCGCCGTGATATGCACCGCGCTGCGCTCGCGCCGCAGCTCCTCTCGGATGGCCTGCGTCAGCCGCAGCACATAGTTTTTGCTCGCGTAATAAGTCGCCATCAGCGGGCCGGGCAAGAAACCGGCCGAGGAGGCGACATTCAGGATATACCCCCGGTTTCGCGCGGTAAAATCCTTAAGCGCCAGCTTGGTCAGGATATGCACGGCGCGGATGTTGGTATCGATCATGCGCAGCTCTTCCTCAAGGTCGGTATCCTGAAACGCGCCGAACAGGCCGAATCCCGCGTTGTTGACGACGATCTCCAGATCATCCCCCGCAGCGGCCTGATACAGCAGGCGGCACTCGTGTTCATCCGATACGTCGGCCGCGATGACGTGGCAAACGGTAGGCAGCTCGGCCGCGAGGACGCGCAGCTTATCCTCACGGCGGGCGGCAAGCGTCAGCTCATAGCCCCTTTCCGCCAGCAGCTTCGCGATCTCGCGCCCAATGCCGGACGAAGCGCCGGTAATCAATGCCCGCATTTTCTACACCTTCCTTTTCCGCAAAATCGAATAACTTTCCATTTTTAGTATACCACAAACCGGCTGAAACCGCAACCCGCGCACTCGTGGAACCGTTCGCCCCACTTCGGCAAAAGCCGCCCCGAAGGGCGGCTTTTGGGTTTACAGCGGTTTGAGCCATATCTCCATGCTTGTCGTCTGCGGGCCGTGGCAGGCGTAGCGCTCGGCGCAGAACGGCTCGGTTTGCAGCCCATGGCGCGGCAGCCATACCCCGAACATATACTGCTGCGCCTTGTAAAGCGCGTCCATCACCAGCGCTTCAAAGCTTTCCGCTTCAAAGGAGCATACGATGTATTCGCCCTGCGGCAGCAGCCAGCTTGTAAAGCCGGGCACAGCCTTTTCGGACAGCGCTTTAGCGCCCGCAAAGTAGGTAAAATACCGCGTATCCCGCGAGGGGTAGGAGACCCCAAGCTCCTCGCTGTCCTCGGGTATGCCCAGCGCCGCTTCCTTTTGTTCGTGCAGGCCGCGCCACAGCGCGTCCAGCGGATCAACGCCCGATGCGGTGCCCAAGCCCTCGACAAATCGCACCGGCATTTGCTTTTCCACCCCCACAAAGCAAAGGGGCGCGGCGAGCCGCCGCCGGCCGACCTCGAGCACGGTGCCGTCCGTGATGAGCGGCACGCCCTCGTCAATCAAGGTATAATGGAGCGCAAGCTCGGGTTTTGTCATACGGTTCAGCGCCTGTGGATGCGAGCGGTATTCCTCCGGCGTTATAGCGAACGCCTCCTTAAAAGCGCGCGTAAAATGTTCATGCGAGCGAAAGCCCACTTGGAGCGCAATGTCCAGAATGCGCCGGTTTGATTGCGGCAGCATTTCCGCCGCCTTGAACAGACGGCGCAGCTTGACATACTCCGCGACCGGCTTTTTCACCAAACGGCTGAACAGGCGCTGAAAGTAAAACGGCGACAGTGCGGCCAGCTTGGCCAGTTCCTGAATATCGATCTCCTCCTCCAAATGCCCCTCTATATAGTCAAGGGTCAGCTGGATCTGTTCCCATGCGTGCATGATAAAGCACCTCCCTGTATCCATAGGATACCATATGCGGCGGCAGCGCCGCTTGACTGTGCATGCTCTTTTGGAGCAGTCTATCCGCTTCTTTCCAGTGTAATACGGGCCGTTTCTGTACGGCCCTCTTTTAATCCAGCGCAAAAAATGGTATAATAGCCGCAGACGGCCATTATACCGTTATTAAATAAATGATACCACCAGCAGCGCCTCAGTCTATTCTGACGGTTCAAAATGCCTGCCGCTGTGGTATACTAGAACGAATGAAACGGGAGGGCTGATTATGGAACCAAATGAACTGGACAGTGCGCTTTACGCGCTGCTATCAAAGCCCATGCAGATCGAAGACATCCGACGCGCGCTGCCCAACGCGGAAAAGCAGGCGCTGAGGGACAGCCTTGACCGGCTGATCGCGGCGGGCCGCGTGATGAAAAACAAAAAGAACCGCTTTGCGCAGGTCGGGCACTACGGCTGCGTCGCGGGCACCTTTCTCGCGACCGAGCGCGGTTTTGCCTTTGTGCGGCCCGACGCGGAAGGAGACGCCCCCGAACGGGCGGACGACCTGTTCATCCCGCCGAACGCGGGCGGCGGCGCGTGGCATGGCGACCATGTGCTGGTAAAGGTATATGAGCGGGGCGGCAGCCGGGGCCGGACCGAGGCCGCCGTGCTGCGCGTTTTGCAGCGTGCGGGCGGCGAACTGACCGGCGCGCTCATTCGGCGCGGCAAGGACTATTTCGTACAGCCGAGCAGCAAAAAGTTCCCCGAGATCGCGATCGGCCGCCAGAATCTTGGCGAAGCTTCGGTGGGCGACCGCGTCGCGGTCGAGGTGTCGTATTACGGCAGCGATACCGTGATGCCGCAGGGCAAGATTCGCGCCGATCTGGGCGAGGACGGCACGATGGAAGCCAGCATCGCGGGCATCCTGCGCGAGAACGGCGTACAGGACGTATTCCCCGCGGATGCTTCGGCGGCGGCCGAGCGCGTGCCGCAATCCGTCGATCCCGCGGAGGCGGCCCAACGCCTCGACCTGCGCGACAAGCTGATCTTCACCATCGACGGGGACGACGCCAAGGACTTTGACGACGCCGTATCGCTGGAAACGCTGGAAAACGGCCACCTGCTGCTGGGCGTGCACATCGCGGACGTGAGCCACTATGTCACCCCCGACTCGCCGCTGGACGCGGAGGCCTTCCGCCGCGGCACCTCGGTTTATTACCCGGGCCATGTGGTGCCCATGCTGCCCTTCGCCCTGTCGCACGGCATTTGCTCGCTAAATCCGGACGAGGACCGGCTGGCCTTTTCCGCAATGATGGAATTCGACAAGGACGGCCGCCGCCATAAGGCCTCCTTTGCCAAGTCCGTCATCCGCTCGGGCGCGCGCATGACCTACCGGAACGTCAACAAAATCCTCGCGGGTGATGAGGACCTGCGCGGGAAATATGCTTTTCTGACCGAAGCGATCGAGGGAATGAACGCGCTCGCGCAGACGCTGAACCGCCGCCGCATCGAGCGCGGCGCGCTTGAGCTGGACATCCCGGAAACCGAGATCGTCGTCGACAGCGAGGGCAAGCCGGTCGATCTGCAATACCGTGAGCGCGGTCAATCCGAACGGCTGATCGAGGAATTCATGCTGCAAGCGAACGAAGCCGTGGCCGAATACATGGTGCGGCGCGAGCGGCCCACCGTTTACCGCGTGCACGAAAACCCGGACCCTGAAAAGCTGCGCGTATTCGCAACCTTTGCGCGGCCGTTCGGCTACCGGGTCGATCCCTCCAAGCCGCAGGACACCGCCCAGCTGCAAGCCGTATTGAACGGCGCCAAGGGCGATCCCAAGCAGCGCATCCTGCCCATGCTGCTGCTGCGCAGTCTGGCACGCGCGCGCTATTCCGAGGAATGCATCGGCCACTACGGCCTGAAAGCCAAGTACTATCTGCACTTTACCTCGCCTATCCGCCGCTATCCCGATCTGATCGCCCACCGTATGCTGCAAAAGAGCCTTTTGGGCGAAGAAATAACGCCCGCGGATGAAACGATGTGCGAGGACGCGGCTCAGCAATCGACGGCGCGCGAATTCGCGGCCGATACCTGCGAACGCGACATCGACAAGCTGTACACCGCCGCCTATATGAAGCAGTTTATCGGCGAGACCTTTGAGGGCGAGGTATCCGGCGTCGCGCCGTTCGGCCTGTTTATCGCGCTGGAAAACGGGTGCGAGGGCCTTGTGCGCGTCGAGCTGCTGGAGGGCGACTATTATGAATACGACGAGCAGCACATGAGCATGCAGGGACGGCATACCGGCAAGCGCTTTACAATCGGCACGCCGCTCACCGTGACGCTGCTCGCCGCGAGCGAGGTCACCGGCCAGATCGACTTCGGCCCGGCGGAGGGCGTGCTGCCTGCTTCCGACAAGGCGCGTCAGCCCGCCGAGCGGCCGCCGTACCGCACCGGCCCCACAGGCAAGGGGGCCGGTAAGGGATCGTCCGGCGCGCACCACAGAAAGCGCCGTCCCGCGAAGCGGGGGCGTCGGTGACCCAAACGCCCTACCACATATCCTTGGAGGTCTTTGTCTTATGCCCGGACTGGTTTTAGAGGGCGGCACGTTCCGCCCGGTGTTTTCGTGCGGCGTGATGGACGCGCTGCTCGACCATGATCTGATGTTTGACTATGTGATCGGCGTTTCCGCCGGCATCACCTACGCGTTTTCCTATCTTTCACGCCAGCGCGGACGCAACCTTGAGGTGCTGCGCCGCTATCGGAACGATAAGCGCTATATGGGCCCCCGTAACCTTGTGCACGATCACAGCATCTTCGGCGTTGATTTTGTGTTCAGCACCATCCCGAACGAACTGATCCCCTATGATTGGGACACGTTCCACGCCTATCGGGGGCGGGTCAAGGTGGGGGTGACGAACGCCCGCACCGGCAAGGCCGAATTTCTCAACGGCATGGAGCTTGACAAGCCGAGCACCATGCTGCGCGCGACCTGCGCCATTCCGGGCTATTTCCCGCCCGTTTCCATCGGCGGGGAAATGTATTATGACGGCGGCTTGGCCGATCCGATCCCGATCGTTCAAAGTCTTCACGACGGCAACCGTAAAAATTTGATCGTGCTGACCCAACCGGCAGAATACCGGAAAACGCTGACGCGCGGCAGCGCCCTTGCCTCTCGCGCGCTGCGCCGCAAATATCCGCAGCTCGCGGATACCATGGAAAGCCGGCCGAAGCGGTATAACGACACGGTTTGCTTTTGCCATCGGCTCACCGAAAAACGGCCCGCCGATACCGTGCTGCTTCAGCCATCCGCCAAGCTCGAAAGTTTTGAAAAGGATGTTAATAAGCTTACTTGGGGCTATCAAATGGGGTACGACGCGGCAAGCGCCCGCATGGATGAAATAAAGCGTCTGTTCACAAATAAAGAGGAAATTTAATCCCGGCAAAATAAAAGAAAAGAAGGGGTATAAAGAGCATGCATTCCAATCGAATTATTCAGGTGGAGGACCGGGTGCCCGCGAAGCTGCTGATTCCGCTGTCCATCCAGCACATGTTCGCTATGTTCGGCGCGTCGGTTTTGGTACCATTCATTTTCCACATCAACCCGGCGATCGTGCTGTTTATGAACGGCGTGGGCACGCTTTTGTTCATTTTCATCACCAAGGGCAAAGCGCCCGCGTACCTCGGTTCTTCCTTCGCCTTCCTCGCGCCCGGCCTGCTGGTCATTGATAAATGGGGGTATTCCTACGCGCTCGGCGGGTTCGTTGTGGTGGGCGCGGTCGGCTGTCTGCTCGCTTTCATTATTTACAAATGCGGCACCAAGTGGATCGACGTGGTGCTGCCGCCCGCGGCCATGGGCCCGGTCGTCGCGCTGATCGGTTTAGAGCTTGCGGGGAACGCGGCGGAGACCGGCAAGGTCGTCGGCCCCGAAATGACCACGGCGACCGTCATCACCTTCTGCGTGACGCTGGGCGTGGCGGTTTTGGGCAGCGTGCTGTTTCGTAAGTTCCTGTCCGTCATCCCGATCCTGATCGCCATTATCTGCGGTTATGGGGCCGCCCTTCTTACGAAGGTGGTAACGGTGGGCCAGATCATGGACGCGTTTCGCCAGCCGCTGTTCCAGCTGCCGAATTTTCAAACGCCGAAGTTTAATCTGGAAGCCATCCTGATCATTCTGCCCGTCATTCTGGTTATCGCCAACGAACATATCGGCCACCAGCTCGTGACCAGCAAGATCGTGGGCCGCGACCTTTTGAAGGACCCCGGCTTGCACCGCTCGCTGTTTGCGGACAACTTTTCCACCATGGTCTCCGGCCTGATCGGCTCGGTGCCGACCACGACCTACGGCGAAAACATCGGCGTGATGGCGATCACCAAGGTGTATTCGGTGCGCGTCATCGGCGGCGCGGCGATTCTGTCGCTCGTTTGCTCGTTCATCGGCCCGTTCGCGGCGCTCATTCAAACCATCCCCGGCCCGGTGATCGGGGGCATCTCGTTCCTGCTGTACGGCATGATCGGCACCTCCGGCCTGCGCATTTTAGTGGACAACCATGTGGATTATGGCCGCAACCGCAACATGATCCTGACCTCGGTCATCTTTGTCACCGGCTTGTCGGGCGTAACCCTACAGCTCGGCAATGTATCCCTTTCCGGTATGACGCTGGCCGCCATCGTCGGCATGCTGCTCAGCCTGCTGCTCTACGCGTTCGATAAGCTCAAGATCTCCAACGATCTCGCGGAAACGTAAGAGTAAAAAAACTGTTGCAAAATAGAAGAGTATCCAAATGTCATTCTGAACGAAGTGAAGAATCTCGCGCGAACGCGCGTTCGCGCGAGATTCTTCGTCGCTTCGCTCCTCAGAATGACAAAATTGGTAGCATTCTTCGCTTTGCAACAGTTTTCTATTTATTTGTGGAAACTTATTTTACAGCCCCTTTTATTTGCTGCATTAACAAGTAATATGCGCCCGCCATGCCGGCGTCGTTTCCAAGTTCCGCGAAGGAAAGGGTGGTATGCGCTAAAATGTAGGGGTTGGCGTACCGCTGCAAATACTCCATCAGCCGGGGCCGTAAGAACGCGGCCTGCGCCATGACGCCGCCGCCCAGCACGACCATGCCGGGATCGAGCACGCACAGGCAGTTTGCAATGCCCTGCGCCAGCACGGCGCACATGGTATCGATCGCTTGGTTACAGGCCGCGTCGCCCTGCCGCGCGCGCTGAAAGATCTGCCTGCCGTCCAGCGATTGTCCGGTCGCCTGCGCCACCTGCCGTATCAGCGCGGAGGTAGCCGCCTGATCCTGAAACGGCTTGCCGTTCACCAGCATATAGCCGATTTCGCCCGCAGAATACGCATGGCCGTGCCAGATCTCGCCGTTCAGCACGGCGGCGCCGCCAATGCCGGTGCCGACCGTCAGGCACAGCATACTGCCGCGCCCCCGGCCCGCGCCGTAGGCGTACTCGCCCAGCGCGGCGGCGTTCACATCGTTTTCGACCGCGCAGGGCAGATGGACCGCCCGCTCGACCGCCGCCTTCACATTGCAGCCGGTGTAGCCGGGAATGTTCTCATTGGCGTACACGATCTTGCCAGACGCGGGATCGACCATGCCCGCGGTCGATACCGCGACGCCGCGCAGCTCCTGTCGGCCGCTTAACGCGGCGGTCAGCTCGACGATTTTGCGCTCGATGCCCGGGCCGCGCAAACGCGCCGCTTCGGTGGGTATTTCCCAGCGCTCCGCGAAGCGGATTTCATTGCCCGGGTCATACGCCAGCCCGTATTTGATCGATGTACCGCCGATATCGAAGCATAGGACCATCTCACTCACCCGCGAGCAGCTTTAAAAACGCTTCCGGCGAAGGCGCTGCGCACAGCTTTTTCCAGCCGGCCGTCGTCCATCAGCACGTCGGCCAGCTCGCCCAATAGGTCGAGGTGGCTGTCGTTATCGGTCGCGGCCAGCGTGATAATCAGGCGCACCGGGTCGTTATCGCCCGCGCCGAACGCAACGCCGGGTTCCAGCGTGGTGAACTGCAACGCCAAGCGGTTAACGCCGCATTCCGGCCTTGCGTGCGCGAGCGCGAGCCCCTTGGACAGCACATAGTACGGCCCGTTTTTATGCACCGATTCCACCATCGCGTCGATGTAGCTCTGTTCGATCGCGCCGTTCTCCAGAAGAGGGGCCGCGGCTTTGCGGATCGCGTTCTCCCAGCCCTCGGCCCGGACGCCGATCCGTATGTCCTTTTCCGTGATATTTTCCAGCATTTCCGGTTCCTCCAAGCCTTAAAACTCAGCCATCAGCGCGTTAAAATCCACTTGCGCGAGAGAATCGCACACACGAAGATCGCCTTCAAATTTGCAGTGCTTTGTCACATCGTTCGGCACGACCAACACGCGCATGCCCGCGTTCTGTCCCGCCTTTAACCCATTGAGCGAATCCTCCACGACCAGACATTCGACCGGCGAAAGCGCCAGCTTGGACGCGGCGGTCAGGAACAGGTCGGGGAAGGGCTTGATCCGGGTCACGTCCTCCGCCGTGACGAACAAATCAAAATCCTCCAGCAGACCGAGACGGCGCAGGTGCGTTTCCGGCTTTTTGCGCCCGGAGGAGGTCGCGAGCGCGACCTTAACCCCGTTGTCCCGCGCCGCGTGGATAAAGTCGGCCACGCCGTCCTTGGCGGGCAATGCGCCGCTTTCCTCGATGAAGCGCTGCTGGGTATCGCGGACAAAGGCATCGCGGTCCACATGGATGCCCTGCCTGTCGAGCTTTTGGAAAAGCTCCTCCGCGTTGGAGCCGACGCAGGTCAGGAATTCCTCTACCGACATATCGTAGTTTTTATGCTTTTTAAACCATTCGACGTAAATATGGTACCATACGACCTCGGTATCCACGATCAGGCCGTCGAAATCCATTATAATCGCTTTCAGCATACGTACATCCTATTCTCTACAGGTAAGGGGGAAGGCCGGCCATCGTGCGCGGCCTTCCCCTTGCGTTTTTTTATTTGCCCTTTGCAGCCTTGACCTTTGCGATCAGCTCGTCGTATTCCGGCGCGTTCAGGAAATCGGTCACCGCGATGCAGTACGCATCGGGCTGCGCGCCCTTGACGCGGTCGAGCAGCAATTCCTGCGTGACGACGACCTGACAATCCGTCGGCAGGTTTTCCACCGCGATATGGAACACCTCCACATCGCCGAGACCGGCGGCCTTGAACTTCTTCTGCAAAACGGTGGCGCCCATGGCGGAAGAGCCGATGCCGGCGTCGCACGCATAGGCGACGCGGGTGACGGAAGCAAAATCAAACGCAGCGCCGTCGCCTTCAAACACGGCGGAGATGCGGCTCTTCTTGCCCTTGAGCTCGTTCATGGTCTTAGCGGCTTCCTTGAGGGAGGAATCGTCGCCGCCGCCCGCGCGCTTGACCAGCGGGATCGAAAGCAGAAACGTGACCGCGCAGGCCGCCGCGACGGCCAGACAGATCTTGAAATGATCGCCGGGGGAGGACATGATCATGATCGAGATGATGGAGCCCGGGGACGCCACGCCGACCAGACCGACGCCGAGCAGGTTGAACAGGAAGGTGCCGACCGCGCCGCCGAGGATCAGCGGCAGGATCAGGATCGGGTTCATCAAAACAAACGGGAAATAGATCTCATGGATGCCGCCGAACAAGTGGATGATCGAAGCGCCCCAAGCGGACGATTTCGAGGTGCCCTTGCCGAACAGCATATAGGCGAGCAGCACGCCCATGCCGGGGCCGGGGTTGGATTCGAGCAGGAACAGCACGGATTTGCCCAGCTCGCCGAGCTGCGTCGTGCCCATGGGGGTGAGGATGCCCTGACCGATGGCGTTGTTCAGGAACAGCACCTTGGCGGGCTCGATCAGGATAGCGGTGAGCGGCAGCAGGCCGTTCTTGACCAGAAAATCAACGCCGCCCGCGAACACGGTGGTGAGCGAGGAAATCGCGGGGCCCAGTACGACGCAGCCGAACACGCCGAGAATCGCGCCCAAAATGCCGATCGAATAGTTGTTGACGAGCAATTCAAAGCCCATCGGCACCTTGCCGTCGATCAGCTGATCGAATTTTTTGAGCAGCCACGCGGAAAGCGGGCCAAGGATCATGGCGCCGATAAACATCGTCACGCTGGAACCGATGATGACGCCGATTGTCGCGACCGTGCCGATCACGCCGCCGCGATAGTCGTACACCATCTTGCCGCCCGCAAACGCGATCAAGATGGGGAGCAGGTAGTTGAGCATGGGCGTGATAAAGCTGCGCATCATGTCGTTGTTGATGGCGATGCCCACCGCGGTGAGCAGGCCCCAAGCGATGAACGCACCCAAGTTAGGGATTACCATACTGCTGAGCTTACTGCCGAACTTTTGTATTTGTACTCGTACTGACATCTCTTTTACCCTCCTTCAAAACAGCCCTTCTCTATCTTTTGTGCGGGGCCGCGCCCCGCGGGATCACAGGGATACTTCGACGCCCTCGGCGATCGACCGCTCGATCGCATCCACCACGCGCAGCGAGCCGAGCGCGTCCTCCGGCGTGATGATGGACTTGGTGCCGTTCACGATGTTGCCGATAAAGGCCATGATCTCCTCGGACAGGTCGCCGGACGGCGCGCCGTTGACGTTGTACCAGTGGCGGGAATCCGGGTAGCAAACGCGCTGGCCGGTGACGAACCGCACGCCGTTATCGCACGCGTCCACATAGACCGTGCCCTTGGTGCCGACCAGCTCGACCTTGTCGTCGATGATCGTGGGCGAATTTTCCGGCAGCACCCAGCAGGCTTCCATGCACGCGATCGCGCCGTTTTCATAGGTCACAAGGGCGTAGATCACATCGTCCATGCCGTGCTCCTTGAGCATGACGCTGCGCGCCTTGGCATACACCTTGACCGGCTTGCAGCCCATGAACCAGTTGATGTAATCGATATCGTGGATCATCACGTGCATCGACAGGTCGGACGCGCCGATATAACGGCGGGGCCCGACAATCGGGCTGTTGCGGCGGCAGTATAAATGGATGATATCGCCCAGCTCGCCCGCGTCCAGCGACTGCTTGATGAGGTTGAAGCGCGGATCGAAGCGAAGCAGGAAGCCGACGGTGAAAACCTTGTCATAATCCTTGGTGATCTCGTACATGGCCTCGCCGTCCGCGAGCTCCTTGGCAAGAGGCTTTTCCAGCAGGATGTGCTTGCGGTTTTTCACCGCGATCTCAACCGCCTCGCGGTGCATGTTGTCCGGCAAAACGATCGATACGGCCTCGATCGAGGGATCTTCCAGCAGGTCCTTGTATTCCTTGTAGGTTTTGCAGCCGTATTGCTTTTCCGCCTCGGCGCGCCGCTCGTCGCTATACTCACACACCGCGGCAAGCTTTACGCCCGGCAGCTTGTTGTAAATGCCCGCATGTACCTGACCCATCTGGCCAAAACCGATTACGCCGACCTGAATCTCGTTACTCATGATGAAATCTCCTTTTTATGTGTGATCGTATTTTAAAAGCGCTGCGAAAACGCTTTGTCCGACAGGGAACCATGCTATTTTCCACTTTTCTGTTGCAATCCGGCGCGCCGTATACTATCATGATGTGTAGGGACTGATGAACAGGAGGGTGAACATGGCTGATCTCAGTTTTCAAAACCGGTTGCAGGTCTATGGAAACCGGCTATCCAAGAGCGAACAGCGGATCGCCGCATACATTACCGCCCATCCTGCAGAAGCGGCCGGTATCTCTAGTATGGAACTGGCGCAAGCGACCGGCACCTCGAATTCGACGCTTACCCGGTTTTGCCAGAAGCTTGCTTACCGCAATTATATTGAATTTCAAACGCTTTTATCCGCCGAAGGCGCGCCCATGCAGGCGCCCGAGGAGACCATGCAGCGCATGTGCCACTATTACCAGCGCACGCTGGAAGCCGCGTCCGAACTGGTGACCGCCGCCGACCTCGACCTATTCACCGCGCAAATCCACAGCGCGAAAAAAATCCTGATCTTCGGTCTGGGCAGCTCGGGCCTGACGGCCAACGAATTCAACATGCGGCTGGTGCAAATGGGCTTTACCTCGACCGCGATGACCGACAGCTTCCTGATGATGGTGCAGACCAGCCTGTTCTCGAACCGCGACCTGATCATCGCGGTATCCAACTCCGGCGAAACGCGCGAGGTCGTCAGCGCCTGCGAGATCGCCAAATCGGTGGGCGCGCATGTTTGCGCGCTGACGCAGGCTCGCCGCGCCCCGCTCGCCCGCATCGCGGATACGATCCTGCTGGCCGGCGATATCCGCCAGACCGGGGATGAAAACTTTATCGATTCGCAGCTCCCGCTGCTGTTTTTGATCAACGCCATCACGTACCGGCTGCTTGAGGACCCCAAGTGCCGTGAAAACCGAAAAAAAGCGCTGCAAGCATTATTCAACCGGTAATGCTTGCTTTTTTTCGCTCAGGCCATCGCTTCCACGAACGATCTTGTGATCAGCTGCGGCCGCGTGATCGCTCCGCCCACAACGACGGCGTGCACGCCCAGCTCTAAGCACCGCTTGGCCTTGGCCGGGGTATCGACGTGCCCCTCGGCAATGACCGGCACCCGTACCGCTTGCAAAATCGCTTGCAGGCGGGCAAACTCATTGTCCGCGATATTATGGCCTTCCGATTGCGCGGTATAGCCCATCAGGGTGGTGGAAACGCAGTCGAAACCAAGCGCCTCCGCCTGTACCGCCTCTTCCAGCGTCGCGATATCCGCCATCAGCAGCTTGCCCGGCGCGGTGCGGCGCGCTTCGCTCACAAAGTCCGCCAGACTCTGCCCCGCGTGACGCGGTCGGGCCGTCGCGTCCAGCGCGATCATGGCGCAGGGCGTGGCGGCAAGCTCTTCTATTTCGCACAGGGTGGGCGTAATGTAAATCGGCGTATCCGCATAGTCGCGCTTGACGATGCCGATGATGGGAAGCGCCGTGTTGCGGGCGATCTCCTCGATATCGGCCGCGGTATTCGCCCGGATGCCGACGGCGCCGCCCTCTTCCGCCGCGCGCGCCATGCGTCCCATGATAAACGAGGAGTGCAGCGGCTCCTCCGGCAGCGCCTGACAGGATACGATCAGCCCGCCTTTGACCCGATCCAGCATGTTATGCCTCCTTAATATTTCTGGTACTGTTTTCATCTTTATTATATTTTATGAAAATACTTTCGTCAAGATGGAAACAAGCTGTTCCCTGTACAAATCATCCAGTCGTTTTTGGACATTTTGCACGCGAATTCAGCTAATTGCCTAATTTATGACCCGGAAACCAATACAGGTAGCCCAAAAACCCGTATAAACGCAAAAAACACCCGCTTTCCATATTTGGAAAGCGGGTGTTTGATTATATCACTTAGGCGTTGTCAACAGAAGCCATGTGCTCAATGAGCATCAGCAGCTTGTTGGAATAGCCCCATTCGTTGTCGTACCAGGAAACGACCTTGACGAACGTGTCGGTCAGCGCGATGCCGGCCTTGGCGTCGAAAATGGAGGTGCGCTCGTCGCCCAGAAAGTCGGAGGAAACAACGTCCTCGTCGGTGTAGCCCAGAATGCCCTTCATCTCGCCCTCGGAAGCCTTCTTCATAGCGGCGCAGATCTCGTCGTAGGAAGCGGGCTTGGCCAGATTGCAGGTCAGGTCAACAACGGAAACGTCCAGCGTCGGAACGCGCATGGACATGCCGGTCAGCTTGCCGTTCAGCTTGGGGTAAACCTTGCCGACAGCCTTCGCAGCGCCGGTGGAGGAAGGAATGATGTTGCCGGTAGCCGCACGGCCGCCGCGCCAGTCCTTCTTGGAGGGGCCGTCAACGACCTTCTGGGTGCCGGTAGCGGAGTGAACGGTGGTCATCAGGCCTTCGGTGATGCCGAACGCTTCGTCCAGAACCTTGGCGATCGGAGCGAGGCAGTTGGTGGTGCAGGAAGCGTTGGAAACAAAGGTCATATCCTTGGTGTAGGTATCCTGATTGACGCCCATAACGAACATCGGCGTGTCATCCTTGGACGGAGCGGACATAATAACCTTCTTAGCGCCGCCGTCGATATGCGCCTGCGCCTTTTCCTTGGTCAGGAAAACGCCGGTGGATTCAACAACGTAGTCTGCTTGGGCCTCGCCCCACGGAATATTCTTGGGATCCATCTCGGCGAAGAACAGAACCTTCTTGCCGTCTACGGTGATGGAATTGTCGTCATAAGCGATGGTGCCGTCGTACCGGCCATGCATGGTGTCGTACTTGAGCATGTACGCCATGTAGTCCGGAGTCATGAAGGGGTCGTTAACCGCGACGAACTCGATGTTCGGGTTCTTCAGACCCGCGCGGAAAACCATACGGCCGATACGGCCAAAGCCATTGATACCTACTTTGATAGCCATTTGCAGTGATCCTCCTAAAAAAATACTGATTCTCTGTCGATGTTCTTATTATACACTATCGCCACACTATGCCGCAAGGTGTAATATTTGTGAAAATTTTATCATATCTATGCCGGTTTTTGTTTATTTTTCTTTGCAATACTGTGGTTCGTAGTGGTATAATAAGAGTACGCCACAAAATATAGTATTGCTGCATGGGAACGCCGTTATACACACGAAATTGGCGCTCTCTTATTTTTGGAGGATAAAGATGGCCGAAACTTTCTTTGCCCAGCTCGACAGTGATACGTTGCGCGCGCTGCTCGGACGGACCGCCCTTTCGGATGCGGCTCTCGTCATGGTCGGGCCGACGATGCACATTGAATTTTGCAATCAGGCTGCCGCCCGGCTCACCGGCCTGCACCCGCTTGAACGGGTCGATCAGCTGCTGAGTGAAACCGCCGCCGCCGCGTTGCGGGACTGCATCGAACGAAAAGCTGCGCGAACGGTTTTGGAAGAGCTTGACGGCGCGGAATACCGCTTGGAACTATTGCCGCACCGCGAGGGCGCGCTTCTGGCATTTTTAAAGGACGACCGCGTCCAGTACGATGGAAGCCTGCGTGTGCTGCACATGCAAACCGCGCAGTTCCTTCTTTCCATCCTGCCCGATATCGAGCAGGTGGGCGACCCCGCGCTTGCCCAGCATATGCGGCGGCAGTGCATGCGTATGCTGCGCACCTACAACCACTCCGACACGCTGCACGAACCCTTTTCCACCGAGCAGCTCAACCTGCACTGGGAGGATCTCTCCGTTTTATGCGGCGAGGCGGTGCGCAACACGCAGGAACACACGAACCGCCGCATCGTGCTCAACGCGCCCGCACAGTGCCGCCTGATCGCCGAACCCGACCTGATCCGCCGCGCGGTGTACAACCTGCTGACCAACGCGGTGCAGGCTTCGCCGGCGGACGGCCTGATCGAAGTGACCGTGCACGACGATCCGGCGCGCCCCTCCGTTACCGTGGCCGACCGCGGCCCCGGGCTGGACGCGGCCCTGTTCGACACTTTGCTGAGCGGCTGGCAGCGCCCCTTTTCCTATGAAGAATATCTTGCCCTCGGCCGGGATAACGTAAAGCTCGGCCTTGGCCTGCCGTATGTGCAGCACGTCGCGCGGCTGCACGGCGGTAGCCTGCTGCTTTCGCCGCGCGACGGCGGCGGCAGCGAGCTGCATTTGGTGCTTTCGCATTTGTCGCCGTCGCTTGCCGATACCGAATTGCACGCCCCGCCGATCGTTCCCAGCTTTCCGCCCGAAGTGCTTGAGCTTTCGGTTTTATAAGAACGAAAAAAGCAAGGATTTACGCGCCTGAGCGCGTGAATCCTTGCTTTTTCTATCGGTATTTATGCATTTTACGGCTGTGTCAGCTCGATCTGTTCGTCAAAAAAGGTAATGGATCGGATCGCTTTGTCGTTTATCACATTTTCAAAGGTCTTGATTGTCAGCAGTTCGCCGGATAAGTAATCCGCGTTGGTCAGGCCGTTAAAAATCTTGGTGGTCTCCGTTGTCCCATCCGCATAGTGGATGGTGATGGGGAAATCATCCAGATATTCATTGGGCGCGACCTCCTGCCAGCGGTGGTTTTCCGCGTAGATCTGCCGCAGCGCCGGGCTATCAACCCGCAGCGTGATCGCAATGGGGGATACCGTGACCGAGCGGACCGTCGCCGCCTCGCCCAGCATGGTCATTGCGCGGTTCACCTCGTATTGGGTAGAGCAATCGGTAAAGTCCAGCGGGAACGAAACCTGCCACTCGCCCGCCAGCACGGTTTC
This sequence comes from Agathobaculum sp. NTUH-O15-33, assembly GCF_033193315.1. Classification (NCBI taxonomy): domain Bacteria; kingdom Bacillati; phylum Bacillota; class Clostridia; order Eubacteriales; family Butyricicoccaceae; genus Agathobaculum; species Agathobaculum sp. NTUH-O15-33. The sequence goes on from NZ_CP136187.1 coordinate 3,841,231, forward strand.
AAATTCGCCCGGAAAGGCATCGGCCCCTTGCAGGTCGGAAAGGGTCAGTCGCGCCTTTTGCCCCGCCAAAGAACGGTCTGTCATGATCTCCATGATTAGGCTGATCTGATTGTCCGCGCCGTTCTCGTCCTCCAGTTTGATAAAGCCCGTGCTGCGCATGCCCCGCATGTCCTCGCCCATATCCAGATCAAAGTCCGCGTACCGGTAGCGCGCTTTATCCAAAACCGTGCCCTCGGGCGCGGTCAGCTCCATGAGGATATACACAAGGTTGCTGTCGCCGACGACCTGCTTTATGGTAACGGCCCCGCTTGCGTTTTGGGCCGTTTGGTCTACGAGATAGGCCCCGCTCTCCAGTTGCTGCTTTTGCTCGTCGCTCGATGGATGGAGAAAGCGGACAAACGCGGCGTCCAGCCCCAACTGTACCGCGGCGAACGCGGTTGTCGTAATCAGGCAGCAGGCGATGGCCGCCGCGAGAACCGCCGTGCGCCAGCGTTTGCGCGGCGGCTTGCGCGGTTCTCCACAGGCTGTGTACTGTTCCATGATGCCGCGCAGCATGCGCTGTTTTTGTTCCTCTGTCGGGTCAAGCTTTTTCAACATTCTTTCCATCTGTCAGCCCTCCTAGATCCAGCTTTAATTGGTTGCGGCCCCGTTGCAGCCGGGAACGTACCGTGCTTTCCGTGCTGCCCACCATGGCCGCGATCTCCTTGACGGAATATTGCTCCCAGTAAAAAAGATATAACGCGACGCGGTATTTCCCGGGAAGTACGAAAAGCCGTTCCAGCATCTCGCCTTCCGCCCCGCCGCCGTCCGGCGCGGCGGGTTCGGGCAGCGTTTCCAGATCGACGCGCTGCCGCCGCCACCAAGATTTCAGCATATCGCGGCAGCAGTTTTTTGCCGTTGTAATCAGCCACGCCCGTTCATGCGCGCGGTCCGCAAAGCTTGTGCCCGAACGCAGCAGTTTTAAAAACACCGCCTGTACGGCGTCCTCCGCATCGGCACGGTTTTTGAGATACACATAGCATAGCCGGTATACCGCGTCGACGTTGCGGCCATATATTTCGGTAAAAAGCTGCGCCTCGCCGGGCGGTGCATGGTTTTCCATCTGTCCCACCTCCTTACCTATCAAACGATCGGAGGGCGCAAAAAGTCCCCGCGTGCCCATAAAAATAAGAGGGACGGCTTTTCCTTTGGCAAGGAAGCCGTCCCTCTGTGTATTGGATTTTACCAGCGGCCCGAAACCATCAGCCCCAAAATGGAGCAGTATTCGCGGCAGCGCAAAACGAGGCGCTGGGCCAGATAGGGCGTTTCGGCGGGGATGGCGTAAGGCTCCAGCCCCGCGTGCACCATCAGGCGGCGGGCGCGGGCGCAGTGAAAATCACTGGACACGACCATGGTCGTGTAAGAATCGCCCAGCTCGTCCAGCATGGCCTTGGCGTTTGCAATGTTTTGAATGGTGTTGCGCGAGGCTTCCTCGATCAGCAAGCGATCCTCCGCAACGCCGCTAGCCAGCAGATAGGTCTGCATGGCGCGGGCCTCGGGCAGGGGCTCGTTATCGCCCTGACCGCCGCAGAGCACGGCCTTGGCGGCCGGATACTGCTCTAAATAGTCTTTTGCCCGGTCGAGTCTCGCGACCAACGCGGCCGAGGGACGACCATCCTCATAAACGCGCGCGCCGAGGACGAACAGGTAATCGGCTTCTATCTCGTCGTTCTCCTGCATGCCCTGCTGAATCACGAACTGAATGCCCGCAAAGGAAAGGACAAACAGGGAAAACAACACGGCCCCGGCGATTGCGATCATACGGTACCCCTTATTTTTCCCACGGCGGTGCATAAAGTACGCCTCGCCCGCGCTGCCCACGGCAAGCGCGCCGAAAAACACCGCGCCAAAGCGGGTGGGCGCCCACGGAATGCAAGCGACCGCACAGACGGCGAAGGCGAGCGAAAGCCACGCCCAGCCGTTTACAAAAATCTTTTTCATTGCAGCTCCTCCAGCTCGGTCGACACCGCTTCCCACTCTTCCATTTTCGCGGTGAGCTGCTCGTCGCACTGCTCTTTCTCCGTCATCAGTTCCAAAAGGCGCTGAGAATCGGACGAAGCCTCCACCATCTGTTGTTCCAGCTCGGCGGATTGCCGCTCGAGCTGCGCGATCTCGCGCTCGATGGAGGAAAGCAGCTTTTGCAAATTCTTGGTGCCGCCCGTTTTGCGGGGCTTTGCGGGCGGCGGGGGCACGTCGTCCAGCGTCGGTGCCGACGGCCGTTTGGCCCGCTGCGCCGGTTCGGCCTGCGGCGGCGGGGCGGCGCCCTTGTCGCGGTAATTCAAAAACGCTTCGTAGCTGCCCAGAAAATCGGTAAAGGCGCCGTTTTCCAGATACAACACGCGGGTGGCGAACCGTTCGACGAAATACCGGTCGTGCGAAACGAAGAGCAGCGTGCCGTCGAACGCTTCGACCGCCTGCTCAATCCATTCGCGGGAAGCAAGATCGAGGTGGTTGGTCGGTTCGTCCAGAATGAGCAGGTTGAGCGGATCATACATCAACTCGCACAGGCGCAGGCGGCTTTTTTCGCCGCCGGAGAGCATATCCACCGTTTTATACTGATCCTCGCCGGAGAAATGGAACGCGCCGAGGCGCGACCGCGCGGTCTGCATGGTGACGTTCTTATCGTAGATCAGCGTATCGATCAGGTTGCGGTGCGGGTTTAAAAAGTGCACCTGCTGCGGCAAATAGGCGGGCCGCAGGCCAATGCCCTTGCGCACCGTGCCCGTATCCGCCGTTTCTTCGCCCAGAAGGACGCGCAGCAGGGTCGTTTTGCCCGCGCCGTTCGGCCCCAAAATGGCGACGCGCTCGCGGTTGCGGATGTTGAACGACAGCTCTTTAAAAATCGTGCGTCCCTCGTAGCTTTTGGACAGGTCGCGGATTTTGAGCACTTCCTCGGTCTCGTAATTGGGATCGCCGAAGGAAACGCTCATCTGTTTATCCGTTTTGGGTCGGTCGGTCACCTTCATGCGGGCAATGCGCTTTTCAATGGACGCGGCGCGCTTGGCAAGGTGCTCGGTGCCATGCTCGTGCATTTTGCGGGCCACATCCTCCAGGCGGCGCTTTTCGGCGGCCTCGTTTTCATGGTGGCGGAGCTGTTCCTCGCGGCGGCGCTCGCGCTCGACCGCGTAGAACGAATAGTTGCCCGCGTAAAATTCACAGGTGCAGTCGTGCAGCTCGATGATGCGGTCGCAGCACTGGTCAAGAAAATAGCGGTCGTGCGAAATGGTGAGCACGGTGCCGCGGTAGCTTTCCAGATATTCGCCCAGCCAGTTCACCGCGTCCATGTCGAGGTGGTTGGTCGGTTCGTCGAGCAGCAGGATATCGGTCTTTTCCAAAATGATGCGGGCCAGATTGATGCGCGTCTTTTCGCCGCCCGAAAGCAGGCGGAAGGGCTGGCGGCGCTGCTCGGCGGGAATCTCCAAACCGTTGCAGACGCGGTCTACCTCGTAATCGCGGTTATAGCCGCCGAGCGCGTCCAGCCGGGTCTCTAGCGCGGCGTAGCGCTTGAGCAGCGAAGCGTCCTCCGGCTTGCGGAGCATTTCGTCGGTCGTTTCGTCCATGGCCGCGAGGATCTCATCCGATTCGCGGAACGCCAGACGGAGCACATCCTCCACCAGAGCATTTTCCGGGAAATCCGGCATCTGGTCGATAATGCCCGCCGATTTTCCCGCGCCAAGCGAGACCGAGCCGCCGTCGTACGGTAGGCGGCCGGTCAGAATATTCAGCAGGGTGGTTTTGCCCGTACCGTTCGCGCCGAGGATCGCGACCTTTTCACCGGGCTGGATGTCAAACGTAAGCTCCTTCAGGATCAGGCGGTCGCCGTAGTATTTGGTTAAATTCTGTACGGAAATGTCGGCCATGGGCCGGCCTCCTTTCTTGGGGAATAGAAAATCGCCGCCGGAGCGGCGATTGTTGGTTGCATGACGTTCTTCGCGCCGCAGCGCGCTGTAAAATGTCAAATTGGAGCGAAGCTTCAATTTGACAAAAAACCGGGGGCATGTATCCAATGTCATTTAGTTAAGGGAAACGCATAGGAAAAAACAAGAGAATCACCGAGCTAGTAGGCCAAGAGAAGCTGGTCTGGACCACGCCCTCGGCGCGCCGTCCCGAAGGGACGTAACACTATCTGAGAAACCATGTCCCTTCGCTCGGCTGTACCAGCCTGTTTGATGCTCTCACTAATCCCGGTGCTTCGCTCTCGGCGCGCCGAGGGCGTCGCGCCCTACATTTCCTGTGTTTGCGATACCTTCTTGTCTTGCCTGACGAAGTGCGGCCCAGACTGGCCTCTCTTGGCCTGCGGCCAATTCACCTTCTGCCCAAAGATGTGTTAAAACCGCATCAATGGAATCTGGTGCGGGGTGGCTTCGCCCTCGGGCAGGAGCATGGCGGTCATATCGGGCCGCCCGGTCTCAATGAAATTAACGCCGTCCTTAATCAGCCGCGACAGCGTATCCATATGATCCGTGGGCAAACTCATGGTAAACAAGCCCGCGCGCTTGCAGGCGGAAAGGAGCGGCGCGGTCAGGTCGCTCGGCGCGGCGCGAAGGCCGAAAAGCCCCGTCGTCTGCGCGGCGCGCACCAGCGCGTCGATATTATCGGGCAGCGCGGGCAGCTCGCCCATGATATGCAGCTCCGGGTTGGCGACCGCAAGGCGCGCGGCTTCCACCAGCCCAAGGCCGACGAAGATGGTTTCATCTAAGTACTCCGCGTGGCGCAGCGTCATGCGAAGCTGCGGCAGCAATGTTTGGTTGCGCACCGTGATGGCGATCTTGGCCTGACAGGTCTTGGCCAATTCGATCGCCTGCCCGGCGGGCACCAACTGGGAGGACGCCGTGTGGAGCTCGGCGTAGCTGTAATCGCTGATGGCCATCTGCGTGCCGTCCGCCGCGACGCAGTAGCCGTCGCTCGATAAAACGGCAATGCCGTCCGCCGACATATCGACGGTCAGGCAGCAGCCCTTCGCACCCTCTTCGTTTCCGGCGAGGATGGATTCCAGCCCGTCCCGCTCCGTGCCCATGCAGCCCACCGCGGAAAGCACGAATATATCTTTATTGGTATAATACAATACCGTTCCCCTCTTTCTCCGTTTACAGGGTTTCGGGAGGATCGAACGTAGCGCCCCAAGTTTCCACCGTCACGGTCTTCATGCGCTGATCCTCGCGCGGACGGTCGTTCCAGTCGCGCGCGGTGGACACGATCGCGTCGGCCACTTCCATGCCTTCGATCACCATGCCGAAGGAGGCGTACTGGCCATCCAGATGCGGCGCGTCCGAGGTCATGATAAAGAACTGGCTGCCGGCGGAATCGGGCACCATGGTGCGCGCCATAGATAAAACGCCGCGGCTGTGCTTGAGATCGTTCTGGAAACCGTTGCCGGTGAATTCGCCGCGGATCTCGTAGCCCGGGCCGCCCGCGCCGGTGCCTTCGGGGTCGCCGCCTTGGATCATAAAGCCGGGAATGACGCGGTGGAAGATCACGCCGTCATAAAAGCCCTTTTGGGCCAGAGAAATAAAGTTGCGCACCGTGTTGGGCGCGACTTCGGGATAAAGTTCGGCGCGAATAATGCCGCCGTTTTCCATTTCGATCGTAACGATAGGATTGTTCATGTTCATTTCACTCCGTATTCTGCCGCAATGCTGCGTCGTTTTACACGCATATATATTTATTATATTGTAACAAAGATTCGGGCAAACGGCAATACATGTTTCCATATTGAAACTGCGGTCAGTTACGCGCCGCACCGAAGTTATACACATATCAAGAGAATATTACCCCCGCGCATGGGGATAACTCTGTGCATAAAGTGGATAACTACTTGTATTCTCCCCACCATGCCCACGGAATATGGGGCGCGGCTGTTTACAAATTGTAATATTTGATTTTTTACCATGCACATGCCGCATAAATTCCGTTTTTTTGCGGCACACTTTTGTTAAACGAGCGTTTTATGGGAAAGGGAGAGCGAACGCATGGCGGAAGAATTAGAGAATATAGAAGCACCGGAACAAAATAGTATTGCACAGACCGGCTCCATCACCGCGCACACCTCGCGCGGCACGGTGCACTGCATCACGATTATCGGACAGATCGAGGGACACATGGAGCTGCCCTCGCAGAACAAAACGACCAAATACGAGCACCTGATCCCGCAGATCACGGCGGTGGAGCAGGCGGAAGAGATCGACGGCCTGCTGATTTTGCTGAACACGGTGGGCGGCGACGTGGAGGCCGGGCTGGCGATTGCGGAGCTGATCGCGGGCATGGAAAAGCCCACGGTTTCGCTGGTGCTGGGCGGCGGTCACTCAATCGGCGTGCCGCTCGCGGTGGCGGCGAAAAAAAGCCTGATCGCCTCTTCGGCGGCCATGACCATTCACCCGGTGCGCATGAACGGCACCATTATCGCGGTGCCGCAGGCCTTTGAGTACTTGGCCAAAATTCAGGAGCGGATCGTGGACTTTATCACCTCGCACTCGCACATTTCGGCGAGCGTATTGCAGGACCTGATGCGCGAGACCGGCCAACTGACGAGCGATATCGGTACGGTGATATCGGGCGAACAGGCGGTGCAATTCGGCCTGATCGACGAGGTAGGCACGCTGAAAGACGCGTTGCAAGCGCTTTATGATCAGATAGAGGAAAGAAAAAAAGAGAAGGAAGCCGAAGCCCCTTCTCAGTCATAACGTGCAAAAGGGCGGGGAAACCTTACGGTATCCCCGCCCTTTACCTATACCGAGCAATCATATCTCGATCACTCTGATTTCACGTCCCAAACTGGCCAGCGAAACCTCGCGACGCAGCCGCGCTTCGACGGTTTCTTGCTTCTCCATCGGTATATTCCGGTGCCCCGTTACGCAGCAGGTTTTAAACTCCATGTGTTTGTCGCGGAGCAAGCGCAGCGTAACCCCGGCGTTTGCTTGGAAGCGGCCATTCCCTATCCCAACCGGCTGCATGCAAAAGACGGAAAATTTCAAAACGTATTGCCCCTTTATTTTATAAATCTAACAGCGCGTCCGGCAGATCTATATAGAGCCGGTCAAAAAGCTGATGTAACCCTTGCAAAAAGTCTTGCTTGACCGGATATGCTTGGTCAAAGGCGATGAACTGCGCCACCTCTTGCTCATAACCGGCGATAACGTCCAAATAGCAGCACGAAAGCCTGCGTTTAAGCAAAGCGATTCGATACCGCCGGTTTGTATCCGGGTGTTTGGTAAGCGCGGCGGCGCGGGCAAGTCCCTCCAGCGCGCCACGGCGCCGCGCAGCCATATAATCAGACTGCAAAAATGTGCCCAGCTCGCTGTTTATTTGCGCCATAAGCTGTTCCGGGCTGCTTTGCAGCCCCATATATTCATGCAGCGCGGCGCTCGCGCCCTGATAAAAGAAAAACTGCTGAATATCAGCCAAATAATGAGAGTACTCATAGTGATGGTTTTCAACCTCGATGTAGTCGATCCCCTCATCACAGGTTTCCATCATATCATCCCAAGCGTCGTTCAACTCTTGCAAAAGCTTTACGTATGCAGGAAAGTGCTCGTTCACATATTTGCACACATGATCGAAGGGGTCATAAAGATCATCTTGCTTGTACACAGATATTTCGGTGACTAGGCGGGGGAAAAGGAACTGATTATATTTCATGTTTTAGACCTCCGTTAATGATTTTAAATCCCCATACCGTGCTAACGAATGATTATATACTCATTATCGTTCTAAAGAACGTTTTTTAATGTAAAAAAATAAGATAACATAGAAATAGAGATTTTTAACAAGGTGGTGTTATACGTTGGCAAAAAAATTAGTGCCTGATAATCTTGCGCAGAATATTGGAAAACGTATACGCCAGTGTCGAGATGCAGCCGGATTAACACAGGATCAGTTAGCTGAAATACTTGGCAAAGATGCGAAATACATTTCAGTCATTGAAAATGGAAAAAAGAAGGTTCAAATTGACACCTTCGTAAGTATTTGCAATGCTCTTCAAGTTGATTATACCTATATTATCACAGGGAATCCTACCAATTTTAAAAGCAAAGAGATACAAGATAAGCTTTTACAGCTGACCGAACGACAATTTAATGCTTCTATGGAGATAATTGATACTTTTCTCAGCAAGGATTGATTCTCTTTCATTATATAAAATGTTTTTTATCGTGTAAACTGTTATTTGAAATAATTCTACATTTTCCACCATGCAAGGTAACCGTTTTTATTATGATATAATTTTTATCATAAACGACGTTATGATAGGACATGTTGCTTGTGATTGGCGAAATTTTACAAGAGCTACGAAAGGATCGACACTTAGAACAAGCCGAGCTTGCGGAGGCTTTTGGTGTAAGTCGGTCTACTATTAGCTCATATGAAGTGGGCCGAACAGAACCCCCAATTGAAATATTATGTAAATACGCATCATTTTTTAATGTTTCTCTGGACTATATATGTGAAATGACACGTGACCTTCCTAATACATACTCGGCAGGTACACAATTTGAGCTGGAAAATAAGGAAATCTATCCTTTAAGTGATTTTGTGAAAGCCATGAATTTTCTGTCTTTGCCAAAGCGAAGTCATTTGATTCAACACTTAAACTACTTGACGCAACTAGAGTTGTACGAAAAAAAGAATAAAAAGCCGCCTAAAAGCAAGTAATTTCATGTGCTTTCAGGCGGTTTCATTTGCTTTTAGTCTTAGAAACTTCGCAATACAATAAAAAGGAGATGCCATACAATGTCCAATGAAAAGAAAAAGCTTGCAGTCGAAGTGGGGCAACGAATTGGTTTCCTTCGGCAGAAAGTCGGCATGACGCAGGAGCAACTGGCGGAAAAAATTGAAACAAATGCTAAGTATATTACTGTTCTTGAATCCGGAAATAAAGTTATGCGCATAGATACTTTCGTAAACATTTGTAACGCGCTCAATGCTGATTATTCGTATTTACTCACAGGAAATGAGCTATTACAACAGAGCAAACAGTTACAGCAAAGGCTAGAAAAGCTATCTACAGACGAATATGCGGCGTTAATCGCCTTTCTCGATGCCATTACAAAGGATAGGTAGAATATGTATTGAAGCGTGAAACTCGCTGATTATGATGCAGTCAGGTGATTTTATGAATTATAGCAGATTAAAAGATTTAAGAATATACGAGGATCTATCACAGCAAAAAATTGCTGATATGATACAATGTCATCTTCATTCCTATCGTAACTACGAGAATAAATCATGGGATACTATGCCTTTGTCCAAGGCGCTGGTTTTAGCCAAATTTTATAATGTTTCAATACGCTATTTATTTTGCGAAACAGAGGTATCGGAAAAGTATGCTATTCAGCAAAACGAAATAACAAAACGGATGCGATATATGCGAAAAAAGAATGGATTTAATCAAGAAGAGATGGCTGCTAAGTTATTTTGCAGCACCTTAACTTACAAACGGTATGAAGCAGACGCACTTGATATGCCAATGGGCCCTGTAATATCGCTTGCCCGCATATATCACATCACGCCTGACTTTCTAATTGGGGAAGGAAATATTCTTGAATTTTGAACTGCCACCCTTACATTAGCCTATATCGGTGGCTCGCTTTGCTCGCTCATTAAAAACGCGGCAGTAGCCGCGAGCGGCCGCGTGGGGTCACGCGGCCCTACATGCGCGCGCTTCGCCATGCGTAGGGCAAGGTGACCCCACCAATGTTATTAAGATAAGGGAACAAGGGATTCACCGAGATTGTAGGGCGCGACGCCCTCGGCGCGCCGAGAGCGAAGCACCGGGATAAGTGAGAGCATCAAACAGGCCGGTACGGCCGAGCGAAGGGACATGGTTTCTCAGGAAGTATTACGCCCCTTCGAGACGGCGCGCCGAGGGCGTCGCGCCCTACTAGCCCGGTGATCCCCTTGTTTTTCCTATGCGTTTCCCTTACTAAATGACATTGGTGACCCAACCCTCCGTCCCGCGGCTACTGCCGCGCATTTTATCGCGAGCGCAGCGAGCCACCTGAAATATCGGTGGCTCGCTTTGCTCGCGCATTAAAAACGCGGCAGTAGCCGCGAGTGGCCGCGTGGGGTCACGCGGCCCTACATGCGTGCGCTTCGCCATGCGTAGGGCGGGGTGACCTCACCCCGCCCTCCCGCGGCTACCGCCGCGCATTTTATTGCGAGCGCAGCGAGCCTCCGATCCCGGGTAGGGCGGGGTGACCTCACCCCGCCGCCTCGCGGCTACTGCCGCGCATTTTATTGCGAGCGCAGCGAGCCACCTATTGACAAGCCCCCGTTTGTTCGGTATGCTTGAGTATATCGTGATTGTCGGATTTAGGAATAGAGGGATTGATTTTGATGAATGAAAAGGAATTATTAGCTTCCATTTCCGAGCTATTTGAGCAGCAAAATGAGCGAATAGACAAAAAATTCGACAAGATTGATCGAAGGTTCGAGCAGATCGATCAGAAAGTTGAGCAAATGAACACAGCGCTTTCCAAGCTACAGATCAATCAGGAAGGCATCATCATGCCGCGCCTTGATCTGCTTTTTGAAGGACACACCAGCATATTGGAAAAAATGCAGCACGATACCAGACTGCAACTGATTCAAGACCGTGTCGATACGTTGGAAAGTGCCGTGAAATACCTTTCCACCGAGCTAAAGCATTTAAAAAAAGCGGAATAACTACATAGAAAACGCCTGAGAGCATGTTTATAACTTGCTCTCAGGCGTTTTTTTCATTCTTTAGTCGCTCGCCGCCGCGCGCCGCGCGCCGCCTATCCGTTCCGGCAGCTGCGCCAGAACGATGGCGGCAAACATGAGCACGCACCCAAACAGCTCGCGCACGCTCAGAGTCTGCCCCAAAATCAGCCAACCCGCCAAAACGGAAATCACCGATTCCAGACTCATGATGAGCGAGGCCACGGCCGGGTTCATGCCCTTTTGCCCGACGATCTGCAGCGTATAGCCCACGCCGCTGGACAGCAGGCCCGCGTACAAAACAGGCGCCCACGCCGCGAGGAGCTGCTCCCACGAGGGCTGCTCGAACACCAGCATGCCGACGGCGGCAAAACCCGCGCACACAAAAAACTGGATGCACGACATTTTAACGCAATCCACCTTGGGCGAAAAATGGTCGATGACCAGAATATGCAGCGAAAACAGCAGCGCGCAGATCAGCACCAAGCCGTCCCCCAAGCTGATGGAGAACCCATCCTTGATGCAGAGCAGGTACAGGCCAACGAGCGCCAGCCCCACCCCGCACCACACCTTTGCGCCGCACCGGCGGCCAAACAGCAGGCCGATCAGCGGCACGATCAGGATATAGCACGCGGTTAGAAAGCCCGCTTTGCCTACCGTGGTGTACAAGATGCCGACCTGCTGAAACACGCTGGCAAAGCACAGCACCGCGCCGCAGCACACGCCGCCGAGCAGCAGCGCCCGGCGGGCTTTTCGCCCTTCCTCCCGCGTTTGCTTGGGATTTGTTCCCGTTTGGCGCAGCACGGCGATCACCGGTAAAAGCGCAAGCCCGCCGATGACCGAACGCGCGCACACAAACGTAAACGGGCCGACGTGCTCCATGCCCACGCTCTGCGCCACAAAGGCAACGCCCCAAATGGTGGCGGTCAGTAACAATAACAGTGAATTTTTTAACTTCATAGAGACCCTTTTATTTTACCTTTTCAATCTGCCAGATATCGCGCGCGTATTCCGCGATTGCGCGGTCGGAAGAGAATTTGCCGCACATGCAGATGTTGTGCCAGCCCTTTTTCGCAAAGGCAAGCTCATCCTGCGCGTCGCGGTTGACCTGCTTCTTCGCATCCAGATAGCGGCCAAAGTCCAGCATAAGATAATACTGGTCCGGGCGCTGCCAGTCCGCGCCGTGCAGGATCGAATCGTACAGCTCGCGGAAATCGCCAGAGCCGCCGTCGTTCAGCGTGCCGTTGACGAGCGCGTCCATCACGCGGTGCACGCGGCCGTCGGATTCGTAAATGCCGTGGGGATTGTAATCGTTCGCGCGGTCGTTTATTTCTTCCACATGCGCGCCGAAAATGTAGTTGTTGCTTTCGCCCGCTTCCTCGACGATCTCGACGTTCGCGCCGTCCAGCGTGCCGAGCGTGACCGAGCCGTTCGCCATCAACTTCATGTTGCCGGTGCCGCTGGCTTCGGTGCCCGCGGTGGATATCTGCTCGGAAACATCGGCCGCCGCGACCATATACTCCGCGCAGGAAACATTATAGTTGGGCACAAAGACGACGCGCAGCTTTTGCCGCACCTGCGGATCGTTTTCTATCACGCGGGCCACCTCGCCGATCAGCTTGATAATCGCCTTGGCGCGGCGGTAGCCCGGGGCCGATTTGCCCGCGAAGAAATAGGTGGTGGGCTTAAAATCGTTTAGCTGGCCTTCCTTGATCTCGTAATACAGCTCCAAAACAGCCAAAATGTTCAGGAACTGGCGCTTATACTCATGGATGCGCTTGATCTGCACATCAAACAGGCGGGTCGGGTCGACGGTGATGCCGTGCGTCTTTTGCAGCCAATCGGCAAATTCGCCGCGGCGGGTGCGCTTAATGGCAAGGAATTCGCGCATCACGGCTTCGTCGTTCTCATAACGCGTCAGCTCGGTTAGGGCGGAAAGGTCGGTCAGCCACCGGTCGGAACCGAGCAAGCGGGTGAGCAGCGCGGCGAGTTCCGGGTTGCACAGGGCAAGCCAGCGCCGCTGGGTCACGCCGTTGGTCTTGTTCTGGAAGCGCTCGGGATAGACGGAATACCAATCGCGCAGCACGCGGTTTTTGAGAATCTCGGTATGCAGGCGCGCCACGCCGTTGACATAGCGGCCCGCGAACACGGCCAAATCGGCCATGTGGGCGCAGTTGTCCCGGGTAATAGACAGGCGGCCCACCACATCGCCGGGCACGCCTTTTTCCGAAAGCTCCTGCCGCAGCTTGCCGTCGATCTTCTCAATGATCGGGTACAGGCCGGGCACGGCGCGTTCCAGCAAATGGCGCGGTAAGGTTTCCAGCGCTTCGGGCATAACGGTGTGGTTGGTGTAGGAGAAAACGCCGCGCGTAATCGCGAAGGCGGCTTCAAAATCCAGCCCTTCCTGCATCAGCAGGCGCACCAGTTCGGGAATGGCAAGCACGGGGTGCGTATCGTTGAGCTGTACGGCGTGCAGGGCGGCAAACTGCGAAAAATCGTTTCCGTGCCGCTTCTTATACTGCCGCAGCATATCCTGCAAGGACGCGGAGGAGAAGAAATACTCCTGCTCCAGACGGAGCACCTTGCCCTCGTCACCCGAATCGTTCGGGTAAAGCACGCGGGAGATATCCTCCGCGCGGTTCTTTTCCGCGACCGAGCCGTCGTAATCCTGATTGTTGAAGCGGACAAAATCGAACGGCTCCACCGGCTCGGCCTGCCACAGGCGCAGCGTGCCGATGTGATCCGTGCCGTAGCCCAAAACCGGCATATCATACGGCACGGCGCGCACGGTGCGGCAGCCGTATTCGATCAAAACCGTCTCATCCTCGCGGCGGATCGACCACGGATCGCCGTATTTGGTCCAATCGTCCGGCACTTCCTTTTGGAAGCCGTTATCGATCTGCTGCTTAAACAGGCCGTAACGGTAGCGGATGCCGTAGCCGTCCAGCGGCAGTTCCAGCGTGGCGGCGGAATCCAAATAGCACGCGGCCAAGCGGCCAAGGCCGCCGTTGCCGAGCGCGGCGTCCTCTACCTGTTCCAGATCGGCGAGGGATACGCCCTCGGCCCGCATCATCTCGTCGACCTCTTTCGTCAGGCCGAGGCAGAGCAGGTTATTGAAGATCGCGCGGCCCACCAAAAACTCCGCGGAAAAGTAAAGCGCGTGGCGCGCGTTTAAATGCTGCTCGCGGCTCTTCTGCCAATCATCCGTGATCACGCCCACCAGCGAGCGCGACAGCGCCGTGTGCAGCTCCGCCGGGGTGGCGGTCGCAAGGGTCTTGTGATAATCGGTCTTGAGCGCGAAATTCATCGCTGCCTTTACGGCTTTGGTTCGTTCATTCATCTGTGTGTCCTCCTTATCCTCCAAAAGCGGCAAGCGGCGGTACAGCGCCGTTTCGCGCCGAAGCCGCGCCGCTAATGTTCCATCAAATTGGCCGGCGCAAAGGCGCCAGACCCAGTTGCCCCCGAGCGTCGAAGGCGTGTTCATCCGCGCTTCCGACGATAGGCCGAGTATATCCTGCATGGGCACGATGGCAAGATCGGCCACGCTGGCCCATACCGAGCGCAAAACGCCCCAGTTCAGGCCCTCCCGCTCGTTTAGGCGCAGATAGGCCTTGGCAAAGGCCACGTCCGCGGGCGGCGCGGCGCGCATCCAGCCCATGATCGTATCGTTATCGTGCGTGCCGGGGTAGACCACGCAGTGCTTTTCGTAGTTATGGGGCAGGTAATCGCTGTTTTCGCGGCTGTCAAAGGCGAATTGCAGCACCTTCATGCCGGGGTAGCCGGTCCCGCGCAGCAGGGCGCGCACCGAATCGGTCAGGTAGCCGAGGTCCTCCGCGATCACCGGCAGCGGGCCGAGCGCTTTTTCCGCCGCGCGGAACAGGCGGATGCCCGGCCCCTTGCGCCAGCGGCCGCGTTTTGCGTCTGCATCGCCCGCGGGCACGGCGTAATAGCTGTCAAACCCGCGAAAATGGTCGATACGCAGCCGGTCAAACCGGGAAAGCAGCACGGAAAGCCGCCTGATCCACCAGCGAAAGCCGTCCTTTTCCATCACGTCCCAATCGTACAGCGGGTTGCCCCAAAGCTGCCCGCCGTCCGTAAACCCATCCGGCGGCACGCCCGCGACCTCGCGCGGCAAGCGGTCGCCGTCCAGTTGGAACTGGACCGGGTCGGCCCACACCTCCGCCGAATCGAGCGCGGCATAAATGGGCAGATCGCCGATCAGGCGAACGCCCTTTTGCGCCGCGTATGCGCGCAGCGCGTTCCACTGGCGGAAAAATAAGTACTGCACCGCGCTCCAAAAGGAGGTCTGTTCAGCCAAGTCCCACTCGGCACGCCGCATTGCGGCAGGCTCGCGAAAGCGAAAATCGCGTTCCCACGCCGTCCACGGCGCGCCGCCGTGCGTTTCCTTTAGCGCCATGAACAGCGCGTAAGGCCGCAGCCAGTCGGCGTTTGTTTGCTTAAACCGCCGCAGATCGGCGGGCGGACTTTTCAGCAGGCGGCGAACGGCCTGCCTCAGCACCGGGAACCGGTTTCGATACAAAAGCCCATAGTCGACCCGCGCGGGGTCACATCCCCAGTCTATGCCCCGCAGCTCGGCCGGAGTGAGTAACCCATCCCGGACCAGCTCATCCAGATCGATCAGGTAGGGGTTACCGGCAAGCGCGGAAAAGGACTGGTACGGCGAATCGCCGTAGCCGGTGGGGCAGATGGGCAAAAGCTGCCAGTAGGACTGCCCGGCATCGGCCAAAAAATCGATAAAGCGCCGTGCCTCGCGTCCCATGGCGCCCACGCCGTGGGGCGAGGGGAGAGAGGTCAGATGCAGTAAAATACCGCTTTGGCGCATGCGGTCACCCCCTTTCCAGTGAAAACTCCATAGAGCAAGCATATAACATTTTTCGGTAAAATGCAAGGCGCGGGGCGTGAACAGCGCAAAAAGCTGTTGCAGTTTTCGGGAAAAAGTGGTAAGTTAAAGATACCGAAAGCCGCGCCGTATGGCGGCGCGCCAACCGGTGCAGACTATGTTTTGGAAAAGAGGCGGTTCTTTATGATGGAAAAGTTAAGCGACGACTTAAAGAAGATCTTCTTGGCCGGCGTGGGCGCGGTCAGCGTGACGGCGGAAAAGTCTGGCGAACTCATCGATAAGCTTGTCGAAAAGGGCCAGCTTACCGTGGAGCAGGGCAAGGTGCTCAACGAGGAGCTCAAGCACACCGCCAAGGAAAAGGTGAAAAGCGCGCTCGATATCGACGACAGCGCCGAAGGCATAGCTGCCCGTATGGACAAAATGACGCCCGAGGAGCTTGCCGTCCTGCGCGCAAAGCTCGATGCACTCCAAGGCGGGGACGCATCCAAGGAAGGGTAAAACCTGCCCGCGGCTTTTCCCCAAACGGGAAAGCCGCGGGCGATTTTCTATTGTAAAGTGGAGAAAAAAATGGACGAGAAAAAAACCGGCCGTGGATCGCGCCTCGGCGAGATCCTGTCGGTTCTGCGCCGGAACGACGTCATGCACGGGCTGGACCCCAAAAAGCTGCGCACGATCTTGGAGGAGCTTGGCCCCACCTTTATCAAGCTGGGGCAGATCCTGTCCATGCGCGCCGACCTGATCCCGCGCAAATATTGCGACGAGCTGGAAAACCTGCGCACCGAAGTAACCCCCATGCCCTTTGAAGAGGTGGAGGCCGTGGTGACCGAGGAATACGGCGCCGCGCTTACCGACCTATTTTCCTCGTTCGACGCAAAGGCCTTGGGCTCGGCCTCCATGGCGCAGGTGCACAAGGCCGTGCTGAAAAGCAGCGGCGAAACCGTGGCCGTCAAAGTGCAGCGGCGCGGGATTTTTGAGACCATGCAGCGCGACATGCAGCTGCTGCGCCGCGCCGCGGGCATGCTCAAGGCCGTCACGGGCGAGGGCATGCTGGACGATCTGCTTACGATCTTAAACGAAATGTGGGTCGCCGCGCTGGAGGAAATGGATTTTATCATAGAGGCCGAACATATGGAGCGCTTTGCGCGCGATAACGAGGGCATTGTTTACACCGGCTGCCCGGTGGTAAAGCGCAACCTGACCACGCGGCGCATTCTGGTGATGGAGTATATCGACGGCATTCCGATCAACGATCTGGATGCGCTTAATAGCGCCGGGTACGATCCGGAGGAGATCGGCGCCAAGCTGGCCGAAAGCTATGCCCGGCAGGTGCTGGACAACGGTTTTTTCCACGCCGACCCGCACCCGGGCAACTTATTTGTGCGCGGCGGTAAAATAGAATGGCTCGATCTGGGCATGATGGGCGAACTGACCGGCCGCGACCGGCAGCTGTTCGGCAAGCTGATCTTCGCCTTTGTTTCGGGCGATGTGTACGCCCTCAAGGACGCGGCGCTGCTGCTCGGCGTGCAGCGCGGCGAGATCGACCACGCGGCGCTGTACGGCGATATCGACCTGCTGCTTTCCAAGTACGGCACGGCGGCCTTCGCGGAGATCGATCTGGGCGAAGCCTTGCGCGACCTGACCGATATTTTCAACCGCTACCATCTGGGCCTGTCGCCCGGCCTGAGCATGCTCGCGCGCGGCGTGATGACGATCGAAGGGGTATTGAGCCGCGTCAGCCCGTCGATCAATTTTATTCAGATCTTCTCCGGCCATATGACGGAGGCCGGCTTTGAACGGGAGGGCCTCGCGCACGAGCTGCGCGAGCAGGGCATGCGCCTGCTTCACACGCTGCACAAGGCCGTGGATATCCCTTCTTATATGGCGGATGTGCTGAAAATGACGGTCAAGGGCCAGACCAAGGTCAATCTTGAGCTGACCGGCTCGGAGGAGCCGCTCCGCCGCATTGACCGCATGGTGGACAAGCTGATCCTCGCGATCATCACCACCGGCCTGCTGGTCGGCTCCAGCCTGATCTGCACGACCGATATGAAGGGCAAGCTGTTCGGCATTCCCGCCCTCGGCGCGGTGGGCTATCTGCTCGCCATCCTGCTCGGCCTGCGCCTTTTATACGATATCGCACGGAAACGGTAGAAAGACTAAAAAAAACAAGCCCGATTTGGCGATACCAAATCGGGCTTGTTTTTATGGAGCTGTTGACGAGATTCGAACTCGTGACCTCATCCTTACCAAGGAGAGCAAACTCGCATATTTTCTGGGTTTCGAGGCGTAAAGCAACCAATGTGTAACCAATAACATCGGATTGACTACACTAAACTGGACAAAAAAGATAATATCTTGCTACAATAGAGAAAAAGAATGAAGGAAAATGGCAGCCATCTGCACATCCCAGAAACTTAGCTTTTTCTGACCGGCCCTATGCCGCGTCTTTGTAAATCACCAGCTTGCGGATGATGTAATTATAAAGGAAAACAACACCGGTCGCAATGATTTTTGCAATCATTTGCTCCAGTAAAAACTGTCCTTTCTTAATAGGTAAAAGCTGTTGTGTTTTATCAGTTGCCGTTATATAGTAAAGATAAGATCACTGCGCGAAAGGAGGGCTATTATGTTTTCAACTGTAAAAAAGCCAGAGACCGAGGTCGTACAGAAAAAGCCCATGCCAAATCGAACTGGCATACCAAGCCCCATGAAGCAGCGCTTTGAAGCTGCATCCGGCTTTTCGCTGGATGATGTGCGCGTGCATTACCATTCGGATCAGCCCGCCCGCCTTCATGCGCTGGCCTATACGCGAGGCACCCAAGTACACATCGCCCCCGGACAAGAGCGCCATCTGCCGCACGAGTTAAGCCACGTGGTACAGCAGAAGTCAGGGGTTGTGCAGCCAACCGCATTTATCAATCATATTCCAGTCAACGCAAGTCCCGCATTAGAGCGGCAAGCCGAGCGAGGAATCAGCGGAGTGCATTTTACCTCCAGCGCCGCCAGAACCGGCTGCACCGTTACCCAGCGGCTGGCCATCATGGCGCAGGTTCCACTAAGCGAGGGAGAAAAAGTGCAGTTTGATAAGTTAATAAAGGTCGCGGAGGCTGAACAATGCGGTTCAGGCGCAGTAGATTATGCATCTGTGCGAAGGCTCTTGCATAATGATGCTCCCGAGATATGTGTTAATGATCCCTACGAAATAATCGCTTTTTTGGGCCACGCGGGCCCGGAATTTATTGGATATATGACTCCTGACAGCATTGTGACAACTGTGAAAACAATTTTAGATAACAGTGAACCGCTGCTGAAAAAGGATGAATCGGCGCATAGTGTCGGACCCGCTTCCCCCGATTCCGCAACAAAGATGCAAACCAGCTGGCGCGGAGCGATTTATCTGATGGGCTGTCAAACAGGACGGGCCTACCGGCAAGATGAGTCACAGCCTTTGCCGCCTGATCAGGAGTCTCTCGCGGACAAGGTGAAAAATTGTTATAACAAAAGCATCTCCCCCGATGTCACGGATGTGGTAGGTACATTTTTACGGTTATTTGCAGTATCGGAGGATCCCGATAATGAACCTTTTCACGGAGCCTATATAGACTATACAAGTCAGCCGAATATCACAGCACTTTTCGGCGAGGCATCCGTCAACAATTTGGCACACACCCCCGAACTGGTACAAGTATTACGTCTGATTCATGATATCAATGGCGCGTTTGGTACCATTACTAAGATAGTAAATGTCTATTTACACACAAATGCATCCCAAACGATCTGGCCAATGACAGGCAGTGATTCCAGTAAGATGCGGCAATCAGCTCTCGATTATGCATTCGACAGTCTTCCTGTATTAGTGAATGGCCTTCGCGTTGCGAAGGATAAACTTCCAAAAGGCTTTTCTTCTAATAAAGCCTTATGTTCCGCTATGAATGCAGATATTAAAACAATTGAAGACTGTGTACAACGTTTGCAGGCTGCCCTAACGCAAATTAATGCACTGATCCATGAAATTGCATCAACGAATCATAATCCGTGTGAAAGCACAGATCCGAATTGGCAACCGTCCGAAAAAAATTTAGATGAGTTTATCCAAAATTGCAACTTGGCTCCGATATCATGGCGGGACAGCTTTCCTGTGTTTTTTCATGCTTCTTATCAATATCGTTATAAGCAAGCCGTCGATTCACTCGTAGCCGCTATACCAAAGGATGATTCCCTCATGTACCGAAACTATATGTCTCTGGACCCATCAGATGTTAATTCGTCAATCTCTACAATTTCCATGGAATTTAGTTCAGTAAATGAATCGTACCATACGAAAGAAGCGGCCCTTGGCGCATCCTACCCCAGCACTTGAAATCCAATAGCGATCATTGTGAAGAAATCCCCCTTCCTTGAGCCCAATACGTTATGACCAATAGATTATAGAAAGGCCAGCGCCTCAAAGACGCTGGCCTTTCATTTCGTTCGGGTCTAATATCTTATTGGAGGTAACGTTCCCCCCTCGCTGTATAAAGCCACGGCCGCTGCTTATTTCTTTTCTACCCTTCAGTAGGATCCTTCGGGGCAGGAGTCGGCGCCCGTTCCACCTGAGAAATGAATATCCACGGATTATACTCAATAGGAAACGGTGGAATATTCGCGTAGCTGAGAATTTCTTGAGCCAGCGTATACGCATCCTTTACCGTAAACACGCCTTCATTCGGATCGAAAAAGTATAGCTCGCCCTTTTTATCGCGCCACAAAGCCATTTCGTGAGCAAAACCCGGATACGTATGGTTGTTCGCATCCGTACCGCTTTCATATACAGTTAGCCACAGGAGCATTCCGCAGCCCGGTCGTAGGCTCGTCATGCGCGTGGCGAGAGCATGAACTTGATCCGAGTAAGTGCAATCCACCACTTGCATTTTTTTGTTGCTGCATAGCGAAACATACCAACGATCTACATCTTCCATTATGCTGCCGCCGCTTTGGGGAATATCCGCAATGGATGGATATGGGCTTACTGTTGTCAGTATTGGATAGTTGTACTCATAATCAGCAGAAAACTTGCAGTAATTGTTAGCAATCTGCTTAAAGTACATTAAGTTATTGGTATCTTCAAAATTATTGAAAAAAATGCTGGCGGGATAAACGTCAGGGGTTTCAAACAGGCATCGGAGCCATTCCATGGAAAGCATATAGCAAATACCGCCGCTAATCAGCGCATAGTCTGTAGGCCGTATTGCGTAGCTTGGCTGCAGTTCGTGCAAAAGTATGCTTTGATCGAATACAGATTGCTGAATCTGTGTAGTATATCTGGACATTGTTTTCTCCTCCATTCATCAGTCTTTTGTTTCGCGGCGCTTTAGCCCAATCGCCAGCCACCGCCATGCCCGGAGGATTCGCACTCGTCTATTTCGACCACGCGGCCCGCAAGGGTTATCATGCGATCCACCCGGTTTTGGCGCAAATCCCATTCGTCGAAGGAACAGTTTTTGTTTCCTCCCCAGCCGGTGGAAGCCGCCGCTACCATAGTAAATATTTTGAGTATACCAAAATGCTCCTTTACCGCCTTGCAGACCGCGTTCGAGCCATATACGCCGATTAAATAGTGATTCGGATTTTCCGCCGGGTCCGCAAAGCATGCGCTTACGCCACTGAAATAGGACATGATTTGATTGCGTATTTCATCGGCGTCGGCGTCGAAATCCACAGCGAAGTAAATCGGTGTATCATGCGGTTGCTTTAAGCTTGCTGCCAGTTTGAGCGCCCGTTTTGCCTGTGAAATACCCGTCTGATCGGAAAAGCACTTGGCTTCGTTGTTATACTCCTGATAAAGGGACACCACATACAGGCTGTTATCGGAAATACGTCTGGCTTCCTCATAATGCATTTGCTTCCATCCCCCGTTAATATAACGCGCGACGAATCCATAGTTCTGCTGCTTTAAATCCTGCAACTGCGCGAAGGATAAGCTTTCCGTTGTATCGCAACCTTTGGCCATGTTATTCATCCTCCTTTCCATTTTATAGAGATATTTATATGAAATACACACGGCCGGGCGCGGCGCCTTTCGGCGCCTGCGCTCACGGACCGCGCGTATGGGAAATATAAAAGAAACAGAGATTTGTGCGGTATTGCGGAAAAGACGAGGTTTACTTACTTCTGATCCTCGATCTTAAAGGTATAACCGTCCTCAGCGTTGCCATAGAGGGCAACCGTAACCTCGGAGACGCCTTCCAGATTCTGCTCAAAGAAGGAATCGGAGTTAAGTACAGCGGAGCTAAGCTGATCGCCTTCCTGAATTTCCGAAGCAACGCCCCAGTACAGCTTGGGATGCAGCACGAAGGTTGCCTTTTGGCCATACGCAACGGTCTGCTTGGTCATCATCAGCTTGCCGTCCTTGTACAAATCCACGCTGACACCGTTACCAACATGTACGTTGTTGGATACGTCGATGGAGCGGGTATTGCCCGCGGTGCCGTCGGCCGCGATCGTGATGCCGGTCTCGTCCTCCTCGACGACATAGCGGCTGCCGATGGAGCTGATGAGCGTCTTGGTCTTGCAGGTGTGGTCATTCCACGAAGCAGAAATCATGGTTTCGATCGGGTATGTGATCGCGCAGGAAGAGCCGCGGCCAATCCGGTCGATGACCTTCCATGCCACGCCCTCATGCAGGCAGTCGAACGTGGGGATTTCATTCTTCAGAAACAGAAAGATCTTGGGCATATCACGATTCATGGATTTGTTGACATAGTTGATCTTAATCAGGTTACTCATAGCTAAAACAATCCTTTCAAATTAAATAGTTGTATATTATGATGGGTGGGTTGATCGGCCCTCTGTACCGAAGGCCCCGATACCCATAAACGCGGGTATCCATCAGATCAAACCGCGGTTAAGACTGCGATTCGACCTTGAACATATAGCCGTCCTGCGCATTGCCGTATAGGCCGATCGTCGCCTCGGTAATGCCCTCAAGATTCTGTTCAAAGAAGCTGTCCGAGTTAAGTACGGCGGAGCTAAGATCCTCGCCCTCCTGAATCTCCGAGGCAACGCCCCAGTACAGCTTGGGATGCAGTTCAAATGTGGCCTTCTGACCATAGGCGACGATGCGCTTGCTCATTAAAATGCGGCCGTCCTTGTACAAATCCACGCTGATACCGTCGTGGGTATGGATATCGCTGACCACATCAATAGAGCGCGTGTCCGTTGCAGAGCCGTCCGCCAGCAGGACGATACCCGTATCATCCTCTGTAACGATATAGCGCTGGCCAGTGCACACAGACAGGCTTTTGGTGTTGCAGGTGCCGTTGTCCCAGCTGGCCCTGACCATCGTTTCGATGGGGAAACTGAATGTGCAGGCGGATTCGCGCCCGACCTTATCGATGACCTTCCACGCAATTCCATCTTTCAGAGCGTCAAAGGTAGGCAGCTCGTTTTTGGCAAAGACAAAGATCTTAGGCTTGTCCAAGTTCAGCGAGCGGTTCACGTAGTGGAGCTTTACGGTTGAGTTCATGAAATAACCTCCTAAAAATTTTGATTCGCTAAGGCGACGTCTCCTTCGCGAGTAGAAAAGCGGCAGTGTATGTTTTTCACTGTCCGCCAGTGGCTTAAACCATGATCAAAGTATAGAAGACATTGGGAATATCCGCAAGATACCTAAAAAGGTAGCTTGCTAAAGAAGTACCGTATCCTACCCAAATAGGTCTGTTTCAATCGATCGGTCCAATCTCCTCCAGCCTGATCAGACCCGACTGCAGTGCCTTTACCACAGCGGCGGTACTGGAATTCACTCCGAGGCGCGCAAATAGGGCCTTTTTATGATAATGTATGGCATCGCGGCTTATATGTAAGCCAGCGGCCGCCGCTTGCTCAGTAAGGCCCTTGGCCATACAGAGCAGCACATATCGCTGCTTATCGCGGAGTGCATTCGTTTGCTGCGCTTTTCGTGGTGACGCCTGTAATTCACACTGCACGCAATGCACAAGAAGTCTATGTAGCGCAATATTTTCTCCTGACAGGGTTTTCTGCTCAGTGAGCAATGCCACACATTCCGCATCCGGCGTAAGACGTATCGGCGCCGCGCAGCAGGAGCAACCATTTAGAAAGGCGCAGTAGTGTTGCTGCGCACTGGTTTCCACCGGCTCCAGCACCCGCAAGGAAAGAGCGACAGCGTTTGCGCCGCTGTACCGTTCATCCAGAGAGTCTCCTTCCGTCAGGCAGCAAAAGCTATCTCGTTTGGTATGCAGCCGAAGAATCACACCGTGGCAATCGGTCATCAGGAATGCCGTTCGCGGCGAGAGCGATGGAAGCGCTGCGGCCGCCGACCGATCGAACGCGGCAAGAACTGTCTGATCATGTTCCTGCGCTCGCTCGCGCCGACCGGCTGCCAATGGTGCTCTCAGTTCAGGCGAAAGCCCACTTTTCGCGCATCTTTTCCACGCGAGCAAAAGTTCCTTTTCTAACGTCTGTTTTTTCATTTTTGCATCTCCTTTACATTTGCGGGGTAAGGAGCAAATGTAAAGGTCTGAAAAAGTCAGCGCCGGATACGGGTGATTGGTCCGAGAAACTCTCATAGCGCATCTCCCAGCCGATTCCCGCGATTGAGTGGTCATCAGTCAAACATGCACAAGCCAGCAGCTTTACCGCGAGCAAAGCCGCCTTCGATTAAAAAAATTGACGCTTTAAAAAAAGCGTCGATAAAGCTGCCGGACAACGTGGTTTGTTCCGTTGATTCTATGGTTTCATAGTAATTGATATATGTAAGGCAATCAAGTATTTGGCATAAAAGGTCATTTTTTGGCGTTAAAAGGTCTCTGTAAACAACGGTATGCGCATACTGGTATATCCACACGCCTCTAATTTAATATCCACATAAAAATCGACAGAGGGCAGGAGTATGCATAGCAATACTCCCGCCCTCTGTCATATAAAGCTGCGTCTGCCGCTTATTTATGCGCTCTTCTTCTCAAGTCTACCATCAGTTTTTTGTTCAGCGGCGCTTCAGTCCAATCGCCAGCCACCGCCATGCCCGGGAGCCTCGCACTCGTCTATTTCGACCGCGCGGCCCGCAAGATTTATCATACGGTCCACGCGGTTTTGACGCAAATCCCATTCGTCGAAGGAACAGTTTTTGTTTCCTCCCCAGCCGGTGGAAGCCGCCGCTACCATAGTAAATATTTTGAGTATACCAAAATGCTCCTTTACCGCCTTGCAGACCGCGTTCGAGCCATATACGCCGATTAAATAGTGATTCGGATTTTCCGCCGGGTCCGCAAAGCATGCGCTTATGCTACTGAAATAGGACATGATCTGATTGCGTATTTCATCGGCGTTTGCGTCGAAATCCACAGCAAAGTAAATCGGTGTATCATGCGGCTGCTTGAGACTTGCCGCAAGCTTGAGCGCCTGTTTCGCCTGTGCAATACCCGTCTGATTGGAAAAGCACTTGGCTTCATTGTTGTACTCCTGATAAAGGGACACCACATACAGGCTGTTATCGGAAATACGTCTGGCTTCCTCATAATGCATTTGCTTCCATCCCCCGTTAATATAACGCGCGACGAACCCATAGTTCTGCTGCTTTAGCTCATGCAGCTGCACGAAGGATAAGCTTCCCGTTGTACTTAAGCCCTTTGTCATATCATCAATCCTCCCATAAATTTTATATTAAAACCGAGTATCCTGCAGTGAAGGGATCATTCCGGTGCTTCCACATCTTCATAGTAAGCGATGCATTTGTTGTAATCAAGCGTTTGGCATGATAGGACACTTTTTGGCGTCCAAGAGCTGTTGCAGACAATTTATTTAAGCCTGCCTGTCAGCGGCAGGCAGACCGAAGCGTGAAATTGCGTGCCATCGCCCCAAAGCTTGGCGACACCGTGATATTTTTCGGTTATTTGGCGCACCGATGCCGAACCAATACCCAAGCGGTCACTTTTGCTGGAACGGAGCGTGTCACTGTCCGACAGCGGCTCGCCGGTGTAGCTATTGTCCATCACAATGATCAGCGCGCCGCCTTCCAGACGAATTGCTAAGCGGATAAACCGTTCCGGCCCTGCTTGCCGTTTGCAGGCCTCCACAGCGTTTTCCAGCAGATTGCCGAGTAAAACCACCATATCGGTATCGGGGATACACGCCGATTCCGGGTGCTCTACCTTGGTCTCGAATGGAATGCCCTGCTCGGTCGCGCTTCGCGCATAGTAGGACAGCACGGCGTTGACCGCGGGTTCCCTGCAAAAGAGAAGCGGCTCGTCTGCGGGCAATGCTTCACAATAACGGGCTGTGTATTGCTTGAGGGCCTCCCGGTCATCGCTTTGCAAAAAGGCCTGAATTGCCACCATGCTTTGACGCAAATCGTGCCGCGCACGCCGCGTTTCTTCGATGCGGCTTTGCAGATTTTCGTATTGCAGCGCCTGAAGCGATAGCTGGTAGTTTTCCTGCTTGAGCGTTAAAACCGTATCATTCTCCCATACCAAACGCAGCACCAAAGAAAGCACGAAGCAGAAGCCCGCACTGATCACCATAGCGAATGCGAAATTTCGTGTATCGGCAGAAAAATGGAGATAGCCGCCGGCTGTCAATAGATTATAGTAGAAAAATACACAGAAGGTCGCGGGCACCAACCATAAAAAGCGCCAACTGCCGTCGGTGGTATGTAGGGAGATCAGCGTGGCAAGCCGGTGCGCCATGAAGTAGTGGCAAGGTGGGAAAAAAACAGCCCATACGAGCGCAAGAGACAGGCATGCTTCCATGCCGTACGGCGCGCTGCTAAAGCGGCTGCCAAATAGCTTATCCCCCAAAAAGCTGTACAAAATAGCGACAAGGCTGGCGAAATTCAGTACCGTCAACAAAACAAAAAGGCTTTTGGAAAGCGGCACGCGGTAGACCAGTAGGAACGCTAATACATACAGCACAATCCATAAAACGGAGAGCGGCGCTCCTGTCGCAGGGTGCGCCGCAACCATCAGGCGGCGACCGATGCCCAAAATATACAACACGGCGGCTGCCGCCGCCGTATGGCCGCGCACATGCGGTTCATGACGCAAAGGGGCGGCGGCCAGCAGCGAACAAGGAATGATATCCAGCAGTTCATATACCATAAGCTGAAACAACAGAGACATATTCATAGCGTCTCTGTTCTCGTGCGCACAAACAGATAGTCCGCGTACTTCTGCATCAGCCTTTTGTGCTCCTTCCGGCGGAAGGGCACGCGCTCATCTGTGTCCATCACAAAGTCGTATTCGTCTATTTGCTTTACATGTCCCATATGTAATATACAGCCGCGGTAAGAGGTCAAAAACTGCCGGTATGGCGCGAGCATGACGCTTAACGCGGCAAAGGTCATACGGCTGCGGACGATATGTCCATCGCCCAAATGCAGGCGGCAATAGTGCCCCGCCATATCGCAGTAAACAATATCATCCACCATGACCCGTCTGCCTTCGTCCGTGCAGGGCAACACGATATAATCCGGCCGGCCGCCGGTGCCGCCGAACGCCGCCGTGAACGTGCGGTCAAACCGTTCCTCTGTAAAAGGCTTCACCAGATAGCCCGACGCGCCGACTAAATACCCGTCCACGGCATAGTCCAAACTCGTCGTAATAAATACCAGCTTGGCGTGCCGATCGCATAAGCGCAGCCGTTCGGCGGTCTGCATGCCAGTCAATCCGTTCATGACGCAATCCAAGAGGACCAGATCATAGCGGTTTATTTCAAGCGCTGCCAAAAAGCTTTCGCCGCTTGCGTAGCAGGATAAAAGGGGCGGCTGTTCGCCCTGCTTTTGGCACCAGCGCTGAATACCGGCGGCAATGCGTTCGCGGTCTCCTACTTCGTCGTCCACGACAGCTACCTTCATCAAAACACCATCCTTCCCATATTGACACATCTATTGTAACATATTGTCTATTTTCTGTCACCCTTCGACGCCAAAATGCGTCCTTTAATGCCAAGAACTTGTATCCCAGTAAATGTTATGGTATTTTTATAAAGAGACGGCCGCGCGCGGCCGACAGAGCGAACGCAGTCCGCCGCGTATGACGGCCGATGCAGAAAAGGAGATTGAACATGGAGCAACAATTACACACCGGTGATATCCTTATTTTTCAGGCGGAGGATAAATGGATCAGTAAGCTGATTGCCTGGGGCACGTTTTCCGATGTCAGCCATGCCGCCATGGTAATGGCAAATGGACAAATGGTCGAAATGGGGCTGGACGGCATCATGTTGAACCTGATCGGATCAAACGGCGGCGATCCGGCCTATCAGCTTCGCTTGGATCCCCCACAGGATACTGCGCCGCTGGCCGCGGCGGCGGCGCGGTATCTGGATCAGCGGATCTGCTATGACATACCCGCGCTTATATTGCTCGGCATCGCATTGATCTTCCGGCACCTGCATCCGAGTGGACCTGTTTACAGCCTGCTCGATCAGTTGATCACCGCCGCCTGTGTGGAGCTGGATAAGTTGATCAATAAAATACTGGGCCATCCAGACGCAATGGTCTGTTCCCAGCTTGTCTATCAAATATATCAGGACTGCGGCACTCTCTACCATCTTCAGGTTCGAAACGGCGCGCTGCAAGCGAAAGACAGTGCCGACACGATATGCCTTGCGGATTGCGCCGCCTCGCTACGTATGGAAGATTACAGCGCGGCGAAGCTTCCGCAAAACTCAGTTTCGGACATCGAAAAATTGTCTCGCGAGTTGATGCTCGCACTATATGATGCGGAGGATATAAAGGAATACATGGCTCCGCCGCAGCAGTTGGTCGTACAAACAAAAACCCTTCTAACGCAGTTAGAGAAGCTGGCAAAGCTGACTGACCAGCCGCTGGAATCGCTGCTTGTCATGCCGTCCGACCTTGTCTATCACACGGATAATCTATGCCGTGTGAACACAGTTTCCGTAAAACGGCTGGAACGCCTCCGTTGAACCGGTGTCCAAAAACATTTCCGTACCATGCACTAGCTTTATCAAGCGCCCCTCCGCACCGCAGGCTCTCGGTGCGAAGGGGCTTTCCATATACCCAGACGATCGTCGCCCATAGCGTTTGCGATAAGGCCTCGCCCTGAGTGCCCCCCTGCCCTGCACTGGACACACGCTACATGAAAAGGTATAATATACAGAAAGACTACGTGTTAAAGGGTTGACATTATGCAGCAAATCAATGTAACAATGGATGCTTTCAGTATTGTATTATGTCTGATCCTAATTGGCTGCTCGTACTTTGACCGCAGGAGCGACAGCGCCGCAAGGTATTTTTTCATGATGTGCATTTGCAATTTGGGAATGTTGATTGGCGACCTGCCAAACTGGACCTGCGAAGGCACAACCGCTGTCTTTGCTGTATTGGCGCTGCAATGGGGATCTCTGCTTTATTTTGCTTTTTCAGCGCCGCTGTTGCTGTTCTTTACCGGCTATCTCATTCACTATCTGATATCCAAGGTGCATGTGCGCCCGTTTTATTGGCGCGCGGCCTGCATCCTTTGTATCATGCAGCTGATATGCAGTCTGGTATCGCTGCAAAACGGGATGTATTTTCACATTACCGCAGATAATTATTACCGGCGCGGTGATTGGTTCTGGCTTTCGCAAGCTATTCCCATTGCGCTATTTCTGCTTAACGCAGTACTTATTTATCGCTACCGCGCGCAGCTGCGCCGCCGCGAACTGTTTTTTCTGGCCAGCTATATCCTTCTTCCGATCGCGGCAGAGGCGATTCAGATCCTCTTTTATGGCGTGGCGCTCATGAACACCGCCACCACGCTTGCGCTGCTGCTCGTTTACATCAATATTCAGTTGCAGCGTGAGCTATATCTGGAGCAGCAGGAACGCCGACTCGCGGAATCGCGCATTGACATTATGCTGAGCCAGATTCAGCCCCACTTTCTTTACAATACGCTTACCGCAATTCAACAGCTCTGCGAAACCGATCCACGGCAGGCCAAGCAAGCGACGCTTGATTTCTCCCGTTTTTTGCGAGCCAATATGAATTCGCTGACAAGCAAAGCGCCTATTCCCTTTGCGCAAGAACTAAACCATGTAGAAACATATCTTTCGCTGGAACGCCGCCGCTTTCCCAACCGCTTGCAAGTATGCTATGAAACCAGTGTGAATAACTTTAGCTTGCCGCCGCTGACGCTTCAACCCATTGTGGAAAACGCAGTGCGCCACGGTGTGCTGCGGCGCGAGGAAGGCGGCTGCGTCACGATCCGCACGGAGGAGACCGACCGCGCCTTTCTCATTATCGTTTCGGACGACGGCGTAGGCTTTCAGACCCCGACGGACGATCGGCTGCACGTGGGTATTGAAAACGTACGCAGCCGTCTGGAGGCGCTTTGCGGCGGCGCGCTTTTTATCAACAGCACGCCCGGCGTAGGCACGCGCGTGACCATTACCCTGCCGAAGGAGATAAACCCATGAGATTTCTTGCTGTAGATGATGAAGACCTTGCGCTTCAAAATTTAATGGACGCGATTCGCGACGCGGCGCCTACATGCGAGCTGACAGGCTTTACTTCACCGCGCGGAGCGGCGGCGTATGCACGGGTCAATACGCTGGATGTGGCGTTTCTCGATATTGAGCTGGGCAGCGCCAATGGCCTGACGTTCGCGAAGGAGCTGAAGGAGCAGCAGCCTAACCTACGCATCATCTTTGTCACCAGTTATGATCAATATGCTGTGGATGCATTCGCGGTTCGCGCGACCGGCTATCTGTTAAAACCTGTGACAAGCGAGGATATTCGGCGCGAACTAACCTTTGCATACGGCGCGCCGCCACGGGCGGCGCAGGTACGCGTGCAGACCTTTGGCGGCTTCGACGTATTCGCGGACGGCAAGCCGCTCGTATTTAACCGGGCCAAAGCCAAAGAGCTGCTCGCGTTACTGGTCGACCGGCGCGGCAACGTTGTGACCACACGCGAGGCCTGCGCTGTGCTTTGGGAGGATATACCCTATACGCGCATGCAAAAAAACTATTTTCAGACCGTTGTAAGCGATCTGCGCGCTACCCTACGCGACGCGGGCATGGAGGATATTTTGGTGAAAAGCCGCAACGCGCTTTCTATCGCCCCCGCAAGGCTGGACTGCGACAGCTACCGCTTTCTGGACGGCGAAGTACGCGCCATCAACAGCTACCGGGGCGTCTATATGCGCAGTTATAGTTGGGCAGAGTTCCGCATAGGAGAATTTGAATGGCAGCTTTAGCGGGCATTGAATTTTAAGCTTGCTGCAAAAGACAAACAGGAAATAGAGCCGACAGGCTGTCAAAAAAACTATTTTTGACAGCCTGTCGATCACAAATTCACAGCCACTGCTGTTTCTCACTATAATAGGCCGCTTGTTCAACGTTGCCTGATGCCTGATAATGCTCGATCAGACGGTCTAGGACATTGAGATACGGTACTTCATATAGTAACCCGGTTTCAGTTGTCCATTCGTAATACTCTTGGTGCAAAAGTCCAATTTAATCTTCCCTTTGTTCAGCATGACAATCGGGTATTTTATTTTCTGTTTTGCAACGCGCTCAGTTCGCTTATTTGTTTTCTAAAAACCGCTGCAGGATGGCGGAGACCTCCGCGCGGGTCGCATGACCAAGCGGGTCCAAAATGCCCCCGCCTTTACCATTGATCAGCCCAGCGCCCACAGCCCACTTGACATTTTCTTTTGCCCAGTCGGAGATCTGGTCCGTGTCAGTAAACTGCGACAGGTCTCCGTTTTTTTCGGTTGTTTTACCCTGAAGCTTCGCGTAGCGTTCCAGAATCGCAGCGATCTGCTCTCTGGAGATCTCCTGATTCGGCGCAAAGATTTCATCGGAATAGCCGTTTACTATGCCGTTCTTCCTCGCCCAGTATACCGCTTTGCCATAAAAGCTTTCGGCGTTCACATCAGCAAAGGGATAGCCCCAGTTTTCGTCCGCCATATCGGGACTGCCCGCGGCACGGTACAAAACCGTCACCAGCATGGCGCGCGTCATCGGATTTTGCGGGGCAAATCGGGTCGCTGAAACACCGGCAAAGAGCTTATTCTCATAGACGTACTTCACGCTGTCATAGAACCAGTCGGACGGCTTCACATCCGTGAAGGGGTTGTTCCAAAAGCCTTCGCTCCATTTTGCGTACAGCGTGAAATCAGTCGTTACCTTTCGGCTAAAATCATAAGCCTTGGTGCAACCCTTGTCTGTAAACCAGCCGGCAAAGGTGCGGCCTTCCCAGATTGGGTCCTTGGGTTTAGACAGAAGCGCGTTTTTGTCCACGCGAACGCTGTCAACTTTGCTGCCGCCCTGAGAATCGAAGGTAACGGTATACGAGACGCTTCCGCCGCCGGAACGGTCGGAGACGGTAACCGCGATTTCTTGCGACCGTATCATACTGTCCGGTATGCTTCCGCGCATATCTCCAGTTTTAGTCGTGCCATCCGTCGAGATCGTCACACATTCCATGATTGGCAATGCACAGGCGGTGACCACCGCGCTGCCGCTGCCAACGGCGGTCAAGGTACCATCCGCCGAAACCCTTACGACGCTTTCATCGGAGCTTGCATAAGTCACCCGATTTTTATCCGCCGCGGTTGCCGGCTGTATTTCCGCCTGAAGAAACGCCGTTTCGTTTTTGTTCAGCGCGATACTGCTCTGCGCAACGCTTAGCTGCTCCACCTCGGCGATATCCCGCATAGCGCTTTCGCTGTACGAAATACTGCCCGGAATTTCGAGGCTGTAAAACGGCTCGTTGTTTTCCGCGCCCTCTTCGGTCAGCTCCAGCACCGCGGTGAAGCGGCCTTCCCCGTTTGCGATCTTCTGATACCGCTCCGCGACAGGGACAAGAATTTCCATGGGATATGTTTCAAGCGGGTTGATTTCTCCAAAATCCTCGCGCGTCGCCTCTACTCTGTTGCCCGCGTTGTCCAGCAGATATACCGCGGCCGTGACGCCCGCCGGTATATTGCCGCTGTTGCCTAAATTGCCGGTAAGCACCGCGCTGCTTTTCCCGATGCTGCTGAGTTCAATTTGACCCGCTTCAAAATCGGCCGCCTTCCTTATGGGGAAAGTGTAGCCATACAGCGTTTTACCGTCTTCATCGGTCAGCTCTATCGAAATTTCGGTATTCTCCGCAAGCTTTTCAGGCGTCCATTCGCATACGGCGGACAGACAGTCGCCCGAATTCCACAGCCCGGCTGATGGATAGCTGCCAAGCTCCTCCTTCACCTCGCCGTTTTCCAGCTTTCTGAAGGTTACGGTGTAGTCGCCGCTGACAGCTTTCCACGTAGCATTTCCTTCGCTTGTGTTTTGGGTCTTTACCGCCTTTAGCCCTTCGTTGATAATGTTGGCGGACAGAATAACCGGTTCATTCTCATAGGCGTATTTGGTATTCATAATATTTTCGTTCATATCAAATACCGCCTCGGGCGCGCGCACATGCAGCACGAGCTGCGATTCTTCCGCATCCGCGTCGCGCTTTGCCACAAATACAATCGCGTTGTCACTCAGCATGTTTTGTGCCGTGAACGCGGTGTAATCCCCCTCGTAGGAGGTCATCAGCAAGGGCACGCCCCAGCGCGCGCTGCTCATGCCGGACACCGACCAATCGTCCTCGCCGTCCTCATAAACGCCGTTGTAAACAACGGAATAAAGCTGCACGCTGCTTGTCCCGCTGTCATTTAACGCGCTTTCCGTCCACATGACATACATTCTGCCCGCAATATCGCGGAACACATCGTAATCCTGAACCGTGCCCTCCATCGATATGATATAGTCCGGCTGGTACAGCGCGCCATCCATACCGTTTACATGTACCTCGTAATAGCCCGCCTCTTGATTTTTGACAATGTCATAATCCTGCTTTTCCAGCAGATCGGACAGATTGATAAACGCGATGCCGCCAAGATTTTTCTCGTTCCCGTCCGCGTTAAACGTTTTGATCCGATCCGTTTTGAACATGAGGAACAGCTCCGAGCCGGTATAACAGAATTTCAGATCGTCGTACGCGCCGCTTTCGGGCGTCAGGCATATGGGCATGGACTCATTGGGCAGCTTGATAAAGACCATGCGGTCGTCCGCTGTTTGATAGTTGTTGTCCGTATCCACGATGAATGCCAGGTCGTGGAACGCCTCGCTGATGAAGCCTTCGATATCGGTGACGAGACTCCACTCGCCGTCCACTCGGGTATCCGCAAAGCGCTGGCCATACCATTGCTCGGTAAAGGTGTCTGCATCGGCTCCGCTCTTTTCAATGCGGTTCTCTTCAGCCGTGCCGTATTCATCGGTCCATGCTCCGTTCTCGTACTCCCTGTACGCGATCGCGGATTCCGCTTGGATCAGCTGCTCCGTGCTTGCTGCCTGCTCGCTATACTGCGTTTTTGTGTAGGTGACGCGCATGGAGCCGTCCTCGGTCATCGAAATGGTCGCGTTTGCGTCGCACGCCGTATCGGCTTCGGTCGTTTTCGTCAATTCGACAACATCTTTGAATTCGCGGGATTTCTTGTCAAAAAACGCGCCGTGAAGATTCATGGAATTCAGCATGGCGCTGATGGTCGGAACGGAATTCTTCTGTCCGTCAAAGGTTTTTTCGGCGGTTTCCCATACGACAAACAGCGTGTCATCGCTTATATCATATATCACGGGATTGTTGTCGTAGGTGCCATCGTTCTCGATTGCCGTTGGCGTTGCCCAGCTGCCATCATCGTTGGTGTAGGTATAATAGACGCAGTTTCTGTCGTTTGCGCCGCGAGATGGGTCGTCGTCTGTGTAAACGACAAGCACTTCATCATTGCCGATTGGCGCGGAAACCATCTGGCCGCCGGGCCGGACGCCGCTTTGCAGCAGCCTGTCGAGCAGATTGTCCTCATCGAGCGGTTCGGAATACGCTCTCGACCGTCCGCTGTTTTCTCCTTGCCAGCCGCCGCGCTGAGCCAGATAGCTTCTGTCCGCGGGCTTCACCTGTTCCTCGCCGCCGCTCAGTGCGTTTGCCATCATCGCGGAAACGTCGCCGCCGCTTTGCGCTTCGGTTTTTGGCGCCGTGCCGAGCGGCGTGTCGAGCGGCTCTGCTTCGCCAAATATGTGCCACGGATTTTTATCATTCGCGCTGACGTCGTTATTGTAAACGGAGAAGCCCAGCAGCTCTACACCCACGTTTACATTGTAGTGCAGATCACCGTGCGTTTTTGTTTCCGTATCTCTGTCGCCGAAGGCAAAATCCATGTTGAAATAAAAGCCCGCTTTTACCGTAACCGATACAATGGCCACCTCAACGGTCGCACTCAGCGAAATCACCGGATTCAGCGCGACATACCCCTCGCGCTGCATTCTGTTGTCCACGCTGACGCCAAACATATCAAAGGATGCCGCGGAATACTCCACGAAGTCCTCCCAGTATGGGTCAGTCTCCGCATATTTCGTATGCATATAATAAATCATGGAGACTGAACCGCTTAAATTCGCCTTGAGTATGACGGAGATGCCGACCGGAAAATCAATATCCGCCCTTACGCCGGCGTCAAAATCGATGCCGAGGCCGATCGTCAGCGCTTCAAACGCATAGGCCGTCTTCCCGCTTTCGGTTGTCCGATTGGTTACCAGCAGCTTAAAACTGATTTCCGGCGTAAGCTCATAAGTGTATGTTTTTTGCGTTTTTACCGCGGAGGATTTCTGATTCGACAGGCTGACGCCCTTCGGATCCTCCGGCGGGGCCGAAGGCGTGGTATTCTGCGTCTCCTTGCTGTTGTCCTGATTATCCTTCACGACCGAGTTGGCGGTCTTTACGCTGTCTATCAGAACATCGGATTTAATTTTTTCCGTTGCCATATCGTATGCGGATTCGTTGCGCTTACCGCCCTCGGTAACCTTGTCGCCGTCTCTGGCGGTCACGCCCCCTGCGTTTTCGGCGGAGGCCTTCTTCTCGCCGCCGGCAAACTCATTGCCGTTTTCTATCGTCCGCCCCTGCATGGTATAGCTGTAAAGGATGGCCTCCAAGCCTTTCGAATCTTTGTCCATCTTCGGTGTCGGGATTAGCCCCGCGGTGATATCAAAACCGCTTATGGAACCCATGTTCATATCGAAAATCGGAGACCCCAGCACTTCAAGGGTGCTTGTGGTAACATCCTGCGCGGTTTCGGAACCGAACATGCCGAAGATAAACTGGTCCAGCCTCATGGGCACGTTGAAGTAACAGCCGGTATCCATCGCCATGTGATCGTCCGAATTCTGGTCCGTATACTGCACATAGATCCGGTAGTGCTCCAGCATGTCCTTTGAAGGATTCATCCGCAGGGTCGCCACGCCTTCGACGCCGCCATTTTTCGGCGGCTCATACGCGACGGAATACCCCTTTTTGCCGTTGCAGTCGAACAGCTTGTTTCCGTCGCCGTCCGTGATGAAAAATTTAGTACCCGTGATGTACATCCCGTTGATCTCGTGGCGGACATAGGTCTTCAATACAAGATCCTCATCCCGCACGGCAATATTCCCCGCGACATTCTCCCGCTTGTCGTCATCGATGTAGTAGGCCTCTACAAACCGCCCGCTCGGTTGGAAGGTATCATAGCAGGGAAGCTGAATGTTGGTATTTCCTCCCGTGTTGATATGCGTGACAAATTCGCTGTTGTTTACCGATACCACGGCGCTCATGCGGGCGCTTTTCGGCAGGCCCGCCATGTCCATGGTATAATTGCCTTTTTCATCCGCAATGGCGCTGATTCCGCCTATTTTGATGCCCGCGCCGGGGCACTCGCGAAGCTTCATGCTCGCCGCGTCGTCGCGCCCGTTATATTGCAGCAGGTTCCGCGAGTCTTTTAGTATTTGCGCCGCTCTGATGTTTGTGCCCGCGTCGTCACTCTGTATTACGCGGCTGTCGTCCTTGGTGAAGTATTCAAAGTTATAGTAATATTTAGGGTTCACCTGATTGATCATATAGACCAGCTGGTTGCCGTATATCGGCGTATACAGCGCATCAAATTCGGCCTGCGTCAGGCCCGAAGCGAACTCGTTTTCCAGAATATTGTTCGGGTCATCGTCGCTCATATTTGTGCCATTCTTCCACACGGTAAAGTATCCGCCGTTCGGCGCGAACGGTGAAATTGCGTTGAGCCGCATGACCGAGCCGGTCGTTACGCCCTTCACCTTTATCTCGCCGTTTGCATCGGCGTAAACGCTGCCCGAACCGGCGCCGGTATCCGCGCTCTTTTGACCGGCGTTCTCATCTTTTTCTGTCTGCGGTGCGCTTGACAAATAGACCCTGCCCGTAAAATCAAGCGGCTCTTTTTGAAAATCGTTGCCACCCGGAACGGGAATGCGGTTCCCCTTTCCATCGAAAACATACTGCCAGTCGTTTCCGCCCGGAAGCGGTTTAACCGTAAAAACCTGCTCCTCGGTCTTGGGCGTGATATAAATATCCGTCCAACCGTCCATCTGGTAAGCCGGGATAAAGAATTCTTTATCCATGCCGCTTCCCGTATCGGAATTGGAAAGTCCCAGAAGGGTCGAATCCGATTTGTTGACGTACTCCATAATCAGCTGTTTCGTCACGCCGCCGTCCGCGTTCTTCTTGCCCGCGTACACCTCGTAGCCGACGATCGCCTTGCCCGGCGCCGCAAACCCCTTGCCGTGCAGGATGGTGCCCGTTTTTGCCTGAAACGGTTTTTGATATTGCGCCGCCGCGTTGATATATGTTTTTTTGTTATCCGCCGTTTCAAGGTACACCGTTACATCGTTATTTGTCACTTCATTCGGCAAGTCTATGCTTTTGTAGTACGCATTTAACCCGAGCCCGGATATGGCGGAGCCGTTATATATCTTTTTATCGTGGTATTTCATGACCAGACCATACTTGGTATAAAATCCATTATCCAACTGAACCGTTACCGCAGCGTCCCCGGGATAAATACCCTTGGCCTCCCGGCCCTCGTTGTCGGTATATACGCACGGAGGCGGCTGGATGTTGACCTTCTGGCTGTATAATTGATCGCCCGAGGTATCGAGCTGAATATAGTCCACGGTTTTCACCGGCTTTACCGTTTTGCTGTTAAAGGTATAGCGAGTAGAATTGGTAAGCTGTATTTCATCTATGGTCAACCGAAACGGAACGCCGTACTTGGCGCACCGAATTACAATTTTATCCTCCCTCCCTATCGTACCAAAACGTCTTCTAAACTCCAATTCAGATGTCATGTCCGAGTGGGAACTGTCTACTGGAAATTCCTTTTCTTCATATTTCTCAATTCCATTATAGGTATTGGTTTCCAAGTAGGCAACCGCTTTGTTGGAGCCGCCTTCTGACGTGGCTTCGGTGGTAAGTTTTATTTTTATACTGTCTGCCTGTTTGACCGAATTACCAAGCCTTATTTCAACATAGCTGTAACTATCTCTACGCAAAAACATCGCATCCCCAACGTTGCGGACATCATAATAGTTGTTAATGCTTATGCTGTTTTGATAGTGACGGATGCCGTCTTTTTGGTTATAGTATTTGCTCCCAATATAGCCGTCCCACTGTTCGGCTTCAGATTCCGCCGCCGAAAGCCGTTTTTCGGCCTCCGGCGCGGCTGCCGCGGACGCCGCCGCACCGGAGGCCGCAGCGGGCGTTATCGCCGCTCTGGCCGCCGCCGGGTTAAGGCGCGCGGGCTCCGCCGCGCCCGAAGCCGCCGCGGGCGCCATCGCCGCTCTGGCGGCGGCGGGGCTGATATCCTCTGGCTCCATTCGCGGCGCGGCGGCAATGTGCACGTCCGTTCTGTCGGTCTCGCCGATAACACAGCTGTCATCCGCGATCAGGCGAACGCCAAAATCAGCGTCCTGCGTAAAATCCGTCGCCGTGACTGTTATCGTTTTTTCATTTTCACCGGGCCCGAACTCGATTGCCTGTCCCTCGATCGCCGTGAAGTCCTCGCCCGCTTTCGCGCTGCCCGAATAGGTGGAAGCTGTTACCGTTGTATAATAGTCGCCGCCCGAAGAGCGGATCACGGTAAGCTCCCGCGAGGGTGTTCCCTCGCTAAGCGTTATTTCGCTTTTCGCCATTTCGATGACGGGCGGTACGTATTCCTCATCATCCGTAATGATAACGGAGGATGTGGCGTTTGGCGCAATCGTTCCCGATGAGGCGCCCATGAGTGCAAGCAGCACGATTTTATCCGTACTGCTTTCCGTGTTATCCTTTGGAGCGATCGTAATCGTCTTGCTGCTTTCCCCCGCGTTAAAATGCAGCATTCCGGTCACGCCCGTTAGCGAGGCAAGCTCCTCGTTGAGCTTTTCAATAGATTTCTGCGCCTCACTTTTGGCCTGCGCTTGCTCCGCCGCGTCTTCCGTGCCCAACAGGATATCGCGGGCTTCCAACACCGTGGGCGTGTCCGCCTGCTGCGCGGGGTCGCTTTTCTCCGGCTGCGCGGCGTTCTTTTCCGCCTTTGTATCCTTGCCAAGCAAGCCGTTATATGCCGCGCTCTCCTCCTCGGACAGGGTAATGCCATCTGTCTTTGGGAGTGCGTTGCCGTTGTCATCAAGAATCGTGTAGTCCTCTTCATAGGCGCCGAACACATCGATCGCCTTGAAGATCACATCCGCTTCCGTCTCCGCACTGCCCCGCCGCACAACGGGTATTTCATAAATGTGCTCGGTTTCTGATATAACATACTGTGCCGTCGAAAAATCGAATTCGCACTCGCCTTGCGCTTCCGGTGTTTCCTCTTGTGCCGCGCTGGGTACATCCGTAACAGCAGCCGCTTTCTCCTCCTCGGCAAGCACCGTGGTACCGGTCACCTGAAGGAGCATGGCCGCCGCTAAGAAAAGCGATAAAAATCTTTTCAACATGCTTTTATCCCCCTTTTTATGGCTAGGAAGGTCCTTATTAGAAGATGCGGTACAGCACCTGCGCCGCTTCACACCGCAGCGTGCTGCCGAGCGGGTTGACCTTGCCGCCGGAACCATTGATAACGCCCGCGGCCGACAGCTCCCTGATTGCTGTTTGCGCATACGGCGCGATATCCGCGCTGTCCGTAAAGGTCGTCGGTTCTCCCGCAGCTTGCGGCAGCCTGTCCTCCGCCAGAAGAATACGGTACAGCATGACGCACATATCCTGCCGGGTGATGGAGGCCTCCGGGCGGAACAGATTATTTCCCGTTCCGGTCACATAGTCCAGCGCCTTCGCTTTGGCAAGATAACCGCTATAATAGGCGCTGCCCGCATCGGCAAAGTTATCGGTGCTTGACATATCCGGCTGAATGCCGCTGGCACGCATGATCAACACTAAAAAGTCGGCACGTTTTACCGGCTCATACGGCGCGAAGGAGCCGTCCCCCATTCCTTGGATTACGCCCCTTCGAGCCATTTCTGTGACCGCCGTATAAAACCAGTCCGTAGGAGCTACGTCGCGAAATACCGGCGCGGGCAAAGGCGTCACTTCGGGATCGGTTACCGTGATGCCGCCGTGATTTCCGCCGCCGGACGCCCGCCCCGGCGTTGTGAAGGTGACTGCCGCCAGCCGAACATGATCGGCAATGACGGACAGCTTGTACTGCGTGGCATAGTCCAGCGCGACATTTACCCGATAGGTCGTGTCGTTTACCTTCTCTACGCTGGACAATTCGATTTCTTTGTCATTGGACGAAAGCGAAAAGTCCGCGGCAGTCAGCGACAAAGCCCTGTCAAAAACGACGGTAAAGCCGCTCAGCGAAATATTCTGAACGGTCGCGATCTCTGTCAAAAGCGGCGCGGCGAGTTCGTTCATCGCATAATCCACTATTTGAACGGTCAATTTTTTGGGGTCATAGCCGGTGATATCGAATTTTACGGTGCCGGAAGCATTGTCCACAGCCTGTTCCCAGACGTCTGTCTCCGCCTGCTCTTCAGCGGATAATGCGACCGCCTGCAGACAGTTGTTGTCCGCGGCGGAAACAGAAGCATAGGTTCTTCCGTTTTCCTCCGTGATCTGAACCGCTGTAATTTCGGGCATCTGGGTATCGACTGTCACGGGAATGGTATCGCCAAAGGTGTACGGGTGGGTCTTTTCTTTGTCATAGTAATGGTATCCGCTGCCAGTGACGGTGTAATCTCCGTCCGGCAGGTTTTCAGGCAGATCAAACGGCACTGTGTCAAAAAAGAACTTCGATACATTCTCGTCGTGAGCGGTGGAAACCAACTCGCCAGCCGCGTTGCGCAGTTCCCAGACGATTTCTCCGGCATCGCGCAGCAGGCAGCTATTTACCGCGAGATGATCAAAGATCCCGTCCCCGTTGGGCGAAAACGCGATATGGTCTTTTCCCGTAAGCTCTTTCGTCAGCAGGTTATATCCCAGATCCTGCCACTGGTCTTCGGAAAGATCGGCGCTGAGCCGCGTGCCCTGTATCGTATACTCATCATCGTAAACGGCGGCGTCAAACAGCGGCGCTTTCAGCCAATCCCCATAAAAGCCCATGAACGGAATGTGCACCGGCGGCAGCTTGTTTTCGTTGTCGGACAGCTCTACAAAGCCGTCTATGTAAAAACCGTTCGGGAAATGCTCTAAGTTTTTCTCTAATACCTCTGTGTCCAGAGATATTTCATACTCGAAGTCTACTGTCTGTCCGGACGATACGATAACGTTTCGATCAAATCCCGTATCCAGCAGCTTAACAGTTCCATCCACATAGGTCTCGCCGTCTTTTTCGACATAGCCGTCGGTCATGACATAGACGTGCACCTTATCGTAAGTGGCTTTGTTAGACGAAGTGTTTTCCACCCGAAATTCCACTGGGAAGCTTGCGCCTAATTTGTCCCCTAAGCTCAGCTTGGTTTTGCCGTTGTCCCCCCGAAGGATCACCGGCGATTGGATCGCGTTTTCCAGATTCAAAAGCCCCGCGGACTGCCGCCGGGGGGAATAGGGCACGCCGTTTTCCTGCTTTATGATCGTGGAGGTACTCATCATCAGGTTTTCGATATATTCAGCCCGGTTCCTCCCATCCTTGGGCGCGAGCTTGTTGCCACGGTCCTCACACCATTGGTTCAGCAGCGCGACGGCGCCCGCGATGTGCGGCGTTGCCATAGAGGTTCCGCTGAACGTGATATATTCGTCATGAGAATCGGATGGATAGGAGGAATAAATATATTCGCCGGGCGCCATGATCTCCGGCTTCAGCTCCAGCGATCCGTCCGTTCCCCAAGAGGTGTATGTGTACAGCTTATCGTCCTTGCCGACCGGCACGCTCGCCATGGTCGGATTGGTTTGCAAGGTTCCGCTGCCCCGCGCGCTCATGGTCTTCCCCTGCTCGTTTTGGATGATGCAGGTTGGAATAGTGGACGGCGAAACCGTCATGCCATACTCCAACGGTTTCGTGGTCCAAAAGATACAGCCGATGGCGCCCGCCGTCTCCGCGTTGGCGAACTTTTCCGTACTCATCATTCCCGCGGGCCCGCCCTGCTGAACCAGCGCGATTTTCCCTTGCACATCGACTTTTGCAAAGTCTTCTTCCGTGCCATAGCCCGTGTATACATAATCGTATGGCTTGCCAGCAAATGCATCGACAAATTTTGTTTCACCAGATCCTTCCACAAAGGGAATGTACGTATCTGTGTCCAGCGAAAATTGGTATAGGAATATCGCGCTGTTGGCGGAACCGGCGACGGAGGTTGCCGCGCTGTAGCCGGCCGGCGTGCCTGCTGCGGCATATTCGATGTTTTCGGTAAGTACCGCCCCGTTTTCATATCCTAACGTGGCATTTCCGGAGGCGCAGGCGACGAAGATACCCGCCGCGCGGGCATTTTCAATGGCTCTCTCAAATACCGGATTATCCTCCGACATCGCGTAATCCGCGCCTAAACTCATATTGATCGCGCTGACCCCCAGCTTAGCCGCATCGTCGATCGCCTGAATTATAATAGCCTCTGAAGCGCGTTCGCCGTCAAATACCTTCATGAACACGAGCTGCGCTTCGGGCGCCACGCCGGAAAACGATCTCTCACCGGTCGGATCGGGTCCTCCCTTTCCCGCGACAATACCGCTCACATGGGTTCCATGGATGTTGGAGGTATTATAAACATCCGGGCTGTTCTTGGTATAATCATAGGCAAACGGGATCTTTGCACTTTTGTATACGTCATCTACCTGCCCCTGCAGATTCATGTGCATGTTTTCCTGCGTCAGCAGCTTGGCCATATCCTCTTTGCTGTATTTCGGATTTTGGGGATCTTGCTTAAAAAACGCATGATCCGTATCCAGCTCGCTGTCTATTACAGCGACCACCTGCCCCTCCCCATTGTAGCCCGTTTTCGCCAACTTGTCCGCGCCGATCAACCCAGTGGAGGTCGCTAAGCGCGTGCCGTACGCCGGGTCTGGCTCTTCCTCAACAGGCTCCGGTAGATGAAAGGTTCTGGAGACTGAGACGTTTTTCACGCCGGGAATTGCTTTGATCTTGTCGATCTCTGATAACGAGTCCACTTTAATGGAAAAGCCGTTGAGCACATTGGTGTAAATCTGCTCCGCCTCCGCGGGCACTTCCACCAAGTTTTGGATCTCCTCCTGCACCTGCGCCTGCGTTTGCAGGTTTCGGCGCTGCTGTTCTTCCGCCGCTCTAGCGTTAAAGGTTTGCATACCGTTCGAAGCGGAGACCGGCTCGCCTTCGACCTCAACGATTAATACAATATCCCTTTGCTCCTGCGCCGATTGCGCGGCGGCGTTTTTTTGCATACGGTTCAACAGGCTGTTGGAATATCCCGCCTGTGCGGAAGCGGAGGTGCTAAACAGCAGGACAAGTGCGGTAATCAGAGATAGCGCTCTTCTTTTCAACATTTCAAAGGTCCCCTTTATCGTGTTTGTTTTTTTACAGCCTCCACATCGTCAATCCATATACGTATGGAGAAACGGTTACCAGATCCGTACACGGTCCTCCGGAGCGACATACATGCCGTCCCCCGGCTGAACATCATAAGTTTTATAAAATTCCTCATAGCAGGCAATCGGGTGGTTCACGCGGCCTTTTGCACGGCTGTGTACGTCGGTCGTCACAACCAGCTCCAATCTGGAGCGTTCCGCCGTAAAGCAAGAACCTCTGGCGAAGTTGCGGAAAAAGGCGTCGTAGTCCGGATTTTCCATCCTGCCCAACAGCTCCAGAGAACAGCCGATACCGCCCGTGTCCGCAATATTTTCACCCAGCGTCTGCTGCCCATCCAGCGCGATTCCCGGCGCGATCTCATATCCATCATAATACGCGATCATTTTTTCACACAAGCCGTCAAACGCCGCACGGTCTTCTTCGGTCCACCAGTTGACCGCGTTGCCCTTTTCATCGAACTTGGAACCGCTGTTATCAAACGCATGGGTGATTTCATGACCAATTACAACGCCGACGCCGCCAAGGTTTGTTTCGCGGCTGGCTGACGGGTCATAATAGGGCTGCTGGAGAATCCCGGCCGGGAAATTGATCGAGTTATCGGTCGGTACATAGCCCGCCCCCGCGCGATAGATGGGCATGGGCCAGATATCTTTGTCAGCCATTTCTCCCGCTTGCAACGCGTCTGCTTGATACTGCGCGCGGCGAAGCGCGCAGGCATTCTGAAAGTAACGGTTTTCTTCGTCCGCTGCTCCTAAAATCTCCGCTCCGTCCAAATCAGTGGAATATTGATCGGGATAACCGACATGGATCTTCATGGTGTCCAGTTTTTTGAGTGCCTTTTCCTTGGTCTGCTCACTCATCCAGTCCAATTTTTGAACGCGGCCCCGGTAGGCGGCAATGTACTCTTTCACCATTTCAGTGACGTCCGCCTTGATTTCAGGCGAGCAATATTTCTCCGCATACGCTTCTTCAATATAACCGGACAACTGGCTCATGGTTGCGTCTCTGGCCGCGTCCTCCGGGTCATAGCTCCCCTGCATGCCGTTGTATACCTTTGAAAATTCCCATTCCGCTTCTGCAAATTTCAAACTGAGCTGCTCGCCGGCTTCTGCGGCCAGCGAAGTCTTAAGCTTTGCTTTGAGCGTTTCCAGATTCTGTTCGTTAATTTCCTTTGCAAACGCTTCTATGAGTCCCAAATCCATGATATTAAACTTTGGGGGCGTACGCTCCACGCTGCAGGCCTCC
The DNA here is from genome assembly GCF_033193315.1 of Agathobaculum sp. NTUH-O15-33. Taxonomy (NCBI): domain Bacteria; kingdom Bacillati; phylum Bacillota; class Clostridia; order Eubacteriales; family Butyricicoccaceae; genus Agathobaculum; species Agathobaculum sp. NTUH-O15-33. The sequence goes on from NZ_CP136187.1 coordinate 3,885,820, forward strand.
AGCAGGCTTTTCAAATCCGCTGACGGGTAAAGGGCTTCCAGCTCTTCAAAAGTACGGGGATTGTATATTTTATCTACATTATACTGATCTTTTGGAGAAAGCTGCTTTTCCGCCAGCCTCGCGTCCAGATCATAGACTAGCATCGCATGTCTTGCCGCATCCTTTTCTGTCTCGCCAAGATAAATCAGCTGCTTTTCCAGCAGCTGCCGGGAGGCGGTTTGCACCGTTCCGTCTTCCCCCGCTTCATAAAGAGAGTGGGAAAGCGCCGGCGAATTGCAGAGCAGTACCGGAATGCTGCTGTTTGCATCCGCCGCGTCCTTGTTAAACTGAAAATCCAGCAGTGCGGCAATGCCGGTTTCACGCAGGATCGTGTGATGAACCTGAAACAGCTCTTCTACGCTTTGTGCGCGATCCACCAAATCCAGATATTTTTGAATCGGCTGGATATCCAGCCGATCGCGCGTTTCAAAGTCCCGAGCGCTGCTTAGATAATCCGCGATTTTTTGCTGAGGGGTGCCGGGCTTCTGCTCCTGTGAAACGATATCTTCCAGCAGCGTTGTCAGTTTTTCATCGTTGCGCCGGTTCATTTGATCCTGCGCGGATTCCGTATCGAACCCGTCATAAATGACGCTGTTGTCCAGCGTTTCTTTGTTAACCGTGCTGTAGAAATCATCCCTTACATTGCTTCCGAACAGCTGCCATATCCGCTGCAGCATGAATTCCAGCTGTGCTGAGGTGACAGGCTCGTTCGCCTTAAGCGAGCCGCCCTCCGTTCCTGCCAGAATACCGCCTTTGACCAAATTCTCCACATCTTCTATGGCCCAGCTTGGAACGTCCGTGTATACCAGATTGGTAAAGCTTACACGTTTGTCATGACCTTTTGGCTCCGGCAGCGTTCCAAAAGCACGGCTAATCATCACGAAGCATTCCGCACGCGTGACCGGCTGCGTTTCCCTGAGCGCTCCGTCCTCATCCCCGCGCATGATAGTCCCTTCTTCCAACGCCGTTGGTGAATAAGCGTCCGCTGCCGTAAGCAGTCGCTGCAACACTTCCTCCCGCGTCATTTCGTGTGAATCCGCCTTGTCCGCCGCCCACGCCGGCGGCACGGATACAAGCATAGAGATTGCTGTCAAACCCGCTATAACCAGCTTCCTACTGCGTTTCATTTTGTCGAGTCCCCTTTCATACGGCTAGTCTGAGATGTCAACCCCTGATTGAGAACCGGTTCCGAATGACAGTGCGTACGGAAAACGCGGGTGAATTACCATATTGCAACCCGGTCTTCCGGCGCAAGGTACATACCGTCCCTTTCGTCAATCCCAAAGGTCTCATAAAATTCCTTACAATTCGAGAGTATCGGGTTGGTTCTGGACTTTCCAAGGGCGTGAACATCGTTTTGCGTGAGATACTGCGCGAATTCCCTGCTGGTAATCAAAATATCCGATAAGGAAAGGCTATTAAAAAACTCCTTATAATTAGGATTTTTCAAGCCGGACAGGATCTCCATCATACAGGCTACCGAGCCCTGATCCGCCACATTTTCGCTTAATGTACGCGCTCCGTCTATTGCAATACCGGGGGCAAATTCATACCCGTCGTACAGCGCGGCCATTTTATCGCACAGTTTTTGAAACGCCGCGTAATCCTCAGCAGCCCACCAATTTGATACATTTCCGTTTTCATCGAACTTCGCTCCATTAGAATCAAAAGCGTGGGTGATTTCATGCCCAATCGTATAACCGATAGAGCCAAGATTGTATTCGTAGGATTTTTGCGGATCGTATATCGGCGGCTGCAAATACGCCGCCGGGAAGATGATTTCATTTGATTGCGGGTTGTAAAAAGCGTTTACTTCATAGACTTTTGCGATCCATTCTGTCTTGTCCACAGGCTTTCCCTGAAGCGATGCGGTGTACTCCTGCAGCGCTCGGTTGATCGCCGCCCAGTTTGAAAAATAGCTGCCCCCGTCTTTCGTTGATTTGATTTGCACGTTATCCACATAGGTATCCCAGCGATCCGGATAACCAACCTTTATGACCATGGTTTCCAGTTTTTTCAGCGCCTCCCGTTTTGTCGCGTCGCTCATCCAGCTCAACGCCGAAACACGCTTCTTATAAACCTCGATAATGTCCTTTGCCATGTTTGTTACGTCTTCTTTTTGTTCGGCGGAAAAATATTTTTCAGCGTACGCCTTTCCCAAATAGGTACTCATCTTATTCTGCAGGGCTTGTACCGCAAGCTCTTCGTCAGTGAGACCCCCCTCAAGCTCCCAATAGTTATTCTCAAACTGCTCTTTAACGTCGGTAAAGTTTTTGCTTATCAGCCCGCCCATTTTTTTAATAATTTCCAGCTTTGCCTTCGTTTTCAGCACCTTTAAATGATCGTTTGTAAATAAATTCGCGTATTCCTGAGTAAGGGCGGAATCATCAATCAGAATTCTGCCCTCCTTCTTCAGCCCGCTGCACCGCAAAGCCTCCTCTATATCTACCCCGGGAAACATTGCTTCCAGCTGGTCAAAGGAATAGCGGTTATTTATCTTATCAATATCATAATGGTCCTCGGGTGAAAGCATTTTTTCAGCAAGCCTTTTATCAAATTCATAAACTTCTTCCGCGGACGCGGCGTCTTGCGCATCGATCATCGAAAGCCTTTTCCTGACATAATCCAGATAGAGCTGCTTCCTATGCTCATCTGTTCCCATATAAAAGGCCTGCTCCATTTCCGGCTGCGCGGTAGTAAAATATAAGCTATACTTTGAGGAATCGTTATAATCAGGCGTCAGCGAGAAGGACATAAACTGATAACAGCCTGTCTGTTCCATCACCGCGGATTGTGCCCTCAGCAAATCATTGACATTCCGCGCCTTATCGATTGCGTCGAGAAAGGGCTGTATGGGGGCGTAGCCCGCCTGATTTCTGCCTTCCGTATCCATAATGGTTTCATAATAATCCGCCATTTTCTGCTCCGGCGTTCCGGCGGCATGCGGTTTTGCGATAAGCTCCTTTATGATTTCATCGATCTGCCCTATCACATCATCTCTCACGTCATAGGCAACGCCGCCCATACTGCGTCCGGGCTTCATTTCATAGCTATCGAGATATTCTCTGGCTACGGTCGAGTAAAAATCGTCCTTTTCATTGGCGCCGAACAGGGCAAACACCCGGTGGATAAACAACCGCATCTGCTTCATCGTTACAGCTTCATCAGGGGAAAAGGTTCCCGCCGCCGTTCCCGCGACAATACCTGCTTTGAAAACAGGCCCGAGCTCCGTCTTTGCCCAGTCGGGAACATCGGTAAAGGTATCCGCCGGAAAAGCCAGCTTCGCGTTCTGCCCCTTTGGAACCGGCAAGGCGCCAAAGGCACGCTGCAGCATGACAAGCGCTTCCGCTCTGGTAACCGTCTGGTTCTCATGCAGCAGCCCATCCCCGTAGCCTTTTATAATATCACTTTTTGTCACTCCGGAATTGTAGTCATCCGCGGCAATGAGCAGCAACTCCGCCACTTCACCGCGCGTAGCGGCAGCTGTCTCCTCGTTTCCTTGGCCTCCTTGAACCGCTGCGTCCAGCTGCGCCGCAAAGCCAACGGGAACCGCGCTTAAAAGAATACACAGCGAGAGAAACACCAATAAAAGCTTTTTTTTTCATAATCGTTCTGCTCCTCCTGTTCGTTTCACCGTTTCTTCCTGCACGGCGAATTACGGCAGCCCCTTCCTACCGACAGCCATGCTCGGAGGAAGGGGCTGGAATGCGCCGCCCCTTACTTGTTTAGCGTGGAGAGGTACCGCATGAGCATGGCGGCCACCTCCGCGCGGGTGGCATTCCCCTTGGGAGCGAGAACGCCGGCGCCCCTGCCGGTAAGGATGCCTTGCTCTACCGCCCAGCGTATGGCGTTCTGGGCGAAGGCGGAAACCTCGTCGGCGTCGGTGAAGTCCAACGCAGGGTTTGCCGCTGCCGGGGAACCGGCGTAGCGGTAAAGCATGGTGGCAAGCTGCTCACGGGTAAGGGAGCCGTCCAGGTTGGTACCGTCAGAGATGCCCCGCTCCACGGCCCAGCGCATGCCCGCGTCGTACCACTTGCCGCCCGCGGGGGTGGTGGTATCCTGACCGTCCGCACGGGCCAGAACGGTCATCAGCATGGCGCGGGTCATGGGGGCATTGGGACTGAACGCGGTATCCGAAGTGCCGGTGAACAGGCCGTGTTCCACCACATACCGCACCGATTCAAAATACCACGCCCCGGCGTCCAGATCGGTGTACTTGCTCATGTCCGCCGCGGACGGCTCGTCAGGGATTTTCTCAAAGGTGACGACCACCTCGTCGGTGCGTTTCAGGCCGGTGAGCTTGCCGTTTGCCGGGATGTCCACCGAATTGCCGTTCACGGTGATTTTGCCGATCCGGTACCCCTTGTCCGGGGTGATGGTAACGGCGCCGCTGCCGGTGGTCACTTTGCCGCCAGCGCCCTCCACTCTGGCGCTGGGCCGTGCTGCGGCGGACCCACCGCCAGAGCCGCCGGAGCTGTTCCACGTCCACTTGGCGTAGAGCGTCATATCCTCCGTTACCATGTCGGTATCGAAGTTCCAGACCGTCTCGCAGGCACTCTCCTTATACCAGCCGTCGAAAGCATAGCCGCCGCGGGTAGGATCAGTGGGCTTCTCCACTTTGCCGCCCGCCGCCACGGAAACACTCTCCACGGCGGAGCCGCCCTGACTGTCAAAGGCGACGGTGTGCGCAGCGGTTTCAGCAGCCTTTGCGTAAGAGCCGAAAAGCCGTTCATGCGGATTGTTCATCATATCGACCGCATATGCCGCATCAGGGAAGTCACTGTGTATTCCCGTTGTTTCCCAATTTGTGCCGTCCGCGGATACGATGAGAGAACCGTTACCGTCTTCCTTGATGATAACACCTTCATGAATGCGGTCGGTCAAATAGGGAATGAGGAACAGGCTGACAGCTCCTTCGCCGCTGTATACCCACGCTGGCTTGCCCTCCTCATCTAGCACAAAGAGCTGCTCGGGGCCGCCTGTCCGGCTCAAACTATCGGCGGTTACCTTCGCATCCGCCGCGGTAAAGTAGCTTCCAAATACGTTGATATTTCCGCCAAGGTCCAAACTGCCGTTGGCTGTAAAGATGCAGCCTGCCGCATTGGTTATTCCGAGCGAAGTGATGGCGCCGCCGCCGTCAGAATTGGCGCTGTTGTTGGTAAAGGTGGAATAAAGCGCATTGACCGTACCGCCGTTATTATAGACCGCGCCGCTGTTTGAACTGTTTGAAACCACATTGCAGTTCAGCATGGTTACCGCCGCGTCCCCATCCGTGCCGACCGCGCCGCCGTAACCGGCGCTGTTTTGGACAAAGCTGCAATTCAGCAGCAGCATGCTGCCGCCGTTTGAATAGAGCGCGCCGCCCGAAAGACCGCTTGTGTTGTAATACAGCATACATTGCCGGAGCGACACCGTGCCGCCGTTATTTTCTATCGCGCCGCCGTACGCCTTGCCGTATCCACCCGCCAGCATGATTTCTGAGATGGTGAGGTCGCCGGATTGCCCCACACGGAACAGCTGCGCGGTGCCGGGACCGCTGATTGCCGCCCCCTTAGACTGCGAATTCGGGGAAGCGGCCGGACATTCTATGACGATTCTCCCCGTTTCTATGTCAATGGGTTTGTCCAGATAAATAATTTCCCCTTCCGGAATCGTAATCCTGTCGTTTACACCACCGGATTCCGCATATTCCGCCACAGCCTCTCTCAGAGAGGTTTCCCCGTCGTACGGGTCGGTGATATCGTAGGGTGTGGTGACCCCATAGGAAGCTTTTTCCGCGACTTCGAGCGTGCTGATCTGGAATGCGACGGTTCCGGAATCGCTTTCCACCGCAACCACAATGTCATAGCGGCCGGACAGCTCGGCATCCCAGAAAGAAAAGCTGATGGTGTCCGAGCTCTCTCCCTTACGCAGCGTCATTGATTCCGTGCGAAACAGTTCTGTTTGTTCATCGCCCTTTACCGCATAGACCACGGCGCTGCACGTCGCCTGCTCACTGCCATCTGTGGAGTCGTTCCTGATCTGAAAGGCAAACTGCTCGCCCGGATTTAACGCCTTTGCGCCCGTCTTCAGCGGAGTCGGTTCAATGGTATGTTTTTCATCCGTCAGCACTTCAAACTTCTGATAGGCAAGGGGATACGGATCTGAGTAAATTTGCTGAACCGGGGAATCGGCGTCCACCGGATAAATCACAAGCCGGAATTTCACCTGACTGCCCTTGTTATAAATAGTACAGGTATCCGGAGGAGCCTCGTCGCTTACCTCCGCCACTTCCCAATAGGTCCAATCATCACCTATACAATAGCTCCGCATCAGGATATAGTCGGCGGCATCCGGCAAAACGTCCTCCAAACCATCATACGTGAACGACACTTGCGCCTCACCGTCTTTCATGGCTCCCACGGAAGCGTTCATCTTAACCTTTGATATATCATAATCCGCCGGCGAAACTGTGAAATCAAATTGGAATTCATTATTGTAGAAATACGCCTCACCCGGGTTATGGTCTGGATTGACCGTGACCGTGAGCGTATAATCGCCCGCCGGTAAATCAGATAGTTTCGTCTTTTGCGTTTGATACACGTCCGATTCTTCAAATGCCGGAATGGACCCCTTATAGGTGTATTTTTGGGGCTCTACTTTGCCGCCGGTCACGGCTACGGTATAACTGAACGCCTGACTCGAATCCTTGGCGCCGGCATTGTAAAAACGCGGAACCATATAAAGAGTGTCTCCCTCTTTAAAATTGGTACCGGAGAATTGGACGTCCAATGCGTCATTGGTCAGGCTCAGCGAGCTTACCATTAGGTCGGGCGACGTCTTTTTATTTTTCGTGGCAGTTTCGGCGGTTTCGTATGCCACATCATCGCTATAAGGGAGCAGCGTGACAAAATCCTCCAGTACACCCACGTTGCCGTAACCGTCAAATTTCCAGCTGTCGTATTGCCCCTGTTGATAGAGACTCATGTTGAGCACCTGCAACTTATTCGGGGCCGTACGGCGGTTGGGGTCCTTCTGCATGTCCGAGTCGGAGTCGGAAACAATGAGCGCCTGATAATGCCCGCGGTCATCTACGGCAAGGTCGTTGTCGCAGATATACCCCCAACAGGTGATTGCATGTCCGCCTTGCCTGTTTCCGCTTCCATCTATCCATCCGATTCCTATACCCAGACCGCAGCCGTTTTCAAGCTGATGCATCACATCAACGATTTGTTTTGGCTGATCTGTCATGCCCCAATATTTTACTATTTGGTTTGAAGAATACTCCGGTAAATATCCGTCGATCTTGCCGGGTTCCTTTTCCTGCGCCCACCCGGGCAGGTCAGACATTTGATACACCCCATTAAAAAACCATTCAAGGCCATATAGCTGATGGCTGCCGACATCGGTGAAGCTGTCTACAAACAAGTCAAGCAGGTCGTCCGTGCTGGAAAATCCCGCTTTCTTACCCCACCCGGTAAAGGCCAGCGTATTTGCCGTGGATGCCGCCCAGCAGAGCAGATCATCACCGTCCGACGGCAAATCTGTTTTTTCCGCATCGATAAAGTCCAGCGATTCCATTGTGAACTGTGAGTTTTCCAAAACCGCGGTTACTAACTTTTCCTGCACCAGAGCAAGATTTGCATTCGTCAAGCCCGTCAAGAAAGCCTCCGTATGATCCGCCGGAGATAATTCAAATCGAACGGCATAATAGCCGTTCGGAGCCGGAGTTTCGGGAACTCCAATCGCATTTGTATCGCTTGAGGGGATAATATCATTGAGTTCTACGTGGATGATCTGCCGGTCGGCCTGATAAATTTCGTAGGACGCAATGCTGCTTACAACAAAGTTTTCCCCCATGCCCTCGGCGTTTATGACACCCTCAAAGGTATGGACATCCCCCTCTGTATCGGTGATACTGGTATGAAAGCCTTCTGCTTCTTCCATTTTGATAGCCGAAAATCTGTCATCCGAATACGCCGCCGCCGATGTCGCCATAGCGATGGAAAACAACATGCCTGTGACAAGCGTTAATAACATTCTTTTTTTCATTACCGCGCAATCCTCCTGTCCTATTCTGTCACTGATTCGATGAAACTTAATTGGGACACTCTCACAGCTGTTCTCCTATATTGTGCAAGGTCTCTTTGTCCGTGAGCGTCAGGCAGTAATTGTCCACGGCGGACATCGCATCGACGTCCGTCACCATCTCCACGTTCGGATTGAGTTGCTTCAAGCAAATGGATTTACCCTCTTTCCTAATTTTCATGTGTATAAAGATCTTTGAACTTGTCTTAAATTTACATGAAATTGCTCCTATTTTCTCGATAGATTTCCTCTTCAATATTATGATAATTGAACAAAGACAACAAAAGGACAACAAATCAGAGGTCCTATCAATTCTTTTACCTTATTCCTGATTCAAATTAATGGTTGATCACTTCATTTCGCTCTTACTTTGGAGACAAAATGGTCAGTGTGCTTATTGATAGAAACGAGAATAAAAATATATTTCAACAACAATTTTCTTATTACTGTATAAAAACTATGGAGAACTACTTTTCTTGAGTAGTTCTCCATAGTTTTTATACGAGGTTCACGAATTAAATTTTCACTATTTTGCGGCTACTATTAAATCACCCCCAATCCAGTTTAATTGGGAGGTTAGTTTCCTTTTGCTTTGCTATGGTGCAATCCTACATTCCCACATCCGCATGAAACTGCGCATACACAATACTATTAAGAGCCTCTATCCTTGGCTGCGGTATTTGAATAGAAGTATGCGTCTGGAAACAGAAATTGTCCAAGTTTTTTAAATCCTGTTTGATCCCTGATGTTAACAGGCCGCGCGCGGTGACAATAAAATCCTTACCAATCCGCGGACGGCACTTCTGCATATACCATTCAGGTTTTGCGAGTTCTTCCACATCTAACTCGGGAAACCAGCTACGGTTGTGATCAAAAATCGGCGCCATTTTTTGTACTTTCATTGTATCGTATCAAACAGCACGCACGCCAAAATTGCCATAATGCCGATCCGGGTTAAAAATCAGCGCGTCTAGAATGCACATTCTCCTGAATTCGTCTTCGCTACTGATTGAAGTAAAATAGTCAAGCAGTGCTGGAATTCTCCGCTCCCCGCCGAAAATGGCGCTTGCTTTTCAGACGTAAACAGCTTGCATTTGCTCACCAGACTGCCATGGTAATCGCCCAATTCATAACGAACCGTATTGGGGCATAGCTCGACGGCCAGATGAAAGTCAAAAAATTCTAACAGCGATTCCAATTTATAACGTAAGCTGCCGATTTTATAAAGGTAAATATCTTTCTGTTCCCGCAACCAGCGATACTTCGGACCAAGTAAGCGTTGAACCCGGCGCTTGAGTGTCTTCCGTTGCTCCAAGAAAAGTCGTCAAATCGAAATATCCGATTCGTCGAATTGGCGATTGAGCAAATTGGGAATATCCGCTTCGTTGCAACTTTTGCTGTGTGTACGGTCTTTGCTTTTGGAGTAGGCCGACTCCAGTTCCAGCTTGCGCATAAGCTGGCAAATTCGACGGAGGGATATGCGACATCGCTGTTTAGCCAGTGCCTTTTAAATTTTGCGACTCTCATATACTTGATGGCTTTCGTAATAGACCTTACTGATTTTTGCCCCAAGGCCGCTTTCATCTGTTGGTTGCCGTACTTCGTAATAATAGATACTGCGGGCAATGCCGAGACATTTGCATAGCGCTGATATAGAGTATTTGGGAGCATTGCTCCGTATCACTTCTACTTTCGTGCGAATATCAGCGCCGCTTGCTTTAAAACGTCGTTCTCCATTTTTAGCTTTGTATTTTCTTTGCGCAGCCGGAGCAGTTCATTCTGTTCCGGGGTGCGATTATCACATTCTTTGCTAGATCTACTATTGTTTATCCTCTTGACCCATCGGTCAAACGCTGTTGAGATCAAGTCATATTCTCGGATGATCTCTGCTCTGGGCTTCCCTGCATTGTAAAGCTGAACCATCTGGATTTTAATTCTTCGTTGTAGTTTCGTCGTGCTCGCTTTTCTGCCATCGTCTTGCCTTTCTTTTTCTCTATTGTAGCAAGACCTTATCTTTTCTGTCCAGTTTACTGCAGACAACCCACCTTATTGCGTGCGGTCACGAGTCGACGCTCTCAATAAAATGAAAAATGCAGTGCAATCAACTTGCAACAGTTGATTGCACTGCGTTTTTTCGCCCAAATAAGTATTAGCTAATATGTCACTTTTTCACCTTCTGGTGTAATAAAAGAGCCCTCAAATAGGCAGCCGGTAACATGAGCGATTTCTTTTAATTCGTCTACGGTAAAAGTTTCTCGTTTAAGCTTTTGGCTGAATGCCTGAGGACTTTTCCCCAATAGACGTCCCAATTCGGTAATACTAAGATTACGTTTAATGCATAGTATTTTAATTTGCTCTGAAACAGACATATCCACACCTCTTTATTTATCATAAATGTTTTTGTGAAAGATGTCAATTCTAATATTGAATATTTGAACATCTTTATTAAACGTATATATTGATTTATTAAACGAAATAGTTTATAATCAAAACACAAACAATATTTATGTTACGCCCGTACACATATTAAAACAATCAATAAAAATTTAGGAGGAAAAAAATATGACCATTCACGAATTCACAAAGCTCCCTGAGAAATTGGACAATGCCCGCTACATTTGCAGTATTGAGCGCAACGATATTAAGGAAAACAGCGCGCTTTTGTCGTTTCTCGACACACAGGATGCACCATTTTACAACTACGTCCTTTGCGCGCTGGACGACGACATGGGGCTGCTGCCCTTCTATGTCGGCTACACTGCTGATGTGGCGCACCGCATGAGCACGCACGCTGCGCGTGTTTCATTTGATGTGGTTTTTCTATACCATTCGCCAAGCAAAGAAATCGCGCTCGCCAACGAGCAGGCGCTCATGAACCTGCTCGGTACGCGAGACCTGTTTAACGGCAGCCTGTCCCAACTCAGCGGCATTAGCCGCGAGGTGATCCTACAGGCCGTCGCTGGTCTCGATTTGCCTATAGACCGCGTGCATAAATACGCTGAAGCGGATATGATCCGGCGTACCTACTACTTAAACAACGTGCTCATCGCCGCTTTGAAGGCCTACGCCTTCGATCACGACACTGAGGTGTCCGAAACACTGCGCCTGTGCTTGCTGGACGGTATTCCGGAAAAATACCTCGAATCCGCCTACGAAAAGACGCATGGAGGAAAGCAGGCGGCGACATGAGCCGCGCGCGCCGTCCCAAGCAGTGCGCAATCTGCAAGGCCGCAGCATTGCCGGGTATGGGTAATCTGGTGGAGTGTGGAAAAGACATCTATCTGTGCAAGTCCTGCGCAGAAACCGCGCTGCGCTGTTTTTCTGCCAAGCCTGTGCCCACATCGGAGGTAGAATCCGCGTCTGCTTTGCAGACCCCGCGTGAAATTGCCGCCGCGCTGGACGAGTCGGTGATTGGGCAGACGGAAGCGAAAAAGGCACTCTCCGTCGCGATTTGGAAACATGGGCAGCGGCTGCGCGGCAACACCGCCGTGCCGCCCGCGCACGTGCTGCTGTACGGTCCGACCGGTTGCGGCAAGACCTATCTCGCGCAATGCGCAGCAAAGCTGCTGGACGTGCCCTTCGTCCGCGTGGACGCGACAACGTTTTCCGAGACCGGCTACAAGGGCCGCGACGTGCAGGATATCATCTTTGACGTGCTTCACGCGGCAAAAGCGCGCGACAAAGAGCGCAACGCCATCGTATTCGTAGACGAATTTGATAAGCTTGCCGCGTACGGCGGCAGCAATCGGCAGGCCTATCAACGCGGCACACAGCATGCCTTTCTAACCCTGCTTGAGGGCGGCATCGTTACCGCGGAAAATAAATATGAGGTAGCTGAGCTTGACGTTTCCGGTCTGTTATTCGTGTTTGCGGGTGCGTTTTCAGGGCTGGACGAGATGATTTCCAAACGCCTGCACAGCGGCGAGCGGTCGATCGGCTTTGGCAGCAGACCGCGCGACAGAATGCAGGAAAAAGCAAAAAACCTACTCACACAGGCCGTGCCCGCCGATTTCGTTTCCTACGGCATAGAGCCCGAGCTGATCGGCCGCATCCCGGTGCTCGCGCCCATTCTACCGCTGACCGTTTCCGATCTTGTCCGTGTACTGACCGAGGCGGACGGCTCGACAACCGCACAGTACACCGCTTTTTTCAGTCAGCTCGGCATGGATTTCACGCTCGACCCCGCCGCCGCTGCGCAACTCGCTGAACACGCCTATCAGGCCGGCACAGGTGCGCGCGGCTTGCGCAGTCGCTTGGAGCGGCTGATCGCAGATCGGCTTTTCGATCTGCCGGAGGGCGAGGGCATTCACATCACAACAGACGAGCTTGCCGAGAGGAGCGGATCAAATGGACACTAGCTTGATTGAAAGCCGTATGGATCTGGTAAGTCGCCTGTTGTCCAATTTGCGCTGTCACGCGCTTGGTGGCGACGTGCCCTGTGTGCTGCCGCTTATCGAGAGCACGCGCGCCGAACAGGCGGCGCATATCCGCTCGCTCTCAGCACGGCTGACATTTCTGTACGCAGCGGCAAACCCTGCCGCCGCGCCAGACGAGCTGCGCGCCTGCAAGCTGCGGCTTCTCGCCTCCCTGACCTACTTGCAATACGAATGTAACCGCAGCGATCAGACCTTTGGCAGTCTTCTGCGTCTTACCGCACTGGAGAACCGCTGGTTCTGCAGCATAATCGGCTCAGCGGCGCACACGCCGCACCGCCAGCAGCACCTCTACCGCATCCCGGCAGACGGCTCTCTACCCACGCTAAGCATGGAGCGTGCTGTTTTGCTTTTTCTATCTGAGGAGGGGCGGTTGCCGGAGGAAGACGCGCTACGCGGAGTACTGGAGAAGCAGCACAATGAAAATCCCGCGTGATGTGTCGACCCGTCAGAAAACAAACCCAAAGCAGCCTCTATGTAAAGCGTCGCACCTTACTGCAAATCATTTTCATCCGCTTTCGCTGTTCGTTCCGGTAGAGTTTCGGTTATTGCATTTTCAGTACTTTTCTTTCTCGACACTGTTCTGTACCGGCGCTGTTTTCGAAGAATGCGATAAATATTTTTACGTTCTTCATCTAATTTTTCAATCATTTGAGCCTGTCCTTCGTTAATGATAGCTAAACTATTACGAATGGTATGAAAGTCGCCTTCAAAACAATCTCCGCTTTTTATAATAGCAAACGCCATGTGATCCAGTACTTTTCCGAGCCTTGCAACTTCCTCTCCGTAATCTGAAATTGCTTTGTAATTGATATTAATAATCAATTTTTGAATCGCAATTTGTTTGCAATATTCACTCATTGACAGAGTGCATTGTTTAGCGTTTTCCCCAATGAGTTGATACTCTTCGGGCGTCACACGAATGTTGATTTGTGTTCGCGTTGACGCGTTTAGGGGCTTTGTTTTCTTTCTTCGCGTGCCATAATCCGCAAGAAGCCGGGTGCGATCATTGCAAATTTCAGATAACGTTTTTTTCTGAATCGATTGAAATATCTCTTCCATTTGATTTGTAAAGGGCTTTTGTGCTTTGGTCCGGCAATAGCGGTCCAGCGCGTAATACCCCTGCAGCTCAAAGTATTGTGTCCAAATAATTTGGTGTTTTTCAGCTTCTGTTCTTGTCATTTCCCTCGTGGTAAGCGAATACATCAACGGCAGTTCTTTTGTTTCCTTTGCTTCTTCAAACATGCTTTTTGTCGCGCGGTATTTAGTCAAGGTCATATGATCGGTGTATGCGTTATTCATAAATTGCGTCAATGTTTTGCCGATATAGAATTCTTGTTTGTGAGGATGTAAAAGGCAAAACACGGTATATGGTTTGCTTTCTTCTTTTCGTTTTGACATTTCAATTACCACTCCGCTCCTATCAATCTACTGGGGTTTTGGGCACAGCCCAACCCTTAGCGCGCAGCACGTTTGAGCTTTGCTCAACTCGTTTTAGAAAGTTGGCGCATCGCGCGGCTTCCCAAAACGAGGTCACGGGGTCATAGGGGAACTCCCCCTAAAATCGGCTCTTGATATGTCTTATATAGCAAGAGCCAGTGCTTGTTAAGAAAAAAGTGTTGTATAACAGCTGCACGGCACAACTACATTAAAACTTGTTTTGTCTGTCGCGCCGATCTTCCGCTTCTGCAATTTGAATATCAAGCTTAGGCTTCTCTTTCTTTTGGCGGAATCTTTCGGGAATTACATCTGTGAGTTGCGGCGCTTCAGATTTCGTTTCTGCCAGCTCCGCCTTTTTCCGCTCAGCCTCTTCTGCGTCCTCACGCGCATACTCGTCGGCATAGTAGCCGATATTGTTTCTTGCTACCTCAATTTCCATGTCACGAAGAATCTGCCGCCGCGCTACTTCCTGATCATACGCAAGCTCTTCCACCTCTGCCGTCGGTTCGAACCCGTACTCCGCGGGCTGCTCAAAGCATTGCGGCGCAGGGATCGCGCAGACCAGTTCCAGCCATCCGCCGGACATTCTTTCATATGTGCAGAGCCAGCGCCTGCCGGTGCTCATCAGATCATTTTTGTAAAAAGCCTGCGTACTGCAAAGAGGCGTGTAGGATCTGTTCGGCCAGATCTTCAACTTCACGCGCTGTTGATCCTCCGTGAAAAAGTGTCCAAGAATCGCACTGCCCCGCTTTTGATTCTCATAGCAGAGAAATTCCAAGGTTAGAATCTCGGTTCCTGCATTTTTCGGAAAACGAAATGCGAAAGATTTTAGCTTTCTTTGTTTCCACGTAGACACTTCATATTCGTCATCTATCGCCCTTTTTAAAAAGCGTTGACATACGATGGCAGAAAACTCCCGACAGCAGGCAATGCCGGCAAGCACTCTTTTTTCTTTATCCGCAAGCCTGCCCGCTCTCTTCAAGGTTGATTGCTGCTGTTTTTTTATTCTACGCGCATCCAACAGCGCCCGCCGAAGCATCGCGTTCTCTTGCTTCAGTGCCTCGCGTGCCGCGGTCTCCCGCTGCATGGCATCGTGCGCAGCGGAATGCTGGATCTGCGCGGTCAACAACCGAAACCCCTCCGCCTGCGAAACCCCATGCTCTTTGCAAAATGCGCGGAATACATCGGCATCGCGCTTATCAACACGGAAATTTATCTGCACGGGCTCCAGCGTCTTAACGCTGTGCTCCCGCAGGTCGATATTGTCATTTTCCATTGGGGATTCTCCATTCCGCATCATATTGTCCGGCCGGCTTATCGCTGCAAGGCCTCACCGTCCAGATATTGCAGAAACGCCTTCCGTGGAAACCGGCAGCGAGTGCCCACTACGGTGACCGGAAACCCGAGCTGTTCCGGTTTTGTATGCGCTTGCGTGCGCAATGCCTGTGGATCGCACCGAAGAATTTCGGCTATATCAGCGGCTGATACGAAGTCCTCAGTAGATTGCCGCAGCTGGTCATACGTCATAATATCCCTTCTCTCTGCTTATATTTTAAACCAATATTATCACAAAATCAAGTTCTAAATGATATTTATATCAATAATTGATAGATTTATCTTGTAATGCAAGTATCGATATGGTATGCTATATTCAAGAGGAGGAGATGAAATGGAGGACACTACCGGTGCGCGCATCAAAAAGCGCCGTAAAGAACTTGGGTTTTCCGTAGAGGAGCTTGCTGATGATTTCAAGAAGGGGCCTGCCACGCTGTACCGTTACGAGCGTTATGACGTTGATCAGATCCCTGTCGAAATACTTGAATTATACAGTAAAAAATTGAACGTTTCCATTAACTATCTTTTGCGGCTTACTGACGATCCCGACAAGGGGAATATCGACGATGAGAACCTGAAAATCTCCAAAGTACGAGCGGAGATCAAAGCTTTTAAGCGCAGCAACATGTTTATTGGCTCACCGGAAGAAGCGCACCAGCAAATGGTAGCGCAGCATATGAAGCGTATGAGATTCAACCAGCGATTCAATGCATACTTTGAGCAGCTGAGCGATGCGGAGATCGATAGTGTTCTAAACTTCATGGGCTATTTGGTGTCACTGCACAAAACTGAGTCACAAGAATGACTGATACAGCAAATACTTTATGATTGTATAAAAACGAACCCTGCTATTCACAGCCAAGCACTGGGTCAGTAACAGCCCTTTGCAAATCGCTTGCCGTGAAAGAGGTGCGCTATGGGTTCAGCACCAAGGACGGAGAGCGTGCATTTTAAGGAGTAGTCCAATATGGATTGCATCAAATGTCACGCTCATCTGCCGGACGATGCGCTGTACTGCCATCTTTGCGGCAAAAAGCAAACGAAGAGCAAACGTGTGCGCCATACGAAGCGATGCGCGTCTTTAGGTTCAATCACCAAATTACCCGGTCGCCGCGCCAAGCCTTATTGGGCGCGATTGCCGGCAGGATATATAGAATACAGCACAGTACGGCACAGCGTTGGCTGCTATGCCACTTATGCAGGGGCGGATCGAGCGTTGCGGGAAGCATTGCTGAAGCCGCTGCAAATCAAGGCATTACCGTATACGCTGCAAGATATCTATGACCGTTTTATCGAAAGCGAATATTTTGAGCAGCTCGCTGTAACCTCGCAAAACACGCATAAAAGCGCTTGGAAAAATTTAAAGGCATGCGCAAACGTCCCCATAACAGCGGTTACCACAGAAACGTTTCAGAACGCCGTCAATGCCATGAAAGCGCGGAAGCTGAATCGAGAAACGCTTGCCAAGATGCGCAATTTGGCAAGCCTGCTCTGCAAAGAATCAATGAGTCTGGGCCTGCTTACGGTAAACTACGGCCAACTGGTGCAATTGCCGCGACAGGACAAAACGCTGCAGCTTCCGTTTACTGGCGAGCAGCTTAAGCTGCTTTGGAAAGCGGCGGACGGCGCAGATTGTGACGCAATGGCGGTGCTGATTCTTTGCTATACAGGGATGCGACCGGGTGAACTGCTCGGCATGCGCATCGAGCAACATTTACATTTATCTGATGATACCCCCCATATCCAAACAGGCAGCAAGACTGATGCTGGGCGAAATCGCATCATCCCCATTGCACCGTTGATTTTGCCGTTTATACATACGCTAGCAGCATACCGCATCACTGGCCCGCTGATCGCCACTCCGAATGGCAAAGCGTTTAACCTTGCCAACTGGCGCAACCGCTGTTTTAAGCCGCTGATAGAGCGTCTCGGCATCACTGGCCGCACGCCTTATACCTGCCGTCACACCTTTGCCAACCTGCAAAAGCGGCGCAAAGTCGATCCGGAAATTATGATGGAGGTAATGGGCCACGAGGATTACTCGACTACCGTTGAACATTATCACGCTACCACTGACGAAGATGTAGAAACGCTGTATCAGGCTTTTTCTGGTATGACACGACCGGCGTAATCAAAAAGAATCGGCCAGAAGCGATGCGCTCAGGCCGGTTCTTTTTGTCCCAGTTTTCGTCCCATCAGAATCACCAATCTGTAACCATTGCAACGCTATCCGATGCGATTTCCCACAATTTTTCATTTGACAAATGGGTGTACCCGAACTGTAAAAAGGTCCTGAAATACGGCGCTTTCGCGTGTATTTCAGGACCTTTTTATGGAGCTGTTGACGAGATTCGAACTCGTGACCTCATCCTTACCAAGGATGTACTCTGCCTACTGAGCTACAACAGCGTTGGCAGGGGCAGAAGGGATCGAACCCTCGGCACGCGGTTTTGGAGACCGCTGCTCTACCAGCTGAGCTATACCCCTGTGTTGGCTCCTCAAGTTGGACTCGAACCAACGACCCTGCGGTTAACAGCCGCATGCTCTACCAACTGAGCTATTGAGGAATATTAGAAATCTATTTGCTACGTCATGATAGCCTAAATATTATACCGTGGTTTTTGTGGTTTTGTCAATAGCAAAATGAAGGAAAATTCACCCCTTTTTTTGCATTTGAAAACCTCCTCATTCAGACCCGCGCTTTATGTATTTATTGTTTATCAATAAATAATATTTGTAATTCAATATATTCTATGGTAGCATATACCTGTATACACATCCATTATTCATTTAGGAGGCGATTTTATGTCAACCGGTGTTCCGCTCGCGGAGGCGATGCAATATTTTCCGCACATTGTTTTTCTCTATGATATCACGCTCGTCGTGGTGCTTTTATCCATTTACCGCGTCGTACGGAGCAAAGGGTCTTATAACCCAGCGCCCGATATGATCGTGCATGTGCTGCTGATTATCGGCGTCATGCGCGGGCTTATTTTTCAGGGCGTGCTCACCGATATCACGAATAACGGCTATAATCAGTATCTCAACAACCTATTTATCGTGCTGGGTCTGCATATCGTGCTCAATGTGGTTTATTTATTCTTGGTCTACCGCAAATGGAAAAAGGCAAATGCCTAGCGGAATCCTGAAAGCACGCGTCAATTTCCCTCCTTTTTGTTTCGCAAAACTTGTATCCGGTCGCGAAATGCGGTATACTGAATGTTGACAAAACCGGACTTTTGGAGAGAAATACACGAAATGAAACTAAAAAGCATGCTTGCGCTTTGGGTCTGCAAGGCCTCGGGCGCTGTCCTTCGGCGGATGGGCCGCGGCGGCACCAATCTGCCCGGCAAGCTCGCGCTGAAGATGGACCGCGATATTTTGGGCGCGCTGGCGCAGGGCATCCGTGTGACGGTCGTGACCGGCACCAACGGCAAAACGACCACCTCCCGCATGATCGAGCAGGCGTTTGAGGACGCGGGGCTCAAATATTTTTCCAACAAATCGGGCGCCAATCTGCTTACCGGTATCATTGCGGAATTTGCGCGGCATACCTCACTTTCCGGCAAGCGCCTGTATACCCACGCGCTGATCGAATGCGACGAAGCCGCGTTCCGCACGGCCAGCAAATACTTGCCGGTGGAATGTCTGGTGGTAAACAATATATTCCGCGACCAGCTCGACCGCTTTGGCGAGATCACGCACACGCTGAACAGTATCCGCATTGGCGTGAAAAACGTGCCGGGCGCGACCCTTTGCCTAAACGCGGATTGCTCGCTGACCGCTTCGCTTGCGGATGATTGCCCGAACAAGATCGTTTGGTTTGGCGTCAATGTGCCGATCTATGAAAACGCCGCGCACGAGCTGTCGGACGCGCCCTACTGCATCCACTGTAAAACCGAGTATGAATATGACTATATCACCTATGGTCATCTGGGCGGCTTCCACTGCCCGCACTGCGGCTATTGCAGGCACACGCCTGATGTAGCGGTGACCAAGGTTCTCCGCGCCGGGGCCGACGCGTCCGAGATCGAGCTTACGGTTTTTGGAAACGCCCACGAAGTGCGGGTCAACCTGCCCGGCGGCTACAATATCTACAACGCGGCGGGCGCCGCGGCGGCGGCCCATGTCGTCGGGATCACGGACGAAACCGCGGTGGAAGCCCTCGCGAAGTTCGAGTGCGGCTTTGGCCGGGCCGAGCAATTCATGCTGGGCAGCGCGCCCTCGCGGATGATGCTGGTCAAAAACCCGGCGGGCTTTAATCAGGTCATTAACCTGATCGCGCACGGCGACGGCGCGTACCAGCTCGCCTTCCTGCTCAACGACCGGTTCGCGGACGGCACCGATATCAGCTGGATCTGGGACGTCGATTTTGAGACGTTGGCCGCGCAGAAGGAACGGTTTTCACCCATTTACGTTTCCGGCGTGCGGGCGGACGATATGGCGCTGCGCCTGAAATACGCGGGCTTTGACGCCGATACGCTGCACCTACTGCGCGAGAACGACGCGCTGCTGGACGAGATCGGCAAAGCCGAAACGCCCGCCTTTTTAATGCCGACCTACACCGCCATGTTCGACCTGCGGGAAGCGATCGGCAAGCGCACCGCCGTAAAGGCGTTCTACGAATAAGGGGGAATGGAAAAAATGGAGCTCAACCTTTGCCATCTATACCCCGATATTCTGAACCTTTATGGCGACCGGGGCAACATTATCGCCATGCGGCGCAGGCTGGAAGCGCGCGGCGTTACCGTAAACATCAGCGAATGCTCGATCGGCGAACCCATCGATCCGAGCGCCTTTGATATCTTTTTCATCGGCGGCGGGCAGGACTTTGAGCAAGAAGTGCTGCTGCGCGACCTTTCCACCGGTAAAGCGGACGCGATCCGCGCCGCGGTGGAGGACGAGAAGGTCTTTCTCGCCATTTGCGGCGGCTATCAAATGCTGGGCCAATACTACGAGACCTGGGACGGCCACCGGCTGGATTTCATCGGCGCGGTTGATATCCACACCGTGGGGGCAAAGGATCGCATGATTGGCAACTATATGTTCCAAACGCCGCCCGAAAGCGGCGATACCACCGTGGTAGGCTTTGAAAACCATTCGGGCAAGACCTTTTTGGGCGAGGGCGTACGGCCGCTGGGCAAGGTGCTCGCCGGTTTTGGCAACAACGGCGAGGACGGGACCGAGGGCGCGCGCTATAAAAATGTGTTTGCGACCTATTCCCACGGTTCGCTGCTGCCTAAAAACCCGGTTTTGTGCGATTTCCTTCTCAAAACCGCGCTCATTCGCAAATACGGGGAAATAGAACCCTTTATCCCGCTGGACGACGCCATTGAAAACGCCGCGCATGACTACATGCAGCAGCGCTTAACCAAATAAAAAAGACGATATGCTGCATGCTTGTTTGCAGCATATCGTCTCAGGCTGTCAAAAAACTATTTTGCCAGCCTGTCGATCGAAACAAAGCCCCATTTCGATCGAGAATTCCGGCTTCTGCGCGCGCCTTTTAGGCACACTTGAAGTCGGTTTGTATAAAAACCGAGATACATGCTCCCGGTTTTTATGAATTTTGCCGCTAGCGGCAAAATTCTATTTAATGCGCGCTGTGGCGCGAGGGATTCTTTGACACGCTGAGACGATATGCTGCATGCTTGTTTGCAGCATATCGTCTTTTTCTTTATCGATTGTTCCAAAATGTCTATTGCTTACCTGCAAGCCGATCGTTTATACCGGACGGAATATCGTATAATCATCCTTGCCGTGTTTTTTTACCTGATAGAGCGCAAAATCGGCGTTTTGATAGAGCGAATCAAAATCGTCGCCCGCTTCAGGGGACAGCGCGATACCGATGCTGGTCGAGATGTGGCACTGCTTGCCTTCGTTTTTAAAATCATACCGCAGGATTTCCAGCAGGCTTTTTGCTTTTTCTTCCACCCATGCGCGCGACGGGGCGGCGATAAACACAACAAATTCATCCCCGCCGATCCGGCCCACGATATCGCTATCCCGAAACTGCCGGCGAAGCAGCCCGGCAAAATCCTCGATCACCAGATCGCCCATGGTGTGCCCCCATGTGTCGTTCACTTTTTTAAAAAAGTCGATATCGAGCATAAAAAAGGCGTACAGCCGGCCGGGCTCTTCGGTCAGACATCGGCGTATCAGATTTTGTGTGGCGGCTTTGTTATATAAGCCGCTCAGAGAATCCCGGTTTAGCTGTTCCAAAATGCGTTCCTCCTGTTGTTTCTGGGTGTCTATATTCTGCCGGTAAATGAACATACGAATGGATTCATCATCATCCCAATAAAAAATACGGGCAATGATACGCATCCAATAAAAATTCTTTCCGCCGTCGGTCGATATCATAAAATCATATTTTAAGCTCTGTTCGCCGCTGTGATAGGCCCGCAGAACGTTTTCCGGCGAGAAGGTATTCAAATATCCCTGCCTGAACTCTTCCTTGATCTGTTGTCTGGCTATGATGGGAAGCGCTAGATCATATGGCGTGTTGTGCGGCACGCCGAGGCTTTCAAAGTAGCTTTCTGTTTCTTCGCTTGCCGCTCGGTTGTGTGTTACATCAATTTCATAAATGTTTTCATAAAGCTTCTCCGTCGCGCGCTGAAACACCAGCTGGTGCTTTTGCGCGGAGGACGCCGTTTCACCGTATAGCTTTTGAATCAGGCCCAAAACGATCGCTAAAGCCGCCGCGACCGTTGTGACCGCGCAAATAACGCCCACGATCACCTGCTGCGCGATGATGCCCGGCATGATAAAAAGCGCGTGCATTGTCAGGCAGCTGTATAGAATGATTACAAGAAAACCGGACGCAACGACCAGACTGAGAAGCAGGCCGATTTTTCCTATTGATTTTTGCTGCATATCCTTCCTCCCAGCCCTTTTGCTTCAACAACAGAATTGCGGTTCTGTTGTAATCCGCTGTTCCAATCAGCCTGAAAGGCAATAAAATAATCAAATAAGCGTGCTGTGCGATCTAAAATAAAAAATTGCGTACACGAAATAGGCCGATCCGCTATCTTTCCAAGCGAACGGCCTTATTCTGTTGCATATAAATACCATATTGTAATACGCATGGTTGATACTTTCTTGTCAACCTTCCCTCTTTCGTGCTACAATAAGATATACTGTACCGCTATGTACAACAGAACCGCAATTATGTGACGAGAAGGCCCATTCGCTCGATTTGACGCGCGTGTGTGCCGCCGCTTTCCACGGTGTAAATGCGCGTGGTGGAGATACTGGTGTGACCCAGCAGATCGGCCAACCGGGACAGATCCTTTTCCACCGCGTAATAGGTGCGCGCGAAAAGATGACGCAGATTATGCGGAAACACCTTGCCCGGCTGCACGCCCGCGGATTCGCACAACGCTTTCATATCGCGCCAAATGTTCGATCGGTCGAGAGGTTTTCCACACCTTGTGCAAAACACCGCGCCCGACCCGATGCCCCGTCCCTTTGCAAAACGAAGAAGCATGCGGCGCAGCTTTTCCGGCAAAAACACCGTGCGGCGCTTGCCCTTGCAGTTCACTTCGGCCCGGCCCGATCTTGCCGCTTCCAGCGTGATAAATTGCAGTTCGGATACGCGGATGCCGGTCGCGCAAATGGTTTGCAGCAGCAGCGCCAAGCGCTCGTTACCCCGCTGGCCCGCCGCTTGTACCAAGCGAACATACTCGTCGCGCGTCAATTCCTTTTCCACGCGGCAGAACAGATCCCGCTGCATCCGCAGCGGCTTTACCCGCAGTTCGCCCCTTCCACTATAGCTTAAATAGCTGTTTACCGCCGCCAGCATGGCATTTACGCTGGCAGCCGCATAGTTTTCCTGCAAGTTTTCCTTCCAGCTAATCAGCGCCGCCTTTGTAAGCGATTCACCATTTAAAAATACCATAAGCGCACGCAAATCGTGCAGATATTTTTCGATGGTTTGTTCCGCCCGCTCTTGTTCCCGCAGGAACGCTTTAAATTGCGTCAAATCCCATGCCGTCAGGGTGGTCTGCTGCTGTTTGTTCCGCATACCGTTCTCCTCCTTCGTATCCCGTTATTATGTCTGGAACGCAAACGTAATATGCTTATTTATAGCCTATTTTCGCCAATAAAAAAAGTGCCGCAACATATTTGCAGCACTATTTTAATATTTAAAGTGAAAAGCGGACATTCCTTGTCCCATTATCTATGGTATTCTTAAAACATAGACCGGTTATTTCTACTATGGAGGCGTCTGATATGGCTTTTGATTTTAAGAAAGCGTACAAGGAATTTTATATGCCGAAAAACAAGCCCGAGGTTGTCGACGTTCCCGCCGCAAACTATATAGCAGTCCGCGGAAAAGGGGACCCGAATGAGGAAAACGGCGCTTACCAGCGGGCCATCGGTATTTTGTACGCGGTCGCTTATACGCTGAAGATGAGCTATAAAGGCTCGCGCAAGATCGAGGGCTTTTATGAATACGTCGTTCCGCCGCTGGAGGGCTTTTGGTGGCAAGAGGGGATTACCGGCGTAGACTATGCCGACAAAAGCGCCTTTTGCTGGATCTCCGTGATCCGCCTGCCCGATTTTATTTCCCGGGATGATTTTGATTGGGCCGTGGAGGAAGCTTCCAAAAAGAAAAAATTAGACTGTTCCGCCGCGGAATTATTGACCGTGCGCGAGGGACTGTGCGTACAGATCATGCATTTCGGCCCCTACGACGACGAGCCCGCCACCGTCGCCCTGATGGACGACTATTTGCGGCAAAACGGTTACGAAAATGATTTTACTTCCACCCGGCTGCACCACGAAATCTACCTTTCCGACGCGCGCCGTGTCGATCCTGCGAAATGGAAAACCGTTATCAGACACCCTGTGAAAATTAGGAATTAGTAGTTAGTAATTATGGAGTCCGGCAAGGCCGGATATTTTATATTCGCGCTTCGCGCGAAACCTTCATTCCTAATTCCTAATTCCTAATTAATTAAAGCGGTTTCGACCGGATCTTGGCAAAACGGCGCGGATAGGCGGCCGGCGTGGGCGCGATCTTTTCCATGCGGACGACCGCGCGTTCGGCTTCGCTGAAGGGAGGGCGCAACCGGATGATTTCGGGCGGCGCGCTGCCGAGCACCTTAGCGGCGTTAAGGGCGTTTTCGGTCTCCTGCTCACAGTCCGCAGCCTTCATCGCGAGAAACACGCCGCCCATGCGCAGCAGCGGAAGCGCCAGCTCACAGAGCTGGTTCAGCTCCGCCACCGCGCGCGAGGTGACAAAATCAAAGCTTTCACGGTTTTCCGCCGCGAATTCCTCCGCCCGCGCGTGTACCGCGCGGGCATTTTTTATGCCCAGCGCCGCTAGCGTTTCATTTAAAAAATCCACTCGCTTGCGCTGCGCGTCCAGCAGCGTGAATTCCGCCCCGGTCAGCACCGCGAGCGGCACGCCCGGAAAGCCCGCGCCCGTGCCCAGATCGAGCACCCTCGCCCCCTGCGGCAGCATGGGCGCAAGCACCGCGCAATCTAAAAAGTGGCGGGTGACGATCTCGTTCGGCTCGGTGATCGCGGTCAAATTCATATGAAGGTTGGCCTCGCGCAGTCTTTCGGAAAAGGACAATAAATTATCCACAGCCTGTGGAGGATAATCCGGCGCACACCGCTCAAGACCTTCGATCAGCAGTTCCCTTTCGTTCACGGCTTTCCTCCATTCCGTTTTGCGTCAATATAGATCATTAGCGCGGTAATATCCGCGGGGGAAACGCCGGAAATACGCGCCGCCTGCCCAAAGTTCAAGGGTTTTACCGCGTCCAGCTTTTGCCGCGCCTCTAAACGAAGGGTATCGATGCAGCTATAATCCAGATCGGGCGGCAGCTCGCGCGACTGTAAGCGGCGGTATTGTTCAACATCGCGGTATTGCCGCTCGATATAGCCCGCGTATTTCACCCGGATATCCACCTGCTCCCGCACAACGGCGGGCAGCGCGGGCCGCTCGGGGTCAAAAGGCGCGAGCAGCTCATAGCTCAATTCCGGGCGGCGCAGCAAATCGATCAGGCGGCAGCCCGCTTTCAGCGGCGTGCTGCCCTGTCCGGCCAAAAAGCCGTTTAGCCGCTCACTGGGCGCGACCGGCACACTGGACACACGGTCGATCTCCTGCTGCACACGGGCATACTTTTCCCGCACGCGCTCGCCGCGCGCGGACGGATTTAAACCGATACGCACGCCGATTGGCACCAAACGCTCATCCGCGTTGTCTTGGCGCAGCAGCAGGCGGTATTCCGAACGCGAAGTCATCATGCGGTAGGGCTCGTTCGCGCCGCAGGTGACCAGATCGTCGATCAGCGTACCGATGTAGCCGTCCGCGCGGTCGAGGACAAGCGGCTTTTCGCCCTTGATCCCCAGCGCCGCGTTCACACCCGCGACGAGTCCCTGCGCGGCGGCCTCTTCATAGCCGGAGGAACCGCAGAATTGGCCCGCGCCGTAAAGGCCGGTTATTTTTTTGTTTCCAGCGTTGGACGCAACTCCAACGGATCGACGCAGTCGTATTCGATCGCATAAGCCGGTCGCATAATCTCGGCCTGCGAAAGGCCCTTTACTGTGCGCAGCATGTTGCGCTGCACATCGAACGGCATGGAAGAGGAAAAGCCCTGCACGTAAATTTCCTCGGTATCCAGCCCCATGGGCTCCAAAAACAGCTGATGGCGCGGCTTGTCCGCGAAACGTACCACCTTATCCTCAATGGAGGGACAATACCGCGGGCCGATGCCCTCGATCATCCCGCCGTAAAGCGGCGAGCGATCCAGATTTTGCCGAATGACTTCGTGCGTTTCATCCGTCGTATAGGTCAGGTGGCACACGGCCTGATTGGGCGGCGGGCTCTCTGTTTCAAACGAAAAGGGAATGATCTCCTCTTCGCCGCGCTGCTCTTCCAGCCCGGTAAAATCGATAGAACGGCGGTGAATACGGGGCGGCGTGCCGGTTTTGAAGCGCTGTAAACGCAAACCGAGCGACCGGAGCGATTCGGTCAGCTTGGTCGCGGCAAACATGCCGTCCGGCCCGCCTTCTCGCATGAATTCACCGATGATGATGCGGCCGCCGAGAAACGTGCCCGAGCACACAATCGCCGCCTTCACCGAATGGCGCGCGCCGACCGCGGTGACCACGGCGGATACCGCCCCGTTTTCCTGCTCGATGGACACGATCTCATCCTGCATCAGATAAAGACCCTGCTGCTGTTCCAGCGCGTGCTTCATATACGATCTGTATTTAACCCGGTCGGCCTGCGCGCGCAGCGAATGCACGGCAGGGCCCTTGCCCCGGTTCAGCATGCGGTATTGGATGCAGGCGGCGTCCGCCGCGCGCGCCATTTCACCGCCCAGCGCATCGATCTCGCGCACCAAATGCCCCTTTGCCGTGCCGCCGATCGCCGGATTACAGGGCATGTTGCCCACCGCGTCCAGATTGATCGTAAAGCACGCTGTCTTGCAGCCGAGCCGGGCGCACGCCAGCGCGGCTTCAATCCCTGCGTGTCCGGCGCCGATCACGGCGACGTCGAATGTCTCTGCTTCAAAAACCGTCATGTGCAGCCCTCTCTTTCTATTGAAATAATCAGGGAAAACCGATCGAATAAACGGTTTTCTCCTGCTTTTTCTTTCCGATTGCCTGTTGATAACTCTGTGTAAACTTTGGATAACTCACTTTTTTTGCAAATTTTTTCAGTCCAAATAGTAATAAACTTGATGTTATATTACTATTTGTATAAAAATATCACATACCGTAAAACTTTATACACAGCAAGCTGTGTTTTTCATTCATGTTCCATAAAAAGGCCGCTGCCGGAAAGCAGCGGCCTTTTCTCATCGGATAAACCGGCCTTTATTTGCCGACACAAAAATCGCTGAAAATGCGGGATACGACGGCTTCCGTCACCGTTTCACCGGTGATTTCGCCAAGGGCGGCGACCGCGCCCTCCGCATCCATGACGACGGCGTCCGGCGTCATACCGGACTGCGCCGCGTAAAGAGCTGCCTCGCACCGTTCGGCGGCGCGGGCCAAGGCGGCGGCCTGCCGGGCGTTGGTAATCAGCGCGCCGTCAAGCGCGCCGTCCCCAAGGCCCACAAGACGCGGAATAAGGCTCAATAGTTCCTCAAATCCCTCGCCGGTTTTGGCGGAAAGGGAAATGATATGTTCAAAATAAGGCGTGAGTTTCGCGTCGTCGCACGCATGCGGCAGATCGCTTTTGTTTAAAATGGCCACCGCTCGGTGTCCCGCCGTACGGGCAAGCACCAGCATATCCTCCTCGCCAAGGGGGTAGAGCCGTCAAACACCGCAAGGATCAGGGACGAAGCGTTTGCCTCGGCCATCGCGCGGTCAATACCGGCCTGCTCGATCGGATCGTTCGTATCGCGCAAGCCGGCGGTATCGGTCACACGCAGCAAAAGCTGGCCAACCTTGACATTTTCCTCAATCAGGTCGCGCGTCGTACCCGGGATAGGGGTGACGATCGCGCGCTCCCGTCCGAGCAGGGCGTTCAAAAGCGTGCTTTTTCCCGCGTTCGGGCGGCCGAGTATGACACAGGGCACGCCTTCGCGCAAAATACGGCCGCGTTCATAGCTTTCAGCCATACGGTACAGGCGGCTGGTCACACGGTGCAGCAGCGCGGCTGCTTCGTCAAACAGCAGGGGATCAATCTCTTCATCCGGAAAATCGACCACCGCATGGAAATGCGCGATCATGCCGATCAGCTCCTCGCGCATTTCATGCACGGGGGAGCCGACCGCGCCCATCACCTGCGCCGCGGCATTTTGCGCGGCTTCCGCCGTGCGGGCCGTGATCAAATCGTGCACAGCCTCCGCGCCGGATAGATCCATTTTACCGTTCAAAAAAGCGCGGCGGGTAAATTCCCCTGCTTCCGCCTGACGCACCCCCTGCTGAAACAGCGCTTCAAGCGCGAGACGCAGCACCGCGGTCGAGCCGTGGCACTGTAATTCCGCCATCGGCTCGCCGGTATAGGTGTGGGGCATGTGCATCGCCACCGCGTAGCAGCAGTCGATCACCGCGCCCTTCTGGTCGCGCAGAACGCCGTAGACAAGCTTTTGTGCGGGCGCATCCGTCAGCGGCGCGCCGTTTTTTGCTTCAAAAACAGCGCTTACCGCTTCTATCGCCCGTTCGCCCGATACCCGGATCAGTCCGATCGGTCCGCCGGCCGAAGAAATGGCGGCAATGGTATCGTTCATGTTTGCCCTCCCAGCCCGATCAATGGTGGGAGCGGTAACCGTTTTCGGGCGCGATCACAACGCGGCGGCCAGGTTCGGTGCCGGTCGAATAGGTCGTCACGCCGTTAAAATCCTGCAAAGCGGCATGGATAATGCGGCGCTCATAGGGGTTCATCGGTTCCAGCGTCATCGAACGGTGGGATTTTACCACCTTCATGGCCATTTTGCGGGCCAGCCGCTCCAGACTCTCACTGCGTTTCTCACGATAATTTTCGGTATCCACCGACAGGCGGACATGCTCTTCAAGCGCGTTGTTCAGCACCAGAGAGCCGAGATACTGGATCGCGTCCAGCGTATCGCCGCGTCGGCCAATGACCGGGCCCATATCCGGGCCGGCGATATTCAGGCGCAGCTGATCCGCTTCCACCTGAGGCAGTACGGTGATCTCATTTTCGATGCCCATCTTATGGAGAAGGCCGCCTACAAAATTGATCGCAAGCTCCTCTGCCTGCTTCATAGCGGCTTCGGATACCGGAATAATTTCGCGCTCCTTGGGTACGGAGGGCGTGATGGGTCGTTCGATCCGCTCGCGGCGCGGGCGGCTGCCCTCGCGGCGGGGACGGTCGGTACGGGCGGGGCGGTCGGTACGCTCCGTGCGCTCACGGCGCGGGGGACGCTCGCCGTCCAGCTTCTGGGGGACAAAATCCTTGGGCGCGGGCTTTACCAGACGGGGCGTGGTATCTTCCGTTGTGATGGAGAGCTTTTCCGTCGGCGCCGGTCTTGGCGCGGGCTTTTGCACCGGCTTTTCCGCCTTTTTCTCCACAGGAGCGGGAGCGGATTTCTGCACGGGTTCATCCGGCCCTTCATAGGAGACACGCACGCGCGCGGGCGTCGCGCCTATCCCTAAAAAGCCTCGTTTGCCGTTATCGAGCACTTCGACGGATACGTCGTCCCGGTCCATACCGAGCTGGCGCAGCGCGTTTTCAATCGCGGCGTCGCGGTTTTCACCGGTGGCTTCCAAAACTTTCAGCATTTTATTTCTCCCCCTTCTTTTTCTTTGCGTTCTGTTCCGCGTTCAATTCACGCTGTTTTTCTTTCTTTTGCTGTTTTTCGCGCTCTAATTCCGCGGCGGCTTCACTTTCCTTCAGCTGCTGCTTTTTGCGGAAATGGCGGGTCAGGATGATTTCCTGCAAGCAGGTCAGCACGTTGTTCAGAATCCAGTAGATACCGATCGTGCCGGGCAGGATGAAGCCGAAGTAAACGCTCATCAGCGGCATCATCATCATCATGGCCTTCATCGAGCCGTTCTGCTGAACGGCGGTGTTGTTGCCCTGCATCTTCTGCATGATAAAGCTGGACAGGAAAGCTGTCGCGCCCGACAGGATCGGGATGAGCCACATGATGCCGAAGTGCTTAATCGAGGGGATTTCGGCCAGATTAAGGCCTAGGAAGGTGAAATTGATCGGCACCAGCGTACCGCTTGTCCCTTCGACGATCTTCATGATATCCGCCGGGAAATTGCCGTTGGCGTCGATCAACTGGCTGAGCTTGTCGATGATCGTGATCTGGCCGTAGTAGCCGGCGGTCGCCGTGTCGATGCCGACCTTGACGGCGAGCGCGTCGATCACATCCTGACCAAAGCCGAGCATGAACTTCATCGGCTGCTGCACGGCGTAGTACAGACCCATCATGATGGGCAGCTGGATAAACTGCGGCAGGCAGCCCGTCATCGGGTTTACGCCGTGCTTATCGTACAGCTTCTGCACTTCTTCGTTCATTTTAACGCGGTTGTTTGCGTATTTCTTCTGGATCGCCTGCATTTCGGCGTTCATCGCCGTCATAGACATCATGTTCTTTTTGCTTTTAACGCCAAGCGGGATCAGGATCAATTTGATCAGCAGTGCAAACAGCATGACCGCAAGGCCATACGAATGCACCGCGTTGAAGATCGCCATCAGTACGATACCGAAAGGCCGTACGATAACGAGTCCGAATATATCGCCCATATGTTCCTCCAAAAAGTTTTCGGTCAAAAAATCCTATGACCGTTTTCTCGCGCGCAGCGCGCATTAAATGTTAAATGGGAGCTTTGCTTCCATTTAACAAAAAACCGGGAGCATGTATCTCGGTTTTTTAACAAACCGGCGTAGAAGTGTGCCCAAAGGGCGCGCGCCGAAGCCGGAATTTTAAATCGAAACTGTAGTTTCGATTTAATTATGGGACCGGGTCATACGGCTCGTGGTGACTGAACGGGTGACAGCGCATCAGCCGTTTGAACGCGAGCCATCCTCCCTTGAGTGCGCCGTATTTTTCGATCGCTTCGACAGCGTACTGCGAGCAGGTCGGAATATAACGGCAGCAGGGGGATTTTAAAGGCGAGAGATACCGGCGGTAAAAACGAATGGCCGCCAGCATCGCGCGCTTCATGATTTTGTCGCGGCGCTGTTTTGCCCAAGCGTCCGCAGCAGCGATTTTTCAATTTCGTGGTAAGTGGCGCCGACCGCGCGGCTGCGCGCGACGAGCACCAGATCAAATCCCACGCCAAACCGGTCTTCGTTCAGGCGGTATGCCTCTCGAAACAGGCGCTTTACGCGGTTTCTTCCCACCGCGCCGGCAAGCTTAACGCTTACCGTAAGCCCCAGCCGGTTATAGCCGAGATTGTTTTTGCGGCTGTACAGCACGAGATACCGGTCAGCCGTTTGATTCCCCCGGTGATAAAGCCGGCGGAACTCATAATTTTGTTTTAGTGAAACCGTGTGTTTCATAATGTTACTCCCCGTTTTTCCGGTGCCCCCAAAAAAACGAAATCGCTTTGCATCTAGTCGATCTGCAAAGATAGCCGGGTCTTTTTCTGCTCCGCGGCGGCCCGGCCCAAAACCTTTTTTACCGCGCCCTATAAACGGGAAAAAACGGGCCCGCATTTTTCAAAACGGGCCCGTTCTTTGAGGTTTCAAATTAGTGGGTCAAACGTGCGCGACCCTTGGCGCGGCGGCGGGCCAGAACCTTGCGGCCGTTCGACGTGCGCATACGCTTGCGAAAGCCGTGCTCCTTGGAACGCTGACGCTTCTTGGGCTGGTATGTTCTCTTCATTTCGTGCACCTCCTGTTTTTCAAATTTACGGATGGGCACCGGCATAAGTCCGGTACAAATGCGGGCGCATGCCGCTGCCTTTCCGTATACGTTGATACAATGATTATTATCTTATAAAAAGCTCAAAATGTCAAGGTTTTTTTCTTTTTTCAACATCTTGGGGCCTATCTGAATTCAACCACCATTTCTTGCGTTTTATATGCCGTCCGATTGCCCTCCCACCTTGTTCCATACCGGTATTTTTCATTGAAACACGTCATATTTTGTGCTAAAATAGATTTATCTATTTGAAAACGGAATTTAGGAGGCATTTCATGGCCAATAACATATTGGAAATGGCGCTCACATTGCTTGAGCGCGATTTTCCTCCCTCCAGCCTTTCCGCTTGGTTCGACGACGTCACCGTCGTTTCCTTTGCGGAGGGCCATTTAATTCTGCACTCACCCGTGCAGTTTAAACAGGAATTTATCGAACAGAAATTTACCGAGCCGTTGCAAAACGCCATGCAGGAGCTGACGGGCGATCCGGTATCCGTACAGATTGTCACGGGCGAATACAGCGCCCCTTCGGCCACCGCCTCTCCCTATGACGATTACACGTTCGAGCGCTTCATCGTCGGTTCCAGCAATAAATTCGCGCACGCCGCCGCGATCGCGGTATCCAAAAGCCCGGCTGAAATCTACAATCCGCTGTTTATCTACGGCCAATCCGGTCTTGGCAAAACGCACCTGATGTATGCGATTGCGGGCGCGATCCGTATCAGCCATCCGAATTACCGCATCATCTACGTCAAGGGCGAGGATTTCACCAATGAAGTCATCACCGCCATCCAACAGGGCAACATGCAGAATTTCCGCGCCAAGTACCGCATGGCCGATCTGCTCCTGATCGACGATATCCAGTTTATCGCGGGCAAGGAACGCACGCAGGAAGAATTTTTCCATACCTTCAACGCCCTGTACGAAGCCCAGCGCCAGATCGTGCTGACGAGCGACCGTCCCCCGAAGGAGATCAACACGCTGGAGGACCGCCTCAAGACCCGTTTTGAATGGGGCCTGATCGCGGACATTCAGCCGCCCGATTTTGAGACCCGCGTCGCTATCATCCGCGCCAAGGCTGAAAAAATGACCATTGCCCTGCCGGACGAGGTATCCACCTATATCGCGCAGAACATTCAGGCCAACATCCGCCAGCTCGAAGGCGCGGTGAAAAAGATCAAGGCCATGAAGGAGCTTATGGGAGAGACCATCGACGTGGAGCTTGCCCAGCGCGCGATCGAAGCGGTCAAAACCGAAAACCCGGGTCTCAACCCGACGCCCGAACGCATCATGGAAGCGGTCGCGAACTATTTCTACATCCCGGTCGGCCAGCTGCTCTCGCACAACCGCTCCAAGGACGTGGCCTATTCCAGACAGATGGCCATGTACCTGATTCGTCAGGAACTGGAATATTCCTTCCCCGATATCGCCAAAATATTCAACCGCGACCATACCACCGTCATGCACGCGTGCAACAAAATCGATGTGGAACGCCGCCAGTCCGGCGAGACCGAGGAAGTCATCAAAAAGCTGCATAACAACATCCGGGGCGAGTGAAAATTTATCCACAATCCCCCTGTGTATTCCACAGCGGCTCCGCTGTGGACAAACTTTTGCCGGAAATACGCTGTGGAAATGATCCAAACCATGCACAAACTTTTCGCCATGCCATTTCCCCAGTAAAATCGACGGCAAAAATACTTATCCACATGATACACAGCCCTACTACTACGATAAATACCTATCTATTTCTTTTTACTCAAAAAGCGCAGAAAGAGGAGAAACCATGAAATTTTCCTGTGAAAAAGAAACGCTGCTCGGTTTGCTCGGCACCGCATCCCGCGCAGTAACCGGAAAAAGCGCCATGCCGCTGCTTGAAGGATTGCTGATCGAAGCGGAAAATGGCGAGCTCACCATTACCGGCTACGACCTTTCCATGGGCATACGAACCACGGCGGAAGCCGATATTGTGGAACCCGGCCGCATTGTACTGAATGCAAGACTGTTTTTCGATATCGTCCGCAAGCTGCCGACCGACGCGGTCTATCTCGAAACCGACGACAAGCTGCTCACCACAATCAAGTGCGGCCGTTCGGTATTCAACCTGATCGCGACCGAAGCGGACGAATACCCCGCGTTGGCCGAAGTTTCAAACGACACCGGCTTTACCCTGCCGCAGGCGATCCTCAAGAGCATGATCGCGCAAACGATCTTTTCCGTTTCCGATAACGAATCCAAACCGATCCACACCGGCTGCCTGTTTGAACTCGAACCCGGCCAACTAAACGTGGTCGCCGTGGACGGCTATCGGCTCTCCGTGCGGCGCGAGCGCATCGATAGTATTTCCGGGGCCATGAAATTCGTGGTGCCGGGCGCCTCGCTGCGCGAGATCGAACGCATTTTGACCGAGGAGGACGGCACGGTCGACATTTTCCCCGATCGCAAGAACATTTTGTTCCGCATTGGCTCCACCACGCTGATTACCCGCCTGATCGACGGCGAATTTCTCAATTACCGCGCGGCCATCCCCGCGGAATTTGAGCATAACGTGACCGTGGACCGGCACGAGCTGATCACCTGTATCGAACGCGTTTCTCTGATCGTTTCCGAAAAGCTGAAAAACCCTGTCCGCTTCCACTTTGACGGCAGCTTTGTGCAGCTTTCCTGCATCACCGCGATTGGCAAGAGCTATGACGAATGCGCAATAGACGGCGAGGTAAGCGATCTGGAGATCGGTTTCAATAACCGCTACATGCTCGAAGCGCTGCGCGCAGCGGGCGAGGATACCGTGCGCCTGTCGCTCAAAGGCTCGCTCAATCCGGTGGTTGTGACGCCGCTGGAAGGCGACGCTTACACCTATCTGGTCCTTCCGGTGAGGCTGAAAGCCAATGATTGAACTGGAGATCCGTGAAGAGTATATTAAGCTCGATTCGTTTCTAAAGCTGGCAAACCTTGTTTCCTCCGGCGGCGAAGCAAAGATCCGCATCGCCGAAGGCGAGGTGCTGGTCAACGGAACACCCTGCCTACAGCGCGGGAAAAAGCTGCGTCCGGGCGATACGGTATGCATGGACGGTCAGGAAGCCCGTGTGAAAGAGAAAATATGAAGCTGATTACGCTGAATTTGCAAAATTTTCGCAATTATACCGAAGAAAAGTTTGTTTTCGATCCGTCGGTCAATCTGATTTGCGGCGAAAACGGACAGGGAAAGACCAACCTTCTCGAAGCGGTGGCCGCCCTTTCCACGATGCGCCTGTTCCGTACGGCGCAAAAGCGGGAAGGGCTGCGCTTTGACGCGGATTTCGCCAAAATATTGGCCGAAGTAGAGGCGCAGCACCGTGATTTTTCGCTCGATCTGCGCTTTTCCCGCGTAAAACCGATGGAGATCTACAAAAACGGCGTGCGTCAAAAGCGGCAGTCCGATGTGCAAGGACTTTTTAAAACTGTTTTATTCTGCCCGGAGGATCTTTCTTTGGTACGGCAGGGCGCGGCGGCGCGGCGGCGTTTTTTAGATACCGCGCTTTGCCAGCTTCGGCCTAATTACGCGCGCTGTCTGGAAGAATACCACCGCCTGCACGAACATAAAATACGTATTCTGCGGGATAGCGAGCAAAATCCCTCCCTCCTCTCACTGTGGGAGGATTTTTCGCTTCGTATGGCCAAATTCGGCGCGCATATCATCCGTTACCGCGCCTATTATTGCAAGAAATTGCTCGCCGCTTCGGCCGAGCTGCACCGGGCGATTGCGCCGCAGGAGGAGCTATCCGGTGAATATCAGACCGTTAAGACCGTGACCGATCCGTTTGCCACGGCCTCTGTCATCGAGCAGCAGCTGATCGAGCATGTGTTATCCCATAAAACGGCGGAAATCAAGGCGAGAAGCTGTCTTTCCGGACCCCATAAGGACGATCTGGTCATGCTTCTGAACGGCCGCAGCGCGTCGGCTTACGGCTCGCAGGGGCAGGTGCGTACCTGCACGCTGTCGCTCAAGCTGGCCGAGCGTGAATTATTCAACGGAGAGGACGGGGAATACCCGGTTTTGCTGCTGGACGACGTGCTTTCCGAGCTGGACCGTCGCCGGCAGGACTTTGTTTTGAACCATATTTCCGGCGGTCAGGTGCTGATCACCTGCTGTGAGGACGGAATATCTGAAAAACTGCACGCCGGCGCAGTATTTCCCATAGAAAACGGCAAAATTATTTAAGTTTATCCCAGTTTTTTATACACAAGCTGGGGAAAAAGTGGTATAATAAGATTAATTAGAAATTAGGAGTTAGGAATTAGGAGCTGAAGGAAACGCACGGGAGCGCATTTTTAAATTGCCGCTCAGCGGCATACATTATTTTAACTCCTACTTCCTAACTTCTAACTCCTAATTAAAAAATCGGAGATTTTTTAATGTATTTGCATTTGGGTCAGGATTATGTAGTGCCGCTCCGGCAGGTTACCTGTGTGTTCGATATGGACACCGCGACCGCGTCAAAATGGACGCAGAAGCTGGTACGCCGCCTGCAGGAAGAAGGGCGCATCATCGAGCTGTACGAGGATCTGCCCCGTGCGGCCGTTTTGTGTGTGGGAGAGCTTGGCGAGTATCTGTACCTGACCGAGCTTTCTTCGCGCGCCCTGCAACGAAGAGTAGAAAAAAGATTTGCGATCTAACGGATCCCCGCGCCTGCCCCCAGTAGTTTTGCCACCGAAAGGATTTTTATGAGTATGAGTGAAGAAATCAAAGACGAGATGCTTGATCTAACCGTGACCGAAGCATACGACGAAAACCAAATTCAGGTGCTCGAAGGCCTGGAAGCCGTGCGTAAGCGCCCCGGTATGTACATCGGTTCTACCTCGGCGAGAGGTTTGCATCATCTGGTGTACGAGATCGTAGACAACTCGATCGATGAAGCGCTCGCGGGCTATTGTACGCATATCGAAGTAACGATCGAAAAGGGAGATATCATCCGCGTGCAGGATAATGGCCGCGGTATTCCCTGCGGCATCCATCCGCAGATGGGCATTCCCACGCTGGAGGTCGTTTTGACCGTACTGCATGCGGGCGGCAAGTTCGACGGCTCTGGCTACAAGGTATCGGGCGGCTTGCACGGCGTCGGTTCGTCTGTTGTGAACGCGCTGTCCGATTGGATGGAAGCCGAAGTGCGCGACGGCAAGGAAAAGCACTTTATGCGCTTTGAACGCGGCGTTACCGCGAAAAAGATGGAATCCGTGCCCTGCGAAAGCGAAACCGGCACCACCATCCGCTTCCATGCCGATCCTGAAATTTTTGAAACCACCGATTATGATTACGATACGCTGGAAAAGCGGCTGCGCGAGCAGGCGTTTTTAAACGCGGGCATCCGCATCACGCTGCGCGACGAGCGCGACGACGACGTGGTGGAGGACCTGATGCATTACGAGGGCGGTATCCGCCAATTCGTTCAGCATTTGAACCGCACCAAGACCCCGCTGCACGAAGAAGTCATCTATATGGAGGGCAGCCGCGAGGGCTCGATGGCCGAGGTGGCCATGCAATATACGGACAGCTACAGCGAACTGATGCTTTCCTTTGCCAATAACATCAACACGACCGAGGGCGGCACCCATGAGACCGGCTTTAAATCCGCCTTGACCCGTGTGCTGAACGATTATGGCCGTAAATACAGCGTTCTGAAGGAAGGCGAGAGCTTTAAGGGCGAGGACGCCCGCGAAGGGTTGACCGCCATCATCTCGGTCAAGCTGCAAGAAGCACAGTTCGAGGGCCAGACCAAGACCAAGCTGGGCAACAGCGATATGCGCACCTTGGTGGAAACCATGGTGGGCGATAAGCTGATGACCTTTTTTGAGGAAAACCCCGCGGTAGCGCGCACGATCATCGAAAAAGCGCAAACCGCCGCCCGCGCCCGTGAAGCCGCCAAAAAGGCCCGCGAAATGACGCGCCGGAAATCCGCGTTGGATTCCGCTTCTCTGCCCGGCAAGCTGGCCGACTGTATTGAAAAGGACCCCGCCTATACGGAAATCTACATCGTGGAGGGCGATTCCGCGGGCGGCTCGGCCAAGGAAGGGCGCGACCGGCGCTATCAGGCCATTCTGCCGCTCTGGGGCAAGATGCTGAACGTGGAAAAAGCCCGTTTGGACCGCGTATACGGCAACGATAAGCTAACGCCGATGATCACCGCCTTTGGCGCGGGCTTTGGCGACGATTTCGACCCCGCGAGACTGCGCTACGGCAAGATCATCCTCATGGCCGATGCCGACGTGGACGGCAGCCATATCCGCACGCTTCTTTTGACCTTCTTCTTCCGCTTTATGCGTCCGCTGATCGAAAAGGGACACGTATATATCGCCCAGCCGCCGCTTTTCAAGAATGAAAAGGGCAAGGATGTGCGCTATATCTACGATGAGGACCAGCAGCGCGCCTGTATCGAAGAGATGGGCGACGGCGTGCGCGTACAGCGCTACAAAGGTTTGGGCGAGATGGACCCCCAGCAGCTTTGGGAAACCACGATGGACCCCACAAACCGCATTTTGAAGCAGGTGACCATGGACGACGCGGCCGCCGCGGACGAAACCTTTGCCCTGCTGATGGGCGAAAAGGTAGAACCGCGCCGCGAATTCATTGAGAAAAACGCCAAGTATGTTATGAATTTGGATGTTTGATATCCGGTTTGTCTGTTATATGGGGTTTCTATATAAGTACAGCCAACTTTTTGGAGGCATAGAATGAGTCAAGAATACGAAGAACAGAAAATCATACAGGTCGATCTGGAACGGGAGATGAAAAAGTCCTATATCGATTACGCAATGAGCGTAATCGTGGGACGCGCCCTGCCCGATGTACGCGATGGCCTAAAGCCCGTCCATCGCCGTATCCTGTATGCAATGTATGAGGACGGGCTGACCTCGGACAAGCCGTACCGCAAGTCGGCAACGACCGTCGGTAACGTGCTTGGCCGTTACCATCCGCACGGCGACGCTTCGGTATACGACGCGCTTGTGCGTATGGCGCAGCCTTTTTCCCTGCACTATCCGCTGATTGACGGCCACGGTAACTTTGGTTCGGTTGACGGCGATCCCCCGGCGGCTTACCGTTATACCGAAGCCCGCATGGCCAGAGTAGCAAATTATATGCTGGCGGATATCAAGAAGGATACGGTCGATTTTGGGCCGAACTTCGATGAAGAGCGCAAGGAACCGCTTGTTCTGCCTTCCCGCTATCCCAATCTGTTGGTCAACGGTTCTTCCGGTATCGCGGTCGGTATGGCGACCAATATCCCGCCGCATAACATGACCGAAGTGATCGACGGCGTTTGCTACGTGATCGATCACCCGGAAGCCGAGCTGGACGAAATTTGTCAGTTCATTAAGGGCCCGGATTTCCCGACCGGCGGCATTATCATGGGCCGCAGCGGCATCCGCGCGGCCTATGCGACCGGCCGCGGCAAGATCAAGCTGCGCGCCAAGGCGGAAATAGAAGAACTGGCGAACGGAAAAAGCCAGATTATCATTACCGAGATTCCGTATATGGTCAACAAGGCCCGTTTGGTGGAATCCATGGCGCAGCTGGTCAAGGACAAGCGCGTGGACGGCATCACCAATATTCAGGACCATTCCTCGCGCGAGGGCATGCGGATTGTCGTCGACGTGCGGCGCGACGCAAACGCGCAGGTCATTTTGAACCAGCTGTACAGCTATACCCAGCTGCAGGATACCATTTCGATGATCCATATCGCGCTGGTGCCGAGCGCGGCGCACCCGGATAAGCCGCAGCCGCGCGTGCTCACCCTGCGCCAGATCATCGACCATTATATCGAGTTTCAGAAAAACGTGGTCGCCCGCCGCACCCGGTTCGACCTGAAAAAGGCGAAGGACCGCGCGCACATTTTGGAAGGTCTGAAGGTCGCGACCGATAATATCGATCGCATCATCCAGATCATCCGCGCTTCCAAAAACGAAGCGGAAGCCAAGCAGAATTTGATGAACGAGCCGTTCTGGATCGATCAGATCGCGCTGCTCGGCATTGTGGACGGCTCCGATCACTTTGAATTCCATATGGACGAATTACAGGCGCAGGCCATCGTCGATATGCGTTTGGGCCGTTTGTCCGGTCTGGAACAGCAGAAGATCGATGAGGAATACTCTGATCTGGAAGGAAAAATCGCGGGATTTGAGGAAGTTTTGTCGTCTGACTATAACATGTTGCAGGTCGTCAAGGAAGAACTGCAAGAGGTAAAGCAGAGATACGGCGACGAGCGCCACACGCGTATTGAAAATGTAGCGGATGAGATCGATATCGAAGATTTGATCGAGGAGCAGGATTGCGCGTATACGCTAACGCATTTCGGCTATATCAAGCGCCAGCCCACCATGGTTTACCGTTCGCAGAAGCGCGGCGGCCGCGGCGTATCGGCAATGAGCACGCGCGAGGAAGACTTTGCGCGCAATATCTTCATCGGCTCCACCCACGATACTATTTTGTTCTTCTCTGATCGCGGCAAGGTCTACAAGCTCAAGGGCTATCAGATCCCGGAGACCGGCCGTTCGGCCAAGGGCATGAATATCGTCAACCTGCTTGAATTGGAGAACGACGAGAAGATCACCGCCATGTTCCCGATCAAGGAATTTGTCGATGATAAATTCCTGTTCTTCGTCACCAGACGCGGCACGGTCAAGCGTATCGTATTGAGCGATCTGCAAAATATCCGCCGCGCCGGCCTGCGTGCGCTCAATCTGAACGAGGACGACGCGCTTGTCGACGTTCGTTTGACCGATGGCAATCAAAATATCCTGATCGCCACCCATCAGGGCCGCGCGATCTGCTTTGATGAAAACGAAGTGCGCGCCATGGGCCGTGTGGCCACAGGCGTGCGCGGCATTCGCCTATCGGATGAGGACTATGTCATCGGCGCGGGCCGCGCCCGTCCCGGCGCGCAGGTGCTGAGCATTACCGAAAACGGCTTTGGTAAGCGCACCCCGGTGGAGGAATACACCGTGCACCACCGTGGCGGCGGCGGCATCACGCTGCATAACCTGACGGAAAAGACCGGTCTTGTCGCGGGCCTGTCCATTGTGGATGAGGATAACGACGTGATGATCATCACGAACGACGGCGTTATCATCCGCACACCGGTAGGGGAGATCCGCCAGTGCGGCCGCGGCAGCCAAGGCGTTATCGTCATGCGCACCGGCGACGATGTAAAGGTTATTTCGATTGCCCGCACCGATCACGAGGAGGAAGAGCCCGAGATCGAGGAAGGCGCGGAAACCGTTTCAGAAGAAGCCGAAGAGACAACGGAAGAA
Source organism: Agathobaculum sp. NTUH-O15-33 (assembly GCF_033193315.1). Classification (NCBI taxonomy): domain Bacteria; kingdom Bacillati; phylum Bacillota; class Clostridia; order Eubacteriales; family Butyricicoccaceae; genus Agathobaculum; species Agathobaculum sp. NTUH-O15-33. The sequence continues at coordinate 3,926,728 of NZ_CP136187.1, forward strand.
TAATCGAAAGGCTCACCGCGGAGTTATCCGCGGTGAGCCTTCAGCTTGTCTAAAGAACTCCCTCGCGCCACAGCGCGCATAAAATAGAATTTTGCCGCTTGCAGCAAAATTCATAAAAACCGGGAGCATGTATCTCGGTTTTTATACAAACCGACTTCAAGTGTGCCTGTAAGGCGCGCGCAGAAGCCGGAATTCTCGATCGAAATGGGGCTTTGTTTCGATCGACAGACTGTCAAAACTTGTTTTTTGACAGTCTGAAGGCTCATCGCGGAGTTATCCGCGGTGAGCCTTTTTTATGATTCGTCTGTGAAGGTGAAGATTTCTTCCACACGAAGCCCAAATACCTTTGCGATATCCATCGCCAGCTTGAGGGAAGGATTATACTGTCCCTTTTCCAGCCGTCCTATGGTCTCGCGGCGCACGCCGACCAGTTCGGCCAGCTGGGCCTGATCCATGCTGTGAGCGGCGCGCAGTTCCTTTATTTTTGTTTGCAGCATAATCAGCGCCCAAAACGTTCATAAAGCAGAAAAATACCGTCGTGCAGCAGGTTCAAAACGGCAAATAGCAAAATGATTTCGCTGCGCGAGAGTGAAATAGCCTGAATATCCAGCCGACTGCTTAGCAGCACAAAAATGGCGAATACAAGGAAAAAGCCATCGTACAGCATGGAATTTGCCTTATAATTGTTTTGCGCCGCGCGTTCATCCGGTTTTTCCACCTTGGAGCCGAGCGTGGTGTAAATAATGGCTACCACGGTCGCAAGAAGAATCACGGTAATGACAATCTTCAATGGGACCGGCAACCCTCTGACCGGAAAAAACAGGGCCATGGATTGAAAAAAGACAACGATAGCCCAAGAAATAACGCTGATCAGCTTGGCGCGCGTCAAAGAAAGCATTGGCAATGTCATAGAAATCAACCTTTCAGATGTGATGTATTTGTATCTTTGTGAGATAAATATATCACATACAGGAGAGGATGTCAAGATTTTTATGAATTTGCTTCACCCCGCCGTTTTGCGGCTTTTACCACTCTAATTCTTTTTCTCTTTTGCTTCTTGAAACCGCGCGCAAGATGGCGTATTTGGTTTGCGGTCCTTTAATCGTGGATGGACGCAGTGTCCGCAAAAAATCTCTTTATAATTTTTCCTCGATTTAATATAGTGTTGGCGAAAATATTTGCAGTCCTTACAGATGCTATCCATAATTTATACCTCCTCATTCACCTACATTATAGTCTAAATTTTTAATTTTTGTTGAAAATACACTTAATCGGATGTAAAAAAGCTTTTAGCATTTTTTTCTTCACCCAATTATGCTATAATAAGAAAAAAACATTTGGGAGATACTATGAAAAACGTGACGATCTATACGGACGGCGCTTGTTCGGGCAACCCGGGACCGGGCGGCTGGGGCGCGGTTATGCAATACGGAAAATTTGAAAAAGAGCTGTCCGGTTCCGAACCCATGACCACCAATAACCGCATGGAGCTGCTCGGCGTGATCACCGCGCTGGAGGCGCTATCCGAGCCGTGCATCGTCGATCTTTATTCGGACAGCAAATATGTGGTGGACGGCATTACCAAGGGCTGGGCCAAAAGCTGGCGCGCCAAAGGGTGGGTTAAGGGAGATAAAAAACCCGCGAAAAATCCGGAGCTGTGGGGAAGGCTTCTTGATTTATTGGACAAACATCAGGTAAAGTTCCATTGGGTCAAGGGTCATGCGGACAATCCCTATAATAACCGCTGTGACGAATTGGCCGTGGGGGAGTACCAAAAATACAAATAAGGGGGCGGACGATACGGAACAGAAAGGCCTGCGCCGTGTAAGAACCGGCACGCTAATCTTTTATTATGTGTTCACGATCTGCGCGGGCATTTTTGCCTTAAAACGCGATGCCGCGATCTATAATATTCTTTTGGTGGCGGCCGCGTTTTTGCTGCCCGCCGTACCGCTGTTGCTGTATCGTGTGTTCCATTTGCGCCCGGTCTATTTGCTGGAAATTATTTTTGATTTGTTCGTTCTGGCGGCCGTATCCTTTGCCAGTTTGTTCGGCGGCTATGAGCTGATCCCGATTTGGGATAAAATCCTGCACTTTTTATCCGGTTTCTTATTCGCAGTATTGGGCACGGTCGTTTATTTTTCCATGAAACCCGGACACCGGCGCGAAAAGGCGGACGCCTTTAACGCTGCCCTTTATACTTGGATGTTTTCCATGATGAGCGCGGTGCTTTGGGAGATATGGGAATATATCGTTTCCTTCACCGGTCCGGATCCACAGCAGGTTGCAACGACCGGCGTCGGCGATACGATGCAGGATATCATCGTTTGCACGATCGGCGGGCTGATCACCGGTATTTCTTGCTGGAAGTATCTGCGGCACATGGGTGAGCAACGTCATGTCGGCCTGATGATGCGTCTGTTTGAATCTTATTATCAACAGAATGTGGATAACTTATAAAAAAGGAAAGCCCGCCTAATCGGCGGGCTTTCCTTGAGGATGTCGAAAAATGAGTTTTTCGACATCCTTCGATCGAAACAAAGCCCCATTTCGATCGAGAATTCCGGCTCTGACGCGCGCCCTTTGGGCACACTTCGCCGCCGGTTTGTTCAGCCCATAGGCCTCTATCCATTTTCCGCCGCCGTGCGGCGATTAAATGAGAGCAAACCGAGTTACATGCTCCCGGTTTTTGGTCAAATTGAAGCAAAGCTTCAATTTTCAATTAGTGCTTTAGCGGTGGCGTATTTGCAGAGCAAATACGGTAAGAACCGCCCGCAATGCGGGTGGGATTCAAGTTTAAACAAAAAAGGACTTCCAAACTGATAAAATGGTGAGTGTTCAAGCCACCAAAGAAACAGAAAGGAAGACCTTTATGGCAAACAGTTTAGCACATACAAAATGGGTATGCAAGTATCACATCGTATTCACACCGAAATATCGAAGGAAAATAATCTATAAGCAGCTGCGAAAAGATATACAGCAAATTATAAAGGATTTGTGCAAGTGGAAGGGTGTGGAAATCATCGAAGGGCATATGATGCCTGACCATATTCATTTACTCGTAAGCGTGCCGCCGAAATACAGTATCTCGCAGTTTATGGGATATTTAAAAGGGAAAAGTGCGATGATGATATTCGAGCGGCATGGGAATTTAAAATATAAATTCGGCAGTCGTAATTTCTGGGCGACTGGATATTATGTGAGCACGGTAGGAATCAATACGGCCACGATTCAAAAATATATCAGGGAGCAAGATAAGCAGGATCAAATCGAAGATAGCTTAAGTAAGAAAGAATATGTTGACCCTTTCAAGGGTAGTAAGTAGTCTTACCATCAGGGCTTGAACGAAGTGAAAGCCAGCGTCTTTTAGGCGCTGGCTTTTTTTTATGCCCTTATAGGGCTTGTTCATGCCACCCCGCTTTGGGGTGGTCATGACTTTATTGCGCGCTGCGGCGCGAGGACTTTTTCGACAAGCTGAAGAAAAGCCCGCCTGATCGGCGGGCTTTCCTTTTGTCTTGTATAGACAAAGAAAGTGAAATATTTTTAGGCAGATGATACAGAGATCAGCCCTCGGTATGAATGACCGAAACAGGGCAGCCACCGGCGGCCTCCTGCGCGCCAGCCTTCTGCGCGTCGTCGTCCGGCTGGTGATAAACCTCGGCAAGACCATCGTCCGCAATGCGGAACACCTCGGGGCAAGTACCCTCGCACAGGCCGCAGGAAATGCAGCCGTCGCGATCGATTTTAACTTCCATCTAAAACAACTCCTTTCTTACCAAAAGTATGCGCGAAAGGAAGACGTTTTATAACAAAAAAGCGCCCGGATTTTTCCGGACGCTTTTTCTTTGGATTGTTAAATTTCGCCGCACATAATGGCGGCGACCGCGTCCACCGTGGTGCGGTGCCCAAGGGAGATCGCGCCCATGGCTTCCGCCCGGCGGCCGACCTCGTATTTATGCAAATTGGTCTCTCCTTCGATACACTGGCTGGTCAAATAGACCTTGGTGCCGCTCATGATAAGCTTTTGCACCACCTTTTCCAGACGCTGCGGGATACCGCCCGAACCAAAGCCTTCGATGATAACCTTGGGATAGCGCGCAAGAAAATCGAAAATAGAGGGATCGAGATCGGGCACCAGCTTCATCAGTACGATGTGCGGATCGACCTGATCGACAAAATACGGCTCGCCGCCAAGCAGCGGAACGATGCTTAACCGTACGTTGCCTTCCTCGTCCACCGTGCCGGCGAGCGGTGCGCCGACGGAACGGAACGCGTCCACCGCGGTGGAGTGCATTTTAACCACATGGTTGCCCCGGATGATCCGGCCGTGCAGCACGGCGGCGACGCCCGTCCAGCCCGAGCAGGCCACGCGGAAGGCGTCCAGCAGATTGCGCTCCGCGTCGGAATCCGGGTCGCCTCCCATGGGCTTCTGCGCGCCGGTCAGGATTACGGGCTTGTTCAGGTTGCGCAGCACGTGGTACAATAGGGCGGAAGTATAGGACAGAGTATCCGTGCCGTGTGTAACGACAAAGCCGTCGTACCGGTCGTAGTTCTGCCAAATACAGGTGGCTATTTTCATGCGGTCTTCCGCGCACATATCGGTGGAATCGATCGTAAGCGGGTTCTCCACAACGACCTTGCATATTTTGCCGATCTCGGGCAGCATTTCAAGCAGTTCTTCTCCGGTGAGAGAGGGGGCGAGACCGCGGCCGGTCTGCCGGCAGGCGATGGTGCCGCCGGTAGCGACCATTAAAATGTGTTTCATCGGTTAGGACCTTCTTATTTTATTGATAGCTTTCTCTTAGGATATCGATGATATCCTCTCGGGAAAGCGGCGCGGGATCAAGGCGGAACAGGCCGCCCATGGTATCGCGCGCGTTGTCGGCGATCTTGCCGAAATCCTCCGGCACGATGCCGTAGCCCGACATACGCAGATGGGCCACTTCGCAGTTTTTCATCAGATCGCCCAAAGCGTCGATAAAATGCTGCGGCTCGGACGCGTCCGTTTTGCCGAGCGCGCGTGCGAGCGCGACGAGCTTGTCGCCGCTGGACTGGAAGAAATGCTTCCAGTAAGCCTTGGAAATCACGATAAGGCCCGCGCCATGCGGCAATTCTGGATGAAACGCGGAAAGCGCGTGCTCAATCGCATGCTCGCCCGTGCAGGAAGAGAGCGATTCAACAAAACCCGCCAGCGTGTTGGCCAGCGCCACGTTGCCGCGCGCTGGCTTATCGCCTCCGTCATGCACGGCGGTGGGCAGCGAAGCGCCGATCAGCTCCACCGCGCGCAGAGAAAACATTTCGCTGATGGGGTTGGCGCAGGTGGCGATATAGCCCTCGCATGCGTGGAACAGCGCGTCAAAGCCCTGATAGGCGGTCAGGTGTGGGGGCACCGTCATCATAAAGTCGGGATCTACGATCGAAAGGAACGGGAAGGTCTTATCCGTTCCGCCGCCGATCTTCTGTTCGCCGTTGGAAATGACGGTGAACGGGTCGGCTTCCGTGCCTGTGCCGGCGGTCGTCGTCACGGCGATTACGGGCAGGCCGTCGTTCTTGATTTTTTGGCCCTTGCCGGTGCCGCCCACGATATAATCCCACCAATCGCCCTCGTTGGTGGCCATGATGGAAACGGCTTTTGCCGTATCGATCGAGGAACCGCCGCCCAGACCGACGATGAAGGAGCAGTTTTCCTCGCGGCAGAGCTTGGCGCATTCGCGCACGCCCTCAATCGTGGGGTTGGGCTGCACCTTATTATAGACCAGTGTATCGTGTCCGCCCTCTCGCAGCGCTTCGGCCACCTTGCCGACATAGCCAAGGCGGGTGGTGGAAGTTCCGCCCGTAATAATCAGGCCTTTGCCTTCCGGCAGCTTGGCGCGCGAAAGCTTTTTCACCGAGCCGGGGCCGAAGAAGATACGGGTGGGCATATAAAATTTAAAGTTATCCATTTTACACCTCCTGTAAAAAAATGGGGGGTCTCCAAAAAACCCCTCAACATACCTATTATATCACTATGAAACAGAAATGAAAATAGGTAAATGGATGAATATTGGAATTGTTTTTTGGTACTTTTTAAGGCGAAAAAAGCGGGAAAAGCGCTTGACGAAGGTGTTTTCCGGTGTTATTATTATGTCACAACAAAGGAAGGGCAAACACCATACCAAAGCAGGGGCTTTGGCAAAGGCGAAACCCAAGAAAAAACTTTGTACCGCTTAATGAGAAAGGGGTGAGTCCAATGGTAACGGAGTTTGAACCCTATCAGTTTGCGGGACTCGCCGCGACGCTGTAACCGAAAGAGTAAAGGTGATTAGCAATAAGCGAGTTCCAGAAAAAATCGGATGTGCAAAAAAGCCTGCGTGTTTTCTAGGATTCAAGTAAAAGCGGCATCCTTCGAGGAAGTTATCCTCATCTCGTGAAGTTTCCATTCCGCAGTCATACACGAACAAAAAGAAAGCCACTATTGCAGGTCACGCACAGAAATCCGAAAATTTCAGCAAAAGCAATTTGAGTGCTTGCGTCGGCGAAAACATCTTAACGATATACCTGTAAAGCCAAAAATAGTGCTCGCCCAATGGCCGATGGGCATACTGATGAGTATGGCGAAGCATAAGCGGATCAGAGAAGAACGCAGCGACGATATCAACGCTTCCTGAAAGTGATCCGGGCAATACGGGAACAGAATCGACCCGCCGAGAAGTAAACGCAGCAAAAAATTGATATAGAATCCCCCGTGCGGATACAAGCGATGTCAGTCAATCGTTTCCGTCAACAAACGAACCGCAGTCGGGCGATTCCCGTAAACGATAGGTGATAAAAATTCCATCCAACCAAAAAGAAAAGGAACCAAATGGAAAATCAGAATACTTAAGGGCCCTGCCGGATGGTGGGGCCTTTAATTTTGTGTTTAAAGCTAAAAAAGGGAGCCGTTAGGCTCCCTTTTTGATTTACTTGGTAATCAGTTTCAGGCCTTCGTAGGCTTTGGCCACAAAGCGCTGTTCCATATTAAACGCGATCTGCGCCATTTCCGCGCGGGTCACGTTGCCCTTGGGGTTAAAGGAGCCGTTCGCGTTGCCGCGCAGCAGATCGTTCGCAATGCAGAAGCGCACGGGCTCTACCGCAAACTTGCTGATCGAAGCGGCGTCCGTAAACTCTTCTATCGCCATGCCGGAGGATGCGTCCGCCGAGGTCGGCACCAGATACTGATAGTAACGCTCTAACACAGCGGCCAGCTCTTCCCGGGTAATATTTGCGTTCGGGTTGATCTTGTGCTGCTCGTCGCCCTTCATAATATCGGAATAATAGCAGAAGGAAACGCCCTGCAGGAAGGGTGCGCTGATCTCATTGTAATCCGCCATTTCTTTCAGCGCGTTGCCCGCGTTCTCCACGTCGCTCACGTTGCGCAGTTTCGCGTCGCGGAAGATTGTTTCCGCAACTTCCTCACGGGTAATGGCAACCTCGGGTTCAAAGTTGACCTTGCCGCCCATAGCGGCGGACAGATCAATCAGATTGTATTTCAGCACATAGTCTACCGCCGCCTTGTACCATGCGGTATCAGCCACATCATCCGGAACGCCGGAAGAAACGGGCGCGGTTTGGTTGGGCGCAATGTCCATCTGGTCATCGGCGGCAAGCGCGGTGGCGCCCATGGACAATGCCATGACAGCGGACAGGCCGGCGGCAAGAATTCTTTTTTTCATCGGTATCGATCTCCTTTTTTGTCAGAGGGAATAAGTTCCCCCATACTTCGACACCATTATACTCTTTTTCAGCCTTGCTGACGAGTAGACCGTACAGAAATATCAGTTTATCACATAAAAAGCAGACTTTAATCCTTATAAAACGCTCCAAAGCCCTTATATGCCATATAAAGGTCCAGCTTGGCGATCAGCTCAAACGGCGCGTGCATGGAGAGAACGGGCACGCCTGCGTCCACCGTATCGATGTTGCGGTTGGCCAGATACATGGCGACCGTGCCGCCGCCGCCCTGATCGACGCGGCCAAGCTGGCCGGTCTGCCAGATGATATCGGACTTATCAAAAATGCAGCGGATACGGGCCATCAGCTCGGCCGTCGCATCCGATGTGCCGGATTTACCGCGCGCGCCCGTGTATTTTACCAGCGCGAAGCCGCAGTTGGCGCGCGCGTCGTTCCGTTTTTCCGAAACTTCCGGGAAATTCGGATCGAAGGCGTTGCACACATCCGCCGAAAGGCAGATAGAGTTTTCATAGCATTCCTCGGGCAATACCTCTTGCGCACGGCAAAGATCAGCCATAAAGGTGTCAAACGCGCGGGACTGCATGCCCGTTACGCCGTCCGAGCCGGTTTCTTCTTTATCCACCAGCAGCGCGACGCAGGTGTGCGCGGGCGTGCCCTTGAGATCGAGCAGCGCGGTCGCAGCCGTATAGGAGCAAACGCGGTCGTCATGACCGTAAGCGCCGATGAACGAACGGTCGAAACCGATATCGCAGGCTTGGAAGGCGGGTACACAGCACAGCTCCGCCGAAAGGAAATCGGCTTCCGTCATGCCGTATTCATGGTTCAAATGCTCCATCACCGCGAGCTTTACCTTTTCGGTCACCTTTTCATCCTCGGTTTCGGACGGGACAGAGCCGATCAGAATGTTCATCCCCTCGCCCTTAACGATCTCGGTGGCTTTTTTGGCCATTTGCTCGCTGGCAAGATGGGGCAGCAGATCGGTAATGACGAATTTCGGATCGTTCGGCCCGCTGCCGACGCGGATATTGACCGTTTTGACGCGGCCATTGTGGCAAACGCAGACAACGCCGCGCAGCTCCAGCGGGATGGCGGTCCACTGGTACTTTTTGATGCCGCCGTAATAATGGGTTTTGAAATAGGCCATGCCGCTGTCTTCATAGAGCGGCACGGTGCGGATATCGACCCGGGGCGCGTCCAAATGCGCGGCAGTCAGCCGCACGCCGTCCTTTAGGCTCTTTTTGCCGATTACGGCAAGCGTTACGCCCTTATTGCGGTTGACGCGGTACAGGCGGTCGCCCGCGGCAACGGCTTCGCCGCGCGTATAGGCGCGAAAGCCCTTGCTTTCCGCCATGCGGACAAGCTCCGTCACAGCGTCGCGTTCGGTTTTGCCTTCGTCCAAAAAGGCTTTGTAACCCTCGGCATAGGTCTGCATGGCGGTCTTGTCGCTTCGGGTCAGGCGGTCAAAACCGGCTTTTTTGTCGTAGAACAGGTCTTCTGCTTTCATATTGCATTCTCCTTTAGTAAGGTGTCGTATAGCTGCTTTGTTTGGCGGCGCAGGTTTTCCAGATCGCCGCTGTTATCGATCAGATAGTCGCAGCGCGCGCGGTAATATGCATCATCCGGCTGGGCGTCGATGCGGGCGCGGGCGGCTGTTTCGGATAATCCGTCGCGCGCCATGATGCGTTCCACGCGGGTTTCCCGCCCTGCGATCACACCGATCACGCGCTCGCACAGTACTTCCGCGCCGGTCTCAAACAGGGTCGGCGCGTCGTACAGCACAATGGGATGGTCTGAAAAGGACTCCAGCGCTTGGATCGAAGCGGCGCGGATATAGGGCGTGGTGATATCGTTGAGCAGCGCCAACTGATCCGGGTCGGCAAAGACGATACGCGCGAGAGCGGGGCGGTCGAGCGCGCCGTTTGGCAACAAAATATCGCCAAAGGCGGATTGCAGCGCGTCCAGCATGGCGGTATCCGATTCACACAGACGGCGATAAACCGCGTCCGCGTCCACCGAGGCGGCGCCCAGCTCGCAGAGCAGACCGGCAACCGTGCCCTTTCCCGTACCGCTTCCGCCTGTTAAGCCTATTATTTTCATTGTAACCAGTCCTTTTAGGGATATGCGGAACAAAAATTTAAAGCTCGATGATATGGAAGCCGGCGGCTTTTTTGATGCGGTTGGAAACCGCGAGTCCCAAGCCCTCGTCCGATGGGCACTGTGCCCAGATCGTATGTACATCGGTTTCATCAAACGCACGCAGCGCGTCAAAAACCTCGCGCGCCTGCGTGGGCAGATCGTCCGACCGGCCGAAGGAAACAACGAAAAGTCCTGCAAATGCGGCCGCGCATTCGTCAAAGCATAATACGCCGTCCGCCCGCGCCGCATGCGCGAGAATATAGGCGGCGCTTTCCGCCGGCGCGCCGCGCACAGCGGTCACAGGCGCTTTGGGCGCGTAATGACGGTATTTCATGCCCGGCGCGGAAACGCGCGTATCATCGCTTATTTTTTCGTAAAGCGCGCGGTCCACTTCCACTTCGCCCAGCACGGTCTCCAACTGTTCAAGCGTTATGCCGCCCGGACGGAGCAAGCGCGGCTTTTCTCCCGCGAGCGAAACAACGGTCGATTCCACGCCGACGCCGCAAGCGCCGCCGTCCAAAATGGCGGCAATCTTTCCGTCCATATCGTTCAAAACATGCTCCGCCGTTGTGGTGGAGGGCCGCCCCGAGGTATTGGCGCTGGGCGCGGCCAGCGGAACGCCCGCCGCGCGGATCAATTCGCGCGCCATTGGGTGCGAGGGCAGGCGGATACCCACCGTGTCCAGCCCGCAGGAGACCTCGTTCGGGATACAATCCCCCTTGGGCACGATCATGGTCAGCGGGCCGGGCCAAAAGGCCTCCGCCAAACGGGCCGCGCTATCAGGCACATGGGGGCACAGATCGTAGATCTGCTGAAAATCCGCGATATGGACGATCAGCGGATTATCCTGCGGCCGGCCTTTGGCGCGGAAGATTTTTTCCACTGCCGCGCCATTCAGCGCGTTTGCCGCCAGTCCATACACCGTTTCCGTGGGCATACCCACCACTTCGCCCGCTTTTATCAGAGTAGCGGCGGTTTGCATTGCGGTTTTATCGGATTGTGGGGAAAGTATAACGGTTTTCATTGAATTTACACTTCCAAATTATAATTAATGGGGTGATAATGCGGATTAAGTGGAGAACCGCCCCCTTTGTCTTGGCGCTCTTGTCTTGCTCTTGTTTTCCCTTTATCCCTCGCCCTGCGCGCGCAGCTTTTCGGCGGTGTCGGCGGCAATCAGCGCGTCCAGCACCTCGTCCATGTCGCCGTTCAAAAACTGATCGAGCTTATAAAGCGTCAGCTTAATGCGGTGATCGCTCACGCGATTCTCCGGGAAATTATAGGTACGGATACGCTCGGACCGGTCGCCCGTGCCGACCTGACTTTTGCGGTCAGCCGCGATGGCGGCGTTTTGCTTTTCCACCTCGGCTTCATACAGCCGGGAACGGAGCACACGCATGGCCTTGTCCCGGTTTTTATGCTGGCTGCGCTCATCCTGACATTCGACCACGGTGTTGGTCGGGATGTGGGTGATGCGGATGGCCGAGCTTGTTTTATTGATATGCTGGCCGCCCGCGCCGCTGGAACGGAAGGTATCGACGCGCAGATCGCCCGGATCGAGATAAAAGTCCACCTCTTCGGCTTCGGGCAGCACGGCCACCGTCGTGGTGGAGGTGTGCACGCGGCCTTGGCTTTCGGTTTCGGGCACGCGCTGCACACGGTGCACGCCGGATTCAAATTTCAGCCGCGAATAGACTTTTTCACCCGCGACCCGGAAAATGATCTCCTTATAGCCGCCAAGCTCGGTCTCGTTCGCGCTCATGATCTCGGTTTCCCAGCCGCGCCGCGCCGCGTACATGGTGTACATACGGTACAGGTCGCCCGCGAACAGGGCGGATTCCTCACCGCCCGCGCCGCCGCGGATCTCAACGAAAATATTCTTTTCATCGTTCGGGTCGCGCGGCAATAACAGCAGTTTCAGCTCGTTTTCCAGCAGGGCCACGTCATTTTTCGCGGTAGCCAGTTCTTCCTGAGCCAGCTCCCTCATATCGGGGTCGTTCAGCAGCTCGGTCGCTTCCTCTATGGCTGTGTGCGCGGCCTGATATTTTCGGTACGCGGTCACGATGGGTTCCAGATCGCCGCGTTCCTTGAGGAGCTTCGCGGCCCGCGCCGGGTCGTCGTACAGGTCAGGCGCGGAAAGGCGCGCCTCGAGCTCGTCGAGTCGCGCCGCAAGGGCTTCTATTTTTTCAAACATGGTTTTTTCCTCTCTAAAAAGGGGATATGAGCCGCCGGAGGGGAAGCGTTTACTCCTCCACCTTGCCCAGCAGCTTATTGAAGAATTTACGCCATCCGGTGGGTTCGGGTGCGCTTCGTTCGGGCTGGTTGTGCGCGTTTTCCATGGCTTCACGCATGAGTTGGACCTGCGCGCTCGTCGGACCAAGGGAAGTAGCGGGCTTTTTGATATAGCTGCCGTCCGGCTGGAGCAGGCGGGCCTTGACGGTGTCCTCGCGCATGGCGCGCAGAACGCCGTGCAGACGGGCGCGTACCTCGGGCGAATCGATGGGGCAGGCGATTTCGACGCGGCGCTCGGTGTTGCGGGTCATCAAATCGGCGGAGGAAATATACATTTTCTCCGCGTCGTCGCGGCCGAATACAAAGATGCGCGAATGCTCCAAATAACGGCCCACGATGCTGGTCACGGTGATGCGGTCGGTCTTGCCGGGCACGCCGGGCAGCAGACAGCAGATGCCGCGCACGATCATTTCCACGGTTACGCCCGCGCACGAGGCTTCCCGCAGCTTGGCGATGATGTCGATATCGGTCAGCGAATTGAACTTTAAGAGAATATAGCCGTCGCCGCCGCGCGCGATCTGTTCGTCGATCAGCCCCAGAATGCGCGGTTTAAAGCCGTTCGGCGCGACAAGCAGGCGGTCATACCGCCCTTCCAGATTGCCGAGCGCCATATTGTTGAAAAACGTGTTCGCATCCACGCCGATGGATTCGGACGAGGTGACGAGGGACACATCGGTATAGAGCGTCGCGGTTTTTTCGTTGTAGTTGCCCGTGCCGACCTGCGTGATATAACGGACCCCGCCTTTTTCGCGCCGGGTGATCAGGCATATTTTAGAGTGTACCTTGTAATCCTCAAAGCCATAGATGATTTTGCAGCCGGCTTCCTCCAAGCGCTCGGACCAGTCGATATTGTTTTGTTCGTCAAACCGGGCGCGCAGCTCGATCAGCGCGGTCACGTCCTTGCCGTTTTCAGCGGCGGCGCACAGGTATTCGACCAGCTTTGCCTTGCGCGCGATGCGGTAGATCGTAATGCGGATGGAAACAACGGCGGGATCGTTCGCGGCCTCGCGGATCATCTGCAAAAACGGCTCCATCGATTCATAGGGATAGGAAAGCAGGATATCGCGCCGGAGCGCCTGCTTTAAAAGGCTTTGGCCCGCGGGCAGCATGGCGGGCTGCTGGGGCGAAAACGGCGGATCGGACAGGGCGGCGCGGCGCGTGGAGGACAGGCAGTCACCCAGCGTATCGGCATAATCCATTTTCAGCGGCGCGGTGCGCGAAATGAAGATCTGGTTATCCGTCACATCCAACCGGCGGCGGAAATACTCGGTAAAATGGTCGCTGATGGGACGTGAAATCTCGACCCGGACCACCGCAAGGCGGCGGCGCTGGCGCAGCAGCTTCTCCATTTTTTTGCGAAAATCCGTTTCGTATTCAAAGGCTTCGTCGTCCGGGTTGATATCGGCGTTGCGGGTGACGCAGAACACGGTTTTTTCCAGCACATCGTACATTTCAAACACATGGCCGGCGTATTCAAGCAAAATAGCTTCGATCGGCACGTAACGGGTCTTGCTGTCCGGCATAAACACCAGCGTGGGCAGCGAGGCGGGCACGGGCAGCAGGCCAAGCACCTCGTTCTTTTTACGGCTGAGCAGCGCGCCGATATGCAGCACCTTGCCTTCCAGATGGGGGAAGGGATGGTGCCCGTCAACGATCTGCGGGGACAGAACGGGCGCGACCACATTTTTAAAGTACTGCTTGATAAACTTCTGCTCGTGCGGCGCAAGGTCGGCGATATCAAGGCGTTCCAGCCCTTCGTCCCGCAAACGTGTCTCAACGTCGGCAAACGCGCGGTCGCGCCGTTCGTACAGCGGGGGTACGGCGGCGTAAATACGGCGTAGCTGCTCCTTGGCGGTCATACCGGATTTATTATCGATCCCGTTTTTGTCCACAGCGGCCATGTCGCATAGGCTGCCGACGCGGATCATAAAAAATTCATCCAGATTGCTGGTGAAAATCGCAAGAAATTTGACCCGCTCAAGCAGCGGCACGGTCTCATCTTCCGCCTCGGCGAGTACGCGCGCGTTGAACTGCAGCCAAGAGAGCTCGCGGTTCTGCGTGAAGCCCTGATCCCATATCACATCCGGCATGTCTGATCCCCCTCTATGCAGCGGTATATCTTTATTATACCACAGCGGCTGAGAAAAAAAAAGGTCCCATCAGCCCATTGGGCGCCGCTGGTTGTAAAATTTTATACGCCATCATAATAGCTGTCTTACGGATATTATATCGCATTTCTCCATGGTAACAATGAGTTTTTTGTAAAAAGAACGGAAAAACCTTTTTGCCAGCTCTATTGCGGCGGCAGTTAGAATCTGCTAAACTAGGCTTACCAGAGAAAGAAGAAGGGAATGAAACGCATGCGAAACATTTGGCACGACATCGATCCCCGCTATGTGACGCCCGATAAATTCGTGGCCGTCATCGAGATCCCCGCATACAGCAAAAAGAAGTATGAGCTGGATAAGGAAACCGGGCTGCTGCGGCTCGACCGTATCCTCTATACCTCGACCCATTATCCTGCCAATTACGGCTTTATTCCCCGCACCTACGCGGACGACGGCGATCCGCTCGATGTGCTGGTGCTCTGTTCGGAAACGCTCGATCCGCTGATCGAAGTGACCTGTTACCCAATCGGGGTCATTCGCATGATCGATTCCGACGAGGTGGACGATAAGATCATCGCCATCCCCTGTGAGGACCCAAACTGGAACTATTATCATGATATCGATCAGCTGCCGCCCCATTACGCCAACGAGATCGCGCACTTTTTCGAGGTGTACAAGGGTCTGGAGCACAAGCAGACCACCACCTCGGACGCGCTGCCCCGCGACGACGCGGTCAAGGTGATCGAGGATTGCCTTGAGCGCTATCAGGTGCATTTTTGCGGCAAGCGCCCGGAAAGAGACTGAAAAAGAGCCTATCGCTTGTAAAAAGGCGATAGGTTCTTTGTTTGCAAAATTTTTTTGGATTGCGTGGGAAATATCGGGCCTGTCAAACGTGTTGTAGGTGAAAGGAGTTGAGCATGTGTGTTCGTCTGGTACCAATGAATACATTTGCCGCATCGTCGACCGGTATAGCCGTATGCTGCATAAGCTGGCCCTTACGCGGCTTTCACCCACGGATGCGGAGGACGTTGTGCAAGAAGTTCTGATCAAGCTGATGACAACGCTTCCCAAGTTCCGCGATGAGGAGCATGAAAAGGCATGGCTGATCCGTGCGACGATGAACCGCGCCTGCGATTTTCGCCGCGCGGCGGCCAAAGCCACCGTTCCGATCGACCAGCTTGAACTGCCGGCCCGGGAAGACGAAGCCCAGCTTCTTTCCGCTGTGCGCACCTTGCCCGGCAAATACAGCGCTGTCATCCATCTGTACTATTACGAAGGCTATTCCATTAAGGAAATAGCGAAATTATTGAGACTGCCTGCATCAACCGTGGGGTCCCGCTTGGCACGAGGCCGGGCCAGACTGAAAGAAATCATAAAGGAGGACTTCGAATGAACCGCGAAAAATACCGCGCCGCCCTGAACGCCACAGAGCTGAGGGAGGACTTTCGTAAGGAAACCATTGAGAAGCTCACACGTGTGACAGGCGGGCGAACGGAAAAGGAGATCGAATTGATGAAAACCAGACGTTCTTTAAAGCATACCATCGCGGCCACCGCGGCGGCGGCCGCCCTAATCGTTTCGGCAGCGGCGGCGGCGACGCTGCTCAGTCCGAATCAGGTAGCGGGGGAGCTGTCCGATTCCACACTGCAATCGGCATTTGATAGCGTGGGCGCGACCCGGATCGACCAAAGCGTGCAATCAGAGGGATATACCTTTACGCTTGCCGGCATGGTGAGCGGCGCGGGCCTATCAGATTATGCACAGGAGGTGGACGAGGAGCGCACGTATGTGGTAGCCTCGATCGCGCGTACGGACGGCACGGCGATGGGCGATCCTGCAAATAATCTAAACACGGTATTCACGCCGCTGGTCTCGGGCTATTTGCCGTGGCAGGTCAACGCATGGACGCTGGGCGGCTCCGCCGCGTCCTTTACAAAGGACGGCGTGGCGTATTATCTGTTTGACTGCGCAAATCTGGAGGTTTTTGCCGACCACACCGTGTATCTGGCCGCATATGAGGGTGATGCGCCCTCCAACAAGGAATTTCAAATGCATGAGGACGGGACCATTTCGTTCACAAATGATATCAAGGGCCCGCACGCCCTGTTCACGATCCCGCTGGACCCGGCCAAAGCCGACCCGGCGGCGGCCGAGCAAATGCTGCGCGAGATTGGACTCGTGGAATAAGCACGTGATAACAAAAAAAGCGCCTATTGCTTCCAATAAGCAATAGGCGCTTTTCTATATTATTCTCTCGTCCACTGCGTGCCTTGGCGGGTGTCCTTAATGGTAACGCCCATATCGGACAGTTCGCCGCGGATGCGGTCGGCTTCGGCAAAATCCTTATTTTTCTTTGCTTCCGCGCGCGCGGCGATCAGCGCTTCGATCTTCTCCGCGTCCGGGTCGGCGGCGGCGTCCTCGCGCTTTTGCGCAATGTTCAGTACGCCGGTCAGCTCCATAAACAGGGCGTGCGCGGCCTGCAAAAACGCGCGGGTGGCGTCCTGATGCGCGCCCGTGTAGGCGTTGATCTCGCGCGTGAGTTCAAATACGGCGGAAAGCGCGTCGGCCGTGTTCAGGTCGTCGTCCATCGCATCGATAAACTTTTGCTTGTAGGCGGAAAGCGCGGTCAGCTTTTCGGTTTCATCGGCGGTCATGGCGTCTCCGGCGGCTTTTTGGATGCGGAACTCCAAATTATTCCGCGCTTCGTACAGGCGGGCGAGCGAGGCCTTGTTCATATTCAGCGAATCGACCGAATAGTTCAGCGGCGTACGGTAGTGGGCGGAAAGCATGAACATGCGGATGGTCTCATAGCCAAATTCCTTCGCGGCGTCGCGCACCATAAAGAAGTTGCCCTTGGATTTGGACATTTTCTCATTATCGATGGTCAGGAAGCCGTTGTGCAGCCAGTAGCGCGCAAAATCGCAGCCGTTGGCGCATTCGGACTGGGCAATCTCGTTTTCATGGTGCGGGAAGATCAGGTCAAGCCCGCCGGAGTGGATGTCGATCGTCGGGCCGAGGTACTTGGTCGCCATGGCCGAGCATTCGATATGCCAGCCCGGACGGCCCTTGGAGCCCCACGGCGTGTCCCACGCGGGCTCGCCGGGCTTGGCGGCCTTCCAGACCGCGAAATCCATGGGGTCTTCCTTGGTTTCGCCAACCGAGATACGCGCGCCGGCCTGTAAGTCCTCCATCGGCTGGTGGCACAGCTTGCCGTAGCCGGGATCGGATTTCACGCGGAAGTATACATCGCCGTTATCGGCCAGATAGGCGTGGCCGTTATCCAGCAGTTTCTGTACGATGTCGATGATCGCGTCCATGGTCTCGGTCGCGCGCGGGTGGTAGGTCGCGCGGCCAATGCCGAGGCCCTCCGCGTCCACGTAGTATTCCTTGATATACCGCTCCGCGATGGTGTTGAAATCAACGCCTTCCTCATTGGCCTTATTGATGACCTTGTCGTCGATATCGGTAAAATTCTGCACAAAATCCACCTTGTAGCCGCGGTATTCAAAATAGCGGCGCAGGATATCGAACACAATGAACGGTCTGGCGTTGCCGACATGGAAATAGTTGTACACCGTCGGGCCGCAGGAGTACATTTTAACCTCGCCCGGGGTAAGCGGCACAAACTCCTCCTTTTGGCGCGTCAGGGTATTGAATAGTTTCATAGCGGTTCTCCTTACTTGATTCTTTATTTTATATCAATTTTTACAGTTTAATAAACATGCCGCCTCTCAAGGTTTCCCTTAAGAGGCGGCAAACATCCGTTTTCCGCGGTTCCACTCCCAGTTTCTCGCTTTTTGCCCGCTGTAACGGGCGAGACCCGCGGGGCATTGCCCCCGATGCTCGGGGACGCACGTTCGCCGTTCCCCCGCAGGGCCTTTGCAGCAAGACGGCCCCTCTCTGAAGCGGGCGAAAACGGGTACTCTTTCCCTTCTTCGCAACGATACGCTATTTTTTATTGTGAAACCAGTATAGCAAGCGCGAAGCGCAAAGTCAAGTGGGCCCATTGCCGTTATTAGGCAGGCCGCTTTGCGCGCTGATTGAACGGACGAGCCGCACGAGCTCCTCCGGCACCAAGGGCGGCTCGAACGCCGGGCGCGCAAGAAAATAGCCCTGCACATAATCCACGCCCATGCGGATGACCGTTTCCAGCTCGGCCTTCGTTTCCACGCCCTCCGCCACCAGGCGGATGCCGCGCTCACTGGCGTAGGAGATCAGGTTGCCGACGATTTTTTGTTTATCGCGGTCGATATCGATATCGCGCACAAGCGACATATCGATCTTGACGTATTCTGGCGCGAGCGTCAGCAGCACATATTCGCTGTTGTATCCGCTGCCGTAATCATCCAGCGCAAAGGCGGCGTTCCAGCGCCGGTTCCAGCGGCGCTTTTCCTCCAACACGCCCTCGCGCACGCGCTCGTTTTCCGTGATCTCCACCACAAAGCGGGGCAGATAATCGGCAAAGCGCGTTTCAAACTGCTCGGAATCCTCCTGCGTGAGCAGTTGGTTGGGGATGGAGTTGATAAAGGCGCGCACGCCCGGCGCGATGCGCCCGTTTTCACAGTGCGAAACAAAGCTGCCCATGGCGCTGAACAGCGTCATGGATTCAATGCGGTTGAGCTGGCTTTCCTGCTGCGCGATCTCCAAAATGTCCTTGGGCATTTTCAGCGTTTCAAGGTCGGAGCGCATCAGCGCTTCATACGCAAAGATATCGCCGGTGCGGGTGCTGATAATCGGCTGCCAGTAATAAATCAAATGATCGCCGCCAAGCAGCAGGTTGAATTCCTCCCGGCACTTCTGCAGCCGGGTGGCCGAGCGGTAGGAAAGCATGTCGAAATCATAAAGGTCGCCCTTGCCGTTGCGTTTTACCTCGTACATGGCAAAGTCGGCATATCGCACCAGCTCGGTAAAGTCGGTCGTGTTGCGCGGATATCAAGGCGATGCCGCCCGACGCGCTGATCGGAAATTTACCGCCGTCCGGCAAGGGCACGCTCTGCGTATTCAGGTTTTGCTTGAGCGCGCGGATGAGGTTGCGGATCTTTTGCTCGGAATCATAGCCGTAGAAGAAAACGAACATTTCATCGCCCGACTGGCGGCAGACCAGCGTGCCGGGCGGCGCGGAATGGATTAGGCTGTCCGCCAGACAGCGGATGTACTTATCGCCGTAATCGTGGCCGTAGGTATCGTTGATGAACTTGAGATTGTCCAGATCGACCATCAAAAGCGCGGCGATGCCGAGCGATTCCGGATGGAATGTGAACAAATCGTTCATGACGCGGTGGAACGCGCGGCGGCTGAGCAGCCCGGTCAGCAAATCGTGGTCGCGTTCATGCTCCACCTTTTGCCGTTCCAGCGTGGCGGCGGTGATATCCTCGGCCAGACCGATGACGCGTTCCTCCGATTCAATGCAGCGCAGGCGCACATACACGCTGCGCGGCGTGCCCGGCATACAGAAAACGCTTTCCGTGGCGCCGTCCGACAAGGTTTCGTGCTGCTCGACATAATCGCGCAGCGAATCGAGCTTATCTCCAAATTCGTTGACGGAAAACGTGTGCGCGTCGATGTTCGGCAGGCCGAACACCATGAAGAAATCATCCGTCACGAAAAGCGCGCCGGTCTTTTTGTTGATCTCAAACCCGCCGATGCGGATACTGGCCATTTCAAGGATCTTGGTGAATTTCAGCGAGGTTTCAAACACATCGTCGCTGAGCGACTCGATCTTGCTGGTCAGCAGGTCGATCTCCTTGATATGGGTCTTTTGAAAGCGAAGGGGCTTATCCTTCGCCGCGCGTTCCAGATCGCGCGTCAGCGTGGTGACGGGTTCGGAGATCGCATAGCTGACCACGCAGACCACGGAAAGGCCCAAAACGAGCAGGATCACGCCGAGAGACAGCACGGTGCGCTGCACCGAACGGGAAAACTGGAAAATATGGTGGCTGTCCGCTATGCCGATCAAGGCCCAGCGCGTGCCGGAAAACGGCGCGTTGGAGTTATAAAGGGATAAGTACTGCACGGCCGCGTAAAGCTTTTCCGAATCGCTTTCCACACGGAACGTGTTGTTTTTGCTTTCGCCGTAAAGCGTGAGCGCGGCCGCCGCGCCGTTGACGCCTTGCGACTGGTAGGGGCCGCTTGCAAACACTGTGCGGAAATGCTCGCCGTCCTCGGTCACGGCCAGCAGATAAGAGCCGTTGGAACCGTCCAGCAGTTCGCGGTTGGGGATGACCTTGCTCAAATAGTCGAGCGTCAGCTCGATGCCGACGACCCCGTACAGGGTACCGTCCGCAAGGCGAAGCGGGACCGAATAGGAGATCGCGGAACGGCTGTCGTCCGGCAGGCGGTAGGCTTCGCTCCAATAGCCAAGATCGGACCAGCCAAGCTCCGGGTGGGAAACGGCGGTGCGGTAGGGCAGGTAAAACAGATCGTCATATTTATTTTGCTGCTCAAAGGTGAATTTTGTTCGCCAATCGCTGTCCGTCGCGATACCGAGCTTGTCCACCAGCGCGGTCGGCGCGCGCTTGAGCAGCAGGTCGCGGTTATCGTCCGAAGCGCTCGACACGGGGTCCAGATCGCGCAGATACAGGCCGCATTTGTCCTGTACGTCGTCCTCCGAAAGGTCGTCTGTGTTTAAAATCAGAAAAGCGCCCGTGACCGAGTTTTTGCGGATCACGCTGATCAGATCATCCGCTACCGCGCCGAGCATGACGTTATAGCTGGCTTCATCCGTGCCGATATGGGCAAGGTCTATCTGCTTGCCGTCCCGCAGCTGCTCCACCTTGCCGTTGATGGAATCAATGGTAAGGCCCAGATCGGTCCAGCCGGAGACCATTTCATTTTCCAGATATCCCTTGCGGTTTTTGACCTGCTCGCCCAAAATATCGAGCGCGTTTTGGTCAAGCTGGCGCAGCACGCCCCCAAAGAAAAGCACGCTTACCATGGCGACGATCAGGACGAGCAACAGGATACTGAGCGGGCGAAACAGCTTTTGCACAATCGAGCCGCTGCGCCGGACACGCTGTTTATGGTTGTTCATGGGAGCTGTCTCACCTGTCTTTCCCGGGGAAATACGTTATTGCACCAACGCTTCCAGCTCGGTTTTGGTGGCCTGATACCATTCTTCAAAGCGTTCATCCGTGGTAAAGCGGGCGGCGGCCTGCGCGCGCGGCGTGCCCGCGTCCACCAGCTTTTGCACCTCGGCGGCATCGGCCGCGGCGGCGTCCGTTATGGCGTATTCCAGTACATTGCGCGCTTCGGTGCCGTTTGCAAATGCCTTGGGGGTATATAGCTTATTTCCGTTTACCGTGTCGATCGCGACCGATACGATGCGGTCGACGATATCGCCGTCGCTTGTCGCACCCTGTTCGCGTATGTATTCGATGTCGTTTGCTTCCTTTTTGACCGGCAAATAGCCGGATTCGATCGAAAATTTACTGTTTCGCTGTTTATCGGTAAACCACTTGAGGAAAAGGACGGAGGCGTATTCCTCGCTCTCCTCCGCCTGCGTGACGACCATGCCCGCGCCCTGCTGCACCGCGGTGGGCTGTCCGCCCTCGAACTGCGGCGCGGGGAGCACCTCTACCTCGATCGGATACTGGTGATCGTCGTCTATGATGACGCTGCTGGGGAAAAAGGTCGCGCCGGAGGACGAACCCACAAACGAAATGACCTTGCCGGTCTTGACGTCGTCCGAGCGGAAGCGTCCGTTTGCTGCGAAATAGCCGCGCACAAACGGCACGTAGTAGTTATCCCACAGCTTGCGCACGATGTCTTCGTCAAAATGCAGGGCGGGCTTGCCGTCCTTCTGCGCGAAGAGCTCCATGCCGAGCTGTTCCGCGCCGATCAGGAAGTAGTTGGCGATCGCGTCGCGGCCGAAAAAGGCCTTGCCGTCGTCCGGTTTTTCGGTCTGGCTGTCGGTCCAGTTGTAATACTGCTCCGCCAGCTCGGTCACGCCCTCGATGGTCTCGCACTGGCTCAGTTCGGCGCCGGTGGCCTTGGCGAACGCGTCCCAATCGGTCTTGTTGAGCATGAAAATTTCCGTGGATTTTGCAATCGGAAAAATCTTCAGGCTGTCGTCGGTGCTGAAACGCCCTTCCTCGATGTAGCCGTCCACATATTCGTTCAGCTCATCCTTGGTAAAATAGGGGTTCAGGTCGGCCGCGAGGCCAAGGCCGTCCACCGCGTAGGCGGTATCGGCGTAGGCCGCGAAAATATTGGGCATTTCGGCGGCACCCACCTTTTTATTGGCGGAATCCAGCACGCTCGTTTGCAGATCGACAACGGAACCAAGGCTGGACGCTTCGACGATAATGCCTTGGTCGAGCCCTTCGGTATGGTTGAATTCCGTCACCAGCTGGTCGAACGCTTCCTGTTGGGTGCCGTTATAATAGTGCCACACGGTAACGGTGACCGGATTGTTCGGATCGAGCCGCGCGGTTTTAACCTTGTCCTTGCCGCAGCCGCTCAGCAGCAGCCCCGCGCAAAGGAGCGCGGCCAAAGCCCGTATTTTAAAACGATGAGTCATACCCTTCCTCCTCAAGAATCACCGATGGCCTTAAGAATCGATGATGATATTTTTCGATCGAAACAAAGCCCCATTTCGATCGAGCATTCCGGCTTCGGCGCGCGCCTTTCAGGCACGCTTCTCCGCCGGTTTTTCGTCAAATTGAAGCTTTGCTTCAATTCCCCATTTAATGGCGCGCTCCGGCGCGGGGGTTCTCCAATTCTAGATGATACCTTATCATTATAACATGCTCATGGGTGGTGGGCAAATCTTTCCACGTGATTTTGGTTATCAGGTGTGTATGGAAACGGCTTTCTCGACTGTTTCGGCATAGCGTTCGACCAGCTCGCCCGCCATTTCGATCGGCACCTCGCCCTTTTCCAGACGCAGGGAGACATAGGGGGTCGACCCCGCGTTGAGCAGCAGCCGCCCGCGGTAGGTCTTATCGCCGCACAGGGCGGACAGGCGGCGGAAATCCGCGTCCGCAAAGGTCATGAGCAGCCGTCCGTCCGCCTGCTTGATCTCGGAAATGCCCTGCTCCGAAGCCTTGGCGCGCAATAGCGCGATATCGAGCAGCGCGACCGCTTGCTCCGGCGGCTCGCCAAAGCGGTCGATCATTTCGTCCAGCATGTCGCTCTTCTGTTCCTCGGTGCGGATAAGCGCGATGCGGCGGTACAGGTCGACACGCTGGCCCGCGTCCGGCACATAGTCCGCGGGAAGGTTTGCCGAAAGCAGCAGCTCCGCCGCGCAGTCGACGCGGGCGCGCGGGGTCTCGCCCTTTTCCTCGGTCACGGCTTCTTCCAGCAGCTTGAGGTACAGATCGTAGCCCACGCTCATCATGTGGCCCGATTGCTCCGGCCCCAGTACGTTGCCCGCGCCGCGTATCTCCAGATCGCGCATGGCGATCTTGAAGCCCGAGCCAAAGGCCGCGTATTCGCGAATGGCGGAAAGGCGTTTCTGCGCGATCTCGCTGAGGGCCTTGCCGCGCCGGTAAGTCAGGTAGGCATAGGCGTGGCGGCTGGAACGGCCGACGCGGCCGCGGATCTGGTGCAGCTGCGCCAGACCCATGGCGTCCGCGTTTTCAATGATCAGCGTGTTGGCGTTGGGAATGTCGATGCCGGTCTCGATGATCGTGGTGCAGACAAGGATGTCGGTCTCGCCGTCCGCCATGGCGTTCATGGCCGAGGCAATTTCCTTTTGCGTCATTTTGCCGTGCACGATACCGACCTCGGCGTCCGGCAGGTGCTGCTTTAGGCGCAGCGCGCACCGCGCGATGGATTCAACATGGTTGTGCAGATAGTACACCTGCCCGCCGCGCGAAAGCTCGCGGCGCATCGCGTCCAACAGCACGCCTTCGTTCTGTTCCAAAACAAAGGTTTGCACGGGGTGGCGGTTTAAAGGCGGCTCTTCGATGGCCGACATATCGCGGATGCCGGAAAGCGCCATATTGAGCGTGCGCGGAATGGGCGTGGCCGAAAGCGTCAGCACGTCCACCTGCTTGGACATTTCCTTGAGCGTTTCCTTATGGCTCACGCCGAAGCGCTGCTCCTCATCCACAACCAGCAGGCCAAGGTCTTTGAATTTCAGATCCTTGCGGAACAGCTTATGCGTGCCGATGACCAGATCGATCGAACCGGCTTCCAGCTTTTGCAGAATCTTTTTCTGTTCGGAGGTCGTTTTATACCGCGTCAGCAGTTCGATGGTGATCGGATGCCCCTGAAAGCGCTGCAAAGCGGTCAGAAAATGCTGGCGGGCCAGTACGGTGGTCGGCACCAAGATAGCGGCCTGCTTGCCCGCGAGGATGCACTTCATCACCGCGCGCAGCGCGACCTCGGTCTTGCCAAAGCCAACGTCGCCGCAGAGCAGGCGGTCCATCGGCCGGTCGGATTCCATATCGCTTTTAATCTCCGCGATGCAGCGCAGCTGGTCCTCGGTCTCCTCGTAGGGGAAGGCGTCCTCAAATTCGCGCTGCCACTCGTCGTCCGGCGGGAAGGAGAACCCCTTTAGCTTGGCGCGCGCGGCGTATAGCTGGATCAGCCCCTCGGCCAGTTCCTTGGCGGCGGCCTTGGCCCGCGCCTTGGCGCGCGACCAATCCGCGCCGCCCAGCTTGTTCAGCCGGGTGCGCTCGGAATCGCCGCCGCCGATATATTTGGAGATCAGGTCTAGGCTGGTCGCGGGCACATAGAGAAAATCCGTGCCCGCGAAAGCGATCTTGATAAAATCGCGGTCGGCTCCGTCCACCTCCATGCGCTCCATGCCGACAAAGCGGCCGATGCCGTGGTGCTCGTGCACGACAAGGTCGCCCGGCGTCAAATCGGTATAGCTTTTTACCCTGTCGCGGCCCCCGCGACGGGGCGCCACCTTTTTGCGGCGGGCCAATACCTGCCCTTCGGTCATGACGACAAGGCCGGTTTCCGGGTATTCAAAGCCGGCGGATAGCGTGCCCTCTAAAATAGCGACTTGCTTGGGCTTGGGCAACAGATCGCTCAGCGCCGCCTTGACGCCCGCGCCGGAAAGCGCGTCCAGCATGTTTTTGCACCGAAGCTCGCTGCCGCACACAACGGCAACCGCTTTGCCCTGCTGGATAAAGCCCGCGATATCGGCCGCGGCCAGATCGAGGTTGCCGCCGTAGGCGTTCATTTGGCTGGCCGTAAAATTTTGCAGAACGGCCGGGGCCAGCTCGGGCACCGTGTTTAAAAAGCTGTCCAGCCGCACGATGGGGCGGCGCAGACGGCACAGACCCGCGAAATCAAGCGTGAAATCGCCGGGGTCGGGCGGCATTTCGCCGCGTTCCAAAAGGGCCGTGATATCGTCGCCCACGCGCGCGTCAAAATCCCGCGCGGCTTCATGCAGGCGGGGCGTGTCCTCAATCAGCAAAACCGCGTTTTCGGGCAGATAATCGAGCGCGGTCGTCATTTCCGGGTAAATAAGCGGCAGATATTTATCCGCGCTGGGCAGCGAGCCGGTCTCGCGCAGGCGTTCGGCGTCCCGCGCGATATGAGCGGCCAGATCGGGGTGCTTTTTGCGGCGCGTTTTCAGCAGCTGCTCGATCGCGTCCGCCAGCCCGTTCGCGCCGCCCGGGGCCAGATGCACCAGCGTTTCCATGCGCGGCAGGCAGGTAAGAGAGGAAACGTTGTCCAACCGCCGCTGGCTGCCCACATCGAAGGTGGAGATCGAATCGATCTCGTCGTCCCAAAATTCAACGCGGAAGGGGTGCTCGGCGTTTGCCGGGAATACGTCCAAAATACCGCCGCGCACGGAGAATTGGCCCGTGCCCTCCACCTGAATGCAGCGCTCGTAGCCCGCCTCGGTCAGGCGGGCGGTCAGGCCTTCCAAAGGCGCGGTTTGCCCGGCCTCCAGCGTGAGCGTTGCGCGGCGCAGGATATCGGGCGGCAGCGTGCGCTGCAACGCAGCCGGCGCGGAGAGCACCGACAGCGGCGCATCGGCTAGGCGGCAGAGCGCCGCGATCCGTTTTTGCTCATAGCCGCGCGAAACGCCCGCCACGTTTACCATCACGAGGTCGCGGTAGGAAACGGTAAGCACGTCCCGTTCGGCAAAACCCGCGATATCCGCGGCCATGCGTGTCGCGCCCGATTCGTCCGCGGTCAGCACGGCCACCGGGCGGTTCAGGTCGAGCTGAAGGGCCGCCGCGATATGCGCCTTATGGATCGGCGAAAGACCCACCGCGAGCACCGGCGTTTGCCCGGCCTTGATCGCCGCGCGGACCTCGCGGTATTCGGCAAGCGCCGATATGCTTTTTGTTATTTCGATCATGTGTTCACCATCCCTACTGTGCGATAAGAAATAATTTGAAATATTTACTAATTCATGCTATACTGTGTTTGCCCGTTTGGGAAATTGAAAGGAACGAAGGAGATCATAACTATGCAGAAAACCATGAAGCGGCTGGCTGCCGCACTCACCGCCGCACTTCTCACCCTGAGCCTTGCCGCGTGCGGCGGCGACGCCTCAAGCAGCGCTTCGGACGCGCCGGACGTCGCCGCGCTGACCGCCTATGACGCGCCGAGCGGTACATTTTCGGTATCCATGCCCGAGATCGAGGGCGGCTGGACCACGACCGACGGCGGCAATGAGTACCATCTGGTGCTGGACAACAGCGATCGAAGCTTTACCGTGATGATCCAAGCGCTGCCGATGGAGCAGGCGCAAACCACGATCAAAGATTTGGACGGCCTGATCGATCTGTACCGTCAAACCACGCTCGGCTCGTTTGGAGACCCGACCGCCGCGGAGGTCGTTATCGGCGATCCCGCGATCGAGGGCGTCAAGTCGGACGCTTATGAAGTGGAGCAGAGCGGCCAGAAGGCCAAGGCGCTTGTCAGCTATTTCGGCACGGATAAGGCCTACTACGTGTGCATCCTGACCGGTACGGCGGACGCGTATGATGCAAACGTCAGCGCCGTACAGGCCGCGTTGACCACCTTCACCGAAAAGCAAGCATAAACCGTCCCCCATCCACGCGCTGCAAAAGACAGGCTTCGGCCTGTCTTTTTTTATGGGCGCATGCCAAAAGGGCAGATTTTGCAATCTGCCCTACTGGTATATGAATTTTTCTTGGATTTAATGCTCGTGATGATCATGCGCGTGGCACGCGGCACAGTCCATGCTGCAGCCGAGCAGCTCGGTCGGGTCCTTGCCCTGCCGCTTATAGTAGTCCGCGATCGCGGAGCGAAGCGCTTCCTCGGCCAATACCGAGCAGTGCATTTTGACCGGCGGCAGGCCGTCGAGCGCTTCGGCGACCGCCTTGTTGGTCAGCTTCAGCGCTTCCTCAAGCGTCTTGCCCTTGACCATTTCGGTCGCCATGGAGCTGGTGGCGATTGCCGCGCCGCAGCCGAAGGTCTTGAACTTGACGTCCTCGATCACGCCGTCGTCCGATACCTTGAGGTAGATCTTCATGATGTCGCCGCACTTGGCGTTGCCGACCTCGCCCACACCGTTGGCGTTTTCAATTTCACCCACGTTGCGCGGGTTGGTGAAATGGTCGAGTACCTTTTCGCTGTATTGCATACTTTTCTATCTCCTTTAATCAGTGCGCGTGCAAATCGCTTGCCGCGGTGAGATTGGGTTTGCCGTTTTCCCAAACCGGACTCATCGAACGCAGCGTGGCAATGACCTTTGTTACAGCCGCGATGATATAGTCGACGTCCTCTTCGGTGTTCTGCTCGCCAAGGGTCAGGCGCAGCGAGCCGTGGGCGATCTCGTGCTTCAGGCCGATTGCCATCAGCACGTGGCTGGGGTCCAAGGAGCCGGTCGAGCAGGCCGAGCCGGTCGAGCCGCACACGCCCTCGTTATCCAGCAAAAGAATCAGGCCTTCGCCCTCAATCGCCTCGAACACGAACGAAGCCGTGCCCGGCAGACGGTTCACCGGGTCGCCGGTAAAGTGGGTATAGGGGATTTTCATGATGCCGTCCTTCAGCCGGTCGGTCAGCCCGCGGACGTAGCGCATCTTTTCCTCCATGCCGTCAATCGCGTCGGTAATCGCGGCGGCAAGGCCGATGCAGCCCGCCGTGTTTTCCGTGCCCGATACAAGTCCGCGCTCCTGACCGCCGCCGTAGACCAGCGGCGCCAAGGCGATGCCCTTTTTCAGGTACAGCGCGCCCACGCCGCGCGGGCCGCGGAACTTATGCGCCGAAAGAGAGAGCATGTCGATGCCCATCTCCTGCACGTCGATCTTCATATGGCCAACGGCCTGCACCGCGTCCGTATGGAACACAGCGCCCGCCGCGTGCGTCAGCTCGGCGATCTCGCGCAAGGGCTGGATCGTGCCGATCTCGTTGTTTGCCGCCATAATGGTGACAAGCGCGGTATCCTTGGAAAGCGCGTTTTTCAGCTGCTCCAAATCGATATGGCCCTCGCTGTCCACATCGAGGTAGGTCACGGTGAAGCCTTCCTTTTCAAGCGCCTCGCAGGTGTATAAAACGGCGTGATGCTCGATCTTGGAGGTGATCAGGTGTTTTCTTCCCTTGGCGCCGGGGCCGTGCATGAAGCCGCGGATGGCAAGGTTGTCCGCCTGCGAACCGCCGCCGGTGAAGATGATCTCGCCGGGGGCGAAATCATTTTGCTCATTGACCGGGAAGGCCGCGTTCAGCGCCCGGCCGACCTGTACGCGCGCTTCATTCAGCGCTTCCTTGGCCGCGCGGCCGATGCGGTAAAGCGAAGAGGGGTTGCCGTAATATTCGGTCAGCCACGGCTTCATCGCTTCAAAGGCGTGCGTGGAGAGCGGCGTGGTTGCCGCGTTATCTGCATAAACAAATTTTTTCATGGCGTTTCTGCCTTTCTAACACTAAAAAAGCTTGGTTTTTTACCTCTTTAAATATACACCCGGAGCGGGCAGTTTAGCAAGCGAAAAACTGCCAAAACGGATGGGCTCAAATATATTCTTTTCCATCATTTTGTGCATTTTATGTGTATTTAACCGCGCTTCTTCGTTTGTACGTGTTTTTTCAGCTTTTGAAGCACGTCGTCATACTGCGCCGAACGGGCCGTCGGGTTGCCGCGCAGCAGGCTTTTCCGGGTGCGTTTCAGGCCTTCCGCGCGTTCGTCAAAGCGGGCGCGCACCTCGTCCAGCCGGGCAAGGATCTCTTCTTTGGCGTCCGTGGCTTTTTCCATCGCGTCGTCTAGGCGCTCGTTCAGCTCGCCGCGCGCTTCGTCCACGCGGTAGGATAGGTTGGTCAGCTTGACCATAGCGGTTTCGGAAAGCTGCTCACGCAGCTCTTCGCCCTGCTGACGCAGCTTGTCGAGCTCTTCCAGCACCTTGGCCAGATCGAGCGCGGTGCGCACGGAAACAGCCACATCGGAAGCAAACATCGCGGTCAGCGCCACACAGACCAAGATCAGCGTCAGCTGCGGCAGCCAAATGACGAGGGTCTCGATCGGCGGGTGGATGAACCGGGCGAGAATAAGCCCCATAAAGCCCCAGCAGATCGAGCTTTGCAGACAAATGCGTCCCTGAAACTGG
Organism: Agathobaculum sp. NTUH-O15-33; assembly: GCF_033193315.1. Lineage (NCBI taxonomy): Bacteria > Bacillati > Bacillota > Clostridia > Eubacteriales > Butyricicoccaceae > Agathobaculum > Agathobaculum sp. NTUH-O15-33. Next base: position 3,956,447 of record NZ_CP136187.1, read on the forward strand.
AACCGGTGCTCGGAATAATCCCAGTACTTTACCTTAAACATGGTCTCCATCAGCCAGCCGACAAGGTATTCAAAAATCGTCGCGGCGATCATGCTCCAAAGGAAAAGCGCGATCGGGCGGTCATGCAGAGGCAGCGAGATATGCAGAAGCATGGTCGCGCCAAAGCCGTAGATCGGCAGCATGGGCCCCCGCAAAAAGCCGCGGTTGACCGCGTGCCGCTGCTGGACCGAAACGACCGTCGATTCAAAACACCAGCCGAGGAAACAATAAATATAAAATATCAAAAGCCATTGCAAAAAGGAATACTCGTACACAGTAATCAATGCCCGCTCTTTCTTTGAAAATAGTGCCTCTTTATTGTATCGGATATTTTGACTTTTGGCAAGTACATGGGTATAATACAAAGTAATACAGAAGCTATTGGCGACGAAAGATGAAGGGGTGGAACATAACATGCAAAATTTTACGCTTAAGCTGCCGACGGAGATCGTATTTGGCCGGGCAATCGAGGACCAGATTGGAGAAAAGCTGGGGGCGCTTGGCGCGCGGCGCGTCATGGTGCACTTTGGCGGTTCCAGCGCGCGCGGAAGCGGCCTGCTGGGCCGCGTCGAGGAAAGCCTTGGCCGCGCGGGCTTAACGTTTATTGAGCTTGGCGGCGTTTCACCCAACCCGAAGCTTTCGCTTGTGCGCGAGGGGATCGAAATAGCAAAGCGCGAAGGGGTCGATTTTATTCTGGCCGTGGGCGGCGGCTCGGTCATCGACTCGGCGAAGGGCATCGGCATGGGCGTCGCCACCGGGCGCGACCCGTGGGAATTTGCCTGCGCCGGCACCGCGCCCGATTCCACCCTGCCCATCGGCACCGTGCTCACGCTTGCGGCGGCGGGCAGCGAAATGAGCAACTCCTGCGTGCTCACCAATGAGGAAACCATGGAGAAGCGCGGCATCACCAGCCAGACCAACCGTCCGTGCATCAGCTTTTTAAATCCGGAGAATACCTACACCGTTTCTAAATTCCAAACGGGCTGCGGCGTGGTCGATATTATGATGCATACGTTCGAGCGTTATTTTATGCCGGGCAACGCGGATACCGATCTGACCGACCGTCTGGCCGAAGGACTGCTCATCGCCGTGCGCGACGCGGGCCGGCGCGCCATCGCGAACCCGCGCGATTATGAAGCGCGCGCCACGCTGATGTGGGCGGGCAGCCTATCCCACAACAACCTGACCGAGCTGGGTCGCGTCAATAAGTTCTTCCCGGTTCACAAGATCGAACATGAATTTTCCGCCCTGCACGATGAGATCGCGCACGGCGCGGGCCTGTCGGTACTATTCCCCGCGTGGGCTAAATTCGTCATGCCGCACGATGTGAACCGGTTTGCGCAGCTTGCGAACCGTGTTTTCGGTGTGGAAATGGATTTTGACCGCCCGGAACGCACCGCGGCCGAAGGCATCGAAACGATCAAGCGCTTTTTTGAAGAGATCGACATGCCGGTGCACATGTCCCAGCTTGGAATTGTTCCCGGGGAATATGAGAAATTGGCTGAAAACGCCATGCATACCGTGGGTGGTCCGGTCAAGAGCCATATCCCGCTAGGCAAGGACGAACTGACCCAAATCTTCAAGCTTGCGGAATAAGTATGAAGAGCAGAGTACGTTGCTTATCAAAGTGGCGTGCCCTGCTCTTTTTTATTGTTGTCGGACAAAGCGATCCGAAAAAATGTCATTCAGATAAGATCAGGCAAGACAAAAAGGTAACGCAAACACAGAAAAAGTAGGGCGCGACGCCCTCGGCGCGCCGAGAACGAAGCACCGGGATAAGTGAGAGCATCAAACAGGCCGGTACGGCCGAGCGAAGGGACATGGGTTTTCAGGAAGTGTTACATCCCTTCGAGACGGCGCGCCGAGGCGTGGTCCAGACCAGCTTCTTTTGGCCTTCGGCCAATTCACCTTCTCGCGCCCTACGATCTCGGTGAATCCCTTGTTTCTCCTATGCGTTTCCCTTAACTAAATGACATTGGCTGTTTACACAATATATTTCTTTAGTGGCGGCAGGGGTTATGCTATAATAAGGGCAGTGAAAGCGGGAGGTACATAGCGATGACCGAATTTGATCAGCAGCTCCATCTATTAAGCGGGCAGATCGCGCGGCAAAAGAAACTGCGCGCCATGCTGCAGGATCTTTACAGCCAACAGCGCGAGCTGGAAGCGCGGGAAACCGAGCTTGCGGCCCGCCGGGCCGAGGAACAGAAGGATGTGGACCGTTTAGAGGGCCGCAGTCTGGCCGCGTTTTTTTACGGTATGCTGGGCAAGAAGGAGGAAAAGCTCGATCAGGAGCAGCGGGAAGCCTATGCGGCTGCCGTCAAGCACGACAGCGTGGTGCGGGAGCTTGCGGCGGTAAAGCAGGATATCCGTTCGTGGGAGAATGAGCTTGCCGCGCTGAACGGTTGTGAAAAGCAGTATCAGGACGTGCTGGCTGCAAAGACCGAAGCGCTGAAACACAGCGACCCGGTGCGCGGGGAACAGATCTTGCAGCTGGAACGGCGCATTGCGGCGTGCAGCAGCCAACTGAAAGAGATCCGCGAAGCGGCCGACGCCGGGCAGTACGCGCTTTCCACCGCAAACGGCATTGCGTCCAGCCTGAACAGCGCCGAAAGCTGGGGCACTTGGGATATACTGGGCGGCGGCCTTGTTACCGACATGGTCAAGCACAGCCATTTGGACGAAGCGCAAACAAAGGTGGAAGAACTGCAAATGCAGCTTCGCCGCTTCAAAACCGAGCTGAGCGATGTGACGATTTACGCGGATATGCAGATACAGATCGACGGTTTTCTGCGCTTTGCCGATTACTTTTTCGATAATCTGTTTACCGATTGGGCGGTGTTGGACCATATCCATGCCTCACAGGGACAAATAAACGGTGTGATCGCCCAGATTCAAACCGTGCTCAACCAACTGAACGAAATGAAAAGCGCCTGCGAAGCATCCCGCGAGCAGGCCCAAACCGAGCTGGACGCGTTTATCGTTCAAGCGTAAATACAAGGACCCGTGTTCCTGCCACCAAAGCAGGAACACGGGTCTGTTTGATATGCAGTAAAAGGTATGCTCAGAACACTCGTGGGTATTTTTCACGCAAAGCTGGAATATCATCCTGATCGATCCACTCTTCGCTGTAGCCGCAATCACAGCAAACCAACCTGTGAATCGGTACGGCGGAGAAAAGCGTAACGCCAACCGGGATATAGCATTGCCTGTATTTTGTGGGATCGAGTGTTACGTCAATAATAGTTTCACCAGAGCATTTGGGACACTTTTTAGTATGTTTCATCTGACAAAGCTCCTTTCAAACATACGATGCCGATTACTCTGCGATACGGCCTTTCGTTATCTGTGTAAATGTTACAGCCAGTGTCCGGTTTGAAATGATATACTATTTTCAATAAAGTGACTTGCTTGATTAGATTTTCGTACATACCATCTTCACTGATTATATATTGTAGACCGTTCATATTAGGACCATTTACGATAAATGACGGCCGTCCATCACTAAAAAGATATATGCGGATTAATGCCGCGCAGCATGACAGGATAGTTGCCGTTTTCGCGTTTTTGTCTAGTCACTTTGGGCATAAAATCACCCCACTCGCACCATAGCATACGAATGGGGTGATTGTCAACACGGAAGAACCGTTCCTGTGTGCACGAGTAATTTAATTGGCATAATTCACTTTTATACACTCCGTAAATCCAGACGGATCACCCGACTTTGCTTTGTCGATATTATCACGAAGATATTGACGGGTTGCATCGTCACAGCGATCTGCGCCCATATAGGGCATATCAAACGCTTTTTCCAATTCTTCCAATGCTTTTTCTGCACGTTTTGGATCAGTGTTATAGGTGTCCAGCCATTCTTTCATCCAGTAGTATTCCCAAAGGTTTGAAGCTCTTGTATCGCCATAGCCAATCTGGAAAGACGCGCCGGTATCTTCTCCTTCCAGTTTTTCCGGCAAAGTGACACCTTCCGGCCAGTTCAAATTGTCGATGGATTGCAGATATTCGGCTTCTATATGTTCAAAGTCGGTAAAATCTTTCGCATCCGAGTTGGAATGGGAACACCCTGCCATCACCAGACAGGCAAGCAGCATGATATCCATAAGAATTTGTTTTGCACCATTGGCTTTCTTACTCATTTTTTTCATGTTATAAATCCTCCTTGAATGATACTGATAAGTGCTAGGGCCGGCAATGACCCGCCGAGCAGTGCCGTGGCGGCGAATGCCGCAATCGTAAATGGTTGCTACGAATTTTATATTTTGAAAAAGTAGAAATAAAAAAGGCTCCTACTCTGATGTTTTCATTGTATCAGAATAGGAGTCTTTATTTCTTTGTTTGTACACAAGAGAATCCTCTTTTATACTACGGAATTTCTTACGATTTTCCTACGAAAGAGGGAGGGTCACGGTAAATTTGATTTTTTCATTCTCGCTTTCTGCAATAATGGTTCCTTTGTGGAGGTCTACAATTTGTTTGGCAATGGCAAGGCCCAAACCAGCGCCGCCGCTTGTGCTCCTTGCTGTATCAAGGCGATAAAACTGTTCAAATACCTGCGACAGCTTTTCCTTTGGGATCGTATTACCGCAATTTTCAAATGCAATGATCATCCTTTCTTCCTGCTGCGCCGCTGTAATCGTAATGGTTGTATCGTGGAAGCTATAAATAACCGCATTGCGAAGAAGATTATCAAACACACGTTGTATTTTATCTGCGTCACAGCGAAGGGTTACACTTTTCGGGGCACAAAGATCACATTGCAGGTTTTTATCTTTTAACATGGGATTGAATTCGTATATAAGCTGCTCAAGCAAGCGCGTCAAGTCTATTTCCGTATATTGCAAAGTGATATTAGATAAATTGAATCTTGTAATTTCAAAAAATTCATTGATTAGGTCTTCAAGCCGTTCCGCTTTATTGAGAGAGATAGAAAGATATTTCGTCCTAAGTTCTTCTGAAATTTTCGGTTCATCGCGCAATAGCATTAAATAGCCCATTACAGAAGAAAGCGGGGTTTTTAGATCGTGTGCAAGGTACATGATCAAATCGTTTTTTCGTTGTTCGTTCTCTTTTGCCAGTCTTGCATTATTTTGAGACTCTTGTTTTAAGTGGTTGATCTTTAACGCGATCTCGCTAAGCTCCGGCGATAGTTCAATGTAATCTACGTCTTTATCAAATAATTTGCCTGTGGCCTGCTGCAATTCATCCACATAAGCGACCACTTTCTTTAGTAGCCGGTATGTAAGAATGATGATGCACACAGCCCATAGTATAGTAGCCGCGGCTCCTAAATAGAGGGAACGGTAAACCATATAATACTGCGGAACATATTTGCTAAGCACCCATTGTAAACCCATGCCCAACAAATTAGAAGCGATTAGGATAATTGCAGATATAATTCCGCACTGGATGATATAGCTTTTGAAAAGGGTTTTCAGCAGATTATTTTTCTCCCCTTTATTCGATTTCATAGCCTACACCCCAAACCGTTTTTATAAATCTTGGCTTTTTTGGTGGTTCGTTCAGCTTTTCTCTAAGGCGACCAATGTGCGCCATTACGGTGCTGTTATTGTTCAGATATTTTTCTTTCCATACGGCTTCAAACAATTCTTCTGAAGGTATGACTTTACCCTGATGTTCGCACAGATACCAAAGAATCGAAAACTCAATGGGAGTCAGCGACAATTCCTTTCCATACAAAAAGCATTTGTGGCTATCTTTATTGATCACAAGACCTCTGATGTCAAATTCCGTCTTTTCAGCAGATTGTTTTAAAACAGAGGTATTATATTTGGAACAACGTCTTAATTGTGTTTTTACCCTTGCAACAACCTCCAATGGGTTAAACGGCTTGGTCATATAATCGTCTGCCCCAATGGTTAATCCCATGATCTTATCGCTGTCCTTAATTTTAGCGGTTAGCATAATAACAGGAAAATAGAAATTTTCCCTTATTTTTTGGCAGATACGAAACCCGTCCGTATCCGGTAACATAATGTCTATTATCGCCAAATCAATTTCCGTTTCTTGCATACATTGTAAAGCATCAGTCCCATTATAAAACTTGTATACGGTATAATTGTCATTCGTCAAATAGACTTCAAGCAGATCGGCAATCTCTTTTTCATCATCTACAACAAGAATTTTCTCATTCATCGTCATTGCTCCTTATATTTAAACACAACACACAGGGACGGTTCTTTTGTGTTATCCATTGCTGACGATACCTAGGGGTCAACCGGTTAAACGGATGATCGTTCTGCCGAAGGGATGCGCCATTTTGTTTAAGCGCGCGGATGGGGACAAGTCTTGCAGTGCGGCGGGATTATCTGTGCCGCCTGATAAGATAGTTGCTTTTGTATAGGCGCTCTGGGCATAAAATCACCCCACTCGCACCATAGCATACGAATGGGGTGATTGTCAACACGGTAGAACTGTGCCTATGCGCATAATTATTCTATCTTGTTTATATTATGAATTATTTTCAAAAGATACTTGAGGAAAAGATAAATACAAATTATGTTTAGAATTAAGGGCAATATGTCAATTTTGTAGTTGGAATAATTTAAGTCCTTTAACAGGGAAATTATATTAACTTCATCGGTTGAGTAATAATATTCAAAAAAGGTGAATGGAAATCCGCCTGAGTACGTATTGAATCCACTACCTTGCTGAGAATTCATATGAATTCCATTGAAAAACACCGTAAAAAGAGCAATCAGTAAAGAAACTATTAAACCTTTAAATGAAAATTTTAGTTTCATGATAGTACGCCTCAGCTTATATAGTATTCACCCTTGCACACATGCACACAGAAGAACCGTCCCTGTGTGCACGCCAATGCGCTTGAAAATCTGTTCAAGTGAATCAGCGTTCGGCATGGTTTGCAGAAGTAGATGAATGTGGTTGCTCATCAAACAATAGGCATATAAATGAAAGCCGCTGATCGCTTTGCAATCACAGAGTATTTGCAGAAATTTTTCGCGATCTTCATCGGTTTCAAAAATGTTTTGCTGATTCACGCCGCGCAGCATGATATGGTAGTTGCCGCTTTCACTTTTTTGTCTAGGTCCTCTAGGCATAAAATCACCCCACTCGCACCATAGCATACGAATGGGGTGATTGTCAACACAGAAGAACCGTCCCTGTGTGCACTGTGTGCATGGAAAATCCCCCTTTCTTGAATGATAGAGAGGGGCGGCAGCACTCCTTGCTGTCGCCCCTTGATTGCCCACCAGCAAGGACAGGCGGGGCTGTCAACGGCGGGTGCAGCCCGTTCATCTTGACCGTTGACCGGCTCGATTGGCTTTGCTATATTTACGACTTTTTTCTTCCGTCCTGTGTGATACTGATACTCTCTTTCAAATATAAATTTTCGTCTAAAATAAGTTCTACCGCCAGTTTGACAAGAGCGGGAATAGTTGTAATATAACCTTTTGCCGGCTCGCCTTTTACGGATAACACAAAATTATCTTCTGCTCCCTCTTTCAAATATCCCGGACGGATAACTGTATAATTCAGATTGCTTGTTTCAACAATGTCAACAGCTTGGCGATTTGGTAACTGCGCAGGTTCATTGTCAAGATTATCTTCGCCGTCTATTTCATCCGGAATTTCGTTATAAATCCCAACTGCTCCCATAAAAATAAGACGTTTTATGTTACATTCAGACATTGCCACGACAATATTTTCTGCAATCTGCGGTAATGCTTCTCCAGATATAGCGCAATATACAACGTCCTGCTCGTGCATTGCTTTTTTCAAATCCTCAATATTTTCCGCGTTACCGTTGATAACGGTTGTGCGAGGACTATCAGAAAACATGTTCCCCGCATGACGGGCAAACAGAGTAACATGAGTATCTGTATCTGACAGTAGTTTTTTTGTAATGGCACTTCCGGCTGTACCAGTCGCGCCTAATAATAAAATGTTTTTCATAATGTATTTTCTCCTTTTACCATTTCATAGCAGCTTCTACCATAGTAGGATTTTCTGGATTTCCAATCATTGGAGCCGCTATATCCATATTTACAAGTTGTTCCATTTCTGCTGCATTTAATTCAAAATCTAATATGCTCAAATTTTCCTTTATACGTTGCTCATGGACTGACTTCGGTATAATAATAATGTTACTCTGCATAAGAAAACGTAATGCAATCTGGGCGGGTGTTCTTCCATAAGCATTTGCAATCCTCATTAAGACAGGATTTTCAAACATTTCATTTTTTCGTCCCTGTCCCAATGGTGCATATGCCATGTGCTGAACATGATATTTTTCTAGCCAATCATGTTCTGCTCGACGCTGACAAAGTAAATGGGTTTCTATCTGATTGACAGCGGGGACAACATTGTTAAATTCAATCAAATCAATCAAACGGTCTGGGGTAAAGTTTGAAACACCGATAGCCCGGATTTTCCCCTCTTGATATAGCTTTTCTAGCTGTCGCCATGCAGCATAATAATTGCCAAAGGGCCAGTGAAGCAATACAAGGTCAAGATAGTCGGTTTTCAGTTTTTTAAGTGACATTTCCACGGTTTCACAAGTACTCTCATAAGAGCGGAAATTTACTTTTGTGACAATAAACAATTCCTTACGGGAAATGCCGCTTTTTACAATCGCATTTCCAACCGCTGTCTCATTTCCGTATGCCTCTGCTGTATCAATCATACGGTAGCCACTACAGAGTGCGGTCAAAACGCTTTCTTCACACTCTGCACCGCTCATCAGAAAAGTACCGAAGCCGAGCATAGGCATTTGAATATCATTGTTCAAAGTAATCTTATTCATATCAATTCCTCCGTTTATTCTTGTTGTCGCACTTGAGAAGCTAATTTTCTTGTGATACAATCATCATAGCAAGTTTGGGTAACTCGAAGTCAATACTTTTTTTGATTTTGGAAAGGAAAATGAAATGGCAATTACAATAAACATTTATTACAGCGGTAGGAACGGAAACGCAAGAAAATATGCTGAAGAAATGGTCGCAAGCGGTATTGTAAATGAGATTCGTACAGAAACAGGTAATCTCCGATATGAATACTTTTTCCCTATGGAAGATAAAGAAACAATACTTTTGATTGATACGTGGACTGACCAACAGTCGATTGACCTTCACCATGCCTCCCCCATGATGTCGAAGATTACAGAACTGCGTGAAAAATATGACTTACACATGAAAGTGGAGCGATACTTGTCGGATGAAGTTGCTATTCCAACAGCGGATAAAAAATTTATAAGAGGGTGAAATCCATGACCTATACGTTAAAGCAGTTTGCGGAGATGTTCCACACAACAGAGCATACCCTCCGATATTATACCGACATCAATCTTTTGCCCTGTCAACGTGACAAAAGAAACCGCCGGATTTTCAACGAAGAATCTGTCAACTGGATGCAGGGAATTTCCTGCCTAAAAGGCTGCGGAGCGTCCATAGAGGATATTAAAGAATACTGCGAATTGTGCCACTTGCCGGAATCAAGGGAAACGCTTTATGCAAGGTATCAAATCATTCTCTGTCAACGAGAACAAGCATATAAGCGGATAGAGGAAGCCAAAACAACAGCGGCTTATATGGACAAAAAAGTAAAGCATTATGAACAGATTTTGTCTGGGATTATCCCAGATGATAGCAATCCGGAAACATGGACAGAAGATACAAGACCTGAAAAGCATTAAAATTACGGAATAGTGGGCTGCTGCCTTTCAAATACTTATTTGCTACTTTACCGCACATGAGCCTTTGGGCAGGTGGGTATCATGCGGATTCTCACTTTAGCTGTTTTTTCTGTTTTCTCGGTATTTTCGGTGCGGCATTCGCTGTTACGCTGCTGCTGCCGCAAACCATCTGGAAAGCGGCAGCTATTGCAGCGTCGGTAATCAGCTTGTGCCTGATCCTTACACTGGCCCCATTAGCGCATCCCAACAAAAGGGTGAATGAGCGAAAGGGGCAAAGGAATAGAAAACGAAGTTTCATGCTAGCCATACTTTACTTAATACTTGCAATCACTTGGCTATTATTGCCCTCCGCGCCCGTTACATGGATATTCCATTTGTTTTTAGGCGAGTTTTTTGCCGCTCTTTCGCTTGCGGCGGGAAAAATAAAAAATTTAAGAAGGTCTTCCCCATGAAAAAGCTCTACGGATTATTTCTGAAAAGCGCAAGTGCTCTTGCCGCGCTGACACTGGTGATTGCCACGGTAGCAAATGGTTCCACCTGCTGGTTTACTTCTTATCAGCCGGAAGAGCCTGATATGGATTGAAGAAGCAATGTAACATAAAATGACAAACCCGCCCCCAGATTCGGCTGTCAGCCGTTCAGGGGGCGGGTTAATTTGGTACACTTCCTTAGCTCACATCATACGCAAGCAAAAGCACAAGAAACAAGATGTACAGACCGCCGACCAGCCATGGTTTGGAAAACACCACATCACGGGTGGGCTCGCCGGTTTCGTCTACTTGGAGCGCCGTTTGCCATGCGGGGTTGTGCAGTTTACGCTTGCAGATTTCTCCCCAACGGCGGCCGGATTGCGCTTTTGATCGCTCGGCGCCGACTAGCAGCAACACGAGGAGCAGAGACAGCGGCACCCATTTCGGCGCGAGACCTTTGCCGCGCTGAACGATATTTGCGCCCATGGCAATATCCAAAGCTTCCGCCGCATTCGGCGGTACGGGCCGCTGAACGGATGCGTGCTGATTGTCCAGCCAAGCGGACTTCTGCGAAGCATAGGTTTCATTAACGCCGCCGCTTGTATTGAGCAATGCGCCGTTTTGCCAAATCCCTTGCAGCAGAACAATTCCCTTGCGGTCCTCTACCGTGATGGCTTGCCCGTTCTGTTCGATCAAAAACGTCTGGGGTGCGTTCCATTCATAGGTAATGGTAACGGTGCTGCCGGAATCTGTTTGCAAGACGGAAATAGTGCCGTCACTGGCGGCATAGCGTGTTTCGTCGTCATTTACCTGTGTTTGGTAATACGCGCCCCGGTACTGAAAAACCGGCGAGGTGTAAAGGCGGTAGTAGAAAACGGCAAATACAGTGGCTGCCGCAAGCGCTAAGATGCTGAGAGTGATTTTGCAAAACCGTTTCTGCATGAATGCAGCTCCTTCTGAAAAACCCGGACGCGCCGAAGCGCGCCCGGGTTTCATTTACTTAACGATTTCCTTTGCGGCGGAAACGAGGGCGGCGACCTTATCGGCGGCGTCGGCCTTGCTCGCGCCCTTGGCCATGATGTAGACCTTTACCTTGGGCTCTGTGCCGGATGGGCGGATGATGAAGATCGTGCCGCCCGAAAGCTCATAGTACAGCACGTTTTGGCCTTGCAGCTCCATGGGCTCGGTCTTGCCGTCCGCAAGAGAAGTGCGTGTGCCGGGCTGATAGTCGCGGATGAATTCGACCTTGTCCGGGCCGACCTGCTGCAGCGGGGTCTGGCGCAGCTCCTCCATCAGCTCCTTCATGCGCTGCAAACCGGATACGCCGGGCATGGTGATGGAGATGGTCTGTTCGCAATAATAGCCGTACTTTTCGTACATTTCCTCCATCGCGTCGTACAGGGTCTTGCCCTGCGTGCGGTAGTAGGCAGCCATTTCTGCGATCAGCATGGAGGCGGTGACGGCATCCTTGTCGCGCGCGTAGTCGCCGCACAGGTAGCCGTAGGATTCCTCGAACGCGAAGATATACTCGTGCGAACCGGTGTTTTCAAATTCCTTGATCTTTTCAGCGAGGAACTTAAAGCCGGTGAACGTTTCAAAGCAGGCGACGCCGTTCTGTTCGGCGGCGGCGCGCGCCATTTCGGTGGTGACGATGCTCTTGAGCACCGCCGGGTGGCGCGGCATGGTGCCGGTCAGCTTCTTGGCGGTGATGATGTAATCCGTCAGCAGTACGCCGACCTGATTGCCCGAAAGGGAAATATATTCGCCGGTCTTATCCTTTAATACAATGCCGGTGCGGTCGGCGTCCGGGTCGGTGCCGATGATCAGATCAACGCCGTTTTCCTTCGCCAGCTCGATCGCAAGGTTGAAGCCCTCCTTATTTTCCGGGTTGGGGCTCTTGACCGTCGGGAAATCGCCGTCAATCACCATTTGGTGCGGCTCGCAGATGATGTGCTTGTAGCCAAGGCGCTGCAAAATTTCGGGCACCAGACGGTAGCCCGCGCCGTGGAACGGGGTGTAAACAAGCTTGAATTCGTCCGCGACCTGCTTTACGCAGTCCGGATTAACCGCTACCTTAAGCACTTCACTGAGGTAAGCCTCGTCCGTTTCTTTGCTGAGGATGCGGATCATGCCGCTCTTGACGAATTCGTCATAATCGCCGGTGCGCACGCCGGTGAACAGATCAGTCGCGGCCATTTCGCGGGCGACCATGTCGGCTTCCTGCGGGGGCAACTGCGCGCCGTCCTCCCAGTAGACCTTATAGCCGTTGTATTCCTTGGGGTTATGGCTGGCCGTGATATTGATGCCCGCGATGCAGCCATAGTGCCGGATGGCAAAGGACAGCTCGGGCGTGGGGCGCAGTTCATCAAACAGCAGGGTCTTGATGCCGCTTGCCGCGAGAATGCAGGCGGATTGCTGCGCAAATTCGGGCGAGAAGTGGCGGCTGTCGAACGCAATGGCGACGCCGCGCTCCATCTGCTGTTTGCCGCCCGCGACGACCAGATTGGCAAGGCCCTGCGTTGCCTGACCGACGGTAAAGCGGTTCATGCGGTATAGGCCCACGCCAAGTACGCCGCGCAAACCGGCGGTGCCGAACGAAAGCGGCGCGAAGAACCTGCTTTCGATCTCTTCCTTATTATCTTTGATGGCCGTGAGCTCAGCGCGTTCCTCCGCCGTCAGCTCCGGACGGCTCAGCCAGCGGCTGTATTCCGACATATAATCCATGTGCTGTTCACCTCATCCATTTATTTGGCGCAATGCCACTATGTAAATTATACAATATCTGTGTGTCAATGCAAGGGGTTTTGCGCGAGTTTGTGAGATTGACCGAACAGAAGCGGAATATTGCATAAATAGGACCAGCGTTTTTTGGGCAGTAAGTAAAAATGCCAATAGGGACGCTGAAAAAATACCTTTGTCCGTGCGATAAATTAGGCTATTTATGCTACAATTAATTTTGTCACGTTCGACAAAAAACAACATAAAGTGAGGTAAAATGACAACATGGACAAAGTAAAAATTTATGAGGAGGATGGCTGTATCCACTTCGTTCTGCGCCCTGAGGAGCTGATGCGTTTGCGGTATTCCGAGGAATCAAGCACAATGCTGGTCACTTTTTTTGACCGGTGGCTGACGCTGATGGAAACGCAGGTGCGCGAAAATACGATGGATGGGTACCGTTATATTTATCAAAAACACATTCTACCGTTTTTCGGCGCGCGTAAGGTGACGCTTGCCACCGCGCGGCCGGCGGATTTTCAGGAATTCGTCAATCAGAAATTTGCGGAGGGGCTTTCGCCGACCTCGATCGTCAAGTTTCATTCGATCCTGCACAAGTGTATGAAATATGCGGTATCGCTTCAAATTATCCCGCTGAATCCGGCGGATAACGTGATGCTGCCCAAGCGCCGCGCGTTCCGGGGACAGGTGTACAACCGCACGCAGATCAACGTGTTTATCGCGGCGGCGCTGCATTCCCCGGCGGAGGCGGCGTTTGTGCTTGCCGCAACCTATGGACTGCGGCGAAGCGAAGCCGCGGGTTTGCGGTGGAGCGCGGTCGACCTGCGCGCGCGCACGATGATCATCAACCACACGGCGGTGCAGTCGGGCGGGCGCGTGATCTATGCCGATAATGTAAAGACCAAATCAAGCTACCGCACCCTGCCGCTTTCGGATTCGCTTAAGCGGTATTTGAGCGACCTGCGGCGGCGGCAGAATGAAAACCGGCGCAGGCTGGGCAAGGCTTACCACAAAAGCGATTACGTTTGCTGCCACGAAAACGGCGTGCCGCTCCGGCCCGATTATATCACCCGGGAATTTGAGCGGGTGTGCCGCGGGGCCGCGCTGCCGCGCATTCGCTTTCACGATTTGCGGCATTCGGTGGCGACCATTTTGCTGCAACAGGGCTTTTCGCTGAAACAAATACAAGATTGGCTGGGGCATTCGGATATTTCCACCACGGCAAACGTATACGCCCACGTGCCCTATATCGAAAAGGTATCCATTGCCAAGGGGGCCACGCCGGTCATCGGCGTGATGTGAACAGAGCGCGGAACGGGGCGGCCCACACACTGAATTTGTGAACAAACAATTAAATTTATTGGACATTAAAATAATGGATTGAAAATGCTTTTGAAATATGTTAGTGTTAGATCGTTAGTTAATTAACAATTAAACCGATGGACCGAACGACTGAATAGGAGCGTAAAAGTATGGCGAGATTTACATTACCGAGAGACCTGTATCACGGCAAAGACGCGCTGGAAGCGCTGAAGACGCTTTCCGGCAAAAAGGCGATCGTCGTAGTGGGCGGCGGCTCTATGAAGCGCTTTGGATTTCTGCAAAAGGTAGAGGATTACTTAAAAGAAGCCGGTATGGAAGTAAAGCTGTTTGAGGGCGTGGAGCCCGATCCTTCCGTGGAAACCGTGATGAAGGGCGCGGCCGCGATGCGCGCGTTCGAGCCGGATTGGATCGTTTCCATCGGCGGCGGCTCTCCGATCGACGCGGCCAAGGCCATGTGGGCGTTTTACGAGTATCCGGACGTAACGTTCGAGGATCTTTGCATCCCCTTCAACTTCCCGACGCTTCGCACCAAGGCAAAGTTCTGCGCGATCTCGTCCACCTCCGGCACAGCGACCGAGGTGACCGCGTTCTCCGTCATCACCGATTATCAGAAGGGCATCAAGTACCCGCTGGCCGACTTTAATATCACGCCCGACGTTGCCATCGTCGATCCCTCGCTGGCCGAGACCATGCCCAAAAAGCTGACCGCGCACACCGGCATGGACGCAATGACGCACGCGATCGAAGCCTATGTATCCACGCTGCACTGTGATTTTACCGATCCGCTGGCGCTGCACGCCATCGAAATGGTGAGCGACGATCTGATCGCCTCCTTTAACGGCGATATGGAAGCCAGAGACCGTATGCATAACGCACAGTGCTTGGCCGGTATGGCGTTCTCCAACGCGCTGCTCGGCATTGTGCATTCAATGGCGCACAAGACCGGCGCGGCCTACTCGGGCGGCCATATCGTGCACGGCTGCGCGAACGCGATGTACCTGCCCAAGGTGATCAAGTTCAACGCCAAGGAGCCCGCCGCGGCCGAGCGCTTTGCGAAGATCGCAAAGTTTTTAGGCCTTGCCGGTGGTTCGACGGATGAACTGGTGGACGCGCTGATCGCGCACCTGAAAAAGATGAATCAGGCGCTTGAAATTCCGTCCTGCATCCGCGATTATGAGGGCGGCATCATCGACGAGAAGGAATTTCTCGACAAGCTGCCCACCGTGGCGCAGCTCGCCGTGGACGATGCGTGCACCGGTTCCAACCCGCGCGGCATCGATGCGGAGCAGATGGCAAAGCTGCTCAAGTGCTGCTTCTACGATGAAGAAGTAGACTTCTAAAGTTCAATAAATAGCCAAAGCGCTCCTCAAGTTTTTTGAGGAGCGCTTTTTGGCAAACGGTTGGCGCGCACGAAGCAATATGTTAGAATGGGCTTAGGAAAAAAACCAAAGGAGAAGCTTTGATGAAAAAACGCTGTGTATTGGTAATGGCCTTAGGGCTGCTGCTCCTTTGCGCGGGCTGCACCAAGGAACAAAAGCAGAAAAGTGATGTGTTGACGCTGGACCGGGTGACCGAACTGGCTGAAAAGGGAAGCAACCTTTCGTGGGACGATTTCGCGGCATATGAAAGCGAAGAGATTGGCAGCGGGCTTTACATCCTGCATTATGCGATCGATGATGATTTCTACTTGCTGATCGGCGGCGGCAGTCAAACAGAGGCGCCCATGTACATTCGTTTGGTGCGTACGAGCGATAATGAAAGCTACATCGATATCCGAACGGATGACGTGCAGGCATTTCTCAATGAAGCATAACGCCAAAAGGGGCTGTAAAAAACTGTTGCAAAATAGAAGAGTACCCAAATGTCATTCTGAACGAAGTGAAGAATCTCGCGCGAACGCGCGGAATTACGCTGGGAACGCGCGTTCGCGCGAGATTCGCACTCATTAAAATGCCGCTAAGCGGCAGATTAAGGATAGCAGACTACGGTCTCGTCGCTTCGCTTCTCAGAATGACAAAATTGGTAGCATTCTTCGCTTTGCAACAGTTTTCTATTCATTTGTGAGAACTTATTTTACAGCCCCTTTTGTGTTTGACGACATAAAATTTAGCAGTTGACCGGCTTTGTATAGTCAGCGGCATGGCCGGATCTTTGCGCGGCCACCCCTTCGGGCGTATGGTTGTTCAGGTGGCGCACGATATACACGGAAAGCGCCGCCGCGGCGATAAAGGAAACGATATCCGCCACCGGCGCGGAGTAGAGCGTGCCATAAACGCCGAAAACGCGCGGCAGCAACAGCACGAGGGGCACACTTAAAACAAAATCGCGCAGCAGGGAAAGGCCCATGGACAGCAGCGGCTTGCCCAGCGATTGCAGAAAGATGCTGATCGATTTTTGAATGCAGCACAGAACGATGGTGCACAGGTAAACGCGGAACGCCAGCACGGCGAATTCGTTATACAATCCATCCTCGCTGCCGAAAATGCCGATGATCTGCATCGGGAAGCATTCAAAACACAGCATGGCGACCGCGCCGACAATGATCTCGGCCGCCAGCATGGTGCGGAACAACTGCTTGACGCGCTTGCCGTAGCCCGCGCCGTAGTTATAGCCCACGATCGGCTGGCAACCCGCCGCGATGCCGACCACGATGGCGATCACGATTTGGAAGATCTTCATCACAATACCTACCACGGTGAGCGGGATATCCGCGCCGTACTTGGACTGCGCGCCGTAAATGACCAGCATGTTGTTCATCGCCGCCATGATTATGACAATGGAAATCTGCGTGAGCAGACTGCTGATGCCGAGGGGCAGGAAATGCCCCATCATACGGCCGGAGGGACGGAAGCTGGATCTTTTCAGCCGGAACGCCTTGGTGTGGCGCAAATAGTAGACCGCCAGCAACGCGGAAACGATCTGCCCCGCGACCGTGGCAAGCGCCGCGCCCCGCATGCCCCAATGCAATACGAAAATAGCGATCGGGTCCAAAACGACGTTGATTAAACAGCCCGCCAACGTGGACAGCATGGCAAAGCGCGGGCTGCCATCCGAACGGATGAGCGAGTTCATGGCATTGCCGAACATGAAAAAGGGAATGCCGATTAAAATATAATCGTAGTACTCGCTTGCATAGGCAAGATTGTTTTCTGTGGCGCCGAAGCTTTGCAGCACGCCCTGCTTGCAAACAGCCAGCAACACCGTGAGCAGCACACTGGCCGCGACGATAACGACCACCGCGTTGCCCGCGCATTTATGCGCGCCCTCCGCGTCCTGCCTGCCTTGGCAGATGCTGAGAAAGGCCGCGCAGCCGTCGCCCACCAGCAGGGCAAGCGCCAGCGCGATGACCGTGACCGGGAAAACGACGTTGGTAGCGCCGTTGCCCAGATAGCCCACGCCCCAGCCGATGAAGATCTGATCGACGATGTTGTAAAGCGACGAGACCAGCAGCGACAGAATGCAGGGAATGGAAAACCGAAGCATCAGCTTGCCGATCCGTTCGGTTGCCAAATAGCCATTGGTATTTTGATTCATTTGTACCTCCTAAAAGTGCCGGGCATAGCGCCCGGGCGATATCCTCTCTTCTATATTTTACCGCGCTTTTTCTTGCAAGGGAAATTCAAATGCGTTATCATTAATAAAGAAAATGAATTAATAACAGGAGGGCCGACAATGAATACCGTTCAGTTGGAATGCTTTTTGGCCGTGGCCGAGCATTTGAATTTTGCGCGCGCCGCGGAAGCGCTGCATATCACACAGCCTGCTGTGACGCACCAGATCCGTTCGCTGGAAAGCGAGCTGGGAGCCGAACTGTTTCACCGCACGACCCGCAGCGTCGAACTGACGGAAGAGGGGTATCTGTTCATTGGCGACGCCAGAAGCATACTGGGCATATCGCAGGCGGCGAGAATGCGGCTGAGGCACCGGTCCGAAAAAGAGACGCTGCCCTTTATCCTCGGTTGCCGTACGCCGGGGGAAACGCGGTTTTTACCCGCGGTATTGCGGCGGCTGATGCGGGCGTATCCCAACCTGCACCCGGTATTGAAAAATGATCCCGTATCGGTCATGCGCAGCCATTTGGAGGACGGTTCGGTGGATGCGGTGCTGGGCTGGAAGGAAAAGAACGCCGCGTGCCGTTTTAGCGAATTAGCCCGCACCGAAGCGGCGCTGGTCGTATCGCCGGAGCACCCGCTCGCGGAACGTGCGCAAGCCACGTTTGCGGATATCCATGAAGGCTGCGTGATCCTGTTCGATCCCCGCCGCAATCCGCAGGCCATGTCCGCTTTGCAGC
The DNA here is from genome assembly GCF_033193315.1 of Agathobaculum sp. NTUH-O15-33. Classification (NCBI taxonomy): domain Bacteria; kingdom Bacillati; phylum Bacillota; class Clostridia; order Eubacteriales; family Butyricicoccaceae; genus Agathobaculum; species Agathobaculum sp. NTUH-O15-33. Next base: position 3,974,997 of record NZ_CP136187.1, read on the forward strand.
ACGAAGCCGCCGGGGCGCGCCCCGCTTCGCAGGTGTATTTTTGCGAGGATAATGAGTGCGCTATGACATTGGTAAAGGCGGGCGTTGGATGCACGCTCCTGCCCGATCTGCCGCAGCTGCGCGATCCCGCGCTGCGCTATATTCCGTTTGAAAAGAAAAACCCGGTATCCTTTGGTGTATATTACAAAAGTTTGGGACAGCACCCGGCGCTTAAAACGTTTATCGAACTCGCCCGCGAAGCGCTCGCGCCGGGCGCTGTGAAATAATATAAAAATCCGTCGGTGTAGTTGTTACATCGACGGATTTTTTTTGTTTTTTATTTAAAATAACCGTAATCTTCTGTATGTTGTCCAGTTTCCAGTAAAGTGACATTTTTATAGGCCTCTAAACTTATCTGCAGACGATAACTATACCCATGAGCTACAGGCCATGTTTTGGTCGTAATACGTGTTGAACGAGCATCAGCCTCAGTTGACCAAGTTTTCAAAGTAACCCATGAACCGTTTTTTAATTGTTGTAACGATGCATAAAGCTTAACGTTATCCACCCCTATGGTTGCAGCACTTCCGTCGGCCGATACGCTTGCTGTTCCGCCAGATGATATATCGATAGAACCACCTACACTAGTCACATAGTTCCAATAAGGAACTATCTTATTTGCCGCAGCATAACTCATTGCCGTAGCAAATACCAAAATGGCAACTACCAATATCTTGTTCTTTTTTTTCATTTTAAAACCTCCCTAATTTATTCTATTAAAATAAACGAAATATAGGAAGGAAAAATTACAATGTATTAAGAGAAATCTATACTTTCTAAGATTTTGACTGCTTCATCTTTGGATATATATCCAGTTAAATGATACATATGTTCATTAATACCCCAAGTAATCGCAATACGATTATCCTTTTCAGTAATTAATGCCGGTGTTCCTTGTATTGTAAACTCTTGGACATATGCATTTTCAGTATCTATGGAAGCATTTGACTGTTGTAATTTAAATTGCAATATATAAAACTGTCCTTCATCATTGACATATTCAATATCAATTCCATCATTTTTATACTCTTGCACTGATGAAACAGCAAATCCGTTTGGTACATAGGTAGGGAGATAATGATTAAATTCATTTGATATAGATGGCACAGACTTTTGTACTTCAACTTTAGAATGAGTATCATCTAATTGCAAGAAAAATGAGAGGAAAGAGATACGGAATGCATCTACATTGGCGATAGTGACTCCTCCAATTGTTATAAGTATTACCAAGCATACTGTGAGCCGCTTAAATACACTTCTATGTTTAACCCACCAAATTCTGCGTTGCTCGCTATGAATTAATCGTTTCATCTGCTTTTCAAACTTTAAAGAAAAAACATGTGGCTTTATGTTATTCGCCCGCAGTTCTTCTTCTGTTTTTAATTCACAATTCTCGTCCAATTCCACATATTCGTCTAATGCAATTTCAATTAACTTGTCAAAACTATCTTTATCAGACATCGCCGCATGCGCTCCCTTCTTCCAGTAATTTCAATAGCTTGGCTTTTGCACGAGCAAGATGTTGGTTTACTGTATTTGCTGGAATGCCAAGCAAGTTACCGGTCTCCTCTGCGGTATGCTGATATAGGCAACGTAATTTGATCACGTCGCGGTACTTGGGGGGCAATTTATCTATCGCATTTACTATTTCTAAATACCCAAGTTTTCCAAGCACTATATCTTCGACAGTTACAACTTCTGAAACTGCTTCCACAAAGTCTATTGGAATCGCTTCTTGATGGCGACGGCGGTAAACATCTATAGCTGTATTCCTCACTATAATAACGAGATAATCACGCCTTTTGTTACAAGATAGTTGCGATATCATTTTTATATTTTTTGCTACTTTTATAAAAGTCTCAGCTACTACATCCTCAGAAAGTTGTACATCATGCAAAATGCCATATGCAATTTGAAAGAGTCCTGCTCGAAATTGTTTATAAATCTGTTCAAATACACTAATATCATGTGCATCCTCTACTAAAGCATATAAATACAGCATGACCCCCTCCTTTAAACCATTAAATTATAGCATAATTTGATATGCTATGCCAAGCCAAAAACATATTTTGGAGATTAAGCCTACTAATAATTGTGAAGTTACCTTTTTAATGAACGGAACGTTAATGTGTGTATAAATATTACAGTTTTATTTAACAAACGTTTTCGCACAAGTTCTTATATTTCAGCAATATACCATCTTGTTGGAATATGCTATTATTCTCCTATAAAAACTTTATTTGAGAGGGGATGTTAACTTTATTTGCATATGATAAGGAACTAGATATATGGCTGTTTCAACAGCAGAAAGAGAGGTTACGCAATGAAAAAATCAATTGCAGTATTAATGTGTTTTATAATGCTATTTACTTCAGCAGGTGCTAGCCAAATATCCTGTGGATATTTGGGTATTACAGAATATACAAATATGGATAACGTACTTCTGGACGGCATTATGTGGTAAATTTGAATTATGAATTGGTTTATGCTTTTGATATTGTAAGCGCTTTTATTGATAAGGATTCGTCAGCTACTAAGAGCCGATTTGGTTCGCGAGCAAACAGCAACACTGCTCAAACTTTATTTGCATGGTCTGGACATGGCTATACTGGCCCTGATGGAGGACCAGTTCTTTATGATGGAGTGTATAAAAAAACTGATTGCAAGTTTAAGCATCTATATGTTGTGATGCATACATGCAACTGGCTAACCAATGGAGGCAGTACAGAAAACCAAAGGGCAATCTACAATACATTTAACGGATGCCGATTGCAAATGGGTTTTGGGAGTCAAATGTATCTAGATTCTCGTGAAGCTGTAGCGTTTGTTGATAGGCTAAAAACACAAACTGTTGGCAGTGCTTATGTCAACGCAGCAAGAATTTATCAAGTTCAAAAAGTAAATGGCGATTCTATTGTTAAAGTTGCTGGCTATAAAGATGCTCGCATGGATTATCTAAATAGTGGTAAGTCGGCAGCTCCGGCATACAGCAGTTCAAGTGCGTCTTCATTTGTAGAGCATTTTAACGTAACGATCCCAGCTACTGGGGAGGTGGTTTAATCATGATGAAAACAACTAAATTTCGCGGTAAATTGTTGGTTTTAACATTATTTATTTTGGTTGCTGGCATTATGATATCTGTTTTTAGCGTTCAAAGGTTGAAGCAGACAGATACGGGTTTTCCCAAGCTTCAGTTACCCAAAGCCGCAAATCAAATTGAGGTCAAAGACCTTTTAAATTTGGATTCGCTAAAAATAGAACCTGATGAAACCGCGCCTGTATATAAGCTGAAAACAGTTAACGCCGTTCAGGAGCAGGAAAAAATAAAAAAGGCACTTAATATAAGAAGTGATGCGGTTTTTGGTACATTATCTGATCCGGCAAGCATTTCTCAAACACAGTATATCGGGTATGATGATTTGAGCGGACGTTGGTTTTATCAAACCGATATGGCGTTTGACACAGCAGAAAACGTACCAGACAAGCAGGAGTCCATTCGGATCGCAAATGCTTTTATTGAAAACAATAAATTATATCCTATGGACTCATTAGGCGAGCCAATCGCCGTTGCTGATCAGAGTGGTGATGGTATTTTTGAACCGCAAACAACCCTACGTTGGAATATTTTTTATTATCCAACTGTAGAAGGAAAGCCCGTATACGGTGTTTTTCGGATTTGCATTGCCGTAGGAGCTAACGGAGAGATTGTTGGAGTTGAAAAACTAGCAAATGAATATGAAAAGGTAGCGGACGTTCCACTCATAACGGTGCAGCAAGTAAGTGAAGAAGTTGCGGCTGACCGATTCATGTATATTGGAGAAGACGATCTGGAGCAAAGTACCTTATCAGAAGTCCAAATATCTTTGTATGCGGACGTAGAAAGTGAATTTGTTCAACCGGTATATGAAATTGCAAGTAACGATGGGTCGGCACGTATTCTAATTGATGCGCAGTATCGTAGTCGAGAGGAAGACTCAATTCATCAAAATCGTTTTTCTCTTGAAAACGATAAGTAAATTTATATCTAACAGGCCAGTATTTAAAACAAATAAAAAACCGATGTCTTTTGGGTTTATATAACCAAAAGACATCGGTTTTGCGTTTTTTCACAATTAATACAGCTAGGGCCGGTCCCTATGATGTACTGCCCCCAAAATGAATGCCGGATTATACATGTGGTGGAGTGGGTCTTATCTCTATGGGACACCGCATTATTCTTCCTTCTCCCGGAACGCGAAAAAACGCTGGCCGAGGTAGTTGAAGCCGGTGAACAGGCACATGCCCACGAACATGGAAACATTATCGCGCACGGCGGTGCCGGTCCCGGCGAGCAGGTACAGGGTAAGCGGCTTGGCAATGCCATAGGCGAGCACATAGCAGACCGCGATATTGAGCGCAAAGCGCACAACCTGAGACACGCTGTTTTCCCGGTTGCCAAAGGTAAAATACTTATTGAGGAAAAAGCTTAAAATACTGGTTAGGATATAATTGGCGGCGGAAGAGACCCAGTAGGAGCAGTGCGCCAGATTATAAAGCCCAAACATGATTGCCGTGCCGACCAGCGTATTGACCACGCCGACGAGCAGGAATTTCAAAAGCTTTTTGTCGATCAGTTTGTTCATTTCACGCCCTCTTCTGTTTCACGCACCAGATAGACCGGACGCTTCTTGGTTTCCAAATAGGTTTTTGCCAGATATTGTCCCAGAATGCCCATGCAGAAAAGCTGAATGCCGCCCAAAAACAGGATGATGCAAATCATGCTGGGCCAGCCGCCCACCGGGTCGCCCCAAAGCATCGTGCGGATGACGATGAACACAATGAGCACGAACGCGATCAAGCACATCAGAAAGCCCGCGACCGAGGCAATGGCCAACGGAGCGGTGGAAAAAGCGATGATCCCTTCCAGCGAATAAAGAAACAGCTTCCAGAACGACCACTTGGTTTCGCCCGCCACACGTTCGACATTGACAAAGGGGATCCACTTGGTTTTAAAACCCACCCAGCCGAATATTCCCTTGGAAAAGCGGTTGTATTCGCGCATGGAGAGGATCGCGTCCACCACGGTGCGGCGCATCATCCGGTAATCGCGCGCACCGTCCACAATGTCCGCGTCAGAGATCTTATTGATGAGCTTATAAAACCGACGCGCGAAAAACGAGCGGATAGGCGGCTCGCCCTTGCGGGTGGTGCGCCGGGTGGCGGCGCAGTCGTACCCTTCCTCGCGCACCGCTTTTAGCAGGGCGGGCAGCAGGGCGGGCGGGTCTTGCAGATCGGCGTCCATCAGGGCGACATAGTCGCCCTTTGCCGCTTCCAAACCGGCCAGCATGCCCGCTTCCTTGCCGAAGTTGCGTGAAAAAGAAACGAAGCGCACGCGCGAATCCTGCGCCGCGAGCGCACGAAGGATGGATAGGGTATCGTCCTTCGAGCCGTCGTCGATAAAGACGAATTCAAAATCAGCCTCGCTCATATCATGGGTGACGCGGCTGGTTTCCTGATAAAAAAGCGGCAGCGCGTCCTGCTCGTTATAACAGGGGACGACAAGCGAGATCAAGGGCTTTTTTTCATCCATGTTTTTTCACACCTTTCATGAGTGCGTCCAGACCGCCCGCCGCCGCGAGGAAGAGAAACAACTGCGGCAGATACGCGTAGCGCGGCTGGATCTCGACCAGCAACAGCGCCGAAAACGCGGCGAAAACGATAAAATAGGGTAAAAGCTCGTCCGCCGAGCGCCGCCCCCGGCGCAGCAGACCGATAAGCGACAGGGTGAAGGCGAGATAAAACAGCGCCCGATCCGCCTGCCGGGTCAAGATCGCCGCCGGATACTGATACCATGTGAGCTGCGGCTGGGTGAGAAACGGCCCAAGCATCCAAACCAGACCGTCGCCTACCCAAAGGCGATTGATCTTATGATAGACAAGCTTGATCAGCGTTTTGGGCGAAGCGGTGAGCCGGTCGTAGATCAACTGCTTTTCAAGCCGCTCGGTTTCCTCGGTGGGTGCGCCTTCCTGCATCGTGCCTTCGAGCAGGGCCCAGTCGCTGTCGGAATAGGCGCCGTCTGTTTCCGGGTTGAGACCCGTTACCACCTTCCATAGGGGATTGCCGTTGTGCAGGCCATTGCGGTTGAGCCCGCTTTCACGGATCGCGGCGTCAGCCGCCGCGTGCGCCGCGCCATAAACGGCCAGCAGCGCGAGCATGCCGCAAAGGATTTGTTTGGTCAGTTCCGCACGGTTTCGCGTGAGCAGCCGAAACACCGCCCAAGCAAGCACCGCGACAAGCAGGATCATGCCTTCCGGCCGGAGCAGATTGCCGCATTGCAGCGCGAGCCCGGCGAGCGGGTAGCGCCAAAAGCCAAGGCGCGTGCAGTCCCGCCCGGTCAGCAGCCAAGCGGCAAGCACAAGGAAAAAGGCGGATGCGATTTGGTTGCTCAGTACGGTGGGCAGCAGCAGCGCGCCGGGAAACAGCGTGAGCAGCAGGGCCGCCGCGCGCGCCGCTTCCGCGCGCACCCGATCGAGCGCCAGCCGGTAGAGGAATACCACGGTACCGGCGGAAAGCACACAGTTGACCAGCTTGATACACATTGGATCGTTCCACAGGCGCAGAAAAAGGGACTGCCACGCGACAAAGCCGCTTTGATACGCCCACATGGAGAAATACGGCTGGGTCTGGAACGAAAAATCGCCCGCCGCCGCCTGCGATGCGGCGGCGTAGAGCGCTGAAAAATCCGATTCGATCGGCGGGCGCAGCAGCAGCACGATGCAAACGCGAAGCAGAACGCCGCCGCCAAGCAAAAACAGCGTAAAATGCGGGATCTCCCATTTGCGGCAGGCATAGAAAAGCCCAACAGCCGCCGCCAACGCGAGCACCGCGCCGTTTTGCAGAATAATGGACGCCGCCGCCAGCGTAAACAGCACGAGAAATAGCCGCCTTAGCGTTTTTTCTGTCTTTTCCATGCGGCCCGCCTCCCCTCCATCGGCCTGATAGTCAATATATTCTAGCATAGTATTCTGGTAAAGTAAAGCCGGGCAAAGTCCTTAAAAGGGCGCTGCATGTGTCACCATTGTTACACTTTTTGCAATTCTATTGTAGCCGGACGGGCGAAAGGATATAATTTTGATATACATACAAGATATACAATATTGACCCAAGGATGGATACGGAAATGTTGAAGAAATTAATTGCCGCCTGCGCGGCAATGCTGACGATGGTCGTTTGCGCATCGGCCGCGGGGTCGGTCTTTCCCGCCGCCCGCACGGATATGGACGGCGTTACGCGTTACGGCTATCTGGACGAAGCCGGGCAAACGGTGCTGCCCTTTGCCTACAACGCGGCGGGGGATTTCGCGGAATGCGGCCTAGCCGCCGTAGAGGACAACAAATGGCAGACCGCGCTGATCGACCGCACGGGCCGTCTGGTCGTGCCCTACACCGCGTCGCCGGTATCGGTGGAGTTTTCGGCGGACGCCGCCGCCTACCGTTATAGCGACCGCAGCGTCTATTACACCGTAGAGGGCAAGGAGATCGGCACCTATGTCGGCGCGGAGGGCTTCTTTGCCGACGGTCTTTTAAAATGCAAGAGCCCGGCTTCCGGCCTTTACCGTTATGTGAAGGAAGATGGGGAAGAAGCGTTTGAGGGCGCTTACAAGAAGGCGGGCGTCTTTTCAGAGGGCCGCGCGCTGGTGCAAACAGAGGACAACGCCTATATCGTGATCGACACGACCGGCGCGGAGATCGCCCGCCTGCCCGCCGAGATCACGCCGACCTATATGTCGATCTACGGAACCGATACGATCGTGGTATCCGGCGGCACAACATACGCGCTCTACTCGCTTTCCAAAGGATATTTGACCGATTTCCTGTACGCTGAAATTTCCGAATTTCACGAGGGCGCGGCCATGGTGCGCCAGATCAACCGCTGGGGCATGATCGACGTGAACGGCAAGCTCAAGACCGAGCCCACCTATTACTACCTATCCTATATGGGCGAGGGCCTGTACGCCGCCCGCAGTCAGGACGGCTCCGCCGCCGCGGTGGACGCGGACGGCAATGTGGCGTACCGCACCGCGTCCTATGTGGGCGGGTTCAAGGAACTGCGCTACGGCTTATCGTGGCACGGTATGGCGGATGGCGGCCTGATATTCTTCCGTAAAAGCGGCGGCTACTTTGCAAGCCTGAAAAACGCGGAGGACCCGCTTTTGCTTTCCGACAAGGTCGTCCGCGTAACGCAGGACGGCGAAGTGCGCTACATCAATTTGGAGACCGAGCAAGTGCTGTTCACCCCGCCCACCTCGTTTGAACTGGGGCAGGGTTTGGTGGCCAAGACCGTGCACTATGAGAAATTCATGGGCTATCAGGCGGACGGCAGCGAGCACGGCTGGAATGTTTCCTTCCCGGAAATAGACGGCCTGCCCGATGCGGCTATGCAGAAAAAGATTAACACCGCCATACGCGATTTCTTCCTCAAGGGCCCTTCGGTGACGGCGGAATATGACGCGCTGGAAGGCACCTACGGCGTTTCGCTGGAAGGAACCGTGCTGGTCGTTTCGGCCAACTGTGTCAGCGGCAAGGGCGAAGGCTCCTCGATCTGGAACAACTCCCTTGCGTTTGACCTGAACACCGGCGGGCAGTACAAAATTTCCGACTTGCTGATCGGCGATTATAGCGACATGGTGCGCGATCTGCTGCCGGATGATCACCCGATCTACCTATACAGCTATCCGCGAATGAGCGCCAAGGGCGTGACTTACTATTATAATGAATACCAAAGCGACACGCGCCGCGCTTACACGGAAACCTACTTGCTTACCTTTGAACAGCTGGCGGATGTGGTCGACCGCGAGGGCGAATGCTGGGTGGCCCTGCAAACGCCTTACCGCCGGCCGGATCAGCCGCGCTTCTCCGACGTGCCAAAGACTCACTGGGCATCCGCTGTTGTGGACGAGGTGGTGGACCGCGGCCTGATGCAGGGCGCGAACGGAACGTTCAAGCCGGATCAGCCGCTCACTTACGCGGAGATGTGCGCGACGGTCGTGCGGCTGGAGAAGCTGGAAACGCCGAAGGAACTGCTGCCCACGCTGAAAGCCGATGCGTGGTATGCGGACGAAGTGACCGCGGTATCGAACGCGGGCCTGCTTACCGGACTGGAAGAGGGCTTTACGCCGGACGCTTCGGTTACCCGGGCGGACGCGATGCAGATGTTTGCAAACCTGCTGCTCAAAAGAGAAATTAAGGCGCCCGAGGCGAACGAGGTCGATGCGATTCTCACGCCGTTTACGGACGCGGCCGACCTTTCCGCGGAGCGCCGCGCGGCTGCCGCGCTCTGTGTCCGGGAAGAGCTGATCGCGGGCTCCGGCGGCAAGCTGACGCCGAACGCCGTGCTCACCCGCGCCGAGTTCGCCAAGCTGTTGCTGGGGACCGCGGATAAAGGGCAAACCACTGAATAAGCACAAATCACTTTTCACTACAATGCCGGAGCCGCTGAAGCTTAACGTTTCAGCGGCTTCGGTATTTATTCTTGCGGATCGGTTAGGGTATCCGCGCGTTCCTCTATGTATTGCAGCGCGGCGCGGTAGAGCGCGAGCAAGGCGACCGAGAGCAGAACGCCCGCCGCAATATCGGTAAACCAGTGCACGCCGGACAGCAGCCTGCCCACGACCGTTATGACGATCACCAACGCGGAAACGGTCTCCGCGGCCAAGAGCCATCCTTTCCTGTTGCGCAGAACATGCTGAAATTGCAGCATGGCCGCGCCCATCAAACAAACGACGACCATGGTGTGGGAGGATGGATAAGAAGCCTCAAGCGCTTGCGACAGCAGGACCGGCCGGTAATTGACGACGCAAAGCTCAAAAAACACATAGAACGCCAGCACGGCAACATAAAACGCGCTGAGCAGCAAAATGCGGGGATCGACTTTTTTGATGCTTTTGCGCCGGATGAGCTGCGCCAGCCCGCATACCGCAAAGCCAAGCGCGGTGGCGATGGCCGCGATACCCAGATAGTCGGTCGCGTCATACCACAGTCGGTTCACACCGAAAAACGAAAACACGGCTTGGTTGACGGTGGCAAGCCCTACCGTGGACTGCTGCGGGCCGATCGGCTGCACGTCGACCGTGGCGACGATCACGGTAAATAGGGTGAAGCACAAAAATAGTACGCTGGCAAGGATGAAATATTTTGTATATCTCTTTTGCATAATGGATATTCCTTTCTTTTAGCGGCATGAAACGACTTGCAAGTACTGCTCCCATTATGGTGGCGCGGCAGGGGAAAAGGCAAGAAACGTGCCGTCACAATCCTCAAAAGGCCCTGACACGTTTTGTGTCAGGGCCTTTTGACAGGAATTCAGGATGATTTGATTTGGGTTTGCTTCCACAATATCCATGCCTTCGCGGCAAAAAACGCGAACAGCAGAAGGGTGACATAGGGCTCTCGGGTCGCGGCAAAAAGGCAGATGGCAACGGCGTGAAACGCGATGGAGCATTTGGCCGCGCGCCCCCGCCAAACGGGCCGCTCCCAATAGGCAAAGGCCAACTGCGCCAGCCCAAGGCCGATCAGGATCAAAAAGACGGCCCAATAAATGACCAGAAATGTGCCCGTGGTTCCGGCGAAGGAAAGCAGATTGACGGCGTAAATATAGCCGCCGTAAGGCTTGCCGTAGAGCGGCAGAAAAATAAAGCAAAGCGCCATTACGTCCAATATGCCGCGGATTAAGCCATATACTTTTTCAAGGTTCGATCGGTTTTCACAAACGGCAAGCGTGATCAGCTCGTCGCTCGAAAGCAGCTCGTCGATGGTAACGGAAAAGAGCTTGGAGATGCATTTGAGCGATTCGATATTCGGGTAGCCCTTTCCGCTTTCCCATTTGGAGACAGCCGTGCGGGATACATAGAGCTGTTCGGCGAGCTGTTCCTGCGTGAGGTTTCGCTGCTTTCTAAGCTGTTGCAGCTTTTCGTTAAACTCCATTGCAAAGGCGCCTCACGCGGATGTATGCCATAACAGCATATTGTTTTGGAACGAGGCGGCGAGCCGTCCGCTGTCCTTCAGCCACGCGAGGAAGGAGCGCACGGTGCTGCCCACGAGCGCGTACTGTTCAAAATTCATGGTGAGACCGTAGTGCGCAAACGCCTGCTGCAAAATTTCTTCAAAGCAGAGCGGCGTACCGCAGATCGATCGCAGCGTTTCGCCGATCTCCAGCACCTTGGCGCGGTTGTAGCGGACAAGTTCCCTGACATCGCTGGTCGCCTCCGCGTGGGCGGGCACGAATAGAGGGGCCTCCAGCGCTTCCACTTGGTCGAGCGTTTGCAGATAGGCGGCCACGTCGTAAATAAACGGGACGCCGTATTTGTCCAGCGTGTCGCGGCTGCTGATGCAGTCCGCCAGAAAGACCGTGCCGTCCGGCGTGCGAAAACCGACCATGTCAAAGAAATGACCGGGAAGGGGAAGGGTCTCGAAGCCCTGCGGCAGATGGGCTTCCGCAAGATCGGTCACGTCGCTTTCCTGTGCAAGCAGGAACTTATGGCGCAGCTCCTTGCAGGGAAAGCCGCCGTACAGAAAGGATGGTTCGAGAATGGGAAATCGTGTAAAGGCCGCTTCGATACCCGGCGCGTAAACGGTGCAATGCGTCTGCGCCTGCAAATAATGGTTGCCGCCGATGTGATCGGCATTGGAGTGTGTATTGAGTATGGCCTGCAAGCGCCAGCCCTGCCGTTCCATGATTTGGCGCACCTTGCGCCCGGCGTCCTTATCGCTGCCGCTGTCGATCAAATAGACCGCGTCCGGATCGGCCGCGTAAACGCCGATCTTGGCGGGGCAGTTGATATAGTAGCTATGCGCGCCGGCCTGTATCAGTTCATACATGGTTGCTTCCTCGCTTTCGATGGAGAGATAGGGATATTGTACACCCGGAACGGCGCTCTGTCGAGTGTGCACGCTTTTTCGCAAACAATTTACATTTAGTAATGGAAATACAAGATGTTATATTTTGTCCGAAAATGTGTGGGAATGTGAGATATAGCGCTGAAAATAGCAGATATACGTCGAAAAAGGCGAATCGTGCGGTCGATTTTTCTTTACATTATGGTATAAAATGGTAATCTATTACCAGAAGGAAATATAGGAGGGAATTACATGATGTCTGTTTTGACTTTAGTAACCGGCAAGGAAGACCGTACGCTCCGCCGTGTGCGCATCAGCGATATCGCACGCAACCCGAACCAACCGCGCAAATACTTTGATCCCGAAGCCATTGCACAGCTGGCCGAAAGCATCCGGCAGTATGGCGTACTTAATCCGCTCACCGTGCGGCGCGGACCCAACGGCGGCTATGAATTGGTGGCGGGGGAGCGCCGGTTGCGCGCGGCCCGTGTCGCGGGACTGAACGACGTGCCCTGCCTTGTCATTTCCGCGGATTCCAGGGACTCCTCGGCGATCGCGCTGGTGGAGAATTTGCAGCGGCGCGATTTGGACTTTTTTGAAGAGGCGAGCGGTTTTAAGCGTTTGATTGAGCAATATGGCTTGACACAGGAGGAGGCTGCCCGCAAGGTGGGCAAGACCCAATCCGCGGTGGCCAACAAGCTGCGGCTGCTGCGCTTGTCGCCGCAGAATGTAGAATTGATTCGCTCCGCAAGCTTGACCGAACGCCATGCCAGAAGCCTGCTGCGCTTGGAGAAGGAAGAGGATCGCATCAATGCGACCCATTATATTATTGAGCATGATTTGAACGTAAGCCGTACCGAGCAGTATATCGATCATCTGCTGACAGAGGAGACCGAAGTGCCGGCGGGGAGCGAAAAGAAAATTGTTCGACTGATTAAGGATGTGCGGTTTTTCCTGAATACCGTGAACCGGGCCATTGGCGTGATGGTTGATTCCGGCGTGGGCGCTACGGTGGATCAGCAGGAAACGGACGATGGTTTGACGCTGACAATTAATATCCCCAACGCGCGAAGCTGAGGAATGGACACCCCTTCAATGTTTCACGTGAAACAAACTTTTTCGTTTGTTTCACGTGAAACATTTTCTTTTTGTCCCAAACTTCTTTGCATTTATCAAACGGTATGCTATAATAAGTCTGGTAAATAAAACGCTTTCGTACGGAACCAAGACAGAAGCCCTTCAAAAGGGCAATTCTGTCGAGATAAAAGGAATACGAAAACGAAAGCTTAACAGAAAAGAAGGGAAGAATACATGGGGAAGATCATTGCGTTCGCCAATCAAAAGGGCGGCGTCGGCAAAACGACGACCGCGATCAATCTGGCGGCGGCGCTCAGCGACCGCGGCAAGCGTGTGCTGCTTTGCGATTTTGACCCGCAGGGCAACGCGACAAGCGGCTTCGGCATCGACCCGCGTGAGCTAAAGACTTCGATCTACGACCTAGTCGTCGCGGATGAGCCGGATGTAAAGAGCGCTATCGTTTCCACGAAGTGGGTCGACCTGATCGGCGCCAATGTCAATTTGGCCGGCGCGGAGCTGGACCTCATCGTGATGGAGAATCGTGAATTTCGCCTGAAAAACGTATTGCAGAAGGTGAGCGACCAGTACGACTATGTGTTTATCGACTGCCCGCCGTCGCTCGGTCTGCTTACGCTGAACTGCCTGTGCGCGTCGGACAGCTTTTTGGTACCGCTGCAGTGCGAATACTATGCGCTGGAGGGCCTGTCCCAGCTGATGACCACCGTGCGCATGGTTAAGAAAAATATGAACCCCGCGCTGACGCTGGAAGGCGTGCTGCTGACCATGTTTGATGGACGCACCAACCTTTCCATTCAGGTGGTGGAAGAGGTGAAAAAGCACTTCCCCGGCGAGGTGTTCAGCTCGGTCGTGCCGCGCAACGTGCGTCTCAGCGAGGCGCCCAGCCATGGAAAGCCCATTACCGATTACGACCGCTTCTGCCGCGGCGCCGAAGCCTATTTGGCCCTCGCGGATGAGATCCTGAAGAAAAACAAACGCGGAAAGGGGAAGTAACGCATGCCCACATCCAAAAAAGGGCTGGGCGGCGGCCTGTCCAATCTTTTCGGCGGCGATGTGGCCGATCTATCGGCCGCGGGCGCGGCCGATGGCGTATCGTCGATCGACCTGTCCAAAGTAGAGCCTAACCCGGGGCAGCCGCGCAAAAATTTTGACGCGGAAGCGCTGGAAGCGCTGGCGGAAAGCATTCGTCAGCACGGTGTGATCACGCCGATCACGGTACGGCATGGTATAAAAACCGGATATTACCAGATAATCGCGGGCGAGCGCCGGTGGCGCGCCGCCCGTTTGGCTGGGCTCAAAAAAATACCCGCCATGGTGATCGAAGCGGACGAGGGCAAGGTCATGGAGATGGCCTTGATCGAGAACCTGCAGCGGCAGGACCTGAATCCGATCGAAGAAGCCGAAGGCTATGATCTTTTGATGCGGGAATTCGGTCTGACGCAGGACGAAGTGTCCAAGCGCGTCGTTAAATCCCGTCCCGCCGTTGCAAACGCGCTGCGCCTGCTGGCGTTGCCGGACGAAGTGCGCGGCATGGTCGCGGCAGGCAAGCTTTCCGGCGGACACGCCCGGGCCGTGCTCGCCGTGGCGGATGAAGAGCAGCGCGGTGCGGCGGCCGAGCAGATGGTCGGCCTTTCGGTGCGGCAAGCCGAGGCGCTTGCCAAGCGGCTGAATAAGAAACCCGCACATAAGGAGCAAAAACAAGCCTTTTCCGTGGACTATGTGGCCGAAGTAGAAAAGGAACTGGAAAGCACGCTTGGCCGCAAGGTCACCATTGCGCAAGGCAAAACAAGCGGCACGCTCTCACTGGAATATTACGGGGCGGATGACCTCGAACGATTGCTCGACGCGCTGCGCGGGCTTCGTGTATAAGGGAGGTACGCATGGAAGACAATAAAACGCCGCAGGGCGAGGAAAACGAAGCACAGCTGCCTGTGGAGGGCGACGGACACGAAATGCAGCCGGAAAAAAAGCTAAGCCGCACAACGCTTACCTTTTATATCATCGGTCTGTTTTTGGTCGCCATCGCGCTGATCTTGGTCAGCTATATCTCACAGGTGCGCAGCAATAAACAGCTGCAAAACCTGAATACGCAGCTCAGCGATCAGCAAAAGGTGGCGCAGGGTGCAACCCAAAAAATGGAAGATTTGCAAAAGCAGCTCACAGCGCAGTCGGAGGAACTTTCCGCCGTGCGTAAGGCGCTCGGCATAGAGGGCACGGAGATCGATACCGCGAAGGCCGTACAGGCCCAGCAGCAAGCGCTGGACGCCGTTTATCAGCTGCTGCGCGCCGAGGACGCGCTGCGCGCGGGCGACCGCACGGCAGCAAAGGCCCAAATCGATAAGCTGACCGGCGTCTACGGGGCCGACCGGCTGGGCGCCACGGATGATCAGGCGCTGCTCAGCGCGGAAGGCGCCGCGATTTATAAAAAACTGACGCAGGAACTGGCTGAATAAAGAAACATCTGGAGGAGAAGAAAAACATGCTCGATATCAAATTTGTCCGCGCGAATCCGGACGCGGTAAAGGAAAACATCAAAAAGAAGTTTCAGGACGAAAAGCTCGTTCTGGTGGACGAGGTGCTGGAATTTGACGCCAAATACCGCGCGGCGCGCACCCGCGCCGACGAGCTGCGCAGCCAGCGCAACCAGAAATCCAAGCAGATCGGCATGCTGATGGGGCAGGGCAAGAAGGACGAAGCCGAGGCGGTCAAGGCCGAAGTCAAGGCCATGGCCGATGAGATGGAGCAGCTTTCCGAGGATGAGAAGACCTATCAGGAGGAAGTCCGCACCCGTATGATGGTCATTCCGAACATCATCGATCCCTCGGTGCCGATCGGCAAGGACGATTCCGAAAACGTAGAGATCCAAAAGTACGGCGACCCGGTCGTGCCGGACTACGAGATCCCGTACCACGTGGACATCATGGAAAAGCTCGCCGGTATCGATCTGGACGCGGCGCGCCGCACCTCGGGCAACGGCTTTTATTATTTGAAGGGCAACATCGCCCGCCTGCATTCGTCCATTCTAAGCTACGCGCGCGATTTCATGATCGACCGAGGCTTCACCTACTATATCCCGCCCTATATGATCCACGGCGACGTGGTCAAGGGCGTCATGTCCTTCAAGGAAATGGAGAACATGATGTACAAGATCGAGGGCGAGGACCTGTACCTGATCGGCACCTCCGAGCACTCGATGATCGGCAAGTTCATCGATACCATCAACGATGAAGACGATATGCCGCAGACGCTGACCAGCTATTCGCCCTGCTTCCGCAAGGAAGTCGGCGCGCACGGCATCGAGGAGCGCGGCGTTTACCGCATCCACCAGTTTGAAAAGCAGGAAATGGTCGTCGTCTGCAAGCCGGAGGAAAGCCCCCTGTGGTACGAGAAGCTGTGGCAGAACACGGTGGACTTTTTCCGCACGCTGGATGTTCCGGTGCGCACGCTGGAATGCTGCTCTGGCGATCTGGCCGATCTGAAGGTCAAGTCCTGCGACGTGGAGGCGTGGTCGCCGCGCCAGAAGAAGTATTTTGAAGTCGGCTCGTGCTCCAATTTGGGCGACGCGCAGGCGCGCCGTCTGGGCATCCGCATCCGCCCGAAAGAGGGCAAGGAGCTGTACTTTGCCCACACGCTCAATAACACCGTGGTCGCGCCGCCGCGCATGCTGATCGCCTTTTTGGAAAACAACCTGCGTCAGGACGGCTCGGTCGCGATCCCGAAGCCGTTGCAGCCTTACATGGGCGGCATGACAGAGATCAGATAAGGAGTGCTCAATATGGAAATCGGAATCAAGGGCGAGCGCCGCTTTACGGTGACCGAAGCGCAGCTCGCGTCAAATGTTGGCAGCGGCCTTGTCGCGGTGTTCGCCACCCCCATGATGATCGCCGCGATCGAAGGTACGGCGGCGGGCAGCGTTGCGCCTGAACTGGCCGAAGGCAAGACCACGGTCGGCACGCAGATCAACGTCAGCCATGTGGCCGCCACGCCGGAGGGCATGGAAGTGCGTATCGAGACCGAGCTGGCCGAGATCAGCCCGAACGGTAAAATGTTCACCTTTAAGGTCGCGGCTTATGATGAAGCCGGCCTGATCGGCGAGGGCACGCACCAGCGCGCCGTGGTGGACAAGGCGCGGTTCGAGCAAAAGGCGATTGCGAAAAAAGGGGAGTGAGCGCGCCGCTCATTTCCCGGGCAAGGGCGTTGCGTTGATGCAGCGCCCTTTTTCGATAAGGAGGCGGGGAAATGGCTTATTTTGCATACGGTGAAAAAGAAACGGACTATTTGCGGCGGGCCGATCCGGCGCTCGGCGCGGCGATCGACCGGCTGGGACATATTAACCGGGAGGTCGTCGACGATCTGTTTCAGGCGCTCGTCAATTCGATCGCCGGGCAGCAGATTTCGGGCAAGGCGCTTGTGACGATATGGGCCCGCATTTGCGCCGCGTTTGAACCGTTCACGCCGGAGACCGTGCTGCGGGGCGGGGAACAACGGCTGCGCGCCTGTGGCCTGTCGGGCCGCAAGGCGGGTTATATCCTGTCGGCCGCCACGGCGGCGCAAGAGGGCGTGCTGGACCCACAAGCGATCGCCGCCATGGAGGACGAAGCGATCATCGAGCGCCTGACCGTGCTGCCCGGCGTAGGCAGGTGGACGGCGGAAATGCTGCTCATCTTCTCGCTCCGGCGGCCGGATGTGATGGCCTTTGACGATCTGGGCATCCGCCGCGGCCTGTGCCGCCTGTGCGGCGCTGCCGAGATGACGCGCGAATTGTTTGCGCAATACCGCGCGCGGTTTTCGCCGTACGGCACGGTCGCCAGCCTGTACCTCTGGGCGCTGGCCGCGGAAAAATAAAAATGAGAAGTGCTGCCCGGATTGATTCCGGGCAGCACTTTTTAGGGGAGGGGGCATATTATTTTTGATCCTCTAGAAAGCGGATCAACTGCTCCTGCGACATCGGGCGGGCATAATAAAAACCTTGAATGAAATGCACGCCCGACGCGGAGATGATCGACTGTTCCTCCATCGTTTCCACGCCCTCGGCGACGATGGCGAGAGAATTGATCTCCGCCATCTCGACAATGGAGCGCAGAAGCGCGTGCTGCTTTGGGTTTGTGAGAATCTGCTGGGTGAGCGACCGGTCAATCTTGATGACGTCCACCGGCAGGTTGGAAAGGTAGTTCAGGCTGCTGTAGCCCACGCCGAAATCGTCCAGCGCGATATGGACGCCGGTATCCCGCAGCCGGTCCAGCGTCGCGCAGGCGCGCTCAATGGACTGGATCAGCACGCTTTCCGTGATCTCCAAGGTAATCAGCTTGGGATCAACGCCGGAGGTGTGGATCAGCCTTAGTATATGGTCCGCGCTGTTTCTCACCAACAGCTGCTGCACGGATAGGTTAATGCCCGTGCGTAGCAGGCCCAGCGCCTTGCCCTGCATATGCATAAAACGGCACGCATGGGTGAGCACATAGTCGCCAAGCTGTTCCACCATGCCGCTGCGCTCGGCCAGCGAAATGACCAGTCCGGCGGGGAAATACCCGCCCTTGCCGTTTGGCAGGCGCGTGAGCGCCTCCACGGCGGTGTAGCGCCGGTTTTCCAAATTCATGATCGGCTGGCACCAGATCTCCAGCGTTTTTTCTTCGATGCTGGCCTTGAGCAAACGCAGGATTTCAGCCTCGGTTCGGATCATAGCGTCCAGCTCGTCATGATAGATCATGATATGCTGGTTTGATTCCTTGGAAAAGCGCAGCGCGGCTTGGATGCGGTCCAGCAGCACTTCCGGGGTATCCCCGTGCGTGGGATAGCGGCATACCGCGATGCGTACCTGAAGCGCAAACGAGGCGTTGCCGGCTAAGACCGGCTTGGTAAGCAGCTGCTGCAAACGGGATGCAAAGACTTGCTCGCTCTCGTTGGAACGGGAAATGCCTAAAAAGACGTCGCCGTTGATACGATACAGGTATGTGCCAAAGGGACGCGACAGGCGGCGCAGAACCTCGCGCAAGATCTGGTCGCCGATATCGGCGCTGAATAACTCGTTATACTGGCTAAACGCGCAAATATCAACACAAAACAGACTGAACTGGCGCTTCTTATCGTAGGAAATGAGCATGTTGGCGTCCCGCAGATATTTGGGGCGGTTGCCCACATTGAATACCGGGTCAAAGTAGGCGAGCTGCTCGACCTGCTTGCGGTATTGGTTAAAGGTCTTACTCAGCTCCATCATTTCCAGATCGGTGTATTCCTCGAAAACCACGTTGCTTTGTCCCTCGATCAGCTGCCGGCACTTTTGTGTGAGCATGCGCGCAGGGGACTCCTTGGAACGGTAGGCATAATACGAGCGGATCAGCGTGGCGATGATATCCGCCGCCTGTCCGTTTGGCGGACAGGGCGCGTATTGATAGCGCGCGGTCAAAAAGCTCTTCTCGCCGTTCAGACGGATCTTAAGCAACAATTCAAGCGAAAGCCCTCTGGCGAAATCCTTCCGTTGGCTCTCGTTCATATCCTCGCGCACCGCGATCGCGAAATTACCGGCTTGCAGCCGCCCCGCGAGAAAAGGGCTTTCAATGTATTCGGTCAAACGCCGCGGAATGCTTTGCAGGAAAGCGGCCTCCGCTTCCGGGCCGATCAGTTGGGCCACCTCGTTGTAGCCCTCAAACACGAAATAAAAAAGGACGATCGGCCCGCGCTGCTCGGCAAGGCACCGGTCAAGCGCCGTTGTAAAACCGGCCTGATTATAAAGGCCGGTCTGCCGGTCGGTCAAAGAAGCGTTTTTAAGTTTTTTTGCCTGCGTGCGCAAACGGGATAGGGTATAGCACAGGCCCAACAAAAGCAAAGCGGCCAGCGCGCAGACCAGGATGATCGTCATGCTGTTCTCGCGGCTGATCCAACCGTCCATGGGCTGGATGCTCAGATTCCACTGCGTCGGCAGGTTAAAAGATGTCTTGGCCGCGTGAGAGAAATCGACGCCGCTCCCGGAGGTTGAGACGACCTCCTTGTCGCCGCTTTGCGGATTGACGCGCCAAAGCTCGTAATCGTACCCCTGCTCGGTCAGATAGCGCAGACCCATCTGTTCCAGTACATAATCGCGGTCAAGGGCGACGCCGACCTCGCCCAGATAAGCGTTATCCGATACAAAGGGCTGTAGGAAAAGAAAGACTTCTTGCTTCGCATCACCGCTCCCGATGGTGATAGGGCCCTCTACAACCAATTCTTTGACCACCTTGGCCAGCGTGTAAGTATAGGAAAAATCCTTTAAATCATGCCCTACCTGATCGCCGTACTGTTCCGCGGGAAGCGCGCTGACCATCGTATCGCCGTCGATCAGGCATACATAGCGGATCTCCTCCTGCGAGAGAAGGGAGCAAGCCGCCTTCTCGAACCACGCGGTATCCTGATCACCGATGATGCGCGCCGTTTGCGCCAGTGTGTCCGCTTGGTTCAGCGCGCCGCGCATTTGCAGCATGATATTTTCACTGTAATAAAGCAGGATGTTGTCCGCTTCCTGCTGGCGGATCTCCATAAAGCTGCGGCGCATCGTAAGGCCGAATCCGGCTGCCATTGCGATGATCAACAGTGCCGCGAGTAGGAGAGGCAACCGCCGTTCATTCCATTTCTTCATACGCCTCCGCCGTCCTAACGAATTTTATAATAGCCTTTTCCGTTTTCCTTGACGAAATACAGCGCTTCATCCGCCTGCGCGATCACCTGCTCCAACTCCGCGTCCGGGCGGCAAACAGCTACGCCCACGCTGCACTGCACCGGAATGCGCTGGCCAGCCGAACCGATCTCGGAATGCAGGCGGAGCACCAGCTCGTCCAGTACGCTGCGCAGCTCGGCTTCGTCGTCCAGATCGGTCAGCAGCAACACGAATTCGTCGCCGCCGTACCGGCCCACCACGCCGTCGTATTTCTTTTCATATTCGCGCAGAATGTAGCCCACGCTTTTCAGCGCGACGTCGCCGCCGCTGTGGCCATAGGTATCGTTGATGTATTTTAGGTTATCCATATCCACAAAGCAAAGGGCGCTTACTCGGTCGGGATCAGCCTTCTTGAGCTGCGCGGAAGCCTGATTAAAGAAGACCGAGCGGGTGACGACGCCGGTCAGACTGTCCGAAAGGCCGGTGCTCGTCAGGCGGATGATCTCGTTGAAATCCATGTCATCGGGGCGCTCGTTTTGATAAATCTTTTTTTCCAGCTCTTCAACGGAATGCACCAGCACGTCCACGACCTTCATTTGTCCCGCGATATAGTGCCGCAGCAGGAGCATGAGGCCGATGCACAGGATAACGGTCAGACCGCTCACCAGCAGCAGGCTGGGTAAAATGTCCGCGAACACCGTTGCAAGCTTGACCGTGCACAGCACGTCCCAGCCGGTGTTTTCCACGCGCTGATACACGGTATAAGCCGGGCTGCCATCCGTTAAGCTCCAAAAATCGCCGGATATGGCGGCCAGAAGCTGTTCTTGCAGCTTATCCGAAGTCGTGCCGAACAGATGCGTATCGCGCAGCTCATTCATGATGGGGTCGCCGTAGGGCATGTCCGTGGTGGTGGACATGATCTGGCCCTTGGAACCGATCAGTGTGGCGTCCGATCCGTTGATGCCGGCGGATTGCTCCAAAATATCGACGACTTCGTCGAAATAGATGGAGCAGAACAAGCAGCCCGTGATGTTGCCCTGCGGGGTGCGCAGCGGCACGGCAACGGTGTAGTTGAGCGTTACCCCGTCCGCTCCGGCGGCAAAGCTGTCCGTCACCTGATTTTCACCGGTGGAGAAAAGCTGCTGCATATAGTCGCGGCTGGCAAGGCTGGCCGGCTCGGACCCGTCGGAATAAACGGTGATGTCCGAATCGACATAGCAGATCATCAGATAGCCGAAGTACGGGCTCATCTGGTCCAGTTTTTTGACCTTATCGATCGCCGGGACCGCGGGGTCGTAAAATTCCGGCAGGCTGGCGAGCGATTCGAGCAGCGTAATGGATTCCTTCACACGCTGCGAGGTCTGCGCGTGCACGCTGGCAAGCGAAGCCTGCGCGTCCTTTTTCATTTGGCCGGCCGACAGCACCGCGCCGCCCGCCAATATAACGGCCAGCGTGAGCAGGCAAAAAATCGCGCTGTAACGCAGCAGCGGGGAGAAGGAGATCGCCCAGCTGTTGTTTTTATTTTTTGGGGTTTTCTTATTCATATTTCGCTCTTTCCTTTGTCTGTATGGGCAAACGAAGACGGGCGAACGCCCGAACGACTTGGTATCTATGACAAATTAAGTATATCAGCAACAACGCTGTAAAGCAATAAAAAGGAGAGGAAAAACCCGCGTTTTTCCTCTCCTAAAGTATTATTTTGTACGAATAATGAATTGGTTTTTGGCGTTTGGCGCGACCGATTGGCGCTGGATCAATTCGGTGCCGACGGTCGACTTGATAATGTCGCCCGCGCCCTCCTCGATCATTTGGATCAGGCGCTCGGTCGCCAGCCGCGCCATGCCTACGAAATTGGCCCGCACGGTGGTCAAGTAGGGGGTCAAAATGGTGCAGACCTTGGAATCGTCGAACCCGATGATGGAGATATCGTCCGGCACGCGTAGGCCCGCCCGCTGGAACGCTTGAATGGCCGAGACCGCGATGATATCGTTATCCGCGATAAAGGCGGTGGGGATGGTTTCCGAGGTTTTCAGGAAGTATTCGACCTCCTTCTGGATCACCTCGGACTCCTGACTGACCTCGATCACATACTGCGGCTCCAGCGTCAGGCCCAACTCGTTCATGGAGGAGCACACGCAGTTTTTGCGGTCGCGCAGGCAGCCGAACTCGATCGAGCTTTTCAGATAGCCGATCTTGGGGTGGCCGTTGTCCAGCAGACATTTCACCGCCTGATGGACGCCGTAGCTGTTATCGATGTTGATTGTGCTGAGCGGATACTCGGGGAAAAAGCCGTCCAGCACGACGAGCGGCACGGACAGCGAGAAAAAAGCGTCCCGCGGCGGCTGGTAATACTCCGTGCCCAGCAAAATGACGCCGCTGTACGTTTCCGGCGCGGCGGCGAGCAAAATATCGTCCAGCGTGCGCGGCGTGGCGTTGGCCACGGAAAAGGTAAAGCGCTTTTCCAGACAGACCGACTCGATCCCCGCGAGGATGGAGGACATCGTATCATCCCCGCGCGCGGCAAGGTAGTCCGTGCTTTTATAATATACAAACAGGATACGGCCCTGACTCGCCTTGCTGTCCTTGATGCTGTAGCCGTTTTCAATGAGCGTGTCGCGGATCTTTTGCCGCAGTTCGCTGCGTACGCCGGGCTTGTTGTTCAGCACCACGGATACGGTGGACGGCGCCACGCCCAAGGATTCTGCAATTTGCCGGATGGTCACAAAATCTCCTCCTACCTGATACAGATCAGCCTGAATCGGTTAATCTTACCAATCTATTATAGTATAAAATTTTCTTCCGCGCAACGGCAAGCCGGGGACAATGGGCTATCGGCTTGGCAACGGTTGTTTGTTGTTTTCAGTATATCCTGTTTCTGCCTGTTTGTCAAAACAAAATTAATTTGTTTTTATAATGTTTTGTATATTGTTCCGATTATGAAGTGATTTTCTTGTTAAATACGACAAAGTTGTTTTGTTGACATCGATTTTTTTTTGATTTATAATGCATATATCAAAAACAAATCAAAACATAAAACAAAATTAAAGCCGAACAAGTTTGCGTTTGTTCGCGGATCGAAAGGGAAGGTGCAGAACATGAAGTTACAGGGAAAAATCGCAATGGTGACCGGCGCGGCGCAGGGAATCGGGAAAGGCGTGGCCTTGGAGTACGCGAAAAACGGCTGTGATCTGGCGATCCTCGACATCAACGGAGAACGGCTGGCCGAAACGGCGGAAGCGATCCGCGCGCTCGGCAGGGACTGCCTGACAGCCATAGGCGATGTATCGAACAGCGAGACCGTTCAGGGTTTCGTATCCTCCGCCGTCGACCATTTCGGCCGGATCGATATTCTGACGCACGCGGCCGGTATCCTACGTTCGTGCGCGATCGTCGATCAGGAGGAAAAGGATTGGGACGCGGTGATCGCGGTCAATTTGCGCAGCACCTTCTTGTTCAGCAAATATGTGGGCAGGCAGATGAAGGCGCAGCGCGCGGGCGCAATGGTGCTGATCGACTCGTGCGCCTCCAAAACAGCCGAAGCGTTCAACGCCGTCTACTGCGCATCCAAGGCGGGCGTGCGGCTGTTGGCGCAGTCGCTGGCGCTGGAGCTTGCCGAATACGGCGTGCGCGTCAACTCCATCGCGCCCGGCACCATCAACACCGATATGATCCAGCGCTGCCTGACCGACCGCGCGCCGCTGTACGGCCTGACCTTTGAAGAATACTTAAAGGAATTCAACGAAGCCACGCCGCTGAAGCGTATGGGCGAGCCCGAGGAGATCGGCAAGCTGTGCGTATTCCTCGCCAGCGAGGATTCCGCGTTCATCACCGGCTCCTCCTTCAATATTTCGGGCGGGCGCGAGTGCCACTGACACACGGTAAACCGGTTATGAAGGGAGTAAGGACCGTATGGCATATCAAATCGGCATCGTCG
Organism: Agathobaculum sp. NTUH-O15-33; assembly: GCF_033193315.1. Lineage (NCBI taxonomy): Bacteria > Bacillati > Bacillota > Clostridia > Eubacteriales > Butyricicoccaceae > Agathobaculum > Agathobaculum sp. NTUH-O15-33. The sequence continues at coordinate 3,999,565 of NZ_CP136187.1, forward strand.
AATGGGCTTTTCCGTTTCCCGGCCCGCATGGGCTGAAAATCGCCGAAGAGCTTGGCCTCGATGGCATGGAGCTGGATTTCGGCGATTATGAGACCGGCTTTCCGCTGTCCAACCCGCGCATCCAGCAGGCCTATCTGGAATGCGGCGAAAAGTATCACATCGCCTTTCCCTCGATGGCGCTCAACGCGCTCAACGCGCACGGCATGTCGCACGACCGCGACAGCTTCGAGGGCCTGATTGCGATCGAGACCATCCGCGCCGGCCTGAAAGCCGCGCACGATATGGGCATTCCGGTGGTGCAGCTGCCCAGCTTCGACAGCGGCGATATCCGCACCGAGCGGGATTTTTACAACACCTGCGAAAAAATGCGTCTGGCCTGCGATCTGGCCGAAAGTCTGGATCTGACGATCGCGGCGGAAAACGTACTGAGCGTGGAGCACACCAAAAAGCTGTTGCGGGAAGTAAACAGCCCGCGCCTGAAGATCATGTACGACACGCAAAACTACTATCTGGACCGCGGCTATTCGCAGATGGATATCCTGTGCGGCCTGCAAAAGCACATCGTACAGATCCATATCAAGGACGGCTATAACGGCACTATTTCGTCCGCCCTGCTGGGCCGGGGCGACGTGGGCTTTGCCGAGACCGCGGCGGCCATCAAGCGAGCGGGCTGCACCGAGTGGCTGCTGCTGGAAAACTATTATAACAAAAAGCCGCTCAGCCTGCTGGACAGCGACCCGTTTACGCTGTTATCCAGAGATATCAAGACCGTTCGCGCCCTGTTCTCCTGACCGGAGAAAAAACGGGCGGCAAAGGGAGGGGAGGAGTCTCCGCATGAATCAACCGCTTTTGGAAATGACTGCGATCAATAAGCACTATCCCGGCGTACACGCGCTCAAGGACGTGGATTTTGCATTGGAACCCGGCGAGGTCTGCGCCATACTCGGTGAAAACGGCGCGGGCAAGTCGACGCTGATGAACGTGCTCGGCGGCGTTGTGCCGCATGATACGGGCGCGATCACGCTGAACGGCAAAACGGTCGCCATACGCGGCACCAAGGACGCCGAAAGGCTGGGCATCGCCTTTATCCATCAGGAGCTTTCCCTGTTCCCGAAGATGGATATCGCCTCCAACATTTTCATTCAGGACATTCCCGCGCGCGGCGGTTTTCTGCGCACACGCAAGCTGAAAAGCGATACCGAAGCCATACTCAAGCGTGTGCGGCTGGACCACTGCCGCCCGGAGCAGCTGGTGGGCGACCTGAAGATCGGCGAGCAGCAGCTTGTCGAGATCGGGCGAACGCTGACGCGCGGCATCAAAATTTTGATTTTGGACGAACCAACCTCGTCCCTGACCTCGTCCGAGGTGGATATTTTATTTCAGATCGTGCGCGAGCTCAAGGAGCAGGGCACGGCGGTCGTATTCATCACGCACCATATGGATGAGATCTATGAAATCTGCGACACGCTGATGATCATGCGGGACGGCGAGCGCATTCTCAAATGCGGCGTGCACGAGATATCCCGCACCGAGGTCGTCGGCAAAATGCTCGGCCATACGGCCGAAGAGCAGTACAGCCACCCGGCCCGCAGGTATGGGAAAGAGGTGCTGTCCGTCAAAGGGCTGACGCGGCGCGGCAAGCTGCGCGATATCAACTTTACCGTGCGGCAAGGGGAGATGGTGGGCCTGTACGGTCTGCTCGGCTCGGGCCGCACCGAGGTGCTGCGCAGCATTTTCGGTCTGGACAAATACGACGCGGGCGAGATCGCAATTAACGGCGACGCGGCGGCCGTTCGCGACCCGCGCGAAGCCATCCGCCGGGGCGTTGCCATGGTAACCGAGGACCGGCATCTGGAAGGTCTGGTTTTAGACGAATCGGTCAAATTCAATATGACGCTGGCCAATTTAAAGGCGATCAAGGGCGCGGTCTTTGTCGATCCGAAAAAAGAGCTTTCGATCAGCCAAAAGGGCGTAACGGATCTGGGGGTCAAAACGCCGTCGGTCGCGCGGGCGGTCAAGTATCTGTCCGGCGGCAATCAGCAAAAGGTGGTGCTCGCCAAATGGCTGGCGACCGCGCCAAAGCTGCTGCTGCTCGACGAGCCGACGCGCGGCATCGATATCGGCGCCAAGCAGGAGATCTACGCGATCGTCGAGCGGCTGCTCGCGCAGGGCGTGGCGGTCGTCATGGTGTCCTCCGAGGTGCCCGAGGTGCTCGGCACCTGCGACCGGGTGATCGTGCTGAAAAACGGCGAGCAGGTGTGCGAGCTGCAAAACGACAGTTCTTTGCAGCCAGCAGCGCTTCTCGAAGCGGCCATGGGAGGGGAATGATATGAGTAAACGCGCGAAAACGCCGGGCGGCACGCAGAGCCGGCCGGTGCAGATCGGCCTGAAATACGGCATTTATTTGTTATTTCTGTTCGTTATTTTGCTGCTGGCGATCACCTGTCCCAGCTTCCGCACCATGGCGAACGCATCTAACGTCTTTTTGCAGGTCACGACCTATGCGGTGCTCGGCATCGGCATGACGTTCGTCATCATGACGGGCGGCATCGACGTATCGATCGGCGGCATCATGGTGTGCTGCGGCAGCGTGTATTCCATTCTGGCGCAAAGCGGCGTGTCCGAGCCGCTGGCGATCGGGGCCATGTTCGTGATCGCGCTGCTGGTCGGCACGGTAAACGGCGTATCGGTCGCTTATCTGGGCATGCCCGCGTTTTTGGCCACGCTGGCCACGCAGTGCATGTGCCGGGGCATGTCGCTCGTGCTAACGGGCGGCGTATCCTTCCGCAAGCTTGGCGCGAGCTTTACCTTTTTCGGCAAAACCAAGCTGCTCGGCGTACCGATCCAGATCTGGGTCATCGTCGTTCTGTTCTTGCTTGGCTACCTGCTGCTGCACAAGACCGTGTACGGCAGGGAGCTGACCGCTGTTGGCGGCAACCTGAACGCGGCGCGCGTGTCCGGCATCAACGATAAGCTGATCACCTGCAGCGCCTATATTCTCATGGGCCTGATCAGCGGCATCGCGGGCTATCTGAACATGGCGCGTCTGGGCAGCTATTACGCCGCCATGGGCGACGGTATTGAATTCATGGTCATCGCGGCGGTCGTGATCGGCGGCACCAGCATGGTCGGCGGCTCGGGCAGCATGATTGGCACGCTGGTCGGCACGCTGCTGATCGGCGTGATCAACAACGCGCTGAATCTATTCTCTGTCGCGGCGGAGTGGCAGAACGTGGCCAAGGGCTTCATCATCTTTTTGGCCGTGCTGTTCGATGCGGTCAAGAACCGCATGAAGCAGGCCGATTAATCCCTTATGTATGCGGGCATAGGGCCCGATACACATAAAACAGGAGGAGGAAAAATAAATGAAAAAGAGCATTCTTCGGCGAGGCAGTCTGTTCCTGACGGCGACGATGCTGCTGGGCGTGCTGGCGGGCTGCGGTTCCACCCCCGCGCCGGCCGACGGCGGGGACGCGGCAAACGCCCCGGCGGGCGATACCGGCGGCGAAAAGAAATCCATGGCGATCATGATGCACTCGGTAGCGGATGAATTTATCTACTCGGTCGGCAAGAAGGCGCAGGAATACGCCGAATCCGAAGGGTACGAGGTAAGCTTTTACAACGCGGATAACGAAGCGGACACACAGGCCTCGCAGATCAACGATGTGATCGCGGCGGGCGTGGACTGCATCGTGCTCGCCCCGGTCGACGCGGACGCAATGGCCGATTCCGTCACCGCGATCAACGAGGCGAACATCCCGGTCACGCTGATCGATCGAACGGTCACCGAGGGCAAGTTTGTTTCCGTCAACCAAGCGGATAACGTGCAGTGCGGCTATCAGGGCGCTACCGCGCTGGTCAATCAGGCCAAGGAGCAGGGGATCGACATCAAGGATTTGAAGGTGCTTGAGCTGATGGGCGATCAGGCCAGCACCTCGGGTTTGGAGCGTTCGCAGGGCTTCCAGCAGGCGGCGAAGGAACTGGGCTTTACCATCGTTTCCTCCCTGCCCACCTACTGGCAGTCGGATACGGCGTATAACGATACGCTCGACGCGTTTCAGGCCGACCCGAATATCAACGCGATCTACTGCGCGTCGGACGGCGTTATGGCGGATTCCGTCATCAACGCGCTCGATCAGATGCAGCTGCTGAAAAAGAAGGGCGAGGATGGACACATCATCATCACCACCGTGGACGGCACGCCCGGCGTGATCGACTACATCAAGGACGGCTATATCGACGCGGCTTGCGCGCAGCCCGCGTTCCAGATGGCGACCGACGCGGTCGATTATCTGGGCAAGGCGCTCGACGGCACGGAGAAGATGGACGGCTGCTTTAACAACGCGCTCGCGCCGGTGATTATCACCACCGAGAACGCGGACAGCTCCGAGCTTTGGGGCAATAACGTTTAAAAGCCGGATGGAGAAAGCGAGGCGCATGCATTTTGGCAAATATGTTGGCGGCAGTGTTCAAGGGAAACGGCGTGCTGGAGCTCGAACAGGTACCGGTACCGCAGGTGCGGGAAAAACGCGACGTACTGCTCAAAATACGCGCCGCTAGCATTTGCGGCAGCGATTTGCACGGACTGAGCGTGCCGCCGGGGCAGCATATCGATCCCGGCGTGATCATGGGGCACGAGTTTTGCGGCACCGTGGAAGCGGTGGGCGAGGGCGTTACCGAGTACCGCCCCGGCGACGAGGTCGCTGTCAATCCCTGCCTGCCGTGCGGCGCGTGCTGGGAATGCAAGAACGGTTTCAGCAATCTTTGCGTGCGCCCGCATCATTACGGACAGACCTGCGACGGCGGCTTTGCCCAATACGCGGTGGTGGACGCGGGCCAGCTTTACCGACTGCCGGAGGGCGCGGACCCGGCCGAAGCCGCCCAGACCGAACCGCTCGCCTGTGTGATGAGCGGCATGAAAACAATAAAACCCCTGCCGACCGAGCGCGTGCTGCTGTACGGCGCCGGGCCAATCGGACTGACCTTTATCAAAGTGCTGAGGATATTCGGGGTGCGGCAGCTCGCCGTCGTGGCGAAGGGAGAAAAACGCATCGAACAGGCCCTTCGCTGCGGCGCGGATGTCGTGATCGATTCGCAGCGCGAACAGGTGCGGGACGCGCTAATGCGCCACTGGGACACGCTGGCCGACGTTGTGATCGACGCGGTGGGCACGGGCGCGATCCTGACCGAGGCCGTGCGGCTGCTGAACAGCCGGGGGCGTCTGCTGCTCTTCGGCCTTAACCACAACGCAATAGGCGAAGTGCCGCCCGCCGTTTTTACGCAAAAAGAACTGCAAATGATGGGCGTTTTAAGCAAATCCTTTCCGGAGGCGCTCGCCCTGTTGGGCGACGAGCGGCTGCGGCTGACCGATCTGATCTCGCACCGGTTGCCCTTGGCGGAGATCGAACGCGCCTTCTCGCTTTTGCGGGCAAAGGAGGCCTCGCGGGTCATTCTGTACCCGAACGGCGGCCTTCCCACATAACCAATCGACCTCTTCTTCTCTTCCTCTTTCCCTCTGAAAGCAGAGGGGCGATAAAAAGACGCGCTGTAATACACAGCGCGTCTTTTTTGCTTGCGGCGTTTCCCGTTTTTGCAGATATGAAAATAGTTTTAAAAATGTTTTTTAAGAGAACGGATTAAAATCAGGCGCGGCCCCCTGGCTTTTTAGGCGCGTTTTTGATATAATATAGAAAGACAAGATTGGAACGGAGAAATTAGGAATGCCTACTTATGTTGATCTATTTGCAGGGGCCGGAGGATTTAGCGAAGGTTTTTTGCAAGCCGAAGAGAACCAAAAGTATTTTGACTTTCTTTTGGCCAGTGATATCAATCCGACCTGCGAAGTGACGCATAGGATGCGATACAACCATCAACTGGGTCTAAAGACAGAGTTTTTAACAAAGGATATCACCTCGCCCGATTTTATAGAAGAACTATGTGGAAAAGTCTATCATAGCTTCGGGAAGATTGATGTGGACGTACTGACGGGGGGCCCCCGTGCCAGTCCTTCAGCCTAGCCGGGGAACGCAGGAAGAACGATAAAAAGGACGACCTCTTCTCGTATTATTTAAAAGTGATCGCCGCGCTCCATCCCAAGTATTTTGTGATGGAGAACGTTTCCGGCATCCTCACAAAAGACAAGGGCAAGGTAAGGGAGCGTATTTTAAGAGAGATCAGAAATATTATGGACTATCGGGCGCTGGCGTTGCTGATCGAAGCGTGCCAAGCGTTACCCGCCAAAAAATCATCCGGCATGGGGGCGCGGCAAACCGAATTTGATTACGCGGTGC